>NC_014655.1:2706435-4059653 GCF_000166395.1 Leadbetterella byssophila DSM 17132
CAGGCCGGTGAACCATGGTCTAAACCGACACCAACAGGAAACGAGAATTATTTAAACCACTATATATATAATTATGGATGGTCATATAGAAATAATGGATTAGGAAATCCATTTATTACACCGAAACATACCGCTAGAGAAAATTTACCATCAAGTCCATATCTAATAGAGTACTTTATTAATAATAGAATCTGGGGATTTAACTCTGGATTTGAAGGAAATTTATTTGGCTGGAGTACTATTTCTAAATTATCCTTTACAAAGAATTTTGGTACGAGAGTAACAGAAAAATTGTTTCCACAATCTTTACAATTTTCATTTTATTTAGAAGGACAGAAAAAATTATCAAAAAGCTACTTTACAAAAATTGTACTGGGTGTTGATAGTGGAAGACTCTTACCTAATTCAAATGGATTAACATTAAGTATAATACGCAAGTTTTAACATACATAATATTTGAAATGGGGAAAATGCAAAAAGGGGGAGGCGTTAATTAAGCTCTCTCCCCCTTAAATATTTTTAAATCTGAATCCATCATATCTTTAACCAAAGCTGTCAAATCATATTTAGGCACCCAGCCTAACTTTGATTTAGATTTACTTGGATCTCCAATTAATAACTCAACTTCTGTTGGACGAAAGTACCTTTCATCAACCTCAACTACCACAGAACCTTTCTCCAACTGATATAAAGGATTTGAACAAGATTTAACAATTGCCTGTTCAAAGACTCCCTCTCCAATAAAATCTAATTCAATTCCAACCTCACGAAATGCCATTCTAACAAAATCTCTTACTGTAGTTGTGATTCCAGTTGCAATTACATAATCCTCTGGATTTTCTTGTTGCAAAATTAACCACATAGCCTCCACGTAATCCTTTGCATGTCCCCAGTCTCTTTTTGCATCTAAATTCCCTAAATATAACTTTTCTTGACGCCCTAAGGCAATTTGCGCTACACCCCGAGTGATTTTTCTGGTCACGAAAGTTTCTCCTCTTAATGGAGACTCATGATTAAATAAGATCCCATTAACAGCAAACATATTATAAGCTTCTCTATAATTTACAGTAATCCAATATCCATATAGTTTTGCAACAGCATAAGGAGATCGTGGATAAAAAGGCGTAGTTTCTCTTTGAGGAACCTCCTGCACTAGGCCATAAAGTTCAGAAGTCGAAGCTTGATATATTTTTGTTTTATTTGTTAGGCCTAAAAGACGAACTGCTTCTAAAATACGTAAAGTTCCAATACCATCCACCTGAGCCGTATATTCGGGCTCATCAAAGCTCACTTTTACATGACTCATTGCACCTAAATTGTATATCTCGTCTGGCTGAACCTCTTTAATAATTCTAATTATATTGGTTGAATCAGAAAGATCACCATAATGCAATTTAAATCTTACTCCTTCAGCATGTGGATCTTTATATAACTTATCAATTCTATTTGTATTAATTAGAGAGCTTCTTCGCTTAATACCATGAACTTCATATCCTATATTTAGAAGAAATTCGGCCAAATAAGCTCCGTCTTGCCCTGTTATTCCAGTAATTAAGGCTTTTTTCATTATATAAATTTTTGTTTGATTCAAAATAAAAATAATTGCATTTATTTTTTTTGTTTGCGAATAACATATTTTTAAAAACCGTAAACTTTATTGAAATTTTCAGCCATCACCTTACTATTAAATTTTTCACAAATGTCACAATATGCTGCATTTCCCATCCGTACTCTTTCCAATGTATTATTTGCCAAAAATTTAATTTTATCTACGAACTCGTCTTCATTGTTTACGACATAACCATTAAAATTATCAATAATCACATCTCTGTTACCTACAACATTTGTAACAACTGATGGAATTTTTAGATACATCGCTTCTAGCAATGATAAAGGCATTCCTTCCCAGAGGGACGTCATAATGTATATATCCAATTTAGCTAAATAATGCAATGCTTCTTCTCTACTTCCCCACCCCACTATAAATATATTGGGTGCTTTTAACTCATTTCTCAATTCTCCATCTCCTATCCAAACGAAATCAATGTCGGGCATTCGGCTAGCTATGGAATTAAATAATCTGGGATTTTTCTGAGGCAAAGCACGTCCAATCATGCCAACTGTAATTTTGGAATTATTTTTCGGAATATTTAAAAACTTACTAAGTGATTCAGTATTTATTCCATTATTAATCAAAACCGACTTTTTCGTAATTAATTTTGCTTCTGCAAACTCAGATGAACTACTTGCTACTAATGTACAATCAAAAAGAGAAAATACCTTTTCAATACTTTTAAAAGCAAATCGCTTCAGATCTGAAACATCTTGTTTCAAAAATGAAAATCCATGCGGAGAATAAACCTTTACCGATTTTGTATTTAAACTAGCCAATTTACCAAGAACACCTGATTGAGAAGAATGCATATGTATAACGTCAGGTCCTATCTTAGCTATCAATGCCCTAAGCTCTAAAACCGCTCTAGTTTCCTGAATAAATCCAATTTCTTGTCTAAAATTATTAACTCTTAATAATTTAATCCTGGAATCAAAAAAATCAACATAATTACTATGTGTTTCAGGACGAATACCATGCGCAATAATAACTTCGTGCTCTACGCATTGTTCATTAGCCAAGTTAGCTATAAAAGTAATAATGCCTCCCCCAAATGCCTCAGCTATATGAAGAATCCTTTTCATTCAACTGCTTTTTAAAAAATTCAATCGTCAATAAAATCCCTTTTTCGAATGAAAACTCAGGCACAAATCCTGTATCTCTCTTTAATTCAGAAATATCTAATATTTGATGATCAATCTTTCCATTTTTATATGGTAAGTCTCCAATTCCAATTGGCAAATCTGGATCTATTAAACTCCTAATCTCTTGCACATATTCAATCATTTTCCTGTGCTGACCACTACCAATAGGATAAATTTTTCCCGTTCGACCACTCTCTCCGACT
This sequence comes from Leadbetterella byssophila DSM 17132, assembly GCF_000166395.1. Taxonomy (GTDB): domain Bacteria; phylum Bacteroidota; class Bacteroidia; order Cytophagales; family Spirosomataceae; genus Leadbetterella; species Leadbetterella byssophila. The sequence goes on from NC_014655.1 coordinate 2,709,396, forward strand.
TTAATTAAAGCGCTCAAAAGATCTTCAATATATATATAGTCCCACTCCTGCTCTAATTTTGTAAATGAAGGTTTCTCCCCAGCAAGCAGACTCTTAATAGTGTATGAAATTAAATTATTATCATCCCGTCCGGGACCATACACGCTCGTAATTAGGGTCCATATAAACCCAACCCCAAGCTGCTTCGCATATGCTTCACATAATAACCTTGTTGATATTTTGCTTGCAGCATAGACATCAGATGGTGATGATACACCTTGTCCATTAATAATTCCACCAGTGCAAGAAAATTCCGCAGCGGAACCAGGAAACACAACTTTTTTAATATCACATTTATGTGCAAAATCAAGAACCTTTAATCCATAAAATATATTTTGCGCCTGTATATTTGGATTATTTTTGTACACGTTGGATACTCCAGACCAAGCAAAATGATAAAGAACATCTATATCTTTCGTCTCCGGATAATTGGTAAAATTTAATATATCTTCTATTTGAGAATTTAAAAATGTAATATTGCTAAATTCACCTAAAGTATCATCATTACCTTTGGAGAAACAAATAACTTGATATCCGTCTGCAGCAAATTTTGCAGCTAAATTTTTTCCGAGAAAACCATTTGCACCTGTAATCGCTATTTTTCTCATCCCATATATTTACTTATTTGCTCACAACATAATTCATAGACAGAAGTCTTTTTATACTTCTTATACCATTCAATGGTATAACTAATTGACTGATCTAAATTTAATTTTGGCTCCCAGCCTAACAAAAACTTCGCTTTACTAATATCTAACAGCAACAATTTTGCTTCATGAAGATCCCTTGGATTTGAAACATCTATCAAATGCCCCTTTCCGTAAGTCTCCACAACTTTATTTGCCACCTCCCACACGTTTGTTATACTATCAATACTAGGGCCAAAGTTCCATCCCTCGCAAAACTGGACGGGATTCTCCCACATTTTCATTCCAAGTAATAAATAGCCACCAAGTGGCTCTAATACATGCTGCCAAGGTCTAATTGCACGCGGGCTTCTAACTTCTATTGGTTTTTCTAATTCTATAGCTCTAATGCAGTCAGGAATAATCCGATCTTTTGACCAATCACCTCCGCCTATCACGTTACCTGCCCTTACACTAGCAATAGTTTTCCCATGTACATTGAAACTTTTAGGATTAAAAAATGAGCGTCTCCATGATGCAATTGCTATTTCTGCAGCTCCTTTAGAAGATGAATAGGGATCATAACCCCCCATTGCTTCATCTTCTCGATATCCCCATATTTGTTCTTTATTTTCGTAGCATTTATCGGTTGTTATCATCACCCCTACTTTGACACTTTCTGTATATTTTATGGCCTCTAAAATATTAATAGTACCCATAACATTTACCTCATAAGTCTCAATAGGGTTTTCATATGATAGCCTAACCAAAGGTTGAGCAGCTAAATGAAAAACGATCTCGGGATTATAATTTTTAAAAATACTTTTCAACAATTCTCTATCACGTATGTCTCCTCTTATATCAGCTTTTAACTTGGAGCTAATTCCTGACAACACAAAATTGTCATAATCAGTATATGGATCTAAGGCTACACCAACAACATTAGCTCCCATGGATTCAAGCCATATAGATAGCCAAGAACCTTTAAAACCGGTATGCCCAGTTATTAAAATATTTTTTCCTTTATAGAACTCTTTCAAATTTTTCATCCTTGGATATTTTAAATACTGATTACCAAACTTTCCATGGCGCATTTCCCTTCGACCAGAGCTCGTTTAATTCAACGTTATCGCGCAAAGTATCCATTGGTTTCCAAAAACCTCGATGTTTATATGCATTCATTTTACCGTCTTTGGCAATAGACTCCAAGGGACTTTTCTCAAAAACTACTGTATCATCATTCATTCTTATATAATTAAAGACCTCAGGCTCGCAAATAAAGTATCCTGCATTGATCCAATTTCCATCACCATCCGGCTTCTCAAGAAAAGCTTTAACTGAATTGTCTTCAGCTATTTCTAATGCCCCAAATTTACCAGATGGCTTATATGCAGTTACAGTCAATATTGCTTTGGATTTTTGATGCGATTCAATACTTTTACTTATATCAATATCTGCCACACCATCACCATAGGTTAAAAGAAAAGTTTCATTTCCAACATATTTTTGGACTCTCTTAATCCTCCCCCCTGTCATAGTATTTAAACCAGTATCAATCATAGTAACTTTCCATTTTTCGGCATGATTATCATGCACATGTATAGAGTTATCAGCAAGATCAACAGTGATATCGCTATTATGGTGGAAGTAATTAGCGAAGTATTCCTTTATAACATATTGCTTGTAACCACAACATATAATAAATTCTGTAATTCCATAGTGACTGTAGATCTTCATAATGTGCCACAGTATAGGTTTTCCTCCAATCTCAATCATAGGTTTCGGGATTAAACCAGTGGCTTCACTAAATCTAGTACCAAATCCCCCCGCTAGTATTACAGCTTTCATTAGTTTACTTAATTAATTTCAAACTACTTTTTAATTCATTAAACTTTTTGGGTTATAAAACGCAACCTAAAATCTTCGCCAAAAAGTGTTGCAAGTTTCTTTAATCCTTGCCGAAATAATAGATAACATTTAAATAGAAGCACATGAAAATTGTTCCCTCCGTTTAGCAATATAACTTTTTTTCTTTCCTCCCATTTTTTACCTTCACTTTCTTGAGATACCCCACCCAGTCTAAATACTGCAAGATCAGCATCAATATATTCAAAATTTGCCCCTAACCTGGAGAATCTTCTAAGTAATTCCAAATCCATCATGTATTTAAAATCTAGTAGGTAATTACCATACTTTTTATATGCATCTTTTCTAATGAAAGTTGATTGGTGACATATATGCAATTTATAGGGAACTACTGGGAAATGCATTGTTGGGATATCTCTTCCCTGAAACCCACTTTTATCATTCCAAAAAATAGAATTTCCCCTAAAAACATCAACTCCTGGTCGATAATGTTGGGCCAATTTCTTTAAGGCACCCTCACACAGTAAATCATCAGAATTAATTAAGCCTATAATATCTCCAGTTGAAACATTAATACCTTTATTAAAAGCATCACTTATACCTTTATCTGGTTCAGAAATAACTATATCTATCTGATTCTTATATTTTTCAATTATTTGCAGTGTATTATCGGTCGAGCAGCCATCAACTATGACAAACTCCTTATTGTTATAATCCTGACTAATAATACTGTTAATTGCGTCCTCAATATAATCTTGGCTATTATAGCAGATCGTTACAATACTAATCTTTGGTCCCATTTTTAATAATTCAAATGCAAACAAACTACCAAAACACTTTTATTCAATAATAATTCATGTTATAGAAATTAATTAAATTCTACACTAGTGATCTATATAAATCAATATATTTTGAATATTGAATATCCTTATTAAAAAAAATCTCTGCCCTTTCTCTACAGTTATTAATGTATGCCTCTTTCCCTTTTTCTAAAATTTGAGATTTAGCATCTAATAGTCCCGTCAAATCACCTTTGGCTACAATCTTACCTGTATAATTGTCAACCGCTTCAATGCTACCACCAGAATCAAAAGTTATTACAGGTGTACCGCATGCTAGCGCTTCTAGGTTAGTTGTTGGAAAATTATCCTCTAATGTTGTATTTAAAAAAACGTCCGCTAAAGAATAGTATTCGGCAAGTTCTTTGACACTTTCCGTCCTCTCAATACAAATACATTTTCTGTTTGAAAATAACTTTTTTTGATTAGACTTGAGACCTACTAACAAAAGTACTTCGTCTTCTTCTAAAAACTCTGGTAATTTTACAAGAAAATCTAATCCTTTCCTTCTATCAAATTCCGATGCTACACTTAATATAACTTTCTTCCCAATTAAATTGTGCCTTTGCCTTAGAGAATTATTTAATTTGGGACTAAATATATTTAGGTCTATACCATTATTAATAACCTTAACTGGATAATCAGATAAAAATGACCTTTTGACCACCTCGCTTAACCAAATGGATGGTGTAACTATAATTAAATTTTTAACTTCAGTAAACGCTTTCTTTTTTCTATAAAAATTTGGTTTGCTTTTATCGAAAAACCAAGTAAAAGGATAGTCTTTTAAAGATGGACATTCATTACACTCCGATTCCCATTTGCTACAATTTGCATAATCAAAATATGCACACCACCCTGTAAAGCTCCAGCAATCATGCAATGTCCAAACAATAGGTATATCTTCTTCTTTGATGTAATCAAACAAAATTTGTGAATTCAAATAATGATTATGTAAATTATGGAGGTGGATGACATCTGGTTTTATCCTCTTGATATGTTTAATCAGCTCATAAGTTTCCTTAGTATTATAAAAACCATGTTCACCAAAAAATCGGGTCTGAAGTTTACTAATTTGCATCTGCGGAATAGAGCAGATCTTAAACAAATTTTTCCCTTTTACATTATTAAAATCATATCCAAATGCGACATATGAATCAATTTTTAAATTTTCACTTAACTCTTGCAGTTCATACACTATTCGCCCTGTGCTTCCGCCATATTTGTAACTATGATTAATTTGTAGTACCTTCATTTATTGTATTTTAGAATTTTTGCAGGAACTCCTCCTACTATAGCATTTTCAGGAACATCTGAAATAACAACGGCATTTGGTGCAATAACAGAATTGTTACCTATCCTTAAATTTCCAAAAACTATAGCTCCAGCGCCAATAAAGACATTATTTCCAATTATTGGTACCCCTCCTTTTTTCTCTCCAATTTCAACTCCCGGATAAATTGTAGCATTTTCGCCTATAATAGCATTTGGATTAATAATAATATATCCATAATGCCAGATTTGCAATCCAGGTCCACATGTATTTGGAGGAATCTGGAAGCCAGTTTTGTAAGATAGACGTCGCAACCTATAGAATTTAAGTACAACCGCAAGTTTATGGAGTGCCGCTGATATCCCTCTCTTTTTTGTAAAATATGAATTATTGAAATGAAATTCAGAATTTCTTAGGGTACAAAGATATTTATATATTACGTATTGCGAATTTATTGGATTTGTAACCAAAATATTCTTAATCCTTTTTATCCAGGATCCACTTAATTTGGGATAAAGCTGCGCATCTTTTGTCAAATAAATTTTGAGGTCGGATCTGGTTTTTATCATAAATATAAAATATCCCTAAAATAAATATAATGACTTTTTTAACGAATTCCCAAAATGGATGAGGTATATGGAATTGTACCACTTAATCCATGATTACTTTCAACAACAAAATAAAAAATAAACAGTAAAAGATATACAAATTGACAAAACGCCCTAAACCACGCTGATCTTATTCTGTTAATACTCATCAGAATTACTGCAATAAGTATAATCATTTGGTAGTACGAAACTCGAAAAGCTACTTCAAAAAAAGAAGCCATAAAGAGAAAAAATAAACAAAAGATAGAATTAATTAGTATTAATCTTTTTCTAGCCTTATTCTCATCCCCCACAAAAATTGAATACAACAAAAACGTTGCTCCAATTAAAATGTTCGCCTTTGCAGTTGCCACCCCAGAATCAACATACCTATCTGCCATTACTTCTTGAACAATTCCTGAACCAGATAAAAAAACAAGCAATTGTACCTTATATTGATAAACTAAAAAAAGAAATAAGGTAATTAAAGGTATTGAATACCACTTTCTACTTAATTTTAAAACTATAGGAAGAAAAAACATAATGAAAGCGGAGTGATGAAATGTCCATGCAAGAAAAACAAGAAGCAAGAACTTGATCCAATTTCCATTTATTAAAGGAATTAGAGAAACTAAACATATACATAATGCCAATTGTTGTCTCAACAAAGAGTAGCCTCCAAAGTAGAAAAATAATAAATATCCACTTATAAGTATGGCACCATTGAGCGAATCCTTAAAATAAACTGCAACTATACAAACCAAACTAATTTTTATAAATTCGCTTATAAAAAGGAAAAAATTTATTTCAGTAGATAATAGAGAACATATATAATTTAAAATAATATATCCATACTCACTTGTAGGAGAGTTACGTATTAAATCACTAAAACTATTTGAAAATAAGGCATAATAAAAATACTCTACTCCATATACTCGTAAGTCTATACCAATAGAGGTATCACGTAAACCACCCAATAATGAAAAAAAAAGTATGAAACCAAATATTCCTAGGGTGAATAATAATCTGTTAAACTTAATGAAAAATATCAAAAACAGATATAAAATTGCGCCTACGATAATGAACAAGTAAAACCCCATTAGTCAAAATTAATTTTAGTTACTTCCATATTCTTGCAAGTTTACCCAGAACAACGGCACAGCGGATTATCTTAATCAATTTGAAATTATAGGATCTATTATCTTTAATTGCAAAATATTTAAAAACTCTAACTTTAAAAGATCTAGGAACTATATTGAAAACCACATCACTAAATTGCCTATAATAATCAATTAACATTTCATTAGTTAAATTATAACGACCTGATAGAAATAATTCTATAATTGCTTCGGCATAATATAACCTTATTTCATATTTGAAATTTGAATCACTATTGATTGCAAGAACATTCTTATACACAACTATTAACAAATCATATGGATTTGAGGTTAAAAATTCTTTTCCAACTGGGGTAAAATTATAAAAGTAGTTACTCGAATAAAGGACCAAAATTGATTTAACATTTTTTAAATAATTGGAGACAAATAGCAGATCCTCCATGAAGTGAATATCAATTGGAAATCTGATACAATTTTTTATAATAATTTCTCTTTTAAATGCTTTACACCAGACATATCCTAAATATCCATCTTTAAGCTGCTGAACTATTTCTTCTCCTAATAAATCAATTCCGCTTATCTTTCTTTTTATTTTAGACCCTACGTACTGATCCTGAATATTTTGCCAATTAAAACAATAAAATCCCTGACAAATAATCTCTGTATCTTCACTAATATTACAAAAAAAATCACGAAGAAAATATGGGCCAACATAATCATCTGAATCACAAAAAACAATCCATTCTCCAACCGCATTTTCAATACCTAAATTTCTAGCACTACTAACTCCTGAGTTCTTCTGATAAAAATACTTAACTCTAGAATCTTTGGCAATAAATCGTTTACATATCTCTTCTGAGGAATCAGAGCTACCATCATTTACAATAATGACTTCAAAATCATTGAATTCCTGGCCCAATATACTTTCTATGCATTTAAATAGACTATTTTCACAATTATAAACAGGAACAATAACTGAAAATTTCATCAAATCTTAACTCTTTAGAGAATTAGTTAAAAAATTCAAGGAAAACTCCTTGAATTGTTCCAGCCGTTGCTCAATTTGACCATTTAACGGCGTACTAACCATAGTAATGTCGAAATCCTTTGGATCATAAATTAGTCTCTCCTCAAGTCCAAATTTCTTCAGAACAGATAAGAATCTTGCTAAACCTCTATTTCTATTTCCAATAACTACAAACGGCTTATTGAAGATAATTGCAAAAATACATGCATGAAATGAATCTGTTAAAACAAATTCTGCATCATAGAATCCTCTTATCCACTGTTCAACAGGAGGTTGAATCCTGGCATTTAATTTCGCTTTGGGATTTTCAACTTCCGAATTACATTTAAATGCTTTTAATCCACATTGACACTCAATTTCAGATATTAAATTTTCGATATCAGAATTTAAATCTAAAATATAAGTTAAAAAATTCCCTTTACTTAACGGAATATCTGCCTCTTTGAATAATTCGATATATTTTTCTTTAGGAAGCAATAAAGTTGGATCTGCAACATGAACAGCTGACCTTCCAAAATATTCCTCAACTAATTTCACACCTGAATCCTCGCGTACAGAAACTGAATGAAATAAAGTAATTAATTCTTTACACTTGAGTGTGTCATTTGTATTATACTCCCACTTATCTACCCCAAAAGAAGGTGCATATGCTATTCTTTTCACTTCCCACTTTTTAGCAAATTTTAGAAATGCATTTTCAATTTTTGGATAATATTTAGGTCTCCAAATTTGATCACTACCAACTACAAGAACATCAAAAAATTCTTTCGGTACAGAATATAAATCATTAATTTCTAAACGATTAATTTTTCTCTTTAAAAATACTTCTGTATGTTCACTTATTATTTTAAATTCCCTGTTATACTTAACATCAAAAAAAATTTCATCGTCAGTATTTAAAAAGATTCTTCTAATAGCTCTTTTTAAATATGAAAATGGCTTTTTATAAGCGGGGATTTTTAATAATGGAGATGGATCTAGAATCCAAACTTCATTTCCTAAGAGTTTTAACGTTTCTTGCAAAGCATATGCCTGGAGAATACCACCATAATTAGTGTGTAATGGTAGAGTTAGAATTCCAATTCTCATTCGGACTAAATTAAATTTATGAAGGAAAATTCAAAAGTATATAAAAACCGCACACAATTAATTTTATGAATTAATCTTAATCTTTTAATATAATTAATATCATAAGTTCTTGAATCCTACGATAAAATTTAACTACCTTCACAGACCTATATTTTTCTTGATTTATAATGCAATTGTTTTGCAATCTTCCAATTGACCCCAAATTAATTAACTAGCTGCCCCCACTATAAATCTATACTTCTGGAACAACTTAAGATCAATTAGAATACTCAATTTAGTCATAGAATTCCGGAGGATATTTTTATCTTTTCAAATTAGCAAATCATTATTAATTCGAAAAGAAATTGCATTATTTCGATTTATAAAAATTCGGCTTTGTCATTGAACTATGCTTTTTATTTATTAAAAAAGGATAATTACTATAAATTCTCCATTGGCGACACTTCCCTTCACTAGTATACCACCGAGTTTCGTTCTGGCAATAAATATAGTGGTAACTGTTCCATCAATAATACAAGATGATATCAATGCATCTACAAGGGACCCATTAGCAATTACTTTTGTTATAGCATTAGATAATTCACAAATCTTACATTTTTAAGAAAAACTTCCCCAAATATCCTAATCCTCGTCTACGATTTTAATCTAAACTAGATATATAAGCTATTTATTTTATAATTCAACATTTACACTTGATATAAAACTATTAAAACACCACAAAAATTAATCATAATTGAAATATTAACGTCTTTGTGATTTTCTAATATTACCATTGTATATGTCCACAGCTACAAAATCTCTGAAAACTTGTTTCCCTTGAAATATCTAATGAAGCTAAATAATTACTAAAACCATTTAATTAAAATATATATGTCAAAATCAGGTAATCAATTTTTTTGACCACCAACAATAGAGGTATAAAGAAAAATTATCAACTCAAATTTTCAGTTAAATATAAAAAAGCCATATTTTAAACAATTTTCGTAGTTTAGTCGATTGATATATAAAATATTTTTTTTAATATCAGAAATTAGTCTTGCAAGAAAGATATCATTACAATCCAAATTAATTGAAAATCAAATGATAGTTCTTATCTTTTAGAATTACATAAATTAAAGACAAAAAACTACCTAAAAAAATGCTAATTAAACATATAACTGTACGCTTTGGTGAACTTTTAACACTTGGAGCGATTGGAGGTTCTAGAATTTTGAATACTGGTGTTTCTTGGTGTAATTTAAATTTTGCCTCTTCATATTTCTTTAATAATTCATTGTAGAAAGTTGAAGAAATTCTATATTCAGACTCAATCCTCTCTCTTTTAATATCAGCACTTTGAAGTGCCATATCTTGAAATTGATCTGAATATCTAGCCTTTGCTTCTTGATTACTATAATATTTATTACGTGAGAAACTCAATTGCCTTTCTAAGTATTCAACATCATTAGTTAATTTCTTTGTACGATAATCCTTAACATAATTCATTAAGTATTCCATTGAAAATCTAGCTACTGCAGCAGCGACTACAGGATCTGGCATCTCCACAGTTATTGTAATTATTCCAGACTTTTTATCTATGGAAGAATATAACCGGTTTCTGAGAATTTTTATCCTTCTTTCCACCAATTTATTTAGAATTAATATGTCATCATTATCAACTTTATATTTTTCAACTAATTTATCATCAATAGACTTACCTTTTTCAATACTTTTATGAAGAAATTCTTCAAATGTTAATTCGACATTATCCTTCGTTTTCACTTTTAATTTGAATAATTCTAAGTAAAAAGGTGTACTAGATAATACATCTGGATACAAATCTGGACGAACAGCATCAATTCCACTACTGGCTATAGAATTCAAGTCTAAACCTGCTAAGGACGCTAAACCTGCAAACTGACTTAAGCTATTTGCTCCTCTACTTTGAAGTTCTGGCAAAATTTTCCCTTGTGTTTTAAACTCTTCAGTTGCCATAAGCGAATAAGTAAGACCTAAAATCGAGATAAATAATGTGACAATAATTATCCTCCACTTCTCGTTCCAAATAATCCTGAAAAACGCTTTAAAATCTATGTTAATTTCCTTCTCCATCTTATAATACCCTAATTAATGTCACAATAACCGCCATCATAGAAGTCACTGCCGTAGCCATGGTAACCACTTCCGCACGGCTCATCTTTTCTCTGTGTTTCACCGGAACGAATACCTCCATTCCCTTATCCGCCTTAGGATAGAAACGAATTCCTAGGAAGGATTTGGTTCTATCTGTCATACCGTTTGCATATCTAACATAAGTCTTCTTCACGTGGGCAGAGTCCGTAAATCCTCCGGCTTGCTCTATGTAGTCTCTAAAAGAAAATCCAGGTACAAAAGCCACAGAAGTAGGATTCTGAACTTGCCCATGGAGTTTCACCACCTGTTCTTCTTTTGGTATCACTAACCTATCTCCTTCCTCCAGAAAAAGATTGATGGCAGCATTCTTTTGGTTTAAAGCTTTCTCCAAATCCAAGGCCACCAATTTACCCTCTCTATAGAATTTAGCGCCCCTAACGTAAGCTTCATTTCGTAAACCTCCAGCTCTTTCTATGAGGTCAGAGATTCTCTCTGTCTTCGACTTGATCACGTATCTACTTGGATAATTCACTTCCCCTTCTATGGTCACGGTTTGTTGAGGCTGGTAGTTGGCTAGTGCCCGTATATACACTTGATCAAAAGGCTGCAGTACAAAGGATTTTTCCACTATGCTCAAGTCCTGGTTGATGCTCAAATCAAAGATCTGTACGGTAGCTTCAGCATTTTGGTCATTATAAAGTCTCCTGGCTACCTCTATTCTGCCCGCAGCGGCTCCTTGTTTAAAGCCTCCCGCCATAAACACGAGGTCAGAAACGGTCAGGTTCTCAGTGAAATCATATTCTCCAGTTTGATTTACTTCACCACTTATGGTGACCTTCCTCGCTTCTCTTAACTCCGCCACGGAACGAATGATCAAAACGTCTTCCCTCTTTAATTTAAAGTCTTCCCCTTCGTTCAGAATTTTATTCAAATCCAAAGCGATAAACTCCGGATCCAGGTTTTCTCTTTCTCTTTTCAGAATAGCTCTGCCTTTAAACGCATCCTCTCTTAAACCGTCTGCCTTCTTGATCAACTGGGCCACGGTTTGCAGGTTTTGATCCAAAGCATACTGACCTGGACGGAAGACCGCACCGCTGATTTCCACCCGGTTGGTATAACGATCCAGAATGGCACCCGCATGAAGCTCGTCTCCGTTCTTTAAGCTTACATCATTGTCTATAGCTATATTCCTGATCTCTAATTCCTTGTCGGTCTTTCTTTTTAAGGTCAAAGAAGCCTTATAAGCCGTCTCTGTAAAACCACCGCTATATGCCAGAAGATCCTTCATCCCTTCTCCTGATTTCAACTCGTACCTCATGGGTCTTTTTACCTCTCCGGTAATCTTTACGATGATCTCTGAAGTGGGGATCATCACTACGTCCTGATCCTTCAATCCTACGTCTCCGGTTAATAAACCTTTTTGTAGGAATTCATAAAGATCTAGACGGTGAATCACTTTATTGTTTCTGATCAATTGGATATTTCGGAAGGAACCAATGTTCGTTGGGCCACCTGACTGATACAAAACATTAAATAAAGTAGCTAAGGAAGAAACCGTATAGGTACCCGGATGTGTAACCTCACCTATCACCGTTACCTTAATGCTCTTCACTTTTGCCAGAGTGAGATCCAGATTCAGAGAACCATTGTTTAAGCCTGCATATAAAGTACCTAAACGTTGACGAAGTTTAGCCTTGGCTTCATTCACTGTCAAACCGTTTACATAGATAGGAGCAAAATGTTCCAATTTCACCGTTCCTTCTTCTGAAACCAAGAGGGTATAGTCCTTAGCTGCGTACCCGGTGATGCTGGCTCTCAATTCATCCCCTGTACCCAATACGTAATTAGGGGGAGTAGGTATTCTGAGATTAGGCTCGAAGGTCAAAGATTTATTTCTAAACAAGGAGGTACCGTATAGCGCATCACTCATAATGGGAGTTTCTGACTTCACCTGTACTTCCGCACGATCTGCTACTTCCTCAATCTGCTCACGAACTACCGCGTTAGTCGTTTCATTGGATTTACTTGTTCCCGTCTTAATCCTAGCTAACCGCTCTCTTAATTTTATGATATCAGAGTTAGTATAGCCTCTGGATTTGGCAATGATCTCTACCTGTTCCTCCGTTAAGCCTCTCTTTTCTACTTCTTGTAAGAAGGTTTCAAGTTGCTTATCTGATACAGATTCCACCGGAGGGAGAGTTTGGGCGTGTAATGAAGTCCCAAGAAAGACGAAGAAAAATAACAATTTAATGAGCTTCATGCCTCTGGATTTTTTCATAGAAATAAAGGATCGCATCTTTAAAAGGCGCAAGTTAGAACATATTTTCGTTTTTATCCCTTCGCTTCCCGTTTTCAGGAAACTAAGAGATAATTAAATATTTGATTATGAATATTTTATGAAATATTAAAATATCCTTAAATTCTTCTACACTCTCACCACAAAATTAGGGTTAATTTCCCTCAAATAAAAGAACTTAAGGAAACGCAAGATTCGGCTAACAAAAGACAAAATACTCAATACCAATACCTTACGCCCAAAACGAAACCATTATCTATTTATTAAGTGGTTCTTATCTCAACTTCAAGGTCACTATACTCACTATGGCCAAGAGGATTCCAATGATCCAAAAACGGGTAACGATCTTGGCTTCGTGTTGGCCCTTCTTCTGATAATGATGATGCAATGGCGCCATCAGGAATAATCTGTGCTTTTGGGCATACTCCAAACCGTGCCTCCGCCTTTGGTACTTGAAATAAAAGACCTGAGCCATCACCGAGAGATTTTCCACCAGGAAGATTCCACAAAACACCGGAATCAATAATTCCTTTCTCAAGATCAAGGCCATGGTAGCAATCACAGAACCTAGCATCAAAGAACCCGTATCTCCCATAAACACAGAAGCCGGATAGGAATTATACCACAAGAATCCTACACAGGCTCCCACAAATGCTGCTGAAAAGATAGCCAACTCCCCGGCATTCGGTATCAACATGATGTTCAGGTATTCTGCAAAGATCTTGTTTCCTGACAAAAACGCGAATATCGCTAAAGTCACTCCTATGATAGCAGAGGTACCCGCCGCTAAACCATCTATACCGTCTGTAATGTTAGCAGCGTTAGAAACCGCAGTGATAATAAAAATACAGATCAGTACATAAGGTAACCATCCTAAGCTATCCGGAAGATATTGGGAAAAGATATGGTAATCCAATAAGTTATTCTTAGTGAAAGGTACTGTGGTGTGCAGAGAAGTGGTATCTATGTATTGGCCGCCTCCCGTAAATTGTCGGATGGTGACGTTCTTATTATAATACAGCGTTAATCCCACGATCAAGCCCAAACCTATCTGGCCTATGACCTTGAATCTGCCTTTTAATCCTTCTTTGTTCTTACGGAAAACCTTGATATAGTCATCAGCAAAACCGATCAAGCTGGTCCACACCGTGGCTACGATCAACAAGATGATATAGACGTTATCTAATCGGGCGAATAATAATACAGGAATCAAAAGAGAAGCCAGGATAATGAATCCACCCATGGTAGGGGTTCCCTTCTTCTCCATCTGACCATGAAGGCCCAAATCACGGATGCTTTCACCTATCTGCAGCATCTGCAATTTGTGAATGATTCTCTTACCAAAAATAGCTGCAATACTCAGAGATACTATTATGGCAGCAGAGGCTCTAAAAGAAATAAAACGCCATACCCCGGCGCCCGGTAAATCAAAGACTTTATCTAGATACTCAAAGAAGTAGTACAGCATACTTAGTTAGTTTGGAACAAAAGTACAAGAATCCCCGCCAAAACAGGGGCGAAAAGCCCTACAATTTTTCATTTTTTCAACAAAATTCCATTTGATAGCGAAAAACTTCAATTTATGAAAAATTTTGCGCTTGACACTTATGCTCAATGCTTTATAATTTCAGCAACCAATCTACACAAAACTATGTATGCACCTATTATTCAACACGTACCCAAAGGAATGATTCTGTCCAAACCCGGACAAATCTATCTCGTAAAAAAAGGAGTAGTCAGAGAGTTTATTACCCTCAACTCCGGAGATGAAGTCACCACACAAATGATCCCGGAGAAGGAGTATTTCTTTTGTTCTTCCAAAAGCTCTCGACAAAAATACCAGGTCCTGGAAGCCTCCATCTTACAGCGTATGGAAAATCCGGGCCCGAGAGAATTGACCTCCATCTTAGAAGAAACCCTTTCCAGAATCGAGCTTAGGGCAGAACTTCTTAAACTGAAAAGGCCGGGAGAGCGCTTGGAAACCTTCGAGAAACAGTACCCTAACCTCTGTAATCGGGTACCTCATTACCATGTAGCATCCCTTCTGAACATTACTCCACAAACCTTGAGTAGAATCAGAAGAATCCGCGCACTAAGAAAAAGACCTCCTTCTTGAGTTTTGGAAAGGAAAAAGTATATTGCATCACATACCGTACAAAATGGTCCATTCGTTATTTCATACTATGAAAAAAGCAATCTTTTTCCTTTCCCTTGCTCTTCTAGGCTGTGATGATTCCAAAGAAGAAACCTCAGCTCCTGCAGTCAATACCTATTCCCTGGTGTTCATAGATAAAACCCAAAGTGTCAACCCTAATGACCCTTTTGTAAAAGCCAAATATTCCGCCGCCTTACAGATGCTGGTGGAAGACAATATCAAAAATGCCGGAGATCAGATAGACCTGTATTACATCCATGAAAATACGTCTAAGGCAAAGGTATTGAGCATCATCTCCCGTACGGAGAAAGAAGATCAAACTAACATGAGTCCTACGGATAAGGAAGCTTCTGATAATGCTTACCATCTCAGTATTAAGAAGGAGCGACAAATCATCACCCAGGCGCTCATGCAGAAGTTTCTGGAGACTAACACCTCTTCATCGAATGCAGAAACCCACGTGACAGGGAGTGTGCCGGTGATCAGTGAAGCTTTAAAATCCAAACCTTCTGTACAGGTCTATTACTTCTCTGATATGGTAGAAAGCAAAAAAGGGGGAAGAGACTTCCATATCAAACCTCCGGCTTCAGCTAACGAAGCAGTAGTTTGGGCTAGAGAAGATATGGGCGATTACGAGCCTATAGGTGGAGCAAAGATCCACATTATCTTACCGTTCTCACCTAACAGCTCCAGTAAGATCAATAACCCTAATGTAAGTGCGTATTGGAAAAGGTTCTTCGATGAGCTAGGCGCAAATCCTATCAAGGAAGAGTAAGCAAAACCTTCTATGGTTACAGCTCCGTGCAGGTTAGGATAGGTTCTTCGATCAGCTAAACGCGAATCCAGTCAAGGAAAAGTAAGCAAAACCTTCTATGGTTACAGCTCCGTGCAGGCTAGGAAAGGGTTCTGCTATGAGTTAGGCGCGAATCCGGTCAAAGAAGAGTAAACTAAATCGTCTATAGTTACCGTGCAGGCTAGGAAAGGGTTCTTCTATTAGCTAGGCGCGAATCCGGTCAAGGAAAAGTAAGCAAAACCTTCTATGGTTACAGCTCCGTGCAAGGTAGGATAGGTTCAGCTATGAGCTAGGCGCGAATCCGGTCAAGGAAGAGTAAACTAAATCGTCTATAGTTGCCTAACCGTGCAGGTTAGGATAGGTTCTGCTATGAGCTAGGCGCGAATCCGGTCAAAGAAGAGAATCTGTGTTATGATCCAAGTTTTTGTAAAGGGAATAATAGTGAGTTTTCAAAAAAAAATCTTTTGTATTTAAATTTAATATCGTAATATTACGATGTAAATAAAATTAGAAATGGGAGTAACAAAAACAGAAATATATAAAGACGAGC
Organism: Leadbetterella byssophila DSM 17132; assembly: GCF_000166395.1. Classification (GTDB taxonomy): domain Bacteria; phylum Bacteroidota; class Bacteroidia; order Cytophagales; family Spirosomataceae; genus Leadbetterella; species Leadbetterella byssophila. The sequence goes on from NC_014655.1 coordinate 2,725,766, forward strand.
AAAATAAACTTGCATCGCTTCTTAAAGTTTTAGGGCATCCAGCCAGAATAGCAATCCTGCAATATATTATCAACCAAAGAGCATGTATTTGTAATGATCTGGTTGAGGAATTAGGTTTAGCACAGGCAACTATTTCACAGCATTTAAAAGAATTAAAAACCATAGGAATTATTCAAGGTTCAATTGAAGGTAAATCTGTATGTTATTGTATTGACGAACTGGTATGGAAACAATTTCAAGAGGAAATTAATGGCTTTTTCAATCAGGATGTAAACGTAAAGCAGTGCTGCTAAGGCATTTTTTTATACTTTAACATCGTTATATTGCTATATAACGATGTTTAATTATTTGTTTAATCAAGTTAGTATTATGAAATTATCGGAAATCAAAGAAATTTTACCAGCATTAGAAAATGTTGAATTTCAATTAGAAAATGGAACATTTGTTCCTGAACACTTTCACGTTACTGAAGTGGGGCAAATAATCAAAAATTTTATTGATTGTGGCGGCGTGATCCGTAAGGAAAAAGTAGTCAACTTTCAATTGTGGAGTGCCGATGATTATGAGCATAGGTTGAAACCAGGAAAGCTATTAAGTATAATTAAACTTTCAGAAGATAAATTAGGAATTGAAGATGCGGAGATAGAAGTGGAATATCAAAGCGATACTATTGGTAAATACGATTTGGATTTCAATGGAAATACATTTGTACTGAAAAACAAAGCGACTGCCTGCTTGGCTCAGGATGCTTGCGGAATTCCTTCTGAAAAACAAAACAAAAGCTTTTCAGAATTAACATCAAATTCATGCACTCCAAATTCAGGATGCTGCTAAACCCTAAATCGAATATCTATGTATCCAGCATTATCAGAGACAATTCAACAGTTAGAATGGGAGAAAATCAATAACGATGAGCGTAAAAGTACCTTGCAGCCGTTGATTGATTTTATTCAATTAAAAATAAATAGTAAGCAGCAAATAAATATAAATTTCATTTGTACCCATAATTCGCGAAGGAGTCATTTATCACAGGTTTGGGCACAAGTAGCAGCCTCTCATTTCGGTATTGAGAATGTGATTTGCTATTCAGGAGGTACTGAAGAAACCGCATTATTTCCAAAAGTAGCAGAAACATTATCCGATCAGGGATTTAATATTTTCAAAATAAATGATGGCTCCAATCCTGTTTATGCTATAAAATATAGTGATAATTCCCCACCGATAATTGGATTTTCTAAAAAATATGACAATCCTTTTAATCCAGTATCTGCTTTTGTAGCTATAATGACCTGTTCACAAGCAGATGGTGGATGTCCATTTATCGCTGGTGCGGAAAAAAGAATTCCCATCACATTTGAAGATCCTAAAATTTCAGATAACACTTCCGAACAGACAAAGATATATTCAAAAAGAAGCTTACAGATAGCATCGGAAATGTTTTATGTTTTTTCAAAAATTACTAAATAGCCGATGCAACCAAAACTAAAATTCTTAGACAGATATCTAACTTTATGGATATTTCTAGCTATGGTTCTTGGCCTAGGCTTAGGATATTTCTTTCCGGGTATTTCAAATATTACAAATACACTATCTGTCGGCACTACAAATATTCCGTTAGCAATAGGTTTGGTATTGATGATGTACCCGCCACTGGCAAAGGTGGATTATTCATTACTGCCTATAGTATTGAAGGATAAAAAAGTTGTTAGTATTTCTTTATTATTGAACTGGATTATCGGGCCTATTTTAATGTTCGGATTAGCCATTCTTTTTCTAAGAAATGAGCCTGATTATATGATTGGCTTGATATTGATAGGCTTGGCAAGATGTATTGCAATGGTCATAGTATGGAATGACCTTGCAAAAGGTAACAGAGAATATGCAGCCTTATTAATTGCATTAAACAGCATCTTTCAGGTATTATCTTATAGTTTCTTAGTTTGGCTGTTTATCAATGTACTGCCAAACAGATTAGGCTTGGCAAGTTTCAATGTAAGCGTATCTATAAAAGACGTGACTGAAAGTGTAATGATTTATTTAGGGATCCCTTTCTTGACTGGTTTTCTTAGCCGTTACTTACTTGTTAAATCCAAAGGCATAGAATGGTATAACCGTAAATTTGTACCCAAAATATCGCCGATTACATTATACGCATTATTGTTTACCATAGTATTAATGTTCAGTCTTAAAGGTGATAAAATAATAGAGTTGCCAATGGATGTCATTACGGTCGCTATACCTTTAGTCATCTATTTTGTACTAATGTTTTTCGTAAGCTTCTTTATCAATAAATCTTTGAATGTTCCGTACCACAAAAATGCAGCAATTGCATTTACTGCCGCAGGAAACAATTTTGAACTAGCTATTGCAGTGTCCATAGCTGTATTCGGAATCCATTCACCTCAGGCATTTGTAGGCGTAATTGGGCCATTGGTAGAAGTTCCCGTTCTGATATTATTAGTAAAGATAAGCTTGTGGCTTAAAAAGAAATATTACCAATAAATAAAATGTGAAAAGAGTTCAGGGCTTGAGCTAAAAGCTAAACCTCTTAAACAGATTACAGGGGGAGTGACTTATAAACTTCCCCTTTTTTATAATGATACTTCCTGAAATGGAATAATTTGATACTCGTGCTCTGAATTATAATAGGAATTATTTTCCCATAAGATAAAAGTCAGTTCCAGCAGTTTTCTTTGGATGGCAACTATAGCTTTCATTTTAATTCCATGCCTTGAAACTATTCTTAAGAAAATATCTCTAAACCTTTCATCGGTTCTTATTGCAGCCAGTGCAGGAAAGTGCATTACTTTCCTTAAATTCCGATTACCACGCTTGGATATTCGGGGTTTGGATTTCACTGAAGTTCCAGATGTCTTTTCTCTTACATCTAATCCTGCATAACTAACCAACTGTCTTTTATTCTTTATTAACTCGAATCCGTTGGTTTCGGCGATAATTGTTACAGCAGTCAGATTTCCTCTTCCCGGAATTGAAGATACTATTTTCATCTTTTCTACTAGAGTTATATCTCCTTTGATGAGGATAGCAATTTCGCCTCTAATTTCCTGCAAATCAATAAGAGCTATTCTGTTTTTAGTTCGATTAACTGAGCTTTCACTTGAAGTTGCAGAAGTACGTTCTGCGTGCAGTTGATTTTTCAACATTGTACGCTCATGTACAAGCTGCTCCCGTTCCCGACAAAGCTGTCTCAAATCTTTAAATATTTTTAAAGGAGGTTGCCACACTTCCAATTGCCTTTCCAAACCAAATCTAGCCATAGCTTGTGAAGCGCTCTTATCAGTAATAGTTTTTATGTCAAGTGTTTTTGCATAATTACTGATCTTGTTTGGCAAAACGATGCTGACTTGTTTTCGAATACTGTATAGATAGTAGGCTAAGGATTCATGGTAAACTCCTGTTGCTTCCATTACATACCGGTTCTAGTTGATGTCTGTTTATTTACCCACGCGACAAGACTTGAAAACCCTTTTTTAGTATTGGGAAATACTTTGTAGACATAGACTTCTATGCTGATCTGTTCATCCATCCTACCAAGCGATACAACTAATTCATTTTGTGCAACATCAATTCCTACTGTCTGCTTTAATAATACCTTCATCTTATATGGTTTAGGTAAGTGATAACCTTTCTTCATCTTTTCTCCAGACTGGACATACTGGCTATAAGACTCATAATAATGAGCAAATTCCTTACATTCTGTTCAGATTCTAAAAGGTTAAAGAAGTGGAGGCAGTCTCTTTTCTTGAATATACCATAAGGCTATTTAAAGCAAAAGCTTTTATGGTTACAGCTCCGTGCAGGGTAGGTTAGGTTCTTCGATGAGCTAGGCGCGAATCCGGTCAAAGAAGAGTAAACTAAATCGTCTATAGTTACCTCACCGTGCAGACTAGGAAAGGGTTCTGCTATGAGCTAGGCAATACTTCTAACCACAATGATGATCTTTGGCTTCGTACATACCTTATCTATCGTATTGAGGTTTGGTTATGCTATGAACAGGGTGAGATTACGAGCATGGAAGATTAAACCTACCTCCACCGGTTCATCCACTCCATGGTTGCTGCACCATTCTCAGATACGGACTCCGTAAAATTGTTCTTCAGTACACTGTACACCAGAATCTTACCCTTTCTATTAATAAAATAACCTGACTCGTTATATACTCCACTCATGGAACCCGTTTTGGCAAAAACATAAGGTAGCTCCCCCTTATATTTGTTCCTTAAGGTTCCGGCTTTGCCTCCTACACTCATGTAGGAGAAAAGTTGGTCAGTTGGGTATTTCTTATACATCTCTTCCAACAAATGCACCATAAATGCCGGAGTAAATAAGTTATATCTGGACAAGCCCGAGCCATCCTTCCAAACATAAGGTTTCGGAAATTCTTCGAATAGTTTAGCCTTAACCTTTTCTATGCTCTTACTGCTTGAAAGCGTGTCTGCCCCTCCGGCCATGAGTAACAATTGCTCCGCTAAATGGTTATCAGAAGGCTGCATCATCCTCCGTATAACAGTGTCCTTCGGCAAGCCCCATGCGGTTTTATAATTGGGATCTAAATCTACTCTCCTATAGATCACCTCCCTTTTCAAGGTGTCTTTCAGTAAGTCCACTACCAAGTGAGAACTGGTCCTAAAGGGCACCTCCTGCGTTCTGTTTAAAACCTGAGGTGCGTAAAATACATTCTCATGTTCCGCCCTCTTTACGTTGGACCGCTCTGCTTTTACTACTCCTCCTTTAAAATAAGATGGCAGCCAATCTTCTCCCTTTACCCGCACTACATTTCCATAAAGTGGCAAAGCATTGATCTCCGCTTGATAATAGTCGTTATAGTCGTCCCAAGACCAACCCGCACCATAGCGCTCTTGATGCAGGTTCTTATCCGAATACACGATCACCTTCGCCTGTTCTAGTATTTCCCAAGCAGGATTTTTAGGAAAATCAGGATGTAGCAAAGTAGGATCACCCGTACCCATCAGAAACGTGGTATCTCCCTTTATCCAATATCGAAAAGCCGGCAGCGTATCTGGAAGCATTTCCAGCGCAGCATACATGCTCAGGATTTTTGTGTTCGATGCAGGGACAAAGGGCTTGTGAGCATTTTTCGCAAAAAGCACCTTCCCCGACTTCCCTTCCTTTATCAACACCCCCGAAAATGCATGTTTCGGGAGAGATTTCTCCAGTTTTTGGATTTTACAAGCAGTAAAAAGTAGCCCTAAAACGAAGAATAGCAGTATTTTTTTCAAGGTGTTCTTATATTTATAGCAATTTAATAGCATGACATTGGCAAAACAAAGAATAGTTTCACTGGATGTGTTCCGTGGACTAACCATGATTCTAATGATAACGGTGAATAATCCGGGCGACTGGTCGAACGTTTACGCCCCCCTTCTCCACGCAGAATGGCACGGATGGACACCTACAGACCTCGTATTCCCCTTCTTCGTTTTCGCCATGGGTATGGCCTTACCCTTTTCCATGAAACCTGGAAGTGGACTCAGCAAGGATGACTTTTTGAAGATTCTAGCTCGCTCTGCACGTCTGATCGCACTGGGTCTTTTCTTGAATTTCTTTAGCAAAATAGAGTTTGGAAACGCACAGGGAATCACCCTCCTACTCTTCCGTCTGATGATCACCGGATTCGTGGGATTCCTATTGATGGGAAACTTCCCCACTAAGATCAAACTGTACACCGCTTTAGCCCTCTTAGGCCTGATGCTGGCACTAGCCTATAGCGGTTTGCCGCATTTCGCACAGGTAAGAATCCCCGGAGTATTGCAGCGCTTAGGTACGGTTTACTTCTTTGCAGCCATTCTATACCTGGCCTTTTCACTTCGTGTGCAGTGGGGCATTGGTCTTAGCGTACTTGTGATCTATTGGCTACTATTAGCTTACATACCGGTACCCGGATCAGGGGTGACCGGCTTCGAAAAAGGAGAGAATCTACCCGCATGGATAGACAGTATTGTACTAGGTGATCACGTTTGGAGCAGTTCTAAACCCTGGGATCCCGAAGGCGTACTAAGTACTCTTCCTGCTATCATCTCTTGTCTACTGGGGGCTTGGGCCGGAGTATTCTTAAGAGAAGACAAGAAAAAACTACTCCTAACAGGGGTGATCCTACTGATTTGTGGACTGGCGTGGTCTACCTTCTTCCCCATTAACAAAGCTCTTTGGACCAGTTCGTTCGTGCTTTTAACAGCAGGCTTAGGAAGTATCATCGTCAGCTTGTTAGGATTTGTGGTAGACGGAAAACCCCTAAACGCCTTGACTTCCTTTTTGGTGATGTGGGGAGTAAACCCTATCATCGTTTTCTTTGGTGCAGGAATTCTCCCGCGTGCATTAAACATGATAAAGGTGAATGACCAAGCCCTGCTTTCTGCTTTCTACAAGAACGGCATTGTTCCGCTATTTGAAGATCCCAGAAACTCCTCCCTGCTATTTGCTTTGGTACATGTATCCTTCTGGTCTTTGGTACTCCTCTACCTTAGAAAAGAAAAAATGATCATAAAAGTGTAAAACTTAAAGAAGATGACTTACGTTTACAGAACGTGGTCAGTCGAAATTTGAATGGAATATAAAAACAGTAAGCAAAACATAGCTTCCCCTTTAGTCATTTGCCTCTCCTTAGCGGTAGGTATTTTCTTAGGTGCCAAGTTCTTTGGTTCAAAAGCTACCCCTGGAGCAGGTTCACTAGGCAACAGGTACAGGGAAGTCCTCATGAACATCAAAAAGAGTTATGTGGACGAGGTGAACATAGATTCACTGGAAATGTACGCCCTGGACAAGATGTTAGAAAAACTTGATCCCCATACCGTACTTCTTCCTCCTCAAGATGCGCAATTGGCTAGCGCAGATCTAGGCACCGGATTTGACGGAATCGGAGTAGAATTCAATATCTTCAATGACTCCCTATATGTGGTTACCCCACTTTCCGGAGGTCCTTCTGAAGCCATAGGCATCAAAGCAGGAGATATCATTCTTAAAGCAGACACCGTAAGTTTAACCGGGAAAACCCTCAATACGAACTTAGTCTATCAAACCCTAAGAGGTCCACGTGGCTCAACCGTCAAAATCGTAGTTAAAAGAAAGGGAGTTTCTTCACCTATGACCTTCCAGGTGAAAAGAGACAAAATCCCTACTTTCTCTATTGATGCAGCCTACATGATAGCCCCTCAAACCGGATATATCAAAGTGAACAGATTCTCTGAAAGTACCTACGAAGAGTTTGTTACTCACTTGAAAAACCTGAAAGGCCAAGGCATGGACAAACTCCTTTTAGACCTTAGAGGAAACCCGGGCGGTTACATGGACAGAGCCACTAATATGGTAGATGAACTGGTGCCGGGGAATGGGGTGATCGTCTATACCAAAGGAAAAGACGCATCTAATAACTATGAAATCAAAGCCGGGAAAGATGGAATCTTCGAAAAAGGAAAGATAGTAGTCCTCGTAGACGAAGGCTCAGCCTCCGCAGCGGAGATCGTTAGTGGCGCACTACAAGACTATGACCGTGCTACCGTGGTGGGGAGAAGGACCTTTGGTAAAGGTTTAGTGCAGGTTCCAATCCAACTGTCAGACGGTTCTGAACTTCGACTCACCATCTCCAGATACTATATCCCATCAGGCAGAAGTATCCAAAGACCCTATGAGCTAGGGAACCAGCAAGGTTACTACGAAGACTTCCTTGAACGCTATAACCATCAGGAAATGTTCGTGGCAGACAGCATCAAGAACAATGAGAAATTAAAATACAAGACCAAAGCCGGAAGAACCGTTTATGGAGGCGGCGGTATTACTCCAGATGTATTTGTACCTCAAGACACTTCTTTCTATACGGATTATCTGCTAGAACTTTTCAGTAGAAACGTGTTCAAGGAGTTCGCCATGACCTACGCTGAAAAGCATGGAGCAGAATTGCAGAAGAAAGGTTTTGAACATTTTTTAAAGAATTTCCAAGTGAATGAGGCTATTCTCTCAGACTTCAATGCACTAGCTAGCAAAAGTAAAGCCCGCTACAAAGAAGCGAGCTTCCAAAAGTCTAAGAAATACATCCAGGAAACTTTGAAAGCACTCATTGCCAGACACATTTGGAATGGAAATGCACTTAACAATGAGTACTATCAGGTGATCAATCCTACAGATCCTATGATCCAAGCAGGATTAAAAGCATTTAGCTCGCGCTAATCTCGTTCAATACCGCCGGACCTTTGGCATCTAAAATACGTATCCTAATCTTCTTAGCCGTAATGGGCTGGATCTTTAGGATACGTTTATAACCAATAGTTGTTCCCCTTCCTACCGTTACCCATCTGTTTCCATCGTTTACCTCCACCTCAAAGGATTTCACCCTTTGGCCTAAAGCAATATGCTCTTGTAAGGTTATGTACTTCAATTCCTGAGGTTTGTTCAAAGAGATTTCAATCTCTGCTTGCTTATCCTCTGCTGCCCAAAAGGTATCCTTCTTTCCATCTACCAGATATAAAGGCCTTTGCGTCTTATCCAAAGATTTATCTGCCTTAACCCTAGCTTTTCTAAGGTAATTATGTCCCAATCTCTCTTTAAGCAAGGCATGAAATCCTTCCAGATGCTCTACATCCTTTTCGTGAAGCAAACCTCTTCTATCTGGAGGTATGTTCAAAAGTAGATTGGAACCTCTACCTACAGACGTTAAATAAATGTCAAACAGCTCTTCTGGCGTCTTAACCTTTCCGTCTTCTTCCGCATGATAAAACCAACCCGGGCGAATGGATACATCTACCTCTGCCGGAATCCAAGAAGTACCGTTTTCATGACCCGTGTTTAATAAACTTTCTATCCCCGCCTTTCCTGCATACAAGGTGTCCGGACTAATGGTGTTCCAGTTGGTCTCCCCCGCTATTCCCCTTTCATTGCCTACCCAGCGGATGTCCGGCCCCGCGTCACTAAAAAACAAGATATTAGGTTCCATGTTTCTCACCATGGAAATAGTGCCCGGCCAGTCGTAATACGTCTTTCCATCTATCCTCCTCTTCTCCTTTGCTCCCCCATAGTAACCGTCTCCTCCATTAGCTCCGTCAAACCACATCTCAAATACAGGACCATAGTTTTCAAAAAGCTCCTTTAACTGATTCCTATAATAGGTCACATAAGAAGGTGAGCCATAATCCTCCCTGTTCCTATCCCAAGGAGATAAATAGAGTCCAAACTTCAGACCATGTTTCTTGCAAGCTTGGGCAACTTCCTTCACGAGATCCCCTTTCCCTTTTTTATAAGGACTCGCCGCAATGCTGTGTTTGGTATATTTACTTGGCCATAAACAAAAGCCGTCATGGTGCTTCGCAGTGAGAATTACCGCCTTAAATCCGGTATTCTTTAAGGTGCGGACCCACTGGTCTACATTGGTATTTGTAGGATTGAAGATGGAAGGAGATTCGTCTCCATATCCCCATTCCTTGCCGGTAAAAGTGTTCGTGGTAAAATGAATGAAAGCATAGGTTTCCAGTTCGTGCCACTCCAATTGCTTAGTAGAGGGCGTAGGGCCTACAGGTGAAGGTGTGGAGATAAGGGATGGCCTACAGGAGACCGCAAGGATAAGGAAGAACCATAAAATGTTTATTCTCATTTGTCAAAGGATTTATAAAAACCAAAAATAGGGAAAAGGGCAGTCGGTTATTTGGAATAATCTTCTTTATTTTTGCACTCCAACCTAAAGATGATGTAATGAAAAAGATCCTTTTGAGCCTTTTGTGGTGGGTACCACTTGCCGCACAAAGCCAAATCCCCCTCAACGACCTCTCCTTTTTTAATAGTCAAAGTTCTAATTGGAGCATAGTAGGAGATGTTAATGCACCTTTAAACCAGAAAAACACCCTGACTACTCAATCCGGCACCGGTGTACTCGTCTGTAAACACGACAGCAAGGAGTACGGTGACAAATTTGACTTGTTCACCAAAGAATCCTACGGAGACATTGATCTCTCTCTGGATTTTATGCTAGGTGTAGGTTCCAATTCAGGCATCTATCTGATGGGCAGATATGAAGTCCAACTCTTCGATAGCTGGGGTGTCAAAACACCGAAGTACAGCGACTGCGGCGGAATCTACCAAAGGAGAGATGTTAAAACCGGTAATCAGTACGAAGGATTTGCCCCTAGATTCAATGCGTATAAAGCTCCGGGCCTTTGGAACAATATCCAAATCTCCTTCCAGGCCCCAAGGTTTGATGCTAATGGCAAAAAGATAAGTAACGCCAAATTTATCTATGTGAAGCTAAACGGCCTTTTGATTCATGAAAACGTGGAATTGAGTGGTCCCACAGGCGGCCCTATAGAAGAAAATGAAGTGGCATCTTCCCCTTTACGTTTTCAGGGTGACCACGGTGCCGTAGCCTTCCGAAACCTTAACATTACGAATTTCAATAAAAAGCCGGGCACCATCAGTAACCTTAGCTACAAGACTTACTACGGAAGTTATATGCATGACGCTGACCTTTCTAAAGTAAAGATGGATGCCCAAGGTAAAACCGATGATATCACTTGGGAAGTGACTAAAAATCCGAACGACTATGTCTTCTTCATCAACGGTACCTATACTGCACCTGAGGACGGAGAATATACTTTTGTTACTCAATTAGGAGGACACAGCTACCTGAAAATCGATGGACAAATGGTTCAACCTAATGTCTGGATGAGAGGAGGAACCAGAAGCGTTACCTTAAACCTTAAAAAAGGGGATCACAGCTTCGAGATCTTCAATAACAAAAGGGATAACTGGATAAAACCGGCTCTCGGTTTTTGGTCGGCCGGACCAGGCTTCCGCCTAACACCACATCATGCTAGCAGTTCTGTGATAGCCTCCAAACCTGATGATCCTATCCTTGTGAAAGCTGAAACTCCAATCATTCTTCGCAGCTTCATGGATTTTGACCAGAAAAAAAGAATAGTACATGCCGTAAACGTAGGTTCGCCTGACGGAATTCACTATACCTATGATCTGGACAAAGGCGCAGTCATCCAAGCATGGAAAGGGGATTTTCTTGACACTACGCCTATGTGGCACGATAGAGGTGACGGATCTTCCAAACCCTTAGGCTCCCTCACAAAATTCAACTACGACCTCCTTCTAACAAACGGAAACTCTTGGTCAGACACAGTAGGAACAGGGTATAAACCATTGGGTTACCAACTTGATCAGAATGATCTACCTACCTTCCGTTACAAAATAGCCGGTACTGAAGTAGAAGATCAAGTACGTATAGTAGAGGGTAAATACTTAGATAGAAAAATCAAACTATCCAAAGATGCAGCACTTCTAGCCCGCTTAGCTACCGGGGAAAAAATCGTGGAAATTGAGAAGAACCTCTTTTCAGTCGATGATAAAAAGTACTTTATCAAAGTGGACAAAGGCCTGGATGCCAAGATCAAGGACGGCAAGGAAATAGTAGTACGTCCACAAAGCCAACTTATTCAATACTCCATTATTTTTTAATCATGAAGAAGATATTAATAGCAAGCCTCCTTCTTTTCAGTGCCAGCTCCTTCGCTCAAGAATCGCCGAAAGAAGAGGATTTTTATAAGATCATAACCCTACCTGTTCCTGAAGGAATCCTTCTGGAAGTGGGGGGAGTAGAAATGTTACCCAATGGTTCCGTGGCACTATCTACCCGAAGAGGAGATATCTGGATAGTAGATAATCCTACCTCCACTAAACCGTATTTTAGGAAATTTGCTTCAGGACTACACGAGATATTAGGTTTATTATACAAAGACGGATCCCTATACTGCGCACAGAGAGGAGAACTTACTAAACTTACAGACTCAAACGGTGACGGTAAAGCAGACAAGTACGAGACCATCCATGCATGGGATATTTCAGGACATTACCATGAATATAGTTTCGGACCAAAATTAGCTTCTGATGGTAAATTCTTTGTCAGTGGGAACGTTGCCTTTGGAGATATAGAATGGTGGAGAGGAGAATCCAGAGCCAAAACCCGAGGCACCATCTTTAAAGTTTCAGAAGACGGACAGCTAGAACTATATGCTGCCGGTGTACGTTCCCCGGCCGGTCTAGGTATGATTGACGGTGAACTTTTCTATACAGACAATCAAGGCGACTGGATAGGCTCAGGTGGTCTTTGGCACGTTCAAAAAGGCAAGTTCTACGGAAACCCTGCTAGCTTGCGCTGGAAAGAAGTACAGGATCTGGTAGGATTCACAGAAGATGAATTCTATAAAGAAAGAGATGTAAGAAGAGAAAGAGATGCTTCCGGAAACATCCTCAAACCAGAAAACAAAGTAGAGGAAGTACCTCAAACCTTTTACGAACTTAAATCCAAGTTCCCTAATGTCCAGCCTCCGGCCGTGTGGTTACCTCACGGAATCCTAGGCATTTCAAACTCTGAAATCCTGGTAGACCATACAGGTGGAGATTTCGGACCGTTTAGTGGACAGGTGTTTGTAGGAGATCAAGGCCAATCCAAGATCATGCGCGTATTCCTGGAAAAAGTGAATGGAGAATATCAAGGGGCAGCCTGGGATTTCCGTTCCGGCTTCCAAAGTGGTGTCCTTAGAATGACCTTTGCTCCGGATGGATCCATGTTTGTGGGAGAAACAAACAGAGGATGGGGCTCTGCCGGTGATGCAGCTCAAGGCTTCCAAAGGCTCATTTGGAACGGTAAAATACCTTTCGAAATGCTGACCTGTAAAGCTATGCCGGATGGATTTGAGATAGAGTTTACTATGCCCATAGATCAAAAGTCGGCTGAAAACCTAAACTCCTATTCCGTAAGATCCTTCATTTACAAGCATCATCCTGTATATGGCTCCCCTCAGATTCACGATAAAAACCTAAAGGTGAAAGGAGTTAAATTGAGCGCTGATAGGAAGAAACTACGTATAGTGATAGATGGCCTAAGACCTTATTTCATACACGAGCTCAATCTAGAAGGTATCAGAGCAGAGCAAAATGCCTGGTCTTTGGTACATCCTACAGTATATTATACCTTGAACCATATTCCTGATGGTCAAAAATTAAGCGCTACGGAAATCAAGGGTACAGCGGTAGCCAGTAAGACTCCTGCTCCCGCCAAAACCACCCCGACTACCGTATCGCCTGATGGCAAGAACCAACCTGCAGTTGCCAAACAGCCCGCAGCTCCTACCTTTGCCAGCGTGAAACCTTTGCTACAAAAACATACCTGTCTCTCCTGCCATGATCCGGAGAAGAAAATGATAGGGCCTTCTTTTAAGGAGATAGCAAAGAGAAAGTATACCAATGCTAAGATGATCTCACTGATCAAGAGTCCTAAAGCGGAGAACTGGCCGGACTACCCAGCCCCTATGCCGCCTATGTCTCATGTGCCGCAAGGAGATTTGGAAAAGATCGCGACTTACATCAATTCATTGAAATAATGCAGCTTCTGCCCTGAATTCTCAGGGCAGAAATTGTTTTATATAGTTTCTAGCCGTCCTAATTCCGGCCTCCACATCTTCCGGAGAACCTTCATATGCCCGGTCTTCTACCTCTATCACTAAAGGTCCCCTATATCTGATATCGCCCAATGCACTGAAGAAGGCATTCCAGCGGACATCTCCAAATCCGGGTAGTTTTGGGGAATGATATTCCGAAGGAAGGGCAAACATGCCCACTCTATCTAACTTTTCTTGATCAAATTTGATATCCTTTAAATGGATATGGTGCAGCCTGTCTTTGTATTGATACAAAGGCTTAATCTCATCCATTCGTTGCAAAACGGGATGAGAAGGGTCATAATTCAAACCAAATAAAGGAGTAGGAAAAACCTTAAACATATGATCCCAAACTGCCGGAGACACTGCTAGATTCTTTCCTCCCGGCCACTCGTCTAAGGTATAGAGCATAGGGCAGTTTTCTATTCCTATTTTCACTTGCTCCTGTTCTGCTACATCCAGGATAGGCTTCCAAAGTTTTTCAAACAAAGCCAGATTATCCGGCATGTTCAAATGAGGATTCCTACCTATAAAGGTATTCACTACAGGGATATTCAATTTATTCGCCGCACGAATGATCTTCTTGATATGCTCAATATAGAACTCTGATTTTTCTTTATCCGGATCCAAAGGATTGGGATAGTAACCCAGACCGGAAATCCTCACTCCATATTTCTCTTGGAGTTCTCCAGCATGACCCAAAGCGGGATCATCCACATCGATATGACAAACTCCCGCATACCTGCGCTTATCTGCACTGTTACCCGGCCAGCACATGATCTCCACACATTCAAACTGATTTTCAGAAGCAAACTTTAACACCTGCTCGAGGGAATAATTCGGCAGGATAGCAGATACAAATCCCAGTGAATACATATGTTTTTTATTTTATTAGTGCCAAAAAGCTTTGATAAGCTCTACCTGAATCTAAGGATTCCCTGGCCTGCCCCACTCCTTCTTCCAAGGATATTCCCTTATACGTACTGATGGCCAAACCGGCATTTGCCAAGACCGCAGAGGTCTGAGCTTCCGTACCCTTCCCTTGCAAGATTCCAATAAGAATATTCGCCGAATCCTCTAGCGTATTTCCACCTCCTAAATCCTCCGCCTGAACTTCGGGCAGCCCCAAATGGGCGGGGTGATAGATCTCATCTGCCGACTGGTTCCAAAGTCTAAATCCACCTGTCAAAGATACTTCATCATATCCATCAAGTGCGTGAATGACCGCATATCTACCCTCCTGAGAGCTGAATAGCTCCTTATAAAGCTCAAAGGTTTTAAGGTCTGAAACTCCGGTCAACTGGCACTGCACCTTTGCAGGATTCATCAAGGGCCCTAAGATATTGAAGAAGGTCTTGACACCCAAATCCTTACGAACCGGAGCGATGTATCGCATAGCCGGATGAAAAAGCGGCGCATGCATATAGCATATTCCCGCCTCGTCTAATTTCCTTTTGAGATGATCCGGGTCATTGGTAAACTTTACACCCAGATGCTCTAAGACAGTACTGCTACCCACGGCAGAACTAACTCCATGATTTCCGTGCTTAGCTATTCTCACTCCTGCACCGGCAGCTATGAAGGCAGAAGTTGTAGAAATATTGAAAGTATCTTTCCCGTCACCTCCCGTACCACACACGTCCATAGCATCCTCTAGATGGAGATCCACCGCGAGGTTTAGCATGCCTTGTCGGAAACCGCGCAGCTCTACAGCGGTGATCCCTTTTTGCTGAATACCCATCAAAAAGGCTGCTGCCTGCGCCGTCCCTGCATTACCCGTGGCTATCATAGTCAAAGCCTCTAGAGCTTCTTCAAAGGTTAGGGTTCCTCCCTGAATGAGGGTGTTCAGATATCTCTTCATAGCGTCAAAATACAAACTTACAGTAAATCACCCAAGCCCCCAACGGAAATTGTTATTTACCATCCATCCTTTAAATGGGACTTTGATAGAAAAGTTGATGAAAACCTAAATAAAAGAAAGTAGATTTGAAAAATGAACAATTGGGCAGTATGACCATTATTGAAACCAAAGACATCACGAAGAGATATATCATGGGAGCAGAAGTAGTAGATGCCCTAAAAGGAGTATCTATTACGATCAAAAAAGGAGAATACGTGGCCTTCATGGGTCCATCCGGCTCCGGGAAATCTACTTTGATGAATATCATAGGGTGTTTAGACTCCCCTACCAGCGGAACCTACATTCTGAACCAAAAGGATGTGAGTGACATGAGCGAAAATGAATTAGCTGAAGTGAGAAACAAGGAGATCGGATTCGTATTCCAGACCTTTAACCTTTTGCCTCGCCAATCCTCCCTGGAAAATGTGGCGCTACCCTTGATCTATGCGGGATATAACAAGGCGGATCGCTCAGAAAAAGCACAGAAAGTGCTGGAAAGTGTGGGCCTAGGTACCAGAAGCAATCATAAACCCAATGAACTTTCCGGTGGCCAGCGTCAGAGGGTAGCCGTAGCACGCGCACTGGTGAATGATCCTTCTATCCTTTTGGCCGATGAACCTACAGGTAACCTAGATACCCGTACGTCTTATGAGATCATGCAGCTATTTGCCGAGATTCATTCAAAAGGAAATACCATCATCATGGTTACGCACGAAGAAGATATAGCCAGATATGCGCATAGGATCATCCGACTAAGAGACGGTCTCATTGAAACGGATGAAATCAATCCTAGTCCAACGGATCCCGTAGAAATGGCCAAGCAGCTAGCAGAGAAAAAATAATCTATAAAAACCTGCGTTATTCTATTTATAGACCGTGTATATTCGGTCCATTATAATCAATCAACGTTATGAAAAAACTACTGGTTTTATTTTTAGCTATGTTTGCTACTGCGGCTTTTGCTCAGGAAAGAAAAGCTCCACAAAGCCCTACCATTACTTCTGAAAGTGCTAACATCACTGTAAAGTATGGACAGCCTTCTAAACGTGGTCGCGTCATCTTTGGAGGACTAGAACAGTACGGAAAAGTTTGGAGAACAGGTGCTAATGCAGCTACAGAAATCACTTTTAAGAAAGATGTAAACTTCGGAGGAAAACCTGTTAAGGCGGGAACCTATACCTTGTTCAGTATTCCGGAAGAAAAGGAATGGACGGTGATCTTAAACTCTGAACTTAAACAATTCGGAGCCTTTGGTTACGAAAAAATCAAAGACAAAAACGTAGCAGAAGTGAAAGTGCCTGTAAAGAAACTATCTACTCCTGAAGAGAAACTGATCATCAAGAGCAACGACGATAAAGAACTTATCATTTCCTGGGACGATGTACTCGTAAGTGTTCCCCTAAAATGGTAAGAACAAAAGATGAAGCGGATACCTCCCTTCATCTTTTTTTTGAACCTCTAAGTTCTTTATGCAGAAATCATTATATTTGCAGACTTTTTTATAATTAACCTATATATGAAAAAATTTGTTGCTCTTTTCTTAGGCCTAGGATTGGCTTTTACGGCATGCGAAAAAAAAGGAGGTAGTACCAGTAACGCGGGTCAGCCTGCAGGTAGAATTGTGTATGTAAATACAGATACCTTATTGAACAACTACGAATACTACAAGGATGTCGTTAAAGAATTTGAGAACAAAAGCTTTGCCTTGGAAAACGAGTTACAACGTAAGGCTCAGTCTTTCCAAAACGAGGTAGCTTTATTCCAAAGAAGAGTTCAAGCCGGTGGTCTTTCTGAACAGCAAGCACTTACTCAACAGGCAGCACTTCAGAAGAAAGAGCAAGACATCATGCTGTACAGAGAAAATGCCGCTGGCAACTTACAGCAAGAGCAAGCTAAAAAGACAGATGAATTATTGAACAATATTCACGAGTACCTAAAAAACTACAACAAATCTGATCGCTATGACATGGTTATCGGCTACTCCAAAGGTGGTGGTGTACTATACGCGAAAGAAGATTTAGACATTACGCAGGAAGTACTTAAAGGTTTGAACGAAGAGTACAAATCTAAAGTGAAAAAGACCAGCACTCCAGCTGACTCTACTGCAAAGAAATAATTTTTAGAGATTATGTTTACGGAGGTGCATACACTGTGTGCATCTCTTTTTTTTTATGAAAAATCTATTCGCTTTCATCCTATTCCTCCTACCGGTCACTGCTGACATTAGACCCGTACTAAGGGTAGTTGACGGAGATACCATTTGGGTTAGTCCACCGGAAGAAAAGATCCGACTGATAGGAATAGATGCTCCAGAAACCAGAAATACAGGAAAGAAACAGATAGGCTACTACGGCAAAGAAGCCAGCGATTATCTTAAGGCTAGATTGAAAGGCAAGAAAGTCCGCTTAGAATACGATGTGCAACGCTACGACGTCTATCGCCGTACCTTAGCCTACGTCTATCTGGAAGACGGCACCATGATCAATGCGGAGCTGGTGCGATTAGGATATGCTACCGTCATGACCGTAGCTCCTAACGTAAAATATGCAGACAAATTCATCCTCCTACAGCAAGAAGCCCGTAAGAATAAGAGAGGTCTGTGGGCGGTTTCGCCGTACTAAAGTTCATTTAAATAGGGCTTGAAGATAGGACTGAGAGAAGCATAAGGCTTCCTATACCCTGTTGCGGCTAAAAATGCTCTTCATGCCCAAAATTATACTCATCACTTAGGAGAAAATAGGCTAGTTCATCAAAAGCAGACAGAAGGCGACTCCCACCACCCTATAACTATCAGAAAATTAGTCAAAACTACAAGTTTAAGAATGTCAGCTTGATGTACTTGCTGAAATGGTATTTCCCCTCATATCTTCCTCTTCAATTCGAAATGCGTACCTAGATACACCCTTCGAACCTGTTCGTCAGCTGCCAATTCCTCAGCTGTACCTTGTTTCAATATCTTCCCTTCAAACAACAGGTAGGCTCTATCCGTGATAGACAGGGTCTCATTTACATTATGGTCAGTGATCAAGATGCCTATGTTTCTATGCTTCAGTTTCGCTACTATACCCTGAATCTCCTCCACAGCAATAGGGTCAACCCCTGCAAATGGCTCATCCAATAGGATAAACTTAGGATCCACAGCTAAAGCTCGAGCAATCTCCGTCCTCCTTCTTTCACCACCGGAAAGCACCATCCCTTTGTTCTTTCTTACATGGGTCAAAGAAAACTCTTCCAATAACTCTTCCATCTTTTCCCTCCGCTGAGCCTGCGTCATCTCAGGCTTTGCCAGCTCCATCACGCCTATGATATTGTCCTGAACGCTGAGATCTCTAAAGACAGAAGCTTCCTGGGCTAAATATCCTACACCAAGTTTCGCCCTCTTGTACATAGGCAACTTAGTAATATCAATATCATCTAACCAGATCTTTCCGGAATTAGGTTTCACTAAACCTACAGCCATATAGAAGGAAGTGGTCTTACCGGCACCATTCGGGCCTAATAGTCCTACAATCTCCCCCTGCTCCACCTGATAACTCACGTGGTCATTTACCAGTCTTTGGCCGTATTTCTTAACTAAATCCTCAGTTCTTAATACCATGTTACAAATGTATTGAATTCCTCTGACACCTAGGCCAATTTTATGTCGCGGATGAACAACTGCTGAGTAGTATTTCCCCTGAAATGATTTTCTTCCAGAGAGTACGCCATAGAGAAAGGCCTACCGCTTGCTAGCTCCCTATAGAATTCTGGTGCCAGCCCAAAGCCTATGGCCGGAAAACTAAAGCCATCTTGTACTACTTCTAACTTTAAATGCTTTTCTTTTAGCACTTGCGCAGTCCGGGCTCTTAAGTTGTGAGAAACAAAGATGGGTTGCATATTTTCAGGGCCAAAAGGAGACATCTGTTTCATCACCTTATGAAACTTTGGCGTCAACTCTGATAAATGAACTTCTAAATCCACCGTGATCACAGGAATGCGCTGCTCTTCCAGTAATCGTGCTTTGACCTCTCCGTCAAATGCCTTCCGAAAGTCTTCAATCTTATCTATAGAGATGGTCATACCCGCAGCGTGCATGTGCCCCCCAAATTGAATCAAATGCTCTGAGCATGCCTCAATAGCACCGTATAGATCAAAGCCTGCTACGGAGCGTGCAGACCCTGCCGCATAATCTTCTCCTGCTTTAGTGAATATGATGGTAGGACGATAGAAGTTTTCTATGCATCGGGATGCCACTATGCCAATCACCCCCTTGTGCCAGTCCTCTTTGTATAAAACCGTAGACCAAGCTTCCTCATATAGCCAAGGATCCCTCTTGATCAAGTCCAAAGCTTCTTCCGTGATACGGGCGTCTAATCCCTTACGTTCCGTATTGTGCTTTTGGATGGCGTAAGCTAGCTCCATGGCTTCATCCTCATCCTCTGACAACAAGAGTTCAACCGCAGCACGAGCATGCCTAATCCTGCCCGCAGCATTGATCCTAGGCCCAATGGTAAATACCACTGATTCTATATTCATCTCCCCTTGAGTTCCGGCAACATTCATTAAAGCCTTTAAACTGATTCGGGGTGATGCGTTTAATTTTTGTAGTCCATAGAAAGCCAATATCCGGTTTTCTCCAGTAATGGGTACTATATCTGAGGCTATACTAACCATACATAGGTCCAAGTATTCCTCTAGTTCAGCCCACTCCCACCCTCTGGTTTGGCACAAGGCAGAAAGCAACTTAAATCCTACTCCATTACCTGTCAATTCCTTATAAGGGTAGATACAATCTTTACGTTTGGGATCTAAGACCGCTACTGCCTCAGGTAGTTCTTCACCTGGCTCATGATGATCACAGATGATAAAATCTATCCCCAAACTTCGGGCATAGGCTACCTTATCTGCAGATTTTATACCACAGTCTAAGCTGATGATCAGACTTACTCCCTGTTCCTTGGCATAATCTATCCCTTGCTTTGAGACACCGTAACCTTCCGTATACCTGTCCGGATTATAATAGAGAAGATTAACATGCTTCTTTTTTAAAAAGCCATACACCATGGCTACCGCTGTGGTGCCGTCTACATCGTAATCTCCATAGATCAGGATCTTCTCATCAGCATTTAACGCGGCGCTAACCCTATCTACAGCCTTGTCCATATCCCTCATGAGAAAAGGGTCATGAAGATCTTTTAGACTAGGACGAAAGAAATGCTTAGCCGCATCGAAAGTATAAATGCCTCTCTGCCATAGCAAGGTGGCCATGGCAGAAGAAACATTCAGTTGCTGCTGTAATTCAGCTACCTCCCCATCTTCAGGTAGAGGCTTATATGACCAATGCTTTTGCATTCCTTATTGCGCTCCAGATACCGTCACTTCCGGGGCAATCTTCTTCACCAATCCTTGTAACACTTTACCCGGACCACATTCCACAAATGTAGTAGCTCCATCAGCTACCATGTTTTGAACGGACTGCGTCCAGCGCACCGGAGCTGTCAACTGAGCAATCAAGTTCTCTTTAATCACCTCCACATCTGTTGATGGCTTAGCATTAACGTTCTGATAGATAGGACAGGTAGGAGTATTAAACTTCGTTTCCTTGATCGCTTGAGCTAACTCCTCTCTCGCTGGCTCCATTAATGGAGAATGGAATGCTCCACCCACCGCAAGTACTAAAGCCCTCTTAGCACCGGCTTCCTTCATCCTTTCCACAGCGATATTAATCCCTTCAACTGTACCCGAAATCACCAACTGTCCGGGACAGTTATAATTAGCAGCCACTACCACTTCTCCAGTCTCTTTAGAGATACCTTCAACAACTTCTTCTACTTTTTCGTCACTTAAGTTTAATACTGCAGCCATAGTGGAAGGTGTTAATTCACAAGCCTTTTGCATGGCTTCAGCACGCTTAGCTACCAGCCTTAAAGCATCTTCAAATGCCAATGCTCCTGCAGCTACTAGAGCAGAAAACTCCCCTAAGGAATGTCCAGCTACCATATCCGGATGAAAATCCTCAATAGTAGCCGCTTGAATCACTGAATGAAGAAATACAGCAGGCTGAGTAACGTTAGTTTGACGCAACTCTTCCTCAGTACCTTCAAACATGATACGAGTAATATCAAAACCTAAAATCTCATTTGCAGAATCAAATAACTCTTTAGCACGAGCAGAATTTTCATATAAATCCTTACCCATACCACTAAACTGAGCTCCCTGTCCCGGGAAAACATATGCCTTCATATAATCTGATTTTTGTGCAAAAATAAGGGAATTTTTCCGAACCACATGGAGAAGGAATTTTCACGAGATGAAAGGGCATATGAGAACTTTGGTCTATATTTGTTTACTATGAAACTCGAAGAAACCATAAGTTCTATCTTGCCGGCAAGTGATGCCGTGTTAGAAGCTATTGGACTTGAATTTCATTCTGTCACCCTCCCAAGGAACGAGCTCATCTTTCCCATGGGGTCTGTGGCTAAGCACATTTTCTACATAGAAAAAGGCTTAGCACGCATGTTTTATTATAACGACGCAGGAAAAGACATCACCTACGAATTCTTTCCAGAAGGGAATTTCGCCACTCCAAGCGAAAGCTTTTTGGAACAAAAACCCTCGCCCTATAGCATAGAATTACTAGAAGATTCAGATCTACGCTACGTTTCCCAAGACGGCCTCAACCGACTTTTAGATGATTTCCCCGAACTCGAAAAGATCAAAAGCCACATACTCGCACACTTCCTTTTTCAAGCTAACCGTAGAATTGTAGCCTTACAGTTCCAAAATGCCCCACAGCGATACGAAACCCTGGAAAACACCCAAGGTAATATTATTCAACGAGCGCCGCTAGGACATATCGCCTCCTACCTAGGCATAACCCAAGAAACTTTAAGTAGAATTCGAGGAAGAAAATAACGATTTTGATCTAGATCAAAAATCCTGAAGAGCGGAGTGCTGAACTTTGTGTTGTCATTCAAACGAATATCAACCATGCAAAAGACACTATTGCTCTTACTCATTGCAACCTTGCCTCTAAAAGCAGCAGATACCCCTCCTACTCTGAGGGAGCTATTGGAGCAAGCCTTGCAGAAAAACTACAAAACTCAAGTGGCTCAACAAAAAGTGAACATTAGCCACATTGAAAAACAACAGCTGAAAGATGCCTATCTACCTACAGCTGAGGTAAGTGGATCATACGGTTTCATGACCCAAAATGTCTCGATCAAATCAGATGCCACCACCATTTACCTGGAAGATGGAGCTCATCCCCTCCCTGGCCTTGACAATGGACTTACTACTAAAGGTAACCTAGCCAGAGCCACTTTGGACGTGAACGCCCTCCTTTATTCCGGTGGAAAGATTCCTGCCCTTAAAAAAGCCGTAGATCAAAAGATCTTAGCTCAGGAAGCCGCTGTAGAAAAGGAAAACCAACAAGTCATTGAAGAGGTGATCAAAGCGTATGACCAACTGGCCCTTTTGGATCAAGTAAAACAACTTTTAGACGAAAGTCAAAAACGCTTAGATGTTCACCAAAAAACAGCGGATAAAGCCTTGGAATATGGCCTTATCACTAAATATGAACACCAAAAATTACAATTGGCCCAAAGCCAATTAAAACATAAACAAGTGAACTACGAAGGGCAAAGATCCCTACTCTTGGAACAGTTGGCTATGCTAACCGGAGTAGAGAAAACCAAACTTTCAGAACTTCATCCTTCACTGGAAACTTTGGAAACTGCTTCTGCGCCTTTGTCTGTTGATAAAAGGCCTGAGTTGATCGCCTTAGATCATATCATCCAAGCGAATAAATTCAAAGTAGAAGCAGAAAAAACCTGGTGGAAACCCAAAGTGGCTGTCTCCGCTAGCGCAGGATATCTCAATCTATTCGATGCAACCATCAAAGGAAAAACAGCATTGCCTTACAATTTGGGATACAACACTCTGCATACAAATTCCCTTCAATTAGCTCCTGACATAAGAATAGGAATTGGCTTCAAATGGGAGATTTTTGACGGGTTTAAGGGGAAAAAGGAGATACAAAAAGCCAAAACAGAAACCTTGATTGCAGAGGCTGAAAAAGAAGAAGCAGAAGAACTGCTGAACTTGAACCTCCTGAAAAACCGTACCGAACTGACTACTGTTCAAGAAGAACTAGCACTAAAACAAACTCAAATGCTCCTTGCTAAAGATGCCTTAGATGTGGCTACCAAAGAGTTCAAAACCGGTTTGATCAAATCTTCTGAACTTATAGATGCAGAAAACGACTATCTAGCGGCTGCACTTGACTATCAAAAATCCTTGTTTAACCAAAGACGTACCGCCGTAGGTTTACTAAAAGCCAGTGGTTCTCTTCAAATTGATAAATTATGAAAAAGATACTTTTTGTAGCTACTTCTCTTTTCGTACTAAATAGCTGTACTGAGAAAAAAAATGATCCTATAGTAGAAGGCAAAGTGAAAAGAGATGTGATTGCCTTCGCTCCGAAAGTAACCGGAAGAATCTTAGAAATCCGTGTAGAAGAAGGTGACCAAGTGCATGTAGGGGATACCCTTGCAGTACTAGATGTACCGGAAGCAAAAGCCAAACTTTCCCAAGTTCAAGGTCTTTTGAAATCTGCAGAAGCCCAAAAAACCTTAGCCCAAAACGGTGCTACTCCAAACCAATTAAAGCAACTTCGAGCTAAGAAAGCCGGACTTCAAGAGCAGTTTAACTTTGCTGAAAAGTCTTTTAACAGAGCCAAAGCCATGGCCGCTGACAGCATGATGTCTGCCCAGGCTTTTGATGAAGTTCTAGCGAAGTATATGGGTGCTAAAGCCCAACTGGATGCCGTTAACGCCGAACTTACAGAAGCAGAAAACGGTATTCGTTATGAGACTAAACTGGCGGCTCAAGGTCAAGCTGACCAAGCCAAGGGTGCCCTACAAGAGGTACAGATAGCCCTATCAGAGAGATATATCATTGCCACCAGTGACATGATGATTGAAACCATCAGTTTGCACGAAGGTGAACTTGCCACCGCAGGTTATCCTATCTTTAACGGATATATTCCTAATAAGGTCTACTTCAGATTTACGCTGCCGGAAAAAGCCATCGCCGCTTATCAAACCGGACAAGAAGTAGAAATAGAGATGCCTTTCTTAAAACAGAATGTCAAAGGAAAGATCAGTACCATCAAACAGTTGACCCGATACGCTAACATTACCGCAGCTTATCCGGATTATCAAATTGAAGAGGCCATATACGAGATCAAAGTAGTTCCTGCAGACCTAAGCCATGCAGGGAAATGGTTGACTAATGCCACTGCGGTACTTAAATAATTCAATCTTATGTTACAATTAATCACAAGGGAGTTTAAACGGTTTTTCAAGGATTCCACATTGGTTTCCGTGTTCTTCCTAGCTCCCATAGTATATAGTCTCCTGATTGGAAATATATACAAAAAAGGAAAAGTAGAAGACCTACCCGTAATCGTGGTGGATCAAGATAATACCCCTCTTTCCAATACCCTGATCGAAATGATCAGAGATAACGAGAAACTTCAAGTGGTAGAAGTGAAGTCCAATAACACCTTTACCCAGGAAGATCTGGTGAAAGAAAAGGCGGTATTGGCCATTGTAATACCGGACCGCTTTGAAGCAGATATCCTGCAAAAAAGATACCCGGAAGTGAACACATACATCAACACTACGAACCTGCTAACGGCCAACTTAGCGACTACTGCAACGCAGATGTCCCTAGGTACCTTTAGCGCCGGAGTAGAAATGAAGGCAAATTTAAAGAAAGACCCTTCATCTGGCGGACAGTTTGAGCCTTTTAAAGCGAACTATATCCGACTCTTCAATCCTGGAGCTAACTATTTTACTTACATGTTTCCAGGGATGCTAATGGTGGTGTTCCAACAGGTGCTTCTACTTGGATTAGCCGTAAGCTTCTCCAGGGAATTTGAACAGAACACTTTCAAATCAGAACTATTAAATTCTACCGGTTCAGCCCTGAAGTTGATGTTTGTAAAAGTATTTCCATTCTGGATCCTGAGTATTGTTCTGGCAGGAATTTTCTATTCCTTCCACGTGATTTTTAAGGCTCCATTACCTTACGACCTATGGCCATTTGCCATAAATACGGGTTGTTTTGTAGTGGCGGTGAGTATGCTAGGTGTATTATTGAGTGTGGTATTGAAAGACTCCCTGAGGGCCACTCAAATCTTGATGTTAATAGCTGCTCCGGCCTTTGTGATGGGAGGATATAGCTGGCCTCTCTCTGCTATGCCTGAAGGTGTACAGATGATAGCCAATGCCATACCTTTAACGCCATTTTTGGAAGCTCATAAGAGTATGTTGTTCCAAAGGGCACCTTTGGCCGATATCATGCCACAGTTGAAAGCCTTAGGCCTTCAGGCAGGAATATATGGCGTTTTAGCCTGGGCAGTGCTAAGCTTCCATATTTATCGGGCAAAACGTCAATCAAAAGCGGATTAAAACTTGTTCATATAGTTTTTTCATAGAGTAAGTAGCTTGGTTTAAATTGGTTCGGTTTTTTAAGCCGGACCAATTTTTTTTGTCCAATTTTATCCTAATAAACGCCTCTGAATTAACTAATAATTAATAGTTTCGGAAAAATAAATTCTAATGTTCCTTAAATTTTAGTTCTTAGTGATTAGTTTTTAGTCCAAAAAGCCTTCGGCTTTTTGGTAGCTCCTCCTTTAATATTACTTATTAAACATTAAATACTAATGATCCTTTAATCGAATTTTAGAGGCCGTTCGAACGTAGTGAGAGAGGCCATTCTAAAATTCATGTTTTTTGGTTACTTTTTTGCGCCAAAAAAGTAACAAGAAGAAAATTCATGCTTTTTTGCTACTTTCCGAACGGTCGGACCCTTTGCGTCAAAAAAAGTAGAGAAAGAATATTCATGTTTTTTTGCTACATTCCGTAAGGACGGACCCTTGCGTCAAAAAAAGTAGAGAAAGAATATTCATGGTTTTTCTACTTTCCGAACGCCCAGACCCTTGCGTCAAAAAAAGTAGAGAAAGAATATTCATGGTTTTTCTACTTTCCGAACGCCCAGACCCTTGCGTCAAAAAAAGTAGAGAAAGAATATTCATGGTTTTTCTACTTTCCGAACGCCCAGACCCTAGCTCCAAAAAAGTAGAGAATTAAAATTCATGTCTTTTAGCTTAAGGGGCGCTTCTTATAATTAAAGTCCAGTTTTATCCTAATAGACGCCACGCGATTAACTAATAATTAATACTTTCCGAAGAATAAATACTAATGATCCTTTGACCGAATTTTATGGTCCGTTTGAGCGAAGCGAAAGAGGACATCATAAAATTCATGTTTTTTTTGCTACTTTTTTTGCACCAAAAAAAGTAGAGAAAGAAAATTCATGTTTTTTGGTTACTTTCCGAACGGTCGGACCCTTGCTCCAAAAAAGTAGAGAATTAAAATTCATGAATTTTTAGATTAAGGTGCATTTCTTCGGATTTTGTGGCCTTACATCCGAATCGTCCCTACTGGATAAAGTAATAACTAATTAATAGTTTCGGGAGAATAAATACTAATGTTCCTTTGACCGAATTTTATGGTCCGTTTGAGCGTAGCGAAAGAGGACATCATAAAATTCATGTTTTTTTTGCTACTTTTTTTGCGCCAAAAAAAGTAGAGAAAGAATATTCATGTTTTTTTGCTACTTTCCGTAAGGACGGACCCTTGCTCCAAAAAAGTAGAGAAAGAATATTCATGTCTATTAGCTTAAAAGGCGCTCCCTTTAAATAAAGTCCAGTTTTATCCTAATAGACGCCACGCGATCAACTAATAATTAATAGTTTCGGATTAACAAGTATTATTTATGAGACTAAATATGGCCATTTCAATACTAAATATTCCACAACATTTAGACCAAAAAAAAGCCGAAGACTAAAAGGAAGAAGAAGCGACCCTTAGGCTAAAAAGCAAATCGAGTAGGAAGATAGGGATTATTTCCCTATCTGTCCTCTCACACCACCCGGCATACGGATCCGTACCAAGGCGGTTTGTTAGAATAACGTCGTTTGATGCGTTGTTCTCCAGTAATAGTAGTCTGCAAATCCTTCGTAACCTAATTTAGTAAAGTATGAGTTTGTTAGCGTTGTTTGAACGATAGGGCTTGTCCCTGTCCGAGTATAGGATTTACGGGTGTTCGCATGTTGGTAGGCAAGCCAGCGTTTGGCTCCCAGTTTCATTAAGTTCCGAATTCGATTACCTGCGGTCTTCCATTGCTTCCAAAGCAGAACACGCAAGCGTCTTCGCACTAGTTCATCTAGTGTTACCATCACCTTCTTATTCGTTGCTATACGAAAGTAATCCACCCAGCCGTGAATAATTTGCCGTAGTTTAGTCAGTCGCTCATGCATAGGAGTAGCTGTATTACGTCGAGTATTTTGACGTAACTTCTCTCGGATTCGTTCGATACTCTTTGCAGAGATACGAATCTGCCAATCTCCTTGAGTTTTGAAGAAACTAAAGCCGAGTAAACTACTTTGGGAAGGTTTGCTTACCTTACTCTTTTCACGGTTCACTTTCAGTTTTAGTGTAGATTCGATGTAACTGGTGATGTTGCGCATAATACGAGTGGCGGATTTATTGCTCTTCGCGTAGATACTACAGTCATCCGCATAACGTACAAATCGATGTCCACGGGAGCTGAGTTCCGTATCCAGTTCGTTCAGGATGATGTTTGACAAAAGTGGACTTAAAGGACTGCCCTGTGGTGTGCCCTTGGTTCGCTTTTGTTCAAGACCATGATCCATAATCCCACAACGAAGGTATTTCCCGATCAGCGCTAGGACTCGACGATCCGTAATCTTCTTGCTCAAAAGATGCATCAGTATGTCGTGGTTCACTTGATCGAAGAATTGTTCCAAATCAAGTTCAACGACCCACGTGTAGCCCAAGTTCAGATACTCTTGCGCTTTAACTGACGGCCTGATGAGCATTACGATTCGGACGGAAGCCGTAGCTGTTATCGTGAAAATCACCCTCATACTTTAACCCAAGCCATTGGGAAATGCTTTGCTGAATAACACGGTCGATGACCGTTGGGATACCCAGCATACGCTTGCCGCCACTTGCTTTGGGAATCTCTACTTTCCGAACAGCTTGTGGGCGGTAAGTGCCAGAGAGAATATCCGATCGCAGGGATTGCCAGTGCGTGTTAAGGTAGTCACGAAGATTATCGATCTGCATACCATCAACTCCGCTAGCACCTCCATTAGAGATGACACGATCAACTGCGTGTTTGACATTTCGGATGTGTAATATCTCTTCCAACATAGTATTACTAAAAAAAACCTCAGGCATTGTGTCCACTTCGTTGCACGACTCAGCTAAGCTCCTCTTGCATTTTACTATCAGTTTCCGACCTACCCTCATGCAAGCAGTTCTCTTATGTGGTTCGGCTTTTAACACTTCGTCATAAACTTCATGGTTCCTTTGCCATTCTAACATTCAGACCTTCCCCTGTATAAAGTAGAGAAGCAGGGTACTATGTCCTCTGCTGACTTCTGACTAAAGCATACTAGCATTATTATTCTGCTATATGTTTCTTCGCGGGCATTCGCGTATACCTTTGACAGAGTTTAGTCAGATCTCCCCAGGTAAGAACAATAACTTTCACCTCATGTATCCGCTACATTTACCATAGTGTTTCCGTACAGTTTAGGGCTTTCGGCTTGTTTTGCAGCCTCACCCAACACTTGCGGCCTTGTATGTAGTTTCTGTTCGTCGGATCGAGGTTTTGCCTCAGACTTCCTTCAGATTCCACCTCACGGTGGACACCCTTGTCATAAGCTAACACTTCCCACTGTAAAGGCGTGTTCGGGACTTACACCCTAGAGTTATTGCACATGCTGGGCACACAAAAAAAGCCCTCAACTTTCGCTGAGGGCTTCGAATAAGAAACCGGCGTCTACCTACTCTCCCTGGTTTGATCCAAGTACCATCGGCGGTATGGGGCTTAACTGCTCTGTTCGAAATGGGAAGAGGTGAACACCCATCCTATTGACACCGTGAATGTCGTTAGGTAATTGTTAATGTTCAACTATTAATGGTTAATGATTTCTCATCAACTCATTCATTAATAATTAACAATTAATCATTAACAATTAGTATGTCTTTTTACATGACAACTGGAAAAACTGAGCTTTGATTTTTTAAAATTAATAGAGCTCTCGGTTCATTAGTACTACTCGGCTTTGATGTTACCACCTTTACACCTGTAGCCTATCAACGTCATCGTCTATAACGTTCCTCTATGGAAGTCTCATCTTGAGGCCGGTTTCACACTTAGATGCTTTCAGCGTTTATCCTAACCATACTTAGCTACTCTGCCGTGCCCTTGGCAAGACAACAGATACACCAGAGGTATGTCCAATTCGGTCCTCTCGTACTAAAATCAGACCCTCTCAAACTTCCTACGCCCACCACAGATAGGGACCGAACTGTCTCACGACGTTCTGAACCCAGCTCGCGTGCCACTTTAATCGGCGAACAGCCGAACCCTTGGGACCTTCTCCAGCCCCAGGATGTGACGAGCCGACATCGAGGTGCCAAACCTCCCCGTCGATATGAGCTCTTGGGGGAGATCAGCCTGTTATCCCCGGAGTACCTTTTATCCTTTGAGCGATGGCCCTTCCATGCAGAACCACCGGATCACTATACCCATGTTTCCATCCTGCTCGACTTGTCGGTCTTGCAGTCAAGCTCCCTTATGCTATTGCACTCAACGCACGGTTACCAAGCGTGCTGAGAGAACCTTTGGAAGCCTCCGTTACTCTTTTGGAGGCGACCACCCCAGTCAAACTACCCACCAAGCGATGTCCCTCTTTGAGGTTAGAAACCAAATACCCAAAGGGTGGTATTTCAACGTTGACTCCCGAACGCCTAGCGACGCCCGTTCACAGTCTCCCACCTATCCTACACATCGAATATCCAGTCACAACGCTAAGCTATAGTAAAGGTTCACGGGGTCTTTCCGTCCCGTGGCGGGTAGACGGCATCTTCACCGTCACTACAATTTCGCCGAGCTCACGGCTGAGACAGTGCCCAGATCGTTACACCATTCGTGCAGGTCGGAACTTACCCGACAAGGAATTTCGCTACCTTAGGACCGTTATAGTTACGGCCGCCGTTTACTGGGGCTTCAATTCAGTGCTTCTCTTGCGATAACACCCCCTCTTAACCTTCCAGCACCGGGCAGGTGTCAGGCCTTATACGTCGACATTAATCTTCGCAAAGCCATGTGTTTTTGTTAAACAGTCGCCTGGGCCTATTCTCTGCGGCCTCATCGCTGAGGCTCCCTTTTTCCCGAAGTTACAGGGTTAATTTGCCTAGTTCCTTAGCCGTGAATCACTCGAGCACCTTAGGCTTCTCGCCTCGACTACCTGTGTCGGTTTACGGTACGGTCGATACATATCCATAACTTATCAGCTTTTCTTGGAACCCTATCCCCTAATTCGATTCGTCCGAAGACTCCTCTCAACGAACATTTCCGTCGGTTCGTATTAAGCTTTAGAATCCGTCCCTGAGATCGTAATATGCATCGGTGCAGGAATATTAACCTGCTTCCCATCGGCTTCTGCTCTCGCATTATCCTTAGGATCCGACTTACCCTCCGTTGATTGACATAGCGGAGGAATCCTTAGTCTTTCGGTGTGAATGGTTCTCACATTCATTATCGCTACTTATTCCTACATTTGCTTTTCTGTACGCTCCAACGCCACTCAAATGACGCATTCTCCGCATACAGAATGCTCCCCTACCCAAGATTACTCTTGACTAAGCTTCGGTACTATACTTTATGCCCGCTTATTATCGATGCCCGCCCCGCTCGACCAGTGAGCTGTTACGCACTCTTTAAATGATTGCTGCTTCCAAGCAAACATCCTGGCTGTCTCGGCAGTCAGACCTCCTTTGTTCAACTTAGTATAGATTTAGAGACCTTAGCTGTAGTTCTGGGTTCTTTCCCTCTCGGACTCGGACCTTAGCACCCGAGCCCTCACTGCTGTGTATATTTATCCGCATTCGGAGTTCGTCTGAATTTGGTAGGATGTGACTCCCCCGCATCCAATCGGTAGCTCTACCTCGGATAAACTCTCCACAACGCTGTACCTAAATACATTTCGGGGAGTACGAGCTATTTCCCAGTTTGATTAGCCTTTCACCCCTACCCACAGTTCATCCGAAAACTTTTCAACGTTTACCGGTGCGGTCCTCCATCCCGTGTTACCGGGACTTCAACCTGACCATGGGTAGATCACTAGGTTTCGCGTCTACAGCAACGAACTTAACGCCCTGTTAAAACTCGCTTTCGCTTCGGCTTCGCTCCTTAAAAGCTTAACCTCGCTCGTTACCGTAACTCGTAGGATCATTATGCAAAAGGCACGCCGTCACTTCATCTCGAAGCTCCGACCGCTTGTAGGCGTACGGTTTCAGGTTCTTTTCACCCGGGTACTCCCCGTGCTTTTCACCTTTCCTTCACAGTACTAGTTCACTATCGGTGTCTCAGGAGTATTTAGCCTTGGCGGATGGTGCCGCCGGATTCAAAGGGGATTTCACCGGTCCCCCCCTACTCAGGATACTGCTCGTCCATCATCTCTTACGCTTACGTGTCTATCACACTCTATGGATGACCTTCCCAGATCATTCAGCTTAAGATAACTTTCTAAATGCAGTCCTACAACCCCCGGTATGCCGTAACATAACGGGTTTGGGCTATTCCGCGTTCGCTCGCCACTACTTGCGGAATCACTATTGTTTTCTTCTCCTATGGGTACTTAGATGTTTCAGTTCCCCACGTTCGCTTCACATGCCCTTTGGCATGGATTCTCTGGCTTCACCAGAGAGGGTTGCTCCATTCGGAAATCTACGGATCAATAGATATGTGCTCTTCCCCGTAGCTTATCGCAGCTTATCACGTCCTTCGTCGCCTCTGAGACCCTAGGCATCCCCCGTACGCCCTTCTCTTGCTCTAATAAAAACTCTTTCTTAACTCAGTCTTTCCAATGATGTCAATGTACGTTTTCCAATCCGAAGATTGAATGGTGGAGAATATCGGAGTCGAACCGATGACCCCTTGCTTGCAAAGCAAGTGCTCTAGCCAGCTGAGCTAATCCCCCAAAACTAACTTGTGGAGAAGATAAAGATTTTCACACATAGGTATCTTTTATATATGTTTGTAACAAACACTCACCTTATCATTCTTCTGGTCTTGCCAGAATATCTCTATAAAGGAGGTGTTCCAGCCACACCTTCCGGTACGGCTACCTTGTTACGACTTAGCCCCAGTCACTGGTTCTACCCTAACGAAGTCTGTTACCTTCCGCTTCAGGTCTACCCAACTCCCATGGCTTGACGGGCGGTGTGTACAAGGTCCGGGAACGTATTCACCGCATCATGGCTGATATGCGATTACTAGCGATTCCAGCTTCATAGGGTCGAGTTGCAGACCCCAATCCGAACTGTGACATGATTTTTGTGATTCGCTTACTCTTACAAGCTCGCTGCACTCTGTTCATGCCATTGTAGCACGTGTGTCGCCCTAGGCGTAAGGGCCATGATGACCTGACGTCGTCCCCTCCTTCCTCTCTACTTGCGTAGGCAGTCTGATCTGAGTCCCCAACTTAATGATGGCAACAGATCATAGGGGTTGCGTTCGTTGCGGGACTTAACCCAACACCTCACGGCACGAACTGACGACGGCCATGCAGCACCTTGTTTCGCGTCATTGCTGACTAATCCATCTCTGAATTATTCGCTCACATTCTAGCCTAGGTAAGGTTCCTCGCGTATCATCGAATTAAACCACATGCTCCACCGCTTGTGCGGACCCCCGTCAATTCCTTTGAGTTTCACCGTTGCCGGCGTACTCCCCAGGTGGATTACTTATCGGTTTCCCTTGGTCACTGACCCATCGGCCAACAACTAGTAATCATCGTTTACGGCGTGGACTACCAGGGTATCTAATCCTGTTTGATCCCCACGCTTTCGTGCCTCAGCGTCAGTTAATTCGTAGTGACATGCCTTCGCAATCGGTATTCCTCCCCGTATCTATGCATTTCACCGCTACACAGGGAATTCTAGCCACCTCC
This sequence comes from Leadbetterella byssophila DSM 17132, assembly GCF_000166395.1. Classification (GTDB taxonomy): domain Bacteria; phylum Bacteroidota; class Bacteroidia; order Cytophagales; family Spirosomataceae; genus Leadbetterella; species Leadbetterella byssophila. Next base: position 2,759,235 of record NC_014655.1, read on the forward strand.
AAATCACTCAAGCTCTACAGTATCGAGGGCATGCATACAGTTAAGCTGCTGCCTTTAACCATCGACTTATAAAGCCGCCTACGCACCCTTTAAACCCAATAAATCCGGATAACGCTTGCACCCTCCGTATTACCGCGGCTGCTGGCACGGAGTTAGCCGGTGCTTATTCTAATAGTACCGTCAAATAGCCTCGCAAGACTACGTTTCTTCCCATTCAAAAGCAGTTTACAATCCAGAGGACCTTCTTCCTGCACGCGGCATGGCTGGGTCAGAGTTGCCTCCATTGCCCAATATTCCCTACTGCTGCCTCCCGTAGGAGTCTGGCCCGTATCTCAGTGCCAGTGTGGGGGATACTCCTCTCAGAGCCCCTAAGGATCATAGCCTTGGTAAGCCGTTACCCTACCAACTAGCTAATCCTACGCATGCCCATCCATATCCGATAAATCTTTTAATAAAAAACGATGCCGTTCTCTATGTTATGCGGTATTAATCCCAGTTTCCTAGGGCTATCCCCCTGATATGGGTAGGTTGCATACGCGTTACGCACCCGTTCGCCGGTGACATTGCTGCCCCCTCGACTTGCATGTATTAAGCCTGCCGCTAGCGTTCATCCTGAGCCAGGATCAAACTCTCCATTGTAAATTACTTTTACTCGTAAGCGTTTGCCTTTCTCTATATTTTACCTAGCTTTTCGTTCCAGCTCCTAAAAGCCAAAACTAGTGCTTCCATCTTTATCCCCAACAAGTTAATGAACTTTCTCCCACCGTAGTGAGCTTGTGCGTCTCAGCCATCTTTCCGCTTTCGCCGCTCTTCTATTTTTTGCCCCGCTCGCCTTCGTTTCTGTGTGTCTCTCGTCGTTTGGGAGTGCAAAGGTAGAAGCTTTTTTTTAATCTGCAAAACTTTTTTTGAAATTTTTTTTCTTCTCAAAAGCCCCTCCTTTCAGCTATTCGGTAGACCGTCTCCGAAAGGATTGCAAAGGTACAACCATCTTTTGAATTAGCAAACTCTACACAAAAGAAATTTCAAAGAAAATAGCCCCCATTTCCCCTCTCTGCTGCTTTTCAATCACTTACAGCTCAAAAAAATTTCAAAGATTTTTAACCCTTCCCGCACGTAGGTTTATATCAAACATCAAACCGTATTTATTAGTTCAATTTATTCTTATTTTATTCCTATAATTGTTTTGGTATGGCACAAAAAAAAGGTGACCCTTAGGACACCTTTCCTTAAAAATTATTTTTCAAACTATTGAAATTTATAAATCGTAGTCGATTTATACGTCTCACCCGGTTTTAATAATGTACTCGGGAAAGTAGATTGATTAGGAGAATCAGGATAATGCTGCGTCTCTAAACAGAATCCTGAACGGTGAGGATACTTTTCGCCCGCCTTTCCAGTATAATCCCCGGTTAAGAAGTTACCCGAATAAAACTGAATGGCAGGTTCAGTAGTTAGCACCTCCAAAGTTCTACCCGTAGTAGGCTCAAATACCGTAGCTACACTTTTCAATGAATTACTGCTATCAGCGAAGACCCAACAGTGATCATATCCCTTTCCAAAACCTAATTGCTCATCTTCTGCCTCAATCCTCTCTCCTATCTTAGTAGATGTAGTGAAATCAAATACCGTTCCTGATACCGGTCTCAATTCTCCGGTTGGAATCAAAGTAGCATTCACCGGTAAGTAACGATCAGCCGCCATGCTCAATTCATGATTCAATATGCTTCCCGCCTGAGCTCCCGCAAGATTGAAGTAGGCATGATTTGTAAGATTAACCACCGTAGCTTTATCTGTAGTAGCCTCGTAATCGATCTTCAAGGAATTATCCTTTTGCAAAGTATAAGTAACAGTAACCTCTAAAGTACCCGGATAACCCATTTCACCATCCTTAGAAGTATAGTTCAGTTTCAATTTAGGTTCTTCTCCATCTTCTGGCGTAGCCGCCCAAAGCACCTTGTCGAATCCCTTATCTCCACCATGAAGCGAGTTTGGTCCGTCATTCGTAGGCAACTGATATGTTTCCCCGTCTATACTGAACTTACCTCCCGCTATACGATTACCATATCTACCGATCAAAGCTCCAAAATATGGACTACCTTTTTCATAATCCTCCACCGTAGAATAACCCAATGTGATATTCTCATATTTACCGTCTTTGTCCGGAGCTGTCCAAGAAGTTATGATGCCACCATAATTCGTGATCTTTACTTCCATACCGTTTGCGTTCTTCAACGTGTATAGGTCCGCCTTAGAACCATCTGCTAAAACACCGAAGTCTGTCTTCTCTATGTTAGCAGTTTCTTTCTTTTGAGTACAAGCCATCATAACACCTAAGATTAGCCAATATTTAAACTTCATTTTCCAATTATTTAAGGTTACCAGAATATATAATAGATCAATGCAAATACGGCAAACACGCCTACAGCTCCTGCCACAAAACTTTTTTCTACCTTAAACCAATCCTTTTTTAACTCGAATGCCTTAGGATTATCTTTACCCTTAGACTGAATCAAGCTGATGATCACATGAGCCGCAACACATATCCAAAACACATAGCCCATTCTATTAAGGAATGGCATTTCTTCAAATTGATATTTGAAGAGTGCCGACAAAGGTATACTTAATATAGCAGCTGCCAATGCTCCACCTGTGCTGGCCTTCTTCCAGAAGAAACCAAGTAAGAAGATACACAAGATACCCGGAGAAATAAATCCGGTATATTCCTGAATATACTCAAAGCCTTGTCCAAAGTTCTTCAACAACGGACTTATCAACAATGCTATCACAAAAGATATAATGATAGCCACTCTACCGTACAATACCGTTTGCTTCTCCGAAAGGTTCTTGTTGAAGAATTTCTTATGAATATCTAACATATATATAGTAGACACGGAGTTTGCTTTACCCGCCAAGCTCGCTACAATGGCCGCCGTCAATGCTGCAAAGGCTAAACCTTTCAAACCTGTAGGAAGTATGTTCAATAAAACTGGATAAGCATTATCAGGTCTAACAATACCGTTATCCGTAATTCCATTTACAATAGCCGGATCTGCGTTTTCCTGGAACAATACATATGCTGCCAAACCAGGTAGAACCACGATAAACGGCATTAACATCTTCAAGAAGGCAGCAAACAATAAACCATTTCTCGCCGTGCTCAAGTTTGCTCCTAAAGCTCTTTGAGTAATGTATTGGTTACATCCAAAATAATTGAAGTTTACTATCCACTGACCACCGATGATGAACATCATCAATCCAGGCAATTGCTTATAAGCATCTGTCTGACCACCTTTACCGTCATGTACAAAGAATTCGTTTGGTTTGAAGATCATATGCAAATGCGAATCCGCCTTCTCCTTTATCAGACGTAATCCTTCAAATACTCCATTCCCATCCCCTACTTTTTCAGATAGGAGATCCAGTGCCAAATAGGTAGTGGCTAAACCACCTACCACTAAACATACCACCTGGATCACATCTGTATATCCAATCACCTTCATTCCTCCTAAGGTAATGATAACGGCAAAGATGGTTAAGAAGATGGCACAACTCATAAAGCTGAATCCGGTCATCTTCTCTAAACTAATCCCTCCTAAGTATATGATAGAGGTTAAATTCACTAGTATATATAGGAACAACCAGAATACAGCCATGATCGTAGCTAAGCTACCATTGTATCTCACCTGCAAGAACTGAGGCATAGTGTAGATGTTGTTCTTTAGATACATGGGCAAGAAGTAAACGGCTATCACTACTAATGAGATGGCACCAATCAACTCATATGCTGATATGGCTAAGCCCAATTGGAATGCCTGCCCACTCATTCCGATAAATTGTTCTGCCGAGATATTGGAAGCAATAATGGATGCTCCAATAGCCCACCAGGTCAAAGATCCCTCCGCTAAGAAGAAATCCTTACTATCTGCACTCTTAGTACCTTTGTTTTTGTATATCCATATCCCATATATGGAGACTATGATAAAATAAGCAAGAAAAATGCCGTAGTCCAGAGACTCTAGTCCTAATTTCATTTTATAATCGTTAAGGTTTAACAACCCTGCCCGTAATATGCATTAACTCCATGCTTACGCTCGTAATGCTTCATACGTAGGGTTTCTTTGATTCTTTGGGTTTGAGGGTTGATTTGCAAAGTCAAATAGGCCATTCTGGCTACCTCCTCCAGTACCGCTGCATTATACACAGACTTTGCCGCGTCTTTACCCCAGGTGAAAGGCCCATGGTTTTGCAAAAGCACCATTTCTACCTCCTTATGCGAAAGACCCTTTTCTTTGAATACACCAAAGATCTGATTCCCGGTTTCGTACTCATAATCTCCTTTGATCATTTCATCTGTCAACACCGGCGCACAGGGAATATCCTGATGCGTATGGTCAGCATGAGTGGTGCCAAAGATGGGAATATCCAAACCTGCCTGTGCCCACGCTACCGCATACGTACTATGTGTATGCGTTATCCCTCCGATATCATCCCAGGTCTTATACAATAAAGCATGGGTTTTTGTATCAGAAGAAGGACGCATCTTACCTTCCACCACTTTGGCATCGTAATCCATAATCACAATGTCCTCCGCTTTTAAATCTTCATAAGGCACGCCTGAAGGCTTAATGGCAAATACCCCTTTGCTACGGTCTACCGCACTCACATTACCAAAAGTAAACAGCACCAAGCCTAATTTTGGCAGTTGCATGTTTGCTTCGTAACATTCTTCCTTTAATGACTTATACATAATACAAAGGCCCCGGCTTACACCGGGGCATTACGTTTAAATTACTTATATGCGATGTCGTTAAAACGAATCTCGTTCTTAATATCACGAATAGTGGTGCCTTTTCCTATCACCAACAACTCTATGCCTAACATTTCTGCAAAGTCCTCTAGGTATTCGGTAGTCAGGTTTTGGCTATATACCGTGTGGTGAGCGCCTCCTCCTAAGATCCATGACTGAAGACCCACTTCCATAGAAGGTTGTGGTTTCCAAAGCACACGAGCTGTAGGAAGCTTAGGGAACTCTTTATCTACCTTCACCGCTTCCACTTCATTTACCAAAAGACGGAAACGATTTCCTAAATCAATCAAAGAGGCATTTAGTGCATTACCCGGTGCTCCGTTAAATACCAAACGAACAGGATCTTCTTTGCCTCCGATTCCTAGTGGGTGTACTTCACAGTTGACTGTACCTTCTGCAATACTAGGACAGATTTCTAACATGTGTGAACCTAAAACCATCTCATTGCCTGGCTCAAAATGGTAAGTATAATCTTCCATGAAAGAGTTACCTCCTTTCATTCCACTTGCCATCAATTTCATTACGTGTACCAAAGCAGACGTTTTCCAGTCGCCCTCTCCACCGTAACCGTAACCTGCAGCCATCATGCGCTGAGAACCTATTCCAGGTAATTGACGCATGCCGTAAAGGTCTTCAAAGGTGTTAGTATACGCAGAGAATCCGCCATCTTCTAAGAAGGTTTTCAAACCAAGCTCAATTCTAGCCGCTTCAATCAAAGAATCTCTCCTTTCTCCTCCTTTCAATAAAGAAGGCATTAAAGCGTAAGTATCTTCGTATTCCTGAAGGAGGGTATCGATCTGGGTATCCGAAATCTGGTTGATCACCGATACCAAATCACCAACTGCGTATGTATTAACGGAGAAACCAAATTTATCTTCCGCAGCTACTTTGTCGCCATCTGTAACCGCTACTTGTCGCATATTATCTCCAAAACGAGCCACTTTCATGGTCTTCATTTTGTAAACACCTGCAGCAACTCTAGACCAAACATTGATCCTTTCATGTACAGAGGCATCTTGCCAGTGACCTACCACCACTTTTCTAGGCATTCTCAATTTGGACATGATGAATCCAAATTCTCTGTCACCGTGAGCCGACTGATTCAGGTTCATAAAGTCCATATCGATATCCGCATAAGGAATATCACGGTTGAACTGCGTGTGCAAGTGCAAAAGAGGTAATTGTAAAGTATTCAATCCTCTGATCCACATTTTAGCAGGAGAGAAAGTATGCATCCAAGCGATGATACCTATACAGTTTGGAGTGGCATTTGCCTCCCTACAGATCTGCAAGATCTCTTCAGGCGTCTTAACTACGGGTTTAAAAACCACGCTAACAGCAATATGAGGAGATTGGTTAAGTGCATCTGCAATTACCTTAGAATGTTCGTCTACCTGACGTAAGGTTTCTTCTCCGTAAAGATGCTGGCTGCCAGTGACAAACCACACCTCAAAATTTTTAAGATTAAGCATTGGTTTCTATGAAATTTCCTAGTTTTTGATATTTACTATATAATTTTTGATACACTTCCACATATTCCGGCCTAGGATAATATTCCTTATCAAATCCGGAACCCATCTTCTCTTGAGCCGTCTTGACATCCGGATGTATGCCTGCTGCTACAGCTGCAAACATGGCAGCTCCTAGAGCACATGCCTGGTCTGAAGTAGCCACTTTAATAGGTACGTTCAACACATCTGAAAGATTCTGCATCACAAATGGAGATTTTTTAGCTACTCCACCTATGGCTATAACCTCTTTGATAGGAACACCCTGAGAAATAAAACGATCTACGATAGCTTTTGAGCCAAAAGAAGTGGCTTCCACTATGGCCTTAAACATCTTAACCGCATCTGTACTCAAGTTCATTCCTATAAAGCCAGCTTTCAAAGTATGGTTCGCATCCGGAGTTCTTCTACCGTTAATCCAGTCTGTAGCTACTACATCATTTTCACTTACCGGAAGTTTAAATGCCTCCTCAGATAAATAAGGAAGGATTTTGTCTTCCAATTGAGCCGCGGCTTCTTCTCCCAATAAGGAACGAACAGGCCCTACGATCAACTTTTGGAACCAAGCATAATAATCACCATAGGCAGATTGGCCGGCTTCCATACCCAGATACCCTGGAACCACAGATCCGTCCACCTGTCCGCAAATTCCTTTTACCAGAGTATCTTTCATCTCTTCATTCGGTGCGATAAGAATATCACAAGTGGAAGTTCCCATCACACGAACAAAAGCATAGGGAGAGATTTCAGCTCCCACTGCCCCCATATGACAGTCAAAGGCTCCTACTCCTATCACCACGCCTGTAGCTAGTCCTAATGTCTCTGCCCATTCTGCTGAGATGGTTCCCATTACCTGATCAGAAGTAGCTGTATCTTGGAATAAACGCTCGCGCAACCCACCAAGAAGTGGATCTATGCTGGTCAAGAATTCTTCTGAAGGTAGACCATCAAACTCCTCGTTCCACATGGCTTTATGCCCAGCCGCGCAACGAGATCTTTTTATTTCTAAAGGCTTGGTCTCTCCGGTTAGTACGGCAGAAATCCAGTCGCAATGCTCCATCCAACTGTAAGCTGCGGCTCTTACGCCTGCATCTGTACGATAGGTCTTTAAGATCTTTGCCCAAAACCATTCTGAGGAATAAATGCCACCTACATACTTGGTATAATCAATAGCTGACTTTGCCGCAGCGGCGTTCACCTCTTCTGCTTCCTTATTCGCCGTATGATCTTTCCAAAGAATGAACATGGCATGAGGATTTTCCTCAAATTCCGGAAGCAGAGACAAAGGAATACCTTCTTCATTTACAGCTACGACCGTAGAACCGGTGGTATCTATAGAGATGCCTTTCACTTGCAACCTCTCCTCTGTACTTAATCCCGCTAATGCTCCTTTTACTGCTTCCTCCAGGGATTCCAAGTAATCTTTTGGATGCTGACGGAACTGTGATATACTCGCGTCACAATACTTCCCCTCTTTCCAGCGCTTGTAATAGCTCACAGCAGCACCTGCAGTGCTTCCGTTTGCCGTGTTTACTACGACGGCTCTTACTGAATCCGTCCCAAAATCAATCCCAATGGTGTACGTGCTACTCATCTATTTGTTTGGTGTCTTTTTTACACATTTATAGGTAAAGGGAATTACTTCCCTTAGTTCTTTCCAGGAGATATAAAGTAATGAAAGCTGTTGAACTGCTTCTGATACTTCTCCTTGTCCAATTTATATAAGATGGCTTTTTTTGTTGCCGACTTCTCATTCTTCTCTCCTGTATCAATCAATAATTTGGTGGACAGAATCTTCCTACTACTGAAATTCCTTCTGTCTAATGGTTCATTGTAGATCTCCTCATAGAGTTTCTGCAATTGTGGAATAGTAAACTTATCCGGTAATAATTCAAAACCAATAGGATGCATGGCTGCCTTATACCTAAGCTTTTCCAGAGCCAAGTCCACCATTTTATTATGGTCAAAGATCAGGTTTGGCCTACGATCTAAGTTGATCCAATACGCATTTTGTGCCCGGGCTGCGTCCTGGTCGTGTGCATGAATATTGATCAAGGCAAACAGGCCCACTGAGATGGTTCTCTCTACCGGGTCTCTATCTACATCGCCAAAGGTTTGCAACTGCTCAAAATATACGTCTCTCAATCCTGTTAGTTCAAACAAAATCCGATTAGCAGCCTCCTCTAATCCTTCATTCCGCTCCACAAAACCACCCATTAGTGACCAATTTCCCTTCTCCGGTTCAAATTTCCTCTTGATCAATAAGAGCTTTAAATTTTCACCGTCGAAGCCAAAAACTATGCAGTCTAAAGCCACTAACAGCCGCTCCCCATGTGCGTATTTATCCATTGGTTTATTTTCTTATTTCATTTCCTAAAATACTATCGCACGCAACATTAAGATGAATATTTTATTTCAGCAAAATATTGTTATTAAAATACAGGTATCGGTTAAAATCTGACACCTCTATTTCACACTTATTCTATATACACTAAACGAACGTGCTGGCAAACTGAGAATAAGCTTCTTACGCTTCGTATCCACTGCTACTTCAGACGCTACAGGAGCTACTTTTTCAGCCTCTTTTACCGAATTCATAGCTTCTAAATCATCTGTAAACATTCTGGAAAGTTTCGCTTTTTCTCCAATTTTCTTTGCGCCAAGAATGTTTACTTCATGTTGAACAGCTGATGATCCAGCGTTCGTCACCTTGATGATGATTTCCTTTGTTTGCTCATCCCAAACCGTAGAAGCATACAAGCTATCCTGTCCGCTGATTTTTTGATCAAATTGAAGCAAGTGCGTTCCTCTGTTTGTACTGAATTGCTTCTGTACATAATAGCTTGGAGTACCGTAAATATTCAAGTTGTCCACCCAAATCAAATCCGGCGTCCACTGCCATCCGTCCTCATGCGCGAACAGTGGTGCATATGAAGTTAAACGAACAATATCCGCATTTCTCTCTAATCCGGTCATAAACGCAGACTCTGAAAGGGCAGCCAGCCAGTTGTTCACATTGATATCTCCACCCTTGTTTTTTGTATGAGATGCCCACTCACCTACAAAGATCTGTGGCCCCTTTCTATCATAGCTGTCATATCTAGATGTATTTTCATACAACCATGATGGAGATTTGTATGCATGCTCATCGATGATATCAATGTTCATCTTTCTCAATTCTTTGTCCAAAAGCTCAAACCTGTCGCCTTCTGTGCTCGTTCCGGAACTGGCTACAATCTGGATTTCAGGATATTTTTCTTTGATGGCTTTCTTAAAGATCTCAAGACGCTCTATGTATTGAGGCCCCCAGTTTTCGTTTCCTACTCCTATGAATTTCAAGTTAAATGGCTCCGGATGGCCCATTTTTACTCTCTCCCTTCCCCAGGTGCTGTTCGCATCTCCATTGGCAAATTCAATAAGATCTAAAGCATCCTGTACGTAAGGATCAAGATCCTCTAAAGCTACTAGTTCGCCGGAGTTAAACTGGCAAGCCATACCACAGTTTAAGATAGGAAGAGGTTCTGCCCCAATATCTTCGGCTAATTGGAAATATTCAAAGAACCCAAGTCCAAAGGTCTGGAAATAATCAGGAGTAGGACGGTGTGCAAATTCAATGTTCCAACGGTTCATGATCAACTGTCTCTCCTCTAACGGACCTATAGTTTTCTTCCATTGGTATCTGTTATCCAGATCAAAACCTTCTACTATACAACCGCCAGGGAAACGTATAAAACCAGGCTTCATGTCAGCAAGCATTTGCACCATATCCGCTCTCATACCTCCTTTCCTACCCTTCCAGGTATCTGTAGGGAAGAGGGAAATCATGTCTACGTCTAATTCCCCTTCCCCACTAAACCAAATGGCCATTTTGCCTTTTAATACCGTTTCTGCTGAAACAAGATTCATTTCTAGCTTCTGCCACTCACTGCCTGACAAGCTACGGGAGCTTATTTGACCTACCACCGCTTTTTTGTCGTTCAGAAGTTCTACATGCACTTGAGCATTTCCCTTCTTCACCCTATACAGGATGGAAAAATCATAAGTAAGACCTTTTTTAAGCCCCATACCTCTGAAACCCTCATTGACCAAGCCTAACTCTCCCTTCTTTTCATTATTTAGCTGGATAGAAAGGTATCTAGGATTAGAAGGTTTATCCGGTCTGTTCTTGATCTGCATCTGACCCTCTATAAAGGTCTTATGCTTTCTTTCCCAGCCCATCCATGGTTTAAAGAACTCGAAAGATCTGTTCTTTACTAATTCTGCATAAATCCCTCCGTCAGCTCCTAGGTTGATATCCTCAAAGAATACCCCCCACATAGTGGGTGCTATCTCAGCACCTTTTTTTGAAGCATCAATGGTAAAGGTTTTTTGGGCAAAGGCCCCTTGTCCAAGCCATAAGGCGGCTAGAATAAGAATCTTTTTCTTCATTTATTTCACATTTAATACAATCACCGAGTGTGCCGGGATAGTAAGTTTTAATACACCGTTGTTTAATTTCGCTCCTGTAAATTCCTTTACTTTTATCTTCTCCGGCTGTTCAAAAGTATTATAATCCTGAATACTTCCGGAAGTTAAGATTTGGCCACTCACTTTAGAAACGTTTTCTCCTCTAAGACTAATGGTCACTTCATGAGATTTGGTATAATCAATATTGGTCAAAGAGATATTGATCCCGCTTTCATTCTTCGATGCCGAAGCAGAAACCGCAGGGATAGATTTTCCTTCAAATTTATAGTTTTGAGTCTCCAGTTGGATAGGTAAAAGCGTAGCATCTTGATGCACGTTGTACATTTTCATGACGTGGTACGTTGGCGTCAAGATCATCTTTTCCCCCTCCGTCAGGATTACGGCCTGGAGCACATTCACCATTTGAGCCAGGTTTGCTCCTCTTACCCTATCTGCATGATTATTAAAGATATTCAGGGTCATACCTGCAATCATGGCATCACGCATGGTATTTTGCTGATATAAGAAACCTGGATTTGTACCGGGCTCTACCTCGTACCATCCTCCCCATTCATCAACGATCAAAGCTACCTTCTTCTCAGGATCATATTTATCCATTATGGTAGAATGACGCACAATTAGCTCGTCCATTTTCCAAGCCTCTTGCATAATCTTGAAATACTGTGCTTCAGAAAATTGAGTAGATGGTCCCTTCTTGTTCCAATCAATCACGCTATAATGGTGTAAAGCTACTCCGGAAAGCATGTTATGAGGAATGTTCTTCATCAGCGTTTCCGTCCAGGCATAATCATCATCTGTAGCGCCGGATGCAATCCTGAATAGCTTAGCATCATTCGTCCAACTGGTCATGAAGGTAGCATATTGCTTATAGATGTTGCTATAATACTCCGCATTCATATTTCCGCCGCATCCCCAAGCTTCATTTCCAACACCCCACATCTTCACATTCCATGGTTTTTCCCTACCGTTCTTCTTCCTCAACTCTGACATGGGAGAACCACCCGGATGGTTAACATAATTGACCCAGTCAATCAGATCCTGAACCGTCCCGCTCCCCACATTTCCTGCCAGGTAAGGCTCCGCTCCGATCTGTTCACAAAGATCCAAAAATTCATGTGTTCCAAAACTATTGTCTTCAGTAACTCCTCCCCACCAAACATTGATCATGCTAGGTCTGTTTTCTTTCGGACCTATACCGTCTTTCCATTGGTAGGCATCCGCAAAGCATCCTCCGGGCCAGCGTAGATTAGGAACCTTCAAGTCCTTTAAAGCTTGGACAATGTCATTCCTGATCCCTCTGGTATGGGCTACTTTAGTATTATTCTCCCCCACATAAAGTCCATCATAAATACATCTACCCAAATGCTCAGCAAAGTGACCATAGATGTGCTTATTGATCTGTGTCTTCCCCAGATCGGTATTCAAAGTGATTTTGGTTTGCGCTGATAGACTAGTCCAAGCTATACAGCACAGGGCTAAAACGATCTTTTTCATTGAAGAATGAGTTTAGTGAGACGTGGAGTTCTGTTTGCCCCATCGCCAGGTTGAATTTTGATGTGTAATCTTTCTTGTTTTGGTATACTTACAAAATATAGTCCGCTCTCATCAGATTGAACAGGATACACTTGGTCGTTAATGGTCAACTTCAGACCCTTGATAGGCTCTAAAGCATAGACCCAAAGCTTCTCTGCTTTCAATCCTTTGTTTGTCATCTCATAAGAAATATAGGAAGCTGTACTTCTCCAGAAATACCCTTGATCATAGCCCGAAAAACTTTGCTCTCCTTTATAATTATGGTCGGCTTCCGGCTGTTGTTCTCCTAGGTCAATCTTATCTATGATGCTCTCCTCGAAGGCTCTCTCCTTATCTAAACTTTCCATAAAGCTCTGATACTCCGAAGAGTTTAAAATCTGGAAATACATTTGGTAACGCGTATCATGCACCTCAAAGAATGGTCTCAGATTCACATCTCTTAGTAAAAAGTTAAGGCCTTCCTTCTTTTTTATTTCAGAAGCCACAACCTTTTGATCTGCAAGAATTACTTTACCGGAACTGAGGGGGAACATTTTGCCCTTCGTCTCATGGCCCATCCTGCTATCATCTGCAAAGATACCTCTCAGGTCTTCCTTACTTGTTTCAGCTGCTAGCACCAAAGGTCCATAGGTGAATGCTGCCCATTTTTGATCGTTAGGCAGGAACTCTTGCCCCATTTTCGGTTGGAAGCTCAAGTGAATTTCAGCCTTCTTCAAACCAGTAAAAACGGCAAATCCACTCTCCATTTTTGGATTAACTTTTTTCCCATTGACGGTAAATTTCACTTCATCCATCCACGCAGGAATTCTCCATTTCACTGTTTTTTCTCCATCAACTCTAAGGACCGCCGTATTTTCATAAGGATATTTTGTATCCAAAGTCACAGAATGACCTTCAAGTTTCGCAGCGATCAAGAGGTTCACTTGTAAAACTCCTGCCCTTCTCGAGAAGATCATTTCCCCATATTTGGTGTGGTTTTCCAAGCCCGTACCTACGCAGCACCACATGCTGGTTTCCGGCTGAGAATACACCCGATAGTGATTAGGACGAATAGGGGTAAAATACACAAATCCACCTTTCTCTGGGTGCTGACTAGAAAGGATATGATTGAAAAGGGTCTTTTCGTAGAAGTCCAAATACTTGTTATCTCCGGTACTTTCGTACAAAGCTTTAGAAAGCTTCAGCATATTATAGGAGTTACAGGTTTCAGGACCTTGATTTGTTTCTAACATCTTATCAAATCTATCCAACTCGTGGAAATGTTCCCTATAGCTGTTTCCTCCGAAAGCCACGGAACGATGTAAGGCCACATTATCCCAGAAATAGGATGCTCCCTTGTGCCAATCCTGGTTCTTAGTCACCTGACTGATCTTTTCAGCTCCCACCATCTTTGGAATCTGGGTGTTAGCATGCAGCCCCGTGAGAATATCTTTTCCTTCTATCATAGGTTGAAGGAATGCTTTCTGCGTAAATCTCTCCGCTGCCCTAAGGTATTTTTGCTCTCCTGTAGCAGAGTATACATCTAGGAAGGCCTCATTCAATCCTCCATGTTCTGTACGGAGTACTTTTTCCACTTGCTCGTCCGTTAACGCGGAAAAGAGCTCTATCATCCAATCTGACAATCCCGTTAAAACAGTAAGAGCCTCATTATTGCCTGTAAAATGATAAGCATCATATAAACCTGCAAACAACTTATGGATATTATACAATGGTACCCAAGTATTATTCAGGCCAAAGGAGCTTCCGTCTATATCTCCTTTGCCTATCCTTTCCCAGAACACTTTACCTTGAGGTATTCCACCCACATAACCATTTCCGTTCTTCTTTTGGCAAGCGGCAAGTTCGCTAACCATATAATCCAAGCGTTTCTTCAGTTCAGGTTCTCCTGAGGAAGCATAAAGCATGGCTAACGCTGATAGATAATGTCCACCTATGTGTCCATCAAGTCCGCTGCTTTCCCAGTTTCCGTAGCGTTCTGCTTTTTTTTCTAAGCCGGCATCTATTCTATAGGGAGCTAAGAGTTTATCCGGATCTAAAGCCAGAATGTACTTTAGATCCACATCTTGAGCATTTTTAAACACCCCTTCCTTCAGTTTTACTTGGTTTAATGGGATATTTTGAGCTTTCACCCCTACTGAGGCGAGTAATATGGCGATTAATATTCTTTTCATAATGAATTAAATACTCCTCATAATGAATTAAATACTCCCACGATTCCCCCATAAGCCGGAAGGGAGATTTTTCCATTTGGCTTCTGGTTTTTTCTGATTGATTCTTGTCGTGAAACATCCTCAAAGAAGTACCCCTCGCCTAGGAATGAAAGGTCTACTTTGATTTCTCTCGTCTTCTTTTCCCCGTTCATTCCCCCTAAGTACCATTTGTTACCTGACCTCCTTGCCAGTAGAATATACTTTCCAGGTTCCCCTGCTAAAAACTTCGTTTCTTCCCATGATGAAGGTAGATTTCTCAAGTAGTTTTTGATGTCCTCTGATTGATTCGACATGCCCATGGGTGATTCCGCCAAGTGCTGAATTCCAGAAAGGAACAGGACTGTGGAAGCTAACTCAAAGGTTTTTGTAGTAACACGATGTATCCTAGGAATGCTGTCCAGAGTCATTGGTGTAAAATCCATTGGATCAAACAAATTCCTAGTGTACACGGCAGTCAAAACGTGTGCCGGTTGCTCGTTAGCAAAATCTTGAGAAAAGGTCACCATCTCCTGCCCTTTGATAGCCTCCGCCGTCATCAGATGAGGATAAGTCTTTTGCCATCCCCTTGGTAAAGTAGCCCCGTGAAAATTGATCAATAGTCCTATATCCGCTGCATCATTCAGAATATCGATATAGTAGCGAATCATAGATTGTCCATCCCCCCCGAAGAAATCAATCTTAACTCCGGCTACACCCATATCTTTGATTCTTTGGAACTCCTTTCTTCTACTTTCCCTTGTTAACAGAAGGTTTCTTGGGTGATAAGGAGTGGTGTTCCAGGAACCTGCAGAATTGTACCAAAGGAGCAGTTTAACTTGCTTCTGAGCTGCATAGTCTACTAATTCCTTCATGCGCTCATACCCTATGGTTGTATCCCAATTCACATCTACCAAACAATACTCCCACTTCATATCTGCCGCAAAATCGATGTACATGCGCGTGGTATCGTAATTGATTGATTCGTCTTTCAGGATAATCCAACTCCAAGAAGCTTTTCCCGGCTTAATCCAGTCCTGTGATTTGAGACGGATGGCTTTAGGCGCTAAATCTGTACCCAAAGTGGACTCTGAAACGGTCTTCAAAGTACCTAATGCTATGACTCTCCAAGGCGTATACCATGGCAGTTTTGACTCCGGATTCAACTCTCCTCCCGTAAAAACTTCCGGTTCTTGAGGGAAACCTATCCTATACTCCCCTTTCGGTGATTCTGCTTGAAGACGGGTGCCGCAATACGTGCCGTCTAGACCGGCCTCCGTTATGGCTACATAAACCTGATCTTTGGTTCTGAATAGAGCCGGATAAACCCATCCCGCCTTGATAGGCGAAGGTGTTCCCACTTTGATCTCCCGCAGGTATCCTTCCTCGTATGAAGGGTGGCAATGCTCCCATCCAGTCTGAGCATCTGACATGGGCTGCATCCAGGCCACGGCCGTTTCAGGAAAATTAAAAGTAGTCAACTCTTCCGTGATATATTTTATGTCAGGAGAAGTTCCGGGAAAGTAATATCTGAATGCAAATCCGTCATTTGACAATTGGAATTCCAAATCCATAGGCTGCTGCTTCTCATTTTGCAAATGAAAAACATAACGATTCGCCTTGTAACTGATGGACTTTCTTTTGGCATTTAAGGTCTCGTACTTCTCATGCACTTCTTGCACCTTCTCCACACTAATGATCTGAAGACCCTTTGAAAAGTCTCCGTCTTTTCTGATGATTCCAAGTTGGGAAGGCTCCATCACCGGTTTTCCGGAAAAGGAAACAGAGTAGGTGAATTTACCTCCTACCTCAGTATTCAATTTCACCTTGATGGCACGGTTAGGACTTAGCATTTCCTGAGCAAAAACGGAAGTGCTGAGGAACATGTAAAAAGCAAGAAAAGTCTTCATAATATTTCACAATTAGTGTCAAAAAGACACATTTTTACTCTGTAAAAAAGCGGAGAAGGCTTACTCTCGAGAGAATGGGTCTTTTCCGCTTCATACAAATGTACAGTTTAAGGGTATACAAAACAAATTAATCCAATAATAAATTAAATGGATTCAATTTTAACAGTGTGTCCTCTAGGGACACCCTATCGCTTAATACCCAGGATTTTGCTTGAGTTTGTTATTCTTATTTAGCTCTACGGTAGGGATGGGGAAGAGATGTTTATTTGTATCCCCTGTAGCGTTATGTGAGAACCAAGATTTCTTAGAAAACACACCGAAACGAATGAGATCTTGTCTTCTTCTTCCTTCCTGATCAAATTCCCATCCCAGCTCATCTAAGAACCTGCCAAAAGGAATGTCTGCTCCTCCTTCCATTGTGGTGGAGTTAATGTCTCTTCTTCCGTAAGAATAAACACTTGGGCCTCTTAACTCGGCACCCGTTACTACAGCCTTTGCAGGAGCATTTCTAAACGCCCTCTGTCTAACCTGAGTGACTAGCGCCGCTGCTTCTACATCTCTACCCAACCTAAGTAAACATTCTGCTTTGATCATTAGGATATCAGCAAAACGAAAGACGGGAAAGTCATTACTCAACTGTACGTCAGAGCCCATGGCTATTTCAAATTTTCCAAGGCGAAGGCCGTGCACTGATTCTCCATATTCTATGGATGGAACCTCATTTATATAATTCAGAGGCTTGTCTTTGAATCCGCCCATACCGCAGATTAATTCCTGACCAGTAGAAGAGTACTGTTGCCCCTGGATCCAGTTGGCTTTCATTCTCTCATCATCCACATCGTAAGAACTAATGAACTGAGGAATAGCACTCATGCCACCCCATGGTGCACTTTTGAGGTTATAGGTAGCTTGATTTTCAGGCGACAAACTTTGCATATGCAAATCAAAAGCATTCCAGTTATTGGTATAGATAGCGTCCAAAGGAAGCGCCCAGATGATCTCTCTGGAATTTTGGTTTTCAGTAACAAATACATTCTTTTGATTAGCTTCTAACACAAAACCCGCACCGGAATTAATCACCTTGTCAGCAGCGTCAATGGCCTTTTGCCATTGGGCAGTACCACTATATACTTCTGCATTCAAGTAGATCTTAGCCAGAAGGGAGTAAGCAGCCCATTGATTAAATGTCCCGTAGGTACTTACATCATTTTTAGTACTTAACTTAGAGACGTTCTCTTCGATCTCCTTCACTACGAAGTCGTAAACTTGCTTTCTGGTAGATTGGTCTGGAAGGAAACCGTCAGGTAGGTCAAACTGGGTTACTACCGGAACATTTCCATACATATCCATAAGGATGTAGTAATAAGAAGCTCTTAATACTTTCAATTCTGCTAAGGTAGCTTCTTTGTCTTCTCCAACTATCGGAATGATGCCTGATTCGATTTGATAGATTACCCGATTGCAGTTAGTTATCCCTGCATATGTTCTGTTCCAAGTTTGGACCACCACTCCTTCTTCTGCAGTCCACTTATGTTCATGCAATCTTCTGTAGACGCCACCGTCCACCCATCCGTTAGGCCTACCCGGAATCACTTGCTGATCTGCTGTTAACTCTTGAGCTCTCCAAAGTCCATCCCAGTCTAACAAGATAAATCTCCAGTTAGAGTAAGCCGCTCCTTTTAGTGATGCCAAATCTGAGGCAGTAGGATTAAACTGAGAGGCAATGATGGAAGTATACGCTTTATCTTTCAGGTCGGTACATGCGGTAAATAACCCAACGAGTACCATAAGGAATATTTTTCTCATCTTAGTAATCTTGTTTAAAAGGTTAGGTTAATGCCCAATGTATACGTTCTGGTGGTAGGATATTTATCCCTATCGTCATTACCCGGACTTAAGCCCATACGGTTCACTTCCGGATCTATTCCCTTATAACCCGTAATGGTGAAAGTATTCAGGGTAGATAAGTATATTCTGAAATTCTGAATATGTTTACTGTTTACAGGGACATTATATCCTGCAGTAATGTTATCAATCTTCCAGAAATCTCCATCTTCAATGTAATAGCTATTAAACTCCAAAGGAGCGGTCAACAACGCTTTCCCGAAAACCTTTTCAGTAGAAGATTTCAAACGGTTATAGTTGACTATAGTGGGGTTTTCAAAGTACATTCTTTGGAAGTTCAATATCTGATATTTGAAGGCCCCTCTCATGGTTACACCAAAGTCAAATCGCTTGTATCTCACATTGTTATTCCATCCTGCGTAGTATTTTGGAAGGCCATTACCTATGACTTGCTTATCCTCAAAAGAATGTGCAAAGTTGTCATAACTTACCCTCTCCCCGCTCTTGTTTTCATATATCCACTTTCCGTTTTCATCTATATCTACCACTTTAAATCCATAGAAATCACCTATGCCTTTGCCTATAAACACGATGTTTGTAAAGGTCTGAATAGGCTCTCCCGTTCCACCTGTGGTGAAGTAGTCATTTGTAGTCTGATATAAATCATTGGAAAGACTTACCAGTTTATTCGAGTTAGTAGAGAAGGTGAAGGTGGTGGTCCACTCCAGATCTTTCTTCCTCACCGGAATGACGTTTACTATGGCTTCAAATCCTTTATTCTCCATTACCCCTACGTTAGCACGTGTAGTGGTGAATAGATTTGGAGGACTAGGAACTTGATAATCATATAGCAAGCCTTTGATATTACGCACGTAATAATCTAAGCTACCTGAGATTCTTCCTTTCTTCATCATGAAATCTAAACCAAGGTTTGTTTCATGCTTTTCTTCCCAACGGATGTTTGGGTTAGGGTTTGTGGTAGGCCCTAAGGATCTTACCCAAGTTCCATTACTCTAGATATATCCACCATAACCTAATTGAGCTTGACTTAAGAAGGAAGAGGATGGCGGGTTACCTGTAACCCCATAACCTACCCTCAGTTTTAGATCGTCAAAGAATCTTTGATCCTTCATGAAGGCCTCATTTGTAATTCTCCAACCTAAAGAGGCAGCTGCGAAGGTACCCCATGGCTTATCAGCTCCGTATAATTGGCTGGCACCTTCATGTCTCACACTACCCATCAACAAGTACTTTTCATCATAACTGTAGGTTAATCTGGAGAAGAAGCTAATCAAGTTCGTTTCACTTCTGCTACTACCTATAGTAGCCTTCCCGTCAGTTAAAGCATTACCTAAGCCGATGTTATGATAGCTGAAAATGTCTGTAGGGAAATTGTAATTTCTAAGGAAGCTACTGCTGTAATCATTCTCTTGATAACCGTAACCGCCTAAGATGGATGCTCTGTGATTACCGAATTTCTTAGAATATTGTCCTGTGATTTCTAATAACCTATCAATAGACAATGCACTACCTATAGCTGCATATCCGTTCATATTATCTCTCAAATTAGAGATATGCTGTTTCGTCTCTGCATAACCTGCATTGTTATTGAATCTTGAATAAGATACCAATGCGTTAAAACGTAGATTATTTGTAGGATTATACGTCAAGTTGGCATTCATTCTTGAACTAACTGACTTGGTAGTTCCATCACTCTCATAAAGTCTGGCCAAAGGGTTCTCATAATTGAAGTTCCCTGTCTGTTCAAACCAGTTCCCATTTTGATCATAGATAGGAGATGTTGGGTTTCGGATCAAAGTTTGGCGATAAGTATATCCGTTAAAGGATCCTCCGTCCTGGGTTTGAGTAAAGCGGTTCACTTGATTCAATAAACTCAAATTCAATAAGAGTTTATCGTTTAACATGCTATGATTAATATCTATTCTACCCGTAAACGTTGAATTATCTGATTTCTTAAAGATACCTTCCAGATATCTATAGTTCGCAGAAGCGATATAGTTAGTGCGCTGAGAACCTCCTCGGAAGGTAAGGTTATGCACGTTAGTTAATGGAGTTTGAGTTATTTCATCCATCCAGTCGGTATCTGAACCTAGATCCCAGGATGCATCTCTGGTTCCAGCTTTGATCTGCTGACGATAATCATCTGCTGTGAGCATTTCTAATCTCCGGGCTATGGTTTGTACACTCATGTTACCGGAGTATTCTACTACAGAAGTTTCCTGCCCTCTAGCCCTCTTAGTAGTGATAATGATCACACCATTTGTACCTCTAACCCCGTAGATAGCAGCTGCGGAACCGTCTTTAAGCACGTCAATGGATTCAATGTCTTCCGGCGCCACTGTATTCAGGCTGCCCGGTACACCGTCAATGATAACTAATGGATTACTGTTGGCTCCAAATAAGGTAGTATTACCTCTTAAAAGGATCTGAGTTCCTTCTACCGGGTTTCCACTTGGTGAGGATATGGTTAAACCAGCTACCTTACCTTGAAGAAGTTGACCGGCATCCTTCACTGGGCCTTTCACAAAGTTCTCCGCTTTTATGGTGGCAATAGAGCTGGTTACATCTCCTGCTCTTTGGGTACCGTATCCCACTACTACGATCTCGTCTAATTTTTGTTCATCTAAACTTAGTACAAGGTCAATTCGCGTTCTATTTTCTACGGGGATCTCCTGTGGAACGTAACCCACAAAGCTAAAAACCAAGACAGCATGTGGATCTGCAACATCAAGGGTGTAATTTCCTTCGGCATCAGTGATGGTACCTTTTGTACTTCCTTTCACCATCACACTCACCCCTGGCACAGGATCACCTTTTTCGTCTGATACCCTACCTGACACTTGTATGTCTTTAGGAGCCATTTTGGAAATGGAGATTTGTTGAGGCTGCAGTCTATTCATTCGAATATCTTGCTTAGTATACTCCGGCTCTTTGGGGTTTGCCGTAGTATAGGTAACTACCTCTGATTTATCTAACTTCTTTCTTCTGATGACAATGGTTTTATCTAAGATTTCATAGGTAAGAGCCTGATCTAGCATGATCTTATCCATAAATTCTTTTACCGTTCCCTCTTGAAAATCGAGAGTGATATGTCTGGCATCACGGATTATTTTTTTATCGTAAAAGAATTTATACCCACTTTGCTTCTCTAGCTTGCTAAAGACAGAGACCAAAGGTGCATTCTTGACAGTCATTTGGATTTTTTGGGAAAACCCGGCAGCTGAAACGTGAATGCAGGCAACAACTAAGAAAAAGGCTGTTAGTTTCATTACTAGGAGCATTTTGAGAGAAGCCCGCAAGAGCACTTCTTTCTTTCGTAAAGAAATTTGCATAATTTTGTTAGGTTTAGGTTGATACATAGATTTCTTCACCTCTTTAGGAGGTGGGAAGGACTGACCTGAGCCTTAGCCGTTTCAGGTCGCATCTGAAACGGTTTTTTTATATCAGTCGGAATCGTTTTCTTGTTACTTTCTTTTTTTACATCATAGGCACTATTCCATTACAGTGATCTTTTTACCTTCTACTTGAAAGCGGACACCTCCGGCTTCCAATATCTTCAGAACAGAGGACAGTTTAGTATCCCGTGAAATCTCTCCCACAAACTCATACTCTTTCACTGTTCCTTCGTATACTACTTCAATGTCATACCATCTGCTTAACTGCCGCATTAACTCATTTATACCTATCCCTTCAAAACGGATTATACCATCCTTCCACGCCACTACCTGATGGGCATCAATCTTACTAATCCTGAGAGGTTTCCCTTTTTGAACCTTCGCTTGATGTCCCGGCTTAAGTATGGTCTTTTCACCCGAACTACTGATCTGAATACTCCCTTCTAATAAGGTGGTTTCTATAGCTTCCTCATCCGAGTAGGAGTTAATGTTAAATCGAGTACCTAATACCTCTACTACTTGTGTATCTGTAATCACCCTAAAAGGAACACGTTTTCCATTCCTTTCTAAATGTGCTACTTCGAAATACACCTCTCCGCTGGCCTGAACCACCCTTTCTTCAAAATCAGATGAGAATTCTATACTGGATGCTGCATTTAACCAAACCTTCGTCCCGTCTGCCAATGTCAATTGATACTGTCCCGCCTTAGGCGTAATGAGCTTGTGTTTCGCTTTAGAATTGGATTTTCTCTTATATACTAACTCCCCCCCATTGACCTTCATAATGAGCGCGCCTTCGTCTTCTACTAAAACACCGTTTGGTGCATTTTCCAAGTCTATTTGCTTACTATTTCCCAGTATTAACTGAGCCCTATAATCTCCCGGAAGTATGTCCTGAACTATCTCTTTTTGTACCTTTTCCTTCTTTGTCCAAAACGTAATGAGAGCTATCACTAGAATAGCAGCTGCAGAGGAATACCACCAATATTTTTTTCGTACCGGCTGTGTCCTCTTTCTGGCTTCATACAAATACCAGGTCTCCAAAAGAGCTCTTTCTTCTTCTGTAAGGGTACCGTTTTCTAGTTTCTTAAGTAAATCTTCAGCGTTTAAGCCAGGCATACAGGTTTCCTTTTCCTTAATGACGGATAAGTAGGCCTATGGGAGTAGATGAAGGAATAAAAAAAATATGGGGAATGAAATTTCTAATTTCTTCTTCAGAATGGACAGGGCATTACTTACCTGCTTTTTGACCGTCTTGTCAGATACCTTTAATGTTTCTGCAATTTCTTTGTGTGAAAGTTCCTCATTTCTGGACAAGGTAAAAACGAGCCTCATCTTCTCGGGCAATTGAGCCACCTCATTTTCAATGATCTCCTTTAACTCGGTTTCTCTTACCTGTGCCTCTGTAGTTTCTACCCCTTCGTCTAGGAAGCTTTGCAAGGAGTTCAAATATTTCATCCTATTCCTCTCCTTTGCCATCTGATCTAGAATCCTATTTCTAACGGAGGTATAGAGATACGAAGACAAGGATTGCCTTATTTCCAGATCTATTCTCTTTTCCCATAGGTTAAAGAACAAATCTTGAACCACATCCTTTGCTTCTTCTTTGGAATTCAACATCTTATAAGCATGTGCATACAGCAAACCGCTATACTTTTCATATAGCTCAGAAAACGCGTCCTGGTCTCCTGATTGGGTTCTTTGCCATAATTCTACATCTCTGCTCATAAAATAGAACTAATCCTCGCAAAAATAGAAATTTTTCAATATCGTGTAAATTAAACACATTTTTAATTCTCTGTGTATCTTCCTGCCAAAAGTTTTTTTATTTTGTATCTCAACAGAAAAAAAATGAAAAAGATACTCTTTTGCCTCTTATTACTAAGTTCCGGAGCGATAGCGCAAAGCATCTCAGAAGTGGCCTATGCTTGGGCTCAGAACTCCGTAAATACGGTCATCTTCAGAAAGAACTCCCTTGTCAGCCTTGGGGATACTCAATACATCGCCTTCTACGACGGAACCGGAAAAGTCATCGTAGGTAAAAGGAATATGAAAGACAAAGTGTGGGAATTAGCGGATTCGGGCTTTACCGGAAATGCCAAAGACGCCCATTGCTCTATCAGCATCATGGTTGACGGCGACGGTTACCTGCACCTCTCCTGGGATCATCACGGTGATACCTTAAGATATGCAAAGAGTACGGCACCACATTCCCTAAATTTCGGACCGAAACAAAGTATGACGGGAGAACACGAAGTAAACGTCACCTATCCCGAATTTTTCCGCACGGACAAGGGCAACTTGCTCTTCATGTACCGCGACGGAGCCTCAGGAAGAGGCAACCTCATCATGAAAAGTTATGAGTTGAAAACACAAAAATGGACTACCCTTCATAACAATCTCATCAGTGGAGAAAACCAAAGAAATGCTTACTGGCAAAGTTTCGTGGATGCAAAAGGTGTCATCCACCTTTCCTGGGTATGGAGGGAAACTCCTGACGTAGCCACTAATCACGACATGTGTTATGCCCGCTCAAAAGACGGTGGAAAAACCTGGGAAAACTCCAAAGGAGTAAAATATACATTGCCCATAACTGCCTCCACCGCAGAGATCATCTTCCCCATTCCTCAGAAAAGTGAATTAATCAATCAGACTTCCATGTTTGCGGATAAAAAAGGCAGACCATTTATAGCCACTTACTGGAGAAAAGAGGGAGTACCTCAGTATAGAATTATTTATCAAAACAAGGGGAAATGGGATGTGTCCAGTCCTGAACATAGAAATAGCTCATTTAGCTTAAGTGGTGTAGGTACCAAAAGAATTCCTATTTCCAGACCCCAGGTGGTTGGATGGGGTAAGAAAGGCGCTATCCTTATCTTCAGAGACGAAGACAGAGGCTCTAAAGTTTCTATAGCTCAAACCTCTAACCTTCGTAAAAACAAATGGAAAATCTTTGATTTAATGGATGAAAATGTGGGATCCTGGGAACCTAGTTTTGATACGGAACTGTGGAAAAGCAAAGGTATTCTAAGCATTTATGTGCAGCATAGCCAACAAACAGATGGAGAGGGACAAAACACTACCCCTCCCCATCTGATCAAAGTGGTGGATTGGAAACCCTAATCCCCATTTTTCACATCGTCATTCCGTATGCTTCTCTGGTTCTTTTTGATGGATTCCTTCAATTGACCAAACTTGTAACTCAGACTGATAGTAGCATTCCTGTAATAGTTTCTTTGCTCAGTAATCTGCACAAAATCAGTCCCGAATCCTTCTACTCGGTTTGATCTATAGCGGGTAAAGGGGTTATTTAAGGTGGCTGACAAGTTGAGTTTATTTTTTACCACTTCTTTAGCCAAAGTCACGTGAGAATATATAAATCCATTTCTGGTTTCCTGCACATTAATGGAAGGTCCATTGTAGCCCAGAGTGGCACTCCATCTCCAATTCTGCGAGGTTCGGTATGTAGAATTCACATTCGATCCAAACATGTAACCTTTATTTCGGATCTCTCCACTAGTCGCGTTTCCTTTCACAGACGCGGAAGCAAATCGTGCATTCAGACCCATCTGCCATCTTTTCGTCCAGTTTCTACTCATATTTAAAGTAAGCGCTGGCAAGAGGCGGGCTTGGCCTACATTATCATAGGAATGCCGAGTAATACCTGTTTCATTATTATAGGAAATGACCGGGAATAACATGTCTCTGATATCAATAAAACTAGCTCCTATATGAAAAAAGGTTTTGCCGGTATAAGTATATTTTACTCCTATCTCCTGCATAACAGAGGGGTCCAGGTCCGGATTTCCTGTTCTTTCAACCGAAGGATTTGACCTATCTACAAAGGGATTTAATTGATAGATTCCAGGTCTTTGAATTCTCTGTAAATAATTGAATGCTAAGCCATTCTTACCCCACTTCCTGTTTACGGTCAAGGTAGGCAGTAAATTGAAATAATTCCTGTTTACCTGCATGTCACTGCTTTCAAAATCTACATATAGAATGGTATTTTCTAAGCGAAAACCTCCGCTCAATCCCCATTTTTTACCATTATATCTAAAAGAGGTGTACATTCCGTAAATCTGCTGACGATTGAAATAATTGTTATCTAATGAATCATATAAACCCTTAGTACTTTGGTAGCCAAACCTACTTTTATTCTCTCTGTATATTCCTTTTATCCCCCCTTCTAACATGAGAGATCGAATGGGATAAACCACATCTACCTGAGCTGTATGCTCTTTAGCATACTGATTATTTACTTGCCTATAATCCTTCTCATGATAATTATATCTTTCTTTCACCTCTACCCCGTTTCCATTTTCACTGTCGTAGGCATTGTATAGATAGGATAAGGTGAGTAATCTGTTTTTATCTTTTCTAGATATGTGTTGGTAATTAAAACCGGCATCCATTCCCTGTCCTTTGCCTTGATTTAAGTTGGAAAGTTGATAATATTCTTCTCGTATACCACTATGTAGGCGTTCGCTCTCCTGGAAGGTTTCAGCGGAGGATCTGCTGGTATTCCAGTTCCATTGGGCAGTTAGTAAATTCAAACTATCTATCTCATAGCTCCATTCTGTTCCCATATATACATTCTTGTTATCCGCCTCTCTTTTTCCATTCTGTTGCAAAATGGACTCTTGAGATTTTCTATAGAAGGATTGCTGATAGTTGGGGTTAAAATATAAGCTACCGCCCCCCAGAGCAGTAATCCCAAGGCGTCCCCGTTTATAATTGATATTCCCTCCTAAATAAGGCCCACCTACAGGAAATTGTGTACTGACACTAACATTTCCCAAGTAGCCCGAATCTACTCTACGTGTAGTAATAATGTTGATGATCCCTGAGATACCTTCCGCGTCATACTTTGCAGGAGGTGTGGTTATTACTTCAATCTTTTGGATAGAAGAGGCAGGCATACTTCTTAGAACTTCTTTATAGTTCCTTTCCACCATGGCTGATGGCTTTCCGTTGATGAAAATCCGGAAGTCTTTTCCGTCTTTCATGAGTAGGTTATCCTCCCCGTCTAAACTTAAGTAAGGTACTTTCCGCATCATCTCTAATACGCTCATAGACTTACTGTCGGGATCCGCCTGAAGATCATAGGTCAGTCTGTCCGGTTCCTGAGTAATGGGAGGTTTTAGAGCCACAATGTTTACTTCGTTTAATTGAGCACTTTCCGTTTGTAGTCGTATAATTCCTAACTCAAGATTGTTATCCACTGTGAGGGCACTTTCACTGGTTTTATAACCCACCGCAGAAACTTTCAAACGGTAATTGCCCTTTGTAACACCTAAAAACTCGAATTCCCCTGATTCTGTGCTGAAGGTAGCCTTGTAAAGTGAGTCTCCCTTTAATAATGCCACTGTGGCATAAGGGATAGGGGATGTGGATTCCATCAATTGTCCACGCACAAAGATCCCCTGGGCTTGCCCGTTAATGGCAAGCATCATTAATAGTAATAGCTTTTTCATAGTTTGATTTTGTCCCGGTAAGTAGGGTACGGAGAGTAACCTTAGTTATCTCCGCGTTTTTCGATCATGTAATTCAAGATGAGGCTTAATCCACCAAAAAGAAGGATCATGGACATATAGGCTGCTCCGTCTGCCATATTGGTATTTGTTCTAAGGAATTCACCCATCAAAATCCCTAATGCTACACCCACAAATAACATACCTAGCTTTAAAGTAAATGCTCTCCCGAAGCCACTCCTTTTCTTTGAGTCAAAGATGGACATGTTACCTCCACTTTGAATGATAGCCATTCTCTCTTTGTGACGGCCGTTAAAGAACATATATCCCATAACGGTTACTCCGATAATTAATGCGATAAGAGTTTCACCTGGTCCCATTGTATTTCTAATTTTGGTCATAGGACAGGACAGGCATTGAAGAAGTTACAAAAAATAAACTTTTTTTTACGTCGTGTAACCTTTTTTCCCTTTCCCTTGTCTTATGCCTACTATAAGCTCTTATATGAACGAAGACCTGATGTATGTAGAAAGGGTAAGACGTGGTGACAGTGCCTCGTATCGTTTCCTCGTAGAGAAATATCAACACATGGCCTTCACCCTTGCTTTAAACGTATTGAAAAATCAGGCAGATGCCGAAGATGCGGCACAAGAGGGATTCTTAAAAGCTTATCAAAACATTCATAAATTTGAAGGGAAATCAAAATTTTCCACATGGCTGTATACTATAGTGTACCGCTGCGCTGTTGAAAAAATACCTACCCGCCAATATCAAGACCTTCAGGATCATTATATCGATGATTATCACGGAGAAAGCCAGATATTGACAGAAGAAAGAGAAAACCTAGTAAGGAAAGCCATCCTTTCCCTACCGAGAACGGAAAGTTTACTGATTACGTTATTTTATATGGACAATTGCTCCATTAAGGAGATACAGGCCATCACTGAACTTTCAGAAAGTAATATAAAAGTCAAGCTTTTCCGTGCGAAAAAGACTTTACAGGAACGTTTAAGATTTTTACAGGCATGATCGAAGACCTACTTAAAGAAACCAAGCCTTACCAGGCTCCCCTTCATTTTTCTGACCAAGTCATGAAGAATGTGGAGGCACAGGAAGCTTTGGATGAGATCTTTCTTCAGGAGTTGATCCCTAATCCTGTAAGTGCTCCTCCTCATTTCAGTCAAAAGGTGATGAAGAAGGTGATGATTCCTTCTGAAGTTGTGGACAAAAAAGCATGGATTTACATCACTGCTGCTTGTGTACTTTTCGGTCTTGTAGCCTACTATACCCCTGACAAACAGACTTTCCGCTTTGATCTTCCTGATTTCCCTAAAATGCACTTCCCCGTAGTTTGTGCTATGGCTATACTAGGAAGTAGCCTTTTGCTCTTGTTAGATCAATGGCTGAGAAAACGTTTGAATTAATCAAATAGCCATCACCGATAACACAAGGCCTGAGGGACAGTTATGCAAGGACAGGCTTAAACTACCATTTCGCTGAACTGGGTCCTTGATAGTACCGCCACTGTTAAACTACAGTAGACTTTTCCGGCAAAAACTTCCAATACCTCCTAGGCACGTGACGTAGATGCAACTTCATGTTTTTCCGCTCCACGATATTGGTACTTTGAAAATAAGATTTCCACAAGTTTTCAAACCTTTGATCCACTTCCAAAGATACCGCAGGTAAGTGGGTCTCCACCTTCTCTTCCAAATGTACCTCTATGCAGGTTTGAGTATCATACTGTATACCATAATCCCTTCGCGTATCATAGATGATCCAGGGCTGATCTGCATACCTCTTTTGGAAAAAATCAATGATCAAAGGGAGTATATTAAAATCCGGTTCAATGACGGCAAAAAACATTCCATCAGAACTTTTGGAGAACCTGGTAAAGGCCTTCATCCTATGCCTCTCTCTGCTCACTTTCTTCAAGGTCTGGGAAAAGTAAAGAACCTCAGTGTCCCCATAATTTTGTAGTAGATTTGACTGCCCTTTAAAGATCCGAACTAAAATTGAAAAACCGGCATCCCATGCCCTGACATCCTCAGAAAGAAAGTTTTTAAAAAAATCCAAGGCCTTACTTTTTCCTAAGACCTCCTCCAAACGTTTCTGAACCCTCCCTGCTTTCTCTCCGTCCGTCACCACCCTATGGGGTATATCAAATAAATCTACAGGTGTGATGCTGGTAAATTTCACTTCTTCATCTTTACGCACAAACGCATCAAAAACTCCCGTCAAATACCCCACATAACTCCCGTCTATCACATAGGTTTTCATACGAACAGGGGAAGCTGATTAGGAATGATCTTTTTGGCATATAAGATCTCCTCCCGTATTCGGGTAGGAGCTTTAAATCCTAGGCTGAATGGTGCATCCGTATACACCATAAAATACTTTGCTCTGTTAAACGCAATACCCATTTTTCGCAGTTGGTGCTCTCTAAGTGGCCCAAACTTGCGGGCTTGAATAATCTTCATGGCACTCTGCCTACCTATCCCGGGTATACGTATGATCTCTTTAAAGTCCGCCTTGTTTACGTCTATAGGAAACAACTGAGGATTTCGCAATGCCCAAGAAAGTTTGGGATCTATCTCCAAATCCAATCTGCTATGCTCGGGATTCAGTATTTCTTCCAGTTGGAAATCGTAAAACCGAAGTAGCCAATCCGTCTGATACAATCTATTTTCCCTTACTAAGGGAGGAGTACTTCCTATCTGAGGAAGATTTTTATTCTGTGCATTTATAGGGATGTAACCGCTATAGTATACTCGCTTAAGATGGTAACTCTTATAGAACTCATCTGCCACTTTCATGATTTGGTAATCGTTCTCCGGAGTAGCCCCTATCACCATTTGAGTACTTTGGCCGGCCGGTACAAAAAGAGGCTTTTTCTTAATCAAAGCTGACTCTTGTTTGATCTCCTGTATGGTTTGATCCACAAACGCCATAGGCTTCCGTACCGAATCGTGATTCTTTTCTGGTGCTACTAATTTTAGCCCTTCTTCGGAAGGCAATTCCAGATTAATACTCATCCTATCCACATACATTCCCGCCTCTTTGATCAACTCTTCACTGGCTCCAGGTATGGTCTTCAAATGGATATATCCGTGATATTTCTCTTCCAAACGAAGCTTTTTAACTATACGAAGCAAACGCTCCATGGTGTAGTCAGCATTCTTAAAAATACCCGAACTTAGAAATAAGCCTTCTATGTAGTTTCTTCTATAGAAGTTCATGGTCAGTTCCACAACTTCCTCTACAGTAAAGGCCGCCCGCTTTACATCATTGCTCCTTCTACTCACGCAAAAAGCGCAGTCATAAATACAGTGATTCGTTAATAAGATCTTTAGCAATGAAACGCATCGCCCATCTTCCGTGTAGGTATGGCATATTCCAGAGGCCGAAGCATCTCCTATCCCACCTTCATTCTTTCTCTTGCTGCCACTGGAACTGCAACTAACATCATATTTTGCTGCATCAGCCAGAATTCTTAACTTCTCTTCAATCCTCTCCACTCCTGCTATGTGTGTCGTATGTTCATAACGACAAAACGTAGCAATTAATTTTCTGAGAATCAGCTGAGTTTGCTACAAATTGTAGCAAAATTATCTTTTCTTATCAAAGACCTCCAGATCCCATTCATCTTTCCAGTAGATCTTAGGCTTTCCTCCTTCCATTTGGATAGGTAACCAAATATACCTTCCGTCTATATGATTCTTAGGATTCCACCTATCAGCCATGAAGATAAATGCATTCTTCTTCCCTTGAACCGGAAGTATAAACGTACCCTGAGATTTAAAGGTAAGTTCTGCTCCTTCGCCTACGCAAGGGTTTCCTAGCTCTTCCCAGGGTCCCAACATATCCTTTGCCCGGAATGAGCGGGCTGCATTAGGATCCCAACCGGTACAACCCGAGGTAATCATGTAGTACCAACCGTCCTGGTAAAAGAGCGCAGGGGCTTCATTATGTCCTGCCGGTGCCACAGTAATATATCTACCGGTAAAGTCAGTGTAGGTATCGTTTAACTCTGCTATGTGCAGTGTAAGATTTTCCTCAGAAGAGTATACATGGAATGCTTTCCCCTTTTGGTCTACATAAAGGGTCATATCTCTGGCCATCTGACCACCTTCTATGTGCTTTCTAATAAACAAGCCTTCTTTTACAGCAGTGTACCAGTTGGGCGTCCACCATTTCAAGGTATCTTCTCCTGCTCTTGGCTTCTTCCATTCCTCTTCAAAGTTCAATGGCCATTTTCCGGCATTTGGACGCAGAGATTTTTGGAACACAAAAGGACCCACCGGAGAATCACTTACAGCAAGACCTGTCCTGGCTGCAGCATATCCTTGACCTTTGAGTTCCAGATGGAACCACATCACAAATTTCTTTGTCTTCGCGTTATAAATCACCTTCGGCCTTTCCATTACACATCCTTTGGTGATATCTGAATTAGGATCCTCACTAACCTTAAGCGCTATTCCCTCATTTTTCCAGGTCTTTAAATCCCTGGATGAATACACACTGACACCCACTTCCGCAAGGGAGTTTTTACCTTTTATTTCCCCATACCAATAGTATTGACCTTTATGAAAAAGCACGCCTCCTCCATGGGCATTGATATGCTGTCCATCCGTGTCTGGCCATAGCTGTCCAGGTCTGATCTGCGCAGATACAGAGGAAATAAATAAGAGTAAAAAAGTAAATATTCGTATCATTTTATCTTTGGATCATGTGAAACATCTTGTCCTTGCCATACTTTTTGTTGAGTCCATTTTGCGGGAGCATCTTTCCAAAATGGATCTTGAGGGCTTAAGCCCAAAGGCAAAAATATAGCAGTAGCTAAATAGGGGCTACCTTGGTTATTGTAAACATCTGCAATGTTCGGCTGGTCTCCATATAGGCCTAGGGTCAGCCATCCGTCCTTGTATGTTCCCGGAGATTCTAAGGTCTTTCGAATAACAGCCGTCAAAGCTCCTCTCACCTGTGCGGGTTTCAAGTCTTTCGGTAATGCATTTCTCCAAGCCATATCCGCTAAGTGATGAAATGCCGCTCCTCTATAGATCAATGATCTGCCTGTTGGCGGAAATGAACCATCCTGTCCTATTAACCTCTCCTGGATTTGAGCATATCTGGTATTCCTAGCTTTTACTTTCTCCCACATTCCGTCGTAGGACTTGGTTTTCTTAGTTATTTCTACAAGGATATTAGCCAAGTATGGATGTATTACATAAGAATTATAGTAGTCAAAGGCATAGGAATCTCCATCCTTATACATTCCATCACCCACGTACCACTGTTCATGCTGCATCAGCGCATAGTCTATTCGCATGGCATCATATTCATATCCGTACTTTGCCAGGAACACTTCATTCATGGCAGAGAATAAAAGCCAATTGCTAAATCCCGGTTTGAACTGCCGGGTACTCCTGATGGCCTGCACTAGTCTTTCTCTATCTGTTTGCGGAAGATTCTCCCACAGCCATGGCGCCCTAACAAATGCCATAGCAAGGAAAGAAGCATCTACAAGTTGCTGTCCGGCTATATCGTACCTCATGTAATCCTTCTTACTTGGATCTAGAGAATTGCGGATGCCTTGCAGGGTCCATTCCCTGTACTGCTTTCTCATAGCCTTCTCCTCAGCATTTCCCTCTTCGCATTGCAACCACGGCGCGATACCACTCAGCACTCTTCCTAGAACCTCTACATATTGTACCTTGATTCTACTCTCTTTGTTGTCCGTGCGAATAGATACCCTTTGTGGCATCTTTATCATCAGACTATCATGCGCCAAACTCTCCAGTACTGGTCGGCACATTTTGTCCATCTCTTTTAACCAAAAGGCCCTGTCTTGAGCCCAAAGTCCTGTACTCCAAAAAGCCAGACACCAAGTGAGTAGAATACGCATCTTATTTCTTCTTTTCTACAAATCTATACATTTCGCAGGAAGCAAGTAAAAAAGCCCCCACCCCAAACGGAGAAGTAGAATTCTCGTTCACTACCTGTCCTGGAATAGCTTTCTCTCCTATAGGCTGCACATAACCTACCTTACCATTCTCCTGCAATGCCGTCTCCGTCAGATATTTCCAGGCCTTCTTAGCGGTAGGCAAATATTTCTTTTCGGATAAAATACCGTTATTAATCCCCCAAAGCATACCATAGGTAAAAAAGGCCGTACCACTGGTCTCTGGTCCTGGAGCATGAGCCGGATCAAGCATGCTGCGCGTCCAGTAGCCTTCTGCCTGCTGAGTTTCCACTAAGGTTTTGGCCATCTTCTGATACAACTTAATATATGTCTTTCTTTGGGGCTCCTTCTTTGGAAGGTCCTGGATCACCTTAGCGAAAGCAGCAAAAACCCAACCGTCACCCCGGGCCCAAAAATCCTTCTTCCCGTTCACACTTTTGTGCTTGGGATAAACATATTTAGCATCTCTGTAATACAGCCCGGTCTCTTTATCATACATGATACTGTGGGCGTACTGAAAATATTCATTTAATTTCTTTAAGTAGAGTGGATTTCCCGTGATCTTATACATTTTTGTCATCACCGGCATTACCATATAAAGCCCGTCTGCCCACCACCAGTAGTCGTTCTTATCCGTACTCATCTGGTATTCCATCACCTCTTTAGCGCGGGCTATCTTATACTCTTGAGGATTTATTTCATAGAGGTCAGCATAGGTTTGAAAACAAATTTGCCAATCTCCAAAAAGCACAAAGTCATCCTTTTCTCCATAGGAATACTTCCATTCCTCCTTCTTATTGGACTTAGCTCCCATCCATTCGTTTTGCTCCGCCCATTTTTCGGAATACTTCAGATACTGCTCATTTCCGGTCAACTTATATACTTCCATATTTCCGGTATGATACGCAGCAATATCCCAGAAGGCCCAGCCCAACTTAGGATTGTTTTCCTGCCAATACGTATTCACCTTGTCTATGATTTCTCGTACTTCTGTACTGCTTTGCCCCCGGGAGGTAAGTGTGGATATAAGAAGCAAAAAAAAGAATCTCTTCAACATTACTTAGTATTTATTAATCAATAATGGGAAAATTAAGCTGCCCTGTTTCCAAGGCAGCTTAATCTACAATCAATATCCAGGATTTTGCGCTAACTCAGCCTTCGTATTGAGACGGATATCATTCAATGGAATAGGCAATAACACATTGTGGTTTGCAAATCCCGTTATGATCTTATTACTTGGACCGGAATCCGTGTTCAAAGCGATTCTTTCTCTCAACTTACCTGTACGCACTAAAGTCATTCTTCTGTTTTCTTCAGCTATCAATTCTCTAGCTCTTTCATCCAGGATGAAGTCAATATTGATATCTGCGGCAGACACCTTTCCTAAATCAGGATTGCCTTTAGCTGCTCTTGCATCCTTAAATGCTCTGTCACGGATGACATTGATATCACTTGCTGCACCTGCATTATTTCCTTGACGGAAGCGGGCTTCCGCTCTCAACAGGAAGGTTTCAGCATAACGCATTACCGGCCAGTCTTTCACTAAGGCGTACCCAAAGTCATCTTCCGGGTCATAGCCACCCCATTTAGTAGGGAATGGATACCACACTTCTAAACTATCTGTTCTGAAAGGCACTGCACGGTCCCCGGTCTTAACGGTCACCTTTTGAACCGCATCAGCTGAGTTTGGATCTACTCTATAACCGTCTTTATCAATACCAATATTCGCACTGAAGCCTGGTCGGTTATAGTTAGTAGTTCTTCTGATATTGTAATTACTATTACGGATATCTCCATCTAGTCCTTTCCATACGGTATACTTCATGAAGTTGCTCAATCTCAATCTACCGTTACCTCTCCCCCCTAAAGAGTCGGCATTTACCATACCGTCCCACTTGTGGTAAGCCGGCTGCCAAACCCTTCTGTGTTGAGGGTTATCAATGGTACCTCCAGTCACGTTTCTGTTGAACTCCATTTGGAAGGTCCAGATAGCTTCTGTGTTTCCTTGAGATCTTCTCTGGTTTCCAAAGCGGAACATGTCTCTGTACGCATCTCCACCTTCTCCTAGGAATTTACCATATCTGCTGCTGATCAATTGATACTTACCTGAATTAATGATATCAGTAGTCAATTGCTCCGCTTTAGCATAGTAGGACGCATCACGCATACCCATTCTCAGGTAAGCCTCCGCACCTAATTGTCTGGCCATGTCCTTAGTAGCACGGTTTTGAGTCACCGTCTGTCCTACTTCAGGTAGATTAGCTACTGCATAAGTGATGTCTTCCTCGATCAACTTATCAACTTCAGCTACCGCGTTTCTTGCAAAATCAAACTTCGGACTAGCCACCGGCTCTTTCAATAATGGCACATCACCATAGAGGGTAACTAACATGTTATAGGCATATGCACGGAAGAAACGAGCTTCTGCATTGGCCTTCACATTATTCTCTCCCACCGCCGAAATGATCACATTGGCATGGTTTATAAAATCGTAGCTTTTTTGCCACAAATAGGTAACTGCACCGTTCTCAGGATTCAAGTCGGCATACTGATAAAACGGGTTTTCCACTCCTTCAGTTGCCCCTGCACTGGTGATGTCTGTTCCGATTTGCCAGCACGACAAGAAACCTTGTCTACCGCTATATCCCCATAATTCGGCGAAGATTCGGTGTAGACCTACCACCTGGGCTTCAATGGTCTGAGCATCTGTAGCTCCTGTACGGTAGCTAGAATACGGATCCTCATCCAAATAGTTTTTTCCGCATGAGCTAGTTAGCAAAACACCGGCTACTAGCATCGCACTTTTAAAATATTTTTTCATCACACTAAAATTTTCAAGGTTGATTAAAAAGTAATGTTTGCACCTAACACGTACGTACGAACCATTGGATAATTCAAGTTATCATTCGCAGATCCTCTGGTGATATCTCTGGCTTCAGGGTCCCATCCTAACCAGTTCGTCCAAGTGTAAAGGTTTCTTCCGCTTACATAAAGTTGTAATCCACCTATTCCTATCTTGTTCAAAGCGTTTTGTCCGAAGTTATAGCTTAATGTAATGTCTTTCAGACGAGTGTAACTTGCATCTTCAGGGAAGCCGTATCCGTGAGAGTTCGAGTGGTTCCCAAGAGATCTCCATTCGTTACTACGGTTTTCTGGAGTCCAGTAGCCTAAAGCTGCAGGAGTACTTCTTCTTCCCATCTCATCTGAAGCTCCACCTATCTGCGGGTTATTTCTTAACGCACCTTGTACGGTTTGAATGAAGATGTTCAAGTTGAAGTTTTTGTAGGTCAAAGTGTTAGTTAAACCACCTGTCCATTTCGGAGCCGTTTGACCTAGAATACTTCTGTCATTATCATCTACCTTACCGTCTTTGTTCAAGTCAGCTAGTTTTAAGTCGCCCGGAAGAGCAGTATCATCCCATCCTTTGTTCAGTCCTTGCTCTATCTCATCTTCTTGCCAGATGCCTACTTTGGTATAATCATAAATCACACCTACAGGATGGCCTATAAACCAACGGTTTCCGATATCGTCTTTTCCGTCACCGTATACATCTACTATCTTGTTTTTATTTGTAGAGAATACTACGGTAGAAGACCAGGAGAAGTCAGGCTTAACTATGTTTTTGGAGGTCACCGTTAGTTCAATACCCGTATTCGCTACCTTGCCTATGTTTGACCATACGTCATTGTATCCGGTAATCTGAGGGATACGTTGTAACAAAAGCATATCAAAGGTATTGGTCTTATAGAAGTCAATAGTACCTGAGATTCTGTTTCTATATAGACCGAAGTCTAGACCGGTGTTAAATCCTTTGGTTTTTTCCCATTGCAAATCATCGTTACCCATTCTGCTTTGCACCTTCAAGGTAGTATAAGGTCTGCCGTCCATGGCTAGAGAACCAGAACTCATCAAAGCTAGAGTTTGGTATACACCTATAGCTTCATTACCTGAGATACCGTAAGAAACACGTAGTTTCAAGTTGGTCAACACATCACTATACTTCTGCATGAAGGACTCATTAGTAATGTTCCATGCCAAAGCCGCTGAAGGGAAAGTACCATATTTATTGTTCTTACCAAATACAGAAGAACCGTCTCTACGTACCGTCAATGTGAACATGTACCTACTGTCAAATCCATAGTTCAATCTACCCATTTGAGATAGTGAACGGTACTTATCAGCCTGAGAGGAAACCGTCTGAGTTGATGCAGACTCCAAGTTACCCCACTCCAAATCATCATTAGGGAATACTTGTCCGGTAGCTACTGCTTGTTGCCAGTACTTCTCCTTCGCAGCGTATAGTCCGGTTAGGTCAAAATGATGTTTACCAAAGTCTTTGTTATAGGTTACAATGTTCTCTAAAGTATAGGTTTGAGACTCATTGTTAGTGATGGTACCGGTTCCTGACATGTTGTAAACCGACTTACCATAGTACTCGTTATTACGCACCGGAACAAAGGAATAACCCGCGTTAAACTTGTAATTCAAACCTGCTAATGGTCTCCAGATGTTACCAAAGTTTACATCAGCATAACCGTTAAGAGAAATGTTCCACTGTCTACGGATAGGGTTTGTAGTGGTATTCAACAATGGGTTAGCCCAAAGCTGCTCTGAATACATAGGATACTGCGTTAATGAACCATCCTCATTATACATTCTGGCATAAGGGCTCATGGCTGCAGCCTGCAATAGGTTTGCACGTCCTCCGTCTCTATTATGAGAAACGATAAAGGTAGATGTTCCAATGCTTAAATATTTGGTAGCCTTGACGTCTGTGTTCGTACGGAAGGAATAACGCTTGTAGTTGTATCCTTGCACTATACCTTTTTGATCCAGGTAATCCAAAGACACGAAGTACTTCGCATTTTCTGTACCGCCGGAGATCCCCACGTTATGGTTCTGAACCACACCGGTTTGCATTACAGCATCTAACCAATCTGTAGTTACTCCATTCTGGTAATTATCCCACTCGTACTGGTTACGTACCGGACCTCCGTTATATAAACTGGTGTTGGTGATACGTGAATATTCTGCGTAACGTCTTAATAATTCTTCAGGAGATGCAGGCTCAAGGATATGGGCCGCTTCTTCCACCCCACCGTATGTGTTATAGCGGACGGTTGGTTTTCCTGTGGTTCCTCTCTTTGTTGTAATCAAGATTACACCATTAGAACCGTTCACCCCGTAAATAGCCACCGCCGAAGGGTCCTTAAGGATCTCTATGGAAGCTACATCATTAGGGTTGATGTCATTAATAGAACCGTCAGTTCTGGATAATGGAATCCCATCCACAACTACATAAGGTTCTGAAGAGGCATTGATAGAGTTTCTACCTCTGATCTGAGTAGATGGAGCATCACCCGGAATGGAAGACGCTTGAGAAACGGATACGTTAGCTACCGCACCCTGTACAGCTTGCATCACGTTATTCACAGGTAGGTTAGACAATCTTTCCTTTGGAACAGATGCCACAGAACCCGTAATGTCAGAACGCTTTTGAGTACCATAACCTACTACTACCACTTCTGACATCAGTTTGCTATCGTCTTCTAAACTGACATTTACTACCGTTTGTCCGGGGTTTACAACTACCTTCTGCTCTAAGTACCCTACGGAAGTGAATACTAAAGTTACTCTGCCATCCGGAACAGATAACTTAAAGTCCCCGTTCACATCAGAAATGACTCCTAATGTAGTGCCTTCTACCCGAATGTTAACTCCTGGAATGGGATCGCCGTTAGTGTCTGTCACTTTACCTTCCAGATTACGGTTGACCACCGCATTAATAGCGCTTAAGTTCACTCCCCGATCCTTCGCTTCTGCCGCAGGACTTAGTAATAAGCCACCACCTAGCATGATTAAGGCTACGCCCCTGAGATGAATCGGTACTGAAAATAGAGGTTTTCTCATACGATTGAATAGTTAATTTAATTTTGCGCCTTCTGAGTCCCCTATGAGAAACTCAAAATTATTTATTTGAATAGTGCAAAATTACACCGCCTAAGCCCCTTTAGCTAGGGGCAAAATCATCGAAAACATGGGGTATTTTCGTCGTAAAACAGGATTATTGCAGCAAAATCATACCCTTCTACAGGCCTAGCAGATTGATTATGCGTAGATTAGACACAATTAATTAGAATAGTACACACTCTCACAAAAAAGCTCCTATTTTTGTAGGGATGAAGACTAAGAAATTTCTCCTTTTCAGCCTATTCTTAATAAACATGCTCAGCTATGGGCAGGAGAACTTTCGTTTTGAACACCTCACCGTAAATGACGGTTTAGCCCATAGTGATGCCGTAGCCGTACTCCAGGATCCCAAGGGATTCATATGGATCGGTACGAATAATGGCATTGACCGTTACGATGGGTACGAACTTAAAAATTATGTACTCCCAAACGATAATTCCTCCGGCATCTATAACAACCGAATCACCTCCCTTTACCAGGGAAAATCAGGGAGGATTTGGGCCACTGCCGACGAACAAAGCGTCTACTTCTACGATCCCATCACAGATGCATTTCGTCCCCTAGCGGATCTGCTTACTGATAAGACCGACAAACAACTTCTAAAGGAAATCTCTGCCAGAACCGTAGTAGAACACCCCAATGGGGAGATTTATATAGGTACACGCTATCACGGCCTGCTGAAGGTTAAGAATCAGATCCAAACCTTCCCTTTTACCAAAGACGGAAATCCGGTGGCCGTCTTCAAACTAGAGATTGACGAAAAAGGTACCCTTTGGATAGGAACTACGGGTCTAGGATTATGGAAACTAGAATCAAAAGACAAAACCCCACAAAGGTTCTCAGCATGGACGCAGAATAACGTGAGAGCCCTGTATGTACAGAAAGGAAACACCCTTTGGATAGGCTCAGACCATCAAGTAGCCCGACTGAATCAGAAACTGACCTTCCTCAATGGCTCATTCGCTTCCGTAAATTGCATTTATGAGGACTCCTATAAGAGGATGTGGATAGGTACTAATTTCGGTCTGCATTTGGTCACTAATCTGAAACCAAACGGTCCTGAACTCTTGGACTTTTCAGACCATGTCTTCTCCGTAGATCCGGATAATCCCTGGGCCATCAACTCTAACAGAGTTCACCAAGTCTGCGAAGACTCCTTCAAAAACCTCTGGTTCGCCGCATCATCCGGTGGACTTAACAAGATCAGTCTACTGGCAAAACCCTTTGGCCTCATCAATAAACTCAGCCATAAGGACATGCCGGATAATTATATCAATACCCTTTGGCCCGACCAAAATTACCTATGGATAGGCACCCGAAACGGTATGGCCCGGTACCATACAGCCACTGGTGAGTTCAGGAGTGTGCTGCACAATAAAGTTTCCGCCAGCACCACTCACATCAGCGTATCCAGCATCTATGATCCCGGTAATAATGAACTTTGGGTCTCTTCCAGAGAAAATGGGATATATATTCTAAACAAATCTAACTTAGCCCTCA
Organism: Leadbetterella byssophila DSM 17132; assembly: GCF_000166395.1. GTDB lineage: Bacteria > Bacteroidota > Bacteroidia > Cytophagales > Spirosomataceae > Leadbetterella > Leadbetterella byssophila. Next base: position 2,799,813 of record NC_014655.1, read on the forward strand.
AAAGACTTCCGGAAATTGAAGGTCTACGCCCATGGTCCCAAATAGAACCTCTGTGCATAAGAGAAGATGGTAAAGGGCAAATCTGGATAGCCACCTTCTATGCAGGGATTTACATTTTTGACAAATCAGGTAAGTTTATACAAGTACTCAACCCTGAAAATAGCCCCTTACCCACAGATAAAATCACCTCTTTACTCTATGACGCTCAAGAAGACGTCATGTGGGCCAGCACCCGAAATGCCGGAGTCTGTAAACTGAAATGGGGACCAAAAGGCCTGGAACTCCTTCAACATTTCCAGTTTGAAACCGGAAAAGAAAATAGCCTCAAGGTTAACTATTCCTGGCCTCTTCTGAAAGACAAAAAAGGCAGACTCTGGATAGGTACCTTAGGTGGTGGGCTACACATGATTGACAATGTAAATACCATCCATAGATATGATAAATACCTTCCGGAGTCTAATGTTGAAACCATTGTAGAAGCAGACAATGGAGAACTCTGGATAGGTGGAAGAGGTCTTTACAAATTTGATCCCGAAACCAAAACCTATCTTCACTTTGACGTGGCTGACGGCTTACAAAGTAACTCTTTCAAGATAGGTGCGGCATGCAAAGGCGCAGATGGGAAGTTATATTTCGGAGGAATCAATGGAATCTCCCATTTCTACCCCAACCTCATCTCCCGGAACCCCTACCCTCCAAAAATGCAGATCACGGGTCTTAGAATAGTGACCTACGAGGACCAAAAGCACCCTCGCGCACATCTGAGCGGTTCAGGGAAGATTACGCTATCTGACAAAGAAAATGATTTCGCCATTTCTTTTGTGGGACTCAACTTCCAAAATCCTAGAAAACAGAGATACGCCTATAAACTTGAAGGCTACCACGAAAACTGGATCCCACTTCCCCCTGGCCAGAGAATAGCAGCCTTCGCCGGATTACCTGCCGGAGAATATACCTTCAAGGTCAAAGCAGATAATGGAGATGGGATATGGTCAGAAGAAGACGCCACTTTGAACATCAAAATCCTACCGCCTTGGTATAAAACCACCTTGGCTTACCTTTCATATGCCGTCTTACTCTTCTTGGTACTGAGCTGGTACAGAAGAGTTCGCGCTAAGCAGAGAGAGCTTCAAAACAAAGTAGCTCTGGAACAAATGGAGAAACAGAAAGAAAGAGAGCTGTCAGAAATGAAACTCAACTTCTTCACGAATGTTTCCCACGAACTTCGTACTCCTTTAAGCCTGATCCTACATCCCGCAGATGATCTGGTGAAAGCCGTAGAGCCCGGTTCTGAAGCGCACGGCAAAGCCGTTTTGGTACATAAACAAGCCCATAAGCTCTTGACCCTTGTGAACCAACTCATGGATTTACGAAAAGTAGAGTCCGGAAATATGCCTATTCATCTGGAAAAGGTGGATGTCATTTCCTTCATACGTGAGATCTTCCTCATTTTCAAGATCAAGGCTGAAGAGAAGAACATACAGTATGAGTTCCTATCTGACCATACGGAATTAGTAGCTGATTTTGACATTGCTAAATTAGAAATCATCCTGACTAATCTCCTTTCCAATGCCTTCAAGTACACTCAAAGTGGAGGGCAGATCCAATTATCCGTTCAAAAGACTGAAAACCAATCTCTCTGCCTAACTTTTAAAGACAGTGGAATAGGTATCCACCCCCAGGATATCAAGAACATCTTTGAACCTTTCTACCAATCCGTTAACCGAAGCAAGATCCCAGGAACGGGAATTGGCCTTTCTCTAGTGAAGGAATTGGTACAAATGTTAGGTGGAGAAATCCTAGTAGAAAGCATACTTGGAGAAGGATCTACTTTTGCCGTAAAACTGCCTCTCCAAAACAGTCAAGACATTAGTTTTAAGAAGGATAAAGAGGAACTCCCAAGCTTCCTACCTGAAAAAGAAGCCAAAATGGATGCACACCTCCTCATCGTCGAAGATAATGCAGACCTGAGAAACTATCTCGAAGAAATCTTTGGCTCCACACTTAAAGTAAGCATGGCCACAAACGGTAAAGAAGCCTGGGATATGATCCAGAAAGATACCCCTGACGCCGTTCTAAGTGATGTCATGATGCCGGAAATGGATGGCCTAGAACTATGTTCTAAGGTTAAAAACCATCCAAAGTTCGCCCATTTACCCATAGTGCTGATTACCGCCAGAGCTGCAGCAGTACATGAACTGGAAGGCATAGAAAGCGGAGCAGATGACTATATCGTAAAACCCTTTAATCCGAAAATCCTCTTCTCTAAAGTGACCGCACTCTTACAGAACCGCAAAAAACTCAGAGAACTTTTCCAAAGGCAACTGGTCACTGAACCTAAAGAAACAGAACTGGAGGATGCAGATTTGAACTTCCTAAGAGAAGCCATGAGCATCATAGAAGTTAATCTAACCAATAAACAGTTTGGAGTTCAAAGTCTAGTACAATCCTCCGGTATGAGCCAATCCGCCTACTACCGTAAGCTAAAAAACCTCACCGGACAGAGTGTGGTGGAGTTCATCCGTGACGTACGTATGAAAAAGGCGGCCCAACTGCTCACTACCGGAAAGTTCAGAATCACAGAAGTCATGGAACAAGTAGGAATAGAAGATTACAAGTATTTCCGAACCGCCTTCCAGAAGTTGTATCATGTATCTCCATCAGAATTTGCTAAAAACCATGTCAAAACGAACGTTTAGCGTATTTTTTCTTTTTTTATTTTTTTCTATCCAAAGAATGAGCGCTCAGGAGCTTAAGATCGCTTTCCTGTCTGACATTCACTTCCATGACATTCACCCTAAATTCGAAGATATAGATTTCCAAGGCGTCCCACATCCCACTACCGGTAAACCCGTCCTGGCTAGGACCATGAGTGCCCAACTTCGTTCTACCCGCATCTTCAATGAAAACTATTTTGCCTTTAAAGCAGCCTTAGAAGATTTGGTAGCCAAAGGCATTAAACTCGTAGCCCTTCCCGGCGACTATACTGATGACGGACAAGCTTATAATCTACGTGGACTAAAGGAAATACTTCAAGATTACACCGAAAAGCACGGAATGCGTTTCCTCATCACCACCGGAAATCATGACCCCCTGGGTCCGTTCCGTCAAGATGGGGGAAAGAGTGACTTCTTAGGAGCAGATGGCAAGCCATTTGGCATCTATAGTAATGGAAATAAAGGCATCATCACCCAGGATATTGCCCCAAGTGGCTACGAAGAGATTCTAGAAACCCTTAGTCCTTTCGGTTTTATGCCAGACCCTTCCTATCTGCTTTGGTCCACCCCCTTTGATCAAGCTTTAGAAGAGCCATACCAGTATGAAAAAGCCAAATTCTCCTCCGCCTACACCAGAAGGATGTACGAAATAGAGCCTGGGTTCTGGGTACCGGACCTTAGCTACCTGGTAGAACCTGTAGAAGGCGTTTGGATTCTTGCATTGGATGGAAATACTTATGTTCCAAAGTCCAAGGAAGGAGATCCCTATGACCCTAAATCGTACAAAACAGCCGGAATAGGATATAACGAGGTCTTAAGCCATAAACAACATCTCATCACTTGGATCAAAAAGGTAAGTCGGGAGGCGAAAAAGAGAGGGAAGATCCTATTAACCTTTTCCCACTATCCGGCTATAGATTATAATGATGAAGCGAATGCAGAGATAAGCCAATTACTAGGACCTACCAAATGGCAATTGCACCGCAGTCCGCGAGAAGAAGTAGCAGAAGTCCTTTCTCAGGCTGGAGTACAGTTGCATTTCGGCGGTCACATGCATATCAATGATACAGGCATAAGAAAGTACCCAGACGGTAGGTTTCTAATCAATATACAGGTCCCTTCCCTAGCGGCTTATGTGCCGGCGTATAAGATCCTCAGCATTGAAAGCCCACAGAGATTTAAAATCAGCACAGAAATCATAGAAGACGTAAAAGACTTTGACTATCTTTTCCCCCTTTATCAAAAGGAACTGGAAGCGAATAAAGAGAGCGGAAAAACCTGGAAAAAGGAAATTCTCAAGACTAAAACCTATAGAGAATTCATGTTATTCCATCTGAAGGAACTCGTCCGACTGCGTTATGTCTCTACAGATTGGCCCAAAGAATACCTTGCAGAAGTTGAGCACTGGACCTCCAAAGACTGGTTTAAAGCTTTCAAGGTCAAATCTTCCCCAAGTTCCTGGACTACAGAAGACCTGCTCTTTGATCTGTACAAGTTCCAATCTGCCGATGAATTAGCCAAACGTGATATCCCTGCGAATCGCTGGAAAGACTACGAAAATATCTTTAAAGCACTGGAAAAGGCTGAAAAACCTGAACATCGCTGGCTATTCACCCTACTCCATAAACTGTCACACGGAGATCCGGCTGATGCCTTTTCAGTAAATTTGGAAACGCAGGAGGTTCAGAGAATGGATTAACGGGACAGTAAAAAGCGTAACGGAATTTTAACTAAAAATTAATAGTTTCGGAAGAATAAATACTAATGTTCCTTTGACCGAATTTTATGGTCCGTTTGAGCAAAGCGAAAGAGGACATCATAAAATTCATGTTTTTTTGCTACTTTCCGAACGGTCGGACCCTTGCGCCCAAAAAATATCAAGAAGAAAATTCATGTCTTTTAGTTTAAGGGGCGCTTCTTTTAATTAAAGTCCAGTTTTATCCTAATAGACGCTTCGCGGTTAACTAATAATTAATACTTTCCTAAGAATAAATACTAATGTTCCTTTGACCGAATTTTATGGTCCGTTTGAGCGAAGCAAAAGAGGACATCATAAAATTCATGTTTTTTTGCTACTTTCCGAACGGTCGGACCCTGGCGCCAAAAAAGTATCAAGAAGAAAATTCATGTTTTTTTGCTACTTTCCGAACGGTCGGACCCTTGCGCCAAAAAAAGTATCAAGAAGAAAAATCATGTCTTTTAGCTTAAGAGGCGCTCCTTTTAAATAAAGTCCAGTTTTATCCTAATCAACGCTACTGGATTAACTAATAATTAATAGTTTCGGAAGAATAAATACTAATGTTCCTTTGACCGAATTTTATGGTCCGTTTGAGCGTAGCGAAAGAGGACATCATAAAATTCATGTTTTTTTGCTACTTTCCGAACGGTCGGACCCTGGCGCCAAAAAAGTATCAAGAAGAAAATTCATGTTTTTTTGCTACTTTCCGAACGGTCGGACCCTTGCGCCAAAAAAAGTATCAAGAAGAAAAATCATGTCTTTTTAGCTTTAGGGGCGATTCTTGTGATTTAAATCAGTTTTATCCTAATAGACGCCACGCGATCAACTAATAATTAATACTTTCCGAAGAATAAATACTAATGTTCCTTTGACCGAATTTTATGGTCCGTTTGAGCGTAGCGAAAGAGGACATCATAAAATTCATGTTTTTTGGTTACTTTTTTGTGCCAAAAAAGTAACAAGAAGAATATTCATGTTTTTTTGCTACTTTCCGAACGGTCGGACCCTTTGCGCCAAAAAAAGTAGAGAAAGAAAAACCATGTCTTTTTAGCTTTAGGGGCGATTCTTGTGATTTAAATCAGTTTTATCCTAATAGACGCCACGCGATCAACTAATAATTAATACTTTCCGAAGAATAAATACTAATGTTCCTTTGACCGAATTTTATGGTCCGTTTGAGCGTAGCGAAAGAGGACATCATAAAATTCATGTTTTTTGGTTACTTTCCGTAAGGACGGACCCTTGCTCCAAAAAAGTAACAAGAAGAATATTCATGTTTTTTGGTTACTTTCCGAACCGTCGGACCCTTGCGCCAAAAAAAGTAGAGAAAGAAAAATCATGTCTTTTTAGCTTAAGGGGCGATTCTTGTGATTTAAATCAGTTTTATCCTAATAGACGCCACGCGATCAACTAATAATTAATACTTTCCGAAGAATAAATACTAATGTTCCTTTGACCGAATTTTATGGTCCGTTTGAGCGAAGCGAAAGAGGACATCATAAAATTCATGTTTTTTTGCTACTTTCCGTAAGGTCGGACCCTTGCGCCAAAAAAAGTAGAGAAAGAAAAATCATGTCTTTTTAGCTTAAGGGGCGATTCTTGTGATTTAAATCAGTTTTATCCTAATAGACGCCACGCGATCAACTAATAATTAATACTTTCCGAAGAATAAATACTAATGTTCCTTTGACCGAATTTTATGGTCCGTTTGAGCGAAGCGAAAGAGGACATCATAAAATTCATGTTTTTTTGCTACTTTTTTTGCGTCAAAAAAAGTAGAGAAAGAATATTCATGTTTTTTTGCTACTTTCCGAACGGTCGGACCCTTTGCGCCAAAAAAAGTAGAGAAAGAAAATCCATGTCTTTTAGCTTAAGAGGCGCTCCTTTTAAATAAAGTCCAGTTTTGTCCTAATAGACGCTTCGCGATTAACTAATATTTAATAGTGTCGAAAGAATAAATACTAATGTTCCTTTGACCGAATTTTATGGTCCGTTTGAGCGAAGCGAAAGAGGACATCATAAAATTCATGTTTTTTGGTTACTTTTTTGCGTCAAAAAAGTAACAAGAAGAATATTCATGTTTTTTTGCTACTTTCCGAACGGTCGGACCCTGGCGCCAAAAAAGTATCAAGAAGAAAATTCATGTCTTTTAGCTTAAGAGGCGCTTCTTATAATTAAAGGCCAGTTTTATCCTAATCGACGCTACTGGATTAACTAATAATTAATACTTTCGTGTCCTATTTGAGATTGTATAAGGATTTGATACCTCTTAGCTTTTGAAGCTAGGCGGAGGAACTACTATTTAAAGAGTAAATATTTAAGAATTGAATCCTTACTGTAAAAAAACACTTTAATAGAATAATAGAGGTAGTGAAGGAAAGCTTGCGAATTCCTTAGTAGTGCATCTTCAAAAATCAATTGAAATCTTAACCTTTCCTCCTAATCCTTTCTCAACAATATCATACAAGGTTTTTAAGGTAAGATTACTACCATTGTTCTCAATTTTTGAAATATATTCACGCTTCTTTCCCACTGCCTCAGCTAATTCTGCTTGAGTTAGTTGCTTCTCTTCGCGAGCCTTCCGAAGAAGAAGTCCAACTTTGAATGATTCAAAATCCCTTTCAAGTTCCTCTCTCCTCAGGGTACCTCTTTTACCGTAGACTCGGTCTTTTACTTCTTTCCAGTTTTTAGTTTCCATTGTGTAACTTTTTTTGATTGTAATATTCCTGTTTAATTTTAATAGCTCTATCTATTTCCTGCTTCGGGGTCTTTTGAGTCTTTTTTTGAAATCCAGTAGTTAAAACTACTAGCTGATCTCCGTCAAAAAAACAAAACACCCTCCAAATATTTGAGCCCAATTGTATACGCGCCTCATACAGCCCATTACTGCCCTCTATATGCTTTAAATAGTTTGCAGGAATCCGCTCCAGCGTCTCAATTGCTTCAATTATTTTAAAAATCTTGTTTTGAACCTTTTCCTCTTGGCTTAGAAGAAATTCTTCAAAGTAATCTTTAAAGGCAATTACTGTGCGAACTTTCATAACAAAAGTAATTTATAAGTTACAATTTTTTACATTTAATTCCATTATTTTTTTCCTAAACCCTTATTTATGAATTTTTTATCCCATTTTTAGCAAATTCAAATGGTTCCTTTTAGTAGATCTATTGGTTAAAGACTATTTTACTTATCCCACAGGTAACCCTCCAAACAAATTAAAATATAATACCACAGAATATCAGACACTTGGAGACATTTATGATCATTTCTTATCTCAAAGTAAGATTATAAGGCAGGGCTTACTAAAAGCTTTCAGCTTTTGGTAAGTAATAATTAATAGTTTCGGAAGAATAAATACTAATGATCCTTTGACCGAATTTTATGGTCCGTTTGAGCGAAGCGAAAGAGGACATCATAAAATTCATGTTTTTTTGCTACTTTTTTGCGCCAAAAAAGTACAGAAAGAATATTTATGTTTTTTTTTCTTAAGGTGCATTGCTTCAGATTTTTGTAGATTTTTATCCGAATCGCCCCTACTTAATTAACTAATAATTAAAATTAAATAGTTTCGGAAGAATAAATACTAATGATCCTTTAATCGAATTTTAGAGGCCGTTCGAACGTAGTGAGAGAGGCCATTCTAAAATTCATGTTTTTTTGCTACTTTTTTGCGCCAAAAAAGTAGAGAAAGAATATTCATGTTTTTTGGTTACTTTCCGAACGGTCGGACCCTGGCGCCAAAAAAGTATCAAGAAGAAAATTCATGTCTTTTAGTTTAAGGGGCGCTTCTTTTAATTAAAGTCCAGTTTTATCCTAATAGACGCTACTGGATTAACTAATAATTAATAGTTTCGGAAGAATAAATACTAATGTTCCTTTGACCGAATTTTATGGTCCGTTTGAGCGTAGCGAAAGAGGACATCATAAAATTCATGTTTTTTGGTTACTTTCCGTAAGGACGGACCCTTGCTCCAAAAAAGTAACAAGAAGAATATTCATGTTTTTTTGCTACTTTCCGAACGGTCGGACCCTGGCGCCAAAAAAGTATCAAGAAGAAAATTCATGTCTTTTAGTTTAAGGGGCGCTTCTTTTAATTAAAGTCCAGTTTTATCCTAATCGACGCTACTGGATTAACTAATAATTAATAGTTTCGGAAGAATAAATACTAATGTTCCTTTGACCGAATTTTATGGTCCGTTTGAGCGAAGCGAAAGAGGACATCATAAAATTCATGTTTTTTTGCTACTTTTTTTGCGTCAAAAAAAGTAGAGAAAGAATATTCATGGTTTTTTGCTACTTTCCGAACGGTCGGACCCTTTGCGCCAAAAATAGTAGAGAAAGAAAATTCATGTTTTATAGCTTAAGTAGTGTTTCGCTAAGATCCGGTAATTCCGGAAGAAAATCTCCCACTATTTTAAACTATGGACTTCCCAAAAGCGGAGACAGTAGGTATAATCACCCGTAGGTTTTTATAACTGACTAAGGCAGTTATCCCCTATCAATAATTTTACCTTTTCCTTTAAATACCTTTGCATTATTAGCTTTTGTACGCTTTATCCATTTGTACCCCTCAAACCATAACACTGATAAAGAAGCCGTTATAACTGAAAAACCTATTTCATTTATAGCTAAACTATCTACTTTAAAGAAGTTGGACATCGCTGGTATGAACAAGATCATAAAGAGAATGATAAGCGTTAAACTGTTCACAGCTAGAAGTAACATATTCTTGTTCCTAAAGCTTTCAATTACACTATAATAGAAAGAACGATTCGTTAAGCTCAAAAGAACATTCGAAAAGATTAAGGTCGAGAAAACCATAGCCCTAGTTTTTTCTTCACTCCCCCCATTCTGGACGGTGTATTGATACATAAACAGTAGTCCACAGGTGATCACTAAACCTTGAATGATACTTATGCTCAGTTCCCTCCCATTCAAGAATGTATCTGTCATTTTCCTTGGCCCCTGCAGCATGGCGTTCTTCTCTATAGGTTCATTTTCGTACACTATAGAACAGGTTGGCCCCATCACTAATTCTAAGAATATTACATGTACCGGGGTGAAAATCTGTGGAAATATCCAACCGAGAAATAATGGAATTGAAACCGTAAGTATAATAGGAATATGTATAGAAATAATATATTGAACCGCTTTCTTAATATTAGAATATATCCTTCTTCCTGAAGCAATACCAATAATTAATTTGTTTAAATCATCATTAGTAAGTACTATCGAAGCCGCTGATTTGGCAATCTCCGTACCCTTATTCCCCATAGCTACGCCAATATCAGAAGCCTTCAAAGCTGGAGCGTCATTCACCCCATCTCCCACCATAGCCACAACCTCTCCCTCTTCTTTTAACGCTTTTACTATTTTTAATTTTGCTTCCGGATACATTCTAGAGAATAGTACATTTTCCTTCACTTTTCCTAGTAACTCGCTACCCGAATAGGTCATTAAGTCTTTTCCATCAATAGCGCGGTCAGCATCCAAAATTCCGGCCTGCATAGATATGCTTTTTGCCGTGTCAGCGTTATCGCCGGTGATCACTTTTACTTTTATACCTGCATCATAAATCTGCTTGAAAACGTCTTGAATTCCTTTTTTAGGCGGATCATAAAATACCACCAATCCTAGGAATACGAAAGGTAGGCTTTGTTGCTTTTCCGGAAATTCCTCTCCTTCAAAATGTGATTTTGCAACACCCAAAACCCGGTAGCCTTCCGAACCAAAATCCCGGATCCATTTTCTAACCTTTTCTTTTTCTTCTTCAGAAAGCGTAGAAACCCGAAGGATAGCCTCTGGAGCACCTTTAGCTGCAATAATCCTTCTACTATCTTCAACATTCTTGTAGATATGTGTCATCATTGGAGGTTTTCCCTCTAAAGGATATTCATAAATAAGGGAAAACTTTCCCCTTAGATCTTTCTTAGACATAGACGAATAAACCTCATGCAAAGTCTTCTCCATTGGATCAAAAGGCACTGGCTCACTGCTCCACATGGCATAGGATATCAATTCTGAGGTGACAGTATCCCCAAATGTTTCATAAGTCTTATCAGAAGCATATTCATACAAATATTTCAATTGCATGATATTCTCTGTAATGGTTCCCGTTTTATCAGTACAGATCACTGTAGTACTCCCTAGTGTCTCTACTACGGAGCTTTGCTTCACTATAATTCCTTCCTTCATCAACTTCCAAGATCCTAAAGCCATAAAGGTGGTAAAGGCAACCGGAATTTCTTCAGGAAGTATAGACATGGCTAGAGTAAGACCGTTCAACAAACTTTCAAGAAGATTTCTGTTGTTGTAATAATGAACAGCACAAACAAGGAGAAATATAACAAGACCCACCACCGCCATGGTCTTAACAAACTTCCTGATTTGCTGTTGTAAAGGAGAATCCTCCTTTTCTATGGCCAACAAAGAGCTACCAATCTTCCCAATTTTAGTTCCTATCCCTATTTCTTCTACTTCAAAAACGGCTATTCCAGATACTGTAATCGTACCCCCATAAACTTTATCTCCAATTCCCTTATATACAGATAAACTTTCGCCTGTTACAGATGATTCATTCACGGAAAAGTCAGTACTGTATACTATCCTCCCATCAGCATTAAGATACTTTCCTTCCTCTGTAAGACATAGATCTCCAATGACAATCTCATTTGTAGGAATTTGAACTACTTTCCCATTCCGAATGACAGAAGACAGTGGTTCGTTCAACTTTTCAAGAGCCTCCAAAGCTTTCTTACTTCTACTATCTTGATAAAATGATATCGCAGAAACGGCAACAATCGCAGCAAGCATAAATAATGCTTCTCCGTATTCTCCTATGAGCAGATATATTGCGGAAATGGCAAAAAGTAGGAGTAACATTGGCTCCTTAAGAATGTTTAATAGCAAAGCGAGTCCGCTACTCTTTTTGTGGCCCTCAATGCTGTTGTCTCCATGCTTTATCCGCGATTTTTCTACCTCAGTATTGTTTAGGCCTTTGAATTGATTAGGGACTTCCATGTCTTTTACTTAACGTTTCATTCAAAGTTATTAGATTTTTTATGAATCCAACTTATGATCCACCGACCCACATGAAAATCTAGTAATATTTGATCATTAAAAACTAATAGTGTCGGAACAATAGCATTTGTAGGCATTTTAGCTTTATAGGCAGCCCATCTGATTTAAGTCCGCTATTATCCTAATAGACGCTTCTGGATTAACTAATATTTAATACCTAATAATTTCATAAGAATAAATAATAATGATCCTTTGATCGAATTTTAGAGGCCGTTCGAACGTAGTGAGAGAGGCCATTCTAAAATTCATGTTTTTTTTGCTACTTTCCGAACGGTCGGACCCTTTGCGCCAAAAAAAGTAGAGAAAGAATATTCATGTCTTTTAGCTTAAGAGGCGCTCCTTTTAAATAAAGTCCAGTTTTGTCCTAATAGACGCTTCGCGATTAACTAATATTTAATAGTGTCGAAAGAATAAATACTAATGTTCCTTTGACCGAATTTTATGGTCCGTTTGAGCGAAGCGAAAGAGGACATCATAAAATTCATGTTTTTTGGTTACTTTTTTGCGCCAAAAAAGTAACAAGAAGAATATTCATGTTTTTTTGCTACTTTCCGAACGGTCGGACCCTTGCACCAAAAAAGTAACAAGAAGAATATTCATGTCTTTTACCTTAAGGGGCGCTTCTTTTAATTAAAGTCCAGTTTTATCCTAATAGACGCTTCGCGATTAACTAATATTTAATAGTGTCGAAAGAATAAATACTAATGTTCCTTTGACCGAATTTTATGGTCCGTTTGAGCGAAGCGAAAGAGGACATCATAAAATTCATGTTTTTTGGTTACTTTCCGAACGGTCGGACCCTTGCTCCAAAAAAGTAACAAGAAGAATATTCATGTTTTTTTGCTACTTTCCGAACGGTCGGACCCTTGCGCCAAAAAAGTAGAGAAAGAAAATTCATGTCTTTTAGCTTAAGAGGCGCTCCTTTTAAATAAAGTCCAGTTTTATCCTAATAGACGCTTCGCGATTAACTAATATTTAATAGTGTCGAAAGAATAAATACTAATGTTCCTTTGACCGAATTTTATGGTCCGTTTGAGCGAAGCGAAAGAGGACATCATAAAATTCATGTTTTTTGGTTACTTTCCGAACGGTCGGACCCTTGCTCCAAAAAAGTAACAAGAAGAATATTCATGTTTTTTTGCTACTTTCCGAACGGTCGGACCCTTGCGCCAAAAAAGTAGAGAAAGAAAATTCATGTCTTTTAGCTTAAGAGGCGCTCCTTTTAAATAAAGTCCAGTTTTATCCTAATAGACGCTTCGCGATTAACTAATATTTAATAGTGTCGAAAGAATAAATACTAATGTTCCTTTGACCGAATTTTATGGTCCGTTTGAGCGAAGCGAAAGAGGACATCATAAAATTCATGTTTTTTGGTTACTTTTTTGCGCCAAAAAAGTAACAAGAAGAATATTCATGTTTTTTTGCTACTTTCCGAACGGTCGGACCCTTTGCGCCAAAAAAAGTAGAGAAAGAAAATTCATGTCTTTTAGCTTAAGGGGCGCTCCTTTTAATTAAAGTCCAGTTTTATCCTAATAAACACTTCGCGATTAATTAATAATTTCGGAATCATTAGTATTATTTAGGGCAGTATTTTGGCCATTTAAATACTAAATGTTCTTAAATTTTTAATCCTTAGTTTTTAGTCCAAAAAGCCAAAGGCTTTTTGGTAATCCCTTCCTTAAATATTAAGTTTAAGAACTCAGTATCTTAGATTCAAATCTATCAAAAAGAGCCGCCCTATATGTCCTGCCTATGGGTATTCTCTGCTTCACATATCTGTCTTAAACGCAATTACTTGGACACTATTTTTAATTTATTTCACCAATTCGGATCAATTTTTACACCAATTGATTCGAGGAATTTTCTAGGGGACTTATAGTGAAGACCGCCATGTATTCTTTCGAAATTATAGAATTTTTTCCATCTTATCATTACTTGTTTAAATTCTTGTAGGCTTTCAAATTCAAATCGTTGACATACAGCACTTTCCAGAATTGAATGGTAGGCTTCTATATGTCCATTCTGTTGAGGTGTTGCCGGTTTTGTAAATTCCTGAGTTATACCTTTTTGTTTTAGATATTCTTGAACTATTAAAGCTTCGAATTGTGAGCCATTATCGTTTCTTACTATAAATTGCTTTGGCATCGGATAAGTTTGTAAAATTTGTTCAAATAGATTTATTACATCTTCAGATTTAATAGAATTTGCGATGTATTGTCCCAATTGCCATCTCGAAAAAACATCCAAAATTGTCAGTACTTGCGCATTTGTGCGTTTTCCTTGGATATATACATATTTAATATCAAATTCTAGGAATGCAAATTCTCTTTGTACAATGGGAACGAGTTCTTTTACCCAGTTCCTACTTATTCTCTTGGTATTACTGCGTTGAAATTTTAATAAATTGTTTTCCTTCATGAGCTTATAGGTTCTATAAGCCCCAATTCTCAATCCCTTTTCTTGGTTTAAATAGCGGTAGGTTTTATAATACCCATAATCCACAAATTCGCCCTCCAGAAGTGTTTTAGTTTCTTGTAAAATATAATCCATATCAAACCTATTATTTTCCATATCATATACATAACCTGAGGCCCTTTTCCCCGGTTTTGTACCTGTAGAAATGTAATAGTAGCTGCTTCGAGGTAAATCTACATGCTTTAATACTAGATATTTAGGCCTCCCTTGCTCTAGAAATTCGTCAACTACCTGGATTTTTATTTCTTTAGAGATTGACTTTTTTTTAAAAGGGAATCTTTAATTTGAATAGCTAACTCTTTTTCAGCAACTATCCTTTTTAGAGCTTCGTTTTCACGACGTAATTGTTTGAGTTCACGCTCGGCATCTGTCATTGCTCCTGCTTCCAAGCCACTTTTGCCTAACTTCTCAAATTTCTCTTTCCAATTATAAATACTCACAGTAGAAACCCCAAATTCTCGCGATGAATAACTTACGCCGTGCTGGATAGAATGAAGTACAATCTTCTCTTTCTCCTCCAAACTCCATGTTTTTCGATGTTTTGACATACACAAATCTAATTAATTGTTAACTTAGTTTTGTGTCCAAGTTTTTATCGAGCTATTAGGTATCTTAAAATTAATTCTCCTCCTTCAATCAATTCTATGTGATATACCGATACTATATAGGTTTTATGTGTTCTAATAAACAATTCAGCGGGCAACTTACCTTCTAGCTCCTTAAGAGTTAATAAGGTGATGATCCTTTGCTCATTTAGCGTATAAATAAATACGTAGTTTCCCGCCGCTTGTATATAGAGAATTTCTGCAATGGCCACCTTAATAAACTTACCTTTATGGTCTCCTTTAACCAATATAAAGTCCTGAACTTTATCTAATGAAGTGCCCCCTCTTTCCTCTACTTTCTGAATAGCTTTCAGTAGTTCAGAAAGACCTATGGGCTTACATAAATAATCTACTACATCATATTTATAACCTTCTATTGCAAATTCAGAATATGCCGTGGTTAAAATCACATTCGATTTGCCTTTAAGCAGATCCATGAAGTCAAACCCATTAATTTGTGGCATATTTATATCTAGAAATATCAAATCTATCTCATGAGATCTTAAATACTCTAAAGCATCCATAGGGTCAGAAAAGGAGTATTTAATCTCTATTTTCGGGATCTTTCTTAAGTGATTTTCTAAAATTTTAATGGCGGCTAATTCATCATCTACTATTATGCATTTCATGGCTTATGGTGTTTATAATTATTGAGACATAAAAAATTCTCTGATCTTGATGGATCTCCCATTTTACATTTTCACCAAAATACATCTCTAACTGCCTTACAACATTCTTTAACCCCACAGATGTAGCGGTATTGTCTTTGAAATCTCTTCTGATACTATTGCTGCAATAGAATCTAATTTCTTCTCCAATATCTATAGAGATTTGTATAGGGTCCTTTATCTCCCCGTATTTAAAAGCATTTTCCACTAAACTTATAAAACAAAGGGGTGGAACTAGAAAAGGTTCTGGCTTTCCTGATTTTGAATACTCTAAATTCAATTTCTCCCCTAACCTCAACCTCTGTAGACTCAAATACTCCTCTATTGCCTCAATTTCAGCAAGTATGGATATTGCTTCAAATTTTGTACCCTCTACCGAAAACCGCATTAACCTTGTCAATGACAAAACTGCATTTCCCGCCTTTTCACTGAGTTCAGCTATCTCACTATAAACCAAATTCAAAGTATTGAACAAAAAATGGGGATGAATCTGAGCCCTCAGAAAATCGATTTGCCCTATATACTGCCTCTGATCTGCCATTCTCCTCAAATTTTCTTCCCTCATGGATTTCTTATAGTACCAATATGCAAAAGAGTAGAAAGTCATGGTAGTATACCTCCAAATCTCATAACTAAAATAAGCAAAGTACCTTTTCCTCTCCTGAAGATTTTTTACATACTGCTCTGTATGAAATGCCCATTCTACTACCCATTTGATAATACAAAATGCTGAAATAAGAGCTAAAATTTCTGTCGCCAGTAGCAACTTAGATCTCTCAATTGTAGGCTCTATCACTAACTTCACACACACATAGAAATACAGTGTACAAAAAACTACGTTCAAAAAATATGGGTAATAAGGATAGACTTCACCGAACCGTACGGCGTAAGCAAGAAGATAATCCACCAACCAAAAAAGAACCCAATAGGTCAGATGAATTTTGAACGAAGATTTTATAAGGTTTACAGGCTGACTATTACTCATATCTATGCAAAACAATATCTCACATGGACTATGGGCACTTTCATCAAATAATTTTCCTGCTACTCCAATTGCCCCTGAACTTTGTCTTACAAATCCCCCAAAAAAGTCCTGAAAAACAAAAGGGTTAAAATAACTTAACAAGCCGTATCCTACTTTAAATGACCAGCGAATACACACAAAAACATCACGATCACTACCCGTATAGTGATACACAAAAAGTACCTGGTAATAGGATCCTTTCACTAATCTATTTATTTAAAATAAGATAAGCACGCAAAAAGGTAATTTCTTATTATCCGGTACAAGTCCACACAAACCCCACCTCATCAGAGGATAATCGGTTGTCACTACGGCAACCGATTTTTTTTTAACTTTCCACCATGAATAAACATGAGCTACGTACATTAGCAAGAGCGCACCGCCTAAACCTGTCTACGGAGGAAACACAAGAGCTCAATGCCGGCCTGCGTTCCCTACTCTTCTCCCGCATCCCTATACACCGCTACAGCATCATACACGCCTTCTTACCCATACTTAAAAACAAGGAACCGGATACCTATCCCATCCTAAACACCCTCTTGAAGGATTTTGCCGCAGATGTATATATCTCCAAATCCCTGGAAAATGGAGAACTTCTGCACTTTCCTTTTGAAGCAGATAAAACCTATGCTCTGAACCGCTGGGGCATACCGGAACCGGAAACTACAGAAGATGGACTCTCCTCCGAAACTTTCTTCGATACCTTTAAAAAAGAAGACATCCTCGTACTGGTTCCACTACTCGCATTTGACAGCTTGGGAAACCGCATTGGCTATGGCAAAGGCTATTATGACCGCTTCCTGCAGTACTCCACCCCAAAAACCCTAAAAGTAGGCCTCTCCCTCCTCGAAGCCTATGAACCCATAGATGATGCTTCAGAACGTGACATCGCACTGGATTTTTGCATCACCCCCACAAGGGTCTGGAAATGGGACTAAAAAACCGTTTATTTTCCTTAATTTTGCACCCTATAAGCGAAAACACCTTTCGCCGTAATACATCTGTTAGCAATGGAACTTTCAAAAACCTACAGTCCGAAAGAAGTAGAAGATAAGTGGTACGCCTACTGGGAGAAAAACAAATATTTCAGCTCTAAGCCTAATAAAGACAAAGAGCCTTACACCATAGTTATTCCTCCACCTAACGTCACCGGTGTGCTTCACATGGGTCACATGCTGAATAACACCATTCAGGACGTTCTGATACGTAAGGCCAGAATGGAAGGAAAAGAGGCTTGTTGGGTACCCGGCACAGACCACGCTTCCATAGCTACAGAGGCGAAAGTAGTGGCCATGTTGAAAGAAAAAGGCATCAACAAAGCTGATCTTTCCCGCGAAGAATTCCTAAAATACTGTTGGGAATGGACCGAAAAATACGGTGGAATCATCCTGAAACAGTTGAGAAAACTGGGCGCTTCTTGCGACTGGGATCGCACCCGTTTCACCATGGAGCCAAGCCTCTATGACGCCGTTATAGAAGTTTTCGTTGATTTATATAACAAAGGCCACATCTACCGCGGTTATCGCATGGTCAACTGGGATCCGGAAGCAAAAACTACCGTATCTGATGAAGAAGTAATCAGCAAAGAGATGGCTTCTAAGTTGGTTTATATCAAATACCGCTTCCCGGGATCAGAAGAAGGCGTGACCATTGCCACTACACGTCCGGAAACCATCATGGCTGACGCAGCCATCTGCGTAAACCCAAATGACGAACGCTACAAAGACATCATCGGTAAGACCGTTTTGATTCCTTTGATCAATAAGGAAATCAAGATCATTGCAGATGAATATGTGGAAATGGAATTTGGTACGGGATGTTTGAAAGTAACTCCTGCCCATGACCAAAATGACTTTGCACTGGGAGAAAAACACGGTTTGGAAGTGATTGACCTTCTAGATGACTCCGGAAAACTCACAGAAAAAGCTCAGATCCTAGTTGGTGAAGACCGTTTTGTAGCCCGTAAAAAGATCATCAAGATGCTGGAAGAATCCGGTAACCTGGTGAAAGTAGAAGAATACAAGTCAAACGTAGGTACTTCTGAAAGAACCGGAGCGGTCATAGAACCGAAAATCTCCCTTCAGTGGTTCCTAAAAATGAAAGATATCAGCAAGCCGGCTTGGGAAAACGTGATGAACGATACCATCAAACTCATCCCACCGAAATTCAAGAATACCTATAACCACTGGATGGAGAATGTACGCGACTGGAACATCTCTCGCCAACTCTGGTGGGGACATCGTATACCGGCCTACTATCTGGCAGATGGCACAGTCATCGTAGCTAAAAGCCTGGAAGATGCCGTGAAGATAGCCAATACCGAAAAAGGGTTGAATGTTAAAGCTGAAGACTTCACTCAGGACGAAGATGTACTGGATACCTGGTTCAGCTCTTGGTTATGGCCTATCTCCGTATTTGACGGATTCAAAAATCCGGATAATGAAGATATCAACTACTACTATCCAACAAACGACCTAGTAACCGCTCCGGAGATCTTGTTCTTCTGGGT
Organism: Leadbetterella byssophila DSM 17132; assembly: GCF_000166395.1. Classification (GTDB taxonomy): domain Bacteria; phylum Bacteroidota; class Bacteroidia; order Cytophagales; family Spirosomataceae; genus Leadbetterella; species Leadbetterella byssophila. The sequence continues at coordinate 2,818,627 of NC_014655.1, forward strand.
GGCCAGAATGATCATTGCAGGATATGAATACAAAGGCACTTATCCGTTTAAGAACGTTTACCTTACAGGTATAGTGAGAGATAAGTTGGGCCGCAAGATGTCAAAATCCTTGGGCAACTCTCCCGATCCTTTGGATCTAATAGATAAATACGGTGCAGATGCCGTACGTACAGGTATGCTATTCAGCTCTCCTGCCGGTAATGACCTGCCGTTTGATGAGAAACTGGTAGAACAGGGTAGAAACTTCTCTAACAAGATATGGAATGCCTTCCGACTAGTAAAAGGATGGAATGTAGGTGAAGGGGAACCACAAACTGCTCCAATCCAATGGTTCAGAGCGAAACTTAATGCTACCATAGCTGAGATTCTGGATCACTATGAGAAGTTCAGGATGTCTGACGCCCTCTTAGCAACGTATAACCTGATCTGGAACGACTTCTGTTCTCAATACCTGGAGATGGTTAAACCAGCATATATAGACGGTGTAGGTCAACCTATTGACGCCTCCACCTATGAAGCTACCCTATCTTTCTTTGATGAACTAATGCGCCTGGCTCACCCTTGGATACCATTTATCTCTGAGGAGATTTGGCAAAACTTGAAAACACGCGAAGAAAATGCTTCCATCTGTGTGCAGGATTTCCCTAAAGGAGGTGAAGTAGATCAGGAGGTATTAAACACCTTCGAGATCGTACTGGAAGCGGTATCATGGATCAGAAATACCCGTCAGAGCAAACAGATTTCACCTAAAGTAAGTTTGGGATTAGATATCCGTACCTCTGATGCAAAAAGATACGAAGCCGTAGTAGGACTCTTACAAAAACTAGGAAACCTAAGCGCGGTGAACTTTAGTTCAGAAGTGAAAGGAGTTACCACCATAATTAAAGGTGACGAGTTTGGCCTTGACCTAGGTGAAAATCTGGATGCTGCATCTGAAAAAGAAAACCTTCAGAAAGAACTAGAATATACCTTAGGATTCAAGAAATCTGTTGAAGCTAAACTTTCAAACGAAAGGTTTGTAGCGAACGCTAAACCGGAAGTAGTGGATAGAGAAAAAGCTAAATTGGCGGATGCAGAAGCTAAGATTCAAGCCCTTCAGGAAGCCCTGAATAAACTATAAGAAAGAAGGACCGTTCTGTCCTTCTAGGCAGTAGCTGCCATGATGCTAGACAGAACGGTTTTTACTCTCCTTCTCGAAACCTTCATATGATCACCGTTTTGAAGAGTGATCTGCATATATTTCCCTTGCAATTCGTACCCACATACATATTCTGGATTCACCAGATGCTTTTTACTCACACGAATAAAGCTATCTAACTTCTCCTCATGTCTTAGGAGAGTAGAGCTTGAAACCATTTTCTCTCCGTTAATTAAGTATATTTCTGTGTAGTTGATGTCTCCAGAAAGAAACATGACCTCTCTCGAATTGTAATTCTCCTTTTTCATGTTGTAATTCTTTTTTACAAAATTCTAACATGTTGTCAAGAGTTTTTAGAGTAGAATCCCCGAAAAAGCAAAGGTGTTTTAACGGTATTTTAGTGTTTATGCAAAAAAAAGAGTGGATAAACCACTCTTTTCATCAATGTCCTCCTTTTGCGGAGCTGACCTTTTGGTCGAAATCAATATTTTGTTTTCTCAATACTTGTTGGATCCTCACCCCAAACCAGAACAGGTAAGCAAAGCAAGCTACAGCAAGCAAATAAGACAATTGTATACCTATTTTGTCTGCTAATAATCCTTGTAATACAGGTACCACTGCCCCACCTAAGATCATCATGATCATAAATGCAGCTCCCTGATTCGTATATTTACCTAAACCTGCGGTACCTAATGAGAATATACTCGGCCATAAAATGGAGCAGAACAAACCACCTGAAATCAAGCAGTATAGGGCAAGCTGACCTGTTGTAAAGATGCCTATCAAGGTCATAACAGCTCCCATTCCGGTAAAGATCAACAATGTTTTCACAGGTTTTTCATTAGCCACAAAGAACGAAATGATCATTACCAACACACAGAAGCTGTACATGTATAGATCACTTACATCTCCATTTAATATTGAATTCACATATAAAACAATGCCAAAGGCCACGAAAGGCACTACTACCCACATGATCTTCTTCATTTTTTCAGATAAACCAAAGTTACCCACGGCAGCTGTCCATCTACCCACCATCATACTTCCCCAGAACATGGCAACATACTTAGACACTTGAGAAGACACCAGTCCTTGTGTTTCTTTAAGATATTCCGGAAGGTTACTACCTACCGTAACCTCCACACCTACATAGACAAAGATGGCGCTCATCCCCAAAATAACTTGAGGAAACTTTAAAACACCTACACCAGCTTCTACTTCTTCATCATTAGTGATTCTAGGAAGTTTAGAGACCCAGAAGAACAGGGCTAGCAAGATAAACAAGACTCCTAAAACCAAATAAGGAAACTTCACGGACTCAATGGTGGCATTGTGCGCCGCTTCCGGAGATACTGAACGGAAAATAGCGAAGGAAACGATCAGCGGACCCACCGTTCCACCAAAGTTATTCACCGCACCGCCTAAGTTGATCCGTGTAGCTCCGGTTTCAGGAGGCCCTAGAGCAATCATGAATGGTTGGGTAGCCGTTTGCTGTAAAGAGAAACCTAATCCTACCACAAAAAGAGCCGTTAGCAATAAAAAGTAAGATTTTGACTCGGCAGCCGGATAGAAAATCATAGACCCAACCGCAGAGATGATCAAGCCGTAGATAATACCGTTTTTATACCCAATTTTATTCAGGATATCCGTCTTCATCATGGCTGAAAGCAGTAGATAAATCACAGATCCCACAAAGTATGCCGCATAAAAAGCAAAGTCTACCAACTGGGCTTGCCACTGCAGCAAATCAAATTTTTCTTTAAAAAGGGGAATTAAGATTCCATTAGATGCGGCCACAAAGCTCCAAAAGAACCATACAGTGACCAGAGTGTAGAGGGCAGGTAGGTTGGTTTTATTATTTTCCATTGGTTTTAAATTGATGCATCTTCTTGCCAGTTATAGAGATCGTTTTTGGTAGCGTCCCAGTTGGGATAAATACCAAAGTGTTTTTCGCGCACTAAATCTAATAATACTTCCCGGAGTTTATCCATGTTTTCATTCTTCTCCGCAGAAATAAAGGCTACATACTTAGCATTTTTCTTCAAATAACTGGTCTCCAGCCTTTCCAGATTCTTTTTCAAATCTTCTTCTGTAGCCAAATGTTTATCTAAGCCCTCTTCCGATTCAGGTTGATATTGATCTAATTTATTAAATACCAAAAGAGTCGGTTTATCCTGAGCTCCTATTTCTCCCAATGTAGAATTCACAATCTCAATCTGCTCCTCAAAAGAAGGATGTGAGATATCCACCACATGAATGAGTATGTCCGCTTCACGGATCTCATCCAAAGTAGATTTAAAGGATTCCACTAGGGTGGTGGGCAACTTACGAATGAACCCTACCGTATCTGTTAAAAGGAATGGGATGTGACCTAAAACCACCTTCCTCACCGTCGAATCTATAGTAGCGAAAAGCTTGTTCTCTGCAAATACGTCTGACTTAGTAAGCTTACGCATCAAAGTGGATTTCCCCACGTTCGTGTAGCCTACTAGTGAAACCCTAACCAGTCTGCTTCTCTCCTTTCTGCGAGTAGCAGCTTGCTTATCTATCTTGTCCAGCTTTTCTTTTAGAAAGGCTATTCTGTCCTGAACTATACGTTTATCCGTCTCCAGCTCCTTCTCCCCAGGACCTCTCATCCCTATACCCCCCTTCTGCTTGCTCAAGTGAGACCACATTCGGGTAAGTCGGGGAAGCAAATACTTGTACTGGGCAAGCTCTACTTGTCGCTTAGCCTGATCAGTCCTGGCCCTTTGTGAAAAGATGTTCAGAATCAGAAGGCTTCGGTCTAAAACCTTCTTGTTTTCAAATTCCCTCTCCAGGTTTCTCACCTGAGACGGAGTAAGCTCATCATCAAAAATGATAGTATCCACGGGATTAATGGCTACCCATGTCTTGATTTCTTCAAGTTTACCTTTACCTACAAAGGTGCGCTGATCCGGAAAGTTCAAGCGCTGAAGAAAGGTCTTTAAGGTCTTCACCCCTGAGGTCTCAGCTAAAAATGCCAATTCCTCCAAGTACTCCCTGGTCTTCTCTGCATTCTGCTTCTGAGTGATCAAGCCCACTAATATGGCTGTCTCCTGCTCTTTATGCGTACTTATAAGCGGTGTATTTAACAAATTTCTCTAGCTATTTTTATGGATCAAATCAGACAATCTTCCCCTAACCTACAATAATTTAAGCAACAATATTACTAATTTTTCAGCAATTCGTCCTATGAGCCTAAGATTTTATTCACATTCTTAAGCCTGCTCCTTTTTATAGCAAAAATGCTACAAAACTTCGCAAAATCTGGTTTTTTCCTACAATTTTACAAAAACTCTCCAAAGAGATTTTATTGATTTCAGGCGACTTTTTTCCCTAAATGTGGATATCTCAGCATTTTAGGTGTATAAATTTCCTTGCATCAACTTTGCATATATATTTTTTCGTATTTACATTTGTTCACTTGAAAGTAGAAAAGAATAAAATAAATATATATTCTTAAAGATTTAATCCTTCTGTCTGCTATTCAGCAGATCATTGGATTATTAGGAAAGCACGTAAGTCGGAATCCCTGCCACTAACATTGAGGCAGGGATTTTTTATCGTATAAAGCTTGTTATAGAGGAATGAAACTGCAAAAGACTGTAAACATAAAAAATAAGAAAGCTTCCTTTGAGTATTTCTTCCTGGACGAGTACACGGCCGGGATGGTGCTTACTGGGACTGAAATTAAATCCATCAGAGAAGCTAAGGTGAGCATGGCAGATGCCTATTGTATCTTCCATAGAGGTGAACTCTTTGTCAAAAACCTGAACATCTCTAAGTATGACAACGGGACGTACTATAATCATGACCCCCTTAGAGAAAGGAAACTTTTATTATCCAGGAAAGAATTACGGAAGTTAGAAGGCAAACTAACGGATAAAGGTTTGACCATCATACCTACCCGTCTGTTTATAAACGACAGAGGATTAGCGAAGTTAGATATTGCCTTAGCAAAAGGTAAAAAGCTTTACGACAAAAGAGAGTCCATTAAAGAAAAGGATATCAAAAGAGATCAGGAAAGATTCTAGTTCTTTCCTGATAAGAAGGTCAATACTTTTTGCATAGCTTGTCCTCTATGATTTAAGCGACTACGCTCTTCAAAGCCCATTTCATGGAAGGTTTTTTCGTAGCCCTTTGGAACAAATACAGGATTATATCCAAAACCCACTTCACCCCCAAAGCTAGGAGTAATATCTCCTGACACCTCACCGGAGAATTGATGTACTTCTCCATCCCAAATGAGGGTAATCACGGTTCTGAACCTGGCAGATCTTTGGGAAATGCCTTCAAGTTCCTGCATGAGCTTGAGATTATTTGCCGTAGCATCAGAAGGCTCTCCGGCATATCTGGCTGAGTATACCCCCGGTCTCCCATCTAAAGCCTCCACTTCTAAACCGGAATCATCTGCCAAAACGGCTATTCCAAAACGCTCATAAACGTATTGGGCTTTAATCAAAGAATTCTCTTCAAATGTGGTACCGGTTTCCGTTATATCTTCCATCACCCCTAAGTCACTCAAGGTTTTGACTTCAAACCTATCACCTAAAGCACTCTTAAGCTCCTCTGCCTTGTGCGCATTATGGGTAGCTAGACAAATGGGGATCATGCCGCCAGACCCTCCTTCATCTTCTCTGTGTTTTCAGCTAAACGAAGTTTTTCAATAAACTCCCCTATATTACCTTCCATCACATGTGGTAGGTTATAAACGGTGAATCCTATACGGTGATCTGTCACCCTTCCTTGTGGATAATTATACGTACGAATCTTATCGGATCTGTCTCCTGAACCCACTAAAGATTTACGTTCTCCGGCGATGGACTCATTTTGTTTAGCTAACTCAATCTCATAAAGACGCGAACGAAGTACCGTCAAGGCCTTATCAAAGTTCTTGATCTGAGAACGTTCATCCTGACACTGCACCACTAAGCCCGTAGGAATGTGAGTTACCCTTACGGCAGAGTAGGTAGTGTTCACTGACTGCCCACCTGCACCCGAAGAACAGAATGTATCTTTGCGTATATCATTCATGTTTATCTGCACGTCTACTTCATCCGCCTCAGGTAGGACAGCCACCGTAGCGGCAGAGGTATGGATACGACCCTGAGATTCAGTAGCCGGTACCCTCTGTACCCGGTGAACACCTGATTCATATTTTAACTTACCGTATACGTCTTCCCCTTTGACACTTACCACTATTTCTTTATACCCGCCTGAAGGCGCATCCGTAAAATCCATCACCGTAAACTGCCAGCCTTGTTGGGCAGCAAAACGCTGATACATGCGGAATAAATCCCCCGCAAAGATAGAGGCCTCATCACCGCCAGTACCGGCCCGGATTTCCAGAATACTATCTTTACTGTCATTTGGATCTTTAGGTATGAGCAATTCTTTCAAACGCTCCTCCGCCTCTTCTTTTTTAGGAGATAGCTCATCCAATTCTAACTTAGCCATTTCCCGCATTTCCTCATCTTTCTCCGTAGCCAAGATTTCTTTGGCCTCATCCAGATGTGCCAAAATGAGTTTATAGGCATTGTACTCCTGTACAATCTTCTCTAAGTCTCTATATTCTTTGCTTATCTTCTTGAATTTCTCCATATCAGAGACCACCTCCGGCATGGTAATCTGCTGGGATACCTCGTCGAAGCGCTCTACAATACCTTCTAGTTGCTCTATTAACATAGCTGCGTATTTTCTAATAAAACACAAAAATACAGCCTTTCGTGCAAATCATCATTTTCCTTCCATACAATAAATAAACATTTACAATTGTAAATATTACAAATACAATAACTTATCTTTGCCCCATTAATCTACTAAAATAAAATGCACATGAAAAAACCACTCATTATCTTACTGTTCAGCCTTATCAGTGCCACAACTTTTGCGCAATCCCGCTTCGGAGTTAAAGTAGGCGGAAATATGGCTAATATAAAGTTTGGAGAAACTTTACCTGGAGTTGAATTAAAGTCCATTTTTACCCCTCAAGCAGGTCTGGTTTATTATTCTAATCTAAGCAAACCGCTCTTCGTCCAAACGGGATTACTGTTTAACCAGAAAGGTACTTCAATGAATATAGATGATCCTATTGTATCCGCTTTTTTTGGAGATAGCAAAATAAAGGTCACTTATAGCTTTGTTGAACTTCCTATAAATGTAGGATACCAAATTCCGGTAGGTGATAATTTCGCCATCGCCCCCTTTGTAGGAGGATTTGTAGGCTATGCCGTAATGGGCAAAGCGAAGATAGGCTCAATTACGTACGACTTGTTTGATGATGAAGAAGCAGAAGATTTGATCAGCGCCAAAGACAGATTAGATTATGGGGTAAACGCCGGTTTAGGTTTTCATATCGGAAAAAGATTGATCATCAGCGGTCAATATTCCCACGGTCTAGCTAATCTTTCTGATGAAGATCCGAAGGTAAATACACAAACCATCACTGCAGGTTTGACGTTCTTGTTTTAAATTTCTTAGCAGAGGCTGTCCATACCGGATAGCCTCCTTTTTTACTAAACCTCTTCGGTGGCGGATTTAAGCACTGATTTCCCAATTACTTATTAAAATAGAAATCCTTGGGTTAAGAGCAAATCATATAGTTTGAAACCAAAAAAATATAAACCTTTAGCCGGCATTTTTCTAAGATGATGGCTCACCATAGGAACTCCTATTTTACCTTTTCCAATCCCAAAAATGTACTCAGATTCGGACTATTGAATTGTCCGAAGGTTTGTTCTTTAACTTTGATCTTTCCGCCCATTTACAAGAAACCCTACCGTTTTAATTTATCGCAGCGGTAATTCTAACGTTTCACTGGCCTTGTGGACATTTTCACCTCAATGCAGAAACTTGAGATTCGTATATATTACTTGAAATTCGTAGAGCGCAGCGGCAGTTCCCGCATTTTTAAGCATAGGTGAACCTCAAGCTACAGCCTGAAACTACCCCTCAGGAGGAATTGTCGGGGTCTTAGTCGGAAGATCGTCTCCTGCATGATGTAGTTGTTAAGGTAGATACTCTTAAAGGTGTTCTGGTTAAAAAGATTGACCACGCCCAGTTCAAAATCCTGTTTGATCTTAGGAACAGTGTAGCGAACGGTCAGGTCACTGAAAAAGTAATCTTGTGCATTGATGCTGTGGTGTTCGGCATTGGCTATGAACACGGTATTTTTCACCACGGCCAGCGCCATACCCATCTGCTGCTGAAACTGCCTTATGCTTTCGGGCTGGTTACTGCCTTTCACATGGGTGTATCGGGTACTGTATGTCAGCTCTACCTGTTTGAAGCGGTTTACTTTAAGGTGGGCATTGGGTTCAATCGTGCGATTAGTAAAACTACCCGGGTAACCATTCACCCATTGTTCATTTTGAAATTTCATTACCAGCAAACCTGCGGAGAGTGATGTCTTGAGCCCGAAGAGGTACTGGGTCAGTTGGACTTTTCCCGACTGTGTATGGCTTAGGTTCCTTTTTGCCATGTACTGAACTTCGGTAGAACCGTCAGGAAGAATATAGTTTTGAGGCAATCGATTCTGAATTCCCCGTGAGGCATTCAGGTTGAGATTAAAACTCAAACCAGAGACCGCATTATTGTAATTTACACCTACCCCACCGCTCAGTCGCCTGTCGTCAGTAAAGTCAGTATTTTTGCTGACTACAGTAAGGTAGTTTTGCATAATGCTTCCTGTATATATATCTCCCAGTTGGGCTAAAAGATTACTGTACCGGATATTGCCGGTAAACTCCAGGCCGGGGACACTTTTCAGGCGCGCGTTCAGCATGGGTTCCGGTACCAGGCGACTAAAGGTTCGTCGGCGTTCTTCCGGGCTATAGTCAATATAATAATGGGCGAAGGGGAAATTCAAGTTGAGCCACCATTTGCCGGGAGTAAAGGTCATGCCAGCCGAAATATAGGTTTTAAAAGTATTCCATTGAAAGTTATTAACGGTATTGGTTTTCACTTCATGCCCACTCAGCTTAGTATGAATATGCGAGAGCGCTATTTGGGAACCTGTCCTAAGCGCTATGGAAAAACGTTTCTTTATACGTACCGAGAAATCAGCGAAGTGATGTGTGTTAAAACCCCTATGGGAGAAGACCTGCTGCGGGTTCGCCAGGCTGTCGGTTAGTTTGACAGACAGGTCCTGGGTATTTTGTACGTAAGATATAAGAGAATAAAAATTATAAGTGGTATGTCTTAGGTTAAATATCCGGTGAAAATTATTACTTATGCGGAAATTCCCGGTACTGTTTTCCTGGTTGTATATCCGGGTGAACCGCGCATTTTGGGCCTCGTCCGCCCTCCACTCCTTTTCAAACGTAAGCTTATTGTTGAAATAGGCATGAGGTACATTCTTGATGAATTCAAGGGCGCCTGAAAGGTGATTCGTTTTGAACCTACTGAGAATATCTTCTGCGAAATGTACGGGTTCACCCTCTAAAAAGTAGGTGGTAGTGCTGTTACCTGAGCGCCTCTGCTGGTCCAGGACAAGGGAGACATTCAGTTTCATCTCCAGGGATCGGGTGGATTTTTTCAAGGTGTTCAGGGAGAGGGCATGCGACCGGTTATCCATCCAGCGCTTCGGCGAAAAGCCGGGTGGACTTACCGAAGAAACGCTCAGCCAGTTTTCTTTAGCGAACAGTCCGTTTTGGAAGTTGTCGTAAAACTGCGGAAACAGGTTCTCTCCCGTATTATTGGATTTCACGGAGGTCAGGAACTGAAAATTGGGGACAAATACGATGGGGGTGGCATTGACATTCCAGAGAAAAGGTTGAAAACCTGCTCCGTACTGGAAATTTCCGGTTTTGGTCACCTTATTTTTGAGCTTGATGTTTATGGCTGCACGATCAGAGGGGCGGAGACTGTCGAGTGCCCGGATTGGTTGGTGATTTTCATAGACTTGCACGATGGCCACTTTACCGTGGGGGAGATTTTCGTTCACCAGACCGTAGCGTCCGTCCAGCAAATTCATGTCTTCCACGTAATAGCGGTTTATGGGGTTTCCCTGATAATAGATAATACCATCTGCGTCTACGTTAATACCAGGGAGTTTTTTGATTACATCTCCAATGGTGCGGTCCGCGACGGACTGAAACTCCTCTATTTTGTATGAGAGGGTATCGCCGCGGCGCCGGATAGGTGGAAGCTCGACTTTTACTTCCTTCAATGTGAAATCACCTTTCTGAAGGACGAAATCCAAGCGTTGATTTTTATTGGGGAGGAGGAATTCCTGATTGGTATAGCCCATTTTACTGACGGCGATGAGTACACTGTCCACCTGCGCATTGACCTTTAGATGATAGGATCCGTCAGTTTTAGTGACTGCGAATGCCAAAAGTTTACCCTCTTTTGTAACGGTGATGTTAACGGCAGGTAGGAGGTTTTGATCTGTATCTCTAGCGGTTCCTTCTATCCGGGTCTGGGCTATAATACCCTTGCCGGATAAAGCCATTATAAGCAGTATTCGCCCGATGAAACCCTTTGAAAAGCTATATTTACAAATACTCATTCTAAACTTGTTCCAATTGAACGTGATGTTCCTTTTCAGAGAAAGGCTAAATTCGACCCTGTTCATCACCTTATTATTTTGCTTTGCTTCAAAGGTGACACTTTTATATTGAGCTTGTACTAAGGATATGCCTAATAACCCTTTTGAGATTTCTCCCATCGACTTCCCCCTATGATCTGAAAATCCGGATCTGCCTACATTCAGCCTTTCTCGGTAAGAAGTACACCTATAAACCCTTCTAACGATCGGTGGGACACCGGTATCCTGAAAGTGGTTTGCCTCATGGGCGAAAGCTTAAAACCCTTTCTTTGAGGTTTAGTTTTCCTCAATATAATTCGAATTCTTTCTGTCATTCTTTAGAAAAAGGATATACTCTTCCTGTGTCATTACTTTATCCCCTACCGTGATATTACCTTCAATTTTGTTCCCTTTACTTTGGAATTTTGCAAATGGATTGTCAGAAATCATTTGTTGAATTTCTTTGAACTTATTTTCAGAAAGCAAATTGTAAGTGGGTATATCGGGTAAATCCTCTGTAGGAAGTTGTTTTTGAATACCCGAAATGTGAAAAGAGAAGTCGCCTTCTGTTGAGTCCAACTTAAGAATCAATCCGGGTAAGCCACTAAACTTATAGGGACCGTCAGAAATAGGGATCTCCGGAGTAAACCAGGCTATCCATGTACGTCCGCCAAGTTGGCATTCTGCTTTATACGCTTTTAAACCCACTATAGTGCTGTCACTACTGTTGAGAATAGTCCAGCTCTCCGTAGTCATAGAGTTTTGCTTGAAGGCGTTATGCCCCCCATTCAGATGCTCTTCTATGATAGAAGTGGAGTTTTCGCGGTAATCTTTTACCAGGTAGAATCTGAAATAGGGTAGTCCAATCATGGATACCTCACGCGCTCTATCCTGTGGGGACAGGTTTCTTTTAGATGTTCGGTTAAGCAGCCATAATTTGTTGTCTATAAAGATAGATTCGGTAGGGTGGATAAACAGTTTAACATATTCTGTTCTTCTATAATCCTGGTTTTTTCTCGGCTTAATATCAGCTTTGTAACTGATTAAAATAGGGTATTCATTCAAGGGAAATTCTCTTGTCGGAGTGAAATGTCCCGCAAATAAAACCACCCATATCAGGAATAAACTCTTCATTTTTTACTATGGTTTAAAATGAGGCGGAAGAAGAAATCTGAGAGGATTGCCTATTGATTTAGTATTGTGAAAAATGTATAACATAAACGCACGCTGACTGCGAATCTTATAACTCTAAAATATCTCTTCCGCTCATAAAATTACTCACTTATAATGCTTTAATAACATTTCGCAATTACGGAATAATCAGACAATCACCAGGACTTAGTATTATGTTGTTGACTTTAAAACTACATCCAGGACAAATACTTTCAGCAATTAGAATAGTAAATTCTAGTGCCATTTCTGGTGAGGATTCGGGTAAAGTTGCTATAAAGTGTGGCCCAGGAATACATGAACCATAGCAAGTAACACTTCCCGTACCTATGAAGCATTGTGTAGGATTCATTACTTACTGGTTTCTACTTTGCTCCTGCGCAAGTGACGCTTCTATTTTCTCGTAAACTTTATCTGTAATGATCTGGTCATTTGCAGACAGGTCGAAGATAAAGAAGGTAAAGAACACTATTAATAAATGTTTCATATTTAATAAAAATGTAAATCATTCAGTATAGTAATTTTTGAGCCCCTGTCTGAAGGTCTCGGGCTACATACATGTGATGTAATTTAAGTAAGGATTTTATCTTGTTCAAATTCCTTAAAGCTTATTTATCTAACGGTACTAAAACAAAACCCCGTTCATCTTCGCTATTTAGGCGGTGAGATTTTTCCAATATTAGTTGGTATGCCAAAATTCCCAAAATCAAAAAAATCCATGAATTGGGACCATTTTGGAGAGATGCTGTGGGGACGGGGGTAGGTGTGTATTTTGGATACGTGCCGTTTCAGGGGGCTTTCCGATAATATGCGGTCAATATTCCCACGGTCTGGCTAATCTTTCTGATGAAGATCCATACACAAACCACCACTGCCGGTTTGACCTTCTTGTTTTAAAGAGATAATTCTTAGCAGAACGGAGGAGAAATCCTCCGTTTTTTTTGTGCCCTATCCTAGGTAATATGAAAAAAATTTATTAAATTGCTTTATAAACCCTTATTAACCACTACACTATACACTTGAGGGATAAATAAATTCTCGCCCTCTTCCAATATCGTCCACGCGTTCAGCGTTTAAAAGTATGCTTTCAATTAATGGGTAAAAAGTGAGAGGATTATTAATGTTTAGCGTTTACTTAGGTGTTCAATCCTTGTGTGTGGCCCAGGTGGCACATAAATCGCAAGCCGGTGGAACTGTGGCCAAGGGGAACAAAGATCTCCTCAATGCACCTAAGGTAACTCCTGCCAGTACGAAGACCATAGAAGCTACCTCTGCGGAGGTTGTGGCAGAGAAGGTTGTGCTTGTACCAAAGACAGCACCTGCAGGGGTTGACATAAATTACCTACCTCTTTTTGGCCAATACGAAAAGACAGAAGCTCAATTGGTCAATGATGAGATGTTCCTCTCAGAATGTGACAGAGAATTTAAATCTCGTAAAGAAGCCGGTGAATTCTTCAATAAGATGGCCTGGCAATACCTCAGCGAAGGAGACAAAAGTACAGCTACTTATAGGTTCAATCTGGCCTATCTTTTAGAACCGGAAAATATTGAGATCTACTGGGGCTTAGGAGTGATAGAGTTCCAAAACGGTAACTATTCACAAGCCATAGATTTAATGAACAAAGGCCTAGAACTTTCTGATGGAAAGAACTATGTATTCATGACGGACTTAGCTACCGTTTATATCAAAAAAGCTTTAGGAAATACCTATTCCGTCATAGAAACCCAGAAAGCAAAGGATCTATTGAATAGTGCCATAAAGATCCAACCGCAATATACACCTGCTCATGTACAGCTTACCATTGTAAGTATGGTAGAAAATGACCTTGATGCGGCTTGGACCCATTTCCATAAAGCCTACGAGCTAAATCCAGCTGAGCTAAGCAAAGAAGTACTTCTGGAACTTCTCTCCAGAAAAGAGGATCCCAAAGGTATCTTTAAGAAGAACTGATCAGGAGCTTCCATCTGTAAACCTTGCACGTACAGGATTCAAGAACGGTTTACCCCTACATACTTTTTAACCCAGCCCTCTTAGTTCTCAGATCCCATTTTGTTTACTTACAATAAACTCATTCATGGGTGTGAAGAATCTGTTAAAACCCCTCTAAAAAAATGAGCTCGATGTGCTATCGAACTCATTTCCCAAAAGAATAAATCTTATACGTTTTGCCCTACAAAAGGCAATTTCACCACCTTCGCAGCCGTCAATTTCTCTCTAATCTTGATATATACTTCCGTACCTACCTTGCTGTAAGCCGCACTTACATATCCTAAGGCTATCCCCTTATTCAAAGAAGGTGACATGGTTCCGGAAGTGACCTCTCCTATCTTCTCCCCATCCGCCGTACAGATTTCATAATGACTTCTTGGAATACCTTTGTCAATGATTTCTATCGCAACTAACTTACGTTTCAATCCCGCTTCTTTCTCCGCTTTTAAAGCAGCACTGTTTGTGAACTCTTTTGTGAATTTCGTCACCCAGCCTAAACCTGCTTCTAATGGAGAGGTTTCATCTGTAATATCATTTCCGTAGAGACAATATCCCATTTCCAAACGCAATGTATCTCTGGCACCTAAGCCTATTGGCTTGATATCAAACTCTGCACCTGCCTCAAAAATCTTCTTCCATACTTCCTCAGCTATTGCATTAGGCAGATAAATCTCGAATCCTCCCGCACCAGTATAACCCGTAGCAGAAATCAGGATATCTTCATGTCCTGCAAACTTGCCTTTAACAAAAGTGTAATAAGAGATCGTAGAAAGATCAATATCCGTCAATTTCTGAAGCGTCTTCACCGCATTTGGCCCTTGAACAGCAAACAAACTGGTTTCCGGTGAAAGATCTGTCATCTCCACCCCTTCCGTATTATACTTGCTGATCCAATCCCAATCCTTCTTGATATTCCCTGCATTCACTACTAGCAAATACTCCTCCTCTGAAACACGATAAACCAATAAATCATCTACCACCCCACCGGTCTCATTCGGTAAGTAGCTATACTGAATTTTCCCGTCAAAAAGAGTAGAAGCGTCATTCGAAGTAACCTTCTGAATCAAGTCTAAAGCGCCCTTTCCTTTCAAAAGAAACTCACCCATGTGAGATACATCAAAAACACCCACACTGTTTCTTACTGCTAAATGCTCTTCCTTATCAGAAGAATAACGTACAGGCATGTAAAAGCCGGCGAAATCAACCATCTTTCCACCGATAGACTCGTGAAAGTCACTCAAAGTTATTTTTTGCATTGATGAACAAGTTTTTCTACAAAGATACGAAATATGTGATGCCTATATGTACTACACTAATAGGCAGGTTTCGTTAATTCATTTTTTTAATCTAGGTTTACGTATAAAAATCCCTCAGACCCCATGCGCTATCTCACTTTTATCTTACTAATAATAAGCCATATGTCCATCGCACAAAATCTGGATTCCCTATGGAAACCCATTGAAAAAAACATAGAAGCTGAAAAATACCAATCGGCGAGTAAAGATCTGGAAGCCTTTATCCCTTTGGCTAGAAAACAAAATCATATCCCATACCTCGGGAAAGCCCTTTTCTATCAGGCACAAGTGCACTTAAACAACACAGAAACCACTTTCCCAGATTTCCTCCATTCCTTTAAAAAAGAAACAGATGCACAAACTGGCGTTAACCACCTAGTCTTTAAAATGCTCTTAGCCAAGTTGTATAATTCTTTCCAAATGCACAACAATATCAGCACCCTGGAGACCGAAGAGGACACCCAACTGTGGTCCAGGGAACAGTTACAGGAGAATATCCAAAAGATCACTACTGAAGTACTGGCACAGAAAGGTCTTCTTATAACTGAGCCTTCCCAAAAATGGGAAATGCTTTTGGAACAAAACAATAAACCCCTACTCCTGAAAGTTCAAACCACACTTTGGGAAATTGTAGTTGTAGAAGCAGCCAAATTACTCAAGAAGCCGGAACTGCTAACAGAGCTTATCCTAGAAAAACAAGCCAAAGGCGATACGGATGCCTATGTGTTCTTTAAGAACTATAGTCTGCAAAATCATCAATTAGCAGAAATCAATGAATTAACCAAAATAGAAAGCAGATTCAAATATGACATCTATAGACGTTTAGCCCATCTCTACTACTCACGAGAAGATAATCCTAAGAAAGCTTTGGAATACATCTCCGAGTTTCCTGATGACCCCTTTATGATTAACCTGACAAAGAACATCAAAAACCAAGATTTCCAAATCAACGCCGAAGAATTCGTATCACCGAACTTAGCTATACCCCTGCAGATTTCACATAAAAACATCAAGCAACTCCAAGTCAGAGTTTTTGCATTCCCACAATCCCCCGCAGATCATCCATTACAGAACCTGCTTCAGAACAAAAGTACTTTTGTAGAAAAATTAACATCAAGTTATAAACTAGTAGATCAATACTCCATCGTACTAAAATCCTTTGACGATTACAAACATCACCGGACCATTGCCGCTGGAAAACCTCTTAAAAACGGTTCCTACCTGCTCCTCTTCAGCTCCGATTCCGATTTTAAAGAGAATATAGAATACTTACTCCTCCAAGTTTCTAACTACCATCTCTTTAATGACGGAAACATTAGAGCCGTAAATAGAGAGACCGGAAAACCTTTGGCAAAAAAAAGCATAGAGATCTATTCTCTTAAAAACAATAAACTGAAGAAAATAAGTACGGTTCAGACAGATAAAGATGGTCTAGCAAAGTATGACCTACAGCACCATCACTACCTCAAACTGCCGGACGAATCCGTTTACTACAAGAACAGAAATTATAATTACACGGAAAGCAGCGTAAAAGAAGTTGATTATTACAAAGTATTCACAGACAGGTCCATTTATAGGCCGGGACAGCTTGTTCACTTTAAGATCATAGGCTATCGCCAAAAGGATACTCAGGTAGACCTTTTGAAAAAGACAAAAATCAAAGTAAGTCTTTTTGATAGTAATAGGCAACTGGCCTCTGAGCAGCATTTCACCACAAACGACTGGGGAAGTACAAACGGCACCTTTTCCCTTCCTACCGGAGGAAATACAGGACATTATTCTATAGCGGTGAATGGGTACACCCAACAATCCATTAGAGTTGAGGAATACAAAAGGCCAAAATTTCAGGTGAATATCCATATTCCTCAGCAGGTCATCGCATTTGGGAGAGATGTAAAAATCGAAGGTGCCGCTGAATCCTATGCAGGGGCAACTTTATTTCAAGCCAAAGGAGAATATACCATCTACCGCCAAAATTATCATCCCTTCTGGAGAAGAGGTGCGGTAGATGAAAATGTACCTGTGGCATCCGGTAACTTTACTACAAATGACCAAGGTAAATTTGATTTCTCTTTCCAGCCCAAAGGTGATTCGCTCAGCACCTATAGATATAAAGTAGAAGTTAGGATTACAGACCAAAATGGAGAGACCCAATCCTCCTCAGAATACTTTAACGTCAGCGCTAAAAAGATCTTCTTCTCTGCTACTGCTCCTACCCCAAGTACCATCCGTATAACAGGTGTAAACATTCAAGGGGACTCCTTGCCTTTTAAAGCACATGTAGAAATCTATAGCTTAAAAGCCCCGTCCAGACCTCTCAGGAATTCACCTCTCAGCATGGACTATGCACTTTATGATAAAAGTAGCTTTGTAAAGCTATTCCCTCATGAACCGTATCTAGACGAACTACTACCCTCAAAATGGGAGCAAGAAAAGCGGCTTGTAGAAAAAGATATTAATGACAACACTACCATAAGTCTTCCTGCATCCTTCAAAGGCGGCTATGTACGAGTAAAGATCCAAAGTCCCGGGGAGCCTGAACATATAGAAAACATTTACCTAGAAGGTACGGACTTATCTCTTTTGGACGTGAAGAAAAACAAAGAGGTGTACCGAAAAGGCGAGGTTGCAAAATTAAATTTCAATAGTTCTGCAGATGACATGGTCCTTTACATCCGCATAGAATCCGGAGAAAAACGTATAGAAGAAAAGACCTTAGCACTTAAAAACGGGAAAGCCACCTTACAGTTTCCCATCCAGTACGATTTGGATTATCACGTTCACTACTCTTATACCAAATATAACACCAGCGCTTCCGCTTCACTAAGGCTCCCTACGGCGGAAAAGAAGATAGAGATCCTACGCTCCACGTATAGGAACAAGATTAGACCGGGCGACAAAGAGACATGGACCATTACCCTCAAAGGACAAAACATAGAAGGCCTATCTGCTATGTATGATGCCTCCCTAGACGCCCTGTATAATCATCAGTGGCCAAGCAGCGGATTCAATCCCTATATTGCTATTAAACACAGATATTCCGCAATAAACTACCTGCATGGTATGACTTATACCGAACCTTTACTTCGGATTGACCTGCCAGACACGTACTATCTTAACACAGAACCTCTTACCTTTCATATATCTAGAGCACTTTTGGAATGGGCTGCACCCAGAAATAGGTACAAGCTCTTCGGTGTAGTGAATGCGCAAGCTAAAATGGATGCCGCACCTGTAGCCTTAGCGGAAGAAGCCTTGATGGATCCGGAAGAAGCTATTGAAACACCCTATATCAGGAAAAACCTGAATGAAACGGCCTTCTTTTATCCTACTTTACAAGCGGACAAAGACAGAAATTTGCAGATCTCTTTCACAGCACCGGAAAGTCTGACGGAATGGAAATGGATGAGCTATTTGCACTCCCCAGATCTGAATTGGGCTTACATGGAAGAGCGGATCAAGACCCAAAAAGAGTTGATGGTTACGCCTAATTTCCCGCGCTTCCTTCGGAACGGAGACCACCTGCGCTTGTCCGCTAAAATTGATAATCTCAGTGCGGAAAGTCTCAGAGGAGAAGCCAAAATTCTAGTAAAAGATCCCATTACTGAAAAGTTGGTTTTCTCTTTGAAACCTCTTCCTTTCCAATTAGAAAGTAATAAATCTACAGACGTAGCTTGGGAATTCGAAGTTCCAAAAGGGATAGAAGCTCTAAACATTAGCATCATAGCTGCTACCTCCACTTTCAGTGATGGAGAAGAAACCACCTTACCTGTTCTCAGCCAGAAAATCTTAGTAACAGAAGCCCTTAGCCTTTCCGTTAGAGAAGGGGATTCCAAGAGCCTGAACTTTGATAAACTCCCAAAAATCAAACCTTACAAATTAACCTTTGAATTACACGCCAATCCCCTTTGGAATGCCATCTTTGCCTTGCCCTACTTGCTGGAATACCCTTACGACTGCGCCGAACAAGTGTTCAGCAAGCTTTTTGCTAACCGCATCTCTCAGGTTCTTTTGACATCTCACCCAAGAATCAAAACCGTATTTGATCTTTGGAACAAAAACGCCTTGTCTCCCCTCCAGACGAATGAGGAGTTGAAAAACATCCTGTTAGAAGAAACCCCTTGGTTAAGAGACGGAAAAAATGAAGTAGAACAGCAAAAAAGAATAGCTCTCCTATTTGACTTGAACCGGATGAGTCAAGAACAGAATGTGGCCCTGTCCAAGTTAAAAGATCTGCAATTATCCAGTGGAGGATTCCCATGGTTTGCCGGCGGAAAAGCTAATTTCTATATCAGCTCGCATATCCTCTCCGGCCTTGGAAGCCTAAAAAAATATGAGGCTGAATTAACCGGCACAGAGCAAATCATCAAAAGCCTCATCAAATACCTGGATCGGGAAATGGAGACAGAAGATCATTACCTAAAGGCCCATTATTTCTACGCGCGAAGCTTCTTTGCTAAAGAATACCCGCTTTCATCAAAACTTGATTCCATCAAGACAAAATTTTATAGCGACTTAAAGATCAATGAACTCAGCTTACAAGGGCAAGTATTGGTAGCGCTGGCTCAAGCCAGATGGGGAGAGGTAAAAACAGCAAAAGGTATACTTGAGCTATTAAAAGAGCAAGCCGTAAACCATGAGGAGTCTGGCATGTACTGGAAAAAGAACCAGGGTGGCTGGTTCTGGTACCAAGCTCCCATAGAAACTCAAGCATTGTTGATCGAAGCCTTTGATGAGATTCTTGACGACCAACATGCCGTGGAAGCCATGAAGGTATGGTTAATCAAGTCCAAAAGAGCTCAACAATGGCCCAGTACCAAATCCACCACCCTAGCCGTAAAAGCCCTGCTCATGCACGGAAAAAGTCTCATAGGAACAGAATCAGGGGTGCTTGCCCAAATAGGAGAAGAAAAATTTGACGGCGCCTCAACCACTGCAGGATACCTTAAGAAAACGTGGAATGCAGACGAAATTAAGTCGGAAATGAGCACTTTAAAACTAGAAAAATCCAGTGCTGGGATAGCTTGGGCAAATGCCTACTGGCAGTATTTCGAAGATCGGGATAAAGTTAGTGCAGCAGCAAACGGAGTCTCTATCAAAAAAGGAATTTACCTGAAGGATAAAGGTACTAACGTCTTGAAGGAAATCACTCAAAGCAGTCCCATCAAAGTGGGAGACCAGGTGATCATTCGTCTAATCTTAGAGGTGGGTCAAGACATGGAATTTGTGCACATCAAGGATTATAGAGCCGCCGGGTTTGAACCCGTAAATGTTTTATCCTCGTACAAATACCAAAACGGAATATACTATTACGAAAGTACCCGGGATGTCGCTACACATTTCTTCGCTGATTACATTAAGAAAGGCAAGTATGTATTTGAATATGAATTGAATGCAAATAATGCCGGTTCCTATTCTAACGGCATAGCCCAACTTCAAAACATGTATGCTCCAGAGTTTAGCGCTCACTCTGAAGGTACCAGAGTTCTAATAAGATTTTGAGAAAAATATGCTAGATTTAAAAATGATCTGACTTATATTGAACATTCAACTGACTTGAAATCACGTGAAAGGTAAAATTCTTATCGCCAAACCCTATCTAGGAGACCCTAATTTTGAAAGGGCAGTGGTCATGGTATGTGAACACTCTGAGGAAGGTGCTTTCGGACTGGTGATTAACCAACCTACACAGCACTTCCTTCCTGACTTTTTCGCAGACATCAATGTTTCCGTGCCCGTGGGCATAGGTGGGCCGGTAGAAGGGAACACTTTGCATTTCCTGCACACCAGAGGAGATCTATTAGATGATGCCATAGAATTGAGCCCCGGCTTATTCTGGTCCGGCAACTTCGAACAAATCAAAGATTATCTGAACATGGGCGTTATCAAGTCCAATGAAATCCGCTTTTATTTGGGCTATTCTGGATGGGGCGACAAACAGCTAGACGAAGAGATTGCGGAAGATTTATGGGTGATAACCTCAGCAGAAAAAGATTGGATCTTTTCTACAGATCCCAAGGACATTTGGAGTGCCGCTCTGCGTAAATTGGGCGGTAATTACAAGATTATGGCCAATAGCCCAGTGGATCCACGTTTGAACTAAAACATGTATGATTCCTAATATTCCAGAAACTCCACTGAAGAGAGTGGTTATAGTAGGTGCCGGATTTGGTGGACTGACCCTAGCACAGAAGCTGGCCAAAGAAAACGTTCAGGTAGTCCTGATAGACAAGAACAACTACCACCAGTTTCAGCCCCTTTTCTATCAAGTGGCTATGGCTGGCTTAGAACCCAGCTCCATATCTTTCCCTCTAAGAAAGGTATTTCAGAAGCGAAAAAATGTACATATACGCATCACCAAGGTGCGTGAAATTCTGTTAGACAAAAGGAGAATACGCACAGATTTAGGCGAAATTTGGTACGATTACTTAGTATTAGGAATGGGTACTAACACGAATTTCTTTGGTATGCAAAATATCATTGAAAATGCCATTCCGATGAAGTCCATTTCTGAAGCCATCTACTTACGAAACCGGGTGTTAGAAAACTTTGAGGCGGCGCTTTCTACTAGAGATCAAGACGCCATTGCCGGACTAATGACCATGGTGGTAGTAGGAGGCGGTCCTACAGGTACAGAAATTTCAGGTACCCTAGCAGAAATGAAGAAGATGATCTTGCCAAAAGATTATCCTGAACTAGATTTTGATCTGATGAAGATATACATCTTCGAAAGTTCAGATGAGATTCTTAAGGTCATGTCAGACGAAGCATCCGTGAAGTCCCGTCAATACCTCGAGGAATTAGGAGTCATAGTTAGAGTAAATGAAAGAATAGATGACTACGTAGATGGCTACGCCATCACTTCTACTGGAGAAAAGATTCGTACAGATAACTTGATCTGGTCTGCAGGGGTAATCGCCAATAAGATAGAGGGATTCCCTCAAGAAATTTATACTCGAGGTGGACGCTTAAAAGTAAACGAATTCAATCAGTTAGAAGGCTTCCATAACTTATTCGCAGTGGGAGATATGGCCTATATGAGCGGTGATCCGGGTTTTCCTGAAGGGCATCCACAGTTGGCGCAACCGGCCATCCAACAGGGAAAATTATTGGCTGAGAACATCCTAAAGCTCATCAAAGGTGAGCCTATGAAGCCATTCCGATATAAGGATTTGGGGTCTATGGCTACAATAGGTAGAAACAAGGCTGTAGTAGATCTTCCCAAATGGAAATTCCAAGGACTGTTTGCCTGGTACGTGTGGATGTTTGTCCACCTTATGTCCATATTGGGTGTGAAAAATAAGGTTTTGGTCTTTATCAATTGGTTCTGGAATTACATCACCTATGACCAGTCCTTACGCCTCATCATCCGCCCTAAACTAACTAAGAAAGTAAAACCGGAGACTTAATGGGGGAAACTTATTTTCCCCATACTTACAGAAGGTACTTTAGTACCAAAGGATATCTCTCCGCCTGCTAAAGCCTCATTAGCAAGGGTAGCAAAGAGCACGGCTTCTTTAGCGTCTCCATGGATACCCAAGTCATCTGTACGTAGGAACTGAGTATGGGGAAGCCCCTCTTTTAATTTTTGGACTACTAAAGGATTATGCATTCCGCCTCCACTCATGAACACCTTTTCGGGCTGAATTCCGCTTTGACTCAAGCAAGCTATGATGGTATCTGCAGTAAATGCACAAAGGGTAGCCAATACATCAGAATGAGAAAGAGTAATGGTATTTGAACGCAACTGCGCTGCTTCCAAATAAGCTAAATTAAACACTTCCGGACCGGTGGTTTTAGGTACAGGAGCAGCAAAAAAGGAATGATCTTTTAAAGCCTTTAAGAGCTCAATATCTACTGCACCTTTACTAGCCTCCTGAGCATCTTGGTCAAAAGCCCTCCCGAAATGCTTCTGCATATAAGCATCTAACAAAGTGTTTCCTGTGCCTGTATCTGTGGCAAAAACCCTATCGGCATCCAGATCAGCCGGAAGGTAAGTAAAGTTTGCTATCCCGCCCATATTGAGCAGAATTCTGTCTTCACCTTTTTGAGAGAAGATCAAATAATCTCCATAAACGGCTAAAGGTGCCCCTTCTCCGCCTGCAGCGCAGTGTTTTTGTCGGAAATCAGAAAGCGTAATGATTCCGGTTGCTACAGCGAGATGGTCTCCATCACCAATCTGTAAAGTTGAATTTGGGTAAAGGTCTATTTGGTGTTGAATCTTAGGCGCATGATAAACCGTCTGTCCATGGCTGGCTATTACATCCACTTCTTCAGGAGTGATACCCCAAGATTTTAGTGCAGAAAGAATCATTTCTGCATGCTTTTGTGCTATGTAGGGATGAAGTACACAGAGTTGAAGGAAGTCAATAGTACTTTTAGCAAAGATCTTCCTAATCTCAGCTTTGAAGGCCTCGTTGTAGTTTACCGTTGTAAAGCGCTCTACTGTAACCTCAGTTTTTAGGCCACTGCCTTTATATTTACAAAGGGCGATGTCTAATCCATCTAGTGAGGTTCCGGACATCAAACCTATAATTCTTCTTTCTTCCTTTGCGGAGATCTGATAAAGCTTCTGAATGTTCTTATTCATAGCCCAAAGATAAGGCTATCGGTTCCAATCCATACGTTGATCAGGCGAGAACTTCCATGGAGACATAGAGGTTTCCAGGTTTTGGAACATCATATTCCAACTTTGCGGAGCTTTGCTCTCTTCCATCACACGGAATCTTCTGAGTTCCAAAATAATGTTTAATGGACTGATCATCACCGGACATTCCTGAACACAAGCATTGCAAGAGGTACAAGCCAGGATCTCCTCGTCAGTGATGTAATCACCCAAAAGCGACTTCTCATCCTTAAATTCCGGACCATGTTGAGCCCAACCCCTTTGGATTTCTTCCAATCTATCCCTGGTATCTGTCATGATCTTTCTAGGTGAAAGGGCCTTTCCTGTAATGTTTGCCGGACAGGACGACGTACATCTACCGCATTCTGTACAAGTATAGGCATCCATCAAACTCTTCCACGATAGGTCATACACATCTTTTGCCCCAAATCCACCTATCTCAGCAGGAGTTTCGGGAGCTTGGCTTAAACCTAACATGATCTTTACTTCTTCTGCTACCGCAGGCATATTCTGCATTTTGCCCTTCGGTTCCAAGTCTGCGAAATAAGTATTCGGGAAGGCAAGAACAATATGCAAGTGCTTGGAATAGGTCAAATAGATAGTAAAGAACAAGATGCCCAGGATGTGGAACCACCAGGTAAATCTCTCTACAAAGATAAGTGCTCCATCTGAGCTAGAATGAAGTAGTGGGACAAGGTACTGACTTATGGCAAAAGATCCTGTTTGAACTTCTGCAAAGTGGCCTAGTCCTCGTGTTTGAAGGATAGAATCCGCTGCATTCATGGTTAGAAATGCACTCATCAGCAGGATTTCAAGACAAAGGATGATATTTGCATCTAATGAAGCCCATCCTTTCATCTCCACGTGGCGGGAAGCCTGTAGTCGCTCTACTTTAACAATATTTCTTCTGATCAAGAAGATCACACAGGCAGCTAGTACGCCAAAAGCAAGTACTTCAAAGAAATTAATCACAAAGTGATAGAAGCTACCTAAGAAACCAGCAAATACACGATGCGTGCCTAATGCTCCATCTATGACGATCTCTAAAAGTTCTATGTTGATCAGAATAAATCCCACGTAAACCAACAAGTGCAGGATTCCTACTACGGGCCTATTGAACATTTTTTTCTGTCCAAATGCCAGGAGAAGCATATTCTTGAATCTTTCTGCCGGTTGGTCCGTCCTGTCCTCTGCTTTTCCGAGAAGAATAGATTTCCGGATAAGCATAACTCTTTTCGACACATAGAATGCCGTCAATCCTAGAGCTAAAACAAAGATAATCTGAGAGATCATAGCGTAATAAGATGGAGTATATCGTATGCATGCATACTATTACAAATATCGACATAATTCTGAATTGCGCAAGGGCAAGAAATATTTTTTAAAAAAAGTTGTCTGGATAGTTGTATAGTCAATATTCTTGACTAATTTTGCACTCCCAACACGGGAATGGTGGTGAAATCACTAACGGTGATGTAGCTCAGTTGGTAGAGCAAAGGACTGAAAATCCTTGTGTCGGCGGTTCGATTCCGTCCATCACCACCACTCAAGGCATAAGAGAAATCTTATGCCTTTTTTGTTTTCTAACCCACTAAAAGATCCGCATGGATCAAGGACGAGTAGTTCGGGTTAAATATTATTTTTTAAAATAGGTTGTCAAAATCTACTATAAACAATTGCCTGATTTTTTTTTTGAGGGAAAATGCCTTTTAAATGCTTTTCATTTTCGCAGTATATTAAATCAAAACATGTAGGAATAGATTCAAAACCCAGATCTACTAGTCGTAAAATATGAGGAATTGAACAAAAACTTAATATACTTTAATTCGCATCAGCCAAGAACAAGAAAATTGCTCGCTCCAATAAGTAATGGACTATCGCAGATTCTAATAAATGAGCAGATGAAGGTAGAATAATAAAAAAAAGACTGAGCATCAACTCAGTCTTTTTTGTTTTAATAAATTGACAATCGTTTCGTTTATTTCGAATAGTTTTGTGTAACATTAAGAAATCTACAATTAACCGTGAATTACAATGAATGTCTTAGAAAATATATCAAAGCCCTCAAAAGAAGAACAAAAAGTAGCAAAGCATTCGTATAATGCGCTTTCTTCTACTCTTAAACAAATCCAATCGGATAAAGCCGAAATAGAAATTGAAGAAACGAAAGAAAAGATAGTTTTGCCCTTAAAGGCTTTATTGTTACTTGAAGGAGTTTTAAAAGCAATGAGTGAAGGTAAACCTATTTCTATTGTACCATTAGCAGCAGAGGTTACTACTCAAAAAGCCGCAGAAATTTTAGGTTGTTCAAGACCATATATTGTAAAGTTACTAGAAGATGGTTTACTTCCTTACACATTGGTGGGTAAGCATAGAAGAATATTGTTTGAAGATGTGATGTCTTATAAGAAAAAGATGAAAGAAGAGCAGAAGAAGAATTTAATTGATATAATGAGTTTTGACGAAGAAATAGGCCTTTATGATTCATAGTGTTAGATTTAAAGCATTGTTAGATACAAATGTTATTTATCCTGTAATTATTCGAGATCTAATGTTTTGGCTTGCTCATTATGATTTGTACACTCCAAAATGGAGTAAACATATTTTTGACGAATGGGAAAGTGTTATGGAAAGAAACGGTGTGGATAAAAGCCGAATTGCAGCTCAACTTCAAAGGGCTTCAAATGCTTTTCCTGATGCTTTAGTATGTAATTATGAAGGATTAATTAGCAGTTTAGAGCTTCCTGATCAGAAAGATTGTCATGTATTAGCAGCAGCAATTAAAGCAAACGCTAACGTAATTGTTACGTTTAATTTAAAAGACTTCCCTGAAGAATATCTAAATACATTCGGCTTAAGTGTTAAATCTCCCGATGATTTTTTAACAGACATCATAGATTTAGATCCCGAAAAAGCCATAGAAGCATTTAAAGAAATGGTTCTATACAAAAGAAATCCACCACTTGATGAGTATCAAGTTTTAGCTCAACTTCGCAAGAACCTTTTAAAGGATACAGCAGATTATTTACATTCGATGCTTTAATTTATTCTCGAAGATTGGTTCTAAATTTTCGATATAAAGCCCATACAGTCCGTCTTAAATTAGCTCATTGTTAGAGCGTTTGGTTTATATTTCCCTTTATGCCTTTTTTGTTTTCTAACCCACTAAAAAATCCGCATGGATCAAGGACGAGAAGTTCGGGTTACATTCTATAATCAGAGAACAAAGCATTTATTACTTAAGATTATTCAAATTTTGGAAAGAGGTTTGTTTTAAAGAGAGTTTCAAACCTTAGTATTTTCCAGGGATTTTACCCATTAAACCTAAAATAAAACGACATTAATTCGACTTACAGATAGAAGTAAACTCCTCCCCTACAACCCTATCATTTATCCTCTAAGCCATCCTCCACATTTATATTTTTATTCTTAATCCCCCTTTCTAATCTCTTTTTCAACTTTTTTTCTTTATTAAATCAAAGTTATGCTTTAGTTTTGCGTTGTTTAGAATTGATTTAAATAAAAGTAAGATATGAGAAAGGTAATTGTAGCCCTATTTTTGGCGGCTTCACTAAGTGCTACAGCCCAACAATCCAATAATATTTTCTTAAGCGGTGATTACTGGAAAGCTAATCCGGATCTAAGCACTGTTAAAGCTGATATCGCAAAAGGCTTCAATCCCAGCGAATCTAATTCCAATTCCTTTGACGTTACTACCATGGCCATCAATGGAGGCGCTTCTCTAGATGTAGTTAAGTTTCTGGTAAACCAAGAAGGAAACGGAGTTAAAAAGAAAACACACAATAGTAGAACCTACCTTCAATGGGCCGCATCTAAAGGAAACCTGGAACTCGTTCAATGGCTGATCGCTCAAGGTTCAGATGTCAACCACAAAGACAGCCACGGACAATCCATCGCACAATTCGCTGCAGGTGGAAATAAAAATACTGCCGTTTTTGATGCCCTATTCAAAGCTGGCGTGAATCCTAAAGAAAGAGGTGAAAACGGAGTAACCTTGATGCAACTGGCCGTTCCTTCTGATACGGAGCTTAAAATGACCGACTACTTCACGTCTAAAGGCCTCTCTATCCATGATAAAGACGACAATGGCGCAAGCTTAACGGACTATGCCGCTAAGCAAGGCAACAAAGAACTCATGGAAAAACTCATGAAAAAAGGAGTAAAACCGACTAATAATGCTCTTTTCATGGCTACCGCTGGTACTCGTGCAGGAACTAACGGACTTCCTTTCTTCCAGTATCTAGTAGAAGATTTAAAATTAGATCCAAAAGCGCGTAACGCCAATGGAGAAACGCTTCTTCATCCTTTAGTCCGCAGATCTAATCCTGATGTTCTACAGTATTTCATGAACAAAGGAATAGACTTTGGAACAGCTGATAAAGAAGGTAATACTTTATTGATGTTAGCATCGGGTGGTCGTGACCTCAACCTGGTGAAAACCTTATTAGAGAAAGTAAATAACTTAAATGCCATAAATTCTAACGGAGAATCTGCATTGACCAGAGCAGTGGCTTCTGGCACACCCGAAATCGTCGAGTTCCTACTTTCAAAAGGAGCTGACGCTAATATCAAAAACATCAATGGAGATAATTTAGCTTCTTACTGGTTCAATACCCTGGGAAGAGGACCTCAAAGTGGTGACGCAGATACTAAACTCTCACTTCTTAAAGGGGCTGGAGTTGATTTGACTGCAGCACAATCTAACGGTAGTACCCTACTCCACCTTGCTGTAAGTAAGGAAAATCCTACTTTAATTAAGAAGGCATTAGAGCTTGGAGTAAATGTAAACGCACAAGATAAAGACGGCATGACCGCCTTACATAAAGCAGCACTTATCGCCAAAAATGATAAGGTGCTAAAACTTCTCCTAGAAGCAGGTGCTAAAAAAGAGGTTAAAAATGAGTTTGATGAAACCGCCTATGACCTTGCCAGCGAAAATGATTTCCTAAAATCCAATAAAGTTTCCGTAGATTTCTTAAAATGAAAAAAGTACTTTTCACACTCATTCTAGGATTGATCTCTCTAAGTACCTGGGCTCAATCTTCAAAATACAAATGCCTGATTCAAATGAATAGCTACAAGGGTGAAGCAGCTTATGTAGTTATCTCTCTTATCAATCCTCAAGGCAAATACGAAAAAACATTAGCCGTACTAGGTCCGGACAAAAAATGGTACAATACCCTTCCGGAATGGCATAAGTTCGAGACGAAAGCAAAAACCCAACTGAATGCTATCACCGGAGCATCAGTAGGTGGAGGAGATAGAGCTACTCGTACCATAGAAATAGACGATAGCAAACTCAACAAAGGATATAAACTTCGTTTTGAATCAGCGGTAGAAGAACAGAAATACGTTCTGAAAGATGTTGAAATCAATGTAAGCCCGGAAGCTTTAGCGGAACGTGCGGAAGGTACGGGTTACATCAAATTTGTGAAACTTAGTAAGACTCAATGACACTTTCGATATGGAGGTGGGCTCACTTGGCACTAGCCTTGGTTTCAGGCCTCTTTCTAATCATATTGTCCATAACTGGGGTAATCTTAGCGATAGGCGCAGTGGAATCTGACGCCTATCGCACAGATAAGAATATCACCTTAGCTGAGACTATCCCCATACTCCAAAAAAACTACTCAGAAATAACTGAAATCAGTGTAGACCATAAAGGATATGTCACCTTACAGGGTACAGACCTGGAAGGGAATCCTGTTAATGCCTGGATCAATCCGAAAACAGGTGCCATTTACGAACCTGTCAAAAATCCTTCTGATTTTATTCAGTGGAACATAGCCTTACACCGCTCCCTTTTCTTAAAAGAAACGGGTAGGGTCCTAGTAGGAATAGTCTCCTTCCTCCTTCTAATTATTACCATTACGGGAGTTATTCTGATTGCAAAAAGGCAACAAGGCCTCCGGCACTTTTTCGCCAAAATTCACAAAGATTACTTTTGGTCGTACTTCCACGTCATCACAGGTAGACTAACTTTAATTCCTGTTTTCCTGTTAGCGCTAACAGGCACATACTTATTCATGGCCCGAATAGGCCTTACAGAAGCCAAAGAAAAAATCATACATTTCGAACCCGAAGAAAAAGAGATCCCGGTTCAAGAATTCCCTCTCTTTAAAAACACCTTAGTTAAAGATATTGAAAGGTTAGAATTCCCCTTCATTCCTGATGATCCTGAAGAATTCTATATCCTCCATCTAAAAGACAAATCTCTGTCTATTCATCAAATTAGTGGTGATTTAGTAACTGAAACCGTACTCCCTAGCACAACAGTTTGGGAAAAGATCAGCTTAGACCTGCATACCGGTAGAACAAATGTCCTTTGGGCTATTATCCTTGGCATAGCATCCTTAAACATACTGTTCTTTATTTATTCCGGTTTAGCCATCACTTTCAGAAGAAAGAAATCACTGATAAAGAACCATTTCCAGGAGAAGGAAGCTGAATTCATATTACTGGTTGGTTCTGAGAATGGTAGTACCCTAGGCTTTGCTAGTAAAATTCACGACCAACTGCTGCAGGCAGGTCATGCCTCCTATCTCACGGAGTTAAATAAAATAACTGCTTTTCCGAAAGCTAAACACCTTTTGGTCTTTACCTCTACTTATGGCCTAGGCACAGCTCCATCTAATGCCACTAGGTTTGAACATCTATTTAACCCTAATACTTTCCCCAAGAGTTTAGACTATTCTGTAATAGGTTTTGGGTCCAAAGCCTATCCTGATTTCTGCGCATTTGCACAGCATATAGATCATTTTCTGGATCAATATTTCAGTAGAGCTCTCCCTCTATTTACCATCAATGACAGATCTACAGAGGAGTTTTCTGCTTGGGTTCAAGCCTGGAATAAGGCCAAAAATATGGATTTAGGAACCACTCCTGCCCTATATACCGCCCAATCTCCTAAACTCATCCCTTTTGAGGTTATAAATCATACCCAAACGAATCCTACCTTCATTTTGGAACTAAAACCCTTAAAAAAGGTAAGCTTTAGATCAGGTGACCTGCTCGCTATCTATCCTCAAAACAAAGAAAGACTGTACTCCGTAGGAAAGGTGAATAATCACCTCCAACTTGTAGTTAAACACCATGAGAATGGATTAGGCTCCACCCTCTTAGCAGAACTAAAACCAGGAGATATTTTGGAAGCCAAATGCATCAAAAATGATAGCTTCCACATTCCAGATAAATCAAAGGAAATCTTCATGATAGCCAATGGAACCGGAATAGCACCTTTCCTAGGCATGATAGCAGAAAATACCTCAAAAAAGAAGATACACCTTTATGCCGGCTTCCGTCAAAAGAACTCCTTATCAGAGATATATGATCAATGGACCAATACGGCCATCCGAGACCATAAACTTCAGTCTTACCAAGTAGCCTATTCTAGAGCAGAAAATTTCTGCTACGTAATGGACCTATTGGTTCAAGACTCCAGTAAATTTGTCAAGGCGATGCAAAACGGAGCTACAATCATGATTTGTGGTTCACTGATCATGCAAAATGATGTAGAAAAGGTACTAGAGGAGATCCTTGGCGACCTACAACCGTATCGCTCCCAGATTCGCACTGATTGCTACTAGATGAGAAAGTTAATCTTCTTACTATTCCTTTTTCATACGGGATTTTCTCAACACAGAAAACAAACCGTACTCATGGGCTCCGTATTTGAGTTTGTAGTAATAGAAGAAGATTCTGCTAAAGCTCAAGAGTATTTTAAGCAGGTTATTGAGGAAATTGATAGGATAGAAAACCTTATTTCTGAATGGAGACCCTATACTCAGATTTCTGAAGTTAACCGGCAAGCGGGCATTCGTCCTGTCAAAGTAAATAAAGAAGTCCTAGATCTAACTCTGCGCGCCCTAAACTATTGGAAATGGAGCGATGGCGCATTTGATATAAGTATCGTTGCCTTAGACAAAGTCTGGAAGTTTGACGGCAGTATGGATAGATTACCTACCCCAGAAGAATTAGCCTACTCCATTCGTCATGTAGGATCCCAATATATCGAAATAGACACCCTCAATTCTACAATCTTTCTTTCAAAGAAAGGAATGAAAATAGGCTTTGGATCCATAGGCAAAGGATATGCTGCAGATAAAGGCCGAGAACTTCTGAAAAACCTAGGAGTGAAAGGAGGAATAGTGAATGCTTCCGGAGATTTGAGCACATGGGGATTACCTAGCCAACAAGCTTACTGGAAAATAGGAATAGCAGACCCCTATCGTTCTGACCGTATTCTAAAGGTTCTTAAGCTTAAGGAAGATGCCGTAGCCACTTCGGGAAGTACGGAAAAGTATGCGGAGATAGGAGGCAAAAGATATTCCCATATCATTGACCCAAAAACCGGCTGGCCCAGCTCATCTTTGGCCAGTGTGACAGTCTATGGCCCCAGTGCTGAATTCTGTAATTACCTCAGCACTTCTCTAATGGTTTTGGGCAAAAAGAAAGGCAAGAAGCTTGTCAAAAGGTATCCCGAATACCAAGCTATCTTTGTAAAAACTAGAAATCGAGTAGGAAGATAGGGATTATTTCCCTATCTGTCCTCTCACACCACCCGGCATACGGATCCGTACCAAGGCGGTTTGTTAGAATAACGTCGTTTGATGCGTTGTTCTCCAGTAATAGTAGTCTGCAAATCCTTCGTAACCTAATTTAGTAAAGTATGAGTTTGTTAGCGTTGTTTGAACGATAGGGCTTGTCCCTGTCCGAGTATAGGATTTACGGGTGTTCGCATGTTGGTAGGCAAGCCAGCGTTTGGCTCCCAGTTTCATTAAGTTCCGAATTCGATTACCTGCGGTCTTCCATTGCTTCCAAAGCAGAACACGCAAGCGTCTTCGCACTAGTTCATCTAGTGTTACCATCACCTTCTTATTCGTTGCTATACGAAAGTAATCCACCCAGCCGTGAATAATTTGCCGTAGTTTAGTCAGTCGCTCATGCATAGGAGTAGCTGTATTACGTCGAGTATTTTGACGTAACTTCTCTCGGATTCGTTCGATACTCTTTGCAGAGATACGAATCTGCCAATCTCCTTGAGTTTTGAAGAAACTAAAGCCGAGTAAACTACTTTGGGAAGGTTTGCTTACCTTACTCTTTTCACGGTTCACTTTCAGTTTTAGTGTAGATTCGATGTAACTGGTGATGTTGCGCATAATACGAGTGGCGGATTTATTGCTCTTCGCGTAGATACTACAGTCATCCGCATAGCGTACAAATCGATGTCCACGGGAGCTGAGTTCCCTGTCCAGTTCGTTCAGGATGATGTTTGACAAAAGTGGACTTAAAGGACTACCCTGTGGTGTGCCCTTGGTTCGCTTTTGTTCAAGACCATGATCCATAATCCCACAACGAAGGTATTTCCCGATCAGGGCTAGGACTCGATGATCCGTAATCTTCTTGCTCAAAAGATGCATCAGTATGTCGTGGTTCACTTGATCGAAGAATTGTTCCAAATCAAGTTCAACGACCCACGTGTAGCCCAAGTTCAGATACTCTTGCGCTTTAATGACGGCCTGATGAGCATTACGATTCGGACGGAAGCCGTAGCTGTTATCGTGAAAATCACCCTCATACTTTAACCCAAGCCATTGGGAAATGCTTTGCTGAATAACACGGTCGATGACCGTTGGGATACCCAGCATACGCTTGCCGCCACTTGCTTTGGGAATCTCTACTTTCCGAACAGCTTGTGGGCGGTAAGTGCCAGAGAGAATATCCGATCGCAGGGATTGCCAGTGCGTGTTAAGGTAGTCACGAAGATTATCGATCTGCATACCATCAACTCCGCTAGCACCTCCATTAGAGATGACACGATCAACTGCGTGTTTGACATTTCGGATGTGTAATATCTCTTCCAACATAGTATTACTAAAAAAAACCTCAGGCATTGTGTCCACTTCGTTGCACGACTCAGCTAAGCTCCTCTTGCATTTTACTATCAGTTTCCGACCTACCCTCATGCAAGCAGTTCTCTTATGTGGTTCGGCTTTTAACACTTCGTCATAAACTTCATGGTTCCTTTGCCATTCTAACATTCAGACCTTCCCCTGTATAAAGTAGAGAAGCAGGGTACTATGTCCTCTGCTGACTTCTGACTAAAGCATACTAGCATTATTATTCTGCTATATGTTTCTTCGCGGGCATTCGCGTATACCTTTGACAGAGTTTAGTCAGATCTCCCCAGGTAAGAACAATAACTTTCACCTCATATATCCGCTACATTTACCATAGTGTTTCCGTACAGTTTAGGGCTTCGGCTTGTTTTGCAGCCTCACCCAACACTTGCGGCCTTGTATGTAGTTTCTGTTCGTCGGATCGAGGTTTTGCCTCAGACTTCCTTCAGATTCCACCTCACGGTGGACACCCTTGTCATAAGCTAACACTTCCCACTGTAAAGGCGTGTTCGGGACTTACACCCTAGAGTTATTGCACATGCTGGGCACACAAAAATAATCCCCTCCTTTCAGAAGGGGATTAAACTTATTTCCATCCACCACCCAGTGCTTTGTAGAGCGATATAGATGACAACCACTGTCGCTTATACGCCTCCACCCTATCTAACTGAGCTTGCAAGGCATTCTGCTGCGCTACTAGTACTTCCAAATAAGTAGCCTTTGCTGCCATATACAGTTCGTTTGAAGTTTGGACAGACAACTGTAAGACCTGAGCTTCCTCATTTTTCAAGTCGGAAATTTCCTTGTATGCCTCTATCCTATTTAACTCATTCAAAACCTCTGTATATCCATTCAATAGGGCCTGATGATAATCTAACAAAGCTAGGACTTGAGAAGACTTAGCCGTAGAGAAACGTGCTTCAATAGCTTTTCTATTCAATAAAGGTGCCGTAAGACCTCCCACTAAGGAATAGGCCAAAGAAGTAGGTGTTTCAAGCAAATATTTGGGATTGAAGGCTTGATAACCTATTCCAGCGCTCAGTTGTATACTTGGCAGGAATTCAGCTCTGGCAGAAAGTACGTCTAAACGCTTTGATTCTACTTCTAAAGCAGCCGCTTTAATATCCGGACGGTTATGTAAAACCTGTACAGGAATACCTGCAGATATATCTTTTGGCAATCCTCTAAAAAGCAAATCCTTACTTCTCACTATAGGCTGAGGATATCTTCCCAAAAGTATATTCAATCTGTTTTCAACCTCAGAGATTTCCTGCTTGACTTGCCTTTCAAGCGTCTGAGTATTCAATTGTTGAGCCTTAAACTGCTGCACCACTAACTCATTTGCTCTGGCTGCTTCTTTCTGAGCACGGATGACATCTAAAACCTCCTCCTGATTCCTTACCGTCTCACTTAAAACCGTTAATTCATGATCCAAAGCCACCAACTCAAAATAGGCTGAAGCCACTTCTGCAACCAACTGCGTCTGCACATAATTTACCCCTTCCACAGAAGCCAAGAATTGCTGATAAGCAGATTTCTTTCTGTTCGACAACTTCTTCCATGCGTCTATCTCCCATGTCGACTGTAAGCCGATATAGAAATCAGGTAGATCCACAGGCACTCTTTTCCCCGGTAGAATGTCAGTTGTAGCATTCCCTACACCATCCATGGTATAATAACCGTATCTCCTCAAAGCAGGTGAAAAGTTACCTGAAAGCGTAGGAAGCATAGCTCCTTTAGCAGCCAGCACCTGCGCCTGGGCCATTTGAATTCTTTCCAATGCCATCTTCTTGTCCAGGTTATTGACAAGGGCCGTATCAATGAGCGCCTGTAATGACGGATCAGAGAAGTAATTTCTCCAACTTAAGTTGCCTATATGACTGGTATCCGCGCTTCCTTTGAACGTTTCTGGTAGGGCTTTTTCCTGTACTGAAACCTGGGTCTGCGGGAGTTTACAAGCTCCCGCAACTAGTCCTATTACTATATATTTAAACCACTTTTTCATGCTTCATTTTTTTAGCAAACACCACATACAATCCAGGAATGATAATGACACCAAATACGGTACCTAATAACATCCCTCCTACTGTTGCAGAACCAATGGTCCTGTTGCCTATCTCCCCTGCTCCAGAAGCTAGCATCAAAGGAATCAATCCTGCGATAAAAGCAAATGAAGTCATTAGAATAGGCCTTAAACGCGCCGTTGCAGCTTCTATGGCAGCCATTAAAGGACTCAAGCCTTTTTCATTTTGAATCAACACCGCAAACTCCACAATCAGGATGGCATTTTTACCTAGGATACCTATTAACATAACCATGGAAATCTGCGCATAGATGTTGTTCTCTAAGCCCAAAATCCATAAGAAGAATAATGCGCCGAAGATTCCTATAGGAAGAGACAAGATAATAGGCAAAGGCAAGGCAAAACTCTCATACTGTGCTGCCAATATCAGATAAACGAACAACAAACAAAGCGCAAAGATGATATAGGTCTCATTCCCTGCATTTGCCTGATCTCTAGAGGCTCCGGCCCAGTCGTATCCATAACCTTTAGGCAAGTACTGCGCCGCTACTTCCTTGATCGCAGCGATAGCGTCTCCACTACTGTATCCTAAGGCCGGTTGACCATTGATCATAGCTGAAGGATACATGTTATAGCGCGTAATCTGCTCGGGTCCATATACCTTTTCTACTTTTAAGAAGGTAGAATACGGTACTAGTTCTCCATTGTCATTCTTTACGGTCAGCTTCAAAATATCCTCTGGCTCCGCTCTAAATTCAGGAGAGGCCTGCACCATCACCTTATACATCTGTCCAAAACGTATGAAATTAGTAGCATATTCACTACCTATCAACGTTTGCAAGGTACTCATGGCATTGTCTGCAGTTACCCCCTTTTGAGCGGCTTTGTCCTCGTCTATATCCAAAAGGAATTGAGGGAAAGTAGCGTCAAATGTGGTAAACACATTCATTAACTCCGGTCGCTTATTCAATTCCGTCACAAAACCGTCCGCCACCTCTTGCAAATCTCCTATCTCATCACTACCCGAACGGTTCAATAATCTCAATTCAAAACCACTGGAGTTACCATATCCCGGCACAGGAGGTGGGCGGAAGAATTCTATGGTAGCGTCTTTGATATGGCGGGTTTTAGCCGCTAATTCCTCGATAATTTGAGCATCTGATCGGCCACGCTCACTCCAGTTTTTCAAACTGATCAAGTTCATTCCGTAGATGGCACCTGTACCCTCAGATAAGGTACTAAAGCCTGACAAACTGGATACGGTAGCTACTTCTTCCATACCGTTAGCTATGGCCTGAACCTCATCCACTACCCTCTCCGTACGTTCCAATGTGGCTCCTGAAGGAGTGGTGATGTTAGCATAGAAGGCTCCTTGGTCCTCCTCTGGTATAAAGCCGGTAGGTACAAACACACCTACTAATCCCGTAGCAAAACAAAAGCCTGCTAATACACCAAAAGTAACTACTCTACGATTTGCTATTAGGCCTAAAAGCTTTTGATATTTGGTAGATAAGCCATTATACCACCTGTTAAATCCATCGAAGAATCTGGCAATAAATCCCTTTTTATGTTCACCATGAACATCCTTTAAGAACAATGCACAAAGGGCGGGGGTCAATGTTAAGGCCGTTACCCCTGATAATACGATGGCCACCGCCATAGTCAAAGAGAACTGCCTATAGAATATTCCGGAAGGCCCTTCCATAAAGGACACAGGGACAAACACCGCAGACATCACTAAAGTAATGGCAATGATGGCTCCACTGATCTCGCTCATGGCTTCTTCCGTAGCCTTCAAAGGTGAAAGCCCTTTACTCTCCATCTTAGCATGCACCGCCTCAATCACTACTATGGCGTTATCCACCACAATACCAATAGCCAGTACCAAAGCGAATAGGGTGATCAGGTTCAAGGAGAACCCTAACATCTGCATAAAGAAGAAAGTACCAATCAAGGACACCGGCACCGCAATGATAGGGATGATGGTAGAGCGTGTATCCTGCAAGAATATAAAGATCACCAAGGCTACCAGTAGGAAGGCCTCCACCAATGTACGAAGTACAACGGCAATAGATGCATCTAAGAATGCTGACACATCATAACCTATAGTATAACTCATGCCCGGAGGGAAACTACTATCCTTTAGTTCTGCCATCCGGGTCTTTATGTTTTCAATTACCTCTTTCGCGTTCGAACCGGGACGCTGCTTGATCATAATGGAAGCCGAAGGCTGACCATTCTCTTTGGACAAAACATTATAATCTTGTGAATCAAATTCGATTTCAGCTATATCCCTCAAGCGCAAGATCTCCCCATCTGATTTACTTCTTAAAACCAGATTTTCATACGCTTGTTCTGTATTCAATTTCCCCGTGTAACGAAGTACGTATTGGAGAGACTGTCCCGCTTTGCCAGAACTTTCCCCGATTTTTCCGGGTGCGGCTTCTACGTTTTGCTGCTTTAATTTCTCGATGACTTCGTTAGCTGATATATTGTACATCAACATCTTCTCAGGATTAAGCCATACCCTCATGGCATAGTCCCTCCTACCCATCATCTCCGCAAAACCTACACCGTCAATACGCTTTAATTCCTTAAGAACATTGATATCCACAAAGTTGAAAAGGAATTTCTCATCCAAATCTTTGTCCTCACTAAGAATATTCAGGTACATCAACATACTGTTCTGTACCTTTTCTACTATAACCCCTGCCTTAATAGCTTCTTCAGGTAATTCATCCATTACAGATGTCACCCGGTTCTGCACGTTAACGGCAGCCACATCCGGATCCACCCCTGCTTTGAAGATGATTTGAATAATACCGGTACCATCATTTCCGGAAACGGACGTCATGTAAGACATCCCAGGCACACCATTAATGGCCTTTTCAAGGGGGGTAATTACCGCCTTCACCACGGCGTCTGCATTCGCACCCGTAAACCTGGTGGTTACGTTTACTTCCGGAGGAGCAATGTCCGGATATTGGGTAATGGGCAACTGAACTAAGGATATCAGTCCCACTAACACCATCAGCACCGATATTACTATTGATAATACGGGTCTATGTATGAACTTTTGAAACATGATATCTTAAGGATTAATTTTTGCCTCTACTTCTTCCGCACTGATCAATTTAATTTCGATCTGTTGACCTGCTTTCACCTGCTGAGCACCTTCAAAAAGTATCCTTTCATCAGGGGCTACACCCTTATCCACAATATAGAAATGAGGAACCCTCAAGATAGGCTCAATGGACCTTTGTTCTAAGATATTATCTTTCTTAACCACATAAACATATAGTTTATCCTGCACCTCAAAAGTGGAGACTTGTGGGATATGTATAGCTTCTTGGATATATTGATTCAAAATCACCTTACCACTACCTCCGTGTTTTAGGAGCTTGTCGGGATTAGGGAATCTGGCCCTAAAGGCAATGTTCCCCGTATTCCTATCAAATTCACTCTCCATGGTTTCAACCACCCCCTTGTGAGGATATTCCATACCATTGGCTAGCATAAGGGTCACTTTAGATTTTGAATCTCCTTGATTATCTAGTACATAATCCAGATAATCCTTTTCAGAAACGTTGAAATATGCAAATACTTCGGAATTATTAGAGAGTGTAGTTAATAAGGTTCCTTCTTCTACAAGAGATCCTGCCTTTTGAGGAATCCTGTTGATCACCCCATCAAAAGGTGCTCTAATCTCTGAGAAGGTCAGGTTTAATCTAGCCCTTTCCGTATCTGAATGCGCCTCTGCAACCTTTGCACTGGCAGCTTCTACTTTAGCACCTGCTAAATCTAACTCAGCCTTTGAGATGATCTTCTTGTCAAATAATTTTTTAGCGTTTTCTAATTCTAATCGAACGGCCTTTAGATCAGCCTCCGCAATTTTCAATTGCGCTTGAGCCTTTGCAACGTCTTGCTGATGAGACACTGTAGACAGGGAAAACAGCAATTGACCTTTACGAACAGCTTGACCTTCGTCCACCCAAACCCTTTCAAGGAAACCCCTGATTTTTGAGCGAACTTCTACGTTCTGTCTTGCGTGAATATCTGCTACATATTCACTTTTCTGGTCAGCTGCTTTAATGATAGGATACGTGACCAAAAATGTATCTTTCTCCTCCTTATTTTCCTCTTCTTTAGCTTTACAGGAAAGCCCAGCCCATACCAAGGCTATAAAAAGAATGTAATTCTTCATGATATAATAATATAAATGACTCAACTACCGAAAATTCGATAGCTCAAAACAAAACAATGAATCTGGAAGAACTTAGGATTCCGGCGGAGAATATACTACATCCGGGCCAAATTGTGCCCGACAATTATCATGGTAGGAATAAATTAGTTCAGAATGGAATACCTCTTCTTTCGGGGCCACAACGGTATTTTTGGCTATCAAAGCTACTAAATCAGGAAGATCAACCGGCTCATCAGGAAGTAAAACATCTTCATTATTTAATGAAGCCTTGATCTTCTTAAAATAGGTCTGTTCCGCAGTTTCCCCATATACAGCATCCTCCCAAATGGCAGGTACATCAATACTCAATGCCAAGACATAACTCGCCATAAGTATGTAGAAGAAGGAGGTTATATAACTACGTATTTTCACCATAGGAACTAACAAATATATCTATTTTTCCCGTTTTTAACAGGATAAATAGGCAAAACATCTGTTAGTACATAGATCAAAGCCCTTATTGAGTCGGCGTCTGTAGATTTATTGCGCCCTGTTTCTTCTGAAATTTCCCCAAAAAGCAAAGATGAATACCGCTGCAAAAACCAAACACTTGATTCTGTATCCGTTTATATCTGTGTCCCAAAATAGCACTTTAAACGGACCTGCTACCTCAGAAAAAAATGTTTCAGCAAAGCGATATAAATTTAATATCCCAAAAACAAGAAAGATATAGGGGATGATTTTCTGCATAATTTATGATTCTTTATACCAAAGATAGAACATTTTATTATCATATATCAATGCTTTCCCCTCATCAAATCTTCTATTTTTGAAAAAAAAGAGAATTATGGAATTAGGAATAGGAATGTTTGGCGACTTAGCCATAGATAAAAACACCGGAAAAATTCAAGATACCGGAGAAAAACTACGGGAGATATTAGAAGAAGTAAAGTTAGCTGATGAAGTAGGCTTGGACGTCTTTGGAATGGGCGAACACCACCGCCCTGATTACGCAGTGTCTTCACCTGAAATCCTTCTTGCTGCAGCAGCATCCGTAACTAAAAATATCAAGCTTATGAGTACAGTAACGGTCCTAAGCTCCTCTGAGCCCGTTAATGTATATCAAAACTTCTCTACCATAGACCAAATCTCAGGCGGTAGAGCTGAAATAGGCGTAGGTAGAGGTAGTTTCATTGAGTCTTTCCCCCTTTTTGGCTATAACCTTAAAGATTATGATGCCCTTTTCGAGGAAAAATTAGATCTTTTATTGAAGATCAATACACAAGAAAAGGTGAGCTGGAAAGGAACTTTGAGACCTCCTATGGTTAATCAAACCGTGTATCCGAGAGCAGTGAATAATGGACAACTGCCCATCTGGATTGCTGTAGGTGGCACTCCGGAATCCATACTTAGAGCAGCTAAATTAGGCCTACCATTGATCTTAGCCATCATAGGAGGTATGCCTGCTCAATTCAAACCCCACATGGATTTCTACAAGGAACAATACTTAAAACACGGTCACGATCCGGCCAAAATGCAACTTGGTATTCATTCACATACTTTTGTAAGTGATAATGAGGCCATTTGTGATGGATATTTTGAGAATTATGCTGCTCAAATGGACAGAATAGGATCAAGCAGAGGATGGGCTCCCTATACCAAGCATCAGTTCAATGGAGGCCGTTCGAAAGACGGAGCACTGTTTATAGGAGACCCGTCAGCCGTGACGGATAAAATTCTGCACATGCACGAATTGTTCGGAATCACCCGTTTCATAGCCCATATGGACGTAGGTGCTCCTGATCATAAACT
This sequence comes from Leadbetterella byssophila DSM 17132, assembly GCF_000166395.1. Classification (GTDB taxonomy): domain Bacteria; phylum Bacteroidota; class Bacteroidia; order Cytophagales; family Spirosomataceae; genus Leadbetterella; species Leadbetterella byssophila. The sequence continues at coordinate 2,860,334 of NC_014655.1, forward strand.
GATGATGAAGTCTATAGAATTATTCGGAACCAAAGTAGCTCCCGAAATCAGAAAAGCACTACAGAAGTGAGGCTCTTAAGCCTCATTTCTTTTTGCATATTTCCCTGCAATATATCCTACTATCAAGATCTGTAATGCATGGAATAACATCAAGGGTAAAAGAATCAAACCTACAGTAGGTGAACTTCCCCAAAATACCTTAGAAAATACGGTGCCATGAACCAAAGATTTCTTTGTCCCACAGAATAAAGCCGTGATCTTATCCTCCGTATTATACCCTAATTTCTCTGTTACAAAGTAAATTAATCCGTAGATGAGCCAAAATAGAGCCATCACCCAAACGGCTAATACCGCCATTTCTCCGTAGGGAATAGATTGAAAAACTCCATCTTCAAAAGAATGTACAAAGCTTTTATATATGACGGCTAAGATGACTGCTCTATCAAACTTACTAAAGAAAGAATTATACTGTTGAACATATTTGCCCAAGCATTTTTGGAAGAAAAACCCTAAACAAATAGGCAATAAGATCTCATACAGCAACTTTATATAGATCTCCGTAAAATCCCCTCCGGAAGAATGTAAGAAAATACTCATCCACAATGGGGTGATAAGTATCCCTATAAGTCCGGATAAGCTGGCATTAAAGATTCCTGCCGGTATATTCCCCTTCGCTAATGAAATCATCACTACAGATGAAGATACGGTAGAAGGTAATGCAGCTAAGAAGAATAAACCTAACCACAAATCCTGATTCGGAAAGAAGCGCTTAACGGCCAATACCACCAAAGGGAATACTAAAAAGGTGAAGGCTTGAATTAAAAAATGTAAGGATATATTTGATAACCCTGATTTTAATTTATCCTTACTTAACTTCAAACCATAAAAGAAGAATACCAGTGATACCCCGGCACTGGTGATGGTTTCAAAAGGAAGTACATGAGCAGGCTCCGGAAAGAAATAAGCCAGACCTACTACACCCAAAAGGTAAAAGATAAAAGGGTCCATTTCAAAAAAAAAGCCCTTCAAGAGGGCTGCATCATTATCGTTACTACGGAAGAAAGCTTATCCTTCAATTCCTTCCTGTCTACAATGAAATCCAAGAATCCGTGCTCCAATACAAACTCAGCGGTTTGGAAACCTTTAGGTAGATCTTTTCCTATGGTCTCTTTAATAACCCTAGGCCCTGCAAATCCGATTAAAGAACCCGGCTCCGCTATGTTCAAGTCACCTAACATGGCAAAAGAGGCCGTAACCCCACCAGTAGTAGGATCCGTTAATAAAGATATATAAGGAATCTTTGCTTCTTCTAATAAGGCTAACTTTGCTGAAGTCTTAGCCATCTGCATCAAAGAGAATCCGGCTTCCATCATCCTTGCCCCTCCTGATTTGGAGATCATTAAGAATGGAGTCTTTTTCTTCAAAGCATGATCTATACCTCTGGCTATCTTCTCTCCTACTACAGAACCCATGGATCCCCCGATAAATCCGAAATCCATACAGGAAATAGTGAAGTCTACTCCGTTTATCTTTCCGTATGCAGTTCTACATGCATCCTTAAGCCCGGTTTTCTCCACCGTAGCTTTAATACGTGCAGGATAGGCCTTTGTGTCCACAAAGTTTAATGGGTCCCCGGAGATCATGTCCTTGTCTAACTCGGTATATTTACCTTCATCAAACAAAAGATTAAAATAGGCTTCTGAACCTATCTTATCGTGATAATTACACTTGGGACATGTATATGCATTTTGCTGATGCTCACGCGTTTGAACCACATTCTTACACTCCGGACACTGATACCATAAACCATCTGGGGTTTCACGCTTTAGCTCAGTGGGAGTACTTATTCCTTTTTCTGTTCTTCTAAACCACGACATAACGTACGATAAGGTAATGGGGGACAAATATAAAGCAAAAATCTACTACCTTATCCATTTTTCTTGAACAGATTCACTTTACCATTCTTAAATGGAGGTAAGATTTTCAGAATATAAGGGGGTGGAAAGCACAGTAAGTCAGAACCGCTTTTACACCTAAACGTAGTTTTCTCTTCTTCCATATATTAATCCTACAATTTCTGAAAGATTTTTTTTTAAACTACTCAGCGCACGAAGTTTGACTTCTAGAGCACTTCAATAAAACAGGGTGACTATGCACCCTGACTTTCTAAATACTCTACTAATAATCTCACCCCGAATCCGGTGGCTGATTTCATGCTGCCAAATTCTGAATCCATAAAAGCCGTCCCGGCTATATCCAAATGCGCCCAGGCTTGATGTTCACGAATGAATTCCTGCAAGAACTTACCCGCATTAATGGCTCCACCAATAGGTGATCCCGCCAAATTCTTAAGATCCGCTATATCCGACTTCAAGGCGTCTTTATACTCGTCCCAATGCGGCATTCTCCATACCTTCTCCCCTGTCTTTAATCCTGCATGGAAAAGACTCTGTGCTAATTCATCATTCGGACTGATCAAGGCCGCTGCTTTATAACCTAAGGCCATTATAGCGTTACCCGTTAGCGTTGCTAAATCTATCAGAACATCTGTATGATACTTATCCGTAATGTAACTTAATGCATCAGCTAATATCAATCTACCCTCAGCATCCGTATTGATCACCTCAATAGTCTTCCCAGAATAGGAAGAAATAACATCTCCAGGCTTGATAGCATAACTATCAATACAGTTTTCCGTGATAGGAATAGCCCCAATCAAGTTTATTTTCAATCCTAATCGGGCAGCCACTTCCAGGGTTCCGGCCACAGCTGCAGCACCGCCCATATCAGACTTCATGTAATTCATGTTATCTCCCGGCTTCAGAGATACACCTCCGGTGTCAAAAGTTACCCCCTTACCCACTAATCCTACGGTTTTTGTGGCTTCAGGATGGGTATATTTTAATACACAAAAGACAGGAGGGTTTTCCCTACTTCCCCTACCTACTCCTAGAAGCGCATGCATTCCTAAGTTTTCGCAAGCAGTCTTATCAAAGACTTCCACTTGAAAGCCATTCTCCTCCCCTGAAGCCTTGATCCATTCCGCTAATTTCTGAGGCGTCTTATGATTTCCCGGAGCATCTCCCCAGCGCATTATGCGTTTGATAGCGCGAGCGAAATGCTGACCTCTTTCTACATCAGAAGCATCTGCTTCAAATTCAATGGATGGGAATTCCGACTGCTCTCCCTTTAAGTACCCAATGGAATAATCGCTCAAATAAGCACCTTGAACTATATCTGACAGATACTCTTGCCCTCCTAAAAACTTAATCTTAACGCCAGTGGACAGATTTTCCTTTTGCTTGAAAATAAAACTTCTTACCGTTTGAATTACCTCCAAATGATGCTTGGGATCTCCTAAACCTAAAAAATAATGACGATTTGCCTCTCCATCTATAAAAAAGGCCACCTCTCCTGTCTTTCCCTTAAATCCTTCCAGATAAGGAGAGTCAAAAGAGCTCAAAGAAGTAGTATTAAATACAGGATATAAATAATTCATGCAGTGAAAAGTTGAAAGCCAAATATACGCTTTTACCTCCACCTATTTAAATACGGCAACCAGGTACTTTCCACATTTCCTGAATAATCCCGAACAAACATCACAAAGGTAGGTCGAAAAGGTTTTTGACGAAGTTTCATCCCTATCTCCTCCGGTAAAGAGTCCCCCTTCTTTGAATTGCAATGTTTACAAGCAGCCACTAAATTATCCCAAGTGGTTTTACCTCCCCGGGACTTTGGTAAAACATGATCTAAAGTCAAATCTCTGTTTGAACCGCAGTACTGACACTGATGGTGATCCCTTTTGAAGATATTATGCCGGTTTAAAATGATCCTTTTGTAAGGAACCTGCACATAAGCATGTAAGCGAATAATGGTAGGTAATGCATACGAAGAGGTCACCGTCCTGAGATGTTCAGAATCAGATTCTGCCACCATCTCAGCCTTATTTAGATAAACCAATAAAAATGCCTTAGGAACAGTACATACGCTTAAAGCACTGTAGTCGGCATTAAGTACTAACACTTGCCGCCCCATGAATACACATATATTTCTCTCTAAATTATGATTTTTTTTTGACAAAACCTAAAGAACAGAGCGATTTAACAAAATATTAAAATTCTGAATAACAGACATATACAACCTTATGCTCGGATTCCGTTGTATTTCCTGCTTTCAGAAAACTTTCAAAAGCACTTAAAAGAATTTCATGATTAGTTGTATTTTTGACCCCTTAAAACCATTCGGTACTATATGCATATTTCAACACCCGGCAGGATCTGCCTTTTTGGTGAGCATCAAGATTATTTGGGACTTCCTGTGATAGCGGCAGCCATTTCCAGAAGAATCCACGTAACAGGAGAAGCCAGACCTGACCAAAAAATCCACATACACATGCCGGACATACAGTCCGAAGAAGTCTTTTATCTAGAACCAGAATTAAAGTACACCCGTGCAAGGGATTATTTCAAATCCGCGATCAACGTCCTGAAAAGAGACGGATACGAGTTTGAAAATGGCTTTGATGTACATGTGCACGGAAATATTCCTATCAACTCCGGAACTTCTAGTTCTTCCGCCTTACTTGTGTCATGGATCCATTTCCTAACCCAAACGGCTTCCAAGAAACCAAAGGCAACTGTAACCCAATTTGAAATAGGTAAATATGCAGTAGCAGCTGAGGTCCTGGAGTTCGGTGAACCGGGAGGGATGATGGACCAGTTTTCCACTGCCTTAGGAAATATCATGTACCTGGAGAGTCTGCCTACTCCCCAAGCTTTCTCTTATCCCGTAAAACTAGGTACTTTCGTCTTAGGTGACTCTTTGGAACCAAAAGATACTTTGGGCATATTAAAACATGTGAAATTTGGGATGCTGGATATCATTGATATCCTAAAACAAAAAGATTCTTCTTTTGAACTTGCAGAATTCCCAGCCACCGAAGTGGAATCCTTTAAAGAGTATCTAAGTCCGGAACAATTCAAACTGCTTCAAGGCAATCTCTCTGATAGGGATATCCTAAGAGAAGCTTTAACCATGTTTAGAAATAATTCCATTGATCAACATAGAATAGGAGAACTGCTAAATATTCATCAGGACAGCTTGAGGGATGCCAAAAAGGTTTCCACTCCAAAAATCAATAGAATGGTGGATGCTGCCCTGAAAGCAGGTGCTCTAGGAGCGAAAATCAACGGTTCAGGTGGCGGCGGATGCATGTTTGCCTATGCACCTAATGATCCTGAAGCTGTAGCTGCAGCCATAGAAAAAGAAGGTGGAAAACCGTATATCATTGAAGTAGATGAAGGAACCCGGGTACATTAATTCCGGGTTTCACAAATTCTTCTTTTTACTTCTTCATTTAAATAGTCTTCTACTGCTCCTGTGTCAGATGGTGAACACCACACCTTCACCGTGTAAATGGTCATCACCCAATCTTCAGCATTTACAGAGATATGTGGTTCTGGTTGTAAATGAATCTTTGAAAAACCTTTACACGCATCTAAAATCTGGCTTTTGATCCATTCAGTATCCTTCTGGCGTGGAACCTTAAAACTTAATTCTACCCTCAACTCTCCATTACCGGAAATATTCGTAATTGGATTTGAAGTGATGGAACTGTTGGGAATGATAATTCTCCGGTTCTCTTTGGTCTGCAAAACCGTATTGAATATTAATATCTCTCTCACTACTCCGGTAAAACCACTGATGATCACACTATCTCCTATCTTGTAAGGTTTAAAAGCCAAAATCATTACCCCACTGGCAAAATTGGAAAGATTCCCTTGCAAAGCCAAACCTACTGCTAATCCCGCCCCACCTAATAAGGCTATAAAGGAAGTAGTCTCTATACCAAACTTGGCGGCAGCACTTAATACCACCATCACTTTGATCAAGATGGATACTAAGGAAACCACAAAAGGAACAATGGAAGATTCAGGAACCCTACGCGTAAGCACTTTCCTCAAACCGCTACTGATTCTGTTGGCCAACCAAAAGCCAATGATTAAGGTAACTATGGCTATAGCCAACTTATGTCCATACTTGATCATCAGCCCTTTAAACATTTCTAAAAGACTATCCAGATTATAATTCATGACAAAATTTTGGGTTTAAAAACTGCAAAAGTCCACAAAAACTCAGCTTTTGGCTAAAGATTTGGGGAAAATTCTAATAATTAGGGCTTTAGTGCTAAAAATGTTCAGAAATAGCTTTATCTTTGCACTCCTTTTTAAGGAACGATTTTGTATAACATTAAATTTCAGTAGTATAGCTCGGACTACTGATGTATTTAGAGCTTTTTTATGGCAAATCAACAATTCCCAGCATTTGATTGGGACAAAGTAACCAAGAAAGGTATTGGTGGTGGTTATTCTGCAACCGAAAAAGCAGAGTTAGAAAAATTGTACGGAGAAACTTTCTCCCCAATTGAAGAAAAAGATGTAGTAGAAGCTCTTGTGGTAGGTGTTACTGACCGCGAAGTTCTTTTGAACATCGGATTCAAATCAGACGGTATCGTATCTCGTTCTGAATTCCGTGACCTACCGGATCTTAAAGTAGGTGACAAAGTAGAAGTATTCATCGAAAAGCAAGAAGATGCATTAGGTCAACTAGTGATCTCTCGTAAAAAAGCTAGAATCCTTACTGCTTGGTCTAAAATTGAAAAGGCGTTGGAAACAGACATCATCGTGGACGCTCTTATCAAACGTCGTACGAAAGGTGGTCTTATCGTAGATATTTACGGTATTGAAGCTTTCCTTCCTGGTTCACAAATTGACGTTAAACCTATCAGAGACTTCGATGTATTCGTAGGCAAACGTATGGAAGTGAAAGTGGTGAAAATCAACCACACTAATGACAACGTGGTAGTTTCTCACAAAGTATTGATCGAGAAAGATCTTGAATCACAAAGACAACAGATTCTTACTAACCTTGAAAAAGGTCAAGTATTGGAAGGTGTGGTTAAAAACATCACTAACTTCGGTGTATTCATCGACTTGGGTGGTGTGGATGGTCTCCTTCACATTACAGATATCTCTTGGGGTCGTGTTAATCATCCAAACGAAGTACTTAACCTTGATGACAAAATCAAAGTGGTGGTACTTGACTTTGATGATGAGAAGAAACGTATCTCTCTAGGTATGAAACAATTGGAAGCTCACCCTTGGGATTCCTTAGCTCAAAACCTTGAAGTAGGTTCTAAAGTAAGCGGTAAAATCGTGAACATCGCTGATTACGGTGCTTTCCTAGAATTGAAACCAGGTGTGGAAGGTTTGATCCACGTTTCTGAAATGTCTTGGTCTCAACACTTGAGAAACCCATCTGATTTCTTACAAATCGGTGACGAAATCTCTGCAGTGGTATTGACTCTAGACAAAGAAGAAAGAAAAATGTCTTTGGGTATTAAACAATTGACTGAAGATCCATGGACTAAACAAGATCTATTAGCTAAATACGCTATCGGAACGAAACATACAGGTACTGTAAGAAACCTTACTAACTTCGGTCTATTCTTAGAACTTGAAGAAGGTATTGACGGTCTAGTACACGTTTCTGACCTTTCTTGGACGAAGAAAATCAAGCATCCTTCTGATTTCGTGAAAATCGGAGATACGCTTGAAGTTGTAGTTCTTGAATTGGATGTTGAAAACAGAAGATTAGCGCTTAGCCACAAACACATCGAAGAAAACCCTTGGGATACTTTCGAATCTGTGTTTGAAGTAGGTTCTGTACATGACGCAAGCATCATCTCTAAATCTGATAAAACTGTAGTTCTTGAACTTCCTTACGGAATCGAAGGTACAGTTGCCCTTAAAGGCATCAACAAAGAAGATGGTACTGTAGCTGAAGTAGGTGAGAAATTGAAATTCGAGGTTATCGAGTTCAATAAAGACGAAAAGAAAATCGTTCTTTCTCACTCTAAAACTTGGGAAGCTCCTTCTGAAGAGCCAGCTGAGAAGAAAAAATCTTCTGCTAAAGCTGACAAAGTAAAACTTCCTGAAGCAGAAAAATCAACTCTTGGTGATATCTCAGCACTTGCTGCTTTGAAAGACCAATTGGTAAACGAGGAAGCTGCATCTAAGAAGAAAGCTACAAAGAAGAAATCTGACGAAGAATAATCTAGTTGTTAGGGCGTAGTTAGGGCGTATTGCAATACGCCCTAACTTTTTAGCCCATCTCTGCAGCTTATTGTGGCGTATTACAATACACCACAACAAAAAGGGGACGTATCACGATACGCCCCCTTTTTGATTCATATATTCTTTCTTTTTAATATATCTCCTTTCTCTGAGCTTTTACGCGCTCGTCAGTCAAGTAATCATCAAACGTCATTAACTTATCTAGACAGCCTTTAGGCCCTAATTCTACTACGCGGTTAGCCACGGAGTTAGTCAACTGATGGTCATGAGAGGTAAAGAGAATAACGCTGTCATAATCCTCCATCCCCTTGTTCAAGGCCTGAATAGACTCCAAGTCCAAGTGGTTCGTAGGCTCATCAAACAACAACACGTTCGAGTTCGATAACATCATCTTAGAGAACATACAACGCTGCTTCTCCCCTCCCGATAATACCGTACACTGCTTCAATGCCTCCTCTCCAGAGAACAACATCCGCCCCAAGAACCCACGGATAAAGGTCTCGTCTTTCTCCGTAGAAAACTGACGCAACCAGTCCACTAGATTCATGCTGCTATCCACAAAGTACTCGCTGTTGTCATTCGGCAAGTAGTCCTTTGTAATGGTAACTCCCCACTTGAATGATCCGGAAGTAGGTTGTCTTTTCTCCATTAATACATCAAAAAGAGCCGTTACCGCTAGACCATCTTTGCTCAAAAAGGCCACTTTATCTCCTTTGGCAACCTGGAAACTCAAATCCTTGAACAGATATTCTCCCTCCTCGTTTTTGTAACTCAAATTCTCTACCACTAGGATCTGATCACCTACCTCACGCTCAGGTTTGAACCCAATAAACGGATATCTACGTGAAGACGGCTGAATAGCGGCGATATCCAACTTCTCTATCATTTTCTGACGAGCAGTAGCTTGCTTAGACTTAGCCACGTTAGCAGAGAAACGACGAATAAATTCTTCCAATTCTTTCTTCTTCTCTTCCGCTTTCTTATTCTGATCCGCCTTCTGCTTAGCCGCTAACTGACTGGACTCATACCAGAAAGTATAATTACCACCATAAAGCGTGATTTTCTTGAAATCCAAATCTGCAATATACGTACAAACATTGTCTAAGAAGTGACGGTCGTGAGATACCACAATCACCGTATTCTTAAAGTTCATCAAGAAGTTTTCTAACCAAAGGATAGACTCTATGTCCAAGTTGTTCGTAGGCTCATCCAAAAGCAACACATCCGGATTTCCAAACAAAGCCTGAGCCAATAGCACCTTCACTTTATCTGCTGGGTTCATTTCAGACATCACCGTATAGTGATACTCTTCTGAGATACCCAAACCGGATAATAATGCGGCTGCATCTGATTCCGCTTCCCAACCGTTCATTTCAGCGAACTCACCTTCTAATTCAGCTGCACGGTTACCATCTTCTTCAGAAAAATCTTCTTTAGCATATAGGGCATCTTTCTCCTGCATAACCTGATATAGACGCTCATTTCCTCTCATTACAGTATCTAATACCGTAAATTCGTCATAGGCGTTCTGGTTCTGTTTCAATACAGACATCCTCTCGCCCGGATCCATGCTCACATTCCCTGTGGTAGGTTCAATATCCCCTGCTAATATTTTTACGAAAGTTGACTTACCTGCTCCGTTGGCTCCAATGAGCCCGTAAACGTTGCCCGGGGTAAACTTTAAGTTCACTTCTTCAAAAAGCACTCTTTTCCCAAACTGCAGAGAAAGATTTGATACCGTTAACATATTCTATGTATAAATAAATTGAAATGCAAAGTTACGCATTTTTAAGGGGTTTTCAGTATAAAATCTCCTCTATAGTACTCGCCTTCATTAAGGTAGACAAACAGCACTCCACTTGTATCTTAATCCTTTCATAGACTTATCATTTTACATTAAAATTTGTAAGGTCCATTGAGTCTTGAAGTTTACTATAGCATGATTCTGTCTATACTACCACAGCTAAACCACCCTAAGTTCATATGTTCACCCTTTTATTCCTCCTACTTTTCTCCTAACCACCCACTTTAAAGTGCAAGCATGGAACTTCAGAATTACTTACCATTCACAATGAACCGTCCTTTAAATCCATCACTTGTGCCAGTTCATTATCTTTTGCCTTAATCAAATCAACCGCTTCAATCCTCCACATTGCCCTTCAATCCTAATAAAAGTTCCATCTATCTTCTTTAAAAGTTTATCGTCCAAGTAGTTCGTCTACATTATATGTAGTTCTAGCGCAATCACATTAAGGTTATGGAGAAGTATCTCTATGTAAGGCTTTATTGTTGTTTAAATTACCATCACAACAACCAATTTATAATAGTAACATTCCTGAATACCAGTACTTTATTTACTCCGTGATTTATTCTAAGGATTCTTAGTCCTATATTGTACTTTTTTTACCTTTGTTTATCAATCGAACTAAAGTGGAAGATGTAATTAACCGTTTGCTGAAAGCCAAAAATGAGAAAGACATCATTTTACGATTACAGGAAATAAACGAGGTATTCGCAAAATATTCCTATTTCATTATGGGAAACATAGAGATCTTCCCCATCGAAGTAGAATCTTACTTTTACCATCCACAATGGTTTCCTGACACATACTCCCATATAAATGAGTTGCAAAGCAACCGCTTCTTACATCCCTACTTACATAGAAGAGGTAATAAAGCTAAGAACAAAGTTATTTTAGGTAAGAGAGGTGGAATAGATATCGTGCTTTCAAATGGTACTGATTATTATTTCGGCCTATTAATTAGAATGGCAGAACTCAAGATAAAAGGGGATTATCTTTCATTTGAAGGACCTGCAAAACTTAAAAACTTCCTTTTAAAGAAAATGGACAAAATGGAGGATCTCCCTATAGAGTTAAAAAATAGAGTGGAGCTAATCCCAAGGCAGGTTTTTCACCTACCACGAATAAACCTTAATCCACTAAGAAATCCCGCCTATTTTGAACAACCTCTTCGTACCTTATATAACTTGCAAAAGTCAAAACTGAAATCAAAAGATCTGGCCTCAATTATTGCTAGTAAGAAAATGCCTTTAACCCAAAATACTATAGAAACCCTATTAGGGAGACCATCTACCGTGATATTAAATGGCGTAAAAAGAATACTTCTGCCCTAATCCTATTGTACTATTTTTTATTTTCCCTATACTTCACCTTTTTTGTGCCTGGATTCGTTGGATATTTATGAGTAAGAGATTTTTATTATGCGTTCTGGCCGCCGTGGTCAGCATATCTGCACGCCCTATAACAGATTATACAAAAAAGCAGGAAGCATGGGTGGAGACCATCCTTTCCGAAATGACTTTAGAGGAAAAGGTGGGCCAATTGTTCATGATCGCCGTCTTCTCTAACCGAAGAGAAGCAGATTATACCATCGTAGAAAATCAAATCAGAAAATATCACCTCGGTGGACTAGCCTTCTTCCAGGGAAATGCCCTAAAACAAGCAGAACTTACTAACCGATATCAAGCAGCCGCAAAGATCCCCCTCCTGATAGGTCTGGATGCAGAATGGGGATTAGGTATGCGACTGAATAACGCATTCTCCTTCCCAAAAGCCATCACCATAGGTGCAGCTAAAGACATAGAACTTGCCGAACAAGTCAGCGAGGAAATAGCTCGCCAATGCAAACGCATTGGAGTACATTTTAACTTCTCTCCAGTTGGAGATATCAACTCAAATCCAAAAAATCCGGTCATCAACTACAGATCTTTCGGAGAATCCCCACTGAACGTATCTGAGCTTACCAGCGCCTTTGTTCGTGGACATAGAAAGTACAATATCCTTACCAGTGCCAAGCACTTCCCCGGACACGGAGATACCCATGTAGATTCTCACTATGACCTACCCGTACTTCAACACTCTCTAAAACACATTCAAGAGGTTGAGTCTGCTCCTTTCAAAGCCATGATAGCAGATAGCGTATCTTCTGTCATGATAGGACACCTCAATGTCCCTGCCTTAGATAATGGCGTTCCGGCTACTGTATCCGAAAGGATCATTAAGGATTACCTTCAAAAAGAACTCGGTTTTACCGGATTAGTCATCTCTGATGCCTTAAACATGAAAGGCCTACTCAAATCCTTCCCGGTAGGAGAAGCGGAAGTTCGTGCCTTCAAAGCCGGTAATGATATGTTACTACAAACCTCAAACCTTGATAAAGCCTACAATGCCGTACTTGCGGCATGCATTAACGGTAGAATCACAGAAGAAGAACTGAATCACAGCGTTAGAAAAATACTTAAATCCAAATATTGGGCAGGTCTTCACTCCTATAAACCCGTTGACCTTAGAAATATTAGTGAAGATCTGGACACCGAAAGAAGCAAAGAACTTAAACAACTCATTTATAACAAAGCCGTAACCGTAACCAGAGATGAATTTGGACTTATCCCTTTGAAAGGTCTTGCAACACTAAAAATGGCTAGTATTGGTGTAGGAGTTGATCAGGAAAACCTCTTTCAAAGTACCTTAGAACTCTACGGAGACGTGAACTCCTACCTCCTACAAGATAAACCAGCCAGAAGCACAGATTGGAAATCCATAGCAGAAGAGGCCGTAAAAAATGATCTGGTGATTGTCAGTATTCACAAGGTAAGGCAATCTGAAAAATTAGATTACGGCATCACAGAGGAAACCCTGAATATGTTAAGATATATTCAAGAGAACTCCCGACTCATCGTTTGCGTCTTCGGAAACCCCTATAGCTTGAAGTTTTTTGATGAATTCGAGACTGTCATGTGCGGATTTGAAGACGAGGAAGAAGCTCATATGGCCGCTGCCAATGTACTTTTCGGAGTCAATTCCGCCCAAGGTAAGGTTCCTGTTAATACCCTCTCTGCAGATGGTAAGCTCGATTACGGATATGAAGTAGAATCCTTCGCCCGACTAGGTTTCGCTATGCCTTCAGAAGTTGGAATGAGTGCTGCAAAACTGCAAGAAATCAGAAAGGTGGTTAATTCCGCTATCATGGGGGAAGAATTTCCGGGTTGTCAGGTTTTAGTAGCCAGAAAAGGCAAAGTCGTCTTCTACGAAGGTTTCGGTAACATGAAATACAATAACGGCCAAGCGGTCAACAGACATACCTTGTATGATTTAGCTTCTGTTACCAAAGTAGCCTCCACCTTACAGGCTATAATGATGCTCTACGATCAAGGTAAAATAAACCTCGACGAGAAATTATCCACCTACCTTCCCGAACTTCTGGGAACCAATAAAAGTAGATTGATCATAAAAGATATCCTTTTGCATCAAGCCGGGTTGAAAGCATTTGTACCCTTCTTTGATCAAACGCGATTCGGAAGCGGGCAATACAATCCTTACTACTTCTCCAACGCTCCCATCACTTCCGGGCACATTCCTATTTCAGATGAATTAGGAGTTAATCCCATTATCAAAGATTCAGTATTCTCATGGGTGGAAAAGTCGGCTCTAATCAATGCTCCAGGTTCACAATATGTGTATTCTGACCTGGGACTACTCCTACTTCAGAAATTAGTTGAACGCATAAGCGGTAGAAATTTAGATGCCTTTGTAGGAGCAAATATCTATGAACCTATGGGCTTGCATTCCATGATGTATAATGCATTCACCCAAAAAACGAAAGACCAAATCGCACCTACTGAAGTAAACGGAGACTTCAGAAAGGCAGCCATCCATGGCACCGTACATGATCCTAATGCTGCCCTTATTGGAGGAGTAGCAGGACACGCAGGACTTTTCTCTAATGCATGGGATCTGGCCCGACTGATGCAGATGAACCTCAACGGAGGGTATTATGATGACCGTCAGTTCTTCTCTAAAGAAACGATAGACTTCTTCACTAAACCTCAATCCAAAGTAAGTCATAGAGCTCTGGGTTGGAATAGACCTACAGGTCCCGGCGACGGAACTGTCTCCCAATACGCCTCCTCTAAGACCTACGGACATACCGGCTTTACCGGTACTTGCGTGTGGGTTGACCCTGAAAAAGACTTGATCTTCGTGTTTCTTTCTAACAGAGTATATCCTTCTGCGAACAACCAAAAGATCATAAAAAATAAAACTCGACAAAAAATTCACGATATCGCGTACAAGGCCCTGTTATACTAAAGGATATTTGGAAAAACCAATATCAATACAGACATTTGAATCAAAAAGTTAATTCGCAGTATATGAAAAAATTACTAACCATCTTCTTGGGATTGGGTTGCGCTTACGTATCCTTTGCTCAAGAAAACCTTACCTATCAAAAACCTCCAAAAGAAATCCTCGAATTAGTGGATTATGAAAGACCTCCTTCGGTTTCTCTTGGAAGTAAGTCAGATTATATGCTCTTTACTTACAGAGATACCTATAAGACTCTTGATGATTTATCTCAAGATGAGCTTAAATTAGGTGGTTTGAGAATCAATCCTAAGACCAATATTTCCAGTACGGTAACATACCTTAATAACTTAAAAGTTAGAAAGTTAAAAGACAGAGAAGAGATTCAGGTTAAAGGATTACCACAATCACCTAAGATCACTAACATCACCTGGTCACCTGACGAATCTAAAATTGCATTCACCCATACATCAGAGAACGGTGTGGAACTTTGGGTGTTAGAAGTAGCAAGTGCAAGCGCTAAAAAAGTTGGATCAGGTTATTTAAATGCAAATTTAGGAAACCCGATAAGTTGGTTTAAAGATAACAACAGCTTACTGGTTAACTACCTACCTGCAAATAGAAAACCACTAATCAACACCTTAGTAAGTTTGCCTACCGGTCCCATTATCTCTACTGCAGAAGGTAAAGCTTCTCAAAACCGTACATATCAGGATTTGCTGAAAAATCCTGCTGATGAGCAAAACTTTGAGACTTTGATCACTTCAGAACTAAAAAAGGTTGATCTATCCGGAAATGCTGTAGCTTTCCTTCCTGCAAACTTGTATACAGATGCTACTTTCTCTCCTGACGGAAACTATGTGCTTGTAAGCGTATTGCAGAAACCATTCTCCTATATCGTTCCTTATAACCGTTTTCCTAGCAAAACCTTTGTTTATGACAAAGCAGGAAAATTAGTTAAAGAAGTGAATAGCCTGCCTTTGAATGAAACCCTTCCAAAAGGATTCATGGCTGTAAGAACAGGAAAAAGAAGCATGAACTGGAGAGCTGATGAACCGGCTACTTTAGTTTATGTAGAGGCCTTAGACGAAGGAGATCCGGCGAAAAAAGTTGAATTTAGAGACGAAGTATTCACTTGGAAAGCTCCATTTAACCAAGCTCCGGTTTCCCTAGTAAAAACTACTCAGCGTTACGGCGGAATTACCTGGGGTAATGAAAAACTAGCTATCTTGAGAGATCAATGGTACGATACTCGTAGCTCCAGAACCTTTGTTTTTGACCCATCTTCTAAAGCAGCTCCTAAACTCATCTTTGACAGAAATTCTCAAGATATCTATTCAGATCCGGGTAGTTTCGAAACCGTTAAAAATCAATACGGAAGAAATGTACTAGCTATAGAAAATGGCAAAAGCTATTTGATAGGTGACGGACACACCAAGAAAGGACAATTCCCGTTCATAGACGAATTAGATTGGAAAACCCTGAAGACAAACAGGATTTATCAATCTGCATATAAAGACAAGTTGGAAAACATTCTTTCTTTCAAAGATATCAAAACCGGTGAAGTTCTGGTAATGCTTCAATCTGCTACAGAATATCCTAACTATTACTTGAGAAACCTTAAGAATAGAATGGCTCCTGTACAAATCACCGACTTCAAAAATCCATTCGCAGGATTAGAAAAAGTCCACAAAGAAGTGATCAAATACAAACGTAAAGATGGAGTAGACCTTTCGGGTACTCTTTATTTACCAGCAGGTTACAACAAAAAAGATAAGCTTCCTCTACTTATTTGGGCTTATCCACAGGAATTCGTAGATAAAAACTCGGCATCTCAAACCACTTTGAATCCGAATCAATTTACTTTCCCTGCGTATGGATCATTCATTTTCTGGGTTACCAGAGGATACGCAGTATTGAATGACGCTGCCTTTCCTATCGTTGGAGAAAATGGTGCAGAACCAAATGATACATTTGTTGAGCAGTTAATCGCTAACGCCGAAGCAGCCATCAAAGCCGTTGATGACTTAGGATATATAGATCCTAAACGTGTAGCAGTAGGTGGTCACTCTTACGGGGCCTTCATGACCGCTAACTTATTAACACATTCAAACCTGTTTGCAGCGGGTATAGCAAGAAGTGGAGCCTATAACAGAACATTGACTCCTTTCGGTTTCCAAAGAGAGCAAAGAAACTATTGGGATGCTCCGGAAGTATATAACCGCATGTCTCCATTTATGAACGCTCATAAAATGAAGACGCCTATCCTACTCGTTCATGGAGAAGCGGATAATAACCCTGGTACATTTACCCTACAAACCGAGCGTTATTTCCAAGCTTTGAAAGGATTAGGAGCTCCTGCTAGAATGGTTATTCTACCAAAAGAAGCACATGGATATGTAGCAAAAGAAAATATTTTGCACCTTCTTTGGGAACAAGACCAGTTCTTAGAAAAACATCTAAAAGGTAAAAAATAACTGCTTTGGGTATGAAAAAGAAAGAAAATCAAGAGGAACACCAAATCAACATTGAGCTACCTGAAGACATCGCAGAAGGCGTGTACGCCAATCTAGCCATGATCGCCCACTCGAATAGTGAGTTTGTTTTGGACTTCATCAGACTGATGCCTGGTATACCCAAAGCAAAAGTTAAAGCCAGAGTAATTCTAACGCCTGAACATGCCCAAAGGCTTCTTCATGCATTAGAAGACAACATTCGAAAGTACGAAGAAACCTTTGGTGAAATTCGTCAATCCAGTGAACCCGTGCCTTTTCCAATGAATTTTGGAGGGCCTATCGGAGAAGCTTAAAACAAAATTGAGATAGATTGCCTAAATTTGTATTAGGCAATCTATTCTCTTTTATGACTCAATTCTTTCAAAAGGAAATCAAACTCAAACCCTATAAACGAGGCTTCCACCTTATCACTGAACAAGTGACGAATGCCTTGCCGGAAATCTCTCAAATCCAGATAGGTTTTCTACACATTTTCCTCAAGCATACTTCTGCTAGCATCACCATAAACGAGAATTTTGATCCAACTGTCCGCGCAGATTTTGAAGCTCATTTCAATGCTTCCGTACCCGAAAATGCACCCTATTATCAACATAATTATGAAGGAGCAGATGATATGCCTGGCCATCTGAAATCTTCTATCTTGGGAAATTCCCTACAAATACCCATCACAGAGGGGAAATTAAATCTGGGAAGATGGCAAGGTATCTATTTAGGAGAACATCGGAATTATGATACCGGAAGGAAGTTAGTTTTGACGGCTTGGGGAAATATAAAATAAGCCCCCAAGTACTTACTTCTTGGGAGCTTATCTCTCTTTAAAATCGTATTTTTTATAATTCTTTAATACGAATATTCTTGAACCAAACGGTGTCTCCATGTCCTTGTAAAGAGATCTTACCTTTGGCATGAGGAGTAGCATATGGCCAGCTTTTGAATTTGCTTTTAGCAATGTCTTCTACCCATTTAGGACTTGCATATTCATATTCAATTACCTTCTTCCCATTTAACCAATGCTCCACTTTATTGTTCAAGATCTTGATCTTACCCTTGTTCCATTCCCCTGCAGGCTTCACAGCACTTAAATCAGAAGGTGCGTATACATCATAATTACCTCCAGTTTTATGTACATCTTTTGGAGTACTTGGATAATTAACATCATCAATGATCTGATACTCCGGACCATAGATATAAGGTTGTTCCTTTTCCTTCTGCTTATCTTGCACCTTATAGATCACACCCGAATTACCTTTTGGAGAAACTTTGAATTCAAATTCTAGTTCGAAGTTTTCATACTCTTTCTTTGTCACCAAATCTCCACCTTTACCATCTGTTGTCAATTCTCCATTGACCACTGACCAGCCAGCCGTACTATTTCCGTCATTTACATTCCAAGAATACCAATGTTCCAAGGATTTTCCATCAAATAGTTTAACCCACTTGTTCTTCTGCGCAAAACTTGTATTTGCGACTAGCGCAGCCATAATTAAGACTAAAATTCTCATAGTTATTAGGTTTTTTATTGTTCAAATTTAAAGGTAATCGCCGCATCCTTAGCTAATTTATCCAAAGATTTTTTAGGAATAAATACTCGGGTTAATTCCCCCTCTTGCTGCCATTTCACCGGGATATTTCCATCTAGGATGAACATCTTACTCCCTTTTTTAGGCGCATTTCCTTTCCAAGACACCTCTTCTGTCAAAGGTTCATTATTTAAACGAATAGCAAACCTCCTCTGATCTTTGGCACGGGTAAAATAAAAATGTTCGTACTTGAACTGATCTACTGTCCTCGTTTCATAAATGCCCTCTCCGTTCCTTTCTAACCACTTTCCTATCTCTTTTAATCTCTCCAACTGTACCGGTAAAAATTCCCCTTCAGGTGTAGGTCCCACTCCTAGCAACAAGTTTCCTCCCTTAGACACAATTTCCACAAGGGTCTTGATAGCCCACTCAGCGCTCTTAAACTGATCTCCGGGTACATAACTCCAAGCACCTCCTAAAGTTATGCAACTCTCCCAAGGATCCTCAGATTTCGTACTCGGAATACCTTGTTCAGGAGTTCTGTAGTTTTCAAATTCACCGTGTACTGTTCTGTCCACTACCAATATGCCCGGTTGATTCGCTCTGGCTATTTGTGCTACCTTTGGCATATCAATTTCCTGGTCGAAATCTGGAATGGGTGCACCCCAACTTAATACTTCCTCCGTGACCGTATTTCTTGGTCTCACCCAGCCTCCATCTAACCACAAGATATCAACCGGACCGTACTCGGAAGTTAACTCGTTAATCTGACCATGCGTAAATTCTTTAAATTTATTCCATCTCCAAGGATGCTTTCTGATATCATAATTGACATTCCTGTCAGGAGTAGCATATTTATCCCACCAAAAGTACTGTGAATGCCAATCAGGCTTGGAAAAATACGCCCCAATCATCATACCTTCCTTTCTGAAAGCTTCAAATACATGTTGGGTAACGTTCGCGCGTGGATGATTTCTAAATGGCCCTGAAGTGATTTTGAAGTCCGTCCACTTGGTATCAAACATGGAAAATCCATCGTGATGCTTAGTTGTAAAAACTAAGTATTTCATACCTGCCTCTTTCGCTGCAGATGCCCATTGTTCAGGATTAAATTTGATGGGATTAAATTTTTCGCTTTGCGACCAATACCACCGCTTGTAATCGTCATATCTGATAGTACTGTCTCTTTCTATCCAATCTTCATTGCAGATGCTCCAACTTTCTATGATCCCAGGTACAGCATAAATACCCCAATGGATGATCATTCCAAATTTCTGATCTCTCCATTTTTCAAGCTTTTCCGCTACTAATGGGTCTGTGGGATAGGTATAGGAAGTGGATACCGGATGTAAGGTGTTTTGAGCCTTCAAAGTGAAAGCAAAGAAAAGTAAGTAAATGCAGATCCTCATAGTTTATGTTTAGAGACATAATATTAAGAAATAAAATCGAGCCATTTTAAAAAAAAGTGAGGTCCTCAGGACAAAATATGCATTGAAATGCGTTGTTTTGCATGTGCTATTTCTAAAAAATATCTTCTTTGAGAAAATTATTCATTCCCTTGATATTTTGTCCCATTGCAGTTTTTTCGCAGTGGAATAGTCGTTATACCCAAGGGTATTTCGTAGAACTAGGCGGTTTCAGCAAAGGTGCCGGAATCAATTACCACCGCATGTTCTATCCTACGAAAAAATCCTTTGTTTCCGGTAGTATCGGATTATCCTATGTATGGGGTGCAAGTTCAATCCCTAACGAACCCAATCCCTTTGGATATGAAAACAGTGGACTAGGTATTCCAGTAACCTTGACTTATAATTATTTCATTGGTCATATAGATCATGAAATAGCGGAATTATTCAATACCAGTTGCTACAAAAGACCCCCAAAAGTTTTAATAGATTGGTTTGCGGAAGCCGGAGCAGGCGCCGTTCCCGCCTTCTATAATCGTAATTCCAATGAGCAAAATAGAGTAGTGCCTCACGGGTATTTAGGCATTAGAACTCAAGTGAAAAAGGTTAGACCATACAAAGAAAACGACTTGGTACTTTTTGCCAGAATGGGAGTTTCACCTTTCTATTATAGGCAAAACCTGCACATGTCTTCTCTAGGTTCAGTTAGTTTTTCTCTGGGCTGGGGTTTCTGATTATTTCTGTGTACAAAGTTTGTCCCCTCAGTCTTCTAAAGACCTGAGCTAGAACTACTACATCCTCCATACAATAGTGGATAATATCTGTAATCCTATCTTCCAAATAATATGCTGCATTTACCTTAGACCCATCTAAGCTGCCTTTACTCCCCTCAATTCCTAAAACGGCAGCCAATAAATCCAAAGAAGTGAAGTGCTTATAATCCCCAAATTTCCACATTTCCAAAGTATCTAAATGTGGTATTTCCCAAGGTTTCTTTCCACTCATCTGGAGAACATCAGGTAAGGGTATTCCGTGTATGATCATTCGCCTGCACAAATAAGGGAAATCAAATTCCTTTCCATTATGAGCACATAAAATCAATCTCTTCCCTGCCGGATGTCTTTCTATTAATTCCTTAAACTGTAGAAGTAAAGTCCTTTCATCTTCATGATAAAGACAACTAACCTTCAGATCCCCAGAGGTTTCACCTCCTACCCCAATACAAATAATCTTACCAAATTCAGCGAAAATGGCTGCCCGTTCTACATATACATCTTCCACAGGTTCAGCTCTTTTCATATGCTGAACTTTCTTTTGCCAATGCTCTTGTAAACGTTCCGGTAGGTCGTTAAAATCCTCTGTTAAGGATACAGTTTCTATATCCAAAAAGAGAATATCCTTCATTTATAATCCAAATTGAGCTGAAATCTCAAGCATCCTGTCAATTGGCTTACGCGCATCTCTGATGGTAGACTCAGGAAGAATGATCTCCGGAGATTCATCTCTCATACAGAGATATAATTTCTCCATGGTATTCAACTTCATATGAGGACAATCTGCACATGAAGCACAGTACGTACCATTTCTCTCCGTAGCAGCCACATGAAAAATCTTGTCCGGATTAGCTTTTTGCATCTGATGCAAAATACCCGTCTCAGTAGCTATGATGAATTCCTTCTCCGGACTGTTTATAGTATATTTCAATAAACCGGTAGTAGAACCTATATAATCAGCATGCTCTAAAACCGCATTTACGCTCTCTGGATGCGCCAGAAGCTTGGCATTGGGGTACTTGTTCCTCATCTCCTCAATTAGGCGAGCAGAGAAGGTTTCATGCACCATACATGCCCCATCCCATAAGATCATATTTCTACCGGTAACCTTGTTCAAATATGCTCCTAAATTCTTATCAGGTGCAAAGATGATTTGTTGATCTTCCGGTACACTTTCCACAATCTTAACTGCATTTGTACTGGTACAAACAATATCTGTTAAGGTTTTAAGCTCCGCAGAACAATTGACGTAGGATATCACTAATGCATCCGGATACTGTTCTTTAAAAGCCATGAATTTATCAGCCGGAGCAGACTCTTCTAAAGAACATCCTGCATTAAAATCAGGAAGTACTACCTTCTTCTGTGGCGAGAGTATCTTAGCCGTCTCTGCCATAAATCTCACACCGGCAAAAACGATCATATCTGCTTCCGTTTTCGCAGCTTCCTGAGATAACCCAAGACTGTCACCTATATAATCTGCTACATCCTGAATATCTGCTGTTTGATAATAATGCGCTAGAATCACCGCATTTTTCTCCTTTTTCAGTCTTTGTATCTCTTCAACCAAATCTTTCATCTGCCCAATAATTAAACTTTCACCTGCAATAATACGTCCTATTTGCGGCTAAAAAAACTCTTTTTCTTCTAGTGAATTAATTTATATAATCTCCACGTAATTCTCTGAATCTTACCCTGGATTGGGCACTAAAGACACTGCCAGGATAATCCGTCAAAACCTTTCTATACAGGCTCATAGCCTTCTCTTTATCCTTTAAATTTTCCTCAGTAACTCGTGCCAAAAGATAGAGCGCATCATCTGCCAGTATATCCTGATGAAATTCACTTACTAAGATTTCTAGATCCTTTATGGCTTCTTCTATCTTATTCACTTTTAGTAGAGTATTGGCTCTTAACCAGAGAATTTCATCTGCTAAGGCATGAGATTTATAGTCTTTCCACAAAACACTCAAAGTATCTAAACCTTGTTGATATTTGTTTTGGAATATTAACAAATCAGCCCTTGAAAAGCGTTCCAGTGCTACCTCTGAAGTATCTAATCCGGTGTTATCTTCAATAAGCAAACTCAGTTGCATAGCATCATTTGAAATCTCTTTTGAAGTTGCTTTTTTTAATACATCCAAAATATCTCTGGACAGTTCAAATTGACCAGTATAATACTGCAACTTTGCGTTCTTCAGTCGAGCCAATTCACCCAAATTATCCTCTTTCTGAGACTTTTCTACTTGCATATACAACAAAGTAGACTCCCAGGGTTCATCCCTAAGTAAGTAGATATCACCCATATCTAACTTACACTGATCTCTGAACTTAGGATTTCCATGAACGGTATTAACCGCTGTCTCTAAAGTAGATACGGCCTCTGTATAATCATGTAAATAAAAAGCTTGCAGTAAAGCCATGTTTCGCATGGCCTCAGAAGTTTTAATATTATGGCCTAGTTCCTGTATCATTTTCTGATACTGCGCTATTAAATCCCGGATGGCTTCTTCTTCAATGGGAAAAGTAGTTTTCACTAATTCCTCTTTGCTTTTTATCATCCAAGTACGGGCATAAGGATATAGATCTGAATCGGGATACTCGTCCATAATATACTGATACATTCGCGCTGCGCTCTTATAATCCTTAGAAATGTAACTCTGGTAGGCCAACTCAAAGATCTTCGCTCCACCCAGGTTTAAACGCTTATCCATGGCTCTCGCCTGCGTGAACGCTCTAGGGAAATCCCCTTTTTGTGCAAACCACCAAACCAAAAGATCCGTATAGAAGGTCTCATTAGGTTCATTCTGGATCTTTTGAAAAAGTAAATCCTCTATATATTTAATTTCTTCTTCCGTCACAAAGGAATCCTGTATTGCCGACTTTACATAATCCGGATTATTTTGCCTCTTGCCAAATCCCATGGCTTCCTCCACCATTTTATCTTTCTGATTTAAGACATTGTAGGTTCTGGCAAGTACATTATCGTACTTAAACGGTATTTTGGATACTTCTCTATCTTTAAGAATTAGTTTTACTATCCATTCCAATTTCTGATTACGATAGAAGAAATTATATACCTCGAAAAACTTATTATCTGTACCCGCTGCTTGCTCTATAATCTTTTCAAACTCTTTTGCGGCCAAATCCTTTTTTCCACTAGCCTCATACACCTCTGCTAAATCTGCCTGGTAAGTGAGAGTAGTTCCGAATCTGCTTACTTGTTGTTTAATGAACCGTTCCGCAGAAGTAAAGTCACGCAACTTCATCAAAGTGGCTACATATTCATTATGTATCAAGTTGGCATACTTCTTATCCTCCGATAATTTTTTATAAATCTCAGCAGCTTTCTCATATTCCCCCTGTGAGAAATACGCGTAGGCCATCTCCACCTCCTGCCCCTTGCAAAAACCAAGCGACAACAAGATCAATAAAAAACTATACACTATAGACCTGCACATGCTAATAAATATAAAATCTTATTTAATTAATTCTTTTTTCTATTATCTTCTATTCCTGTGAATTTGTGGAATAGTTTATTTGTATTTGTGGATTGTGGGTAATTGACTTCTAATGTTTATAACTTGAAACGATATTAACATTTAATTGTTTGATTTTCAATTCTTGATCCGTTTATGTTGATTTCTTATCCGTACTCCTTCCACAGGGTGGTGGATAGAGGATAAATCCTGGGTAACTTAGATGTTTATTCCACTTTATCCCCCATCCTGTTTCTTTCCTTTTATTAAAATAGAGTTAATGTTTATTACTTCCATTTTATCCTTGCTTTTGCACAGACTTATCACAGGGTTTTCCACATTCTATTCTATTTTTAGATTCCTAAATTCATAGTTCGCTCTAATTCGTATAGGCTCCTTAGTACTAAGTACTTCTTCAGGTAGTTTTCTTAATTCCAGATTTCCCGGATCCCAAATACCATTTTTATTATCATCGAATACAATAGTGATTTGGTATGAGCCTGGTACTATTTTATCAAAAATGAATCTGTCTGTAAAGTTTATCTGTCGGATTATTTTTGTCCGGTTTTCGTCTTGTAACAGGGCTATTTTAGGCCTCTCCTTGTCTTGAACCTCTCCCTCCACTAAACCTAGCTGATCGTCCTTTAAAAGGGGGTTTTTAAGTACTACAACCGTATTGGTGTCTCCTTGGTAATTTTCTAGTATGTTTGATGGTATATGTATTTCAATATCTTTCGCATTAACCTTAGGGATCTCTATAGTAAAATGTTGATTATCAATTATATATATATTGTTTACTGCAATCTCATTAGTATCTGCTTTCAATTGAATCTTTTCCAAATCTAATCTCTTTAAGGGTTGATCTACTGAAAATTCATACTTCATATCGGTGGTTACTTCCTGTTGATTTTTGATAGAGGAAAGTAGGCTTATAGTGCCTATTTTCTTTTTTCTATTGCTTTCTGGTTTGAAGTATATTTTCTGTTGCAGTGTATCGGAAATCAATAGGGAATCCTGTAATACTATTTTTGCTTTAATACTGTCTTGAATTTCCTTCTCTAACCTAAAGAACTTTATTTCTGGCCCTTTTGCAAACATGGAGGTTTTTAAACTATCCTCTTTATTTTCAAAGATTATACTTGCGCGCAGCACTGGTTTTTCTAATTGTAAAACCATTTCATTTTCGCGTACTATAGTTCTTTTAATTTTATTTTTAGTGTGATTCGCTCTATATATTTCTATTGAAGACAAGTTTAAATTTTGGTTGACATGTATACTGTCTGGCAAAAATCCTACTTGTTCCTCTTTTTGATCGAATCGGAGATTATTGTTTTTATCTGTAAATGCTAAAAGGAAATATTTATCGCTTTTGATGTTTTCAAAGGTATAGTTTCCGGAGGAATCCGTTTTAATAAAGTATAATGGTTTCTTTTTACCAAAGTCTAGAGTGTCATAAGGGTATAGCCCTACAGTAACATCTAGTTTTTCTTCCTTAGTGAATAAGTCTTTTATATTACCTGATACTTGTAAGGAATCTATTTCTGATCCAGTGCTAATAACTAATTTTAGGTTTTTTGCTGGATTTTTTTCTGTTAGATCCGTTATTCCATTTCTGAAATTTAGGGTGTAGGTTGTATTCTCGGCAAGCTCTTTGTCGAATTTGATGATTACCTCCTTGTTCTTTACCTTAACTTCATAGGGTTGACCGGGATCTGGTACTATCACTAATTCACTGTTTAATTTACTAGCATCAATTAGTTCATTGAAGCTTAATTTAAATTCTTTTCCTTTATAGTTTTTAGTTTTGTTTTCCGGATAAGAGCTTACTAATTCGGGTGGAGTTTTATCTGGCTCTCCTCCTGTGGGTGCAATGATTTGAGCACAGGAGGAAAGCAGTATACAAGCTAAATATATTATTTTCTTCATCTTCCTAAATATAGCATAAGTACTGAAATGTCTGCTGGAGATACCCCGCTGATTCTAGAGGCTTGTCCGAGGTTCATCGGTTTTGCTGCAGTTAATTTTTGTCTTGCCTCTATAGAAAGGGATTTTAAAGCCATATAGTCGAATTCCGTGTTTAACTTTACTTCGTCTAGTTTGGCTATTTTTTCTGCCATTAGTAGTTCCTTTTCTATATATTTCTCATACTTAATTTTTATCTCAGCTTGTTCTTTTTGTTCCTTAGTATAAGTATTGGTTATTTCCTGAACTAGTACATTTCCTTCTTCTAGTTCCTTTATACCTATTTCAGGTCTTTTTATTAGAGAACTTATTGTACTTTTTTCCCTTAATGGAGATGAATTAATTTTTGTTAAGTACGGATTTATCTCTTCAGGGCTCAATTTTGTGGTTTCTAACTTATGTATTAATTCTTCTGAATTCTTTATTTTTTCCTCTACCCTATCCAGTCTTTCTTTATTTGCTAAGCCTATTTCATATCCTTTTTTTGTTAAGCGGATATCGGCGTTATCTTGTCTTAGTATGGTTCTGAATTCCGCTCGGGAAGTGAACATACGGTACGGCTCATCTGTGCCTTTATTCACCAAGTCATCTATTAGAACGCCTATGTATGCCTCGTCTCTTTTTAGGATAAATGCTGATAATTCATGGGCTTTTCTATGTGCATTTATACCCGCTATTAATCCTTGTGCCCCTGCTTCTTCATAGCCTGTAGTGCCGTTGATTTGTCCAGCGAAGAAAAGGTTTTCTACTCTCTGGGTTTCTAAAGTAAGTTTTAATTGGGTAGGTGGGAAATAGTCGTATTCTATGGCATATCCTGGACGTAGTAGTTTTACGTTTTCGAAACCAGGTATTTTTCTGATGGCTTTATATTGTATATCTTCCGGTAGTGAGGTAGAGAATCCATTTACATACATCTCTATGGTTGTTCTACCTTCCGGTTCTAAGAAGATTTGGTGGCTATCTTTTTCTGCAAATCTGTTG
This sequence comes from Leadbetterella byssophila DSM 17132, assembly GCF_000166395.1. GTDB lineage: Bacteria > Bacteroidota > Bacteroidia > Cytophagales > Spirosomataceae > Leadbetterella > Leadbetterella byssophila. The sequence continues at coordinate 2,887,209 of NC_014655.1, forward strand.
ATTTTGTCTTCTACAGATGGGCAGTACCTTGGTCCTAGTCCTTTAATTCTACCGTTAAACATCGGTGATTTATCGAATCCTTTTCTTAATTCTTCATGGACGGCTAGGTTGGTATAGCTGATCCAACAAGAATTTTGTTTCTCTAGTTTTGGAGTATCTGTATATGAGAATTTTTCTGGATTCTCATCTCCTAGTTGCTCTTGCATTGCTTCGTAGTTGATGGTCCTTCCATCTACTCGAGGTGGTGTTCCCGTTTTCATTCTTCCGGATTCAAATCCTAATGAAACTAGTTTCTCCGTTATTCCAAATGCTGCGGATTCCCCGGTCCTTCCTCCCCCAAAGTTCTTTTCTCCTATATGTATTTTTCCATTTAGGAATGTGCCGTTAGTTAGTACAACTGTTTTTGCATGTATTTCTAGTCCGAGTGATGTTTTGACTCCATATACTATATTGTCTTTTACCAGGATGTCAGTTACCATTTCTTGCCAGAAGGATACTTTTGGATTTCTTTCCAGTTTATCTCTCCAGTTTAATGCAAATTCCATTCTGTCTGATTGACACCTTGGCGACCACATGGCTGGACCCTTTGATCTATTTAACATGCGGAATTGGATCATTGTTTCGTCTGAAACAATTCCTGACATCCCTCCTAGCGCGTCGATTTCTCGTACTATTTGCCCTTTTGCAACCCCTCCCATAGCAGGATTGCAAGACATCTGTGCTATGGTCTGTAAGTTCATGGTGATTAATAGAACTTCTGATCCCATAGTTGCAGCTGCGTGTGCAGCTTCACATCCTGCGTGGCCTGCTCCTACCACGATAACATCATATTTACTAAACATACTTCCTTTGGTGTTTCACGTGAAACATGTTTCACGTGAAACTTTTTTTAATTTATCTTCTTGAAATAATTTTCTGTCTGGTTCTTATAGAATGGTGTGTAATTAGGGGGTGTGGTTCTCAATAATTCCACTTGTTTTTCTTTTTCTTTTTTGAATTTTTCTAGATCTGGTGGTGTGGATCTTTGAATCTTTTGTGCTGTTTTAGCTTGGCGATTTGGATCAAGTTCTTGCTCTTTTATTGCTTTGTCTGCTTCTAGTAGTCTTGTTTCAATTAACTTTTGTCTTCTTTTTAATTCTGGGGTGATCTTTTTGTTGACAAGATCCTCCTCTGATTTCTCCATTTCTTTTTGAAGATTTTTGAGTTCGTCTCCAAGTTTTTTGCCCACTTCGGTTCCGTTTAGTTTGTCTTGCATTTCTTGAAGTTCCTTTCTTAGTTTAGCTTGTTCATTAACTAGTTTAGCTATTTCTTCAGAAATTTCTCTTTGTGTTTTACCTTCGGATCCAATACCTTCCATCCTTTGGTTAATCATTTGTTGTTTCTTTCCGAAATCCCCTGGGCTTGATCCATTTTGTTTTCCTTTACCGGATCCTGGAGTTGCCATTTGTGATTGCATCTGTTTGAAAACATCACTTAATAATAAAGCTAAATTATTCATAGAGGTCATGCTTGACTGCTGACGCATGGATGCCTGAGGTAATTTTCTCTCGCGGATCAGTTTTACAGATTCATCAATGTGGTTCTTCATTGCCGTCACTTCTTTTGTGACTGTAGCTTCTAGTTGCATTACTCTACTCGCTAGTGTGAATAAGGAGTCTTCAATTATTTTTGCGTCATTCGCTATGTTTAATTGTTCCTGTGATAATTGAACAAACCTTGGATCAGATACAGAAAGTGTTCTAAATGTTTTCATGATTCTTTCCTGATCGTGCGAGACCTTGATTAGATTTTCGAGAATTTCTCTCATGGCATTAAGGTCTACTTGGGCTTGTTGCATTTCAGCCGACTGCATTTGTTGCTCCATCTCCTCTGCCATCTGTTTCATTTTTTTGGCAGCATTCTTCTGTGCTTTGGATGCAGCATCTTTATTTTGTTGTGATAGTTCCTTTTTAGCCTGCTTCTGATCTTCCGATATTTCTGATTGCTTATCGTCCATCGGGTCGAAGGACTTATTTAACTCATTGCTTCTATTCTCTATATCCTCCAGCTTCTTTTTGATATCCTCAAACTTTTGATTGATCTTTTCTTGATCTTGTGGATTTGCATCTGCCTCACTAAGTTTCTCTTGCTCTTCAGCAAGTTCTTTTAATTCATTAGAGGTTTCCTCTATCTTTTGTTTCCTTTGTAGTTCTTGGAATAACTTCAATGTTCTATCTAGTTCTTTATCCAGGTTTCTCTGGTTCTTATTGAATTTTTCCAATTGGTCTAGTGATTTCTCATCTAGACTCTTTTCCATCATTTTCTTTAGTTCTTCTAATACTTTGGAGTCTTTACTTTCCATTAACTCGTTTAACATCTTCTGGATCATTTCCATTTTTTGTTGAAGCTGTGGACTTTGTTGTTCAAATCTGCTTTGCTTCTCCAATAATTCCTGAAGTTGGTTTTTTAGATCTTGAATCTCCTTATTTAATTCCTCTTTCTTTTGAAGTAGGCGATCTAGGTCTTTTTTATCCTGAAAATCGAGTTGTTTCTTTTTCTTTAATTCATTCTCTATGGTATTGAGGTCCTTTTTGAAATCACGCGATTTTTTTACTAATTCATCAAATTGGTTTTCTGCTTTATTCACCTGGTTTTCCACATCCTGTGAATATTCTTGATCCGTGGGCATGAGGTAACGTAGCGTACTGGTTTTTGTGGATTTTGGTCCCTTCACCCCATCATTGTCCGTAACCATCAAATAATATTCCAATTGGTCATTTCTTGATAATCCCAATTCTTGTAAATCTAATTGGTAAAAGAAAGTTTGTGACAAAGAAGATTTGTTAAAAGGTATTTGTATGGATTTGAATTGTGGATTATTTGAATTTCTATAAAATAACTGAAGCTTAGTAATACCGTAATCGTCAGATATGGTCCCTCCTATTCCTATGTATTGATATAAGGCGGTATCTGCCATTTGTTCAAAAGTGATCTGTGGATATCTATCGGGGATAACGTTGATAAAGTAGTGAATAGGATCTGCATTCTCACTGTGTTCATTGTGTAATTGGATTTCGTATGCGGTGCTTTTGGAAATTTTTCGCTGATAGTTGAAGTCTCGAAAAATGCCTTTATCCACATTAACCACATCGCTACTGTCGAAAACTATTTCAAATTTATCTGCAGCATCCGTCTTAAAGGACCAGCGTACTATAGTACCTTCCGGGATGATTAAGTTACCCACATTATCAAAATTTTCTGGGGATTTCCCTAAATATGCTGGGTACTTTAAAGAAACATTGAATGATAATAATTGTGGTCTACCTACTAGGTCAATCTTATATGAATCTGAAGTATATCCTGCTGCTTCAAAATGAAAAGGTGTGGGTTCTTGAATATGATTAAAGGTATGGCTATAATTAATACCATCCTCTGTTAACATTTTATATCTTCTTCCTTGAGCTAGAATAAAAACTTCATCAGGTAAAGTTTCTCCCTGCATTTTTACGTGTAGGGTGAAATCTTCATGCTTGTAAGCCTGTAGTTTTTCATTTTCTATATAGAAAGTAAAGGGAGCCGGGTCTGCAAAAGTCTTGGTGAACTTTACAATTCTTTCTGTACTATGATAAAATTTAGGTAAGGCTAAAGCTATACACAGAGCGATGGCAACTGGCGGTAATACAAATTTGAGATACTTACGATTATCCCGAAACTGGATAGCATCCGCAAATTTAATCCATTTTAGCTCTTCGGTTCTTTGCGCTATACTAGCCTCCAATAAAGAATTATCCACAGAATTTACCTGTGCTAACTGTATAGTGTTAATAAGTTTATCCTTAATCTCTGGAAAGTATCTCCCTATTTGAATTGCAGCCTCTTCGTTACTTAATTTGTTGTCTGTATTAAATAGATAATATAAGGGTTTCAGGATAAATTGTGCCAAAGTATAAGCAGATGCCGCAATGTATATGACAAATAGTATTAGTCGTGGATAAGTGCCAAATCTTCCGATGAATTCCAGAAAATTAATTAACAAAAACAAACCTAATAGCAAAGCCGTACTGATTAATAGGCCTTTAATTAGCTGGTTTTTGTATAATTTTTTCTTATACTCCCCTATTTTGTCTATCGTATTTTGCATTGCGGCATTCATAGCTTCTACAATTTGAATTCTAAAGAAACCGGGCAGTGATCAGACATCATCACATCTGAGTGAATGTGCACATTCTGAATACTTTCCGGTAACATATTTGCTGCAAATATATAATCAATACGCCATCCAAGGTTCTTTCCTCTTGCCCCTGCTCTGTATGACCACCAAGTGTAATGATGAGGGTCTTTTACTTTATGTCTGAAAGTATCCACAAATCCGCATTCGCAAAAACGGTCTACCCATGCTCTCTCTTCTGGCAAGAAACCGGATGTTTTTGCATTGGATTTAGGATTATGTATATCTATTTCCTTGTGACAAATATTTACATCTCCACAAATCAACAAAGGCGTACCTGTAGCTTTGAGTTTCTCTGCATAGATTAAAAAGTCATCTAGAAACTTATATTTTATTTCCTGGCGAACATCTCCTGTGGTTCCGGAAGGAAAATATGCTGAAACCAACTGGAAATCAGCGAATTGTGCTAAAATTATTCTTCCTTCTGAGTCGTATAATTCGTGTTCTATTCCTTTAACTATTTGATTAGCAGGTATTTTACTTAAAATAGCTACTCCACTGTAACCTTTTTTAATTGCCGGATACCAATAGCAATGGTAACCCAGATCTGTGAAAAGACTTTCAACTAGTTCAGTTTCTGAAAGTTTTATTTCTTGTAAACATAAAATATCTGGGTTTTCTTTGCTTAGCCATTCCAGCAAGCCTTTGTTAATGGCTGATCGGATGCCGTTTACGTTAAATGTAGTAATTTTCATAGTTTAGATATGTAAGCCGACTTCCTCGCGGAAATATCGGATGATATAATGCTTTAGTAGGTTTTCTTGGGCTAAAAGGTCCATATTGGGCAATTCCTTCAGCTTTTCCCAATGTGGCCAGCCTTCTTGATCTGTACCTGCCAATCGGTAATAGCCGTCTAGGCTAAGTACTTTACAAATGGCTATATGCAATAGGTCTTGCTTCTGTTCTTTTTCAAATCTAAGGGCTCCCTTTCCTAATTCTTGAACGCCTATTAGGAACAATACTCCATTTAAATCCTTGGGTTTCTTACCTGTAGTCTGTTCTAAAAAACGAAGAAGTTTGTCCCATATTTCTTTATCTTCAATGGTCATAAAATGATGAATATTAATCTATACTATCTACGATCTTCCCTCCTTGATTTCTTCTTTCCAAGGTTTTGCGTAGCATGTGAAAAACAAATCACAGAGTGGGAAAGTGCCATTTGTTTACCTTGCTTCTGGTCTATGCCTAGATATTCAGCTTTACAAATGGACCACCTAAGGTCTAAATTTTGGGGTAAAGTCAAGATTCACGGCGTATTTGCCTACCTCAAGTTTCAGAAAGGAAACGCTGTTCAGGATGTTCTGCATGCCATTAAATATAAAAATCAAAGGGAATTAGCCATCTGGTTAGGCCAATCTATGGGCAGAGAATTTTTCTGGAATGTGGATGCTATTGTACCCATACCCTTGCATAAAGATAAATGGAAAACCAGAGGTTTTAATCAGGCAGCATGTTTGGCTTTAGGTATTAGTAAAATTTGGAATGTGCAAATAAGAGCAGATTTACTTCTTAAAAAGAGAAATACGGTTACCCAAACAAAATCAGGAGGTAGATTAAGCAGGTTTTTAAATCTACAGAAAGCATTTGTGGGTGTTCCGCAAGAAAATATACCTCAGCGAGTACTTCTGGTGGATGATGTTTTAACTACAGGTGCCACCTTAGAAGCGGCATCTGTAGTCCTTTTGGGTCTAGGAGTTAAGGAGGTTTATATAGCTTGCTTAGCTGCAGCCGACTAGTATTTTTTAAGTATTTCTACTAGTTCCCTTGCTGATGCTCTGCTCTTCTTACGTATAAATTCATCTTCCGTCTTATCCCCGATCTCAAATACCAATGCTTCCGTGCCATACGTTTCAAATAAGTAACTGAATGCTGTAGAAGTAGGTGGTTCGAAATATAAAGGTTTAATGTGTGGAGAATAATCCGGTAAATGTTTACTCGATGTCCTGATCCATTCCTCTACAAATCTGGTTCTACCCTTCTTAAGGTCCGGATTTACGATATAATAGATGTCTTCATAAGTAGAATGGAAATCTATAGAGAATATTAAGTCTCCTTGTACCCAATTTTTCAGGAAATCCCGTACCAAACGCGTTTCATCTTGATGAAATTCATACCAGTCTCTATTCAGATCAACTCCCCTTGAATTATGCCTCCAGTTGCCCGCGTCCACACCATCAGGATTCAACAACGGTAATACTAATGCATGATAATTATCGGTAAATTCAGGAAGCTGGGATAATTCTTCTATGAAGTACTGCATGGCCTTATGACCCGTCACTTCTGGTGGATGCTGTCTTCCTAAAAAGACCAATTGTCTTTTTGAAGACTTATTCCCTATTTCAAAATAGGGAATGGGTAAACCATTTGGCGTATTTCCTATTTTTAGCGGTTCTGAGCCTGTTAAATCTAAAATCCATCTGTAGACATCAGAACTAGTAAAAAGTGGCTGTGAGGCCACGAAAAGAGGCCTATTGGACAGTTCCAAATAAAAGGTATACTCACTCCCCGAAGATTTTCCTCCCAATTGATGCCAATGCACCCGGTCTCCGCTCCATTTGGGATCATATCTGTGCTTGTATTTGGAAGGATATATTAACTTTATCTCCACTTCTCTATGTTCTTCTGTGCTAATTCTAAATGCATACCAGGGACTCGAATTTATGGGTTCATTTTCCGGTGCAATGGGTATACAAATGGCGCCTGTTGAATCCAAGTAAGGCTGCTCACATGCGCCTCCTTCAAACTTGTTTTCGATGATAACATCCCCTAATTCTACCCTGCCTTTGCACCGTCCTAAAGTAGGCCTACTTCGCGTATCCACAGGCTTAATGGGCTCTTGTCCTTTAAAGTTTTGGGCTATAAGCGTAATGCTGAAGCTCATTAGTAGTAAAATCTTATACATTTTTAATGATTATTAGTCTACAAAGTTAGTAGAGTAAATAATAAATCCAGCATTTTTATACCTTTGTTCCATCAATAAATTTTATAGTGACTCCATATTTTGCAGAAACTCGCATCAGATGGTCAGATCTTGATGCAAATAGACATCTAGCGAATGCTTCCTACATGAATTTTACATCCTATGCCCGAATGGACTACCTTCGTCATCTAGGCATTCATATGCGGGATTTGATGAAGTGGAATCTAGGTCCTGCCGTACTAAGAGAGGAATTTTCCTTTTTTAAAGAAGGGTATGATAACGAAGACATTATCATTACGGTAGAAGTAACCGGTATGTCTAAACAGGGTGAAATGTTTGAATTTACCCATAATCTTTACAAGAAAAAAGATGGAACACACATGGCATATTCACGCGTATTAGGAGTATGGTTTAGTATGGACCAAAGAAAAATAACTCCCCCTCCTACTGAAATGTTAGAGAAGTTCCAAAAGGTAGTAGCTCAGGATGCTAAGGTACTAAGCCTTGCAGATCTGAAAAACCTACCTGTAAAGCCTCAAAACATTAATATTGAAGATTGGCTTTGATTCTTCAGGATAACATAGTTCTACTCTCCAGAGGAATTGATTTTCTAGAGCTGGAAGTGCAGGATGCTATGGGTAATTTCCTGGTTACCTTTGCACCATCTCCCTCCTGCAACTGTTCTGAACCTCAGCCTTGCCCTCATATCCAAGCAGCGATGACTTGGAAAGATACCCAAAAAAAGGAAGTCATAACCTCTAAAGAAGGAAAGGCATATACCCGTCAGGGAATGATCCGACGCGTGCTAGCCGAACGAAAGAAACGTGCGGATTCTGAGAAATATGTACTAAAAAAGGCGTCAAACTCACACGGAGAACATAAACTAATCACCGCAGGAGGAAAAACCTATAAACTTACCTTAAGGACGAAGGATAATGGGTATTGCGACTGCTCCGACTATGCTACTAATAAACTGGGAACTTGCAAGCACCTCATGTTTGCCAAAAAACATTTGTCGGTATCTGATGATGCCTTCCCCTTTCTGGAGATATACCTAGATCCTCTAAATCATTACCAGATCACTTGGTTTGGCCCAGAAACGCTCCCTTTAGAACAGCAAAAATTGATTCGATTATACTTTGGTAACCAAAAATTCATACCCGAAAAGCAAACATTGATGTTTTTTGGCTTTATCAAAGAGGCAAAGAAGTTCAAGAATATTCTAATCCGCCCGGATGTACTGGAGAAAATCGAAAGCGAATTTGAAAAACAATTGTTGTTTCAAAAAGAAGCTGATACCCAACTGGATTTCTCTCTAATCAAAGCAGATTTATTCGAATATCAGAAAGAAGGGATCCAATTTGCTACCTTTAGAAAGGGCGCCATCTTGGCGGATGAAATGGGTTTGGGCAAAACCATTCAGGCCATTGGCGCAGCCATCTATAAAAAACAACTCCTGGGCTTCAAAAATTGCCTAATTGTTTGTCCTGCTTCCCTGAAAATGCAATGGAAGGCAGAGATTGAAAAGTTTACCAGTGAAACAGTCTTCCTGCCTGCTGACGGTAAATTTCAATTGAAAGATATTCCCTCCTACTTTATACTTCTAACGTATGAAACTATAGTTAAAGATATTTCTTACCTAAAGGAGCAGGGGTTTGATTTGATTATCCTGGATGAAGCACAAAGGATAAGAAACTTTGAAACCCAAACTTCAAATGCCATAAAAGCCCTACAAAAGAATCATGCTCTGGTTCTCACAGGTACACCCATTGAAAATAAACTGGTGGACCTTTATTCCATCACCGCTTTCATTGATCTAAAACTCTTGTCGCCCCTATGGGAGTTTTCTTACCAGCATTGTTACTTCGATGTTGAAAATGAAAACAAGATAACCGGGTATTACAACCTGAACAGTCTAAAGGAAAAACTGCAGCCTATCCTACTACGGAGAGAAAGAACAGAGGTGATGACTCAGTTGAACAAACGAACAATTATAGACATTCCGGTAGAAATGCATCCCGTTCAGAGGGAAATGCATGCCCAATTAGCCCAGAAGGTATCCATGATTGTCAGTAAAAAATTGAAAACTCCTTATGATTGGCAGATGTTAACCCAATATCTGCAGAAGATGAGGATGCTTTGCGACGGTGTTTTTCTCTTAGATCAGGAGCAAGATATATCTCCAAAATTAAAGGAATTAGAAGAAATTCTTCTAGAAAAGTTAGATTTAAAGGTTCAAAAGGTGCTCATCTTCTCCGAGTGGCTAGCGGTATTAGATAAGATAGCTATCATTTTACAAAGAAACGAGATAGATTTTGCCGTTTTAACTGGAAATGTACCTGTAAAATCTCGACAAAAGTTAGTAGATCAGTTTAACACAGACCAAAGGTGTAGAGTATTCTTATGCACAGAAACTGCCGGTTCGGGTCTAAACCTGCAATCTGCAGATACCGTTATAAACTTTGAACTTCCCTGGAATCCTGCAAAGAAAAATCAGAGAATAGGAAGGATTGATAGAATAGGTCAAAAAAATAGTAAGTTGACCATCATCAATCTGATCATGAGAGATTCCATTGAAACCAAGCTGATCCAAGGGCTAAAGCTCAAACAGGATTTGTTTGATAGTATCTTGGAGACGGGTAATGAGTCAGATGATGTAGACCTAACAGAAAAGGCTCAATTCCTTCAGGAATTGGAGCATGCATTTGCAGAGCAAGAGCACCCAAAAGATGAAATTCAGGAGATCTTGCAAAAGGGTATAGATTTCCTTTCAGGGATTTATAAGATTAGCACCGGAAAAGAGCTAAATCCGGAAGGATGTAGATTAGAAAAGGATATCCATACCGGAGAATGGGTTATCCGTTTTAAAATAGACTAAGTTGACCTGGCCTCTGAAAATGATCTTTACTTAGATCCGGAAGCTTTCTATCCGGCATATATTTTCGAATAGAAACTTGGTGGAGTGCGCGAATATTTTCGGCAAATCTACCCTCCCCTCTCATTCTTACCCCAAATCTGGAATCGTTAAGCTTTCCTCCATGACAGTCTTTGATTTGATTTAACACTTTCTCCGCTTTGTCCGGAAATGCTTGATAAATCCAATCTTCAAAGATAGGACCTATGGCTCCGTTCAGCCTAACTACCGTATAGCCCGCATATAAGGCACCTGCTTCTGCAGCGGCCTGGATTAGTTGAGGAATTTCATGATCATTTAGACCGGGAATAATGGGAGCAGTCATAACACCGGTAGGAATTCCCGCATCCGATAAGGTTTTCAAAGTCTGAAAACGTTTTACAGCAGTAGAGGTCCTAGGTTCTAGAGCTAGTCGTAGCTTTTCATCCATAGTAGTTACCGAAAGCAACACATGGACCAAATTCTTTTTGTTCAATGATTGCAGTAAATCCAGGTCCCTCAAAACCATCGAGTTTTTAGTTAAGATAGAAACGGGGTTACCGTATTTCAGGCATACTTCGAGCATCTTTCTAGTCAACTGGTATTTCCTTTCTGCAGGCTGATAGCAATCCGTATTGCCGGATAAACTGATGGTTTCAGGCTTCCATTTTTTGGATAAAAAGGTTTTCTCCAATAGTTCTGGAGCATTTCTTTTGATCATGATCTTACTCTCAAAATCCATTCCTGCTGAAAATCCCCAATACTCGTGCGAATTCCTAGCATAACAATAAATACATCCGTGTTCGCAACCCTGATAAGGATTTACATAGATCATGGCTCGCAGATCCGGACTATCGGTGAAGTTTACTACCTTTTTGGGATACTCTTCGAAATACTTCGTCTTTGGACTAAGGGTTTCGTCCAGTTCATATCTATTAGACTGGAAACCATTTGGAGTATTTATCTGCGCTCCCCTGCCCTTTGTACGTAAATGATCCATAGAACAAAAATACTTCCAATAAATGGTTTTAAGCAGGAGGGTTATGATAAGATTTGGATCAAAATACTATCTTTGAGATTGATGATTAGAGACAGAAAAATTTCATTGGTTTTAGGTAGTGGAGGAGCTAGAGGACTAGCTCATATTGGGGCTATTCGAGCCATTGAGGAACAGGGTGGAATCATAGATGAAATCGTTGGCTCTTCTATAGGTGCATTGATAGGTGGGATCTATGCCAAAGGTGATTTGTCCATTTTTGAGGATTGGGTAACTAAGTTGACCAACAGAGATGTACTGAGCCTGCTTGATTTTACTTGGCAAAGCACCGGTGTGGTTAAAGGTCAAAAGATATTAAATACGGTTAAACAACTTATTCCGGATGCACAGATAGAAGACCTTCCCATTCCCTTTGCTGCGGTGACAACAAATTTGACGAAGGAGTGCGACTGCTGCCTGGAATCCGGTTCCTTGTACGAAGCCATTAGGGCATCCATTTCTATCCCCGGAGTTTTTACTGCAGTACTTCAAGATGAAGACAAAATGGTAGATGGAGGAGTTCTTAATCCTTTGCCCTTAAAATACCTGAAGAAAAGAAAGGAAAACCTGGTTATTGCAGTGAACCTGGAAGCTCCCGCAGAGAAAAGAGAACAGATCTTCAGAGATAATAGCATGATAGCAGTGCTACAACACGCCTACTATGTGATGCGTAACCAAATCACTCAGCTCACTTTAGACCTTTATACTCCGGACTACGTAGTCCAAATACCACGTGATATCAGTGGAATTTGGGATTATGATAAAGCAAAATTCCTCATAGAAAGAGGTAAAGAACTAACCTATTCGGCCTTACAAGTAACTCCTAATTCATCATGCAACTCAAACCTATTGAAGTAGTTTCAAATATCAGTAAAGAGGAATTTGTTAAAAAGTATTATTTGCCGCAAAGACCCGTACTAATGAAGGGTTTAACGGATCAATGGAATCATAAATGGACTTTTGATCACATCAAAAAATTAGCTGGTGACCAAACCATTCCCCTATACAGTAATGCCAGAACTAAAGGGAACAAAAGCACCTATGAACCCGTGACCACTATGAATTTTGGAGAATATCTAGATATAATGCGTAGTGGTCCCACAGACCTCAGAATCTTCTTTTATACCATAAAAGACCACTGTCCTGCCCTTTTAGATGACTTTGAATACCCACCTATAGGTTTGAAGTATTTTAAGCGCTTACCGGCCTTGTTTTTCGGGGGATCAGATAGTAAGGTTTTTGCTCACTATGACATTGATTTGCCAGATAACCTGCATATCCATTTCGAAGGACATAAGAGAGTACTCCTATTTGATCCAAGCCAAAGTACAGCCTTGTACAAGGTCCCATTTTCCATTCATAATGCTGAAGGGATAGATCTGGATCAACCTGATTATGAGAAGTATCCTGCACTAAGGTTGGTAAAAGGACTTGAAGCCCATATGGAACATGGGGATGCATTGTATATGCCAAGCCGCTGGTGGCATTATATCGTCTATAAAGACCCCGGATTTTCTATGACATTAAGATCATTACCTTTAGGTCCAAAGGGAAAGTTAGGGATGTTGTACAATGTGTTCTTTATGCGAATGATTGACAACCTTATGCGTAAAATACAAGGGCAAAAATGGATAGATTACAAGAATGAATGGGCTATTCGGAGAACCCATAAAAAGTTGGGAATATCTTAAACAAAAAAAGGACTTCCAACAGGCAGTCCTTTTAAGTTTGAATAGATTTTTCAGTACGAACCTATAAACCAAGATCCGGATTGACCACTAAGTGTTGCACCCTTGGTTACAGTTTTTGTCTTCCAGTTGATCACATATAGTTTTCCTGATTCTCCTGATGGAGTTAAAGGGATATAAACTAAATCTTCATGAACTGCTATGTTCTGATATTGTGAGAAATCAAGACTACTCTCATACTCATTGCTGATTTTAGTGGCTGTCTTAGTATTTAAGTTTACTAAAGCGATATAGCCTCCTTTTCCGGCAATATTATAAAGCACCACTGCCTCTCCGTCTTTGATATATCTGAAGGCTTGAATGCGCGCTCCAGTAACGCCTAATGCAGCGTCTAAACTGAAGTGGTACGAATTATCGTAGGTATTTGTGTTCTTGCTGATACGTAAGATATCCTGACCGCTCGTCGCCGTAGCTTGATAGATATGTCCATCTGTACCCACGTACTGGGTCATGGTTCTGTAGCTGTGATTGTTTACCTTACTTACCTCAGAATAAATCAATTTTGGATTTGTTAAAGAAGGATAATCTACTACTAATGTGGTAGTTCCAATCTGACGATTTGCATTATCATTTGCCCAAGTTGGCTTTCCTTCAGCATTATAAGATAACTTTTTAGGGTCATATTTCGATACATTACATCCAATATAAATCTTGGTTTTTTCCGCATTCAATACCGGAACATCTATTCTACCCACATAGTAACCCTGAGCCTCCAATTCTTCCGGGAATGGGAATGCAAATTCAGCGGTATTAGGCACACGGGAGTTAATCAAATCAATGATGGCAATTCTCACAGTACCTCTAGTATACTTGTACACATGATTAGGTGCTGTTCCATCATACACCGTGCTTGCACCAGTTAAGTGTACTCCTATTCCTATGCCTTCTGCTGCTTTTACCCAGCGAGGAGAGGTACCAATGATATCAGACAAAACTAATTCGTTTCCGGTATCTATAAAATTCTTACCTCCATTAACGCGATATTTATTAAATACCCCACCGTCTTCTCCAGTGTATTGGATATTGTATAATTCCGTTCCGTCTTCTGAGGCTTGAACACGAGCTGTTCTTGCTGATCTTAATCCGAAACCATTTTGGTAGATATTTAATACATAGCTAGGATCAATGGCCTGTTCAGGAGTTAAGGCAAAAGCCATGGTTCCTCCGTTTCCGGCAGTACCTGCTTCATCAGGAATAGAAGCAGTTAGTGTGATAAATTCTCTTCCTTTTCCTTCCTCTTCTTTCTGTGGATCTGCAGTATTTTCTTCACAAGAGGTCAAAATACTTGCACCTAATATGGACATTAGGAATAGCGATCGTAGTTGGATCTTTTTCATCATTTACTTAGTGTATAATTTAATTTAACAGAGAAACTTCTACCCGGTTTTTGAACACCGAAGTTGTCATATATTTCAGCATTTAGAATATTCTTTGCATCCAAACTGGCTACGAATTTTTGGTTCGGAAATCTGTAGGAGAGTCCCAGATCATGGTAAAACTGGGTAGGTGTAGTAAACCATTCAGAATCCATCCAAACCGTATTAAATGGTGCCACATAACCCGTACTATAGTAGATGGTTAAGTACGCTTTTTTCATAAAAAGATCTTTCCATCTGTACTGCACACTTCCGTTCATGGTGAAGAAAGGTTCGTTAGGAAGTTGACGGTTATAAAGGTCATGTGGCCTTCCTTTCTCGTCGTATTTTAACTTAAAAAGAGAGTTGAATTTTGAAAAATTGAACAAAGCGTGGAGCTTATTATCATAGGCGTATATAACTTCACCTTCAAAGCCCTTTGACTGCGTTTTTTGAAGGTTAGTGTATCGTGTAACTTCAATGTCTCCATCACTTTCTCTACCCGGAATAATGGCGTCTTGTACAGCCTGAAGGGTGATTTTATTGAAACCATTTCTCCAGAAGGTGTTGGCGTATAAGGTTAGTTTATGTTTTCCCTTGTCCCAAGAGCCGTATCGGAATCCTAGGTTATAATTGATATTCTTTTCTCCTATTAGGCCGGGGTTATCAAGAATGTTGTTTTCAAAATCCCCATAGAGCTGGCTTTCTGTAGGCATTATATAGGAATTCTCAGTAGAGCTGATAAGGTTTAGAAGCGGGATGATTTCGTAAGATATAGTAGCGGCGTAACCTTTATTTCTATTGATGCTTTTGTTTTGAACTCTGTTTATTTTATCATTTTCAATAACAGGTTTCGTTTGAATGGTTCTGTTAGTGGTGTATTTGCCTAAAACATTCGTTCTAAGTTTGTTTTGGAAGAACTGAGCCTCATAATTTAAAGCGAAGATATTATTCATGACCGCACTGGTAGTCACCAGATCTTTATTTACTGGTTTCAATAGGTCATTGTCATTCCTGTCTGTAGATTCAAGTTTATGGTTAAAAGAAATACGGTGTCCCCTAACTATAGTGTAGGCTAAATTTGCTCGAGAATTCGTAACCCATCTTTCCACTTCTGTGATGCTTTTGGGACCTTGTTGGCCCATGCCTGCAACAGGCGGTACGGGTATTTCTACGCCGTTTCTAATGATCATTCTAGGTTTTCCATCCCAGTTGTACACTTGTCCTACCGTATCTTGTATATAAGTGGTTCTATAACTACGTACAGCATTGATATTCATAGCCATACCTCGGGTCAGGAAATTGTTTTTATTGTAATTTAAGCTGACTACATGAGCTTGATACTCACCAAATCTACCTACATACGGCCTCGCCATAGTAGTACCGTGAGGTATCTCTTTATAGGTATCAGAAACATTATAACCTAGGAAAAACTGATCTGCCCATTTAACTCCTGTATATCCCATTTCTACACGAGCTCCAATGGATTCGTATTCGTCATTGAATCTTTTGGCTTTATAGTATCGTTCCAAAGTCAAATCAGAATGAACATACTTGGAAAACTTGCCCCAAGTGGTGTATGAATTATCTGTATGAAGGTAAAAAGCAGAGCCTCTTAAAGTAAATCCCGACTTAGTATTCCTATAAGAACCGGATAAATCACTCTGGAAAGTGTTAAAAGATCCATAGGAAACTGCACCAGTGATGTTATTGGATGAGGCATCTTTCTTTAAAACCACATTTATGGCTCCCCCTACATAGTCACCGGTAAGATGTGCGGGAAGTACTCCTTTATATACTTCTATTCGCTCTATCATGGCCGGAGGAATGTTGTTCAAGTTGAAAGAAGAACCGTAAGTAGAGATCTCAATTCCGTCTAGAAAGATTCCTACCGCACTGCCTGACATTCCGTTCAGGTTATATTCCACACGGGAGCCCATTCCCCCATTTTGTCTAACTCTAACTCCTACGGTTCTATCTAATAGCTCATTGGTGGTCACACTTCGTAAGGAAGCTTCTTTCGTCTGAATAATGGAGACAGTAAAACCGGCTGTTTCCATCTGTCTCTTCTCTGTTTTCCCTTGAACCTTGACTTCAGATAATTCATTCTCCGTACGCATTTTCACGGAAAAATCCTGTTTGTGTTCAGATTTTGATATTTGAACTTTAAAACTGGATGTGTGTATCTCTAAGGATGTAATCTTTAATTGGTATGTGCCAAATGGAACATTCCTAAATTCAAATCTTCCTTTATCATCACTCATTACAGCAAAAGAAGTACCTTCCAGTACTACTGTTGCAAAGGCTACCGGCTCCTGACGGTCTCCTACTATTTTACCACTAAAATGGCTTTGTTGCGCAAATACTTTAGTTGGTAATAGTAAAATGGAAATAATCAGTAGTCGTATATACATTTTCGCCTGAACTATTTAGATTAATTAAAAATAATGACCGCAAAATTAGATTAATTCCAAATAGTGTCAAGTAATATTTTAAAAGTATCCCTTATTTAGAATGAAAGTGGAGGTTTTGGCTTATGATTATAATAGTAATTCTTAAATAAATACAATATTTCAAAATCAAAGGAATCATAAGTTTTTGAAACTGATTTATATATCTGTGATAAGCTCTGCTCAATTTTAAAAGACAGTTCCTAACTTTGCAGCCCCAAATTTCTGGTTTTGAACGCACGCGATTTTCTTAAGATATACTCCCATGACAGTTTTGTGCAGAACGTAGGTGATGCACTGGGCAGGACTCATCATGTCCGTATTCAGGGTTTAACTGGAAGCTTAAAGAGCATTAGTACGGCGGCTTTGTATGAAAATCTTAAGAAATTCATACTAGTTATTTTAGAAGATAGAGAAGAAGCCCTGTATTTCTACAATGACCTTCAGAACCTTTATGGTTATGAGGCAGAGGAAATTGCCTACTTCCCCGCATCTTTTAAACATGAATCGGGTGAAATTGAAAATGCAAATATCATACAGAGATCAGCACTTTTGACTCGCTTCTCTAGTACACAGCCCTTATTGATTGTGACATATCCGGAGGCTTTGGTGGAGAAAGTAGTAAGTAAGAAGTCTTTAGTGGCAAACACCCTCAAAGTAAAGGTAGGAGATACTCTGGATTTGAACTTTGTCACTGAACTTCTGGATTCTTATCAATTTGAGAAAACAGACTTTGTATATGAACCCGGTCAATTTGCCGTTCGTGGCGGGATTCTTGACGTATTTTCGTATTCCGCTGAGGTTCCTTATAGAATTGAGTTATTTGGTGATGAAGTAGAAAGTATACGCGCCTTTGAAGCGGAATCTCAGTTATCAACCCAAAAGACGGATCAGATCAGCATTACGCCGAATCTACAGGATAAGCTGCAAGTAGAAGAAACCGTTTCTTTCTTTAACTTCTTGCCTTCAGATGCATTAATGGCTATAAATGATCTCAGTTTTATCTTAGACAGGTCAGATGCCTATTACCAAAAAGTAGAGAGAAGGTACGAAGAAACCGGTAGTGGAGATATTAATTTGAACCTCCCTCCTCATGTTACCCACATGAACTCGGAGGAAATCAAGAAGGAAGTAGCCAAACATACCACCATAGAATGGGGTAAAAGTGGATATTTTACTAAAGCTGAGGTTTTTGAGTTTGAGTCTAAACCACAGCCTTCTTTTCATAAAGACTTTCAATTATTGAATCAGAACTTGACAGAAAAGCAAGTGGAAGGATATTCCATTTTTATCGCTTCTGATTCATTAAAACAATTAAACAGGTTAGAAACACTCTTTGCGGAAGTCAATCCCCAGTTCAAATTTACTCCCCTTTCGGCTAATCTTAGAGAAGGGTTTATTGACGTCCAAAATAAACTCTTGGTATACACTGAACATCAGATCTTTGAAAGATTTAATAGATATAAAGAGAAGGAGAAATTTAATAAGTCTAAGGCCTTAACACTGAAAGAGCTCAAGACCTTACAACCCGGAGATTTTGTAACCCATGTGGATTATGGAATAGGACGTTTCGCCGGGATGGAAACCATAGACGTAGGAGGTAAAAAGCAGGAAGCTATCCGATTAGTCTACCGAGACAATGACCTCTTGTATGTGAACATTCACAGCTTACACAAAATTTCCAAGTATTCTGGAAAAGAAGGTGAGCCACCTACCATGAGTAAATTAGGCTCAGGAGAATGGGAAGTTAGAAAATCTAAGGTCAAAAAACAGGTAAAGGATATAGCCAAAGAGCTGATTGCCCTCTATGCGAAACGTAGGGAAGCACCTGGATTTGCCTTCTCTCCGGATAATTATCTCCAAATAGAGCTGGAATCTTCATTTATGTATGAAGACACTCCGGATCAGGCTGCAGCTACAGCTAAAGTCAAAGCAGATATGGAGAAACCCTATCCTATGGACCGTTTAGTATGCGGTGATGTAGGGTTTGGTAAGACGGAAGTGGCCATACGTGCTGCTTTTAAGGCCGCGGTGGATGGAAAACAGGTAGCAGTTTTAGTGCCCACGACTATCCTGGCCCTTCAACATTTCAGAACGTTCTCTGAACGTCTATCAAATATGCCGGTCACTGTAGATTATCTCAATAGATTTAAGACCACAAAGGATACGAATAAAACCCTTAAAGACGTGAAAGAGGGGAAAGTAGATATCCTAATTGGTACACAAAAGCTCTTGAGTAAGAGTTTACAGTTTAAGGATTTGGGACTTCTCATCATTGACGAAGAACAAAAATTCGGGGTGAAAGCAAAGGACAGAATCAAGGAATTGAAGCTAAACGTAGACGTCCTAACACTTACAGCCACCCCTATTCCGCGTACACTTCATTTCTCTTTGATGGGTGCCAGAGATTTATCTGTGATCGCTACTCCTCCTCCTACCCGACAAACCGTAGAGACCAGAGTAGAAACCTTCAAAGAAGAAATTATCCGTGACGCTATCACTTATGAATTAAACAGAGGTGGTCAGGTATTCTTTGTACATAACCGTGTGGGAGATATAGACAGAATAGCTAATATCATCTATCGATTGGTGCCGGAAGCAAAGATTGGCGTAGCGCACGGACAGATGGAAGGTGAAAAACTAGAAAAGGTGATGATCAGGTTCATTGAAAATGAAACCAATATCCTGATATCAACAAACATCATTGAATCAGGTCTGGATATTCCTAACGCAAACACCATCATCATTAACCAAGCCCATATGTTTGGTCTGTCAGACCTGCACCAGATGAGAGGTAGAGTAGGTAGATCGAATAAAAAAGCTTTCTGCTATTTATTAACTCCTCCCCTATCCAGCCTCACTACAGATGCTAGGAAGCGAATGCAGACCATTGAACAATTCTCTGATTTAGGAGATGGTTTCAAGGTTGCCATGCGTGACCTAGACATCAGAGGAGCAGGTAATCTTCTTGGCGCAGAACAAAGCGGATTTATCAATGATTTGGGGTACGAAATGTATCATAAAATCCTGGATGAAGCAGTTTCTGAATTGAAAGAAACCGAATTCAGAAGCTTATTTGAAGAAGAATTAAGCGAGAAAAACTTCAAAATAGAAGATTGTCAGATAGAGACGGATATGCAGATCCTTATTCCGGATGCCTACATATCCAATATCGCCGAGAGGCTTTCGGTTTATAATACCATTGACACTCTAAAAACAGAAGATGAGCTGAATAAATTGAAGTCTTCTTTGATAGATAGGTTCGGGCCATTACCAGATGAAGTAGAGGAGCTGTTTAAGATTGTAAGAATCAGATGGAAAGCCGAATTTATAGGATTTGAAAAATTAGTTTTGAAAAATAATAAACTAAAAGGCTATTTCGTTTCAGAAAAGCATCAATCCTACTATCAAAACGATAAATTTGGCAAAATTCTTGATTTCATTAAATTGAATCCAAAACTTGCTGCTTTAAAGCAAGTTAAGGATAAATTGGTGTTTGAAGTGAATGATGTGAAAGCTATTCAGCAAATAGATGACCTATTTGATAAGATAAGAATTCACATTGAAAGCTAAGATTCCAGATATTTAATTTATTTTTGCGATTCGTGTAATAAAAATAATTTATAATGAAGAGACTAATTCTAAGTGTTCCTTTCCTAGCACTTACTCTTTTTGTTGCGGCATCTTGCAGCAGCGGTAAAAAATCTTCGAATGATCCAGGCAAAAGAAGCCGCACCACCGGTGCTGCTTATGCAAAAAAAGAAGGTGAAGGTTTTAGAGTGGCTGATTTTAAAGGCCAACCTGCCGGTCCAAATATGGTATTTATTGAAGGTGGACGTTTCGTCATGGGTACCCTTGAGGAAGACGTTATGTATTCACGTGATAACATAGATCGTACTGTTACCGTAAGTTCATTCTACATGGACGAAACGGAGATTGCTAACCTTGACTATCTGGAGTATCTATACGCTGTAAGTAGAGATTCTACTCGTGAATTCTATGCTGCCGCTCTTCCGGATACTACCGTTTGGGCACATGAAATGTCTTTTAACGACCAGTATGTAGATCAATATTTACGTTACCCAGGTTTCCGTAGTTATCCTGTAGTAGGGGTTTCATGGGTACAAGCTAATGACTATTGTAAATGGAGATCCGCTGTAGTAAACCGCGAAATGTACGCTAAATACGGTGGAAAAGGGGAAAAGAAAACCTTGTCATTCGGTAGAAAGAAGAAAGGTGCGGAAGAGGTAGCTGATAACACCCCTCAAGTTACAGGGAGAGTTCCTATTGAAACCGGTATTAACCTTCCAGATTTCCGCTTACCTACGGAGGCAGAATGGGAATATGCAGCTAAGGCAACTATTGGAACCCTTTCCGTAGATGAAAACTATGATAACCGTATTTATCCATGGGATGGTTCTTCATTAAGAAGAGCAAAAGGAAAGGCTCGTGGTGAAATGCAAGCTAACTATAAAAGAGGTAGAGGTGACTACGCCGGTATTGCAGGAAGATTGAACGATAAATACCAAATCACCGCCCCTGTATACGAATACTATCCTAATGATTTCGGTCTTTATAACATGGCCGGAAACGTGAACGAATGGGTGTATGACTTGTATCGTCCTAACTCTTATAGAGACTTTAACGACTTGAACCCCATTCGTAGAAGTGATTACCAAGACGAAGAAAAGAATTACGATAACGCCAATTATAATTCACTAATTAATAACCGCGTTAGAGTATACAAAGGAGGTTCTTGGAACGACGTAGCTTATTGGCTATCTCCTGGTACCAGAAGATTCTTAGATCAGGATTCTTCTACCGCTACTATCGGGTTCCGTTGTGCCATGATCTCTGTAGGCTCAGCCGGAAAAAGAAAATTATAAGATATTCTTCTATGTTTTTAAGCCTGCATCCTCAAATGCAGGCTTTTTTTTGTGTGCCCAGCATGTGCAATAACTCTAGGGTGTAAGTCCCGAACACGCCTTTACAGTGGGAAGTGTTAGCTTATGACAAGGGTGTCCACCGTGAGGTGGAATCTGAAGGAAGTCTGAGGCAAAACCTCGATCCGACGAACAGAAACTACATACAAGGCCGCAAGTGTTGGGTGAGGCTGCAAAACAAGCCGAAGCCCTAAACTGTACGGAAACACTATGGTAAATGTAGCGGATATATGAGGTGAAAGTTATTGTTCTTACCTGGGGAGATCTGACTAAACTCTGTCAAAGGTATACGCGAATGCCCGCGAAGAAACATATAGCAGAATAATAATGCTAGTATGCTTTAGTCAGAAGTCAGCAGAGGACATAGTACCCTGCTTCTCTACTTTATACAGGGGAAGGTCTGAATGTTAGAATGGCAAAGGAACCATGAAGTTTATGACGAAGTGTTAAAAGCCGAACCACATAAGAGAACTGCTTGCATGAGGGTAGGTCGGAAACTGATAGTAAAATGCAAGAGGAGCTTAGCTGAGTCGTGCAACGAAGTGGACACAATGCCTGAGGTTTTTTTTTAGTAATACTATGTTGGAAGAGATATTACACATCCGAAATGTCAAACACGCAGTTGATCGTGTCATCTCTAATGGAGGTGCTAGCGGAGTTGATGGTATGCAGATCGATAATCTTCGTGACTACCTTAACACGCACTGGCAATCCCTGCGATCGGATATTCTCTCTGGCACTTACCGCCCACAAGCTGTTCGGAAAGTAGAGATTCCCAAAGCAAGTGGCGGCAAGCGTATGCTGGGTATCCCAACGGTCATCGACCGTGTTATTCAGCAAAGCATTTCCCAATGGCTTGGGTTAAAGTATGAGGGTGATTTTCACGATAACAGCTACGGCTTCCGTCCGAATCGTAATGCTCATCAGGCCGTCATTAAAGCGCAAGAGTATCTGAACTTGGGCTACACGTGGGTCGTTGAACTTGATTTGGAACAATTCTTCGATCAAGTGAACCACGACATACTGATGCATCTTTTGAGCAAGAAGATTACGGATCGTCGAGTCCTAGCGCTGATCGGGAAATACCTTCGTTGTGGGATTATGGATCATGGTCTTGAACAAAAGCGAACCAAGGGCACACCACAGGGCAGTCCTTTAAGTCCACTTTTGTCAAACATCATCCTGAACGAACTGGATACGGAACTCAGCTCCCGTGGACATCGATTTGTACGTTATGCGGATGACTGTAGTATCTACGCGAAGAGCAATAAATCCGCCACTCGTATTATGCGCAACATCACCAGTTACATCGAATCTACACTAAAACTGAAAGTGAACCGTGAAAAGAGTAAGGTAAGCAAACCTTCCCAAAGTAGTTTACTCGGCTTTAGTTTCTTCAAAACTCAAGGAGATTGGCAGATTCGTATCTCTGCAAAGAGTATCGAACGAATCCGAGAGAAGTTACGTCAAAATACTCGACGTAATACAGCTACTCCTATGCATGAGCGACTGACTAAACTACGGCAAATTATTCACGGCTGGGTGGATTACTTTCGTATAGCAACGAATAAGAAGGTGATGGTAACACTAGATGAACTAGTGCGAAGACGCTTGCGTGTTCTGCTTTGGAAGCAATGGAAGACCGCAGGTAATCGAATTCGGAACTTAATGAAACTGGGAGCCAAACGCTGGCTTGCCTACCAACATGCGAACACCCGTAAATCCTATACTCGGACAGGGACAAGCCCTATCGTTCAAACAACGCTAACAAACTCATACTTTACTAAATTAGGTTACGAAGGATTTGCAGACTACTATTACTGGAGAACAACGCATCAAACGACGTTATTCTAACAAACCGCCTTGGTACGGATCCGTATGCCGGGTGGTGTGAGAGGACAGATAGGGAAATAATCCCTATCTTCCTACTCGATTGCCTCCGTTGAAAAAATATGATCTATTCATTTCTATAGGTTCGAGAACGATTTCGAAATGAAGAATCTTTTGTCAAAGCGTCTTTTACTATATAAATTTTTGATTTTAACTAAACAAAAGTCTGTAAAAGGTCATTTTTGCAGAATATAATATAGTTTTACTAAGTGTTTTCAAGAAACCTTTCATCTATATTCGCGGTGAAACCTTAGGTTAAAAACAATGAAAACACTAGAAGAAAGAATTTCGGAGATCTTTCCGGAGCAATTACCTGCAGCACATGAACTTACTCCCATTCACCAAAAGGAATACCTATGCGGAGGCAAGATGATTCCTTGGGACGGTCCAGTTCAAAAGGTTTATTCTCCAATCTACTTAAAGAAAGAAGGGGGCTATGAAAATCTATGTATAGGTTCTTACCCAATAGCCAGTGAAAAAGAAGCTCAGGAGGCTTTAGATGCAGCATTAAAGGCCTACGACTCCGGTAGAGGTGAGTGGCCTACCATGAGCGTGAGTGACCGTATTGCCTGCATGGACAACTTCGTTCGGAAGATGTTAGAGCAGAAGGAATTGATCGTTACTCTTCTTATGTATGAGATAGGTAAATCCTTGGCTGACTCAATAAAGGAATTTGACAGAACGGTGGAATACATTTATGATACCATAGACTGTCTAAAAGATATTGATAGGAATTCTTCAAGGTTTAAGATAGAGCAGGGCATCATAGGTCAGATAAGACGTTCACCTTTCGGTGTAGTATTATGTATGGGTCCCTTTAATTATCCTTTGAATGAAACGTATACCATGCTTATTCCTGCTATCTTAATGGGGAATACTATACTTTTCAAACCTCCCAAACATGGTACTCTTCTGCATTATCCTATGCTAGAAGCGTTCAAATCCTGTTTCCCAAAGGGTGTGGTGAATACCATTTATGGAAGGGGTGCTAATGTGGTTCCTCCATTGATGCAATCCGGAAAAATCAATGTATTGACCTTAATAGGTTCTAGTAAAGTGGCCAGTGACCTGAAGAAAATGCACCCAAAATTGAACAGATTGAGAGCAGTATTAGGTTTAGACGCCAAGAACGCAGGCATAGTTTTGAAGAACGCAGACGTGGAACTGGCGGTGAAAGAGTGTGTTTTAGGCTCTTTGTCCTTCAATGGACAAAGGTGTACGGCCATCAAAATCATCTGGGTGCATAGATCCATTGCTAAAAGATTCTTAAACCTTTTCGTAGAAGAAGTTGAAAAACTGAAATTTGGGATGCCATGGGAGCCTGGGGTTCAGTTAACACCTCTTCCGGAGCCGGGTAAGCCAGCATATCTGGCTGAATGCATTGCTGACGCCAAAGAAAATGGAGCGGATGTGATGAATGAAGGAGGTGGAACTACCGTCAATTCCTTCGTATATCCCGCTGTTTTATATCCAGTTAACGAAAAAATGAAGGTATATCGAGAGGAACAGTTTGGACCTATTATTCCGGTGGTACCCTTTGATGATATTGAAGAACCTATTCAGTATATCATAGATTCATCTCATGGCCAGCAGGTTAGTATTTTTGGGTCAAATCCGGAGCAGATTGCTAATCTGATAGATCCATTGGTGAATCAGGTAAGCAGGGTAAATATCAATGCTCAGTGTCAAAGAGGGCCGGATACTTTTCCTTTCACCGGTAGAAAAGATTCAGCGGAAGGCACACTGTCTGTAGAGGATGCTTTAAGGGCATTTTCCATACGTACGGTAGTGGCCACTAAGGATACGGACATGAATAAAGACATCTTCAACTGGATAGTAGAAGGAAATAAATCTCATTTTCTATCTACCAAATACGTATTTTAGGGGTTCATAAGAACCCCTTATTTTTTTCCCAGAAGGACGCCACTCACGTTCCAAAAACTAAAACTACTTCCCTCCCTTTGCCCCTGAGGAATCTTTACGCGTATGCTATGTTTTCCTGCCTTTAAATCCCCTAATTCTATATATACAGGGTTAGTGACAGTGGCCGGGCACCAGTTGGATCTACTCAAATCCGAAGATGACAGTCCGCTGGCAAAATTCCCTGATACGGGATTGGAAAGTCGGTAAGAACCACAATCTTGTCGCCAAGGAGTAAAGCTATGTACCACAAAGTTATCGAGGTAAATGGTGTTCTTTTTAGGTAGGAATTCATCTCCATTTCCCCATCCACCATGACCTGTAGTAATGTATCTCAGTTGGGCGTCTTTAAGATCATGTTCAAGGGTAAATTCTACATTCAGTCCATTTTCATCCTTAAATAAGGTCGAGTAATTCTGTCCTCCCATTTCCATCACATTGACCGTATTAAATAGAGGCAGGGCAAAATCAAATCTATGGTATGCATTCTCTCCTTTGTGCAAAGTGATCTCCAGGCTGACTTCATGCCAACCTTTATCGTAGTTGCCTATGTAGGTGCCTACATAAATTTCTTTATCACTGAGAAGGCTACGAAGCTCTGAAATTTCTTGTCGGAAGCTCGTATGATCTAACCACTCTTTACCTTTGATGGCATTATAATTGTAATGATTTATACCAAAGGATGTGAAGAAGCGCATCAGTTCTACGTTCGGTAAATAGTTGTTGGTCAGATGATACCCTTGGTATACCTCCCCGTCTTTACTAGTTAGTTGAGGGATCTTATCCAGTCCGTTTTGTAAACCTTCAAAGAAGTTGAGTGCATTACTCTCCGGTATAATAAAGACAGAGCCTGTCCTGTCGTATGCATCTCCGTTAGATCTTTGTTTCAGTTCTACAAATACTTGAGTATCAAATCCTATGGTAGGAAATTTCACTTTTTTAACTAATAGTGTTCCATTTGCGAAGCGCATAACCCCTTCTTTGGCCTTAGTTTCTTCGTTCCAGTTTATTAGTTCATGATCTAAAACAGTTATGGCGGTGAAGCGGTTTTTCCATAGGATATCTCTGTAGGTTAAGATATCATGTGAGGTGTAAGTGGGAAGAGATGGGAATGAACTCGTTTTTTCAATGTTTTTTGCCCTGGTAACCTGGTTTCCATTCCTAACTACTTCTAACACAGCTCCCAGTTCTATTCCTATGGCACTGGGTGCAACAAAGTACGGAAGTGCGTTAGTAAACCAGATTTCTATGGTGTTAGAATTAACTATGCTGACTGCTTTTTGACAGGTATAACCTAATATCTCTTTCCTGTCTTCTGCAAAGGTGTACTTGTACTTGAGGGTGTCTGTACCTCCTATGGTTTTACCTTCCCCCAGCGGTGTGATGTAGGTGATGGTTTTACTTTTAGCAGTATAAAGGGTCTGCTCCCCTCCTACTCTTTCTGTAGTTAGATAGGTTTTTTCAGGTTGAGCATAAGCATAAAGAGGTCTGCCCGTGGATTTATCATTAAAAAAGGTTTCGTATTCGATTTTTAGATTTTGTCCAAAAGTAGAAAAGCTCAGGAATAGAAGGAGGATTCTCATAATTTAGAAAATAGATGGCTAAATATAAGTGCTTTTGCTTAGTCAATGCGAAAAATGAGGAAAATTGGGGGAAGGAGATAGGCTTCTATAAAATTTTTTTCACTGCTTTCTCGTCATTATATTGCCAATATAACCAATTAAGAAACGATGTTAAGAAACTCAGAAACCCGATTTCTGGAAGGACCACGGACCAGATGGAAAGAATTTAGATTTGCAGTAGATGTATTTATGGAGTTTATCAAAGGTTTCAGGACTTTGCATTTCGTTGGACCTTGTGTTACGGTATTTGGTTCTGCCCGTTTTGATGAGAATCATATATATTACAAAAAAGCGAGGGAACTATCTGCCAGGATTTCAACATTAGGTTTTACCATAATGACAGGCGGAGGTCCAGGAATCATGGAGGCAGCAAATCGCGGTGCTAAAGATGCAGGTGGACCTTCAGTGGCTTGTAATATTGAATTACCGCATGAGCAGCATGCAAATCCGTATCTGGATAAATTTGTCAATTTTAAGTTCTTCTTCGTTAGAAAGACCTTGTTAATCAAATACTCGTATGCTTTTGTGATTTGTCCGGGAGGCTTTGGAACCCTAGATGAATTCTTTGAGGCTTTGACCCTAATTCAGACAGAAAAGATTGAGCAGTTTCCTGTGGTGGTCTTTGGTTCAGAATATCATGATCATATGATAAAGCATATTAAAAGTATGGTTGACCAAAAGACCATATCTCTAAAAGATCCTGATCTATTTATTGTTACTGATTCTATAGATGAAGCGGTGGAGTTTATCCGACAAAAAACAGATGGAAACTTCGGATTGCGCTTAAAACCTAGAATTATTTTAGGGGAAAAGAAGTAAGGGGTTTTAAAACCCCTTTTTTTATGCGTACGCTTGAGGTGGTATAGTAGGATTTACAGATAATTTTCAGATAACTATTTGTTTGTCAATTTATTTCTACTACCTTTGCAGTCCATTTTAGGCGAAGAGTCTAAAATGGCGGAGTTCTGTTTGTCCTCTTGTCCTGTAATCAGCAGGTTACGCTTCCCCTGAGAGTACAAGACAGACTTTGGAGAATCGGATGATCGTCTTGGTCCCCTTTCTGATTGTGACTTAAGAAAGTTAGGAGTAAGATTGAGTTCGTTAGTTCGTATTTCTCAAATTTTAAAACAAAAGAAAGATGGCGAAAGAAATCGCAGGCTACTTAAAACTTCAAGCCAAAGGTGGACAGGCTAACCCTGCACCTCCGATTGGTCCTGCTTTAGGTTCTAAGGGTATTAACATCATGGAGTTCTGTAAGCAGTTCAATGCTAGAACTCAAGATAAAATGGGACAAGTGGTTCCTGTGTTAATTACATATTACACAGATAAATCCTTTGATTTCGTAATTAAGACCCCTCCTACTGCAGTACTTTTATTGGATGCCTCTAAAGCGAAGAAAGGATCAGATCAGCCTAACCGTAACAAGGTAGGTTCTGTGACTTGGGATCAAGTGAAAACTATCGCTGAAACCAAGATGCCTGATTTGAACTGCTTTACTATAGAGTCTGCTATGAAAATGGTGGAAGGTACAGCTAATAACATGGGCTTGAACATTACGGGTGAAAGACCGTTTTAATTAATTATTCATGGGAGTTCGAACAGAGAGTCGAACGTTAACTACCAACAATTATGGCTAAAATAAGCAAAAAAAGAAAAGAGGCCTTAGCTAAATTCGATATCGAGAAATCGTACGGTTTAGAGGAAGCCGCGAAAATTCTGAAAGAGATCTCTTACACTAAATTTGACGCTTCAGTTGATATTGACGTAAGATTAGGTGTAGACCCTCGTAAAGCTGACCAAATGGTGCGTGGCGTTGTTGCTTTGCCTCATGGTACTGGTAAACAAGTACGTGTACTTGTACTTTGTACTCCTGACAAAGCAGAAGAAGCTAAAGCAGCTGGTGCAGATCACGTAGGTCTTGATGATTACATTCAGAAGATTGAGAAAGAAGGCTGGACGGATATCGATGTGATTATCACTATGCCTACTGTAATGGCTAAACTTGGTAGATTAGGTAAAGTTTTAGGTCCTCGTGGTCTAATGCCAAACCCTAAATCAGGTACTGTTACTTTAGAAGTAGGTAAAGCCGTGCAAGAAGTGAAAGCTGGTAAAATTGACTTCAAAGTTGATAAAACAGGTATCATTCATGCAGGAATCGGTAAAGTTTCATTTGACGCTAAAAAACTAGCTGAAAACGCAAACGAATTGATTCAGACTTTGATCAAACTTAAGCCATCTTCGGCAAAAGGTACTTACGTAAAAGGTATTTCATTGTCCAGTACAATGAGTCCTGGTATTCAGATTGATAAATCAACAATTATAGGACTGTAATCATGACAAGAGAAGAGAAAGCACTTATCATTCAAGAGCTGAGCGAGAAGTTTGCTGCTAACCCATTTTTCTATATTACAGATGCTAGCGGTCTTTCAGTGGCTAAAACTAACCAACTGAGACGCAAATGCTTCGAAGCAGGTATAGAATATGTGGTAGTAAAAAACACGCTTATAGAAAAAGCTCTTGCTACACTTGATGCAGATTACACGTCATTCAAAGGTTCAGTACTTAAAGGATTCTCAGGTATCATGTTCCATCCTGAAAATGGAAAGGCAGCAGCTACCTTGATCAAAGATTTCTTAAAAGATAACAAAGAATCAATTAAGCTTAAAGGTGCTTCTATTGACGGTGGATTGTACATTGGTCACGACCAATTGGATGCTCTATCGAAATTGAAGTCGAAAGCCGAAATGGTTGGCGAAGTAATCGGACTACTTCAATCTCCTGCGAAAAACGTTATTGGCGCTTTGCAGAGTGGTGGTCAAAACCTGGCTGGTATTCTTAAAACTCTTTCTGAGAAAGAAGCAGCCTAATTTTTTTATCGGGGAATTTCCCCACTTTATTTAATTTTTAAACTATCTAAATTTTTATAAAAATGGCAGATATTAAAGCTTTTGCTGAACAATTAGTAAACTTAACAGTTAAAGAAGTTAACGAGCTTGCTCAAATTTTGAAAGACGAATATGGCATCGAGCCTGCAGCTGGTGGTGCAGTAGTAGTTGCTGGTCCTGCAGCTGGTGCTGATGCTCCTGCAGCTGAAGAAAAAACTTCTTTCGACGTAATCTTGAAATCAGGTGGTGCTAACAAACTTCAAGTTGTTAAGTTAGTTAAAGACCTAACTGGTCTTGGTTTGAAAGAAGCTAAAGAAGTAGTTGATGGCGCTCCTAAAGCATTGAAAGAAGGTGTTGCTAAAGACGAAGCTGATGCTCTTAAGAAACAATTGGAAGAAGCTGGTGCTGAAGTTGAAATCAAATAATTTATATATATTTGATACAAAAGACACTGCCAAACGGCAGTGTCTTTTTTTTGTGTGCCCAGCATGTGCAATAACTCTAGGGTGTAAGTCCCGAACACGCCTTTACAGTGGGAAGTGTTAGCTTATGACAAGGGTGTCCACCGTGAGGTGGAATCTGAAGGAAGTCTGAGGCAAAACCTCGATCCGACGAACAGAAACTACATACAAGGCCGCAAGTGTTGGGTGAGGCTGCAAAACAAGCCAAAGCCCTAAACTGTACGGAAACACTATGGTAAATGTAGCGGATATATGAGGTGAAAGTTATTGTTCTTACCTGGGGAGATCTGACTAAACTCTGTCAAAGGTATACGCGAATGCCCGCGAAGAAACATATAGCAGAATAATAATGCTAGTATGCTTTAGTCAGAAGTCAGCAGAGGACATAGTACCCTGCTTCTCTACTTTATACAGGGGAAGGTCTGAATGTTAGAATGGCAAAGGAACCATGAAGTTTATGACGAAGTGTTAAAAGCCGAACCACATAAGAGAACTGCTTGCATGAGGGTAGGTCGGAAACTGATAGTAAAATGCAAGAGGAGCTTAGCTGAGTCGTGCAACGAAGTGGACACAATGCCTGAGGTTTTTTTTTAGTAATACTATGTTGGAAGAGATATTACACATCCGAAATGTCAAACACGCAGTTGATCGTGTCATCTCTAATGGAGGTGCTAGCGGAGTTGATGGTATGCAGATCGATAATCTTCGTGACTACCTTAACACGCACTGGCAATCCCTGCGATCGGATATTCTCTCTGGCACTTACCGCCCACAAGCTGTTCGGAAAGTAGAGATTCCCAAAGCAAGTGGCGGCAAGCGTATGCTGGGTATCCCAACGGTCATCGACCGTGTTATTCAGCAAAGCATTTCCCAATGGCTTGGGTTAAAGTATGAGGGTGATTTTCACGATAACAGCTACGGCTTCCGTCCGAATCGTAATGCTCATCAGGCCGTCATTAAAGCGCAAGAGTATCTGAACTTGGGCTACACGTGGGTCGTTGAACTTGATTTGGAACAATTCTTCGATCAAGTGAACCACGACATACTGATGCATCTTTTGAGCAAGAAGATTACGGATCGTCGAGTCCTAGCGCTGATCGGGAAATACCTTCGTTGTGGGATTATGGATCATGGTCTTGAACAAAAGCGAACCAAGGGCACACCACAGGGCAGTCCTTTAAGTCCACTTTTGTCAAACATCATCCTGAACGAACTGGATACGGAACTCAGCTCCCGTGGACATCGATTTGTACGTTATGCGGATGACTGTAGTATCTACGCGAAGAGCAATAAATCCGCCACTCGTATTATGCGCAACATCACCAGTTACATCGAATCTACACTAAAACTGAAAGTGAACCGTGAAAAGAGTAAGGTAAGCAAACCTTCCCAAAGTAGTTTACTCGGCTTTAGTTTCTTCAAAACTCAAGGAGATTGGCAGATTCGTATCTCTGCAAAGAGTATCGAACGAATCCGAGAGAAGTTACGTCAAAATACTCGACGTAATACAGCTACTCCTATGCATGAGCGACTGACTAAACTACGGCAAATTATTCACGGCTGGGTGGATTACTTTCGTATAGCAACGAATAAGAAGGTGATGGTAACACTAGATGAACTAGTGCGAAGACGCTTGCGTGTTCTGCTTTGGAAGCAATGGAAGACCGCAGGTAATCGAATTCGGAACTTAATGAAACTGGGAGCCAAACGCTGGCTTGCCTACCAACATGCGAACACCCGTAAATCCTATACTCGGACAGGGACAAGCCCTATCGTTCAAACAACGCTAACAAACTCATACTTTACTAAATTAGGTTACGAAGGATTTGCAGACTACTATTACTGGAGAACAACGCATCAAACGACGTTATTCTAACAAACCGCCTTGGTACGGATCCGTATGCCGGGTGGTGTGAGAGGACAGATAGGGAAATAATCCCTATCTTCCTACTCGATTACACATGAAGAATTTTTTGGCTTACTTTTTTTCTCTCTCCCACTTCAGGCTCAGCAAGAGATTGTTAATGTAAATTATACAAATAACGTACTAAATAGAGATACACTGAAGAGTCAAAACCATCACTTCGAGGCCAGTGTCTTGTTCCCTATTTATAAAAATGCTAAGCATCTCATAGGCGGAAAATGGATTTACACTCACGATCAATTTTCTGGCTTACATCCTCAATTAAACCGGAGTTTACAAGGACTTGATTTGAACTTGCTTTGGAAACTGGCTCTAAATGAGAATTCCAGTATTCAGTTGGGCTTTTTAATAGGTGCATTCAGTGACTTTAATGCAGGTTCTAAAGACGTTTTACGCTATAGAATTGTGGGTAATTATACTCAGCGCTTTTCAGAAGCTCTTGTAGCAGGTGTAGGAACGATATATAACCATCACTTTAATGCGCATATGTGGATTCCCATTGCCTCGGTGGATTGGAAGCTAAACAATAGATGGAAAGTTAGTGGCATGCTCCCTATCAAGCCCAAAATAAGCTATATCATCAAGGATAAGTGGAATTGGGTAAGTGAGGGTGCCGGGCACGCTGAAACGTTTAAAGTGAAGAAAGCAGTAATAGAACTTACAGGGTGGACCTTGATGAGTTCCCTACAATATACTTTTAAGAAACATCACCGTTTTCAGGCCGGCATTGGTCTAACTCTCAGTCAACGGTTACGATATTATCAGGAGCCGAAAGAGATGAAGTGGAAATTGTACAACTTTGATATAAAGGCAAATGAAGAACCTTTGGCAGATTTAACCACCAAAGGAGGCAGATGGAATGTAGAATACACCTTTTTGTTGTAAGTAAAGGTATATCTATACTTTCTTCTAAATGCTGAAATCTTTATGGAAGTATGTTCGAGCATGCTTTCTTACTCGTGGAATAGATGTTTTAATAGAAAATGGGATACTATAACAGGATTTAGCAGCATTTAATGATTGCTTTTTCTCTCTCTATGTGCAGAATTTAATCTCCATTTAAAAAGATGTAATTTATCAGAGGACCAAGGAATTTTAAGTTTTGTAGCGACATTCTGTCCCTATTTTCTTGCATTTTATCCCAGATTTTTTCCCGATTTCCTCTCCTACTCTACTTTTGTAGCCTATCTCGAAACCGGATAGAACCCTATGCATAAATAATTCCCCTAAAATGAGTCCTTTTGCAGATCTGCGGCTCTCCCAAACCGTAGATTTGCTTAGGTACAATAAATTCGCATTCATAACTTGCGAATATGAAGTGGACCCTATTCCTATTCCTTACTTTTCCGACCTTCGGACAAATCATTGATCAGGATCTCATATTACTGGATAGCCTTATTCTATATCAGCAATTTAAGACCTGCGATCAGGTCATAGATCATTTGCTTCCAGATGCTAATCAAAATAAACAATCCGAACTCAATTTCAGAAAAGCCCTTCTTCTTGAGCGCATAGATAAAAATCATGAAGCTCTAGAGATGCTACATTCCCTTGAAAATAAAGCCATTCAGAAAGGAAATTTTGATTTACTCTGTCGTATTTACATTCAAATGGCATTAGGCTATGAGAAGTTAAATCAATACTCAACGGCCCAAAAATTTCTTGAAAAGGCAGAATTTTGGATAGAAAAATACACTTATTTAAAACCGAAAGTATTGGTAAGAAGAGCTATTCTATTTTCCCAAAATCCATCTACATGGGACAAAGCTCTGATATCTGCTATGGAAGCGGTCCGCTTAGGCATTACCTACAGAGACAGCGCATCTATAATAGATGGACAAATAGTTCAAGGTTCAATATTTTACAAGAAAAAGGAATATGAGCATTCCAATCAGCTCTACAAAGAAGTTTTAAGCCTACATAAACATTTTAATAATGTTATGGGTAAGCCTGTTATCTATCATAACATAGCTAGGAATTATTTGGGTATGGATAACCTGGAATTGGCAAAAAAGTATAGCGATTCATCATTTGCAGGCATCCAGGTAGTAAATGACCATTATAAAGAGTTGATTTTTGGACAAAGGGCCGAGTGGTTTTATAAGATGAAAAACCTGGATTCTGCTTATGCCTACCAAAATGCTAAATATTCAGCCATGGTGGCCAACCTGAATAAAGAAGAGTTAGTTAAAGTGCGGACCATGCAACAGCAATTTGAGAATGTCAGAAACTCCAGTGTGATCAAAATACAAAAGATCTTCATTGGGGTAGCTGTGGTTCTTATTTTGATAGTTACCTTTTTGTCCATCAAGTTGCTGCGAAAGAATAGGAAAATTTCTGCTCAAAATGCCCTAATCGCGGGTCAAAGAGATGATCTTCAGGCCTTAGTAGAACAGAAATCCGTACTCTTAAAAGAACTGCAGCATAGAGTAAAAAATAATCTGCAGCATGTGATCAGTATTTTGGAGATCCAAAAAGAGGCAGTCAATTTTAGTAATATGGAAGAACTGGTTAGGGAAAACAAAAACCGCATTCATTCCATGTCTATGCTTTATAGCCGACTAAACAGCTCAGAAGACATTCAATTTGTTAGATTAGAGGAATATTTCTTAAGTCTTGCCCATCTGGTGAGAGATTCTTATGGTTCTTTGGCTAAGAAAGTGAAGCTTGATATCAGTTGCCAAATGGACAAAATGGAGATCTCCAAAGTCTTACCATTAGGAATGATCTTAGTAGAATTAATTTCAAATAGCATTAAACACGCTTTCTCAGATAAGGTAGAAGGTAAAATCTATCTGCACGTATGGCAAGAAGAAAGAAGCTTTAATTTTCTTTATATGGATAATGGAAAAGGATATAATTTCAATGAAGTAAGAGAAGGTGCTCTGGGAATGGAGATCATTAAAGGTCTAATTCAGCAGTTGCAAGGCCACGTAGTTACCCGCAATTCCAATGGATTTGAAATAAAAATAGTGTTTCAATAAATGAAAAATATTCTCATAGTTGAAGATGATTTCCTTAACCGTCGCCTGATTAAGAAGGTGCTACAGGAAGAAAATTATAAAGTTCTGGAAGCCATGAGCGCTGATGAAGCTTTGAAGGTGCTCAAATACGAAAAGGTAGATTTGGCTATTCTAGATATTCATTTGGGTAAAACAGACGGAATAAGTCTGGGGCATTTAATCAAATCTCAATTCGCCATACCTTTCCTCTATCTGACAGCTTTTGAGACACAGGATATAGTAAGAAAGGCCATAGCTACTACTCCAATGGGGTATTTGACCAAACCCTTCAAAAGTGTGGACCTGATAAATACGGTAGAATTGGCCTTAAGGAATTCGGAATCCGGCCCCTCCCCTTTTCTTATCGTTAAAGATGAAGACCTGAACGTTAGGGTGCCTCTATCCAGAATCTCATTTTTAGAATCTGACGGTAATTACTTGTTGGTTCACTGCGAACATGAGGTATATAGATACAGAAGTACCATTAAACAAGCCATGGATACACTTCCGTCTATCCAGTTTATCCAGACGCATAGAGCTTTCCTTGTCAACAAAGAAAAAATCAGCCACTTTAACTCTAAGCAGCTGATTGTAGACGGGAAAAGTGTTCCCGTTTCAAAGAATTTCCTTGCCCACGTACAAGAAGCCTTGAATTAAGGATTTTGTCCTGTAGATCCGGGGTACCAGGATTTCCCATCTTTGCCTATTACGGTAATATCTCCCGAGCTTCCCTGCACATTCGTCCGGAAGATCACTTGCCCATTCTTAGCATCAAGTGCTAGTAACTCACTAGAACTGCCCTTATTATCTGTGACATATACAATGTCATTGGCATAGGTAACATTCCTCGAACTAAAATTGGACCCATTAAATGACCAATTTTCAGCACCATTTCCTTTATTTATGGAAAGAACTTTGCTGCGTGCAGTGATATAGAAGGTGTTTCCTATTAATACAGGGCTTGCTTTATGGTCACTAGTACCTAAGTTAACAGACCAAATATCAGCATTATTGATCACATCAATGCGCTGGAAGACATTTCCATCTACAACTCCAAAGATATGCTGGTCGCTTACGATAGGACTAGAGTTCTGAATCTGCTTGAAGGAATATGCTATCAAGCCTTCATGCCCGGAGCCCTGATGCTTGTTAAGGATATGGATACCTACGGAACCGCCGAAATATACGTAGTTCCCTGAGATCTGAGCCTTAGTATTCATGGAGCCTCCATAGGTCCCTCTTTGCCAATGGATACTTCCATTTGAAGCATTTAAAGCATAGAAGATTCCGCCACCTCCACTTGAAGGTGCATGAGTTCCTACGTATAGGATTTGGTTGTCCAGGATGACACTGGCGCTGATTGCGGAGGCAACAGGCGTACTCCAAATCACGTTCCCATTTGAGGCATTAATAGCATAGACATGATGGTTATTTGAACCAAAATACACTCGTCCGTCTTGAACCAAAGGGCTTCCAGAAGAGCCTGCATTGTATCTCCATCTAACGTTTCCATTTGAAGCATCTACCGCATAAAGATGAGTATTGGTGCAGAAATAGAGTGTGTTACCCACTGCAGTAATGGCGCCTTCTATCCTACCCTCGTATCCGTCTCTTGCCCATTTAAGTTCACCGGTGGAAGCATCTAAAGCTTCAAGGATAGTCTTATTAGTAAACGTACTTAGGTATAGGGTTTGGTTTGCTGTACTTGGTCCTAAGCCGGTGACGCTAACGGTCTTTTCTATTACGTGCTGTTCAAAAGTATTTGCTGCTGTTAATTTGACAATATAACTACCGTTACTCTTATAGGTGTGAACAGGATGATATTCTAGGCTGGATGCTCCATCTCCAAAATCCCAGATGAAGGAATCAGCATTCGCGGAGCGGTTAGTAAAGCTCACTTTCCCTTTGTCTATCACAAAAGTGAAATTGGCTTCAGGGGGCAAAACCTGAGTTAAAGCAAGATTTTGCGAACTGGAATGTTCCCCAAACTCGTTCGTTACTTTTAGGGAAACCGTATAGTTTCCATTGTTTTTGAAGGTATGTGTGGGGTTTATTGCATGGGATTTTTCTCCGTCGCCGAAATCCCAATGGTGCTCTGTAGCAAAGCTGGCACTGCTTTTAAACTCTACCACTCCCCTACTTTTGATTTCATAGGTAAATTGTGAAATAGGTTTTGTGATATCAGAAACCTCTAGATTTTGAGATGTTGAAACATTTTGATTAGCCGACTTTACGGTCAGGGTTACTTTGTAACTTCCATTATTGTCATATTTGTGCAAAGGATTAGCTTCACTGGAAGTTTTACCATCTCCAAACTCCCATTGATAACTATCAGCATTGGTCTCTTTGCTAGTGAATTGTACAAGATTTTTGCTTTGAAATTGAAAAGTAAATTCAGCTGAAATCTCTTCCTTTTTAGATGGCGAATCACTTTCTGTACACGCTGATAATAAAAGTAATATGAGTGGGAAAAGTAACTTTCTCATGATTGATGTGTTAGTGGCAAAGTAATTATAACCATTTCTAACTTTATAAAAAAGGCCGGTTTAATTTTCTAATCAATTTTTAATCTTATAGTGGCTTTAAGTGTCTCGAATTAAATTTCTTAATATACTAATCAAAAACTTGCATTTGTCGACAGGATTAAATAATTTTGCACTCTTTTGGTGCAAAGTAAGGAAACATTTATTATACGCACGTATTAAGTGGATTACCTACAAACCACCATTTATGCCCGAGACACTTCGACCTTTCGTAGGGGTTGATGCAAAGGGGTCTTCACTGCGATTTTTTCTGACAATGCGCTTATTGTCAGCATTTTTTCAGTAGTTAAACATTAAAACAATTTAAACCTTGAAATTGACAGAAACCGGAAGGAAGTCCTTTGCAAGTGTTCAGCCCGCGTTAGAATATCCTGATTTTCTGGATATCCAATTGCAATCATTCACAGAGTTTTTCCAGATTGATACACCTGCTGAAAGCCGCAGAGCGGAAGGCTTGTATCAAACTTTCATGGATAACTTCCCGATTGCAGACTCGCGCGAGAACTATGTGCTAGAGTTTGTGGATTACACCATTGACCAGCCAAAATACTCTGTAGATGAGTGTATCGATAGAGGTTTGACGTATTCTGTACCATTGAAGGCCAAATTAAAATTGACCTGTAATGACGCAGACAACGAGGATTTTGAGACCATTGAGCAGGAGGTTTTCTTAGGAAACATCCCTTACATGACCTCAAGAGGTTCTTTTGTGATTAACGGAGCAGAGCGTGTTATCGTTTCTCAGCTTCACCGTTCTCCGGGTGTGTTCTTCTCTATGAGTAAGCATACAAACGGAACGAAGTTGTATTCTGCA
Source organism: Leadbetterella byssophila DSM 17132 (assembly GCF_000166395.1). Classification (GTDB taxonomy): domain Bacteria; phylum Bacteroidota; class Bacteroidia; order Cytophagales; family Spirosomataceae; genus Leadbetterella; species Leadbetterella byssophila. The sequence goes on from NC_014655.1 coordinate 2,925,822, forward strand.
CGTGTGATCCCAATGAAAGGATCTTGGATCGAATTCTCTACTGACGTGAATAACGTCATGTATGCGTACATTGATCGTAAGAAGAAGTTTCCAGTGACTACACTACTTCGTTCTATTGGATTTGGAACGGATAAAGAAATCTTGGATCTCTTCGGACTATCTGAAGAAATCGCGGCTACTCGTGATAACTTGAAGCAGGTTGTGGGTAGAAGATTAGCAGCAAGGGTGTTGAAAACTTGGACAGAAGACTTCGTGGATGAGGATACTGGTGAAGTAGTATCTATTGATCGTAACGAGGTTATCTTGGAGAGGGATTCCGTTATCACTGAGGACGATGTAGAATTGATCCTTAGCACAGAATTAAAGTCGGTTATCCTTCACAGAGAAGATGCCAACGTTTCTGAGTATAACATTATCTACAATACATTACAAAAAGATAGCTCTAACTCGGAGAAGGAAGCGGTGGAACAAATCTATCGTCAACTTCGTAACACTGAAGCTCCGGATGAAGCTACAGCGAGAGAGATTATCCAAGGTCTGTTCTTCTCTGACAAGCGTTATGACTTAGGAGAAGTAGGACGTTACAGAGTAAATACCAAATTGAATTTGGATACTCCACTAGAGACTAGAGTTCTTTCTAAAGAGGATATCATCTCTATCGTGAAGTATTTGATCGGTTTGATAAACTCTAAAGCAGTAGTGGATGATATTGACCACTTATCTAACCGTCGTGTACGTACCGTAGGAGAGCAGTTGTCCGGACAGTTTGGTGTAGGTCTAGCCCGTATGGCCAGAACCATCAAAGAAAGAATGAACGTTAGAGATAACGAAGATTTCAAACCGGTAGATTTGATTAATGCAAGAACCTTGTCTTCTGTAATCAACTCGTTCTTTGGTACTAACCAGTTGTCTCAGTTCATGGATCAAACGAACCCATTGGCGGAGATCACTCACAAACGTCGTCTATCCGCTTTAGGACCTGGTGGTCTATCCAGAGAAAGAGCAGGTTTCGAGGTTCGTGACGTTCACTATACGCACTATGGTCGTCTTTGTACTATTGAAACTCCTGAAGGTCCAAACATTGGATTGATTTCTTCGCTTTGTACTTATGCGAAAATCAACTCTATGGGCTTCATCGAGACTCCATATAACAAGATTGAAGACGGTAAGTTGACCGGAAAAATCGAATACCTAACGGCTGAAGAGGAAGATGGTAAGAACATTGCCATGGCTACTGCAGATGTAAATCCTGATGGAAGCTTTACAGTAGATACTTTGAAATGTCGTTACGAAGGTGACTTCCCAATGAAGTCTCCAGACGAGATCGAGTATATGGACATCGCTCCTAACCAGATCGTATCTATTGCGGCATCTATGATTCCTTTCTTGGAGCATGATGATGCTAACCGTGCTTTGATGGGATCGAACATGCAGCGTCAAGCAGTGCCTTTACTTCGTCCTGAAGCTCCAATAGTAGGTACTGGTTTGGAAGGTAAATTAGCTCGTGACTCCAGAACGCTAGTTGTAGCAGAAGGAGACGGGGTGATTGACTATGTAGATGCTGAGAAGATCGTAGTGAACTATGACTGGACAGATAACCAGAAATTAGTAAGCTTCGATACGAACTTCACTACTTATAAATTAATCAAGTTCCGTAGAACTAACCAGGATACATGTATTAACCTTCGTCCTATTGTATTAAAAGGACAAAGAGTTAAGAAAGGACAAATCCTTGTAGAAGGTTATGCTACTCAGGGTGGTGAACTTGCTCTAGGACGTAACCTTCAGGTAGCGTTCATGCCTTGGCAAGGTTATAACTTTGAGGATGCCATCGTAATCTCTGAACGTGTGGTTCGTGAAGATATCTTTACTTCCATCCACATTGAGGAATTTGACCTTGAAGTACGTGATACGAAGAGGGGAGAGGAAGAATTAACTTCTGAAATTCCAAACGTATCTGAAGAAGCAGTTAAGAACCTGGACGAAAACGGTATAGTACGTGTAGGTACTCACATCAAAGAAGGTGATATCCTTATCGGTAAGATTACTCCTAAAGGAGAGTCTGATCCAACTCCGGAAGAGAAGCTATTGAGAGCTATCTTCGGTGATAAAGCCGGTGATGTGAAAGATGCTTCTAAGAAAGCACCTCCATCTCTAAGAGGGGTGATCATTGATACCAAACTCTTCTCTAGACCTTCTAAAGAAGAACGTTTGAAACACAAGGAGGAAGTTAAACGTCTGATGGTAAAACACAGCAAAGACCTTTCTGCCTTGAAAGAAGTAATGATTGATAAAATGGTAACTCTATTAGACGGTAAAACTTCTAATGGTGTGAAACATAAATTCGGAGAAGAACTAATCTCTAAAGGAGTTAAGTTTAACCGTTCGAACATTACGAATAACCTATTCCCAGAGAAAAACCCATTTGTGGATGAAAGCACTTATAACGTGCCTGAAGAAGCAAACTTATTGGGTGATATTATCTTGGAAGGCTGGACTAATGATGCTGAAACGAACAGCCTTTTGGTACAATTAGTGAAAAACTATTTGACTAGAAGATCTGAAATCATCGGTGTGTTCAAGAGAGAGAAATTTGTTCTTGAAGTAGGTGATGAACTTCCAGCGGGTATCGTTAAGCTAGCTAAGGTTTACATCGCTAAGAAACGTAAACTGAAAGTAGGGGATAAGATGGCCGGTCGTCACGGTAACAAAGGGGTTGTGGCTCGTATCGTAAGAGACGAGGATATGCCATTCCTTGAAGACGGAACTACCATGGACATCGTACTAAACCCACTAGGTGTACCTTCCCGTATGAACATCGGACAGCTGTACGAGGTTTGTTTAGGATGGGCCGGAAAGAAGCTAGGTCGTAAATATGCTACTCCAATCTTTGATGGTGCTTCTAGCGAAGAAGTGGCAGCTGAGTTGAAAGAAGCAGGTCTACAAGAATTCGGTCGTACATACCTATATAACGGTTTAACGGGTGAGCGCTTTGACCAGCCTACAACAGTGGGTATCATGTATATGTTGAAGCTAGGTCACTTGGTAGACGATAAAATGCACGCTCGTTCTATCGGACCATACTCTCTTATTACTCAACAACCTCTGGGTGGTAAAGCTCAGTTTGGTGGTCAGCGTTTTGGAGAGATGGAGGTATGGGCTCTGGAAGCCTTCGGTGCGTCACATGTATTAAGGGAGATCCTTACGCTGAAATCCGATGACGTACTCGGAAGAGCGAAAGCATACGAAGCCATAGTTAAAGGTGAAAACTTACCTAAAGCTAGCATTCCGGAATCGTTTAACGTATTGGTGCACGAACTAAGAGGACTTGCACTAGAGATCACTCTTAATTAATTGTAATCATTTTCAAACAAAGAATAGAAAATGTCACTAAAGAAAAATAAAAAGCTGAATAGCGATTTTAATAGCTTCACCATCAGCTTGGCCTCTCCAGAATCCATTCTGGAAGGCTCTTACGGTGAAGTTACTCAGCCGGAAACCATCAACTATAGAACCTACAAACCAGAAATGGGAGGTTTGTTCTGTGAAAGGATTTTCGGTCCGGTGAAAGACTGGGAATGTCACTGCGGTAAGTACAAGAGAATCCGTTACAAAGGAATCATTTGCGACCGTTGTGGTGTAGAAGTAACAGAGAAAAAAGTTAGACGTGAACGTATGGGACACATTGAATTAGTGGTTCCTGTAGCTCACATCTGGTACTTCAAATCCCTTCCTAACAAAATCGGTTATTTGCTAGGCCTTTCTTCTAAAAAACTAGACCAAGTAATATACTACGAACGTTACGTGGTAATTCAGCCTGGTATTAAAGAAGAGGACGGTTTAAGCCAAATGGACTTCTTGACTGAAGAAGAATATTTGGACGTTCTTGACAAATTGCCTAGAGAAAACCAAATGTTACCTGATGAAGATCCTCAGAAATTCATCGCTAAAATGGGTGCTGAAGCGCTTTATATGCTTCTTTCTCGTTTGAAGCTAGATGAATTGTCTTACGAACTTCGTCACCAGGCAGCTACGGATAACTCTCAACAAAGAAAAGCGGAAGCTTTGAAACGTTTGAAAGTGGTAGAATCCTTCAGAGATGCTCAAACTCGTATTGAGAACAAACCTGAGTGGATGATTATCCGTATGGTACCTGTTATTCCACCGGAACTTCGTCCTCTAGTTCCTTTGGATGGTGGACGTTTCGCTACTTCGGACTTGAACGACTTGTACCGTAGAGTGATCATCCGTAATAACCGTCTGAAGAGACTTTTAGAGATCAAAGCTCCTGAAGTGATCTTGAGAAACGAGAAACGTATGCTTCAAGAAGCTGTTGACTCGTTATTTGATAACTCTAGAAAAGTAAACGCCGTTAGATCAGATGGTAACCGTGCTTTGAAATCCCTTTCTGATATGTTGAAAGGTAAACAAGGTCGTTTCCGTCAGAACTTATTAGGTAAAAGGGTGGACTACTCTGGTCGTTCGGTAATCGTGGTAGGTCCGGAATTGAAATTGCACGAGTGTGGTCTTCCTAAAGATATGGCCGCTGAGCTTTTCAAACCGTTTATCATCCGTAAACTGATTGAAAGAGGTATAGTTAAGACGGTGAAATCTGCGAAGAAGATCGTAGATAGAAAAGACGCGGTGATCTGGGATATCCTTGAGAATGTATTGAAAGGACACCCTGTATTGCTAAACCGTGCTCCTACACTACACCGTTTGGGTATCCAGGCTTTCCAACCTAAACTGGTGGAAGGTAAAGCTATCCAATTACACCCTCTAGTGTGTACCGCGTTTAACGCCGACTTTGACGGTGACCAGATGGCTGTTCACGTGCCTTTGAGCCAGGAAGCTATTATGGAAGCCTCTATCTTGATGTTGTCTTCGCATAACATTCTTAACCCGGCTAACGGTGCACCTATTACCGTACCTTCTCAGGACATGGTACTTGGTCTTTATTACGTAACTAAAGGAAAACGTTCTACTCCTGAAGAGCCAATCTTAGGAGAAGACAAGATCTTCTATAGTGCGGAAGAAGTGATCATAGCCTTGAATGAAGGTCGTCTTTCTAAACATGCCTTCATCAAAGTGAAAGCAAAAGTGAAAGATGAGAACGGAGAGTTGGTAGAAAAAATGATCGATACTGTAGCAGGTAGGGTATTGTTTAACCAATTCGTCCCTGAGAAAGTAGGTTATATCAATGAACTTTTGACCAAGAAAAAGCTTCAAGGTATCATCGGTAAGGTATTTAAGGAAGTATCCTTTGCCCGTACCGCGCAGTTCCTAGATGATATCAAAGAACTTGGATTCCAGTCGGCCTTCCGTGGTGGTCTTTCCATAGGTTTAGGTGACATCATGATCCCTGAAGAAAAACAAGGTCTGATTGATAATGCTCGTGAAGAAGTAGAAGAGGTACAAAACAACTATATGTTTGGTATCATCACTGAACGTGAGCGTTATAACCAAATCATCGATATCTGGACAAGAGTTAACACTCGTTTGAGAGAGACATTGTTGCGTCAGTTGGAAAACGACAGACAAGGTTTCAACCCAGTATATATGATGATGCACTCTGGAGCAAGGGGTTCTCAAGAGCAGATTCGTCAGTTAGGTGGTATGAGGGGTCTAATGGCCAAGCCACAGAAAAACATCGCGGGTTCTGTGGGTGAGATCATCGAAAACCCAATCCTTTCTAACTTTAAAGAAGGTTTGGATGTTCTTGAGTACTTTATCTCTACTCACGGTGCTCGTAAAGGTCTTGCGGATACTGCCCTTAAAACTGCCGATGCGGGTTACTTGACTCGTCGTCTTCATGATGTGGCTCAAGACGTTGTAGTGAACGAAGAAGACTGCGGTACTTTAAGAGGTATCAACGTTTCAGCATTGAAAGAAAACGATGATGTAATCGAACCACTTTCTGAGCGTATCCTTGGTAGAACTTCTGTTCATGACATTATCGATCCTATAACTAAGGAATTGATTCTGGCAGCAGGAGAGGAGATTACTGAAGAAATCGCTGAGCGTGTAGATGAAACATCAATTGAAACCATAGAGATTCGTTCTCCATTGACTTGTGAAACTAAAGTAGGGGTTTGTGCTAAATGTTATGGTAGAAACCTTGCTTCTGGTAGAATGGTTGACGTAGGTGAGGCTGTTGGTGTAATTGCTTCTCAATCTATCGGTGAGCCTGGTACACAGTTGACACTTCGTACGTTCCACACCGGGGGTACCGCGATGAACGTTTCCGTTGAAGCGAACTTGAAAGCGAAGTTCCCAGGTAAGATCAGCTTCGAAGATGTTAGAACAGTAGAATATACAAACAAAGAGGGTGAAGTTAATACTATCGTGATCGGTCGTCGTGGAGAAATCCGTATCATCGATCCGGCTACTAACCAACTTCTAATCTCTAACAACATACCTTACGGTTCAACTCTGCTTGTAAAAGATGGAGAGACTGTGGAAAAAGGTGCACCATTGTGTAACTGGGATCAGTTTAACGCGGTGATCATGACAGAATTTGATGGGGTAGTAGAATACGAATCCATTGAAGAAGGTGTAACTTATAGAGAGGAGGCTGACGAACAGACCGGTTTCCGTGATAAAGTGATCACTGACTCTAAGGATAGAGCGAAAAACCCTGCTATCATCATTAAGTCAGCAAGCGGTGAGACGAAAGACTATAACCTTCCTGTAAGTGCCCGTCTAATGGTGGAAAACGGACAAGAAGTGAAAGCCGGTCAAATCCTTGCTAAGATCCCAAGAGCGATCAACATGAACCGAGATATTACAGGGGGTCTTCCAAGGGTAACTGAGCTATTTGAAGCACGTAACCCTTCTAACCCTGCAGTAGTTTCTGAGATTGATGGTGTAGTTTCTTATGGTAGCATCAAACGTGGTAACAGAGAGATCTTCGTAGAAGCAAAAGACGGTACCAAGATGAAATACATGGTATCTCTATCTAAGTTGATCCTGGTACAAGAAGGTGACTTCATCCGTGCCGGTGAACCACTTTCTGACGGTGCTATTACACCTGCGGATATCCTTAGAATTAAGGGACCAACCGCCGTTCAGGAGTACTTGGTAAATGAAACTCAAGCGGTATATCGTCAACAAGGGGTGAAAATCTCTGATAAGCACATCGAGGTAATAGTACGTCAGATGATGCAAAAAGTAGACGTGTTAGACGCAGGTGATACCATGTTCCTTGAAATGCAAGCGGTAGATAAGTGGTTGTTCCGTGAAGAAAACGATAAGATCTTTGATAAGAAAGTAGTAGTAGATGCTGGTGCATCTGAAAACTACAAACCTGGTCAGATCATCTCTACTCGTGAATTCAAAGACGAGAACAGTCGCTTGAAACGTGAAGACAAGAAGCAGATGACCGTGAGAGATGCTCAACCAGCAGTTTCTCAAGTTATCCTTCAAGGTATCACTACGGCATCCTTAGGTACTGAATCATTCGTATCTGCTGCATCCTTCCAGGAAACTACTAAAGTACTTTCTGAAGCTGCAGTGAAAGGTAAACGCGATGATTTAGCCGGTCTGAAAGAAAACGTGATCGTAGGTCACTTGATTCCTGCCGGTACAGGACGTAGAAAGTACCAAAATATTCAGGTTAATTCTCTGGAAGAGATACAGGCTGCAAACGCTGCCCGTGCTGCAGAGCCTCGAAAAAGAGAGTATGTAGATTAATCTTAGAAGCGCCTCACAGAAGTGGGGCGCTTTTTTTATCTTTGGGCTATGTTTCCGAGGCCAGATCGCACTTTTTGGGAGAATATAAGATCTTCTGTTTTAGAGGGACTTGGTGTGGCTCTGTTTTTCTGGATCTTTAGACCCCTAGGCCTTGGTCTAATCCCTGAACATTCTGCTTATCCCATAGCATATGGCAGTATAGTATGTACTATCACCCTCATATATAGGTTGGTGTTTCCAAGCCTATTTCCTGATTTCTACAAGGAAGAGAATTGGACCGTAAAAAAGGAAATAATGGGGAATCTAGGTATACTCTGTTCCATCACCTTAGGCATTATTTTCTTTCACCATTATTACTACGGAGAAAACTTTGCACATCCGCTATTTGTCTTCCTTTTAGTAACGCTAATAGGAAGTATTCCCATTAGCATAAGCGTACTCTACAGATTTGCCTCCTTAAATAAGAAGTATTCAAAACCTCAAGAATTACCTTCAGTACCTCATCAAGGAGATGTGGTCTTAGTGGCTGAAAATGGAAAGGATATCTATAGATTCAAAGAACTGTATTACGTAGAAATTACAGATAATTATTCTACCGTTTTCCACAAAGAGGAGGGGAGGTTGAAAGGAGAACTCATTCGAAGTTCTCTCCATAGATTAGAAAAGCAATTAGTAGGGTCGCAGGTGGTCAGGTGCCACAGGTCTTATTTGGTCAACCTAGAAAAAGTGCAAAAGGTAAGCGGGAATGCCCAAGGGTATAAATTGCATTTGCTGGATGGAGAAATTCTGATTCCAGTTTCAAGAAAGTATTCAGATATTAGAGAGCTTTTTCATTCGTCCCAAAAGCTTTGATCATCGCCCCAAAAGCCCTTTAAGCCTATATTTCCCTATACTTTTGCCTGTACTTTTGCTCCATAAACTTATTGAAGATGGAGAAAATATTTATGTTTTTTTTAGCTCTGCATATCCTTACAGGAGGAGTTAGCTTGGTCAGTGGAGGAGTGGTGATGTTGTCCAAAAAAGGTGATCAGAAACATAGATGGTTAGGGAAAGTCTATTTCTATGCTCTAAGTACAGCTTGTTTCTGTGCCATGCCCATGTCCTATATACATCCTAATCTTTTCCTTTTTATGGTAAGCATATTTAGTCTGTATATGCTTTTATCCGGATGGAGATATTTAAGAATTAAAGAGGTGTCAGACTTCTATTGGATTGATCATTTGTACCTGGGAATCTTAATTCTCGCAGGGATCGTACTTGCTATTTGGGGAATTTTATTGGTCCTTCAATCCAAGAACTTTGGAATAGTACTATTCATTCTTGGAGGCTTCAGTTTAAATTTTGCTCGTCAAGACTACTTAACCATGAGAGGTAAGAGTAAGTACAAGAACTTTGGTTTAGTAAGACACATACAAAGAATGGCCGGTTCCTATATCTCCTCTCTGACGGCCTTTGTGGTGGTCAATAATACTTTCCTACCGGGAGCAATAGCTTGGCTTCTTCCAAGCCTGATTTTGGTGCCCTTGATAGTGAGATGGAGTAGGAGCTGGGGCCGACTAAGTAATAAGTTTGTATCCTAAACCCCGAATATTTAGGATTTGGACATTTTCATCCCCTTTTAGTCGTTTTCTCAATTTAGAAATGTAAGCGTCCATGTTTCTTGCGCTAAAGAAGTCATCATTTCCCCAAAGCGCAAGAAGCACCTCTTTTCTGGGTAAAAGTTCTCCCTTTTTTTGGCATAGATAATGCAATAAGGCAGACTCTTTGTGGGAGAGAATTTGAGTACTATGAAGAAAACTAAGCTCCTGTCTGACGGGATTAAAGGTGAACTTTCCCAATTGAAATTGCTCCATCTTATCCGTACGCTTACCTAATTCTTCAATTCTGAAAAACAGCTCTTCTAAATGAAAAGGTTTACGAAGAAAGTCATTTCCCCCTGAGATATAGGATTGAATCATGTCTTCTTTTTCTCCTTTAGCTGTAATGAATAGTATAGGCACGCTGGATTGAAATTTACGCACCGTTTCAGCAAGGTCCCAGCCGCTGAGTTTGGGTAACATCACGTCTAGAATTAGCAAATCAAACGTATGCTCTTTAATGCTTAATAAGGCATCAACACCATCATTTGCAAGTGTTACTTCATGGCCCCTTTTACGTAAACTGATGGCTAAAATTTCCTGTAAGGAGGCGTCATCCTCAGCTAAAAATAGATTCATTTGGGTAAAGTTATGATGAATGTGCTACCTCCGCCCTGTGCCGATACCATTTTAATAGTTCCTTTCATCCCTTCAATAATCTTCTTAACATAGCTTAAACCTACCCCAAAACCTCTTACCTCAGTAGAAGGTATTCTGTAAAATCGTTCAAAAATTCTTTCACTATGTTCCACTGGTATACCTATACCATTGTCAGATACTCGAATTTCTAAGGTTTTACCTTTAGTAAAAGCATCTATTTTAACCACAACATTCTCATTATTATTGTACTTGGTGGAATTGTCAAATAGATTTCTGAAAACCCGGAATAACTGCTCCTTTTTGCCCATAATTAAATGATCTCTGTCTAATTGGTATGTTAGATTAGGGAAAAGTTGTGCTGCTTCATGAATCACGGTCTTTAGGTGCAAAATCTCATTTTGGGTACCAAGCTTTGATTCTAGTAGAATTTCAGTACTAAGCTGGGCCAGAGAAGCTGCATTTTTGGATATCCTTTTTAGGAAGATTCTACGTTCCTCTTCTGTGCAGTCTAATTGTTCTAAAGCTTCAGAAGCCAACTGAATAGCAGTTACAGGAGTCTGTATCTCATGTGTCATATTTGTAATGAAAAGATCTTTCTCCTCACTTAATTTTTCCTGGGTATACAAGGTTTTATAAATCCATAAGAATGTAATCAGAGATAAAGCGATCAGCATCCAGGTTCCTATGATAGATACCAGCTGTTGCTTTAAAAAGTAGGTGATGGGAGGATTAAAGCTTGCCCAAAAGTAGTGAGGACCATGTGGTTTATACAGGCTCAAATCTACTTTTTCAGTTGACCATCCTCCACTTAAAGAATCATTGACTAGGAAGGGATAATGGATTCCATTCTCAGCAAGTGCATTGGAAAAATTTTGCTCCATTTCTCTCAGGTCAATGGGCTGGTAGAAATAGTATTTCTCCATGTGTCTACCAATGTTTGCGGTATAGTACCACAGCGTTGAATTCTTTAAATCACTTTTAATATTCTCGCAAAACTGTAGTATAAATTTCTCCCTTATTTCGGGAGTTATGCGGTCATATCTTGCTTTAATCTGGTCTAAACTTAAGGTGACAGTGTGTTGGCCTATAGAGCTGCTATCCTTGTCTTTAATGGTAAATGTGGTTGTAAAGCTTTCGGGATTCCATCGACAGGAAATTTCCGTACTATCCCGTAGAAACGTGGCTAAGTGGCTTGCGCTTTTATTTAGGTGATCTTGCCATGTTCTGGCTTTTGCGCTTACGAGACTCTCATGAACCTTTCGCTTGAAGATCTCTTGTTCGGAATTCCAGGTCAGCCAGTTGAAATAGACCTGTAGGCCTACAATAGTGAGGAACAAACTGGCGAACAGAAAAAGTAGTAGACGGATTTTCTTCTTCATAAGGGTAGTAAAATTAAACAATCCTTTCCCTTTTTAAGGATCAATTCACACTAATTCGCACTGATTGGCAAAGTGGTCATCCTAGAGCCTCTAGTTTTGTTGTAATCAAATTTACATGAAATGAAAAAACTGCTTTTTGCTTTACAATTTGTTTTCTATTCCGTTTATAGCCAAAGTATTAAGGTTACCACGGTGAATGGGCTGAAGGATAAGGATGCTAATTATCTCCTGGATTTTATGGATGTGTCCCTACAGAAATTTCACTTTGAAGGTGACCAATTGATAGGTAAAAGCCCCACCATACTTATCAAAGAGTTTAGAGATGGAAAATTAGTAAGAACGGATACACTTCTAAATGGGAAAGGGGATGCTAAGTACCTACAAATCAAAGAAGCTAAGTATAGCTTTTCGTTCTTTACTGAGATTAGGAATGAGAAACTTAGGACATTTATTCGTCATTCCTCCTATGGAGCAGGAAAGCGGGAGTTCGCTTTAAATAAAGACAAGTACGGATATGCACTGAAGGATTTTTTTGGTGCGAAACAAGAACTTTTATATGATGCAAAAGATCAAATTCCACTTTTGGCCATTATTACCCCACATGATCAAGGGAATGGTTTTGCGTCCTATTGTGAAGTAGTACAAACTGATATTTTACCAGAAGATCTGGGAAAGCACTTTGGAATTCCTCACTACTTTCTGGTTTATATTTCCTTCTAAAAAAAGAAGCTCCCGAAGGAGCTTCTGAGATTATTTGGTGTATTCGTTCCAACTTAATTCTGCCTGAGGATGAGGGAATTGTTTGAAAACCGTCCCTTTATCAAGGGAAACATCTATTTCTGATAGTTTGTCGTATCTTCTGGCATCTACCCATCTATGACCCCAAGGTTCAGCCCAAAGTGAATATCTTCTTTGGAACAAGATTTCATCTATTAATGCCGCAGTGGTGGTGGCTCCTGCATAAGGGGCTAATCCCGCCGCGGTACGGATGATATTAATGGCGGCCACACTCTCTGCAGGCTGATTCAGTTGAGCATGTGCTTCAGCTTTAATCAATATCAGCTCTTCATTCTTAATAAATGGAATAGCCGTGGTGTTATTTGGCCACCTCTTATCTTGGTACATGCCTTCTAAAACAGCATAAGTGGTAGAATTAACTACAGGAGCAGTCCTTTGTAAGAACTTTTCTTGCACACGTTTATCCCCAGGTAAGGCATCTGTGATCAATTTAGGATGAACCACCACCATGGTATTCACATTCGCATTTGGAACGTAATACAAGGGGTTGAAAGCATTCGGAGCAGCACCATAGGGGTGTGCAGGTCCTGCAGTTAAATTGCCATTTAAGTCCATGAAGGAGGCATTGACGGCATCGAGCGCACCTTGCCAATCTTTTCTATAAATGGCGTTTCTCGCAGCTATAGCGCGGTTTACCTTTTTAAGGCCGTCGATGGTATTGTAACCATTAAATCCTGCAGTCAATTTAAAGGTAAATGCACCTGTTGATTTATTCAATTCTGCATATCCTGCATCTAGTAAGGATTTTACATGATTCATGGCCTCCTGATAGGGTACAAAAGGTCCGGGATTCATGGGGTCAGACACATCGATACGTATGCCATTATCGTAAACTAAGTTGGCCGGTAACATAAATTGGTAACCTTGAATGGTTCTAGCAAACCCAATTACGGCACTTTTTTCAGCATCTGTTACTTGTGGTGCTGAGTTTACGGATTTGATTACTAATTCCGCTTGTCTAATGGCTTGGTAAGGGTTGTAATAAACGGTACCACCGGTATTACCAAAGCCAAAGAAGCTACTGTTTGGCTCTTTTAATGCTTGACCTAACCAGTCTGTTGTGAAACGTGGGTCAGATCCATTAAGATACCATACTTCCCTTCCAAAAGAACCCAAAGCTGCAGTCGAAGTAAACACATAGTTTCTATGCTTTTCTTCTAAACCAGTGATAAGGAACTGCACTTGCTGACGAGTAGCATTTTCTGTGTACCCCGCTTCTGAGGGGTTATTAGGGTCAATTACTTTGTCCACGTTTAGTGGATTACATGCTGATAACAGCATTAGACCCAAGACTAATTTATTATATCTGCTCTTCATAACCTTAAAAATCAAGTGTTAAATGGAAAAATACTCTCCTTTGCGTAGGGTAGGGGTTAATGTCTACATTGTTCGCTACAGATTGTGCTCCAAAGGTGGAAGTTTCAGGATCGTAGCCGTTATATTTGGTAAACAACAAAGCATTGTTCACAGAGCTACCTATTCTGATCTTCTCAATAGATCCATTTAAAATGGAGGAAGTGAAAGACTTAGGTAATGTATAATAAAGACCTATTTCTCTCAGTTTCACATAAGAGGCATCTTGTACCCAAGCAGAGGCAGTTGTAGGTTCACGGGCATCTATGACACCGTTTCCGTTTTTATCATCCATCCAGCCAACAGCTGTACCTCCACCGTTCAATAGGTAATGAGAAAGGTTGATGTTATCACCACCCTTCTTCCACTCAAACAAGAATGAGAAATCTAAGTTTTTGTAGATGTTCAAGTTGTTTGACCAGCTCATAGTGAACTTCGGTAAACTGTTACCTAGAACAGTAAAGTTCCCAGTAGAAGGACTGTTTGGTACAGCCGGAGTTCCAACGATAGTAGTTGGCGAGTAACCTTCTGAGTAAAGGAATGTACCCAATGAAGATCCGAATGCTCCCGCTATGTAAGTTGGAATACCTAACTTCGTCATCTTCACCCGGTTCTGCCAGTACATGATGCGCGTATTCCATTTTATGTTAGTCAACTCCACTGGCGTACCTGATAAACTCAACTCTATACCTTTGTTTTGAAGTTCAGCCTCATTACTTGAAATGGATGTCACCCCTGTACTAGGAGAAAGGCTTAAGTTTTGAAGGTTATTCTTCGTGTTTTTGATATAGTAGGAAGCTTCTAGCAATACTCTGCTATCAAATAGACCCGCATCTATACCCATTTCCAGTTCACTTGCTGATTCAGGACGAATGGCATTATTACCAATGGTATTTCCTACTACAGAGCCTAGAAGTCCGCCAATATTAGCTCCTCCCAAAGAAGTGAAGGTAGCTCCAAAACTAACCGGACCAGCCGTCTCACCATACGCAATTCTTGGTTTCAGTAGATTTATGGTTCTTCCACCCCAGTCCCCAAATTTCGCTAAGTTAACGGCTAAGGATGCTCTCGGGAAGGCATAGAACTGGGTGTGATCCGCGTTCAATGATGATTTATCCCAACGGATACCTACCGTACCTATAACTTTGTCTAGATAATTTGCTTCTTGTTGGAGGAACAAACCTGCTTCTTGAACATTTTGGAAGAATTGCTGGTCAATAGATTGGACGGTACCCTGACTTAAGTTGATTTGCCCAGGAGTTAATCCGCGAGAACGGTTAAACAAAACATTATCCTTGAAATCTAGACGCACAATACCGCCACTTGAGTTAAAGTTTACATTACCCACATTCCAGTTGTACACTAATGAAGCCTGGAAGTTAGTATTTGTACTTTCTTGTTTACCCCAAAGCACATCACCCGGGTTAGCCTGTGCTCTCTGATATTGCAGATCCTCAGGCATATGGATAAGCGTAGTGTTCTGAACATAATCTAATCCCCCTACAATTGAAGCCTTTAAGAAGGATTTCTCTGTTTTGAAGATGTCTATACCCAGATTGAATGCTTGTACAAACCGGTTTACGGTGGAGTTGTTTGTTGCCTTGTCTGTTAATGCCACAGGGTTTTCAGCAAAGTATGGGTTATCTGGATAAGAACCGTCAGGGTTAGCACGAAGGTCAAAGTAATTAGGTACATATGCTATAGAGTAACCTATACTGGCTCCGGAGTTGTTTTGATTCCCCGTAAAACCACGATCTGTATTGGTTTTGATGTAGTTAGAAGAAACGCCCAGAGTCAGCCAACTATTGATTTTATGATCAATGTTAGTTCTAAGTGAATAACGTTCAAAACCGGTATTTCTAATCGTTCCGTTTTCATCCGCAATGTTTCCTGAAATATAAAACTTCGTCTTATCCGTTCCACCTGTTAGGGAAAGACGAGTATTACTCAAAAGAGCCTTGTTATTATAGAAATAATCTTCATAATCTATGAAAGTATTGGTTTGAACAGCTTTTCTATAACGTTCAAGTTCAATAGCTCTTCTAGCCTCAGGAAAGAATTCATTGATTTTAGCTTCGCTCCAGTCATCTACACCTAGAAGACGTAAAGGGTTCGCAAAACCTATATCCTGTGAGAATGAAATTTTAGTCTTACCACTTGAACCTTTCTTGGTAGTAATTATCACTACACCAGCATTAGCACGAGTACCATAAATGGCCGCTGCTGATGGACCCTTAAGAATTTCAATGTTCTCGATATCCGCAGGGTTAATGTCAGCTAAACGGTTAGCACCGTCATCCTGATTAGAAGCACCTGCTCCTGTAAGTGTAGCTCTACCCGTTCTCTGTGAAGCGTTGTTAATGTAAACTCCATCAAGAATTATCAAGGGCTGAGACGCTCCTACCAGACTGGAAATACCTCTCAGCTGAATGGAAATACCACCGCCTGGTGCACCACCAGATGAACGAATATTAGCGCCTACTACTTTTCCATATAAGGCTCCGTCAGTAGTTTGAATAGTGGTAGTTCCCGTTAACTCTTTTGCTGATACCGAAGTTACTGCATTGGCCAAGTTACTCCTTTTCACAGAAGAGGCTAGACCACTCACTACTATCTCCTCAAGATTAGTAATATCTTCTTTCAAACTTACAGAAACGGAAGTTTGGGATGGCGATACGGGAATCGCTTGTAAGAAGTAGCCTAGAAATTTAATCTCTAAAGTAGCCTCCTGGTTAGTGGGAACTCCTAAAGAGAATTTTCCATCAGCGTCTGTTAATGTCCCTTTGGTTGGGTTTTCTTTAAGGTAAACGTTCGCCCCTATGATGGGTTCTCCGGTTTTGCCATCCTTCACTGTTCCCGTTACAGTGTACTGGGCAAATGCCTGGCCGGACCCCACTAAAAGTAGGAGTACCACGAGCCTAAGGTAGTGTTTCATCATACGTACATTATTTAGTGTAAATAATGCAATATAAGAGAGAGGAAGTGTTTGGTGAAATTAAAATATGTTAAGAGGATATTTTAAAAAATTTAAAAAATACTGCTTTTTGATTTTGTAATATTGAATTTCGATAAAATAAAATTCTATATTTTCTTTATAAGTCTTTGATTAAAAGTGTCTTTTATGTATAGTTATTAAAACAATTTTTGTCCTAACAAAAAAGTACTCAAGCCCGAGTTTAAAAAGTAGAAATTCTCTTCTTTTAGTGTAAAAAATGTTAGTTTAGTGGAGCATCGGGACAACGTCAGTTTATTTCATAATACTTTGCAGGAGCATAAAGCTTGAACTATATTGCAAGGATATACCCATATACCTATGGATGAAGCCAGCATAAAAAAGTATCTGCCCATCATTCTGTCGATAGCGATATTCATGCAGATGCTAGATTCAACTATCCTGAATACATCATTGCCTGCTATTGCCAAAGATTTCGGGGAGCCTTCCACGCATATGCAAAATGCCATCTTGGCCTATGTACTCACCTTAGCTGTTTTCATGCCCGTTACTGGTTTTTTAGCGGACAAGTACGGGACAAAAAAGGTTTTTATCTTATCCCTTGTCCTCTTCGCTTTAGGGTCTTTTCTCTGCGGATTCTCTCAAAATTTAAACCATCTGGTGATTGCCCGCGTCATACAAGGCATAGGAGGTAGTCTCATGACACCCGTAGCGAAACTTGCGCTCATTAGGACCTTCCCGAAAAAAGAATTAGTGAAGGCCATGAATTTTGCAATTATCCCAGCGCTTATAGGGCCTATATTAGGACCTTTAGTCGGTGGTTATATGGTAGATTACCTCTCATGGCATTGGATCTTTCTGATTAATCTGCCCATCAGCCTTGTAGGTTTGCTATTAAGCTTGCGATATCTGCCGGATTCCAAATCCACAGTCATAGATTTTGATCTCAAAGGTTTTCTCATCTTTGCCGCAGCCTCTCTTCTTTTATCTATCTCAGTAGAGCTTTTTTCCGGAGCGCACCATGTAACACCAGTGCTCTTGATGTTTGTTGTGGGCTTTATTTTAGTTTTCAGATATTTCAGGCATTCGCATGTGGATGACAACCCCATTTTTCCCTATTCTCTTTTTCAAGTCCGAACCTTTAGACTAGGGATCTTGGGTAATCTTGCTACCCGCCTAGGCATTAGCTCCATATCCCTGCTAGTTCCCTTGATGATACAATTGGACTATGGACAAAGTGCAGTGATCTCCGGTTGGCTAGTAGCACCCATGGCACTTACCGCCATCTTCGGAAAGTCTTTTGTGATTAGAATCCTGAACAAATTTGGATATCGGACTACGCTGATGGTTAATACCGTGATTATCGGAATCGTTATCTGTTTGTTTGCAATCCCGAATAATAATAGCTCCATTTACTGGTATATACCCCTGGTGGCAGTCCTGGGATTCTTCAACTCCATACAGTTCACTTCCATGAATACCATTTCATTAGCTGATCTACGGGATTATCAAAATAGTAGTGGGAATTCCCTTTTGTCTGTTAACCAACAATTGGCAATAGGATTTGGGATCTCTTTCGGCCTCCTTGTTCTAAGAAGCTTTGAAGCTACTCAAAGTGATCTCCATCAAGCTTTCAGATATACCTTCTTAGTGATGGGTATTACCACCATCATTTCCGGCGCCTTGTTTAGACGATTACATCCCACAGATGGAGCAAACTTGAGAAATTAACTACGGAATTTATCGTAAACCTGACGATTAAATACCGTACAAACCTGATTCTTCTCTAACTTCTCTCTCAATAAGCGGAGGCCATTTTCAGGAAGAGCATTGTACAGCTCATCCTTGTTTAAGACGTCTAACAAGCCTTTAGCATATGCTTCCGGTGTTAAATCTGCTACTACCGCGGCATTATAATCTTCTAATAAGGGAGATAGACCCGTTTGGTCTGAAACTACCGCCGGGAGTCCGTACATCAAGGCTTCTAAAACAGCTAATGAAAATCCTTCAGAGTAGGTAGGTAGTACAAAGATGCCCGACTTAGAAAACAGTTCTTTTTTGGGCTCACCCGTAACGGTGCCTAAGATTTGAACCTGTTCCTGCATGCCATTCTCCTTGCAAAAGTTCTCAATATACTCCAGCATTCCGTCATCAGGCCCAGCTATGAGCAGTTTTGCATCTGGACGTTTAGCTAATACCAACTTAAATGCAGGCATTAAGATTTCAAAACCTTTCTTATGATGAAGTCTCCCGATGTACAGCAATTCATTCCTCCTTCGGTCTGCAGGTGGGGTTACCTTCACTTCTTGAAGATCTGTGCCGTTCGGGATCACTTCCATATTATCCGGTTTGTATCCTAGATAATCAGTGACATCCTTGACCTCTCCATTATGGTTGACGTGTATAAGTTTTACTTTTCTCAGGAAGTTCTTCTGAAACCACTTCGAATATACTAACCTCTTATAATACACTAATCCTTTAAAAGTATAAGGATGCAAGCTGCCATGAATAGTGACAACTGTCTTGTGATGCAGGTTTAATTTGTCCACTAATAACTCCCCAAAGTTCCATAAGCAGTGCAAGTGAATGACATCTACCTCCTTTTCGTGTGCTACTACATAATCAGACAAGGCTGAACTATATAAAGGAATGACCTTGGTTAAGGTCTCAGGTTCAAATGATATCAATTCCACTCCCTCCGGTACGGGGTATGTAGTATGGCCCGCAAGGTTAGTAGATAAGATCTTGACTATATCTCCTTTTTCTCTTTGAAATGAGGCCAAATCTGCTACAAACTTTGAAGTACCCCCGTTCTCATACGAGTAGGTTAGGATGTGGTATATGGTCATCAGTAGAAATTAATGTACAAAGTTAAAACGTAGGAGATAGAATATTCGTTCTTGAATAAAAAACTAGATTTTTTTTACATTATCCTTCTTCTACCCCTAATTAAGTTTAATTGTTCGTAATTTTAACCCCTTAAAAACCGTGACGATCAATGGCTTTGCACTGGGCGGATTTGAAGAAAAACTTCAAGGGTGAGGTACTTACTGATAAGGTAACCAAAGTTTTATATGCTACAGACGCATCTGCGTATAGAGAGATTCCTTTAGGTGTAGTGTTCCCAAAGGACGAAGAAGATATCAAATCCTTGATTCAATTCGCTCATGATTATAGAGCCACCTTAATTCCACGTACTGCCGGTACTTCTTTAGCCGGTCAGGTCGTAGGTAAAGGTATCATCGTAGATGTTTCTCGCACTTTTACCCAAATCCTGGAAGTCAATAAAGAAGAGAGCTGGGTTCGTTTGCAGCCGGCAGTGGTGAGAGATGAATTAAACATGTTCTTAAAACCACACGGCCTGTACTATGGACCGGAAACCTCTACGGCTAACCGTGCTATGATAGGTGGGATGGTAGGGAATAATTCCTGCGGTTCAAATTCAGTGGTGTACGGCTCAGCCAGAGATCACCTGATGGAGGTAAAGGGTTTTCTTAGTGATGGAAGCTTTGTTACTTTTAAGGATCATAGCAAAGCAGAGTTCATTGAGAAGATTCGTGAGATCCACCAAAAAAAACACTGGACGCTGGAAGAAAAGATCTATGTGCACATCTTCAAAACTCTAAATAATTTAGACCATCAGGATAGGATACGTGCAGAGTTTCCTAAGCGCAGTATCACAAGGAGAAATACAGGTTACGCCATAGATGAATTATTAGAAACCGAAGTTTTCACAGAAGATTCTAAGGAGCCCTTTAACTTTTGCAAACTTATTGCCGGATCAGAAGGCACCTTGATGTTCATAACGGAATTGAAAATTCATGTTAACCCTCTGCCCCCTAAGTTTCAGGGTGTAGTGGCGGTTCACTGTTCCACAGTAGATGAATCCCTCCGCGCTAACCTGATTGCTCTTAAATATAAACCTAGTGCCGTTGAACTTATTGATCACTACATCTTAGAATGTACCAAAGCCAATAAGGAACAGTCTGCTAACAGATTCTTCGTTAACGGTGATCCCGGTGCCATACTTTGCGTGGAACTTTCTAGAGATACAGAGGAAGAAATCCAAGAGGATGCTAAACAACTAGAAGCAGAAATGAGAGCCAATGGTTTTGGCTATGATTTTCCCCTAGTACTTGGTCCTGATGTGAAAAGAATATGGTCCTTAAGAAAAGCAGGCCTCGGTCTTTTATCTAACCTTCCTGGAGATGAAAAGGCCGTAGCAGTGATTGAAGATACCGCCGTAGATGTAGAAGATTTGCCAGAATTTATCATAGAATTTAACCAGATTCTGGAGAAAAATGGAATGTTTTGTGTGCATTATGCGCATGCTGCAACCGGTGAATTGCACTTGAGACCTATCATCAATCTCAAGACACACGAAGGAAAAGCTCAATTCCGTTTAATCGCTGAAGAAATATCAGCTTTGGTAAAGAAATACAAAGGTTCACTTTCAGGTGAACATGGGGATGGCCGACTAAGAGGAGAATTCATCAAAGAACAAATAGGAGAGGAGAACTATGCACTCATCAAGGAACTCAAAGCAGTTTGGGATCCTGAAAATATCTTCAATGCCGGAAAAATTGTAGATACTCCTCCCATGGATGAGTTTTTGAGGTATTATCCCGGACAAATAACGCCAGAGTTTAAAACCGCCTTCCGATTTAAAGATCAAGATATATTACAACATGCCGAGCAATGTAACGGCTCCGGCGACTGTAGAAAAAGCCATCTCAGTGGAGGCACCATGTGCCCTTCCTATATGGCTACAAAGAATGAGAAAGACACTACTAGGGCAAGGGCAAATATCTTGAGAGAAACACTTACTCGTTCCAATAAGCCTAATCGATTCGATTCAGATGAAATAAAAGAGGTTCTTGACCTTTGTCTGGCTTGTAAAGCCTGTAAATCAGAGTGTCCATCAAACGTAGACATGGCGAAGTTGAAGATGGAGTTCTTACACCAGTACTATAAAGATAACGGAGTTCCTCTTCGCTCATGGTTAGTGGGGAATTATCCAAAACTAAATAAGATTGCGTCTAAGTTTCCTAAGCTCTACAATGGTGTATTCAAGAATGAATCCCTAAGGAGGATAGCTAACTGGACAGTAGGCTTCCATCCGGATAGAACCATGCCTTTGTTGGCCGAGCATACTTTTAAGGATTGGTTTAGAAAGGAACACGGAGACAGTGCCGGGCAGGGAAATAAGAAGGTACAACTCTTCGTGGATGAGTTTACAAACTATAACGATGTAGAAATTGGGAAAAAGGCGGTTGATGTTCTAATCAGATTAGGGTACACAGTAAAACTGGAAGACCATGCAGAATCCGGTAGATCTTACCTGTCTAAAGGATTATTAAATGCCGCCAAACGTTTAGCAAATGTGAACGTTAGTCTGTACAGCGAAATCATCACAGAGGAAGTGCCTTTAGTAGGTATAGAGCCTAGTGCTATCCTTACTTTTAGAGATGAATATCCAGATCTTGTTTCTGAACATTTGGTAGAAAAAGCTCAAGAATTGGCGAAGAATGTCCTGACCTTTGAGGAATTTATAGGAAGGTTAGTAGATGCCAAAGAAGTGGATAGAAGTATCTTCACTCAAGAAAAGAGGCTGATCAAACTGCATGGGCATTGCCAACAAAAAGCGGTTAGCTCCCTAATTCCAAGTAAGAAAATGCTTAGTCTTCCTCAAAATTATGAGGTGCAATTAATCCCTAGTGGGTGTTGCGGAATGGCCGGATCCTTTGGATATGAAAAGGAACATTATGAACTATCCATGAAGATTGGAGAATTAGTGCTTTTCCCTACAGTCAGAGCACAGGCAAACGACGTACTTATTGCTGCTGCCGGTACTTCTTGTAGACACCAAATCCATGATGGAACAAAACGTACTGCCTTACACCCTATAGAGATTCTTTGGGGAGCTATAGATCACCAAACCTTGTAACGGTACCAGTTGATCAGCTTACGATAAAGGCTAGGCCTATTGTTCTTTCTGATATATCTCGTGATTGCCTCACTTGGCTTAGGAGAGTCTTCTAAATGGATGATTCTTTCGCCAAAATGTAACTCGTCTTTTAAAGTTGATGCAGCGGGATTCGAACCTGAACCATCATCTCCCGTAGTTTTTATCTTGGAATATCTGGGAATCAGGCAGTAACCTTGATGTTTTACATGATGGTAGGCCCAGCGAACAGCCCATGAATTGATAACACCTCGTTGCTGCTTCACAATCATAGGTAAAATGTCTTCTCCGGCATTCTTGATATCATCTTTTCTCTTTGGACTTTGAAGAAATTCTTCAAAATCCTTTACCTCCCAGTCTACTTTCTCCCATCTGTCCTTCCATGTTCCCCATCCTAAAGAGGATGCCCTAAAGACCAATGCCGTGTCACCAGAATAGTTCTTTACACTTCCTGTACCAAAGCTGTATCCTGAAACAGAGAAAATATGAGCCTGGTTTTCATATTTTTCCAATGCTTGATTCATGTACGAAAGGAAATCCGATGTACAGAGCAAATCATCTTCCATGATAATGGCTTTTCCTCTAAGTGTTATGACCTGAGTGACTCCGTCAATAACAGATCTAGCTAATCCTTTATTCTTTGGGGCGGAAATTAACTCTACCGACTTAAACCCTTTTAACTCTCCGATGAACTGTCGGACAGCTTCTACTTTTTCAATATCTGATTCCTTTCTTGGACCATCTGAAAAGACATAAAGGTCAGAGTAGGCAGCCTCAGGATTTTTTAATACAGCTTCTAATGTCCTTTTGAGGTGGTCTGGTCTGTTATAAGCAAAAGCTACTATGGGTGCGTAATTCATTTTCTTTTCAAGGAATCAAGTACATTGTTTAAGTCTGGGGATATTCTCCAAAAGTAAACCCCACCACCAAATATGGCTACAATGGCCAAACCTTTGGCTGCAATCTCCAGCACATTGGGAATGAATCCTCCTCCTTCATGCCAATCCAATAATAAAGTACTACCAAATGCAGCAGCAGCTAGAAGAAGAACTTTAACAGTATTCAGATTGAAGGGTTGCATCCCAAATTTATACCAGATAAATGCAAATTTCGAAAGATTATATAAAACAGTGGACAGTAATATGGCCCATGCTGCACCGTTGTACCCCGCCGTAGGAATGAGAACAAAGTTCATGGCGGATAGAAGAACAAATCGGAACAAAAACAAGAAGAAGTCTACTTTATAGTATTTTGAATTCTTCAGTATCTCAGAATTTAGTCCTGTAGACATATCGAAGACATTGGCTAAGCCAATCAATAATACTACCCACTTCCCCGCCTTGTACTTGTCGGGATTCGGAATGATTTCAAAAATGGAATCAATATTCGTCCAAACACCTAGAAACAAGAATAACCCTATGATGCAGAGATTTAATGCAGATTTATGATAAATGGTCTGTACCTCCTGTACATTTCCCTCCGCCCATGCTCTGGCTAATACAGGGTCACTTACAGAGGCTATGGTGTTCCTTGGAATAGATATTACCAAAGCAATACTAAGCGCAATGTTGAAAATGGCCGTATGCGTAAGTCCATTGTCAAACATGGGTAGAATCAACTTTTCTAGATGTGGTAAGGCCGTAGCAGCAGCACTTCCGATCATAGTCCATAGACCGTATTTGATCATTTCGGGAAACAAGGGAGACCGTACGAAATCCCAATTTTTTACCAAAAAGAACTTACCTAGTCTTTTTACATAGAAAAGTAGTAGGACTACCACTAGGAGATAGATCAAAGCCAAACCTATCACCACGCCCTGGAAGGAAATCAAATGTAGGAAATAGGCTACTACCAAAAAGGTGTTGGCCAGTTTCATCCCTATTTCTCGAATAATAGCGGGAACTACCACCTTGAAATGAACCCTACAATATGCTTCCAGTAAGGTCTGGTAGAGCATAGAGAAAGTCAAAAGGGGCAATGCCCAAAAATATTGTACAAGTTGAGGAGACTCCGAATAAAGTCCTTTGAAAAAATCCTGGAATAAGAAAAACAGAACCAGGAAGACGATGAAGCCTATCAGGGGAACAGTTAGCAAGAAAGTGAAAATACCGTGGTATTTCTTCTCTACATCTGCAAATCTGTTGAAAAACCTTACAATAACATGCGGAACACCTAAGTTTATGAATCCTGCAGATACCACAGGAAAGCTTAGCAAAATGGCATATAGGCCGTTTTCTTCTGTACTTAAGAGCTTATTATATACAAATAGCACATTCAGTGTGCCTATGAGTACACCGGTATAATTAACTATAGAGTTTTTTAGGCTCTCTCGAATGATAACTCCCATTATCTACGCAGAGTTAAACACTGCTTTTATCAGACCTTTCCTAAAAAAGGGCGGGTCAATGGTTTGAAAACTGTTTATAAAGACCATTAATCCCGGATTCGGGTAATAATGGTATCCTTTTTCATTAAAATACTGAGCATATTTTTCGAAATCCTCTTGCTTATGATAGGTGCATAAAGCAATTTTCTTCGGACGGTGTTTACCCATTCCGTCTAAAACTCGTTGCTCCGCCCCTTCCACATCTATCTTATAGAAAGAAGGATGTTCATGCTCGAAGTAGTGATCTAATCGAACCTCAGTTTCAGAGTTTTTATCTGATACATATTTGCGAATGATGACCACCTTCTCCTTCCAGGGTGCAAAGGTAGCTTGTAAAGCCTCTATCCACTCCTCATCTTGTTCAAAAAGATAGGCTTTTTCTAACTTTTGTATGTTCATTAAGGTGAATAAGCCTTCCGCGCAACCAACATCGGCTAGAATCTCACCCTCTTCAATATGGAATTTTTCATCCGTATAACAGTGTGGACTTTCCGGGTCTTGCTCCATGTAAAGTCCGTTAAGAAGAAGTTTAATGGTAGCAGGATTTTGAGATCTTTTAAAGAATAGCTTACCCCAGCGGGTGGGAACGTAAGGTAGCCCATTTTCAAAAGCTACATGAATGCTAGATGGCGAGTATTTCTCTTGAAAAGGAGCCACAAAAACCCCTAATTTATGATCCTTAAGATATGCCAAAGCATGATTAACCTCCGGATCCGTACTAGGGTTTTCGGAATAGTACCTTAATATAGAGCTTTTCGTCTTCTCTAAATGCTTGTTAAATTGATATACTCTTTTTCTAGCTAGGAATTTTCTCTTTAGTTCTTTGAATATCATTGAGGTATGCTCCAGGTTGAATTGATTGATTTCTAAATCGTTGAATAGGTAAAGTAAGTAATTTTATCATCATTTTTAGATAAGGTATAGGACTTTGCCCTTTAACAGGGGCTAATATAGCCTTTTTCCCAGCCGCTAATACACTATATGCATAGGCACTTAATACTGATCTTTTTAAATTTACAGCTTCCGTAATATAGTAGAGAAATTCTGAGTGCAACAGCTTTTCCGGAGAACTTGGTCTGTTCTCTCTGCAGTGAAATGCTTTAGCCTGAGGGATATAGGCGATTTTATAACCGAAATAATGTAGCCTGTTTACATAGTCCACATCTTCCCCGTAATGAGGAAAAAGGGGACTGAAGCCTCCTACCTTTTGGATCACAGCAGTAGGTATCCACCAAAAAGCTGCATTTATAAAGTTAACAGGCACTATATCAGCTGCCGGTATAGTATCATCTAACTTTGTATAGCTTTTAAATCCAAAATCTAATTCGCTTCCAGAGCCATTGTAATGGAGAGGGGATAAAATACCTAAAGCAGGATATTTTTCTCCAATTTGCTTTAATTTTTCTATGGTGTCAAATTCCAAATAAGTGTCTTGGTTCACAAGGAAAACCGTATCATAATCGTTCTGAAGGGCATACTCAAAGCCTAGATTATTAGCAGCTCCAAACCCTAAGTTCTTCTTGTTTTGAAGTAGAACAACTTCTGGAAAATCCCTCATAATTCTTGTACAAGTCTGATCCGTGGAGGCATTATCCACCACCAGCACATCCGTAGAGGGGTGTTTTAAACTTTTTAAACACCTATCTAACCACGGTTCAAAATTGTAGGATACGATAACCGCTAAAATCTTCATACCTACAAATGTATAGGCAATTTGAAGAACTTACACCTGCATGTAAATTTTTAGGAGGCACTCCTTCAGGGAAATTGCTCTATTTTAACGATTTTATCTTCATTATTGCTCAATTAACCTAGCATTTCTATGGACATGTGAAGGCATTCCCCTAATTTTGCGGCTCACTATTAAACATTTTTTCTAACCATGGCACAGGTATTAGCCGACAGAATCAATAATCTGGAAGAATCCTCTACCCTCGCGATGTCCAAAAAGTCAAGAGAATTGGCTGCTCAAGGACACAAAGTCATTAACCTTTCCATAGGTGAGCCTGATTTCAAGACACCTAAACACATTTGTGATGCCGCGAAGGATGCCATAGATAAGGGTTTTCATTCCTACACTCCGGTAGCAGGAATTCCTGAACTAAGAAAAGCTATTTCTGAGAAGTTTAAACGCGATAATAATATAGATTGGGCGCCTGAAAACATTGTGGTTTCTACAGGAGCTAAGCATTCTCTAGCCAATGTGATTTCTGTATTAGTTAACCCAGGTGATGAAGTGATCATTTTGGCACCTTATTGGGTAAGCTACTCAGAGATGGTGAAACTTGCCGAAGGAAATTCAGTAGTATTAGAAGGTGCTTTTGAAAATGATTTCAAAGTGACTGCTGAACAGTTAGAGAAAGCCATCACAGAGAAAACCAAGGTGGTGATGTTCGCTTCTCCGAATAACCCTACCGGTTCGGTTTATAGTGAGTCTGAATTGAGAGCTATCGCTAAGGTGATAGAAGAACATCCTAACGTATTCGTGTTGGCAGATGAAATCTACGAATACATCAACTTCCGTGAGGAGGGACATTTTAGTATTGGATCTATCCCTGAGATTAAAGATAGAGTGATTACCGTGAATGGTATGGCAAAGGGATTTGCTATGACAGGTTGGAGAATAGGATTTATAGGTGCAGCAAAATGGATTGCAGATGGAGTAGAGAAACTTCAAGGACAAATCACTTCTGGAACCAACCATATCGCTCAAAGAGCATCTGTAGTGGCTTGGGATGATATGTCTGCCGCTGAAACCATGCGTAAAGCTTACCTTCAGCGAAGAGATATAGTGGTGAACTTACTGAAGGAAATCCCTGGTTTCAAAGTAAATGTACCTGAAGGAGCATTCTATGCTTTCCCTGATGTGAGTGCTTACTTTGGAAAATCAGACGGGGAAAAGGTCATTGCTAACTCGGATGACTTAGCCCTTTGGTTACTGGAAAAAGCCTATGTAGCCACGGTAGCTGGATCTGGTTTTGGAGCTCCTAATTGTATTAGAATATCTACTGCCGCCTCAGAAGAATCATTACGTGAAGCTATAGCTCGTATCAAAGAAGCCGTAGCTACATTAAAATAAGAGATGGATTACTCGTATCATAAACCGGTAATGCTTACAGAATGCCTTCAGGGTCTTAATATCCGCCCTGATGGCATTTATGTAGATGTTACTTTCGGAGGTGGAGGCCACTCCAGAGAAATTCTAAAGCACTTGACTACCGGGCACCTCTATGGATTTGACCAGGATGCGGATGCCCAAGAACAAGCTTCAAAGATCTCCTCTCCGAACTTCACCTTTATCCGCGCAAACTTTAGAAATATTAGAAAGTACCTTAAGATCTACGGTGTAAGTAAAGTAGATGGCATATTAGCTGATTTAGGTATTTCTTCCCACCAGATAGATACTCCTGAGAGAGGATTCTCCACACGTTTTGATGGAGAGTTAGATATGAGAATGAATACCTCTACCGGTATAAGTGCAAAAGAGGTAGTAAATGAGTACGCTGAAGATGAATTACATAAGATCTTTGGTATGTACGGAGAATTGAAAAATGCTAGAAGTGTAGCCCGAGCTATAGCATTGGAAAAAGGAAATATCCATACGGTTCAAGATCTCAAAGATACACTTAAACATCTGGCTCCTAGAGGGAAGGAGAATAAATTCTATGCACAGGTCTTCCAGGCACTACGTATAGAAGTTAATGAAGAACTAAAGGTTTTAGAAGAATTCTTGCTTCAAGTTCCTGAAGTTCTGGCTCCTGGAGGAAGACTAGTGGTGATGTCTTACCACTCTCTAGAAGATAGACCCGTGAAGAATTTTATTCGCAGTGGAAAGTTCTACGGAGAAGTGGAAAAAGACTTATTTGGGAATGAAATTAAACCACTACAAGCTGTTACAAGGAAGGCTGTAGAAGCGTCTGAGGCAGAAATAGCTGAAAACCCCCGTGCCAGAAGTGCAAAACTTAGAATAGCAGAGAAGCCGGAGTAAACTGTCCGGATTTATTAATGCTCCGAAATTTTCGCTAGGCTTGCCGGAATATTTCCCGATTTTCTTTATACTTTTGGGTAGTGCTTTACCTAATACTTTCACAATTATGAATCAGTTCCGTTCCAGGAAGGCTGCCCCTGTGGCTGCGCCCAAAAAGAGCTGGTTAAGTTCAAGTGCCGATTGGATTACACTCAAGCTTGGCTTAGAACAGCGGTTGACTCCCAATGCTTTAGCGCGAATTCTTTGGATGGGAGCGCTAACTATAGTCTACATTTACTTTCAGCATAATTTTGACCGCCTCATCCGTGAAACGGAAAGAGCAGAAAAGATTTTACAGGAAAAGCGAGCGATGTTTATATCGTTCAAAGCGAATTATCTGTACTCCAGTAAACAGTCGGAAATAGAGAAGAAATTAGAAGGTAAAGGTTTTACGAACAGTCAATCTCCTATAAAAATTTCTAATCCTTAAGTCCATGTCCAACAGTAAAATCAAAGATACCTTTATTCTCAGGTCCTGGAAGGTATGGGGTGGCTTATGTGTATTAGCTGCGCTCATCGTTTTTAAGATCGTTCAGTTCCAAACTACCAAAAAGGAAGAACTCATAAACCTGGTCAAAGACACCCAGATGAAAGAAAGGGTTATTGACGCCCAAAGAGGAAACATCTATGCTGCAGATGGAGTTTCTATTCTGGCCACTTCTACGCCGGAGTATAGAATGGTGTTAGATCCAAGCGTAGCTAAACCGGAGGTTTTTAAAGAAAATATTACTCCCCTAGCCGAAAAGTTAAGCGCATACTTCAAGGACAAAAGTGCAGCGGCGTACAAAGAGAAGATCTTGAACGCCAGAAAGGCAGGTCTTAGATATATAGTGATCAATAATAAGCGACTGACCTATAAGGAAAAGTCCTATTTAGAATCTTTTCCACTTTATGATATAGGATCCGTAAAAGGTGGAGGCTTTTTTGAAGAAAGCGAAAGGAGGTTTCACCCATTCAATACTCTTGCAGAAAGAACCATTGGTAACCTAGACAAAAAAGATAAAAAGAAAGGAGCTACCGGTCTGGAAGCTGAATTTGATGCTTATCTAAGAGGAATTGACGGAAAAGGGTTTTATGAAAGATTGCCCGGAGGTTACATGAAGCCGGTAGATTTGGAATCAGATATTGCCTCTGTTCCGGGCCAAGATATTGTGACTACATTGGATGTCAATTTCCAGGATATAGCCGAAAGCGCTTTGAGGGCGCAAGTGGAAAAAACGCAGGCAAAGTACGGTAGTGTGGTTCTTATGGAAATTGAAACAGGGGAGGTGAAGGCTATAGCGAACCTGACTCGCCATACGGATTCCAATGGTAGAATATTTTTCAGTGATGACATCAACTATGCAGTGACCAGAGGAGGTGACCCCGGGTCCACGTTTAAACTGGCATCCATGCTTGCCATACTGGAGAAATCAAACCTTAAACCAGATGATTTTGCGGTTGAATGCAAAGGTTCTATCAGACATAAAAACGTATCCTTCACCTGTTCCCATAGCCATGGAGAACTAACTGTTCAGCAGGTTTTCGAGAAGTCATGTAACATAGGAATTTATGCGCTGATGAAAAGGACGTTTGGCTTTGGAAAGTCAGATGAGTTCTATAATTATCTGAAGAAATTTAGACTGGATCAGCAAACGAATTTCCAACTAAAAGGGGAACCGGCTCCATTGATCAAGAGCTCAAGCAGCAAGACCTTCAGTGGAACCACCATACCTTGGATGTCAATAGGTTATGAGACAAGAATCACACCTATTCAGATGTTAACCTTCTATAATGCAGTAGCAAATAACGGATATTGGGTTCAACCTCTCTTGGTGAAGGAGATCAGAGCAGGAAATGTTACCATACAGAATCTCAAGGCCAAAAAGGCCTCTGATTCTTTTGCATCAAAACGCTCCATAGAATATGTGCAACAAATGATGAGGGGAGTGGTGCAAAACGGAACGGCCAAAAACATTCATTACGGAGAATGCACTACAGCCGGTAAAACCGGAACTGCACAAAAAAGAGTAGAAGGAGCATATCAAAGAGGTACCTATTACACTTCCTTCATAGGATATTTTCCCGCAAATAAACCTAGGTATACGGCCATTGTAGTGATTGATGAGCCTATAGGTCAAAACGTCTATGGTGGTGATGTATGCGCTCCAGTATTCAAAACCATAGCAGACAAGATTTATGCCTATGATATGGGTATGCACAGGACTTTGGTCTTAAAATCTGAAGCAGACAAAGCTGCTTCTCAGATAGCGCTTAGTAAGGCTACAGATCAGGCAGCCATAGCCAGGAAACTAAATTTTGTCAAACGTCCTACTGGAGATGGATGGTTAAAACCTACTGTGGTAAAAAGGGATTCTGTAGCTTGGAAGGAGGAAAAAGTGGAGGAGTTGAGCCACCTGATCGGTATGACCCTTAGAGACGCCCTTCCCATTTTGGAAAATAAAAACTACATTGTGCGTTATTCCGGATTTGGAAGAATTTCAGAAGTAAGGAATGAAGGAAAAGTAGTAAATTTAGTACTAAGATGAGGAGTTTATTTGAGGCTCACGAAAGGTTTAAAGAGAAATCATTAAAGATTAGGAGATTTAAGCATAAGGATCTTGTAGGTTTATTCGCAAAAATCCCATTTGAGAAAACAGTTGTTGGAACATCCTATGAAGGAAGACCAATCACCAAGATTAAAGTAGGGCAAGGCAAAAGAAAGATTCTTCTGTGGTCGCAAATGCATGGCGATGAGGCCACGGCCACCATGGCTATTTTTGATATATTTCATTTTCTGCAGGCAAAGGGAGATGAGTTTCAAGGTCTGAGAGATTCCATTCTTAATGAATTGGAACTTCATTTTGTGCCCATGTTAAATCCGGATGGTGCAGAAAGATTTCAAAGGAGAACCGCTCAGGAAATAGACATGAATAGAGATGCGGTCTCATTGCAATGTCCGGAAAGCCGAATTCTTAAAAGTTTGGTCCTAAATCTAAAACCTGAATTTTCTTTTAACCTCCACGATCAAGCAAAATACTATGCGGTAGGGAATACAGGTGTTCAAACCACCATCGCATTTTTAGCTACGGCGTATAATGAGGCTAGAGAATGGAATGCGGGTAGGATAAAGTCTGCACAAGTGATATCATGCATGAATTCTGCTTTACAGGAAATTATTCCTAATCGAGTAGCCAGGTTCTCTGATGAGTTTGAGCCTAGGGCATTCGGGGATAATATTCAATTGTGGGGTAGCAGCCTTATCTTAGTGGAGTCAGGATTTTATCCTTCAGATGAAGAAAAGCAATACGTAAGGGCTCTGAACTTCCAATCCATATTAATAGGCCTACAGTCCATTGCACAGCAATCTTATACCGGCTATAAGATAGAAGATTATGAAAGTATACCAGAGAACAATAGAGTATTGCTAGATTTGAAGATAAAGAATTTAGCAGTGGGCGAAGGGGAATTTCAGTATGTTACGGAGGTTGGCGTGATGCAAACGGAAATAAATTCAAGGAATGCAAAGAAATTTACTCTTGAGAGCGTTATTGAAGAGTTAGGTGACCTATCCGTATTTTCGGGAATTTCAGAGTGGGATGCGCAAGGAGGTAGATTTAGGCCGATAAGTGAATTTCCGGAATTGATGAAGGAGTATAAAATTAAAAATGCTCCTAAATGCTTGAAGATAGGAGAACCAGCCACCTTTGTTGTAGATTTCGGAAATGCCCAGACCCTTATTCTTGATGGTAAAATTATTTAGCCTGTTTCTCTTTCTTTCTACAGCTGCATTAGCTCAGGAGCGATCCATTTACGGTAGAGTGGTAGATAGTACAAAGCACGAAGGCATTAATAACCTCATTATTCAAAATACTCGCTCCGGTCAAATGGTTAATACCAATAGATCTGGAGATTTCTTTATCCGAGCTTCTGCCGGAGACTCTATTGTGGTCATGGATATAGGATATAACCGTGTGGGTTGTGTATATGACGGCCAAAACAGATATCCAGTGATCGCTACAAAAACTCAACCTATTATGTTGAGAGAGGTAGTGATCACGGAGAAGCGAAAAAAAGAACTTCAGGATGAAATTGACGCATTTTTAGAAAATCCTCAGAGTGCTGGTGCCATACGGAATGAAATCTTAGGTAATGTGCTTAGTACAGAGACTACCCAACCGGGGATAGGGATTTCTATTGACGCCTTGTGGGAATTATGGAGTAAAGAAGGAAAAATGAATAGGAAAGTTGCCGACTTGAAGTATCACGATCTGAAAGCTTTCTATGCCAGTTTAAAATACAATAAGCAGGTGGTTCTCCAAGTGACGAAGATGGAGGAAGATGAACTTGATGATTTTATGAGTTTTTGCAAACCTACAGAGGATTTTATTCTAAGGGCAAATGATTATGACCTTACCCAGAAGATTCTTCAGTGTTATCGTGAATTTAAAACTTCAAGAATCTTTAGGAAGATTCGTTAATTTCCTTCTTTCAAAAATCATTAAATCTATGACCTGATCGTAAGACATGATTCCATATTCCCTTCCATTAGCTTTCAAGAAGAGGTCATAGATGGGTGCTATTATAAATTGCTGTAAGGGGTTTCTGTAAGATTTCCATGCCAGATGATCTCTGTGAGCATCTCTATAAACAGCAGAATCTAATGTTTTGTATAAGATCTTACTGCTGGTACTGTCTACATTAGAAAGCCTTGCTAATGCCCTCCAGATGACATGATAATTTGCGGAGTATGCGGTGACGGCATCTCCACTATTCCTTCCGGCCAGCCAAGCAAGATAGTTAGCTTCGTCTTCAGAAGCGAAACCCATCTGATGTGCCATTTCATGTAGGGTTACAGCAGGTAGATCAACGTCAATATTGATCTTGTTTACGTTTGCTTCTCCGGACCAAAAGGTATATATGCCGGAAGTCCCCATATATGCCAATAGTGCGCTGCCAGTAGCTTTTTTGATAGAGGGTATCCTGTACTTTAAAAATGGCAAATTTAAGTTTTCGTAGTAAGAAGGGGCATTCTCAAAAACCTTTTCGCTTGTGATATTTTGAAGTGTATGATCAGAAAATTGTCTTCTCAAAGCATTGGTTTCCTTTACCAAATCCTCACATAAGCTTCTTAGTTCGTCAACCGTGGGCGTTTCAGTGGAGTAGCCCAAAAGTTGGCTAACAGGCATTCTATAATAGAGTAGTCCCCAGGTTATCTGGTAAAAGAAGAGAATAGGAGCTAACCAAACCAGGATTTCCCTCAAGAATCTTTTGAATCCCAACTTCCCTTGCGAGAAAAGCTTGTAGAGTAAATATATGCCTATAAGATATATGCTGAGTAATCCGGTAGAAAACGGGAAGATAGAACTTATATGTCTTAATATAGCTGAAAGCGGTTGGAATACGTAGGGAATAAAGCTGCTTTCTATCCAAGAAGTCTTTGTTCTTAGGTAGGCATACAGTATGATTTGTAGGGGTAGGCTATAGAGGGCTATTTTTCTCATAGGTGAAAAAAAGGCTGGTATAAAGATACCAGCCTTTTCTATTAACGGATTGGAATTCCGTCGCAACCACGACCTCCTCCCGGATAGAATCCACAGATCAGGACTCCTTCTTCTCCGTTTTCGTATGCTTTGTTAATAATTTCTTTAACTTCCTTAGATGATTTCACTTGTTGGTTACCCACGGAAGTGATGATAAATCCTTTTTCAAAGTTGGTGTTAGTAGAAAGCAGACCTGTTTCCTTAATGTCTTTAATCTTTACACCATTACGGATGTTATATCTTTTTAGGTCGTCTGAGCTAAGGTCCTCTAACACCATTCCCATCTTACCAAATGCCGTGGAGGCTTCAGGATCCTTCTTAACTAATTCCTCTCCCCCGGAGTTATTTCTCAAGGTTACGGTATAGTCTTTTACGGATCCATTTCTATTAATGGTTAGAACCACTTTCTCTCCCGGACGTTTCCTTCCTATCAGCTCTCTAAATTTAGCTTCAGAACGCATTTCTACACCATCAGCTTTGACAATAACGTCCCCTTTCTTGATTCCGGCCGCTTTTGCTGCGCCATTTTCCGGAACGTTATTTACATATATACCTTCATCAAGTTTCACGTCAAATTCACGTGCGTTCTTACTATTAAGCTCTATGGGTTCTATACCTACGTAGCCTCTTTGCACATCCCCATATTTAATGATATCAGCAGAAACCTTCTTAACAATGCCTGATGGTACGGCAAATGCGTATCCGGCATAGGATCCATTTGGTGAAGCAATCGCCGTGTTAATTCCTATTAAGTGCCCCTGAAGGTTAACTAATGCACCTCCACTGTTGCCCGGGTTAACCGCAGCATCCGTTTGGATGAAGGATTCTATAGGGCTAATGGCGTTTTGGTTCTGTTCTCTGCTAAAAGGGTTACCTCTTTGATTTCTACCTAAGATATTAATATTACGACCAATGGCAGAGATGATACCGGCGGTAACGGTTGACTCAAGGTTAAATGGGTTACCTACGGCTAATACCCATTCACCGATTCTTACTTCGTCTGAATTACCGAAAGTGATGGCTGGAAGATTCTTTTCTTCAATTTTTATAACGGCAATGTCCGTAGATGGGTCACTTCCGATCACTTTAGCAGTATAGGACTTCTTATTGTAAGTGATCACTTCTAGATTACTAGTGCCTTCAATCACGTGATTATTCGTGACTATATATCCATCCTCAGAAATGATTACACCTGATCCTGAGGATTCCTGTCTTTGTTGACGTGGAGCTTCATCTTCGAAGCCAAAGAAATAATCAAAGATGGAACCAGACCTTCTGGAGTATTGACGGGTTATTATGGACTTGATATGGACAACTGAAGGGGCTGAGGTTTCGGCCGCGTAAGTAAAATCACCGGGTTTACCTGCTGGAAAATTGGTAAAAGATACCATTCCATCTTGGCTTTTGGATTCAGCGGTTTTAAACTCTACGTCTTTTGCAACGTATTTGTTGTATGCTTTAACCCCCACTAAGGTCAATAGAGTAGACATTACCGCGATAAGTACTGTCTTTAAGTTATTGCTTAATTTCATAATATTTAGTGCTTTGAGGTAACTTTTAAAGGTGTAAATTATGGTTTTTACTGTCCACACGAATAGTTAACGCAAATCTATCACAGAAAATGTATAGGGTATTAAAGTCGTTAACAATTTTTAACGTAAAAGGCCTGGCCAGTTAGGCCAGGCTTTTGACTTATTGTATCGCGATTAAACGCGGCTCTTTGGGTTTAGCTTCTTCCAATTTTGGAAGAGTTAGAACTAAGATGCCGTTATCGTATTGTGCGGTAATATTTTCTGAATCCACAGTTTTAGGTAGTCGGAAAGACCTTTGGAAAGAAATAGAAGTAAATTCCTTTCTTAGATATTTCTTCTCTTCTGTGGCAGATTCTTTTTTAGAAGAGATAGTTAATAAACGATCTTGAACTTCTATTTTAAACTCGTCTTTGCTAAAACCAGGGATAGCTAATTCTATTTCAAACCCGTTTTCACTTTCGCTAATATTAGCAGAAGGAGTGATAGCAGGAGTATTGAAAATCTCATTAAATAAGGAGTCGTAATTTCTAACCAGCGTTTTCATATTGATTCTTGTTTAAGTTTTGTACTCCATAGATCAAAGCTGATACCAATCCAATTTGTAAGACAAATTGGCATCTTTGGCATTATAAAGGAAACGGAAGCATGTCAAATCGGCAGGGTTTTGCGGGCTGGAGGTGTAAAAGTGTCGCTTAAGAATCTTTTTGAATGGAAATTCGTTTTCCTTTCGAATAAATAATATAGCTATGTATATATCATTTGATGAGTTACCGGGCAATGCCAGGATATGGTGGTATCAGGCAGATAGAAATTTAAGTCCTTCGGAAATAGAAATCCTAGATAGTCAGTTAAGGTCAAATATGGACAATTGGCTTACGCATGGTATGCCCATGAAAGGATCATTTACTATATTATTTGATAGAGTAATTCTGATAGGTGCAGATACTGACTTTCAGAGTCCTTCGGGCTGCTCCATAGATAGTTCCACTCGTTGGTTGAAGGATTTGGGGGCTCAGCTGGGTCTTCAGTTGTTTGACAGGTCAATTGGATATTTTAAAGACGATGAATTGAATTTTATTTCGTTTTTTGATGCTAAAAAAGTGATTCAAGAGGGTCATATACAGTCAGATACCAAAATCTTAAATACTCAGATTTCCAGTAAGGATGATGTAGACACTCGCCTTACAATACCGGCAAGTGAGACATTTTTGAAGCGTTATTTTGAAAAGGTTACTTTATAATTTTTACAGAGCTTAGATAAAATTAATTTTCTTTCCTAATGGTATTATTTCGAGTCTTTGCATAACTTTAGTATTATTTAACCTTTTTAATGACTGACAGTTTAAATTTTAGTTTATCCGAAGAACATAAAAGTATAAAAGAGGCTGCAAGAGATTTTGCACAAACCGTTTTGTTGCCAGGAGTTATAGAACGGGATATTGCTTGCAGTTTTCCTAAAGAGGAAGTAAAGAAATTAGGAGAGTTAGGATTTTTAGGCATGATGGTGGATCCCCAATATGGTGGATCAGGTTTAGATACCCTTAGCTACGTAATTGCCATGGAAGAGATAGCTAAGGTGGATGCTTCTGTGGCAGTAGTGATGTCTGTAAATAATTCCTTGGTATGTTATGGTTTGGATAAATACGGTAGTCCGGAACAAAAGGAGAAGTATTTAAAGCCACTTGCGTCTGGTGAGATCATTGGGGCCTTTTGTTTATCTGAGCCAGAAGCCGGATCTGATGCTACTTCGCAGAGAACTAGCGCTGAGGATAAAGGAGATTTCTATTTAGTAAATGGTATAAAAAACTGGATCACCAATGGGAATTCTGCCAGTGTTTATTTGGTCATTGCTCAAACCCATGCTGAATTGAGGCATAAAGGCATCAATGCCTTGATCGTGGAAAAAGGGCAAGAAGGATTTCTGGTGGGTAAGAAAGAGGATAAGTTGGGTATCCGTGCATCAGACACTCATTCTTTGAATTTTAATGATGTTAAGGTCCCAAAAGACAGAAGGATAGGGGAAGATGGGTTTGGTTTTAAGTTTGCCATGTCTACTTTGAATGGAGGTAGAATAGGGATAGCCGCTCAAGCATTGGGGATAGCCGCCGGAGCTTATGAGTTGGCCCTAAAGTACTCTAAGGAAAGGAAAGCTTTTGGTAAGCCTATATCTGAACATCAGGCTATACAATTTAAATTGGCTGAGATGCATGCCAAGATCCAAGCTGCCAGATGGATGGTCTATAAAGCAGCTTGGGACAAGGATCAGGGGAATAGTTATATTGAATCTGCTGCCATGGCGAAATGGTATGCTTCTGAAGTTGCTATGTGGGCCACGACAGAGGCTGTTCAAATTCACGGAGGGTATGGTTATGTGCGCGAATATCATGTGGAAAGAATGATGAGAGATGCTAAAATCACCCAGATTTATGAAGGAACTTCGGAGATTCAGAAGCTGGTAATAGCTAGAGAGATTCTGAAATTATAAATTAAATGATGTTTAGAATTTTAGTTTTTTTGAACTAAAATGTTGAAGAAAATATAGTTAGGCCTATAATTACTTTTTTCTATAACGAGAAAATACAATTTTTTATCAGGGGAAAGTGAATATAAGCCAATAGATTGTACTATTTTTACGGGGTTTTTCATTCCCGGTTTATAACATTTACATATGGAAGATTATAACAAAATAATTGAATCCTTAGGTGTTAAATTTGGAAAGGCTAGACATATTAATATTCTGCAGCCTATTCAAATTAAAAACTTTTACGATGTAGAGAACACCCTTTTGGTTCTGTATAACGGCGATGTCAAGATTGAAAGCGTAGAGGAGAAGGTGATGGCCGGAGATATTCTTTTCATTCCGGGAGGTAAACCTTGTACCATCACGTATGGAACAGGAGAGGCTAAGCCGGTAACTTACGAAGAGTTCATGACTCAGCGTGAAGTTTACTTTGAGCCTATGACGGACCCAGCGGAAATTGGCATAGTAAAGAATTCATTCGGTTTAGTGGCTTTTGAAGCTAAAGTCTTTGATTCCGTGAATTTCTTCTCTTCCTTGGATATACCACCTTTCTTTATCCCTCAAAACACAAAGTTGGCAAACTTGATCAAAGAGATCTTGATTGAAGATTTTACAGATCAACCGGGTAGAGGAAGAGTCATTTCTATAAAGACGGAAGAGGCTGTTATTGAATTGATCCGTCACATCTTAAGGAATCAGTTGTTTGTAGAACAATTAGCTACAAATAGCACCTATTTCAAGGATCCTCGATTGATAGATATCTTCACCTACATTAAGAATAATCTGGCCGGTGATTTGTCGAACAAGCAGCTGGCAAACGTGGCGAATGTATCTGAAGACTATGTTGGTCAATATTTTAAAATTCTTACCGGTATAAATCCACAGGATTATATTGAGTACCAAAGAATGGAAGAGGCAGTGAATCTACTTAGAACTACCAAGAAGAGCATCAGAGCTATTGGAGCGGAAGTGGGTTATAAAGACACCGCCTATTTCTGTAGGAGATTCAAAATGATGTTTGGTATTCCGGCAGGAAAGATGAGAAGAAGAGATTCTCTAATGATATAGAAGAAAGGCCATCTGAGAAGATGGCCTTATTTTATGGCTTTTAGGCTTAAGTCAAGACTTTTTACAGAGTGGGTTAAATATCCCATAGATACGTAATCTACACCCGTTTCGGCATATTCTCTTACATTCTCAGGAGTGATCCCTCCAGATGCCTCAACCGGGAATCTGCCATCTATTATTTGAAGGGCTTCTCGGATTTGTCCGTAGTTAAAGTTATCAAGCATAATTCTCACAACACCCCCTACTTCCAGCACTTGCTTTAGCTCGTCTAGGTTTCGGACCTCAATTTCTATATCCAGCTTTAGTCCTTTTTCCTTCACATAGTTTTGGGCAGCTTGTAAAGCTTCTTTGATGCCTCCGGCATAATCTACATGATTATCTTTGATCAGTATCATGTCAAATAAACCGAATCTATGGTTGACTCCACCGCCAATTTGTACCGCCCATTTCTCTAATAAACGGATTCCCGGCGTGGTTTTTCGAGTATCTAAGACTTTACAATTAGTACCTTCTAAACGGTCTACAATGGATTTGGTAACCGTTGCTATCCCGCTCATTCTCTGCATGCAGTTCAGTACAAGTCGTTCTGCTGTTAATATGGAACGATCCGGACCTTCCACATATAAAGCTATGTCGCCAGGTTTGATAGGTGAACCGTCTTTTAGTAAGACTTCAACTTTCAGTCGAGGGTCAACCGTCTTGAAAATTAATTCCGCTAGTTCTACGCCAGCTAATATACCTGTATCTTTTACTAGTAGCTTGGCCTTGCCTATAGCATCTGCAGGTACGGTAGATAAAGAAGTGTGGTCACCCTCTCTAACGTCTTCTTCTAGAGCAAGGTTTATAAACTTTAAAAGGTCTTCTTGGTTAATCATCATTGCGTTTGAAACTTTTAAAAAGACTCCAGATCTTCATCATGATCACGCCGAATACCGCTTCTTTGAAGATCTTGGTTGACATTTTCGACTGTCCTTTGGTTCTGTCAGTAAATACAATAGGAACTTCTATAAGTTTGAATTTATAAAGATAGGCGTTAAACTTCATCTCAATCTGAAATGCATAACCTACAAACTGAATTTTATCTAGAGGGATGGTTTGAAGTACTTTTCTGGAGTAGCAAATAAACCCGCCCGTAGGGTCCATAACCGGCATACGCGTGATCATACGAACATAAATGCCGGCAAAGTAGGACATGAGTACTCTACTCATCGGCCAGTTGATTACGTTAACCCCTTTTATATACCTAGAACCTATGGCTACGTCATTCCCTTCGTCCCTACAAGCATGAAGAAGACGGACAAGGTCTTTTGGATTATGTGAAAAGTCTGCGTCCATTTCAAAGATATAGGAGTAGTCTCTAGCTAAGGCCCATTTGAATCCGTGGATATAGGCAGTACCAAGACCTAATTTACCTTTTCTTTCTTCCAAATGTAAGCGTCCGCTGTATTCTTCTTGAAGATTTTTTACGATCTGGGCTGTACCATCAGGTGAGCCATCATCAACTATCAATACATCAAAGGCTTCCGGAAGCGAAAATACCGCTTTGATAATGCTTTCAATGTTTTCGTATTCGTTATAGGTGGGAATGATGACCAGGTTCTTCATTTCACGGCTTCTAATTTTTGTTCGGGTTCTTTCTCGGCCTCATCTAATTTTTTTGTGGCAGCATTCAGGATGTTTAACATCTTCTTCTTGTTCTGTAAGTAATAGTCGTAACTTTCATAATAGGTAGTAGAGTCTATGCCGTGCTTTTCAAAGACCTTGTTCTGTAGATAACGGTAAGCCACCTTTGTAGAGTCTGAGGTACGAAGGAAAAAATGATCTACCTTGCTTTCTAATACCTTCAGCTCAAAGATAATTTCACTCATCTCTTTTTCGCTCACAAGTTTAGAGGGCCCGGAATCACATCCCGCTAAGGAGATTAGTAAAATAATTGCTATTTTTATACCCCTGTTTCTCACCAAAAGGCTGTTCTTTTTTGCAAATTTACGCAGAGTAAGGCGGAATAGGTGCTACATTATCTGTAATATTCCTTGAAAGATATCATAAATAAACTTAATAAGTACGAGATACGTATTCGAAAGGCGGTGAATTCCCACCTTAACGGGAACTTTAGTTCCGTGTTTAAAGGTACAGGTTTAGAGTTCAGTGATTTGAGAACTTATCAATACGGAGATGATGTACGCGCCATCGACTGGGTGGCTTCTTCAAAAGGGCAGGGAACCTATGTAAAGATCTTCAAGGAAGAGAAGGAGCAAACCGTCTTTTTTATGCTTGATGTCAGTGGGTCTCAAGAGGTAGGGAAACGAGGAAATCTTAAAATGGACATGGCAAGAGAACTTTGTGGTGTCCTAACATTAGCAGCTATAAAAGAAACCAGTCAGGTAGGCCTCTATTGCTTCTCGGATGAAAAGGAGTTGTATATCAAGCCTGAGGGAGGAATGAAGCAAGCTTATAATATAATATCCAGTATTTATAAATTGCTTCCTCAGTCGCCTAGAACTGACTTGTCTAACGCCATTTCTTTTACCCTGAATATTCTAAAGAAAAGGAGTGTGGTGATCTTGATTTCAGATTTTTTGGATCAAAATTACCAGCAGAACCTGAAAGCTTTGGCCAGAAAGCATGATTTGGTGGTGCTACATATCTATGATCTTAGGGAAATAACTCTCCCTAACTTAGGAATCATTCCTGTTCAGGATAAAGAAACAGGAGAGATTACGTGGCTAAATAGTAATTCTGCGGCTTTTAAGCGTAGTATGCGAGAGTCCTTTGAGGAAAACAGGGAGAGTTTAAGAAAGTTTTGCATTCAGAATAGAGC
This sequence comes from Leadbetterella byssophila DSM 17132, assembly GCF_000166395.1. Taxonomy (GTDB): domain Bacteria; phylum Bacteroidota; class Bacteroidia; order Cytophagales; family Spirosomataceae; genus Leadbetterella; species Leadbetterella byssophila. The sequence goes on from NC_014655.1 coordinate 2,968,076, forward strand.
GAACTATTTAGATATTGAGGCCGGAGCGGATTATGTAAGTCGTTTAATTCAGCTTTTTAGAGTTAGAAAATGAGGAGATTTTTACTCATATTCCTAAGTTGTATCCCGGCCTTTGCCCAGAAGCCCCAAGCGCATTTCCTGGAAGATTCCGTCATGGTGGGTAAAGAGATTAAGTTGGCTATGTCATATACCCATTCCAGTAAATCAGATGTGGTATTTCCGGATTCTAGTTATGATTTTACCCCCTTTAAGTTCGTAAGTTATGAGCTTTTTGAAACAAAAACTATTGATGGTAAGAGCTTAGATAGCGTGGTCTATACTTTGGTTACATATGAGTTAGATTCCGTGCTATATTTCCAGCCCTCTATCAAGTATCTGATTTCAGGAGAAAAGGTATATGCTGATTCCGCTAAGGTCTACCTGAAATCAAGCATAAAGGGCACACCGCGGATTAAGGAAACGGTTCCTCTGTTTGTGGTAAAGAAGGATCTAAATCTACCGAAGATTACCTATTACTTGATAGGTTTATTTCTGATCATATTTGTTATCGTTGCCTTTTTTGGGGATTGGTTTAAGCAGAAATACCGCCTATTTATTTTGGAGCGTAAGCATAAGCGATTTTTAAATGATTTCAAGAAGAGGGCTCTCCGTCCAAAACTGTTGAACAATAATGAAAGGGCGGTTCAAGAGTGGAAAATGTACATGGAGGAGCTGGAACAGGAGCCTATTTCCACGATGTCTACTTCTGAATTAGGTAAACTCTATCAAAATCTACCTTTAGAACAAGCTTTGAAGACCTTTGACTCTGCTATTTTTGGAGGAGTGATCAGTGAGGAACTTCCTATGGCATATAATGTTATGCAGAATTTTGCTGTAAGGCGTTATAGGCAAATCAGAAGATCTGGAGCACATTTACATAGAAGTTAAGCGAAAGTTTTGAACTATTCCTACTTAGCCCAATTAACCCTATGAATGTTAGGAATTTCATAGGAATTTATTTTAAATTGCGCCACTAAAATTTTTCAATCCTAAAATTATTGATATGGAAAAAAGTATATGGCGAACCAAGCCGATTAGTGCTTATGAAGCGGATATGAAGAAAAGTACCTTAAAGAGGGTACTAGGAAAATGGAGTTTAACGGCGATCGGAATTGGTGCCATAATAGGTGGAGGGATATTCGTATTGACCGGTACTGCAGCTTACTATCACGCAGGACCTGCACTAGCTCTCTCCTTTGTAGTGGCAGGTATCGCATGTATTTTTGCTGCTTTGTGTTATGCTGAATTTGCCTCTATGCTTCCTGTAGAAGGTTCAGCTTATGCTTATGCTTATGGTACAGTTGGAGAAGTTTTCGCATGGCTCATAGGCTGGGGTTTAGTGCTCGAATATATGATGGGAGCCATGACGGTTGCAGTGAGCTGGTCGGGCTATTTTAATAAGATGCTGAAGATGTTCGGCATGTACATACCGGAAAATTTGGTAACAGACTCTATTTCTTATCAAGGTGAGGGTTTTGCCTTTAATTTGCCAGCTTTTATCATTGTTTTGGTAGTTACCTACGTATTAGCTAAGGGAACTAAAGAAGCGGCAAGTACAAATAACCTGATTGTATTGGTTAAGACCTCCGTGGTTCTTTTCATTATTATCGTAGGTGCATTCTACATTAATTTTGAAAACCTTACTCCCTTTATTCCGGAAGAAACTACTATTATTGGATCTCACGGAACACCTGAAGTAGCTTATGGTTATAAGGGTATTATCATGGGTGCTTCCGCCGTGTTCTTCGCTTATATCGGGTTTGACGCAGTTTCTACTCAGGCTGCGGAGGCTATTAATCCGAAAAAGGATATACCATTTGCTATCATAGCTTCTCTTTTGATCTGTACTGCTCTTTACATTTTGATGTCTCTTGTATTGACAGGTATGATGAACTTTAAAGAATTTGGTACTATTCCTGATGGATTGACAGCACCGGTGGCCATTGCGTTTGAGCGTGCAACGGGCATGACTTGGGCGGTTATCTTGATTACAGTGTCTGCAACTGTAGGCTTGATCTCCGTATTGCTTGTGATGATGCTAGGTCAGTCTAGAATCTTTATGGGTATGGCGAAAGATGGTCTTCTTCCTCCTATTTTCAAAGAGATCAATCCAAATACTAAGACTCCTGTTAAAAACACCATCATTATCGGTATTATCGTGGCTCTAGTGGCTTCTTCTACTCCGATTAGCACTTTGGTTCACATGTGTAGCTTTGGTACCTTATTCGCCTTCTCTATGGTATGTTTTGCTGTATGGAGGTTGCGTTATACACAACCTGAGTTGAAAAGAGGATTCCGTACACCGGCATTACCTTTGATCGCTACAGCAGGTATTGCCACAAACATCTATTTGATCATGAACCTGGAGCGCTCAGCCATCTACATGGCCATGGGTTGGTTAACTTTAGGTATCTTGGTTTATTTCCTTTATGGAAAAAGAAACTCCGTTCTTAATAATGGAGGGTATGATAATTTACAGGATTAAATATCAATTTTATAAGGTAAAGGCGGTCTAATTCGGGCCGCCTTTTCTTTTTTCAAAAAGTTTTCTATTTTTGCCCGCTTATAAAATTTGCTCAAAGAGAATAGACCTCTCTCTTTCAGATTTATTCATACTCTGCCATGGGTCGGGGAGACAAAAGTAAATTTTCAACATGAAAGTAGCAGTTGTGGGTGCCACCGGTCTAGTAGGTGGTGAGATTCTTAAAGTTTTAGAGGAAAGAAATTTTCCTGTTTCTGAAATTATTCCGGTAGCTTCTGAAAGGAGTATAGGTAAGAAGGTAAGCTTTAAGGGTAAAGAGTACACGGTAGTGGGCTATGATGAGGCTATAGCAAAGAAACCTAACGTGGCTATTTTTTCAGCTGGAGGTAGTACGTCATTGGCTATAGCTCCGAAGTTCGCTGAAGCAGGGATCACAGTGGTAGATAATTCTTCTGCTTGGAGAATGGATCCTACAAAGAAATTAGTGGTGCCTGAAGTAAATGCTGATGTGTTAACAGCAGAGGACAAGATTATCGCTAATCCTAATTGCTCTACCATACAGATGGTAGTGGTTTTAAAACCTCTGCATGATAAGTATAAAATTAAACGTGTAGTAGTTTCTACTTACCAATCTGTCACAGGGACAGGTAAAGCAGCCGTTGATCAATTATTTGGTGAAAGAGCAGGGGATAGTTCAGTTGAGAAAGTGTATCCTTACACCATAGATTTAAATGTACTTCCTCATATTGACGTATTCCAAGAAAACGGATATACGAAGGAGGAAATGAAGATGATCAAAGAAACCAATAAGATCATGGGAGATGATAGTATCCGGGTGACCGCTACTACAGTAAGAATCCCAACTATTGGCGGACATTCTGAAGCGGTGAATATTGAATTTGAAAACGATTTCGATTTGGCGGAGGTGCGTGCACTTTTGGAAGCTACTGAAGGTGTCATAGTTCAAGATGATCCTGCAAATCTGGTTTACCCAATGCCAATAAATGCACACGGCAAAGACGAGGTTTTTGTGGGTCGCATTCGCAGAGATGAATCGCAAGATAATACACTTAACCTTTGGATCGTGGCTGATAACCTGCGCAAAGGCGCGGCCACAAATGCTGTGCAAATAGCGGAATATCTTTCCAAAAAAGGTTTGATCTAAGAAAAAGGCTCACCCATTAAGAAAGTCCCGCTGAAATGCGGGACTTTTTTTTCAATGAACCAAAAAGGAATACTGTTTACTTTATTAGGAGCCATATGCTTTTCCGCAAAAGCTATTATGGTGAAACTAGCTTACCTTCAATACGATGCGTCAACCATGGAGCTGTTGGGGCTTCGCTATTTCTTTTCCTTGCCAATATTTCTGATTATCGCCTTGTGGCGCTATAAAAACGGAAAGTTTATCTCTCTGAAAATCAAGGAGTGGGCTATTCTATTATTGTCAGCATTTCTGGGGTACTATATGGCCAGTTGGTTAGATTTTCAGGGCTTACAATATGTCTCTGCCGGCATTGAACGGGTAATCTTGTTCACTTACCCTACCCTTGTGGTACTCTTTTCCAGATTGTTTTTCAAAAAGGCCATCTCAAGGACTTCAATTTGGGCTTTGGTCCTTTGTTATGGTGGAATATTTATCATTGCGGCTGAACCGAAGTTTTTTGCCGGGGAAAATGTCATAGTAGGTGGTGTTTTGGTTTTTCTAAGTGCGGTTACTTATGCTCTTTATCTTGTTTTTAGTGGGGAACTTAGTAGCCGACTAGGTTCCATTAACACCAACACCCTTGGAATGATCTTTTCTTCTCTGTTTGTTTTTATTCATGTAGCCTTTACGCCTGCCATATCCTGGGGGAATTTAGACCCCGGAGTGTATTATTATGGATTAGGGATTGCTTTGATCAGTACCGTCATTCCCACTTTTCTAATGATGGAAGGGATACGACTATTAGGAGCAAATAAAGCATCCATCATTGGAAGCATTGGTCCGGTATCCACCTTAATTATGGGCTACTTTTTTTTGAATGAAAGATTTACCCTACAGGAATTAGCAGGGTCCATATTAGTAATGATAGGGGTATTTCTGATTGGTAAGAAATAACTATTCGAATAGTCTACCTTGTACAAATTGAGGTTTAACCTCCTTGCCCATCAATGGAAATCTTGTGATCTCTTGATAATGGCGTTGATGAGGTTTCTTTCTCATGAAAATGAGTTCTTTAACTACGAACAAATCTTCAAAGTGCTTATTCTGCCATTTTTCAGAAATGCAGCTGCACATATCCGTATCTAAATCCTTGAAAACGGGAATGTGGAAGAGAGGATGAACATTGACATTTGTACGCGTAATATTGCGTAAATCGTTCTTTTTGTTCGTCATTCTTAGCAGCTCTTTAGGAGTGGGTTTTACCTGTATGTAAAACGTATCCGGATGGCTGCCAAAATCAGTTAATTGTAAGGTGAAGGGTTGAACCTGCGCAAAGAATTTTCTCAGTTGAGGGAGCATTCTGGCTTCATAACTTTCATGCTGAAGATAATCCAATACGGCTATACTAGGGGTGAAGAAGGGGTTTTGAACCATATTTACCTCGCTACGAATGCTGTCTCTTAGTTTTTCAATTCTAAAAGAGACTTTTTTTTCTGGTTCAATTAGTAGCAAATAAGATGCCTTCTCCTGGGAATTATCCATGAACTTATCTTAAAACATATTGGTTGCTCAGGCATTCAAAGATATAGCATATATCTTAATTTTCAATACGAAAAAGCGAAATTCTGGAGGGGAATGAGCTATTTTTGTATCAATAATTTATGTATCTGCTAATGAATCAAAGTGTTGAAATTGTAAAGGAATATTATTCACATTTTAATAATGGCAATTGGGAGGGAATGCAATCCCTTTTATGTGAAAATATAAGACATGAACCTAATCAGGGAACACCCAGAATAGGCCTTGATAAATTCAAAGAATTTCAAGCTCACATGGAGCGCTGCTATCAGGAAACCTTAACGGATTTAGTTTTCTTCTCAGAACCTGAAGGTAAAAGAGTAGCAGTAGAATTTGTGGTAAACGGAATATACAAATCCACTGATGAAGGATTGCCGGAAGCAAAGGGACAAAAGTATGTTCTTCCTGCAGGAGCATTTCTCGAAGTAGAGGAGGGAAAGATTACTCGTATTACCACCTACTATAATTTGCCATTATGGGAGTCCATGGTTCTGAATTGATGGGAAAAAGATTTATAGGGCAGGAAATAGAAGAGGTTATACCTCAATTAGCCGAACTCCGCATCCAGGTTTTCCGCGATTTTCCCTACCTCTACGAAGGAAGCTTGGAATATGAAAAGGAATACCTTAAAACATATACAAACTCCAAGCAGTCTTTTCTTTTTGCTGTGTTTGACGGAGATAAGATGGTGGGGGCAACTACCTGTATCCCTTTGCTGGACGAAACAGAGGAGGTAATACTACCATTTAGAGAGTCTAAATTACCTTTGGAAAAGATAGTATACTTTGGTGAAAGCATCCTTCTAAAGCCATATAGAGGATTAGGTTATGGGAAGCGCTTTTTTCAGGAAAGAGAGGCCCATGCTAAAAGTCTACAAGGAATAGAGGAGGTTTACTTCTGTGGAGTAAGGAGACCTGAAAATCATCCCCTACGTCCTGCAGATTATCAGCCCCTGGATCCGTTCTGGCTTAGTCAAGGATATAAAAAGAAAGAGGGATTGGTGTCTTATTTTTCTTGGCTAGATATTGGCAAGGATGAAGAAGATGAAAAACCTATGGATTATTGGTTTAAGAAAATATGAAGATTGGCGTTGCAAATTATCCCATAACCTTGCATAAAAATTTAGAGGAGTGGAAAGAGCATGTAGAGAAGTGGGTAATCCAAGGAAACGAAGCGGAATTACTCGTTTTTCCTGAATACGGATCTATGGAAATGGCGAGCATTCTGCCTGAGGAGAAAGACCCTAAGGTGCAAGTTTCTGCCATGCAGACCTATTTGGATGCTTTTAAAAGTTGCTATGCAGCTCTAGCTGAGAAATACAAGAAGATTATAGTAGCGCCAAGCTTCCCTCTACTTTGGGAAAATAAGGTCATCAATAGAGTTTTTGTATTTGGACCAAAGGGAGAGGAAGTAGGCTATCAGGACAAATGGTTTATGACGCCTTTTGAGAGGTTTGATTGGGATGTTGCGCCAGGTGAACCTAAATTGACGGTTTTTGAAACTCCTAAAGGTAGTTTTGGGATACAAATCTGTTACGACTCAGAATTCAGCATTGGTAGCAGATTACTAGCAGAAAACGGTGCAGATCTTATTCTTTTGCCAAGTTGTACAGAAACATTGAGGGGAGCCACTAGAGTTCATGTAGGAGCAAGGGCCAGAGCATTGGAAAATCAATGTTACACGGCCGTATCCCAAACCATAGGAGAAGCATTATGGTCTTCTGCAGTAGATTATAATTATGGTTATACAGGATTTTATTCCAGTCCGGACTTAGGACTTCCAGAAGATGGGATATTGCAGCTAGGGCCTAAACAATTGCAAGGTTGGCTGATCCAGGAACTGGATTTTTCTTTAAACCAAAGAATCAGAAAAGAGGGTGGCGTGAGGAATTTTGAGGATCATCAGAAAATTCTGCAGGTTCACAAGGATTTTAAATTTGAGATTGTTCGAAAAAAAATAGAGGTGGGTTAATCCCACCTCATTTTATTTTCCTCGTTGCGGACGTTTGCCACGAGGCTTATTCCCCTCTTCCCATTTCTTCAATTGCTCTTGAGTCAATACAGAGCTGTATTGCTTTTTTAGTTCTGCCCTTTCGACTTTCATCTTTTCGCGCTTTTCAAGGGCCTCAGCATGTTTCTTCTTTGCTTCTTTCAGGTTGATGTCATATAGTTTCTTATATTGAGCATCATCTAAGCTTAATTTCTCTTTCATATGTTGCGTTTTGCGTTCCGCCATCTTTTCCGGAGAAAAATCTCTTTTCTGCTGAGCGAATGCACCAAAGGACATAAATCCTGCTACTAACATCATTACTACTGTCTTTTTCATAATTTTAAAAATTGATTTGTGCATATAAGAATAAATTTCCTGTCGGAGGTTTATTCGCATTATGTTGATTTAAAGGTTATTTAACGTTATTATACATAAATTAACATGCGATTTTTACTGCTGTTATGCTTTATAAGCCACTCTCTAATAGCTCAATATACATGGGTTCAAGGAGGAATAATCCGGGGCGATTCTACTTCGAAAAAGATAGCTTTGGTGTTTACAGCACATGATCATGGTGAAGGTGCAGATTTTATTCTGAAAGCTTTAAAAGGAAAGAAAGCATCCTTCTTTTTGACCGGAGAATATTTTAGAAATAACCCTAATGTAGTAAATGCTATCAAGAGAGAAGGTCACTACTTAGGGGCACATTCCGACCAACATCTACTCTACTGTGCCTGGGAAAAAAGGGATAGCACACTGGTTTCAAAGGAAGAATTTGTGAAGGATGTAGTAGATAATTTAGCAGAGCTGAAAAAGCAGGGAATAGATCATGCCCCCTATTATATGCCTCCCTATGAATGGTATAATGCTGAAATCAGTACTTGGGCAAAAGAATTAGAGCTACAGATAGTAAACTTTACACCAGGAACTTTATCAAATGCTGATTATACCACTCCTGATATGAAGAACTACAGGAGTTCTGAAGTGATTTATGAAAGTATAATCCAACTAGAAAGAAAGAAGAGTCTAAATGGATTCATTCTTCTAGTACATATGGGAACTCATCCGGACAGGAAGGATAAGTTTTATTTAAAGTTGCCCCAACTGTTTGATGCTTTACAAGATTACGAATGGGTACGGATAGATGAGCTATTAAAAAAGGGGCCTTAGCCCCTTGTATTATTTTATTTCGAATGCAGAATCCGGAATTTCAGCGTTGATCTGAAGTGTAGTATACTGCTTTTCTATTGTCATTCCCATAGCTTCTTGAACCAGGGTATTAGCCATTTTAATTCCCGAACCTTGGTCTTTGTAATCTTTATAATGTATAGATACCACTCCCGTTTGACTTTCAATCTCCTGCTTTAATTTTAATCCACTTGTCATCGAATAGAATTCTTTAATTGAATTCAAGCCTGGGATTCCTTTAACAAGGATGACATAACAATCTTCATCTCCCGCCTTTTCATTGGTGGTGCTTTCTAAAGTGATGCCTTCGTCTGCGTACATCAATTCAGGAAATATCAATGCTTGAGTCAATAATGTTTTTGCGGCATCTCCTTCTAAGGTTTGAGATTGTCCCATTTGACTTACGAAGGCTTTTGATCCATCAAAGATTACCTTTGCCATCTCTACTCCATTCTGATCTACTACAGAAGAGTATTTATTAGGTGCTTTTTTATTTTCAACAGCCTCTATTTCCTGACCCATAACAGAGGTGGTAGAAACAGCATACAGAGATTTAACCTTATCCATGTTCTCTCTACCACCAATAGCGCTAAAGTATTTTTCCAGTACTTCCTTCGGGGTGATGTTCTGAGCAAAAGTTGTAGTGCTAACTAAAAGAGCCAAAATTAGTTTTTTCATTGTATTTAATTATGTTCTATTTGCAAATTAAATCAATTTACCTAACAAGCTTTTGTAAAATAGTATTAAAGGGAAATTAAATTGGTAAACGGCTGTTATAAAGGTTGAAATTCATTCCATTACGAATTCAATTTTTTATCTTTGAACCCGTTTAACAGAAAAAGCATATAAACCTAGATGTATAAGTACCTCATATTTATTTTGTTCTCCTTTTCCCTTTCTGCTCAAATCATTCCTCCTGTAGAAGAACTACCGGAAGAAGAAGAAGCAGTAGAATTGGAAAAGCCTAAATCTCCCTGGAAAGAGAAATTCCATTATGGTGGAAACATTTGGGTAGGTTTTTGGGGCACTTTATATCTAGAAGCTACTCCTATGGTAGGTTGGGATATCACCGAGAAGGGTACTGTGGCCGGAGTGGGCGCCTCCATTCTATACTATGGAGCAGAGAAGATGTACGGCGGAGGCTTATCTGTAGGGCCTAAGGTATTTGTTCGACAAGCCATCTGGAGGACTGTATTTGCCCATGCAGAGTATGAGTTGATGAACTCTTCCCCTTATAATTTTTATGACGTAGATCCTACTACCATTACAGGATTAAACCCGAAAAACAAATGGGGCGGAACAGGGTATATTGGAGCGGGATTTTATCAAAATGGAATGCGTACACAAGGAGGCGGTTTTATATCCGTTTTGTATAATTTAAATGCCCCCAATTCCGGCTACATCAATAGGCAATCTATTGGTGACGGACGATTTGTCTTACGAATAGGGTTCTTTATTTAAAGAATAACGGTCTTGTTGCCGTAAATGAATACTCGGTCAGAGAAGACCCATTCCAAAGCTTTTAAAAGAACTCTCGTTTCTACTTCTCTACCGTCTCTCGCCATGTCTGAGGCCGAGTATCGGTGATCAATTTCCTTAGTGTCTTGGGCTATGATAGGGCCTTGGTCAAGCTGATCAGTAACAAAGTGAGCCGTGGCTCCAATGATCTTGACGCCTCTGTCGTATGCTTGTTTGTAGGGCTGAGCTCCTACGAATGCTGGTAAAAAGGAATGGTGGATGTTTATAATCTTATTAGGGTATCTTCTGATGAATTCCGGAGAAAGAATTCTCATGTATTTCGCCAAAACTAGGTAATCTGCGGAATAACTAGATAGTATTTCCAATACCTTAGCTTCGTGTTCTTCTCTACTTAAACCCTCAGCTTCAATAGCATGAAAGGGCAGGCCGAATTTTTCAACAAAGGGTTGTAATGTTTTATGATTGCTGATTACCCCTAAAACGTTTGCGTTGATCTCCCCAAACCAGTTACGAACTAAGATTTCAGAAAGGCAGTGATGCTCTTTTGTACATAAAATAACAATATTCTTCTTTTGAAGAGTATCAAGCTTGAAGTGGAAAAGGGGATCAGTTATTCTACTCTTGAGCGCCTCTAGAAGTGCCTCTTTTTCAAAACTTCCAGGATGTTCGAATTCCGTACGCATATAAAAATGCTTGTCCGGACTTACATATTCCGACTGCTTAAGAATATTACATCCGTACTCAAAAAGCACGGATGTAACATGAAAGATTAAGCCTTTTGCATCTGGGCCCTCAGTGAGAAGAATGTATTTTCCCATCTTATTTCTTTCTGAAGAAGGTGGTAATCACCACTCCCTCAAAACCGAAATGCTCTCTTATCTGATTCTGTAAGAATCTTTGATACGATTCTTTCACATACTGTGGAAGATTACAGAAGAAGATAAAGGTAGGAGAAGGAGTAGGCAACTGTACAATATACTTGATTTTCACCGTCTTTCCTTTAATACTTGGAGGTGGCGTGCGTTCGATAATAGGCAGCAACACATCGTTTATCTTGGAAGTAGGGATCTGCGTAGTCTTGTTCTCATAAACTTCCATAGCGGCTTCAATCACTTGGAAGATTCTTTGCTTATTAAGTGCAGAAGCAAAGATCACCGGCATATAATTCATAGGAGCAATACGCTCTAGAATCTCCTTTTTCATGGTGTCAGCCGTTTTGGAATCTTTTTCCAGGGCATCCCACTTATTGACCATTAACACTATACCCTTCTTTGCATTATGCGCCTGCGCTATGATACTGATGTCCTGGGATTCTAGCCCCTTTGTAGCATCTAATAAGATAATACAGACATCAGATTTATCTAAAGCTTTAATAGAACGAAGTACAGAGTAGAATTCCAAATCCTCATTCACCTTAGCCTTTTTACGAATTCCGGCTGTGTCCGTCAAGATGAAATCCTTGCCAAACATTTTATAGCGTGTATCTATGGCATCTCTTGTAGTGCCGGCGATATCTGTAACTATACTTCTATCTTTACCTAATAAGGCATTCAGAAATGAAGATTTTCCGGCGTTGGGTCTTCCTAAGATTGCAATTCTAGGTACCCCCTCTTCATTTGCTTCCTCCTTTTCATCTGATAAATGTTCACAAAAAGCATCCAGGAGTTCTCCTGTACCACTTCCGTCAATAGCAGAAATGGGATAAACTTCTGAATTCAAGCCCATGCCGTAGAATTCAGAGGCAGTAAGGTTTGCTCTTTCAAAGGTTTCTGCCTTGTTAGCTACAATAAATACAGGCTTTTTGCTTCTTCTCAATACATCTGCAAATTCCTCATCCAGCTCCGTTAAACCATCTTTTGCATCTACTACAAATAGGATAACCGTAGCTTCTTCAATGGCTAACTCTACCTGAGAGCGTATCGCTTCTTCAAAGGTATCGTCAGATCCCACTACATATCCACCTGTATCTATCAGTGTAAAGTGTTTTTTTAACCAAAAGGCATTTCCGTAATGGCGATCACGTGTAACGCCAGGCTGGTTATCTGTAATGGCTACTCGCTCCTCAATTAATCTGTTAAAAAGGGTAGATTTCCCTACATTGGGTCTACCCACTATTGCTACAATATTTGCCATAAGTCTATTATTAAAAGCTTTTTCCCGGCTACTAAAAAGGGAAAAAAGGTCACAAAGTTACTAAGAAAATCTGGAAAGGGCTTGATATTAAACAAATAAAGAGTTCCATGAAATTAAAACAATAGCAAGCACTGCTAAGGCTAATCCCACTTTGTTCATGTTATTTAACTTCTCCTTAAACAGGAGTACAGATATAAAAGCAGAAACTAAAATGACTCCCATGTTATACAAAGGATACACAAAAGCTCCACTACTTTCATAATAGTTCAAAGCCATAATCAGGAAATAAAAGGATAGAAAATTTGGTACTCCTAGGGTTATTGAAGCCAGCAAAACCTTCCAGTTCCATTGATCTAATCCTTTAATACCCCTATATATACCTAACAATATTCCGCAAAGAATAGCTCCCAATACCATGATTAACATCACAGGAATAGCTCCGGGGCTATTCTTTATCAGGTTCATCTGTATATAGTTTATAGCTGTATTACTAATCCCATAACATATAAAAACCGCTAAAGCTAAACCGCCACTTTGCCAAAATCCAGCTTTGTGGTCTGAACCATCAGCTTTATAAGTTGCAATCCCTACTGCTATTATTCCAATTACTAGTCCGGTATAGTTTATTGGACCAAAGGCTAGTCCTTCTGATCCAAATACAAAAAGACTAAACAGTACAGGAATGATCAATGAAATATTGTTTGCCAACGATGTGAGGGTCATTCCTATTCTTTGGGTGGCGGCTCCACTAAGCATGAAGGTGATGATAAATCCCATTCCCAAAGCCAGGCAATACCAGGTCCAGGATACATTGAGGTCAAGTTGGAAACTCTCCTCTTTCCCCATCAGACTGTACCCTAACAGAAAGCAGACAAAATAATTCAAAATAATGACAGGAACTGTAGGGATATTAAACCTTGGAAAAAGTCTAAAGTTGATAAGTAGTCCCACAGATAGAAGTATGCTTAGCAGAAGGTAGAGCATTGGATAGGGTTTTTGTGATTAACAATTTCTCTACGAGTATAGTGTCAAATGTAGGATACATTTTAATTTCAAACCAAAAATTGCCCACTTCAGGTTTAATCTAGCTCAAAAGTAAGGCAATACTTTTTTACCTTTGCGCCGATGAAAATTTACTTGCGTATACTCGGCTTTGCTGGAAGCTTGAAGAATTTCTTGGTTCCTTTTGCCATATTTTCCCTCATTGCAGGGGTATTTGGGGTGCTCAATCTGGCCTTACTCAAGCCTTTGCTCGACGTTTTATTTGAGCAAGTTAGCCCTGAAAAGCTACAAACCATCTTAGCCACTGAACCTAAATGGTACAATATCATTGGCCACTTCTATAAAGGTTTTGCCCAAAATGCCTTGGAAAATGGAAAGTTAGCTACTCTAAAATTCGTCGTATTTGCTGTGATCCTAGCTAGCTTGATCAATAACCTGGCAAAATACCTTAGTGTTCGTGTTTTGGAAAAATTCAAAACAAACATGATCGCTAATTTACGAAACAGGGTTTTTGAGCATACCATGGGTTTACACCTGGGTTTTTTTACGAACGAACGGAAAGGTGAATTGATGTCCAGAATCACCGGGGATGTACAGGAGGTTGAAAATTCCATTGCTAGTTCATTTTCAGCGGTCATCAAAGAGAGCATTTCCCTAGTATCTTTTATAGTAGCCTTAGTAGCCATATCCTGGGAACTGTCTTTATTCGCATTACTCCTAGTACCTGTGATCTCAGGTTTTTTGGCATATATGATCAAAAAACTGAGAACCAATGCTACTGACTCACAGCAGCGACTTAGTAATATTGTCACCGTAATGGATGAAGCGTTTGGAAGCATGCGAGTGGTAAAGGCATTCAGAGCAGAGCGCTTTGTATCGGGTAAATTTGCTCATGAAAATGATCAATATAGAAAAGCCGTTTATGGTTACTCCAAAAAAAGAGAATTAGCCAGCCCATTCTCAGAATTCTCTGGAGTGACTGCAGTAGCCGGCTTGTTGTACTTTGGAGGTGCTTTGATCCTGAATCAAAGTAGCGATCTTCAGGCTTCAGATTTTATCACCTTTATAGCACTTTTCTCACAAATCACTCGTCCGGCAAAAGACATTTCCAATGCCTTTGGTCAGGCACAAAGAGGTATAGTGGCCGGAGGAAGAATCCTAGAATTACTTGATAAGGACGTAGAGATCCCTGACGGTCAAATGGAGATGAAATTTGAAAAAGAGATTGAATTTGACCACGTAAACTTCTCCTATACGACTGACAGACCTATTTTGAAGGATATCAGTTTTACTCTGAACAAAGGTGAGACGGTAGCATTAGTAGGTGCTTCAGGAGGAGGAAAGTCCACCATAGCTGATTTGCTTATCCGATTTTACGATGTCAGCTCCGGTAAGATCAAGATTGATGGGGTAGACATACGTGACCTAAGCCAATCTAGTTTAAGAAGCCAAATGGGCGTGGTAACGCAAGAGCCCATGCTCTTTAATGATACCATTGCAAACAACATTGCTTTTGGTAGAGTGGTTTCAGAAGAGGAAATTATCCGTGCAGCTAAAATAGCAAATGCCCATGATTTCATCATGGCACAGCCTGAAGGATACCAAACTTCTGTGGGAGACAGAGGCTCACGTTTATCCGGTGGACAAAAACAAAGAATATCCATAGCGAGGGCTATTGTTCAGAATCCTCCTATCTTAATTCTTGATGAAGCCACTTCTGCTTTGGATACAGAATCTGAGAAGTTGGTTCAAGAAGCACTCACCGAATTGATGAAAAATAGAACCACTCTGGTAGTAGCTCACCGTTTGAGTACCATTCAGAATGCCAATAAGATTCTGGTGATCAACGAAGGTAAGATTGTGGAGGCCGGAACACATGAGGAACTAGTGGCTTTAAATCAAGGATATTATAGGAAATTGGCTAGTCTTCAAGAGCTTTAATTTGCGCTTATGGATTAGAAATTCTACCTTACGCTCAATTTTCCTTGTCGGGCAGGCAAAAAGTTTGCTCCTTACCATGATTTAAAAACTAAACGATCACTAAATGAAGAAGTTAATTGGTGGATGGCTTTGCTTATCGCTGGCTTTCTTTTCCTGCGAAAGCTTGACAGAGGTATCAAAAATCAAAAATGGCGACGAAGATCCCAATGCAGTTACTCCAGCGGCTAATAAAGGTAATTCAAATACTACGGTAAACAGTTGGATCTATGACAACATGAACGTCTATTATCTCTGGGGAGATAAAATGCCGCTTAAGTCGAGTACTAAAACATCTATAACTCCAGATAAATATTTCGCGTCTTTGCTTTACCAATACGGTACAGTGGACCGCTTTTCCTGGATTGAAGAGGATGCAGAAGAACTAGCAAATAGTTTAAATGGAATCACCAAATCATCAGGATTTAGTTATATGCCTTATTTGGTGAGATCCGGATCCAAAGATGTTCTTTTTGCCGTCAGATATGCTATCAAGAACTCTCCAGCAGCTAAAGCGGGACTGAAAAGAGGCGATATCATTATGAAGGTGAATGGAGTACAGATTGACACATCTAATTATAGGACCATCCTTAGCCCTGAAGTATTAGATCTTACTTTAGGTACTTCTAGTAATGGAAGCTTTGTGGCCTCAAACACTAGCATTAAGGTCACCAAAGAAGTCATTCAGAACTATCCCGTTCACCACAGTTCTATCATTGACCTGGGGAATAAAAAAGTGGGGTACATAGTATACAATCAATTTATCCCTGGTACTGCTAACACATTTGATAATGAGTTGAGATCCATATTTGGAAACTTTAAGGGGGCAGGAGTAAGTGAATTGGTCTTGGATTTACGGTATAACGGAGGAGGCTACATAACCTCTTCAGATGTGCTAAGCTCTTTGATAGTGAAAGATTTGAAGCCCGGCACATTGATGAACAAGCAGATTTGGAGTGCTAATTATATGGCATTAGCAAATTTTCCCTCTAGTGTATACGAAACCAAATGGTTAAGTGAGCCAAATAATCTAGGTAATCTAAGTAGAGTTTATGTCCTGGTTTCGAATTCCACAGCTTCCGCTAGTGAGTTGGTGATCAATAACCTTAAGCCGTTCATGGACGTTATCCTCATTGGTGAGAATACCTACGGGAAAGATGTAGGTTCGATTACCATTGATGATAAGGAGAATAAATACAGATGGAAATGGGGCTTGCAGCCTATCGTTTTACGTACAGTAAATGCTATTGGAGAAGCTAAATATGGTACGAAAGATGGATTTGTGCCCGACTATAGAGTGGTAGATAATAAATTGCCGTATCGACCTTTCGGAGATCCGGAAGAGACTCTTTTGAATGTAGCATTGCAGCACATTTCCGGAACGATGACTTCTGCCAGAGTACGTGTAGAGAAAGGAATGGATAGTTTTGGAGCCTCCGGGGGCTTTGATAATCCGAGAAATAATATTCGCGATATGTACTGGGATAGAAAACAGTAATTCATTGTTTTGACAACAAAAAAAATGTGCTAACTTGCACACGATTAAACACTTTAGAAATGGCAATACAGACAGGTAACTTCAAAATCACACAGGTGGAGAAGAGTAGGATTCATCAGTTGGACCCAAATAACATTGTGTTTGGCTCACTGTTTACAGATCACATGTTAGTGGCTGACTACATTAACGGCGAATGGAAGACACCGGAAATTCTTCCTTATGGTAAAATGGAGTTTACTCCGGCCCTCGCTTCTCTGCACTATGGTCAAGCGATTTTTGAAG
This sequence comes from Leadbetterella byssophila DSM 17132, assembly GCF_000166395.1. GTDB lineage: Bacteria > Bacteroidota > Bacteroidia > Cytophagales > Spirosomataceae > Leadbetterella > Leadbetterella byssophila. Next base: position 2,984,867 of record NC_014655.1, read on the forward strand.
GGATGAAGGCGTTTAAATCTGACAGTGATGAAGTCTTCATGTTTAGGCCATTAGAGAACTTCAAGCGCTTCAATATTTCTGCCGAAAGAATGAGTATGCCGGCCGTTCCGGAAGAAATCTTCATCGGAGGTCTAGAAGAGCTTCTTCGTCTGGATGCTGCTTGGGTTCCAAAAGGGGGAGATAATTCTTTGTATCTTCGTCCATTCATGTTCTCTACAGATGAATACTTAGGGGTTAGAACGTCCTTGAACTATAGATTCATGATTATCATGAGCCCTGCCGGTCCTTATTATTCTAAACCACCAAAAGTTAAAGTAGAGACAGAATACATCCGTGCCGCTCCGGGAGGTGTAGGTTATGCAAAATGTGCAGGTAACTATGCCGCCTCCTTATATCCTGCTAAATTGGCCGCTGACCAAGGATATACTCAATTGCTTTGGACAGATGCTATTGAGCATAAGTATTTTGAAGAGTCAGGTACCATGAACGTGATGTTCGTGAAGGATGGTAAAATTATTACTCCTGCAGTTAGTACTACGATCTTGAAAGGTACTACTCGTGCAGCTCTATTGCAGATTGCAAAAGACGAAGGATATACTATCGAAGAAAGAAAAGTCTCTGTAGAAGAGATTATAAATGGTATCAAAGATGGTTCCGTAACAGAAATCTTCGGTGTAGGGACAGCAGTAGTAGTTTCTCCTTTCTCCGCAGTAGGATACGAAGGCGTAGACCTTGAACTTCCAGAAATCACAGAGAAATCTGTTTCTCAAATCTTGAAAACTATTCTTAACAACATACGTACAGGAAAAATAGCCGATAAGTACGGATGGGTGTGGAAAGTAGCATAAAGCTTTAATATTTGTATCTTTGTAAGAGGTTGTCTACGTAAAGACAGCCTCTTATTTGTTTATACCATGAGATTATTTCTATTCATCCTTCTAACCTCATTTTATCTACAGGCACAAACCCACTTTCGCATTAATCAGGTAGGATACCTGCAGAATGAAAACAAAGTAGCAGTAGCCTTTTCTAAAGTACCACTTACCCAAAAGGTGTATCTAGTAGATGCCCAAACAGACAAAACTGTACTGACTCCGAAAATAAAGGCGGTAACTAATGGGAATTGGGGGACATTCGACTACTACTACGAACTGGATTTTTCGAAAATTCAAAAGATAGGTAACTACTACTTGAAGTCCGGAGATGATAAATCTACAATCTTTCCTATTGGAACTAAACTTTACGCCGGAATTCCAGATCTCCTTCTAAGGTTTATGCGCCAACAAAGATGCGGCTATAATCCAGAACTAGATGTGTATTGTCACCAAAAGGATGGATATAGTTTTTATGGACCAATGAAAGATACCACCTTTGTAGACGTCAGCGGAGGTTGGCATGACGCAGGAGATCAATTGAAATACCTTATAACATCAAGCTATGCTACAGCGCATATGCTTAAAACCTATGAACTTTATCCTAATAAGTTTGAAGATAAAGTAGATGCCTTAGGTAAACCTGGCGCAAATGGTATACCTGATATTTTAGACGAAGCAAAATGGGGATTGGATTGGTTACTTAAAGTACACCCGGATCCTAAAAGCCTCGTACATCAAATAGCTGACGATAGAGACCACGCTGGATATAAAATGCCAGATAATGACAATTCAGATTACGGTTGGGGGGCAAACTCTTACAGACCAGCCTATTTTGCCACTGGTGAACCTCAAGGTTTAGGCAAGTTCATGTCTTCAGCTACGGGAGTTTCTAATCTTGCGGGAAGATGCGCTGCTGCTTTTGCATTAGGGGCAAAACTGTGGAAATATGATGCTGAATTTGCAGCTAGATGTGCGGAAGCGGCTAAAACCGTATATGCTTTAGGCAAAGAAAAACCGGGCTACCAACAAGGAAATTCAGTTAAAGCACCATATCGCTACAATGAAAGCACTTGGTATGACGATATGGAATGGGGGGCTGCAGAACTTTATCGTTTGACGGGAGATAAATCCTACTTAGATGATGCAAAAGAATTCGCCCTAAAAAGTAATACCGAAGATTCCTGGACGGTAAAAGATACTACAGATCATTACCGTCTATATCCTTTCTTGAATTTTGGACATTTTGTTTTACACGAGTTAGTGGATAAGGATTTTCAAAAGAAATTAGAATCCTACTATGAAGAAGGTATCCGATATACTTTAAACAGAGCGAATAGAAATCCATTTAAGGTGGGAGTTCCTTTCCTTTGGTGTTCAAATAACTTTCTATCCAGTTTAGCAGGCCAGTTGATTCTGTTTGAGAAAATGACAGGATCAAAAAAATACAATGAGTACTTATTACTCCAAAGGGACTGGCTGCTGGGAAGGAACCCTTGGGGAACATCCATGTACTCCGGAATTCCGGAAAATGGAGAGTTTCCTAGAGAAGTTCATACCAGCTTATACGCCTTGAAGAAATTAGAAGTTCCCGGCGGCCTGGTAGACGGACCAGTTTATGCTTCGATCTATAATAATTTGATTGGAATTCATCTTCTGCATCCTGATGAATTTGCAGAATTCCAAAACAACCACGTGGTTTATCACGATGACTTAGGAGATTACAGTACAAATGAGCCCACCATGGATGGAACCGCAGGGTCCTTGCTCATGATGGCACATTTCCTTTAAAATTGAGTATACGGTACAATATTTAAACAACTAATAGGAAGTAGCCAAGAGCATACTTTCACTTAGACTATCTTTGTATATGGAAGAACATCTGTTTTTTACCCATAAGGCGGAGGAAAAAGAAAGCTTTCTTCAGCGTCTTTCAGGTTATCCATCCATTGTAATCACTTTCCATCAAAATCCGGATGGTGATGCTTATGGATCCTCTTTAGGATTGAAGTTTTATCTGGAAAGTAAGGGTAAGAGTAATGTTACCTTAATAAGTCCCACGGAACCGGCAGAGTACTTGAAATGGATGCCTGGCGCCTCAGAGGTTAAGGTATGGGATGAGAGTCATAGAGAAATAGTGGAAGAAGCAGATATCATTTTTTGCTTGGATTTCTCTTCCGGCTCCCGACTAAAAGAGATGAAAGATACCGTAATTCAAGCAAAAGCTTTGAAGATAGTGGTAGATCATCATGAACAGCCTGAATCCTTTGGGGACTTGTATTATTGGGATGTTAAGGCTTCATCGACCTGTGAGTTGATCTTTAGGTGGATCAAGGACATGGAACCTGAAGCAAGCATCACGAAAGAGGCGGCGATTTGTCTGTACACTGGCCTATTAACAGATACTGGTTCATTCAGATTTGACGCTACTACCCCTGCAGTACATAGGATAGCTGCAGAATTATTAGAACGAGGTGTGGTGCCGGCTAAAGTTCATAGAAGTTTATTTGACAATAATCCTCTTGAAAAGCTAAAATTCTTAGGATTTGTGTTAGGTGAAAAGTTGAACTACCTGCCGGAATATAGAGTAGCATATATGGCGATTTCAGAGGAAGAATTAAAACGTTATAATTCCCGCAATGGAGATACAGAAGGGTTAGTAAATCAAGGCTTAAGTATAGCTAACTCCGTGATGTCTGTATTATTTACAGAAAAAGAAGGTCAGATTAGGATTTCGTTTCGCTCAGTTGGAGACTTTTCCGTAGCAGACTTTGCTAGAGCTCATTTTGATGGGGGAGGGCATAAAAATGCCTCAGGGGGGAGATCTCAATTATCTTTGAATGAAACTGTTGAAAAATTCCTAACTTTGCTGCCCAACATAAAAGCGGAGCTGCTTAGTCAGCCTTCTTAATCAATTGCGTAATTATAATTAAAGAAACGAATGAAATTAAAACTCTCAGCCCTTGTACTCTTAACCGCAGGTATTATCTCTTGTAATGAGCATAAGGTAACTACTACCCCTGACGGTGACCGTCTTCAGATTCATGAGAAGGGAACCTCAGGAAAATTTGCTAAAGACGGTGATATCATCAATTTCGACTTGGTGATCAAAACTGCGAAAGACTCTGTGATTAAGAGTTCTTACGAAGACGGAAATCCTTTTAATGTTCCTATTCAGAAAGGTTTCTTTAAAGGATCATTTGAAAATGCACTTTACCACATAGGTGAAGGAGATAGTACTACCGTTCTTGTAAGTGCTGATACTTTATTTAAAATGATGGGACAACCTGTTCCTTTGGAGATTGGAACCGGTACAGATCTAAGATTCATCGTAAAGATGCATAAGATCCAGTCTCAAGAAGATTTTCAAAAAGAGCTAGCAGAGAAAAAGGCTCAAGAGCCTAAGATAATTCAAGAGTACGTTGACAAGAACATGAAAGGTGCTCTTAAAGAAGGAGAAATATATCACTTACAAACTGTTGCCGGTTCCGGAGATTTAGTGAAGGATGGTGACGAAGTAAAAGTGAAGTATGTAGGAAAATTTGTAGACGGTAAAATCTTCGATCAATCTCAAGGAGATGCTACTCTGGATTTACAAGTTGGTGCCGGCCGTGTAATACCAGGATGGGAAATTGCGTTAAAAACTATGCGTAAAGGTGGAAAGAGCGTAGTGATCATCCCTTCTGAACTTGCTTACGGTGAAAGAGGTGCCGGTCCTATCGCTCCTAACAGTCCTCTCGTTTTTGAGATGGAAGTGGTAGATGTAATAAAAAAGTAAAGTAATGATAAGAAAAAGTTTATTTGTAATTGTTGCGGCGTTTGGTCTTACTTCTTGTTTGAATGAACCTAAGGAATCTGATATCACAATCCTAGGTAGAGAACAAGAGAAAATTATGGATGAGTATGTGGCAGCAAATAACTTGACAGGACGTAAAGAAGCTCTTTATGACTTTTATGGCAACTACTATCCGGTATTTACCATGATAGAAACAAAAGGGGATACCATTACAAAGTACGACAAAAATCAAGCTATCTGGATAGCGTACACCATTAAGACTCTTGATAATAGAGTTGTGGAAACGGTAAAACAAGAAGATTCCGTTTTCGTGTATGCAGGTGGATATGCTAATAAGATTTTAGGTTTATCTGTGGCCTCTACTAACTTCTTAGGAAATGGAGGAAAAGGCAGTTTCATTTTGCCAAGTACTTTGGGATACGGTGGAAATCCTCCTGGAGGAGTCGAATACAATGCCCTCCTAAAAGTTGACGTTCAAGTTGTGAATCGCCTTTCTGAAGCGGACCAATTAAACTTTTTTATCAAGAAGAATAAAATTAATATCACCCAAAGTACTGAAACAGGTTTATTAGTAGCAAAAACCAAGGAAACTACTGACTCTTTAGCGGTAGGACCTAGTGTTACTGTTAAATACGTAGGTAAGTTTCCTTCAGGTGTAGTGTTTGATAAGAGTGAAACAGGAGCAACTTTCCAATTATCCGGAGTAGTGCCAGGTTTCTCTGAAGCTATCAAATTAATGCGAAGAGGAGAGAAGGTTACCGCTTTCTTACCTTCAGCCTTAGGTTATAAAGAAACGGGTTATATGAGTATTCCGGGCTATATGCCGCTAATATTTGAGATTGAATTAGTACAGCATAAGTAAATGAAAAGGCCCGATTTTTACATCGGGCCTTTATTTTGTGTGCCCAGCATGTGCAATAACTCTAGGGTGTAAGTCCCGAACACGCCTTTGCAGTGGGAAGTGTTAGCTTAGGACAAGGGTGTCCACCGTGAGGTGGAATCTGAAGGAAGTTTGAGGCAAAACCTCGATCCGACGAACAGAAACTACATACAAGGCCGCAAGTGTTGGGTGAGGCTGCAAAACAAGCCGAAGCCCTAAACTGTACGGAAACACTATGGTAAATGTAGCGGATATATGAGGTGAAAGTTATTGTTCTTACCTGGGGAGATCTGACTAAACTCTGTCAAAGGTATACGCGAATGCCCGCGAAGAAACATATAGCAGAATAATAATGCTAGTATGCTTTAGTCAGAAGTCAGCAGAGGACATAGTACCCTGCTTCTCTACTTTATACAGGGGAAGGTCTGAATGTTAGAATGGCAAAGGAACCATGAAGTTTATGACGAAGTGTTAAAAGCCGAACCACATAAGAGAACTGCTTGCATGAGGGTAGGTCGGAAACTGATAGTAAAATGCAAGAGGAGCTTAGCTGAGTCGTGCAACGAAGTGGACACAATGCCTGAGGTTTTTTTTTAGTAATACTATGTTGGAAGAGATATTACACATCCGAAATGTCAAACACGCAGTTGATCGTGTCATCTCTAATGGAGGTGCTAGCGGAGTTGATGGTATGCAGATCGATAATCTTCGTGACTACCTTAACACGCACTGGCAATCCCTGCGATCGGATATTCTCTCTGGCACTTACCGCCCACAAGCTGTTCGGAAAGTAGAGATTCCCAAAGCAAGTGGCGGCAAGCGTATGCTGGGTATCCCAACGGTCATCGACCGTGTTATTCAGCAAAGCATTTCCCAATGGCTTGGGTTAAAGTATGAGGGTGATTTTCACGATAACAGCTACGGCTTCCGTCCGAATCGTAATGCTCATCAGGCCGTCATTAAAGCGCAAGAGTATCTGAACTTGGGCTACACGTGGGTCGTTGAACTTGATTTGGAACAATTCTTCGATCAAGTGAACCACGACATACTGATGCATCTTTTGAGCAAGAAGATTACGGATCGTCGAGTCCTAGCGCTGATCGGGAAATACCTTCGTTGTGGGATTATGGATCATGGTCTTGAACAAAAGCGAACCAAGGGCACACCACAGGGCAGTCCTTTAAGTCCACTTTTGTCAAACATCATCCTGAACGAACTGGATACGGAACTCAGCTCCCGTGGACATCGATTTGTACGTTATGCGGATGACTGTAGTATCTACGCGAAGAGCAATAAATCCGCCACTCGTATTATGCGCAACATCACCAGTTACATCGAATCTACACTAAAACTGAAAGTGAACCGTGAAAAGAGTAAGGTAAGCAAACCTTCCCAAAGTAGTTTACTCGGCTTTAGTTTCTTCAAAACTCAAGGAGATTGGCAGATTCGTATCTCTGCAAAGAGTATCGAACGAATCCGAGAGAAGTTACGTCAAAATACTCGACGTAATACAGCTACTCCTATGCATGAGCGACTGACTAAACTACGGCAAATTATTCACGGCTGGGTGGATTACTTTCGTATAGCAACGAATAAGAAGGTGATGGTAACACTAGATGAACTAGTGCGAAGACGCTTGCGTGTTCTGCTTTGGAAGCAATGGAAGACCGCAGGTAATCGAATTCGGAACTTAATGAAACTGGGAGCCAAACGCTGGCTTGCCTACCAACATGCGAACACCCGTAAATCCTATACTCGGACAGGGACAAGCCCTATCGTTCAAACAACGCTAACAAACTCATACTTTACTAAATTAGGTTACGAAGGATTTGCAGACTACTATTACTGGAGAACAACGCATCAAACGACGTTATTCTAACAAACCGCCTTGGTACGGATCCGTATGCCGGGTGGTGTGAGAGGACAGATAGGGAAATAATCCCTATCTTCCTACTCGATTAGATTCTTTTCAAGATCTCCTCTCCAATTTCTTGAGTGCCTAAGATCATTTCTTTAGGTGTATTTTCATCTGCAATATCTCCAGTTCTAAATCCGGCTTTTAATACGGCGTCAACTGCTGAAATTACAGCCTCGCTTTCTTCTTTTAGGCCAAACGATATATCTAATAATAAGGCAGCAGACAAAACAGAAGCCATAGGGTTAGCTAAGTTCTTACCTGCAATATCATGTGCCGAACCGTGTATTGGCTCATATACGCCTGTACTTTCTCCGATAGAAGCTGAGGCTAGCATACCCATAGAACCCGCTATCTGAGAAGCTTCGTCAGTAAGTATATCCCCGAATAAGTTGCCTAATACCACCACGTCAAATCTTTTAGGGTCTTTGATTAAAAGCATGGCAGCAGCATCAATAAACTGGTGTTCTACAGTAACTTCAGGATAATCTTTAGAAACCTCTTGAACCACCTCTCTCCAAAGTCTACTGGATTCTAGCACGTTAGCTTTATCCACAGACATCAGCTTTTTGCCACGAGTCATGGCGGCATCAAATGCTTTTCTCGCAATCCTCTCCACCTCATAACGATGGTAGATCATCAAATCTGAAGCAGAATCCTCTGTCCTTTTCTTCTCTCCAAAGTAAACGTCTCCTGTTAACTCTCTGAAAAACAGGATGTCAGAGCCTTTTAGGATCTCTGGTTTAATGCTTGAGGAGGCTAAAAGTTCGTCAAATAACTTGATTGGACGTAAATTTGCGAATAAACCTAGCTCTTTACGCATCTTTAATAGACCTTGTTCTGGTCTAACCTTGGCATTGGGATCGTTATCATACTTTGCATGTCCCACTGCACCAAAAAGAATGGCGTCAGAAGATCTCATTTTAACCAGAGTTTCTTCAGGTAGGGGATCACCTGTAGCTTCTATAGCCACGTGGCCTATTAATGCTTCATCATAAGTGAAATCATGTCCAAATTTCTCCGCTACGCGTTCTAAAACCTTCTTTCCTACTTGCGTAACTTCTTGTCCGATTCCATCTCCCGGAACCACTAGAATATGTTTTCTCATAAATTCTTAATTGTATTGTCGAGCTATTAGGTTTAACATCTTTTGCGTGGCTTCAATTGCAGAGACGGTCTGGTCAGAATCAAGGCCACGAGTTTTAGTATTTTTGCCATCCAGATCCCAAGTGATAATGGTTTCACAAAGGGCATCTGTCTTGCCTCCCGGTGGGATACGTACCAAGTAATCAGTGAGCGAAGGTAAAGAAATGCCTTTTTTCTTCAATGCTTTCTTTAATGCATTCATGAAGGCATCGTATTGTCCATCACCTTGTGCATTTTCCTCTAAAACATCTCCAAATATTTGAATTTGTAATGTTGCAGAAGGTTGCAATCCCCTGGAATGTGTGAGCACATAGTTCAGAATCTTGATATCTTCAGAAATAGTGGCTCTGTCTAGTACATCAGAAATGATATAGGGAAGGTCCTCCTTCGTGACGGTCTCTTTTCTGTCTCCTAATGAGATAATCCTGGCAGTGACCTTTTTTAGGTCTTCGTCATTTAGTTTGATGCCTAGTTCTTGAAGGTTCTTTTCTATGTTCGCCTTTCCTGAAGTTTTACCTAAGGCATAAGAAGTTTTTCGTCCAAAACGTTCAGGATTTAAATCGCTGACATACAGATTTTTCTTCTTGTCTCCGTCAGCATGAACTCCGGCAGTTTGGGTAAATACATTTTCCCCTACTATAGGGTAGTTTTCCGCGATACGAATACCGGAAAAGCTCTCTACAATCTTGGAAATGGAATATAAAGAGGACTCCACCACTGAAGTACTTATTCCTGGTAAAAAGTCATTAATAACGGCTACAACACTGGCTAATGAAGCATTTCCTGTTCTTTCGCCCAGCCCATTTACGGTCAAATGTATTCCTTTTACTCCCGCTCTGAGCGCATTTAAGACATTAGCGGTGGCTAATCCATAGTCATTGTGCCCGTGGAAGTCAAAGTGTAATTCCGGATATTTTTCTATGATCTCTTTCAAGAAATCATAGGTTTCATCCGGAGTCAAAATACCTAAAGTGTCCGGTAAAAGAATTCGCTTTACGGGTTCCTTTCTAAGAAATTCAAGAAATTCAAACACATATCCTTTGGAATGGCGCATACCATTGCTCCAATCTTCCAAGTATACATTGACTGTGATGCCTCTTTTGTTTGCTTCCGAAATAACCGCTTGAATATCAGAAAAATGTTGTTCCGGAGTCTTGCCTAGTTGGTGGGTTAAGTGGTTTAAAGAACCTTTTGTTAGAAGGTTCATCACCTTTGCTCCTGCTTCTTCCATCCATTCTATGGAAGCTAAACCATCTACAAAAGTGAGTACTTCAATCTGGTTTAGAAAACCGTTTTCTCCAGCCCAACTAGTAATGGCTTTTACCGCTTTTAGCTCTCCTTCAGATACTCTTGCGGAGGCTACCTCTAACCTATCTACTTTTACTTCCTGTAAAAGAAGCTTCGCGATGGTCAGCTTCTCAGATGCGGAGAAAGAAACTCCACTCGTCTGCTCCCCATCGCGAAGGGTAGTATCCATTACCTCTATTTTCATCCTTAGATTCTGGTTTTTTCGAACTCGCTAATCTCAGACTTTAAGGAAAGTAGATAATCTATATCATCATACCCGTTTAGAAGGTTGTTCTTCTTATATCCATTGATTTGGAAACTCTCACTTTCTCCCGTTACTAGTAAAGTTACCTTTTGCTCAGGTAAATTAACTTCTACCTCTGTACTTGGATCTGATTCAATGGCACGGAAGATCTTGTCCAAAAATTCAGGACTTACTGTAACAGGTAGTATTCCTATGTTTAAGGAATTTCCTTTGAAAATATCAGCAAAGAAACTGGAGATTACGCATCTGAAACCATAATCATATATGGCCCATGCGGCATGTTCTCTACTTGATCCTGAACCAAAGTTTCTGCCGGCTACTAAGATCTTTCCGGAATAGGTTGGATTGTTTAAGACAAAATCTTCTTTAGGGGTACCGTCTGAATGATATCTCCAGTCTCTGAAAAGATTGTCACCAAATCCCTCTCTTTTCGTAGCTTTCAGGAATCTAGCAGGTATGATCTGATCTGTGTCCACATTCTCTAAAGGAAGAGGTACACATGAGGAAGTCAAAATATTAAAACTATCGTATGCCATGATTTGAATAAAATTATAAAAGTTCTCTAGGGTCTGCCACAACTCCGGAAACGGCCGCTGCCGCTGCCACTAGTGGTGAAGCCAATAAAGTACGTGCATTAGGACCTTGACGGCCTTCAAAGTTTCTATTTGATGTAGACACCGCTAATTTACCGGCTGGTATCTTATCATCATTCATTGCTAAACAAGCTGAACAGCCCGGCTGTCTTAAATCAAATCCCGCGTCCGTTAAGATATCGTATATACCTTCTTCCTTGATCTGATTCAATACAGTATGAGAGCCCGGTACTAACCAAGCGGTGATATTTTCCGCTTTCTTGCGTCCTTTAACTACTGAAGCAAAGGCACGGAAATCTTCAATTCTACCATTGGTACAAGATCCTAGAAACACATAGTCTACAGGTTGGCCAAGTAGTACTTGTCCTTCCTCGAAGCCCATATAACCTAAGGCCTTCTTATAACTCGCTTCTCCATCTTTAACTTCAGATGCATGCGGAATAGGCTTAGTAATGCCAATACCTAAACCAGGGTTAGTACCATAGGTAATCTGCGGTTCAATGTCTTCAGCATTGTAATTCAATTCCAGGTCAAAAACGGCATCTTCATCAGTTTTCAACTGTTTCCATTCTTCCACATATTTGTCCCAATCTGCACCTTTTGGAGCCTTTTCTCTTCCTTTTAACCAAGCAAAAGTAGTTTCGTCAGGGGCAATCATACCCCCTCTGGCACCCATCTCAATGGACATATTACAGACGGTCATACGTCCTTCCATGCTCATGTTCTCAAATACCTCTCCTGCATATTCTGCAAAGTATCCTGTAGCACCTGAAGCAGAAATTTGAGAGATAATATATAACACTACGTCTTTAGGAGTAACTCCTTTTCCTAGCTTACCATTAATAGTAATCCTCAGTTTCTTAGGCTTTGGCTGCATGATACATTGTGAAGCCAATACCATTTCCACCTCAGAAGTACCAATACCAAAAGCTATACAGCCAAAAGCTCCGTGAGTAGAAGTGTGAGAGTCTCCACAAACAATGGTCATCCCTGGTAAAGTGATTCCGTTTTCCGGTCCTACCACGTGGACAATTCCGTTCTTGTTGTGTCCCAATCCCCAGTGAGAAATGCCGTACTTCGCCGTATTGCTTTCCAGTGCTTTCAACTGATTAGCGGACAATGGATCAGATACCGGTAGGTGCTGATTAATAGTAGGAGTGTTATGATCTGCGGTAGCAAAGGTTCTATCAGGGTACATTACTCCAATCCCCCTGCTTTCTAGTCCTAAAAAGGCTACAGGGCTCGTCACCTCATGAATAAAATGTCTGTCAATGAACAGAACGTCTGGTCCGTCTTCTATGTGTTTGACCACATGCTTATCCCAAACCTTGTCGAAAAGCGTCTTTTGTGCCATAGTTTACTGTAAAGAATTAAACAACGTCTCAAAAATGAATGAATTATTTATGTAAAACATTATTTTGAAGTCCAAAAAATAACGGAAAAAGTTCAAAGTTATGTTTTGGGCTATATTTAAAAACTTTCTATCCAAATCTTTGGCATATCATTAAGTATTACAATACTTATTTAGTCATGAGGATCTTTTTCAGTAAAATCTGCAATACACTTTAAAGTTTTTCAAAAGATTGTTAAGCTAATTACCGTTGGTGTAACATTATATCCGTTCCTCCTACTTCTCTTGGATTTATCAAAAATTATGCGTAACTTAATTATATAATAAGATTGTGAATTTCAATAATCTAACACTATAAAACTATGTTTACATTCATCTTAATCCTTTTACTTTTTGCCATTATTCTGCTGTTTCATTTTTCCACCCGCTTTAAGGTTTTTGAATGGAGAGTGTATGAAAATGGAAACAAATACCTGCACGTCAATTATAAACTCATGGTCTTGACGGTTTTAGCATTTATAGCTATCCTGGTTCAGCCCTATGATCTGGTAAGAATAAATGCAGGTGCAGTAGGCTTAAAAGAATCTTTGATCGGTGATAAAAGAGGTATAGGATCTGTCAAATTAGTTTCTGGTTTTCAGATCTACAATAAATTCTTTGAAAGGGTTTATGAAATAGAGACCGACCAAAAAAATGTCCATTATGAGACATTAGGGGTTATTGTAAAAGGTGGATTCTCCTGCAAAATCAAACCAACTTTTAATTACAAAGTTAAACCAGAAAATGCAGATCAGTTATTCATTGAGCTCCGTCAAACCTTTAAACAAGGAGGTTTGAAAGCTGTAGAAACTACCTGGTTAGAAACTGCCATACTGGGTGGAGTCAATGATGTTTCAAACCGTTTTGCCGTGGACTCCATTTTCAACCACAGGGAGGCTTTCGAGCAGCAAATTTCTTTGGAAGTAAACAAAAGGGTAGGTAAGTATTTCGAAGTTACTCAATTGAGAACGAACATCCTTCCTCCGGAATCTTTGCAAAAGTCTATCGAAGGAAAGACCAAAGCTATCCAAGAAGCGGAAGAATTTGAATATAGAGCTAAAAGGGCTGTTGCCGAAAACAAGGAGAAAGTAGCTCGTGCTCAAGGAGACTACGAAGCTGCTTTACTTGAAGCCAAAACAAAAGAAGCTCTTTCTCAACCTAAGATGTTAGAACTTTACCGTGCAGAAACGGAAAGAGTTTGGGCGCAGAAAGGAGTCAGTCCATATGGAAATAACAATACCTTTATTTCAGGCAAGAACGACAACGGATTTATGCTTAATCTCCGCAATTGATCCTTCTTACATCTTCTGGGCTAATTGTCCCAGAAGATGTATTACTGGAATGAGGTAGAGTACAAAGAGCGTGATATAAAATCCTATTATAAGCTTTTGAGGGATCCATTTGGATATCCAATAATTTCCTGTCAAAAAAGGCACGATAGTCGCCAGTAACCCAGGGAATATGTAGATGGCCTTCATGAACACAAAGGTTCTGCCAATCAAAGAGAACAATACGCCAAATCCAATATATCCGGCTATATAAAGAGCATAAATCCACATGGGGTTTTCTGACCACGGGTCTCTAAATAGCTGCCTAATCCCCAATAAGATACCTATGAACAGGATCAAGGTAGGTACTATACCTACAGCCAAGGAAACTTTTCCTATGAAGGTGATAAATCGGTTATCCGTTCTCCATTCATGAGGCCAATTGTCAAAACCTAAAAAATAAAACCTTCCATATACCTGAGAAAAATGCGAATGCATATGCTTCTGTCTGATTTTCCCCGTATAAGATAAATGTGGATTTTTAATGAGGTCAATATAGTGGAACTTGAAGAAGCCGGAATATACAGATAGTATTCCCGGTATATAGGTATTCTCCGGTAAATAAAGATGAGGTAATTCGTAAGTAGGAGTGTTGTAGGTAAATAGTTTGCCTGACTCTCTATAATCCCGGGCGTATCCATTGAAAAAGAAGAAGGTAGTAGCACTGAATAGTATACCAATTACTACAGTACCTAAATACCCGTTTCGCAGTGATAAGCTGTAATTTTTCCGTAGAATACTTAACAAAACCAGAGCTATTACAGACCCTATAAAATATACCCCAAAGTTTAGTTTAGCCATGGAGCCTAAAACCAAACTAACAATGATCAATGCTGAATACAAGAGGTTAGGTTTTCTGTAGACTTGCAGTAATGCGTATAGATTAAGAGTTCCTAAGAATATAATAAAAGCGTCATTTGTAGCTTGTCCGGAAATAGCTATAAATCTGGGATTAAATGCAATAAAGGCAAATACCAAAAGTTTAAGGTATTCAGCAAAGGGTAAGGTACGAATGAATTTCATCATGAGGAATAAACTCCCCACCCCAAATACGGCGCTGAACATTTGTGCACTGATATGTTTGGCCCAATCGCTCTCAATACCAAACAGATTCCAAAAGGTTGCTACCATCAAATGATATAATTTAGGATGATAGCATTGCCAGCATTGTGTTGACCTCGGGAGCTCTCCGAATCTTGCAATGAGCTCAATTACAGTGAAATGGTCATCATTCGCATATCCTCCATTCAGGGTTGCTAATGCGAAAATTAATAGGGATGAAATGCCTAGAATCCAGGCATATAAGTTGCTCTTTGATGTCATAAATTAGTGATGTATTTATTTCTTCCACCCATATACGCGGACATAATCCACCTCAAATTCAGCAGGAAAGGCAGCTTCATCTATGCCCTTTTGGCCGCCCCACATTCCACCTACGGCCAAATTGATCAGCCAATGGAATTTCTGGTCAAATGGCCAGGCATTCTTGTCCTCACCTTCATTGTCGAAGTGGAAGAGTTCTACATCGTCAACAAACCCTTTGATATAGGTAGGTGTCCAATCTACACGGTACAGATGGAAGGAGTTAGTAGCTCCTGGAAGCTTTCGACTTGCAGTCTTCTGAGTTCCAATGGAATGGTGGTAAGCCTTAGTGTGTACACTGATATGAACCACGTCCGGATCATAGCCCACATGTTCTAGTATGTCAATTTCCCCCGAACTTGGCCATCCGCCATATTCCCAATCCGTAGGAAGCATCCATACCGCAGGCCAGGTGCCCCTACCGGTAGGTACTTTGGCACGGACTTCAAACCTACCATATTTAAAATCTCCTTTTTTCTTACTGACTAACCTTGCTGAAGTGTATTCCTGGCCTTCATATGATTCTTTAATCGCTCTTATTTTAAGTGTGCCATTAGAGACAAAGGCATTCTCTTTCCTGGCATTCGTGTAATATTGCAACTCTTGATTTCCCCAGCCATTATTGCCATTCCCTACATCGTACGACCACTTTTTAGGATCTGGCAAACCTTCATAATTGAACTCATCTGCCCAGATGGGCTTTTTCGTAAATCCTGAAGGAGAGAAAAGCAATGATGTTAAGAAGAAGTATAGAATCATGTTCATTTGATGGGTTTACTTGCCAACATAAAGGCATTTAGATCAAAAATAATTAAATTTGCGGTGAAAATAAAGGGTTTATAGCCTAAATAATTATGTCTATTTCTGAAGAGTCTGAATTAGAGGGGATGAAAGCAGTAGGCCATGCAGTAGCCTACACCTTGAGTGAAATGAGAAAATATGCCCAAGTGGGCATGAGTACCTACGAATTAGATCAGTATGGTGCACAAATTATGGAGAAATTAGGTGCAAAATCAGCACCTAAACTGACCTACGGTTTCCCGGGATACGCCTGCATCAGTACTGGAGGTGAGTTCTGCCATGGAATTCCATCAAAAGAGAGAATTTTAACTGAAGGTGAACTGATCAATATTGACGTTTCCGCAGAACTAAACGGTTTTTGGGCAGATAATGGATGCTCCTTTGTTTTAGGAGAAGATATCCATGGGCACCAAGCCTTAGTGAATGCCTCCAAAGAAATTCTTCAAAAAACCATTAAGAAAATCAAAGGCGGGGTGAGGATAGCGGATATCGGTCATTTTATGGAGATGGAAGCTAAGAGATACGGTTATAAAGTCATTCGAAATCTGGGAGGACATGGTGTAGGTAGAAGCTTACATGAGCAGCCTGATGAATTGATGAATTACAAACAGAAAGATGATCAAAGAAGATTTCGTAAACACTCCGTAGTAGCTATAGAAACCTTTATCGCTACCCATTCCACTATCGCCGTTGAATTAAATGACGGCTGGACCATGGTGGGTAATAAAGGAGGATTTATGGCTCAACATGAACATACCTTGATGGTGACGGAAGATCAACCTCTGATATTTACAGAAGCTAATGGAATTTTTGAATAGGAGGCTAAGCCTCCTATTCTCTTGAGTTTGGTTATTTACTAGATATTAAAAAAAAAGTGCGTCAGATTTTGATTTGTCGCATTTTTTTGTGAGATTTATATCTAGTTACACGACTAGACATGGGATATCCGACGAAAATTCAATTAATTAAGAGAGCCAAGAGTGAGCAGTGGTACGTAAATTTTCCTGCTGCTGTTGCGCAAGCCATAGAGTTCCAGCAAGGAGAAGTGGTGGAATGGGTGATTGACGATCATCAACGTTTGGTTCTACAGCGTAGTGACGACTCTGTAAAAGAGCTTAAAAAAAAACTCCCAAGGAAGGTCTAATTTGTTCTTTTCGGGAATTATTTGAAAAGTGCTTACCAGCGTTTAATCAACTTAGAACCTTTGAGCGAGCTCGGACTCTTGCTTTAGGTGTTTTATCGTGTGTTGGCCGATGTACTATTACGGGAATGGTAACGGCCAGTGGTGCTCAGTTCTTGGACTGGTCGGCTACCTATCGCCTTTTTAAGGGCAGCCGAATGAATATGAGCAAGATATTTGGCTGTATACGCAAAGAAGTAGTACTTACTAACGGTTGGGAGCATCCTTATATTTATGCTCATATGGACGATACATTACTACGTAAACGAGGAAAGAAAATCTTCGGAACGGGTTGGATGCGTGATCCACTTGGTCCGCCATTTAGCAGTAATTTTGTGTGGGGGCAGCGTTTTATTCAAGTGTCTTTATCGCTACTAGAAAAGGGAGTGTTTGGGCCTTCTCGAGCAATTCCTGTTGACTTTACCCATTGTCCACCAGTAAAAAAGCCTACTAAAGGCGCTGACGAGCAAACCACAGCTACTTTTTTGCAACAACACAAGAAAGAGAAGATGAGTGCAGTAGGTCTGCAGCGTATCCTCTCTCTGAGAGAAGATTTAAATGCGGACGGTTTTTCTAATAAGAAAGTGGTGTTAAGTGTTGATGGTAGTTACACCAACGAAACGGTAATAAAAAAGCTGCCAGCCGGAGTGGAATTAATAGGGAGAATAAGAAAAGATGCAAAGCTATTTTCTCCTGCCGAAGTAAAAATAAATCAAAGGGGAAGAAAACCTTATTTTGGAAGAGAGTTACCTACACCAGAACAAATACGGCAAAGTCCAGAAATACCATACCAAAAGATAGAAGCATGGGCAGCAGGTAAAAAACGAGTCTTTGAGGTGAAAACACTAAAAAATGTTAGGTGGAGGAAATCCGGGGAGCGAAACCTGATGCTAGTCATTATTCGTCCAGTTAGTTACCGACTTACAAAAAGCTCCAAATTACTTTACCGAAACCCTGCCTATCTAATTTCTACCTCCCAGCATATAGATATCCAATTACTTGTACAGGCTTATATTAGAAGGTGGGAAATAGAGGTAGGCTTTCGTGATCAAAAAACATTGATCGGCTGCGGACAGGCACAAGTGCGTGAGAAAACAGCTGTCGAGAAAGTGCCCCAATTTATATCAGCATGTTACGCAATGATCTTACTGGCAGCTCACAAATCAAACGAAAAAAAATCGCAGCAACTTCCAGGAACTAAATGGTACAAAAACGCAAAAAGAAAAAGAATTACCACAGGAGATTTACTCAATCGTGTGAGAATGGAAAACTGGCTTGAAAGTGTACAAATTAATTTAACCGACTTCGCAAAACTCCAACAAAAAATGGCAAAGTTGGGTAAAATCAACAATCCAGCAATCGAAGCTATATTTTACAACAGAAATTAGCCAAAGAGGAGTGAATAGGAGGCTAAGCCTCCTATTCTATTTTAGGTGGAAGTAATTTGTACATCACAGGTGTTACTATCCTTGTTAATACCAGAGAAGATATTAAGCCTCCTATGATTACTAATGCCAAAGGAGAATACAGAGGAGAATGTTCTAATACCAAAGGCATCAACCCCCCAATGGCCGTGAGAGTGGTTAATACTATCGGTATAAATCTGGTTTTACCCGCTTTCTCAATGGCTTCGTCAATACTCAATCCCTCCTCTTTTCTCAGGTAGTTAGTATAATCCACCAGCAGTATGGAGTTCTTTACTTCTATACCTGCCAAAGCAATGATCCCTACCACTGCTGTAAAGGACATGGTGTTTCCCGTTAGGAACAGTATCCCCACCGCGCCAATAACCCCTAGTGGAATTACAGACAAGACTATAAATGAGGACTTGAAGGTTTTGAATTCTAAAATCAGTACCGCCAATATTCCAAATATGGTGATGATGATGATGGTTCCCAATCCTCCAAATGTTTCCGCCTTTTGTTCTTCCTCTCCTGCCAATTGATAGGAATAACCTTTTGGAAACTTCAGCTCTTCTATTTTGGATTTAAACTTCTGAAGGGTCTCAGCCGTAGTGTAGCCTTCTTTCACAAAGGAGGAAACGGAAGTAAAGCGAGCTTGATTATAGTGCTGTATCCTATTAGACGAGCTTTCAAATTCCAAAGTAGCTAATTGACTGAGTGGGATCTGTGCTCCGTTTCCAGCCGGTACAAAAATCCTGTCAAAGACATCTGCACTAACCGCTCCATTTCTTGGAAGACTTAGTAAAAGCTCATTGTTTTCCCCATTTTCGTCTCTAAAGTTTCCAATAGGGAAGCCTGATATCGCCATACGGATATGCCTGTCGATTTCAAATGTAGGTATGCCGAATAAACCCGCTTTTTCTTTGTTTATTTTTACCCTTAGATCTGTAGTTCTATTGCTAATGGGATTATTCACGTAGATGGTCCCTTCCGTTTGCTTATAGAGAGACTCTACCTGCTCAGCTAAAGTTTTCAATGTGTCCAGGTTTTCCCCATATATACGGGTGGTCAATGGGGCTTCAACAGGAGCACCTTGCTCAAATTCCAAGGCCTTAATTCTGGCACCTGGGTATTTGTTGAGTTTTTCTCTTAACTCATTAATGAACTGAGTGCGAACGGGCACGGAGGTGCCCTCATGCAACTGTACAAAGATTTGCCCATAATTAGTGGCTGTCCCTCCCTTTGGAACTATATTATAATAGATCCTAGGATTATCTTTCCCCACATTTGCTGCATAGTTCTTCACAAGTGAACTCTCGGCTAATAGACTTTCCGTGTATCGTACGGCAGAATCCGTTTGGGCAATGGAAGTTCCTAATGGAGTTTCAATATTAATGAGAAATTGAGGCTTCTCAGATTTTGGAAACACTGTAATTCCTATCACAGGTATTAGCAAGATGCTACCCACAAACAGTAAAATGGCTATGCCTAATGTTTTGATAGGATTAAGTAATGACCAGTGCAGAATCTTTTGATATGATCCGTCAATCACGCGGTTCATCAACTGTAAAACTCTGTTACCCTCCTCCTTCTCTTCTTTCGGCATCAGAATGCTTGCTAGAAATGGTACTATGGTCAAAGAGATAAATAAGGATGCTAGTACCGTCATGATCACGGCCATTGGTAAGCTTCGGATAAAATCTCCTGAAGCCTCTGGTAAGAAGGTTAATGGAAGAAAGGCGAGAATTAAGGTAGCTGTACATCCTAGAACCGCCATGGAAATCTGTTTGGTTCCTTCAATGGCTGCGTCTTTTCTGGAATAGCCCTCACGTAGATAACGCGCTATGTTTTCAACTACCACTATGGAGTCATCCACCAATAAGCCCAGTGAGATGATGAGACCTACCACTGACAATTGATTGATGGAATATCCCAATAAATCTATACCCGCTAAACCAATAGCGAGTGAAAGGGGTATGGAGATCATTACGATCACGGATGCTCTGATCCCTAAGGGGATTAAGGTGATCAGTACTAACAGTATGGCTATTCCGAAATCTCTGCCAAGGCCCTTTAATCTCTTGGATACACTTTTAGCCTGGTCAAAACTCTTCTCTAATTGAATATTCGCTGGTAGCTTCTTTTCGAAGTCCTCAATGATCGGACTGATCTTACTATCAATTTCAAAAATATTGGTTCCGTATTTTTGACTTGCTGTAAGGAAAATAGCACGCTTACCATTAAGTCGGGCTAAATAATGATTTTCTTCATAATCAAAGTAGATGTCAGCTATATCTTTCAGATAGGTCAAGTTTTGTCCGGTGGTACTAACTATAGTTCTGCCTATTTCCTCTAGATGGCTATAACTTCCAGAAGTCTTCACATTGATTCTCCTTTCCCCAACTTCAATAGATCCTGCAGGAATGTTCAAGTTTTCCGACTGGATTAGGTTCATAACTTGAGCTAAAGGAATCTTAAAACTTGCCATCCTTTCTGTGTTCAAGTCTATTCTTACCTGTCTTTTAGGAACGGCATGAATGTCAATATCCTTGATTCCCTTAATCTTCTTAAGTTCATCCTTAAGTGCTTTAGCTTGCTGGTCTAGTTCATAATAGGATGCAGACTCAGATAGTAGACCTACTTGTATAATGTTAACCGTTTCCGGAGTTACTTTGACCACATCTATGGAATAAATATCCTGAGGTAATTTGTTTCTCAGGGCATTTACTTCTCGTAGGACTTCATTATTTTTTTCTTTTTCATCAGCCTTGAAATCAAATTCTACCACTACACTGGCCACTCCATTTGCCGCATGAGAAACTATTTTTTTGATTTCACCTAAAGAGGCTAATTTCTCTTCTATAGGGTCTACCACTAGTTCCTCCATATCCTCTGGACTAGTACCGGGATATACCACAATGATATTATTAAAGGTAGCCCGCATAGCAGGGTCTTCTGCCTTTGGCATCTTCATCAGGGAGCTTATCCCTATGGCCATAATCATAATAAATATGATGACCGTAAACTGATGATTTTTTACAGAAAAGCTGGTAATTCTCATGGCACTAAAACTGAGTCTCCGTTTGATACAAAACCGCTTCCATGGGTGATAATGGTCTCACCTAGTTTCAACCCTCCCTTTATTGCCACACTATTTCCATATAGTTTACCTATTTGGATTTGTCTCCTTTCGGCTTTCCCATTATTAACTAGGTATACGTCTGCTTTATCCGCTTGAGCATTCACAAGGGCTTCTACCGGTATAGCCAGTGTTTCCGTCATGTTCTTCGTCTTGATGTTTACTCGAGCTACAAAACCGGAAACAAGTCTTTTATTTACAGGAGCTAGATCAATCTCCACTTCGTATGTTCCGGTAGTTGGAGTGATCATTTGTGCTATTTGTCGGACCTTCCCTGTAAATACTTCTTCAGGATATGCATCAAGTCTGATTTCTGCAGGATCTCTAGGAGCCACTTTAACAAGATCTCTATCTGTTAGGCCTACTTTGACAGTATAGGCTTGTTCTCCACTGCCCATGATGAACATAGGGTGGAGTGGAGCTATTAATTCACCCTGTTCGGCAAGTTTCATCAGAATTCTGCCAGAAACCGGAGCATAGATTTTGGATAGTTTTAAATTAAATTTTGCAGCATCTAAAGTTTGTTGAGCTATGTCCAAACCACTTTTAGCATCATTTAACAAGGTTCTTGTAGCGGCTTGGTCTTGGAATAATTTCTCTACACGTTCAAAATCTCTTTTGGCTTTTTCATAACCTATTTGGGCTTGATTTACCTGAGCGTCAATTTCTGATAAATCCAATTCTGCTAGTAGTTGGCCGGCCTTAACATACTGACCTTCTTCTACATGACATCTTTTGATCACACCTCCGGTTTTGAATGCTAACTTAATTTCATTCTTTGAACTTAGCATTCCGGTGGATTGGATGTTTTCATGGAAAGTGAGCTGGGCTACCTGTGCCACTTTTACCGCTTGTAGAACTTTGTCTTCTGTTTTTTGCTTGTCGGGGTTTTGGCAAGCTGTAAAAATTAAGAGTAATAAGCTAATCTTTTTCATATCTATTAGTAGCCAGAGGCCTTTTTAAGTTCGCTGTATTTTATCCAGGTGCTTAATTTTTCTATAGTGTAACTCAACTGTGCTGCTGTAAGGTCATTTTGGGCTTTTGTGATTTCTATAGTTAAGGCTGCTCCGTTTTTATATCGGGATTGAACAAGATCATGGACCTTTTTCGTTCTGTTTAAATCTAAGGTTTTACTTTGCAAAGCCTCTTGACTTTGTACGGCATCATGGTAGGCTTTATAGATCTGCATTTCAATTTGTTTTTTCGCTTCTTCCAGTTTGCTATTCCATTGTAAAGCTCCTATTCTTGACTGTTGAATTTTAAGTTTCTTTTGCCCGGCATTATACAAGTTCCAAGTCATTCCTACTTGCCCCACCATATATGCTTGATTTCGAAAGGTGTAGCCAAATCCTTGAAAGCCGGTATTTACTCCAAGGAAAAGTGTAGGTAGTAGAGCATTTTTTTCATTCATGCTCACTAACGTCTGCTGTGCAGCTAAACCGGTTTGCAACTGTTCAAATTCAGGTCTGCTTAATAGAGCATTCTCTTGGAAATAGGAAATGGGCTTTAGAAGCGGAGGCTGAGAAAAGAAGGCACTGTCTGCTTCAATGTTTTCTTCTAAGTTTCTATTGAGAAGGAAATTGAAATAGGCCTTGGCTACTTTGGCATTTTTTTCCGCTTCTTTTTTCTGGATCTGCACCTTACTTAATTCATACTCCGCAGTGAGTTTAGCGTCTATAAGTACTTCCTCGTGTTGAAGTAGTTTTTGATTTAATAGAACGTTCTCCTTCGCTAAATTTTCTGCGTATGCAAAGATCCTAATGGCTTCTAGTGCTTGGAGATATTGATAATAAGCTGATTCAATATTAGCTTTTAGTTCTAGTTGTAAATACTTTTTCTTTGCCTCCTCTGTCAGTAGTAATTGTTTTTGCAACTGCACATTATATTTTATATCACTATTGAAAAGAGGAACCTTGATTTCCAACTTGGTGTCGTGAAAGTTCATGGGAGCCATTTGCTCACTTGTATTCTCTACTTGCGGAAAAACGGAAGTTCCTGTTAAGGCATTTAAGGTGCTGTACACCGGGTTAAGAAGATCACCTATTGGGATGTCAATCTTTCGCCCTCCAAATGCTACGGAATAGGTGGGGGCAAAGTTGACCTGCGGAAAAAAATGAGTTTTAGCTATCTCAATGGCTTTGATAGACTTCTCTATTTCCATCTGTTGCTGCCGGAGTGCTAAATTACTCTCTAGACCCTGATGGATATACTGATCCAAAACAGGTGATTGAGCATTGGCTATTCCCCCTATGAATATAAGAATGAACGTTGTAAGTCGCATATTAATAGGCTTTTAAAACTTGAATAAGACTGTTTAGGCCGCCTTGAATACGAGATTCTTTTTCTTCTTCTGAAAACATACCGCATCTTTTGCGAAGTTGAAGAGTGACTAATCCATGAACAGTAGCCCAGATCATCATGGATAGCTCGGGGACATTCGCATTCTTAAAATGGCCTTCTTCCTGGCACTGGGCTACAAGATTTTCTAGTGCGAAGTACACATTCTTACCTTCTTCCCAAACATCATCTCTTATTTCCAAAGTCTCCATTGGAGCAGTGAGTAAGAACATGAGCTCATACAATTCTGGATTTGAAAATGCAAAGTTGAGGTACTCATACCCTAGCTGGATTAACTTCTCAAAGGCCGTCTCTAAATGGGCTACCTTTTCAAAGGTTTTTCCAAATTCCACAAATGCCTCTTGATGAAGTACATAAAGTAGTTCGTTCTTGTCCTTGAAATATAGGTAGATCGTAGCAGGACTATATTCTATGTCATCTGCTATTCCCCGAATACTGGTTTTTTCATAACCCATTTCCAAGAATAGCTTCTTTGCAGAGTCCAATATCCTTCTACGCATCTCCTCCTTCTCTCTCTCTTTTCTATCAGATATTCCCATGTGATTTTAGTTAATGGGTCAAATTTAATAAACAGTGTTTATAAAAAAAGCGATAGTAATAAAAAATTCAATGTTTTAATATTGAAAGTGGAGGGTTTTGGGCTATAATTAGTAATAATTTAATATCTGCTCGTTAATACTATTCAGGAATAGCGGTAAATTGACCGCTTAAAGTAGATCTAGATATGGGAAGTGTAACGGAAGGCGTAGCCTCATTTTTTAAAGACTTGCTCAACTTTGAGATGGGGAAAAGTGAATACGATTATAACCCGTCCATAAGAGACCAAAAGTCCGATAGCGATATTGAAAGATCCGACTTTATTTCCAGGGATTTAAGTTGGCTGAAATTCAATGAAAGAGTTTTGGATCAAGTGAGAAATCCGGATCTTAATATTTTTCAGAAATTCAAATTCTTGGCCATCACCGGATCAAACCTAGACGAATTCTTAACGGTGAGGGTAGGAAGTCTATATAATTACCTTGATTTTGGTAAACCAAGATTGGATTATTCCGGATTACGTGAAACGGCCTTCCGTAAAGTTTTACTAAATCATATCAAGAAATTTTCTGATGAGAGAAATAGACTATTTAGGGAAGAGCTTAAGCCTTTGTTTGAGGCAAATGAGTTTAAAATCGTAGAATATTCTGAATTACGGAAGGATCATAGACAATTGGTCAATGAGTTTTTTGACCAAATGGTGTATCCTATGTTAACTCCTATGGTTTATGATCATACCCATACATTTCCAATACTACTTCCAAAAAACTTAATTTTAGGTGTAGTTTCTGTAGATCACAATGTAAATCCGGATTCTGACGATAACAGAAAACTTTCCTTTGTTCAGATTCCTTCAAACCTGCCCAAATTCTTCGAAATAGAAGATGAAGGAATGGTACTATTTCTACCCATTGAGGATGTAGTAAAGCATAATCTGACTAAGGTTTACAAGAATGTAAAAATCGAAAGTGTGGACCTTTTCCGAATCATCAGAAATGGTGATTTTGAATTTGAAGATGATGAATTAGATGAGGATTTTGTCAATGAAATGAAAGAAAAAATCCGCGGTCGTCAAGCAGGTAGGGTAGTATTCATGGTCATTGAAAGTTCACCGTCTACGTACATGATGGATATCCTTAAAAAGAAATGGGATATCGATAAGTATAACATCCAAATCAATAATGATCTGATGGATTATACTCGTCTGATGCAGATAGTAAATCACGAGGATTTCAGATCTTACTTGCCGAAATCACCAAGTACCATTCCGCCTACTAACTATAATAAGGATATTTCAATCTTTGAGAACATCAAAGAACATGATATCCTACTTCATCATCCTTATAATAGTTTTGAGCCGGTTTTGCATTTGATTGAGCGGGCTGCAGAGGATCCAAATGTACTATCAATCAAACTTACAATTTATAGATTAGCTAAAAATTCTAGAATCACTGCCGCACTTTTAAGGGCTGCAGAAAACGGCAAGCACGTTTCTGCCCTATTTGAAATCAAGGCTAGATTTGACGAAGAAAACAATATTAGAGAAGCAGAAAAACTCAGAAAGGCAGGTTGCTTTGTGATCTATGGTATAGGTTGGCTAAAAACGCACACCAAACTTATGCTAATAGTAAGGAAAGAAGGCAGCAGAGTAGTTCAGTATGCACATATGTCCAGCGGTAATTACAATGAAGATACCTCAAGGTACTATACTGATGTAAGCCTTTTAACAGCAAATGAGGCCTATACTCACGATATTGCAGAGTTTTTCAATGCCATTACCGGACACTCCCAACCGAAATCATATAACCACTTAATCACTTCACCTAAAGATATGCGAAATGCGATCTTAAGGATGATTCAAAGGGAGATTGACAATCATAAAAAAGGTAAGACCGCCGGTATATGCTTGAAGATAAACTCTTTGGAAGATAAAGATGTGATAGAGGCATTATATGCCGCATCTCAAGCAGGGGTAAAAGTGAATCTTATTATACGAGGTATTTGTTGTCTACGCCCGGGAAGAGCAGGTTTAAGTGAGAATATAAAGGTTAGGTCAATAGTTGGAAATTACTTGGAGCATGCACGCATACTTTATTTCCATAATGCCGGTGAGCCCGAAGTTTTTGTGGGTAGTGCTGACCTAATGGTGAGAAGTTTTGATAAGAGGATAGAGTCTCTATTCCAAGTAACTAATGAACAATTGTCCGCCCAACTGACCCATATTCTCAAAGCAAATCTGGAAGACAATTACAACGCTTATGAATTATTAGAAAATGGGGAATATGTGAAAGTAGAAACTAAAGATTTGCCTACTCTTAATGTTCACCAATATTTCTATGAACGGGATCAACAAAATTTGCTTACCGATAAATTATTCTGAGTCATGAGAAAGTGGACGCTATTATTTTGGATAATTTTGCTTACAGGAAACGCGGCTTGTTCGCAGAAAAAACATAAGGATATGAGTAACTTACAAGAAGCCGTTTTGGCAGGAGGGTGTTTCTGGTGTACAGAAGCCATGTTTAAACAATTGAAAGGAGTAGATCACGTTGAATCCGGCTATGCAGGTGGAACGGTCATCAATCCTACTTACGAACAAGTATGCTCTGGGACCACCGGTCATGCAGAAGTAATAAAAATTTGGTATGATCCAAACGTGATCACATTTACAGGATTGTTGGAAGTTTTCTTTAAAACACATGATCCCACTACCTTAAATAGACAAGGAAATGATGTAGGTACTCAGTATAGATCTGCCATTTTCTACAGAAACGAGGAAGAGAAGAAAATCTCCGAAGAGATCATCAAAGAATTAGATGCTTCAGGATACTATTCAGATAAGATTGTGACCTCTTTGGAACCTTTGAATAATTATTTCGCTGCAGAAAACTATCATCAAGATTATTTTAGAGTGAAAGGTGACCAAAATCCCTATTGCCAAATGGTAGTAAAACCTAAATTGGAAAAATTTGAGAAGGTATTTAAAGATAAGATCAAATAATGGCCAGCATTTTTAGTAAAATCGTAGCAGGAGAAATCCCTGCACATAAGATTGCGGAAAACGATGAGTTCTTAGCTTTCTTAGACGTTTTCCCTTGTCATGAGGGGCATACATTAGTAATCCCTAAGAAGGAGGTAGACTATCTCTTTGATCTAGATGCAGATACTTATACCCGTTTGTTTGAATTTGCCAGGTCAATTGAACCGGCCATTAGAAAAGCAGTACCATGTCTTCGAGTAGGTTTAGCCGTTGTGGGATTAGAGGTGCCACACGTACATATCCATTTGATTCCTATGAACTCCATGTCTGATATGGATTTTACAAACAAATTAAAGGTGAGTCAGGAAGAATTAGCAGCTACTGCCCAGAAGATACGCTCTTTCGTTCCATTACAATAACAAATGCGAGGAACACTAGGCAAATGCCGCATTGCAAAACAAAATTCCCCACGGAAGCTTTTGCGTCCCTAAAAGAATACAGGATAATTATACCGGCAGCTATTGCCAAATACAAAAGCACTCTCCCCGTTTCATACGGAATGGGATAGTGCTTTTGTCCTAATATATAGCAAGCCCCCACCATCATCAGAGAAGACAAGGCAAAGGCTATGGCACAGCCCATAAATCCGTAAACAGGTATCAAAAGAATGTTTAATGCCACAGTTACGCACATGGTTCCTATGGTAATATAAGACCCATATTGGGTTTGATCACTTAATTTGAACCATATGGACAAGTTTCCATACAGGCCGATAAATAAATTGGCCAACAGTAACACCGGCACCACCTCTAGGCCATATCTGTAGTTCTCTCCCAAGATTAGTGCAATGATGTTCAAGTTAACACTTACCCCTATCCAAATGACGATACAGGCTATAGTAAACCATTTGGTACTCAAGGCAATCATCCCCGGAGAGTTCTTGTCTCCTACTTTTGAAAAGAATAATGGCTCTGCAGCATATCTATACGCCTGAACCACCAGGGTCATGAAGATGGAAAGCTTGTAAACATTAGCGTATAATCCAAAAGCCTCGTCTACTGACGGAAACTGAGGGTAGAATCCGGGAGGGAGGAATTTTCGGAATAAAAGTCGGTCAGCTACTAAATTGATAGATCCTGCCAGACCCATGATCATCAAAGGCCAGGCATACTCCAGTATCTTCTTCAATTCTGTTTGGTTCCATTGCATTTTAAATCCAACAAACTGTTTCCAAAGCAGGAGTAGAGTCAGTAAACTGGCAATGTAGTTAGCAAAGATGATATAATCTGGACCATCTTCTACGGAATAGAAATTTTTCACCCAGTAGGCCTGATCCGTTAAAAACTTTCCACTTAACACACCTTGACAAAAGAAAATGAAAAATAGTGTTGCTCCTATGGTCAAAAAGATGTTCGCTAGCTTGATAGCCACGAAGGTCTTCGCTTGTTGATTTGCCCTTAATTTCACAAAAGCAATGGCACATACTGCATCCACCCAAAGGATGACTGCAAAAAGTATAACCAGATGGCTTGCATCCGGGAAATTTAGCGCTACCGCAATTTCCTCGGAAAAGAAAATAATCAGACCGGATAGCGTGGCGCCAAAGAGAATGATGAAAGTTAAGATTAAGTTGAAATACTTCTGTTGATTTTCCTTCTTAGAAGCAAAGCGAAAGAAAGCGGTCTCTAAGCCGAATGTATAGATGATATTTAAAGGAACTACCAAGGCATAGAATAAGCCATTTTCTGCTAATAACTCCCTGTTTTCGAATACTCTAGTGTAAAGGGCCACCATCAGCCAGTTCAGTAGCCTACCTACTATAGTACTCATTCCGTATAAAACGGCATCGCCGGCCAGCTTCTTAAGAAAACTCATATATTTACATTGGTGGCCAAAGTTACACGGAAAATCTATCTCAAAAAAAACTTAAAAATTTTTTGCAGATTCTTTTGCATTTAAAAATTAGCTGCTACCTTTGCAGCCCGAAACAATGATTTACTGCGGGCGTGGCGGAACTGGTAGACGTGCTAGACTTAGGATCTAGTGCCGCAAGGCGTGGGGGTTCGATTCCCTCCGCCCGTACTTCTGACCCTTCAACCGGCTCGGTTGAGGGGTTTTTAAATTTTAAAACCTCAGTTAAATGCAGACAAAATTCGATAAAGTGTCTTCTACCCTAGGAAATCTTAAGGTGGAGGTTAGCGAAGCGGATTATAAGCCTTCCGTAGAGAAGAAGATCAGAGAATACGCAAAAACTGCGCAGGTGAAAGGCTTTAGACCAGGACATGTGCCTATTCCTTACATCAAAAACCTGTATGGAAAAAGCATATTGGTAGATGAAGTAATCAGAATAGCAAGTGACGCTGTTAATAATGTAATCAAAGAGGAAAAATTGAACATCGTTGGTGAGCCTAAGCCAACTGAAGATTCTTTCCAAATTGACTGGCATAAGCAAAAAGATTTCACTTTTGAATATACTTTAGGTTTCGCATCTGCATTTACAGTAGACGTGAATAGCATTCCTGCTATCACTCAATACGAAATCGAGCCTTCTGAAGAGCAAGTTCAAAACTCCATCGAAGACCTTAAGAAGCGCTTTGGAGTGGATAAAGAACCAGAAGTTTCTGCTGAAGGAGATATCATCTTTGGTAAACTTTCTCAAGAATCTACAGAATTCTTCTTCCAGTCTGGAATTCCTACTGACAAAGTAAAAGCTGATGCTAAAGCTCAGTTCATTGGTTTGAAAAAAGAAGATACTATCAAATTTGATATCCAATCCATCTTTGAAACCGCTCGTGAATTAGGTTTTGCCACAGGTAAATCTGACGAAGAGGCTGAACAATTGCAAGGTGAATTCACGTTTGTAGTAGAGAGAATCTCTCGCGTAGAACCTGCAGAACTTAATCAAGAATTCTTTGATAAAGTGTTAGGTGCTGATAAGGCGAAGGATGAGAAAGAATTTGTAGAACAAGTTCGCGCTATCATTAGCGAAAACTACAACCGTGAATCAGATTTCTTATTTGATTTTGAAGTTGAAAAAGCTCTTCTTGATAGCGTAACTATAGAACTTCCTGAAGAATTCTTGAAAGAATATCTTTTAGAAGTTAACCAAGGTAAAGCTACTGCTGAAGACTTGGAAAGAGAATTTCCTGCTATCTTGAGAGGAATCAAATTAGATTTCATCCGTGCTGAAGTAGCTAAAGATCATGAGATCAAAGTGGAATACAATGACGTTGTAGAAGAAGTGAAATCTGAAATTCGTGGATACTTCGGTGGTCAAGCCGGATTTGACGGAATGGAAGAGTTCATAGACAATATGGCGAAGAAACAATTGGACGGAACCAACAAGGAAAACACTCGTAAATACTTCGAAAGAGCATTCGGAAGAAAGGTGTTGAATTTCCTTAAAGAGAAAGTTCAAAGAAACAAAGAAAGCGTATCCGTAGAGAAGTTCAATGAACTTGCTTCGGCTTCCTATAAAAATTAAACTTACGTGACGGACTCGAGTCGGGCAGCGGTTTTTCCCTGCCCGATTTTTGTATTTTTAGGCTTTGAACTTTTACCCTGATTTCCATTGTTTTCTATAAATAATCAAAACATATTATGAACTTCGGAGAAGAATTTAGAAAATATGCGGTACATCATGCCGGAATTTCGGGTCTAACCTTTGATGATTATGTAAAACATAATGTCACTAACATGACTCCGAACATCATTGAGGAGCGTCCTATGCGTTTCGCCGCTATCGACGTGTTTTCCCGTTTGATCATGGACAGAATCATCTTTGTTGGGACAGGAATAGATGATCAAGTAGCGAATATTGTGGTAGCTCAATTGCTTTTCCTAGAGTCAGTTGATGCTAAAAAAGATATCCTTATGTATCTGAACAGTCCAGGTGGATCTGTTTACGCAGGTCTTGGAATGTATGATACTATGCAGTATGTAAGGCCGGAAGTGGCTACTATCTGTACTTCTCTTGCTGCCTCAATGGGCGCAGTGTTACTTGCCGGTGGTGCAGCCGGAAAAAGAACGGCTCTTCCTCATGCTCGTGTGATGATTCACCAACCAAGTGGCGGAGCTCAAGGACAGTCCAGAGACATGGAGATCACCGTGAAACAAATCATTGAACTTAGAAAAGAGCTTTACGAAATTCTAGCTCAGCATACGGGTAAAACCTTTGAAGAAATTGAAAGAGATTCCGACAGAGACTACTGGATGAAAGCTGAAGAAGCGAAAGCTTATGGCCTAATCGATGAAGTGCTCTATCGCGATAAAAACTAAGAGATGGGAAAAAGTAAAGAAGAAAATTGCTCGTTCTGCGGTAGAAGTAAGAACGAAGTAGAAATCCTCCTTACGGGTCAAAGCGGCAATATCTGCAATAATTGTATAGAGCAGGGCCATGAAATGATCCAAAGGGAGATCTATGGTGTAGACGTTACTAAACCTAAAAAAAGGGATAAAGGCGGTACCCCAAAATTCGATCTGAAACCTCCTCAGGAGCTAAAGAAATATCTGGATCGCTTCATCATTGGGCAAGATGAAGCAAAAAAAGTCCTGACAGTGGCCGTTTATAATCATTATAAGCGACTAATGCAGCCTTCCACCGGTGATGATGTGAACATTGAGAAATCAAATATCATCATGGTAGGTGAAACAGGAACAGGTAAGACTTATTTGGCTAGAACTATAGCAAAAATGTTAGAGGTGCCTTTTGCCATCGCTGACGCAACTGTGCTTACTGAAGCCGGTTATGTAGGAGAAGATATTGAAAGTATCTTGACTCGTCTCTTACAAGCTGCTGATTACAATGTAGAACAGGCTCAAAGAGGGATCGTATACATTGATGAGATTGACAAAATTGCCAGAAAGTCAGATAATCCATCTATCACCCGTGATGTAAGTGGGGAGGGTGTCCAACAAGGACTTTTGAAACTATTAGAAGGTTCTATAGTGGGCGTTCCACCGCAGGGAGGTAGAAAGCATCCTGACCAGCAATTGGTACAGGTGAATACGGAAAACATCCTGTTTATCTGTGGTGGTGCTTTTGACGGTATTGCCCGTCATATTGCTAAACGTATCAATACTTCACCAATAGGCTTTAGACAAGAAGGCAAAGGTGTTAATCTTCAATCAGACGAAAGTTTGATGAGATATGTAACTCAGCAGGATTTGAAATCATTTGGTTTGATTCCGGAGCTAATCGGTCGTTTACCTCTTCTAACCTATCTGAATCCACTAGATAGAAGTACTTTGAAGAGAATTTTGACTGAACCTCAGAATGCTTTGGTTAAGCAGTATAAAAAGCTTTTCCAAATGGAAAATATCAGCCTTGAATTTGAAGAAGCTGCTTTAGACTACATCGTTGATCAGGCAGTTAAATTCAACTTGGGCGCTAGAGGCTTACGCTCCATCTGCGAATCCATCCTCACGGATGCCATGTTTGAATTACCTTCAGATAAGAGCATAAAAGAGTTCCTTGTAACCCTTGATTATGCCAAATCAAAATTCGAACATTCCAGTCTTTACGAGATCAGAAAAGACGCAGCATAAAAAAATAGGCCTCGAAAGAGGCTTATTTTTTTGATATCATCTTCCGTACTTCATCAATTGGCAGGGCTTCAACTGTGCCGGAGACTCCCTTTAAAGTTTGAGCCATAAAAAGAGAATTAAGTAACGCCTCCTCCGTGGCTTCAATAGTGGCAAGGAAGAGCGGAGAGGTGTCATCATTATGAAGCTCTGTGCTCGTGTAATACTTGCTTCCGGGTTTTATTCTAACTTCCTCTGCCGTAGAAAATGCTATCACATAATCTCCACTGCCATTAGAAGCAATACCACCTGTCTTCGCTAATCCTAACATCGCCCTTTTAGCTAATCTTTCCAAGTTTCTGGAGCTTAATGGAGCATCTGTGGCCACTATCATCATACAGGAACCGTCTGCAGGGTCATTTAATTGATCATGTAAAAAATGTTTACCTAAATTCTTACCTACGGGAACACCGTTTATCTCCAATACCCCTCCGTAGTTACTTTGTACCAAAACACCTACCGTATAGCCGCCGGATTTTTCAGGTAAAACCCGGGAGGAGGTTCCTATTCCTCCTTTCCAGCCGAAGCAAACTGTGCCGGAGCCCGCTCCTACATTCCCTTCCTCAACAGGTCCTGACTTGGCATTTTTAATGGCATCTAATACATGCTGCTTTGTGATTACTCTAGCAGAAATATCGTTTAAGTACCCATCATTTGTTTCTCCTACAAGAAAATTCACAGACTTCACTCTTTCATTTCCCTTTTGACTAAGTGTATAATCAATTAGCGCATCTGCCGCCGTAGGAACAGACATGGTATTCGTCAGAATGATAGGCGTTTCTAGATTACCAAGTTCTTTGACCTGGCTAATCCCTGTCAATTTGCCAAACCCGTTCCCTATATATATACCGGCAGGGACCTTATTTTGAAATATATTATCTTCATGAGGAAGTATGGCGGTTACCCCGGTATGAATCCTATCTCCCTCATGCAGGGTAGTATGGCCCACTTTAACTCCTTTCACGTCTGTGATGGCATTTTGCTTTCCCGGAGTTAAAACACCAATTTTGATTCCCATTTCACGGGCTCTTTGAGCTTGTAAGCTTAATGATGCTAACATTAAAACGAAGAGTATTTTCATTTTACACTTTTACTTTGCTCACAAATATCCTATTTTACAGGTGAATTCAATCTAAACTATGAAACTTAAATCCTTAGTTGGCTTATTATTTTCAAGTACCAGCCTTTTTGCCCAGTATAAAATAGCAGGCGATAAGATTACTACGCCTTGGGCAGATAAAGTAGATGAGACTAAGCCCTTAAATGTTTATCCTCGCCCGCAATTGGAGCGTGAAAATTGGCAAAATCTTAATGGACTTTGGGATTATGCCATCACTCCTATAGACACTAAACCTTCACAGTATGAAGGGAAAATCCTGGTGCCATATGCGGTGGAGTCAGCTCTTTCTGGTGTAGGTAGAAGAGTGGGTAAGGACAGTACACTGTGGTATAAAACCCAAGTTGACCTGACAGCAAAAAACCATGAAGTTATTCTCCACTTTGGCGCAGTAGACTGGAAAACGGAGGTGTTTGTAAACGGCAAAAAAGTAGGGGAACATGAAGGCGGTTATGATCCTTTTTCTTTTAATATTACCCCTTTCTTGAATAAAGGTAGCAAGCAGGAAATTGTTTTATCCGTTTGGGATCCTACTGACAAAGGTCCGCAGCCTAATGGTAAACAAGTCTCTAATCCTCACGGTATCTGGTATACCCCTGTGACAGGAATCTGGCAGACGGTCTGGATAGAACAGGTGCCTAAATCACATATTGTAAGTACAAAACATACCCCGGATCTGGATCAATCTGCTCTGGTTTTCTCTTCTTTAGTTGCCGAAGCTCAGGATGGTGATCTACTTAAAGTGGAAATTTTGGAAGGAGGCAAATCCGTACAAGAGCTAAGTTTTGCGCCTAATACAGAACAAAGGATTAAATTGCAGAATCCTAAAATCTGGTCGCCAAGCCATCCATTTCTGTATGATTTAAAAGTAAGTTTAGTTCGTAAAGGAAAGGTAATAGATCAGGTCAAGTCCTACTTTGCCATGCGTAAGATCTCCATGAAAGCAGACGCAAAAGGCATTCAGAGATTGATGTTAAACAATGAGTTTCTGTTCCAGTATGGCCCTTTAGATCAAGGTTGGTGGCCTGACGGACTTTATACTGCACCCACTGATGAAGCTCTGAAATTTGATATAGTGAAGACCAAAGAAATGGGATTCAACATGATCAGAAAGCACATCAAAGTGGAGCCAGCTCGCTGGTATTATTACTGTGATACTGAAGGTATCCTAGTTTGGCAGGATATGCCAAGTGGAGATCTTGGCGGAAATGCCTGGGATATGAGATTAGGCAATATCAGTGGAAAGAATCTTGAAAAGAAGAGAACGGAAGCCTCTGAAAATATCTTTAAAAGGGAGTGGACGGCCATTATGTCTACTTTGCATAACTTCCCAAGTATTGTAGTTTGGGTGCCATTTAATGAGGCCTGGGGCCAATTTAAGACCAAAGAAATGACCGAACTCACCAAACGTTTAGATCCTTCTCGTCTCGTTAATAGTGCTAGTGGAGGAAACTTCTTCAATACCGGAGATATCCTAGACATTCACCACTACCCTGACCCTCAAATGCCGGATCCTCAGTTCTTCGGTATGGATCAGGTATTGGTTCTAGGTGAATTTGGAGGCCTTGGCTTACCCATAGAAGGCCATACCTGGCAAGACAAGAATAACTGGGGCTACCAAAGCTTTAAGAATAAAGAAGACTTAAAGAAAAGATATGCTGAATTTGTGGGCCAACTGAAGAATCTTATCCCATTAGGATTATCAGCGGCGGTATACACCCAAACTACGGACGTGGAAGTTGAAACGAATGGCTTAATGACTTACGATAGAAAATTGACTAAGATGGAAGGCTTAAAAGAGTTGCACCAAATACTATATAATAAATGAAAAAGTACGAATACAAGGTAATTAACGCTACTACTATTGGCTTCTGGAAGCCGAAACTAGAGACGAATGTGGTTACGGAAGAAATGAACAAATTGGGTCAAGACGGATGGGAGTTAGTCTCAGTTATGGATACTAGTGTAGGGTATGGTCAAACAAACGAAATACTGCTGTTCTTCAAGAGAGAAGCTAGATTCTAAATAAAGAAGGTGGTCCTTTGACCACCTTTTCTATTTTCTCGGACAAAATGTTAGCCTCCTTCCCGGTTCACTGAAGATGAATTCGCCATTATCATACTTTAATTCTCCGGAAACGAAGGTTTTTTCTATGGTTGAGCCAAAGGTCTTGCCTACAAATGGAGACCAGCCACATTTGTATTCCAGACTTTCCATTGTTACGGTAAATGGCCTATTGAGATTCACTAATACCAAATCAGCCCAGTAACCTTCTCTAATGTATCCTCTTTCCCTGATTTTAAAACAATCTGCCGGGGCATGAGCCATTTTCTCTACCACTTTTTCCAATGAAATCTTCCCTTGCAAGTGCATATCTAACATGACTTGTAGACTGTGCTGTACTAGAGGAACACCTGAAGGTGATTGCCAGTAAGATCCTGACTTCTCCTCCCAGGTATGAGGAGCATGGTCAGTGGCGATAATATCTAATTTATCATCCAATAATCCTTGAAGTAAGGCATCTCTCTGTCCGTGCTTTATGGAGGGATTACATTTGATTTGAGTACCAAAGGTCTTGTAGTCTTCAGCGTCAAAATACAAATGATGAACACACACTTCAGAAGTAATTTTCTTTTCAGCCAAAGGGAGGGAAGAACCAAATAGGTCTAATTCTTTTGCTGTAGAAATATGAAGGATATGTAATCTTGTTCCAAGTTTTTGTGCCAGGTCTACGGCAAAACTTGAAGATGTATAGCAGGCATCTACATCACGGATCAGAGCATGAATATCATATGGAACTTCATCTGTAGGATATAGTTCTTTATACTTTGCCAAATTTGCTTTTACAGTAGCTTCATCTTCGCAATGCGTTGCAATTAATCCTTCGAAATTCCCAAAGAATTTCTCCAAGGTCTGTGCATTATCTACAAGCATGTTTCCCGTGGAACTACCCATGAATAATTTCAAACCACACACCTTGCTTAAGTCCGTACGCATGGCTTCATCATAATTGTCGTTCGATCCACCCATGAAAAAGCTATAGTTGGTCCAGGAATCTTGCTCCGCTATCGCATATTTTTGCTCAAGTAATTCTTGAGTAAGTGTGTTAGGTACGGTGTTTGGCATCTCCATGAAGCTGGTGGTACCTCCTGCGAGTGCAGCTTTGGATTCTGTTGCAATTTGGGCTTTGTGCGTTAAGCCCGGCTCACGAAAATGTACTTGATCATCAATGACTCCAGGTAATAAATGCAGGCCTTCTCCATTGATTTCTTTATGATTCGTAAGTTTATCAATGATAGGAGCCAGTTTTACAATTCTACCTTTCTGTATTAAGATATCTTGATGTTCAATTTTGCCCTCGTTTACAATCGCTACATTGCGAATAATGTAATTCTTCATGCATTCAATTTTTTCTGCTCATCTTTAGCTACGGCGATTAACCAAAGATACTCAGCATTCTTTAAACAAAGTTTATAGTAATTTTTAGCGCCGGTTTTGTCTCCTTCCTTCTGTGCGATCCTCGCTAAGCCCAAATAGGCAAATGCCACATATTCTTTAGTGAACCTTTCATTAGCCTTTACCTTTAGGGCATTCTGATAGGATGCCTTTGCGACTGAGAAATCCTTATCCCTATGCTCTGCAATATACCCTTCAAACATATGATAAGAAAGTTTAGCTATAGGATTTGAGATGTTTTTGAGCTCAGCATTGACCTTCTCCGCTTGATCAAATTTTAAGTTTAGCAAAAGGCCCTCAATATAGGATATCCTAAAGATATAATTCCTTGGATAACGTTGATACAAGTCTTGAGAGAAATGTAAGGCCTTTCCAAAGTTTGATTCATACTTGATATATATGTCTCGTAAATAAGTGCCGGCTTCTGTCTTACTGAAAACAGAATTTTTATAGGATTTTTCTAACTCAGCCAGACCCTGTGCCATATTCCCTGAATCAAAGAACACCATTATGGGCTTTACTATAGGTTTTGTCTCAGGATAGCGCTCCCTGTAGTAATTGTATAAGCCATTAGCAAACAAAAATTCGGCATTAGTGTTTTTGAACTTTTTGCCCTCTTTGAAGAATTTTAGTGCTTTCCTGGCCTCTTGAGCAGCACTCATGGAATTTCCTTTATAATTTTCAGCAAGTGCCAAAAAGCCATGTCCAGCCAGTAAGAAAAAGGTGCATTCCATCCTATAACCAGGTTTATCATAGTACTTATGGCTGGCTTCTACACAAAGATTAAGCTCTTTTTGATATTGAGCTAAAGCATTTGGCTGCTGGTCTATCGGTAAGTACTTCCACTGCAACTGCAATGCATTGAGAAGATAATGTACGGGATGATCTTTATACTTCGTTTTTACAGGTGCGAAGGTAGCTGCGGCCTGATCATGTTGTAAGTTGTATAAATAATCTAAACCTTTTAGTACCGTTTCAATGGTGGCCTTATCCTCTAAAAACTGTGCTTTTAGAGGTGTAATCCATCCTATCCAAACCAAGAGTAGTAATATTCTTTTCATTTCTTGATAGCTCGTAAGACTTCTCGCTTGTGTGGAGGTCCCGGGTGTTTCTCTACTTCAAATCCCACTGCTTTCAGGTTTCTCTGTACCATTCCTTTTGAACAGTAGGTGCTTAAAACACCTCCTGCCTCCAGCATGTCTGCTATCCTTTGGAACAATTCCTCAGACCACATCTCTGGCTGGGCTTCCGGTGAAAATGCATCGTAATACACCAAATGAAACTTCCTGTCTGAAAGGAAATCCTGAACCTTTACGTTTTGCTTAATAACGCTGTAATAGGGGTGTATGGTGTGCTGTTCCCCCCACGCTAGTTCTTGGTATACCTGAATCTCAGTGGGAAATTGATCAAAGTGAGCTTTAGGTATAGGATATGCTTCCAAACCAATATATTCCGTTTGCCTCTGAGATTTTTCTGCTGCTAAGCCCGTAAGCCATGCATTAAGGCCGGTGCCAAATCCTACTTCTAACAATTGAATAGGGTCATTGAAATGTTCCATTATGTAATTATACCCCAATTCTATAAATACACGCTCTGATTCCGTTCTTGCTCCAAAAATGGAATGATAGTGCTGATCAAATTGATCAGAATAGAAAGTAATGGAGCCGTCTCCTGTGGTCCGAATGCCCAATTCCCTGTTTTCCATGAAGGTACAAAGATAAGAATAAAGATGCTCAGGAAACTGAAAGAGCTTAGGGATTGTTTTAAGGAGAAAACATCGAATAATTGCAGTCACACATTCAAAAGCTACCCCTAGAGCAGGTGGCTAATTTTCCGAAGCTATTTCTGGATTATTTAAATGAAAAGCCGGAGCTAAAACCTCTTTATGGCCATTTCCCTAGAATTGAAAATTTTGATTCTCTGATTCAAGAGAAAGATTTTGCCCATCGAGCCGTTCTGGTAAAGGTACTGGAAGAGCAATATGCAAAGCTTGGTGTTCCTGAGAATGTTAAATTATTAGGAGAAGACAATACGTATAGCGTTACTACCGGTCACCAATTAAATATTTTCACCGGTCCCCTATATGTCATCTATAAAATAGTTAGTACCATCAACCTGGCTAAGCGTTTGAGCGAGGCATACCCCGATAAGAACTTCGTGCCAGTGTATTGGATGGCCACTGAAGATCATGATTTTGAAGAAATTGCTTCTTTCTTTTTGTTTGGAAATAAATATTCCTGGACTACTACTCAAAAAGGTGCCGTAGGTGAAATGAGCTTGGACGGCATCCAAGAAGTAATTGATCAATTAAAAGATAAGCCGGAAATCTTCATCAAAGCCTACTCTCAAAATGATAATTTGGCAGATGCAGTTCGTCAATATATGCATGAACTTTTTGGCGAGCATGGATTGGTATGTGTCGACGGAAACCACAGAGACTTCAAAGAAATATTTAAGCCGGTAATTAAAGAGGAGTTATCTAACGGTATAGTTAAGCAGAAACTGGATGAGAATGCGGTGCTTTTAGATCAATTAGGTTATAAGCCGCAAATCCATCCCAGAGAAATCAATCTATTTTACAAAGACAAAGGTCTTAGAGAAAGAATAGATCTGGTAGAAGGTGAATATAAAGTACTGGAAACTGCACTTAGTTTCACCAAAGAAGAGATAGAAGTATTATTACAAGAACATCCGGAGAGATTTAGCCCGAATGTTGCCCTTCGACCCCTTTATCAAGAAATGATTCTTCCAAATGTTGCCTACTTAGGTGGTCCCTCTGAATTGACCTATTGGCTACAATTGAAAGGTATTTTCGATCACTTCAAGGTGGCATTTCCAGCTGTGATGCCTAGAAATCTGGCCTTGGTGGTTAATGAGAACCTTCAAAAACGTTTAGATAAACTGGGTGTCAAAGTGGAAGACCTGTACCAGGATGATGCAAAACTAAGAAAGGCGTATGTGGATCAGGTCTCGGAAAACCAACTTCAACTTCAAGAAGAGCAAGCTTCCTTAGATGAGTTGTTTGATTCCATTATCCGTAAAGCTATTTCTGTAGATCCTACCCTTAAAGGAGCCATAGAAGCTGAAAAGGTCAAGGTGTCTAAAGGTATCAGTAACCTTGAAACCAGAATCAAAAAAGCTGAAGAAAGAAAGTTTGAGACCTCCATTCAGCAATTAATGGGAGTGAAAGAAAAACTTTTTCCAGGAGGAAGTCAGCAGGAAAGAAAAGACAATTTCCTAAACTTCTATCTGAATAATCCCGGATTCTTAGACCTACTTTTTGAAACTTTTGACCCTCTAGATTACAGGTTTAACGTACTGTACCTGTAAAACTGGTACATTTTTGTCAGAAGCTAACACTAAATGGCATTAGTTTCGTTCTTTTATTTCTTGGTTTAGGACAATTTTTTATAAATTGCTTCAAATCGAGATAGAATGAATAGAAGACAAGCTATAGGTTGGGGAGCCGCTGCAGCAATAGCCATTCCCACAGGGTGGTTATGGTGGAAAAAGTCAGACTTTGACGAGGTAAGTGCTTGGGGCAAAAAGGAGGAAAATGTCCTTTCTGCGGCCGTTGATGCCCTGCTGCCTGAAGGAAACATGCCGGGCGGAATAGAATTAGGGGTAGACAAATTTGTCAGCAAAATGATTCATGATTGCTTACCCATAGAGGAAAAGCAGGCTTTTGCAAAAGAACTGCTTGTACTGGCTAAAAAGGATTTCTCTACCCAGACTCCTGAAGACAGACTATCCCTACTAAAATCTTATCCTGAAGATAGTACTTTTATTTCTCTTCTGAGAAATTTAGCCATTCGTGGGTACACCACTTCTGAGTATTACATGATGCAAGTGCAAGGCTTCGAATTCATTCCCGGTCATTATTCTGGATGCGTAAACCTTAACCAAAATGCCTGA
The DNA here is from genome assembly GCF_000166395.1 of Leadbetterella byssophila DSM 17132. Taxonomy (GTDB): domain Bacteria; phylum Bacteroidota; class Bacteroidia; order Cytophagales; family Spirosomataceae; genus Leadbetterella; species Leadbetterella byssophila. Next base: position 3,026,170 of record NC_014655.1, read on the forward strand.
AAAATTTGATGCCATAGTTATAGGCTCCGGAATTAGCGGAGGCTGGGCTGCAAAAGAACTTTGTGAAAAAGGACTTAAAACGCTTGTTTTAGAACGAGGAAGAGAAGTCAAGCATATCGAAGATTATCCTACAGGCACTATGCTTCCTTGGGAATTCGAACATAGAAACCGTCTAACTAGAGAAATGAAAGAAGCAAATCCTATCGTTTCTCGTTGCTATGCATTCTATGAAGGGACGGAACATTTCTTTGTGAAGGACGATGAGCATCCTTATATTCAAGAGAAGCCGTTCGACTGGATACGGGGTTATCAGACCGGAGGGAAATCACTCATGTGGGCAAGGCAAACCCAAAGATGGTCAGATTTCGATTTTGAAGGTCCGGCCAGAGATGGATTTGCGGTAGATTGGCCCATCAGATATGCTGATATTGCTCCTTGGTATTCCTATGTGGAGAAATTTGCAGGAATCTCTGGTAATAAAGACGGTTTGAAGAACTTACCGGATGGAGAATTCTTGCCGGCACATGAAATGAACTGCGTGGAATCACATTTCCAGTCGCAAATAGCAAAACACTACAAAGACAGACATATTATTCAAGGACGCTGTGCCCATATCACAGATAATAGGCAGATTTACTTAGATCAAAATCGTAGTAAGTGCATGCACAGAACCATTTGTGAAAGAGGGTGTCCATACGGAGGTTATTTTTCAAGCAATTCTAGTACACTACCTGCAGCCCAGAGAACAGGAAACTTAACTTTACGTCCTCATTCTGTGGTTCATTCCATATTATTTGATGAGAAACTAGGAAAAGCTAAAGGAGTTAAAGTTATAGATGCTATATCAGGAGAGGAAATAGATTTTCATGCAAGGATCATCTTTGTCAATGCTTCAGCGCTTAACTCCAATCTCATTCTTTTGAATAGTAAATCTTCAAGATTTCCTAATGGATTAGGGAATGATAACGGGATGCTAGGAAAATATGTGGCCTTCCATAACTACAATAGAACCATCTCTGCAGAATTTGAGGGTTATTTAGATAAGACAACCTCAGGGAAACGCCCCAATTCACCTTATGTTCCTCGATTTAGAAACGTTGAAAAACAAGAGACTGATTTCTTAAGAGGGTACGCGGCAGGTTTTCAGGCTTCTAGAAATCCTTATTACCCTTCTGATGGTTGGGGCGAAGATCTAAAAGAAAGTCTATCTACAAAAAAGTATAACGATTACTGGACTGTAGGCTCGCACATGATGGGAGAAACCATTCCTAAAGAATCCAACTATGTGGCCCTTGATGATAAGGAAGTAGATAAATGGGGAATTCCTAAACTTAGGATCTCCATAGACTACGATGAGAACGACAAGAAAATGGAGCAAGATTACATGGATCAGTTCACAGAGATGTTTGAGAAAGCTGGCTTTAAAAACATTAAAACCAGAGAGTCAAAACGTAATCCTGGAAATGATATCCACGAGATGGGCGGAGTTAGAATGGGGCATGATCCTAAGACCTCACTTCTAGATAAATGGAATGCCTTGCATCACTGTCAAAATGTCTTCGTAACAGATGGCGCATGTATGACTTCCACTTCTACTCAAAATCCATCTTTGACCTATATGGCTTTGACCGCTCGTGCTGTTGACTATGCGGTGAACAGAATGAAGAGAGCGGAGCTCTAAAACTTTGCTTAACTTTGTGGTATGGATGTATTCATAGATGTCATTCTTCCTGTTCCCATACCACAATTTTTTACCTATAGATTGCCGCGCCATTTGGCAGAGCTCGCTAAGGTAGGATGTAGGGTGGTCGTGGAGTTTGGTAAATCCAGAGTGATGACAGCTCTGGTGGTGAAAATCCATGGAAACCCTCCTGAAAAGTATCCTGCGAAATATATTCAGGAGTTACTAGATACCGAACCGGTGGTGACTCCTACCCAGATTTGGCTTTTCCAATGGGTGGCAGAATACTACATGTGTACTGCCGGAGAAGTCATGAACGTGGCTCTTCCATCGGGTCTAAAAATTTCTTCGCAATCAAAGATCCAATACAATCCTGATTTTCATCATGATGAACTCCTAACAGATCTAGAGAAATCTTTTATGGATGTCTTAATAAGGGAGGACTCTATTTCATATGAGGAGGCTGGGCGCTTATTGGGTGAACAAGACCTGAATAAATTCCTTAAGAGCCTTGTTGCAAAGCATGCTATCATCCTGTTTGAAGAGGTGAATGAGCGCTATAAGCCAAAATTGATCAAGAAGATCAGGCTGCATTCGGATTATGCTACAGATGAAAATGCCTTAATGCTCCTAGAGAGTTTAGGCAAAGCAAAGAAGCAGCAGGAGGTATTGCTGAAATATCTAAGTATTATACCGCTTGATCAATTAAGCGAAAAAAATGAAGAGGGTATAGACAAGCAGCGCTTAAAGGAAGCTGAAGTGAGTGATTCAGCTTTAGCAGCTTTGATTACGAAAGGCATTTTTGAACAATGGGAAGTACAGGTTTCTCGATTTGATTCACTTGAAAGTGATTCTTTGAGAGAGATTCAACTATCTCCGGCTCAAGAAGCTGCTTCAGACCAGATAATGGGCCTCTTTTCAACTAAAGATGTAGTCTTGTTTCATGGTATTACAGGTAGTGGAAAGACGGAGGTTTATATTGATATCATCAAAAAAGCCCTAGACTCAGGTACTCAGGTACTTTTTCTTCTGCCGGAAATAGCCTTAACTACTCAGATCGTCAGAAGGTTAAAGAGAGTCTTTGGAGATACTATGGGGATTTATCACTCCAGATTCTCAGATAACGAGCGCGTGGAGGTATGGAGAGGAGTTTTGGATCAAAAATTCCAATTTGTGGTGGGGGTGAGGTCTTCCATTTTCCTGCCTTTTTCTAATTTAGGACTTATCATAGTGGATGAGGAACATGAAAGTTCCTATAAACAGTTTGATCCGGCTCCTAGGTATCATGCTCGTGATGTAGCCATTATGTTAGCTTTGAAGATGAAAGCCAGAGTGCTTTTAGGTTCTGCTACTCCTTCTATGGAGTCATTCTATCAGGCACAGACAGGTAAATATGGCTTAGTAAGTTTAAAGGAGAGGTTTGGGAATGCGCAATTGCCTCATATACGTTTAGTAAATATGAGGGTGGAAAGAGAAAAAAAGACCTTAACAAAAGAATTTAGCTCTGTCCTTTTAGAAGCCATTGGTCAGAATATCGAAAATAAAAAGCAAAGTATCATCTTCCAAAACAGAAGAGGATATGCTCCATATCTGAACTGCCAGCAGTGCAACTGGATACCTCACTGCAATCAATGTTCTGTCACGCTAACGCACCATCTAAATGCCAGAACACTTATCTGTCACTACTGTGGTTATTCAGAGTCAGTGCCCAGAGTGTGTCCGGCATGTGGTTCGCCGCATGTGAGGTCAGTGGGTGTAGGGACGGAAAGGATTGAAGATGATTTGAGAGAAATCTTTCCTGAAGCTGGTGTTTTAAGAATGGATCTGGATACTACTCGAACTAAGAATGCTTACGAAAATATCATCGGAGAATTTGAAACGGGAGAGGTGGATATTTTAGTGGGAACCCAAATGGTCACTAAAGGACTGGACTTTGACAGGGTAAACCTGGTAGGCGTATTTAATGCGGATAAGTTGATTAATTTTCCTGATTTTAGGTCCGGAGAAAGGGCATTCCAATTGATCACTCAGGTTAGCGGCAGAGCAGGAAGGAGGGAAGAAAAGGGAATAGTGCTCATACAGACGAATAATCCTGCAAATCGCGTTTTACAATATATAGTAGATAGTGATTATGAAGGATTTTATGCTTCAGAGATTAAAGAGAGAGAGGCATATAATTATCCTCCCTTCTCAAGAATAATTGAGTTGACAGTCAAAGATGTAGATAGAAATTTAGCTCAGGAAGCAGCAGAGGTCCTTGCAAAGAGGATGAAGGACTATTTAGGGGAGCAGAGGATTTTGGGGCCAGAAAGAGGGCTGGTAGAGCGCATTAGGAATAAATTTCACTTTGTAATTTGGATGAAACTTGAAAAGGAAAAGATGAATATTCAAGCTACAAAGCAGTATCTACGGGAAGAACTGGTACATTTGATTACGGAAAAGAAGTTTAAATCCGTACAAGTGGTGGTCAATGTAGATGCCGTCTAACTAAAATTGCACAATACTTTATGAGCTTAAAATCATCCATTTCCGATTTTCTTAAATTTGACGAGTTGAAAGATACGCTATTAAAATTAGTGGAGTCCAAAGTGGAACTCAAAAAGCTGGAGCTTCTGGCTAAAGTGGAAAAACTTTTGGCTAAGATTATTCTCCATATTCTGGTCGCGATTTTTCTGTTTATCATCTTCCTCTTATTGAATATTCTGGTAGCAGCAGTCATTAACTATTATATGAAAAGTTACTGGATGGGCTATGCCATTATTACGGGCTTGTACGTAGTCCTTTTTGGTATATTTCAATTCTTTAAACCAAAGGTTTCCGAGTTTATTGCTGCCAAGATTGCAGATCTAATTGTAGAAGAACAGTTCTAATTGTAACATTTTTGAAGATATAGCCCTCTAATAAGAGGGCTTTTTTTATTTAAAGCATTAGAAATTTATGAGAATTAAGATATTTGTTCAACTAAAAACAATTCCTTCATATGAATACAACTAAATTCCTTACAGTTTTTATTCTTCTTTCTGTCCAGGTTTGGGCTCAGGGAGAATTCACCGTCACTCCAGAAAAGCCCGAAGCAGGGAAAGAGATAACGATTACTTACAAGCCAAGTTCTAATGTGCCGGCTAAAATCCAAGCCTATGAATTTAGGGGTGTAATTCAGCAAGCTTTAGATATTTCTACGAAGAGAACCGCAGGGAAGTATGTGGCAACGATTAAGCCAGACACTTCAGCCACTTTTGTTTATTTTCAAATGACCGCAGGCGGAGCTCTCGACAATAACAAAGGAGACGGCTACACCATTGAATTGTACCGAAATGGAAAGCCTAGAAAGAATGCGAATATTGCTAAGGCCTATTTCTACCAATATTTCGGAGAAGAAGTGGGGGTAAGTAGCGATAAAGAAAAAGCATTGGCATCTTACAAAAAAGAGCTAGATCTCTATCCCGAAAATGAGTCAGTAAGATTGAGCATTCTCCAGTTAGAAATGTCTTTGGATGCTGAAAAAGGGAAACAGTTGGTGAACGAGGAGATTACTAGGAAAAGGTCCTTAGGTTTGAATAAAGAAGATGATTATAACCATTTATCCCGCCTATATAGTTTTCTTAAGGATAAAGAGCAAATAGATAATCTTACTCTAGAGAAAAAGGAAAAGTTTCCTAATGGAATGTGGGCGGCACAAGAAGAGGTGAATAAGTTTTCAGCGGAGCAAGACTTAGATAAAAAAATGTCTATGTTGAAGGTTTTGGAAGAAAATGCTAAAACTGATCCTAGATATGCACGTTATAAAGATAACAAAGTCTACTTAAGGTCAGAGATCGTTAGGACGCTTACCTCTGCAAAAAAATGGGATGAAGTAGAGAAGTACTTAAATGAATTAGAACTTACACCTGATAAGATACAGGAAGGTGAGTCTAGAGAAATCCTTGGTAGGATGTATAATTCTTTGGCCTGGAACATGTATGAAGATGGGAAGAATCTAGATCTAGCAGAAAAGCTGGCAAAGGTGGCTACAGAAGATCAAATGGCTAAGATTACTCAGGCAGAAGGCAAAAGTGAAAATGTGCTAAAACCTCTGAAGGATTCATATAGTATGTATGCTGATACGTATGCTGCAGTATTATTAAAGGCCGGGAAATACCAACAAGGTTTTGATATTGCAAAGGTATCTGTTCTAGACTATTCAGGAGGAAATTATCCTGATTATAATGGAATCTATGCTCAATTAGCCGAAAAGGTTCTTAAGCAAGAGGAATATATTCCTCAATTAGAAAAGTTTGTTGTAAACGGGAAATCAAATGAATTGATTAAGGAGATTCTACAGAGAAATTATAAAGGGGCTGAGTCATTTGATGTCTATTATTCTAAATTAGGAGAGCAGGCTAAAACTAAAATGAAAGAAGATCTCTTGAAGAAGATAGAAAACAAGCCTGCACCAAAATTTGCCTTAAGTAATTTAGACGGTAGCCAAGTTAGCTTAGATGAGCTCAAAGGGAAGACCGTTGTAGTAGACTTTTGGGCTACCTGGTGTGGACCCTGCATAGCATCTTTTCCGGGTATGAAAATGGCTCAGGATAAATTCAAAGATGACCCTAATGTCAAATTTGCATTCATTAATTCTTGGGAAAGCAGTAAAGAAGTGAAGAAAGATGTGGCAGAGTTTATAAAGAAGGGAGCTTACCCATTTGATGTATTATTTGATTTAGATAATAAGGTGATCGAGTCCTATGGAGTGTCAGGGATACCTACTAAGTTTATTGTTGACAAAAATGGTGCTGTAAGATTTACCTCCATTGGCTTTAGCGGAAGTGCAGAAAAGCTTGTGGATGAAATTTCTTTGATGATTGATTTGGTGAAGTAAAACCTTAGTCTTAGATAATTAACCCCACCTTGAATTGTCCCAGGGTGGGGTTTTCTTTTATTTTCACGTATTTTTCTTAGTTTTGTACAATATTTACTTTATTGTACCCTATGCATTCGTCTTCAGAGAATCAATTTTTTCAATCTCGGGTTTTAGGTCATCCATCCAGTCTATTTGTTCTATTTTTTACAGAAATGTGGGAGAGGTTCTCATTCTATGGTATGAGAGCGCTCTTGGTCTTATTTCTTACTTCAAGTATTGGGGATGGAGGCTGGGATTGGACTAGAGAACAAGCCATGGCTTTATTTGGCTCTTATGTAGGTTTAGTCTATCTCTCTACCATGTTAGGTGGCTATTTCGCGGATAATGTGATAGGTTACCGTTGGGCTGTGGTAGTAGGAGCAGGTTTGATGACCTTAGGTCATGCTTCAATGGCAGCTGAGACTCCCTTCTTTACCTATTTGGGACTGATTCTATTGGTATTCGGAAATGGATTTTTCAAGCCAAATATGACTTCCATCTTATCTGAAATCTATAAAGATCATCCGGAGAAGAAAGATGGGGCTTATACCATATTCTATATGGGCGTTAATTCCGGCTCTTTCTTCGGGATCCTGTTATGCGGTTATTTAGGAGAAATGGTGGGTTGGAGTCTGGGCTTTGGCTTAGCAGGGATTTTTATGTTCTTTGGTTTGCTTCAATTTTGGTTCTCTCAGGGAATCTTTGGTGATATTGGATTAAAGCCGGCAAAGCAGAAAGCTTCTGTAGAGAAGGGAGAAAATCCTTTCACTTCACTTCACTTGGGTATGATTGGATTAATGGTGATACTCGGTTTATTATGGATCATTTTTGAGCCGGTAAAAATCATTTCTGGAGGGTCTATTGACATTTTTAACTTCAATGTTGGCGGCATTTCTGGAAATAATTTTACCATTTTGTTTGCTTTAGCTCTGTTTTTGATACTGCTACTTATTCGTATTCCAAAATACGATGTGGTCACTAGAGACCGCATGATGGCTGTTACATTCTTTGCCTTTCTAGCCGCTTTCTTCTGGGCTATTTTTGAACAGGCTCCAGGAACCTTAACCATTTTTGCTAGGGATTATACCAATAGGGTTTTAGACGGTAATGCTGGATTGATTTTTAAGATGGCCAATGCCTCCTTGACCGTAATTCCCCTGAGCATTATTACCTGGGTGTTGTTTAAGCTTTTCGGGCAAACGTTTAAGAAATATACTTTGGCTAACTTGATTCTTTCAGTAAGTTTCGTGATCGTATGGTGTATAGCTTTATGGATGCTGAAGAACCAGTTTTCTGTAGATGCCTTAGAAGTTCCCGCTTCTTGGTTCTCTACTTTAAACTCTTTGTTTGTCATCAGTTTAGCTCCATTGTTTACCAAACTTTGGGATAGTAGATACAGCCCTCCGGCTAACTTCAAATATGGTCTGGGAATGCTATTGTTAGCCATTGGTTGTGCATGTATAGCTTTCGGCGCCAGTTCCATTGAGGTGGGAGCGAAAACAGCCTCAGTTAGTATGATATGGCTCATATTAGTCTATCTGTTCTTTACTATGGGTGAGCTTTGTATCTCGCCTGTTGGTCTGTCCTATGTGAGTAAATTAGTGCCTCCAAGGATGATTGGTGTGATGTTTGGTATCTGGTACCTGGCCGTAGCCATAGGTATGAAAGCGGCAGCAAAATACGGTGAAAGCATTGACCGTGTGGCTGACGAAAAAGGGATAAGCTTCTTCTTTTGGATGCTCGCGTCTGTTGCTTTTGGAGCGGCAGTTTTAGCCGTTATTGCAAGACCAGTGATAAGGAAATTAATGCATGGTGTGAGGTAGGGATTTCCCTACCTCTTTATCAATGTTACATATCCTTTAAAGGTTTTCTCACTTCCTAAAGGATCTAATCTTTCAAACTTCACTTTGATAGAATAGTAGTAAGTGCCGGGAGCAACTTCCTTCCCTTGATCATCTTTACCGTCCCATTCTATCGCATCACTATTGATTACTCTAACTCTTTGTCCATGTGCACCGTAGATTTCCATTGCGGCACTTGATATAAATGCTGGGCAATTTAAAGGAGTAAAAGTGTCATTTTTCCCGTCCCCATTCGGAGAGAAGACGTTAGGGAAATTTAAGGTTTCACAATTGTCAAAGCAGATCTTATTGCTCAAGCTACTTCTTAAGCCCAGAGAATTTACAGCTTCTATTGTATAACATCCCGCAAATCCTTCCAAGCGGTTCTTTCTATGTGTAAAAGTATTTCCTGTCACAGAGCTTAAAAGCACCGGGTCGCGAAGTTCATATCTAGAGAAGTAGATATTGTAACTTACGATGTCCGTTCTGCAATCTCCCTCCGGATTTTCCCAGGTCAAGGTATTGGAGAAGATGCCTTCGTTGCAGAAATCTGCCGACTGAAGATCTTCACATTTGATAGTGCTTGCTGCACTTAAAACAGGAGCACATGGTGGAGTCTGGTCTTGAGGTGTAATGCATCTCTCCTGAGAAAAATTGGTAAGGATTCCTAACTCCTTAAATGCTTCATATTCGCCCTGTGTTAATATTCTGTAACAATAGGTCTCTCCATTTTCTAACAAGGTACTGATGTCTCCATCACCCTTTTCTAAATCCTCCCCTCTGTCTAAATACTCAAAGCTATTGACATCAGATACCGGAATTTTCGCAATCAAATTAAAGTTGCCATCCTCTCCTTTTCTATACAAGTAATGGGTTTGATTTTCATTGCTCCAGGGAGTATTGGCTTCCCAGAATAAAGGAACTTGTTGATCTGAAGTTTGCGCATTCAAGAATACGGAGGAGGCAGGTAGTGAAGTTCCTCTCAACTGAGTTCCATTCGTGTAGAATTCTACTTTGTAGCGGTACACCTTTTGGGAAGTATTTAGATTTTGATCAATAAACTTCAAGTCTGTAGTGTCAGTAAATGAAGTAGTCTTGGTGTGTACTAAGGTAAAGTTTTCTCCACCAATACCCTCCGCTCTGTACAATTTGTACACTCGGTCCGCCGCCAATGTGTTCAAATCTATATTTACCGGAAGAGACCATTTTACCTCAATCTTACCAGAAGTGGTAGAAGTTTCTGTAACTGAAACCTTGGTCATAACGCTGGTGCCGGGTTTTACTTCTGATCCTATACAGAATTCAGCTGAGGGGGCACTTTGGATATTGATGAAAGTATTTTCCGCTATTTCAGTCACAAGTCTGTAGCTGTAGATTTCTCCTTCCGGTGCTTGAGTATCAATAAAGCTACTCTCTGTAGCTGGAACTTCTCCAATTAAAGTATAACCCCATGCACTTGGCATTCCTGGGCTACAAGCTCTTGGGTTTAAGCCGCTACAGCCGTTCTTGCGGTAAATAAGAATCTTTCCGTTTTCACTGCATGTAGTAAGAGGATTCCAAGATAGCTTGTTTCCGTTACTAACCGGCTCCGCTGTTAGTGCTTTAGGACTTGGAGGGAGGATCTTAATGTTCAGGGACTTTAAGTCAACTAAGGAGGTACTAAACCTACCCGGATTATCTTCCACCTTGAAGACTACATTGTAGGCCTGCTCGCGGGCGTGTAGACAATTGGTCTCCCAAACAAACTTACCTATGACTTTTCCTACTGCAGGGGTACTGGTAAATGTTGCCGGTTTGGGGTCTACGTACTGTACAGGATTCCCTGCCGGATCCAGATTATATACACCTCCGGAGCTAGTCAAACGGAGTTGTTGGTTGATATTTTCATCCTCTCCGATGACCTCAAACTCTATGGTTTCACCTGCCTCGACACAGAGGTCTGCTGGCAAGGTGAGCTTAGGAGCTTTATTGTCGGTTTCAACAACAATAATCTGCATATCGCGCACTATTTCTCCTATTTTGATGTATCCTCCATCGAATCCCTTCCGCCATTCCTCTATGACAAATGCCACATTGTATTGTCCTGCTTGCCTAGGAGCATCCCAGATAAGGTCACCAGTTCTCGGGTCTATACTGTAGGTTGCAGGACCGGTACCTGCAGAATTAAGAACAGGTGGTGGTCCTACGGTATTGGGTTCTAGATATTCAGGGATGAATTCACCCAGACCGGTAGTTGCCCCTGTTCCTGGGGAAACTTGAGCTTTTCTAGGTATGGTTAGTTTGTAGGAAAGGGAGTCTCCGTCTATGTCAAATGCTCCCGGGTTATGTATGAATCTCTGTCCTAAGGCAGCGGAGTCCAAAGGTATATTTAATAATACCGGGGTGCTGTTAAAGCCTATGTTTGAATTGATTAATATAGAGGTCTGAACAAAGAAACTAATACTTTGGGATCCGTCAGGAGCAGGTAAATTGATGGTATTATCATTCCGGTTAATGATACTCACTCCAATAGTATAGTACCCTGCAGATGGAAATGTATAGGTAGTATCATAGACATTCCTTGCCGTAGCCTGATTGATCATTATCCTTTGTTTCCTTCTTACCGTAAGTTTTTCCACTCGGTTTGTGGAGAAGCCCATGTTGAAATCTACAGTATTTTGCTGGTCATTCGCCGCTTTACCATTGATTTCATCGGTGTAGGTAATCAAGGTGATTCTGTACGTCAACTGTGTTCCGGGAAGACGTGTGGCTGTAATTTCTCCCGCCCTAATATGAGTAGCTTGGCTAAGTAAGGGGACAAGAAGGAATAGTAGAAAAAGAATGTAGTTTTTCTTCATGTAGTACACGTGCTTATGCTATAAAGATAAAACTTTAACGCAAATACCTTATATTTATTCTGAATGATTTGGTCCAAAATCTTAGCGTGCGGCCATCCTTATGGCTCCATCCAGACGAATGACCTCTCCGTTAAGCATTGGATTTTCAATGATATGTCGGACTAAAAATGCGTACTCCTCTGGTTTTCCTAATCTTGGAGGGAAAGGTACTTGAGCTCCTAGGGAGTCCCTCACTTCTTGAGTATATGCTGCTAATAAGGCCGTTTCAAAGATGCCGGGAGCAATGGCCATTACACGGATTCCATGTACGGATAATTCTCTAGCAATAGGCAATGTCATGGAAACTATGCCCCCTTTAGAAGCAGAGTAAGCAGCTTGACCTATTTGCCCTTCGAAAGCAGCCACTGAAGCGGTATTGATGATTACCCCTCTTTCTCCTAATTCATTTGGTTCATTTTTTTGGAGTTCATCAGCCACTAATCTCAGGGTATTGAAACTGCCAATAAGATTTACCTTAATGATTCTTTCAAAGAAACTTAGTTCATGTACTCCTTTTCTTCCCAGAATCTTCTGAGCAGGTCCTAAACCCGCACAGTTGATTAATCCACCTATGGAACCTAGCTCCTTCTTTCCGGCCGTTAAGGCCTCTAATACTTGTGTTTCATTAGTGATGTCTGTAGATTGAAAAAGGGCATTTGGCCCTAATTCTGAAGCTAAAGCTTGACCAGAGGCTTCGTTGATGTCTAAGATAAGAACCTTTCCACCTTGTTCTACGATCATCCTAGATGTGGCCTCCCCAAGACCTGACGCCCCGCCGGAGACCACAAAGGTTTTGTTGTTTATTTGCATATTTTGGGTTGAATTAACTCACCGGAGCTCCACTCCATACCTTCTTATGAGGTTGAAGTAAAGAAAGGCTGCCGTCCTTATCCTCTGCCATGAGAATCATACCTTGTGATTCTATGCCCATCATGGCTCTAGGAGCAAGGTTTGCAATGAAGGTTACTTGCTTACCTACCATCTCTTCTGCAGAGAAGTGCTCTGCTATTCCGCTTAATATGGTTCTTTTCTCCATACCATCATCGATGAGGAATTTTAGGAGCTTCTTGCTCTTCTTTATAGGTTCTGCTTCTAAAATAGTTCCTATACGAATGTCTAATTTAGCAAAATCGTCGAATTGAATCGTAGGTTTCAATTCCGGTACATTCTTTCCTTCTAATTCGTTCACCTTCTTAGTATCTAATAATTTTTGTACTTGAGCATCAATTACTGCATCTTCAATTTTTTCAAATAGGAGTCCTCCTTCATTTATGGTAGTTCCTGCAGGAACCAAATCTGTCTTCCCTGCATCAGACCATGTGGGTATTGCACCTGTAGTATTCCACTCTTTCGCACTCATTTGATCCATGATCTTCCTAGAGGTGAAGGGCAGGAATGGCTCAGAGACTATAGCTAAGGTTCCGGTGATTTGATGTGCCACAAACAGGATAGTTTTCACTCGTTCAGGGTCTTTTACCTTCCAAGGTTCGGTATCAGCAAGGTATTTGTTGCCCAGTCTAGCCACTTCCATCATGCCTGCTAGTGCTTCTCTAAATCTATAATGCTGAACGGAATCTCCTATCTGTTCAGGCAGTTTTTTCAAAGCTTCTAAAGTTTGAGTGTCAATCTCCTCAAAGGTGCCTGGAGTAGGAACTTTACCTTCAAAATACTTCTTAGTGAGTACTATAGTTCTATTAACAAAGTTCCCGTAGATACCCACTAGCTCCGAGTTATTCTTGGTTTGGAAATCCTTCCAAGTAAAATCATTGTCTTTCGTCTCTGGAGCATTAGCAGTAAGTACATAGCGTAGCACATCTTGTTTTCCTGGGAATTCCTGAAGGTATTCATGTAACCATACGGCCCAGTTTCTGGATGTAGAGATCTTATCGTTCTCCAGGTTCATGAATTCATTTGCCGGTACATTATCCGCCAAAATGTAGGAGCCCTCTGCCATGCACATGGCAGGGAAGATGATGCAGTGGAAAACGATATTATCTTTCCCTATAAAGTTAATTAGCTTTGTGTCCTTATCTCTCCAGTAATCCTCCCAGTTCTTGCCTGTTTTTTCCGCCCATTCTTTGGTCATAGAAATATAACCAATAGGTGCATCAAACCATACATATAGTACTTTTCCATCAGCTCCTTCAACAGGTACTTTTACACCCCAGTCTAAGTCGCGCGTCATAGCTCTAGGTTGCAGACCTTGTTTCAGCCAAGATTGGCATTGACCAAATACATTGGTTTTCCATTCTGTATGACTATTGACATACTTCTCAATCTCAGGCTGCATCTTATCTAATGGCAAGTACCAGTTCTTGGTGGCCTTCATGACCGGCGCAGATCCAGAGATTGTAGATTTAGGTTGAATTAGGTCAGTAGGAGATAGTGAAGATCCACATTTTTCGCATTGATCACCGTAGGCTCCTGGACTGTGACAAACAGGACATTCACCCACTATGTATCTATCTGCGAGGAACTGCTGAGCGGTTTCGTCAAAGTATTGTTCCGTTTCAATCTCATCAAAAAAGCCTTTGTCATACATCTTTCTGAAGAACTCTTGAGATGTTTGATGATGAACAGGGCTTGTGGTTCTGGAATAGATGTCAAAGGAGATGCCAAAATCTTCAAAACTGTCTTTGATGATCTTATAATACTTATCTACTACTTCTTGTGGAGAAACTCCTTCCTTCTTTGCCTTGATGGTAATGGGAACACCGTGTTCATCGGTGCCGCTGATAAATGCCACGTCTTCCCCTTTTGATCGAAGATAACGTACAAATACATCAGCGGGGATATAACACCCTGCCAAATGACCGATATGAATGGGGCCATTGGCATATATCAAAGCAGCAGTTACTGTATAGCGCATCGAATAATAGATAATTGGAATGTGCAAATTTACGGTTTTTTGCCGGAAGTATGGTGGGGTTTACCATTCATAAAAAGAAATAACCTACTAACAAGTGTTAGTTCCGTTCCATCTATTTTTTGAAAGATTCTGATCAAAAGCATTTATTTTTACTTTATTAAACCCATTAATATGCAGTTATCTATATCCCGCCTAAGTAAAACCTATGCAAATGGTGTTCATGCATTGGACAATGTAAACCTTGAAATTAGAAAAGGAATGTTTGGGCTTTTGGGTCCAAATGGAGCAGGGAAGTCATCTCTGATGCGGACGGTGGCTACTCTACAGAAACCAGACTCCGGAGAAATTTCTTTCGGCGAAATTGATGTGTTGAAAGATCCATTTTCACTTCGAAAAGTATTAGGCTATCTGCCTCAAGAGTTTGGAGTATATCCTAACTTTTCTGCGGAAGATCTTCTGGACTATTTTGCTCAATTAAAGGGAATAAGTCAAAAAACTGACCGGCAGAAACTTATTCAGGAGGTTTTAGAGATCACAAACCTTTGGGAGGTGAGGAAGAAGCATGTGAGTGGGTATTCCGGAGGAATGAAGCAAAGGTTTGGTATAGCACAGTTGCTACTAAATAATCCTCAATTAATCATAGTAGATGAGCCAACGGCTGGCTTAGATCCGGCTGAACGCCATAGGTTTTTAAATGTTTTAAGAGAGATTGGGGCAAATCATACCGTCATATTTTCTACCCATATTGTAGATGATGTGAGAGAATTATGTCACGAAATAGGCATTTTGAATGGGGGTAAGGTACTGTTTAGAGGTACTCCTTCCCAAGGGGAAGCAGAACTTCAAGGTAAGATTTGGATGCGAATCATAGAAAGAGAAGACGTAGAAGCTTTCCAAAGGGATTATCAGGTCTTATCAGCGAACTATAATCCCGACAATACTTTAAACATCCGCGTATTTTCAGAGCACCAGCCTCATGAGACCTTTGTGCCTGCTACACCGGGATTAGAAGATGTTTATTTCTCAGCTCTCAAAAACTCTCAAGCCTAATGTTACGTACCATCTTTACTTTTGAGACCAAAAGGTGGTTGACGCAACCTACCTTTTATATTTATTTCGCCGCTTTTTTTGGAATTGGTTTTTTAGTGATGGGATCTGCATTAGGATATTTTGATGCATTGACCGTCACCTCTACTTCTAACACTTTTTATAATTCCCCTTTAGCAGTGAATAGTCTGATCAATGGCTTTTCTCAGCTTTTGAATTTCATCATTCCCACAGTAATAGGTTCTACTGTCTACAGGGACTATAAGTATAATATGCATACGGTCCTCTATTCCTATCCTTTTACTAAATGGGACTATCTGGTCGGGAAATTCTTAAGTGGATTCTTTATTACTGTTTTAGTCTCATTGGCTATCGGGTTATCTTTTATCGTAGCATCAGTCCTGCCGTTTGCGAATCAAGATCTGATGGGTCCTTTTAGATTATGGGCCTTCCTTCAGAGTTATCTCATCTTTGTGATCCCAAATATCTTTTTTATAGGGGCTATCATCTTTCTATTGGTCACTCTGACCAGGAATGTTTATATAGGATTTATTTTCATTCTTATTCTCCTGATTCTTCAGTTGATCATTGGTAATCTTACAGAAAACATGGACGATAAGTTTGTGGCTGCACTGATAGAGCCTTATGGAGAAGAAGCTTTAAGTTATGTTTCAAAGTACTGGTCCATTGATGAGCAGAATTACAATAATATTCCGCTGGATAAATCCATTTTATTGAACCGTTTGATATGGATAGGGGTGGGATTTCTGGCATTAGTACTGACCTATACCACCTTTAATTTTTCTCATTCTCCCTTGACTTTTGGGAAAAAGAAGTTGGGGGAAAAAGTAACTAAGAATAATTTCCAAAGTGTTTTTAAGGTAAAACTGCCTGAAGTAAGTTTTGATTATTCCTTTGCCCACTACTTCAAAACTTCTTTAAATCTTGCCAAGATTGAGTTCCGATCTATAGTAAGAAACTGGATATTCATCTCCATCGTAGCGGTTTTGTTCCTGTTTGTGATCATCATGGGTTATACCCTTGGTGAGGATCTCATGGGTACAAAAACCTATCCCGTAACTTGGAAGATTTTATCTACCATAAGTGGGCAGTTTATCTTCTTTAGTGAAATCCTGATCTTTTTGTTTTCTGGTGTGCTTCTTAATCAGGCCATGTCCTCCAGAATGGATAGCTTAGTGGATTCTACTCCTATACCTAATTGGGCCCTCTTGTTGTCTAAGTTTCTAGCATTAGTAGGCATGTGCCTGGTATTGATGTTTACGGCCATAGTGTCGGGGATGTTAGTACAAGCGTATTACGGCTATTATCATTTCGAACTGATACTCTATTTCAAGCAACTTCTATTCTTTACCATGATCAATTGCTTGATACTTATAGGTATGGCTTTGTTCGTACAGTCCTTATTTAAGAATTATTTGCTGGGCTTTATGACATTAATAGTGTTACTGATGCTGCCTAGTGGGCTTAGAAAATTGGGTGTTGAATTACCTATTTTCCATTTCAACAGTGGGACCGGACTCTCCTATTCAGACATGAACGGATTCGGCTCATTTAGAACTCACTTGATTTATAAGGCTTATTGGTTGCTATTTTCAGGTATACTTTATGGGTTGACCTTGCTGTTTTGGAGAAGAGGTAAGTTTTCTGGTGCGATGGATAGGATATCTACTGCCGCCGGCCGACTAAAACTGCCAATAGCTGCTCCATTAACTTTATTGCTCACTGCATTCATAGGATTGGGCTATGCTATCTACAGAGAGATTGCAGTAAATAAGCCATTTTATACTTCGAAAGATCAAGAGCTGAGGCTGGTAGATTTTGAAAAGAAATATAAGAAATATCAAAATACTCCTCAGCCGCGTATCGTGGACGTACGAGTAGAAATGAATATTTTTCCCAAAGAGCGCAATTATGATGCTACGGGATTCTTCACCTTAGTGAATAAGACGGATAAAAATATAGATTCACTCATCATTGACTACGCCAAGAACTTGAGAAATGTGCAATGGGATAAGCCCACTTCTCTTATTCTTGCTGATTCAAATTTGAGATTTTCCATATACAAGCTTGCTGAACCATTGGCTCCGGGAGATACGGTTAAGGCGCAGTTTTTAGTTGGAAATCCTAGAAACACATGGTTTCAAGATGAATCTCCTGTGTTAGAAAACGGTACCTTTATCAATAATCGTACATTGTTCCCTAGTATTGGTTATCAAGAAGATAATGAGATTCAAGATAATGATGTGCGGAAAAAGTATGGATTAAAAGATAAAGAAAGAATGGCCTTCCCTTCAGATTTGAAGGCAAGAGGAAATACATATATATCAAATGATGCGGACTGGATCAATTTCGAAGCAATAGTCAGTACCTCAGAAGATCAGATTGCTATCGCCCCAGGATATTTGCAAAGAGAATGGGGGGATAACGGAAGAAAGTTCTATCATTATAAAATGGATCAGCCTATTCAGAATTTCTATGCCTTTAATTCAGCCAGATATGAGGTGAAAAGAGAGAAATACAAGGGGGTAAATCTAGAAATATACTACCATAAGACGCATGATTATAATATTGATAGAATGATCATGTCCTTAAAAGACGGTTTGGATTACTTCTCAGAAAACTTTGGCCCCTATCAGCATAAACAAGTTAGAATCTTAGAGTTCCCGCGAACCGGAGGAGGATTTGCACAATCTTTCCCCAATACTATTCCTTATTCAGAGGCAATAGGATTTATAGCTTGGGTAGATGAAAACAAGCCAAATTCCGTGGATTATCCTTATTCCATCACAGCTCATGAATTAGCGCATCAATGGTGGGCCGGACAAGTGATCGGTGCTAATGTAAAAGGGGCTACTCTGCTTTCAGAATCCATGTCTGAATATAGCTCTCTCAAGGTTTTGGAAAAGAAATACGGCAAGTTTCAAATGCATAAATTCCTGAAAGACGCTCTAGATAATTATCTTTTAGGAAGGGCAAAGGAATGGAAAAGCGAAAACCCATTAATGTATAATGAAAACCAGCAATATATACATTACAATAAGGGCTCTTTAGTGCTATATGCTATGAGTGATTATTTAGGGGAGGCTAGATTTAATGCTGTTTTGAAGGATTATATTCAAAAATATAGATTCCAGGAACCTCCATATACTACCTCCGAAGAGTTTGTTGCACTTTTAAAAGAAGCTACTCCGGATAGTTTGCAGTATCTCATAAAAGACATGTTTGAAACCATTACCCTATATAACAATAAGGTAGATAAAGCTTCTGTAAAAGACTTAGGTAAAGGAAAATACCAAGTAGATATAGATTTCCAGGTGTCAAAATATAGAACAGATAATAAAGGGAAGCGCGATTATAGTGGAGGCATTAAGGATGGGAAGGTGCAATCTTTGCCTTTAGCAGATTATATTGAATTAGGGATATTTGGAGAAAAAGAGAAAAAAGGCTCTTATGAATACGATAAGGAATTGTACCTTAAAAAATATAAGATTAGTAAGATCAAGAACAAACTGTCCATCATTGTAGATGAAAAGCCAGTGGAGGTAGGTGTTGATCCTTATAATAAGTTGATAGACATAGATTCTAACGACAATAGACGGAGTTTATAATTCATACTTTTTGATTTGAATAAAATCATTCATGAGGGTAATTTCCCGGGTTTTTACCCGGGAAAACTCTGTCATGATTTCTTCGATAGACGGCATTTTACTAACAGCCACATTTGCGGTTAGCCTAAAGAACAAATACATGCTTTTTATTAAAAGGGATTGCAGTCCTTTTGTCTTTTCCGGGAAATCGCAGACTACGATGGGACAAGGGGGTAAAAGCCTAATAAGGTTTCTACACTGCTCATCATTAAAATTATCTAGCAGGAAGGGTACTATTATTCCATCATAATAGGAATAGTGGAAATCAAACACATCAGCAAGGTGAAATTCTACCTGACCGTGGCTGTGTTTTTGAGCCAAGTGGATCATTTGTTCAGAATGATCCACAAAAATGATGTTATAGTCCTTCAATAATGGCAAGTAGCTTCCATCTCCTCCGCCTAGGACGAGGAGCTTTGCTCCTTTAGGGAAGTTTTCTGCAGCTAAAGCATGTGCATGGATAAGATGGTCTCCAAAGATCATCCTGCTGAGAACTTGGTAATATTTAGCTACTCTACCGTAATTCATAAAAAAAACCGCCTACGAAAGGTAAGCGGTAAAAGTATATTGAGGACTAACTGTGCTACAGAGTAATTTCAAGGATTTCTACTTCCACAACTCCTCCCGGAGCTTGAATGTCTGCTTTATCTCCCACTTTCTTACCTAATAGGCCCTTGGCGAAAGGAGAGTTGATGGAGATCTTACCTTGCTTAAGGTCAGCTTCCTCCTCTGCTACTAAGGTATACTTCATAGTAGCTTTGTTTTTCAAGTTCTTAATTTTTACAGTAGTCATTAGGGATACCTTAGACGTGTCTATGGTATTTTCATCAAGAATTCTTGCTTTGGCGAAAAGTTCTTCAAGTTTAGCGATTTCCGTTTCTAAAAGTGCTTGTGCATCTTTTGCAGCATCGTATTCAGCATTTTCGGAAAGGTCGCCTTTATCTTTCGCCTCAGCCAATGCCTTAGACACTTCTCTTCTACCTTTAGTTTTAAGGTCGTTTAGTTTGTTTTTCAAATTATCATATCCCTCTTGTGTATAATATTGGTATGACATGAGTATTAGATTTAATTGTTAACGTATTTAAAAAAAATTACCCACCGCTTTTCGGGGGTAGAAAAAAAAGAACGGTTAATAACCGTTCCTGAAAGTATGTCCACTTCAGAAACTGGTAACTAGGTTTGGCCTGATTTTTTAATGTCTTTTCTTTTCATAATGCTCTAACTTTAATGCAAATATATAGCATTCCTTCAATTTTCAAAGGAAACTGTCATTAATCTAACGGCAATGTTAGCTAATTAGAAAACAATATCATCACTTTTTAGTTCAATTTTCTTTGGTACATTGTTTTAAACAGCACCTGAGCAGAGAGGCTTTGGGGCATGAATTGCTTTATAGGTGTGTATACGTTAAATTATTATGCTTATTTTTGTCATCATTTTTTTAATCTTTAAAGTCAGAAATGTATGGCACAATATGATGTGGTGATATTAGGTAGCGGTCCTGGAGGATATGTAACAGCTATCCGGGCGTCACAGTTAGGGTTAAAAGTAGCCGTAATTGAGAAAGAAAACCTGGGAGGAGTTTGCCTTAACTGGGGATGTATTCCTACCAAAGCCCTATTAAAATCCGCTCAAGTATTTCAGTATATTCAGCATGCCGCAGATTACGGTATCAAGGTAGAAAACGCCGATGCTGATTTTAACGCTGTAATAGCACGTTCTAGAGGTGTAGCAGAAGGCATGAGCAAGGGTGTTCAGTTTCTGATGAAGAAGAATAAAATCGATGTGATTGAAGGATTCGGAACCGTTAAGCCTGGAAAGAAAGTGGAAGTGAAGGCAAAGGACGGAAGTGTGAGTACTGTGGAAGGAAAGCATATTATCATAGCTACCGGAGCACGTGCTCGTCAGTTGCCTAATGTGCCTATTGATGGAGAGAAGGTGATTGATTACCGTAAAGCGATGGTTCTAGATAAGCAACCTAAATCTATGATCGTGATTGGATCTGGTGCTATCGGAGTGGAATTTGCTTATGTCTATGCTAGCATGGGTACTAAGGTGACTATCGTAGAATTCATGCCAAACATAGTTCCTGTTGAAGACGAGGATATTTCTAAGGAATTAGCTAAGCAATATAAGAAGATGGGTATTGACGTTCACACGAACTCAAGCGTGGAGAAAGTGGATACTTCAGGTAAAGGATGTGTGGCTACAGTGAAGACGCCTAAAGGAGAAATTACTCTGGAAGCTGATATCGTGCTTTCTGCAGCCGGTATTCAAGCAAACATCGAGGGCATTGGTCTTGAAGATGTAGGTATAGCTACGGATAAAGGTAAAATCCTTGTAGATAAATATTATCAGACGAATGTTCCTGGATACTATGCTATTGGTGATGTTGTGCCTGGACAAGCTTTGGCTCACGTAGCTTCAGCGGAAGGTATTATTTGCGTGGAGAAGATCGCGGGACATCATCCTCAGCCTTTGAACTATGGTAACATTCCTGGATGTACTTATTGTACTCCTGAGATTGCTTCTGTAGGTTTGACAGAAAAAGCTGCTAAGGAAAAAGGTTATGAGATCAAAGTGGGTAAGTTCCCATTCTCTGCTTCGGGTAAGGCTAAAGCAGCCGGAGCTCCTGAAGGATTTGTGAAAGTGATCTTTGATGCTAAATATGGAGAATGGTTAGGTTGCCACATGATTGGTGCTAACGTGACAGAAATGATTGCGGAGGCTGTAGTGGCTAGAAATCTAGAAACTACGGGTATGGAGATTGTTAAATCTGTACACCCTCACCCAACCATGTCAGAAGCTATTATGGAAGCTGCTGCAGCAGCATACGGGGAAGTGATTCACTTGTAAAAAAAGAGACACATTTCTGTGTCTCTTTTTTTTATGCTAAGGCAAATTGATCCTCGGATTCGTTTGCAAACACTTGGAGTACCCGCGCTAGTACCAGAAGTATTAGGGTCTTGGATGCTTGTTTAAGGGGGATATCTGCCACCTTAGAGAACATATTGACCGTGATCTTCCCGTGTTGATCTAAATACTTCATTAAAATCTCCTCTTTCTCCCCGTAATGGAATCTATAGTTTTTCTCTTTCAAACGCTCTTTTAGAATTTCCCTTACTTCTTTGCTAGCCTGAATAGAGCGGTCAGCATTTCGAACATAAACTTTACGATCAGAACTATCCCCCGTAGGATTGAAATAGATGAGATGCTCCTCACTTTTTCGGATATGGTAAGCTAGTATAGGTCTGCCATTTTCCAGTTGGATTTCCTGCTTGGAATAATGAACGGGAGGATAGATGAATTTGGCGAAACTTCTTTCCATGACAAAAGCATCTTCATCCGGAAATTTTAAGCCGGATAGTTCTCCATTATCAGCTACACCCAGAAGTAAGGTGCCACCCTGAGTATTTGCAAATGCCACTACTTCTCTCATGATTTTATCCGGGTGGGTAGACTTTAACTTAAACTCTAATTTGCTTCCTTCCCCTTCTTTCACGAGTTTTTTGAGGTCCTTTAATTCTAACATAACAAACCCGACTAATACTCTAATTTACGGCAAACTGCTCTAAATGGAAATACTTTTTTGAGCAAAAAAAAGCACCTCAATGAGGTGCTTAATATTCGTCTTCGTTGAAGAAGAAATCTTCTTTCGTAGGATAATCCGGCCAGATCTCCTCTATATTCTCATACGGTTGCCCGTCATCTTCCAATTCGGATAAGTTTTCTATTACCTCATTAGGGGCCCCCGATCTTATCGAGAAGTCAATTAATTCATCTTTCGTTGCTGGCCATGGGGCATCTTCTAAGTAGGATACAAGTTCTAGTGTCCAGTACATAATCCCATTGAGTTTAAGTTAATAAAATTAATCGGCTGCAAAAGTAAAAAAAACTTTTATCTAAAAACGTTTTACGTAAAAAAAATTGCTTTCTTGAACTACATTATTTTGGTAGGTTATTTATCGCACTTTTTTTCAGGAACTTAACGCTTACATGACTTTTGTAATATGGGAAAAAAATTAGAGATCTGTTGTTATAGCGTACTTTCTTGCACTTATGCTGAGAGGGGAGGTGCAGACCGTATAGAACTCTGTGCCGGTAGACCGGAAGGAGGAACCACACCTTCATGGGGTACTGTAAAATCAGCATTGGAAGCAGTTAATATTCCCATCTATGTTATGATTAGGCTTAGGGGAGGAGATTTTTGTTTCAATGCCTATGAAAGGGCTGCTATGCTAGAGGATATCTACAGTCTTAAGCGTTTGAAGCCAGGTGGGTTTGTTATAGGAGCATTAAAACCTAATGGTACTATAGACTGGGAGGTAATTGATGAGCAATTGGAGGCAATAGGGGATTTTCCGGTGACCTTTCATAGGGCTTTTGATATGTGCATTAATCCGGAAGAAGCTTTAGAAGGCTTAGTAGAACGAGGGGTTCAAAACATACTGACTTCAGGCTTACATCAACACGCTATAGAGGGATTAATAGAACTGCGGAGATTTGTGGATCTAGCTGCTGGCAGAATTAATATTATGGCAGGAAGCGGTGTCAAGCCGGGAAATATTCTTCAAATTGCAGTAACCGGCGCGCATGCTTTTCACTTTTCAGCTACGGAGATTTTACAAAGTCCCATGTCATTTAGAAATCCTAGGATTAATATGGGGGCAAAAGTGGATGAATTTCTCCTATATGAAGCTGATTTGGAGCAAATAAAACATGCGAAAAGCCTTATTGAAACAATATAATCAAACTGACCGTGTGGGTTCTCAGGCTTTTTACATCCTGTAAATACGCCACACTATTGTTTTTACGAATCATATTAAACAAGCCGTGTGAAAAGTGAAGTTCAGGTGTTACTTTGAAGTAAGGCCTGAATATCTCTAAACCCGCTCCATATTCTAGCATTAAATCATTCGTTCTCAAAGAGGAATTAAAGACAGAGCGTTTGGAGCCTTTTCTACCTACTGTGTTTGTCTCAAAAGCCCATCTAGTGCCTCCAAATACATACATGCGGGTGTTAAGTCGCCTTTCCGACTTATACTTAAGATGTACAGGGACTTCTAACCAGGCCTTATCTACTTGCTCGTCTTTTTGGTATTGGTCATTATCACCTTTGATATAATTGATTTCCCTCTTTTGAATAGTAATATTTAAAGGAGAGAATCTAAGGTCAAAGTAGTCATTGATGTAATAGTTGATCATTGCCCCCGCTCTGATAGCCGTGGTATTTGGGGAGTTAATAGCATAAATAGCCTGAGAAGTTCCATCCGCTTGCTGTATAAAGCTGGATCTATATTTGGTGATATAGTGCGTACTTCCAAACCCAATATAATAACCAAACCTTAAAGGTTTAGCATCGTAATTGGGTTGATGTTTGGTTTTTACCTGCGCTGATGCCCACCCTAGGGAGAGGAGGCAAAGACACATTATTTTTTTCCAAGGTACACTGAACATATGCCAAAAGTAAGCGGAATGGCCTTTACATCTCTAAATCCAGCTTCTCTATACACCTTTAGAAAATCCTCTCCATCAGGGAATGCTTTGACAGATTCAGGTAAATAGGTGTACGCAGAGCTATCTTTGGATACCAATCTTCCAATTAATGGAAGTATTTTGGTAGAATAAAACCAATACGCTTGTTTAAATAGATAATTTCTGGGTTTTGAGAACTCTACAACCATACAGGTTCCTCCCGGTTTAAGTACCCGGTTCATGTCTGTCAACCCTTTTAATAGGTTTTCAAAGTTCCTTACTCCGAACGAAACGATGACCGTATCAAAGGTATTGTCAGGGAATAGTAATTTTTCAGAATCGCCTAGTTGTAATTCAATCTTTTCCTCTAATCCCAACTTTTGGATCTTCACCCTTCCTGCATCTAGCATACCCTGGGATATGTCTACTCCAATGATCTTTTCAGGTTTAAGAATCTTATTCGCTTCTATTGCCAAATCACCTGTGCCAGTAGCAATATCCAGTATGAGTTGGTTATTTCCCCCTTTTAACATTGACAATGCCTTCTTCCTCCAATAGATGTCTATTCCACCACTTAAGATTCGGTTTAGAAGGTCATATTTTCCCGCCACATTGTCAAACATGGTAGTTACCTGTTCTTTTTTTGAACCGGGGGCTTCTTTATAAGGTAAAACCTCACTCATCTTACTAGACTTTTATTTATTCTTTTGATTAATCCCGGGCCTTCATAGATGAATCCGGAATAGACTTGGATCAAACTAGCTCCTGCTGAGAATTTTTCCTCTGCATCTTCAGGGGTATGGATTCCTCCTACTCCAATGACAGGAATTTCGCTCTTACCTTTGATATAACGAATTACTTCTGTAGAACGTTCTTTGAGGGGCTTACCTGATAAACCTCCTGCTCCTATTTCTTCTACATTTTTGCTCTTTAAATTTGCTCTGGACAGGGTAGTGTTCGTTGCAATGATTCCGGCTATTCCTGATTCCTGAATGATTTCTATGATGTCGTCCAACTGCTCATAGCTTAGATCCGGTGCAATCTTTAAAAAGATTGGTTTTCCGTTTGGACCATTCTCTTTCTGTAGAGCGTTCAAAATTTCAAGGAGGGGGCCTTTTTCCTGTAATTCTCTTAATCCGGGTGTATTTGGAGAAGAAACATTGACAACAAAGTAATCTACCCAGTTTCTTAATGCTTTAAATGTGATCAGGTAATCCCTTACTGCTAATGAGTTATCCGTAATCTTATTTTTACCTAGGTTTCCACCTACAACTATTGAAGATTTTCTCTTTTTAAGGTTCTCTACCAAAGCGTCAATCCCATCATTATTAAAACCCATTCTATTGATCAATGCCTGATCCGGTTTTAAGCGGAATAATCTTGGTTTTGGATTGCCATCCTGGGCTTTGGGCGTAACAGTACCCACTTCCACAAACCCGAATCCCAAAGTGGCTAATTCATCTATCCATCTTCCATTCTTATCGAAGCCTGCAGCAAGACCTACAGGATTCTTAAATTTTATTCCGGCAAATTCGGTCTCTAAACTAGGGTGACTATAGTCGAAAAGTAGTCGCAGAATAGCTTTACCTCCCGGTAGCCTATAGATGGTTCTAAGGCATCCCATGGTGAAGTAGTGTATAAATTCTGGATCGAATTTAGAAAGAATGGGGAAGATGAGGTGCTTGTACAACTTTAGAAAATTTTCGCAAAATTACAGTATTTCTTAGCTTTGACAAATCAATCCTCCTCTTGATCAGGTATAGTGATGGATGGTAAATAGATTTTATACCTCACAGCCCATATTCGTAATGCCACAATAATCCCTATACAGATAAAGGTATTTAACTCTGAATTTAAACCTAGTTTCTTATTGAAGAAGTAAACAGCTGCCCCTATTATACATGCCGTGGCATATAATTCTTTTCTGAAAATTAATGGAACATGATTGAGTAATACGTCTCGCAAGACCCCACCAAAGCATGCTGTGATGGTTCCTAAGGTAATACAGATAGGAATATTAAATCCTTTAGCTTCTGCAATTTCAGCTCCTGCGATAGTAAATAGCCCTATGCCTAATGCATCAAATAAGAACAAGGTGGTGCTTAACTTATTCAGGTATTTATAAAAGAATAAGGTCAGCAGAGAGGTGATTAAAATGATCAGTAATATGAAGTCACTTGACAGCCATCCCACCGGCAAATTGCCTATTAATATGTCACGAAGTGTCCCCCCGCCGATGGAGGTAACAAATGCGATAACCAAGACCCCGAAAGCGTCGAGCTTTTTGCTCATAGCCATGGTGGCTCCAGAGATGGCAAAGGCAAACGTGCCCAGTACGTTGATGATTTTGAGTAAGTCAATTTCCGGCATAATGTGACAATTTACGAAGTCCTAATAGCTCGATAAAAACTTGGACACAAAACTAAGTTAACAATTAATTAGATTTGTGTATGTCAAAACATCGAAAAACATGGAGTTTGGAGGAGAAAGAGAAGATTGTACTTCATTCTATCCAGCACGGCGTAAGTTATTCATCGCGAGAATTTGGGGTTTCTACTGTGAGTATTTATAATTGGAAAGAGAAATTTGAGAAGTTAGGCAAAAGTGGCTTGGAAGCAGGAGCAATGACAGATGCCGAGCGTGAACTCAAACAATTACGTCGTGAAAACGAAGCTCTAAAAAGGATAGTTGCTGAAAAAGAGTTAGCTATTCAAATTAAAGATTCCCTTTTAAAAAAAAGTCAATCTCTAAAGAAATAAAAATCCAGGTAGTTGACGAATTTCTAGAGCAAGGGAGGCCTAAATATCTAGTATTAAAGCATGTAGATTTACCTCGAAGCAGCTACTATTACATTTCTACAGGTACAAAACCGGGGAAAAGGGCCTCAGGTTATGTATATGATATGGAAAATAATAGGTTTGATATGGATTATATTTTACAAGAAACTAAAACACTTCTGGAGGGCGAATTTGTGGATTATGGGTATTATAAAACCTACCGCTATTTAAACCAAGAAAAGGGATTGAGAATTGGGGCTTATAGAACCTATAAGCTCATGAAGGAAAACAATTTATTAAAATTTCAACGCAGTAATACCAAGAGAATAAGTAGGAACTGGGTAAAAGAACTCGTTCCCATTGTACAAAGAGAATTTGCATTCCTAGAATTTGATATTAAATATGTATATATCCAAGGAAAACGCACAAATGCGCAAGTACTGACAATTTTGGATGTTTTTTCGAGATGGCAATTGGGACAATACATCGCAAATTCTATTAAATCTGAAGATGTAATAAATCTATTTGAACAAATTTTACAAACTTATCCGATGCCAAAGCAATTTATAGTAAGAAACGATAATGGCTCACAATTCGAAGCTTTAATAGTTCAAGAATATCTAAAACAAAAAGGTATAACTCAGGAATTTACAAAACCGGCAACACCTCAACAGAATGGACATATAGAAGCCTACCATTCAATTCTGGAAAGTGCTGTATGTCAACGATTTGAATTTGAAAGCCTACAAGAATTTAAACAAGTAATGATAAGATGGAAAAAATTCTATAATTTCGAAAGAATACATGGCGGTCTTCACTATAAGTCCCCTAGAAAATTCCTCGAATCAATTGGTGTAAAAATTGATCCGAATTGGTGAAATAAATTAAAAATAGTGTCCAAGTAATTGCGTTTAAGACAAAGTCACTAATTTAAATCCCTCTCCGTGAAGATTTATTATTTTAACAGAGGGCTCTTCTTTGAGATACTTTCTCAATTTAGTGATGTAAACGTCCATGCTTCTGGCATTAAAGTAGGAATCTTCTCCCCAAATCATCTTTAGGGCGTAGGTGCGGCTCACTGGCTCGTTTACATGTTGACAAAATAAGCCAAGCAATGCTGATTCTTTAGTGGTGAGGCTGATTCTGTTAGAACCACTGATCAGCTCTCTTTTTTCTGTATCGAGTGTTAGCTTGCCAAAAGTAAACTTAGTACTCGTGTTTATTTCTTCCTTCCCTTGAGTACGTTTTATGATGGCTTTGATCCTAACTAATAGTTCTTCCATTAGAAAGGGTTTTGTCAAATAGTCATCTGCTCCCACTTCAAAACCTTTTAGGGTATCTTCTTTCATGGATTTAGCCGTCAGGAAAATGATAGGGATAAACTCGTTATGTAGTCTGATGTCTTTTGCCAAAGAAAAACCATCTTTCTTAGGCATCATTACATCAAGTATGCACAAGTGATACTCGTTTAGGCAGAATAGATCGAATGCTTGTTCGCCGTTGACGGCCAGTGTTACTTGAAAGCCTTTTGCTGTTAAATAGTCTTGTAGTAATTCTCCTAAATTTGGATCATCTTCTGCTAAAAGAAGGGAAATTTTCATGCCTTAAATATTAGGGTGAATGTAGACCCCTGGTCTATTTCTGATTTTAGTCTCATTTTACCTTGGTGAAGCTCTACAAGACTTTTTACATAACTTAAACCCAAACCAAAACCCTTGACATCATGGATATCTCCATGAGTTACACGGTAAAATTTTTCAAATATACGTTTTTGATCTTCCTGCGCTATTCCTATACCTTTATCTTCTATGTCAATCTGAAGTAGTCCTTCTTCCGGATTTGAAGTGGAGATTTTTAAATGAACATGCTCTTTAGAATATTTCAATGCGTTATCCAGAAGATTATAGAAAATATTAGTTAGATGAACTTGGTCAGCATTAATAATACTGGATTTGGCTTCAAAACATTTTTTGCAATCAACAGAGGAAATTCTTACTTCTAAATTTTGGAGTACGTTTTCCAGAATGTCATGAACATCCAAAGGTTCTAAGGATAATTCAATTTGTTCTTGTTCCAACTTGGCCATTTGAAGTACCTTATCAATTTGTGAGGCAAGTCTTTGATTTTCTTCTTGGATAATATTCAAGTAACGATCTGTTCTTTCAGGAGTTTTGGGTACTTCTTTGTCTCTGATTACTTCTAGTGCTAAGGAAATGCTGGAGACAGGAGTTTTTAACTCGTGTGTCATGTTATTGATAAAATCGTTCTTGACTTTTGCCAGCTTGCGTTCTGATATTAGACTGGTAGCACTATAATAGAATATACCTCCTACAAGCATGACCAATAAGGTGGAAGCTGTAACTAGCCCTAATAGATTTCTGAAAATCTGATTTTCCCTGTCAGGGAAGTAAACGTAAAGGAATTGAAATCTGGAAAAAGCATCACTGGGGAATAATTTTACCCTATAGCTATTTTCTAAAATAGGGGTATTTACGGAAGCCAGAACGATATTGCCCTTATCTTCCACGGCATATCTATAGGGGATAGTGATGCCTAAATTTGATAATTCTTCTTTTAATAAGGTATCTAACATTAGGATCCCCATTCTATCAGAGATTTCCCTTTCTCCAAATAAAAGGTCCTGGATGACTCCTTTGACTACCTCCATATTCATAGGGCTTGAGATCCCTTTCTGCTTCGCATCTAACCAAATGGTCATCTCGTTCCACTCTTGAAACTTAGATTCTCTGAGACTATTACTTTCTATAAAGCTTTTTAGATTCTCATTCTCCTTTCTTAGCTTTTCATTGATGTATTCACTAGCTTTTAGCTTATTTTCGGGAATTTTTTCTCCTAAATTGTCTAGTTTCTTGTCAAATTCCTTTGTGAAGATTTCATCTGGCAAGCCAGGGAAAATATAACCTTTTTCAAAGTAAGGATGAGTGTTAGGAGATGTGGAACCTGAGATCTGCAAGAGTTTACCTTGTTCTTTTCTAGCTAGTCTCTGCTGCGCAATGTAGAGTACTTCCTCCTGCTCTATTTTTTTTGCCGTTTCCATCAGCGCTGTTTTGACATTTCTATCAAACTGCTCTTTTTGGACTTTTAAAGCATTATGAATAAAGTACCATTGGAGAGCCACTAAGCTTCCCATGGCCACGATCATAAAAAGTATGAGAAAGGTACTCTTTTTCATACTACAAAAATAGGAAGGTACTTAGAAGTCTAAGGAGGTTTAACTTTTTTTAACTCCTACCTTTTGAATCTGTAGACCAAAGAAAAGCGAACATCGTTCATGCTAAGGTAAAAGTCTTGTTGTTTAGCTTTTTGCACCTGATTAGATATGACGGCAGAAGCTATGTATTCTGTTTTTTCGGTACTAATCATGTATTTGGGGATGAGTTCGGCTCCAAGGTGGAGGTTTTCAACTATCCGCACCAGTATACCTAGATTTAGACCAGCGCCGTATCTCCACGTAGTATTAATGATTTCAGTCAAAACTTTGTCATCTGCAGTGATAGCTTCCGTAGTTTGACCACTTCTACCGGCAATGGCCGAAACTCCATATAAGAATTGCATGTGCTCATTGAAATCTTTACGCTTTTCGATTCCGATTCCAAGGTCATAATTTGATTGCACTTGCTCGCTGACGTTAAGCAAAGTCCCATTAGGGTCTATCATGCTGAAATTCTCTAGCTTTCTTTTTGAGTAAGACGCATTTAAAAGATCAAATCGCAAATAGGTACTGTTGTTAAAGCCGTACTTATAAGCAAATCCAAAATCTAAATCACGTAATGATTGAACAGTGGCATAGAATTCATCCCCCCTGTAGGTGGAGTTTTGTGCCCATGCGGATAAAGTACAAAGCAAAATGCTAAGTTGGACTAGTGTATTTTTCAAGTTAGGTAGTAGATTAATTAGCTACAAATATTATAAATCTGCAGCAATTAATTCTGCTAAATCGTAAACTTTAATGCTTTGTTCTTTCTCTTTGAATTTGATTCCATCAGAAAGCATGGTCATACAGAAAGGGCATCCCACAGCCACCGTTTCTGCTTTGGTCTCCAAAATATCTTCTGTCCGTTCTACATTGATGTCTTTTTTTCCTTTTTCCGGCTCTTTGAACATTTGTGCTCCTCCTGCTCCGCAACAAAGCCCTTTGGTTCTACACCTTTTCATCTCCACCAGTTCCGCATCCAGCGCTTGTATCAGCTCTCTAGGTGCTTCATAAACTTCGTTCGCTCTGCCTAGGTAACAAGAATCGTGGTAGGTGATTTTTTTACCTTTAAAGTTTCCACCAGTGACTTTTAATTTCCCTTCCGCGATTAAAGCTTGAAGATACTCTGAGTGGTGATAAACTTCATAAGTCCCTCCTAGTTCCGGATACTCGTTCTTTAAGGTGTTAAAACAATGAGGGCAGGCGGTAACTATTCTTTGGATTCCGTAACCGTTTAATACCTGGATATTCTGCTGGGCTAGCATTTGAAAAGTAAATTCATTTCCGGCTCTTCTGGCAGGATCTCCGGTACAGGATTCTTCGGTGCCTAAAACAGCAAAGGATATATCAAGATGTTGAAGAATCTTTACAAATGCCTTGGTTACTTTTTTGTAACGCTCATCAAATGAGCCTGCACATCCCACCCAGAAAAGAATTTCCGGCTGTTCAGTACCCATTTCTGCCATGGTTTTTACCGGTTGATCCATAGAAATTTACTTTTTAATCAAAAATAGTATGCGTGCATAACAATAGCAAGTTTCCTTGGCATTTTTTTAATGTCGAATTTCCACTACCAGTGTTCTTTGTACCCTCGTGTTATGGTTGTCGTCTGAGATGAGAAGGAGGGACCTTCCTTCCTCTTTCCAGGTCATACCCTCCATATTATCCGGTTTTAATGGTTTACCCTCGAATGTGGTAGTCTTATCCCAATTGAATATCCGTTTTTTCTCCACCTTCTCTCCTGAGAAGTCAGCTTCGTAGATTTGGATAGGTGACATCCTGCCATTGAAGCATCTTTCTAAAACCAAGAGCTTTTCCTCTTCACCCGGAATATATAGAATCTCAGATATTCCATTTCCTAAACTAGATCCAGGCGATTGGTTGGGAGATAAGCAAGCATTTCTATCTAATGGATACTTGTATAAGATTTCTTTTTCTGGATTTTGATCTTTCCATCTAATGATCATAGTAGAATCTAGACCCGCCTCGAAGGAGTACCATAAGTCCTTTTGAATAGTTAGTCCCTCTATACCCCGGTTTAGACTGGTGTACGGACTAGTGATCATGCTATATTCCTTGAGAATACGAACTTTCCCTTGTTCATCAACCGTTCCTATTCCAGTAGATTCGTCATTTTCGAAGCTGAACCAGAACTTCTTATCTGAACTTTGGTAACGTATAGCTTCAAGGTTTTTGATATCATAGAACTTTTGAACCAACTGAATTTTATTTTGATGGTTCAGGGTGTATAAGTAAGAATATTGTTTATCCTCAGCAGGACTAGGTGCTTGTCGGTCGGAAACCAAAAGATAAGTACTATCATTCCATTTTTCTATACCTGAAATTCCTCCAAATATTACCGGTTTCCATGTGGTGCTGTCCATAGCAAACACGGAGTCCACTTTGGAAATGTACCAATGATCTTGAGCTTTCGCTGAAAGGCTTAGTAGTACAAATAAAATTATCTTACGCATCTAACTCTTTTTTTAGGAAATATCCTGTAAAACTTCCTTTAACTTTTGCCACTTTTTCTGGAGTTCCTTCTGCCACGATGCGTCCACCCCCTTTTCCTCCTTCAGGGCCTAAGTCAATGATGTGGTCTGCTACTTTTATTACGTCTAGATTGTGTTCGATGATCAAAATGGTGTTGCCTTTGTCCGCTAGTTTCTGAACTACATCCAATAATTTCCGGATGTCTTGAAAATGCAGACCTGTAGTAGGTTCATCTAGGATATATAAGGTCTTTCCGGTATCCTTTTTGGATAGTTCTTCAGATAATTTAACCCTTTGGGCTTCTCCACCTGAGAGGGTAGTGGCATGTTGGCCTAAGGTAATATATCCAAGTCCTACATCATTCAGTATCTGGACTTTTCTGCTGATTTTTGGTTGGTTCTCAAAGAACTCAATGGCTTCAGACACGGTCATGTCTAAAACATCAGAAATGGATTTTCCTTTAAAGCGAATTTCCAGCGTTTCTCTATTGAATCTTTTTCCTTTGCAGGTTTCGCAAGGTACATGTACGTCCGGAAGGAATTCCATTTCAATCTTTTTCATACCTGCTCCTTCGCAAGTTTCGCACCTACCTCCTTTAACATTAAAAGAGAACCTTCCCGGTTTGTAGCCTCTGATTTTAGATTCAGGAAGTTCAGCGAATAAGCTTCTGATGTCAGAGAACATTCCGGTGTAGGTGGCAGGGTTACTTCTTGGAGTTCTTCCGATAGGGCTTTGGTCAACTTCAATCACCTTATCAATATGCTCCAATCCAAGCACTTCTTTGTACGGAAGAGGTTCCCTTTTGGCACGGAAAAAATGCCTATTCAAAATCGGAAATAAGGTGTCATGAATTAAGGAACTTTTTCCGCTTCCACTAACTCCGGTCACGCAGGTAATCGTTCCTAAAGGAATATTAAGAGTGACATTTTTAAGGTTGTTGCCAGTTGCTCCCTTAATACTTAGGATATTTCCGTTTCCTGATCTTCTTTCTTTAGGTATCTCTATTTTAGCTCTATTGCTTAAATAATCTGCGGTTATTCCACCTTTGGCAATGAATTTCTGAGGAGGCCCTTGGCTAACAACTCTCCCTCCATGCCTACCGGCCCCCGGACCTATATCAATGATATAATCCGCTTCCAGCATCATATCTTTGTCATGTTCTACAATAAGGACGGTGTTGCCTAGGTCACGAAGATCTTTCAAGGCTTGGATCAACTTTACATTATCCCGTTGGTGCAACCCTATGGAAGGCTCATCCATGATGTATAGTACACCTACCAACTGTGTCCCGATTTGCGTAGCTAATCTGATCCTTTGTGCTTCTCCTCCAGAAAGCGTTTTTAGAGGTCTATTCAAGGTTAAATAGTCCAGCCCAATGCCATTCAAAAAACCTAATCGTTTGCGAATCTCTTTCAATATCTCAGCCGCAATGGCCTGCTGTTTATCAGATAATCTGGATTCTAAGTCGGTGAACCACTCGCTAAGAGAGGAGATATCCATATCTGCTAGCTCAGCAATGTTCTTTTTGTCTATTAAAAAATGCAAGGACTCTTTCTTAAGCCTCTGCCCGTGACACTCCGGACATTCCTTTATGATCAAGAAATCTTTGATCCAATCCTGAATCTTGTCGCTCTCTGATTCTTGTTGGTTTTTCAAAAAAGTTATAATCCCCTCGAATTTTGTATTCCAATCTGTACCCGGGTATTTTTTTGACGCTACAGGAATAGGTTCTTCGGATCCATAAAGGATGATCTCCAGTACATTCCTAGGGATCTTTTCAATAGGTAGACTTAGGGAGGATTTATGTGCCTTTAGTAAAGCTTCTATCTGTTTAAATATCCAAAGGTCTCTGTATTCTCCAAGTGGCGCTATACCGCCTCTCATTATGGACAGAGAAGGGTCTGGAATGATGGACTCCTCTGTGATTTCTTCGATATGTCCCATCCCTTTACAAACTGGGCATGCTCCGTATGGGGTGTTGAAAGAGAAGGAGTTGGGAGAAGGTTCTTCGTAGCTGATTCCGGATTCCGGATCCATCAGGTTCTGGGAGAAATATTGGACATTGTTCCCTTCATCCAGTAAAAGTAGGGATCCCTCCCCTAGCTTTAGTGCGGTTCCTACCGACTGGCTAATTCTGTATCTATCTTCTTTTTTAGGAATGATTCTATCTACTACAATCTCGATGTCATGGATCTTGTATCTATCCACTTGCATTTTAGGAGTGATCTCTAACAGTTCCCCATCTACACGAACACGAGTATAACCCATCTTAGAGATTTGGACAAAAAGTTCCCTGTAATGCCCCTTACGTCCTTTGACCATGGGGGCTAGGATGTTCAACTTTTTACCTTCATGTTTGCTCAGAATCTGGTCTATAATTTGATCCTGAGTTTGTTTGATCATGGGTTTGCCGGTTACATAAGAATAGGCTTCTCCTGCCCGAGCATAAAGTAAACGTAGGAAGTCGTAAATTTCTGTAGTAGTCCCTACTGTAGATCTTGGGTTCTTTGAAGTGGTTTTCTGCTCAATGCTTATTACAGGTGAAAGACCATTGATCTTATCCACGTCCGGCCTCTCCATATCTCCGATAAAGCTTCTGGCATAGGAGGAAAAGCTTTCCATATACCGCCTTTGTCCTTCTGCGTAAAGGGTGTCAAAAGCTAAGGAAGATTTTCCACTGCCACTTATCCCCGTAATGACCACCAGGCGATTCCTCGGGATATTAACATCAATATTTTTTAGGTTGTGCTCCCGCGCGCCGAACACTTCGATTTGTTCATGCCCGGTTAAATCTATATCGTTCAAAGTCAATCTCCTTTTGATTAATCCGCGAAGTTACGAAAATCGAAATTTTTAGACGAATTTGCTTCAGATAATTCATGAGGTTCAAAGGATTATGCTAAGGTTTGTAGCAGATTAAGAAACATTTAGTTACAAAAAACCGTTAAAGTCTAATATTGCCAACTTATGCGCTTTCTAGCACTACTTTTTTTATCATTACCTATTTACGCTCAATTTACTGTCAGTGGTACCATAAAGGACGAAGCTAACGGTGAAACTTTAATCGGTGTAAACATTTACGCCAAGGAACAAAAGACAGGAGTGAGTACAAACGTGTACGGATTTTATTCCTTAAGTCTTCCTGCGGGTACACATACCCTCATCGTTTCCTATGTAGGCTATCACAGTTTAGAAAAGGTGATTAATGTTAAGGAGGACCAAACATTAAATATTGAATTAAAAGACAAAGGGACAATCTTGCAAGAAGTGGTCATTCAAGCTGAAAAAGAGGATGCCAATGTCAAAAGCGTGTCCATGTCCGTCAACAAGGTGGAGATGCGGACCATCAAGAAAATGCCGGCCCTTTTAGGGGAAGTAGATCTGGTAAGAAGCATCCTGTACCTTCCAGGTGTGAGCTCCGTAGGCGAGGGATCTTCAGGGTTTAATGTACGAGGAGGAGCCATAGATCAAAATTTGGTCCTGCTTGATGAAGCACCTGTATATAATTCCTCTCATTTAATGGGCTTCTTCTCTATTTTTAACCCGGATGTGGTGAAGGATGTGAAGCTGATTAAAGGGGGCGTTCCTGCTCAATATGGAGGCAGAATCTCTTCCATTTTAGACGTTAGGATGAAGGAAGGAAACAACAAGAAAACTGAATTTACCGGGGGTATCGGAACTATCTTTTCACGGCTTGCCCTAGAAGGACCATTGAAGAAAAACAAAGGATCCTATATTGTGGCTTTAAGGAGATCATATATAGACATACTGGCCAAACCTTTCCTAAAAGATGATTTGAAAGATGTAAAATTCTATTTCTACGATTTTACGGCGAAGGCGAATTATCAGTTGGACGACAAAAACACCCTTTATCTTTCCGGATATTTTGGACGTGACCTGTTTGGAGCGGATTTTGGGTTTGATTGGGGCAATGCCACCACCACCCTCCGTTGGAATCATGTCTTCAATAGAAAACTGTTTTTGAATACTACATTGTTCTATTCAATGTATAAATATTCTTTAGATTCTGACCTTAAGAATACGAATAAAGAGGATGTTTTCCGCTGGAATTCTGACATTTTGAATTATAGTATCAAGCCTGATTTTACTTGGTATTTAAACAGTAAGAATACCATTTCATTTGGAGGGCAAAGCATACTTTATCATTTCAATCCTGGATCTGCTTTGATTGTGTCTAGTAGTGAAGGTAAGGACATTGGAATTGCGAAGAAGAAAGCCTTAGAATCTACATTATACTTAGGAAATGAGATGAAAATCTCTGATAATTTGACCATTAATGCGGGGATTAGATATTCAGATTACAGGTATTTTGGAAGTCCTCAGGCTTATGTTTTTGATGAAAATGGAACTCCTGGAGAAAGAAAGTCAGTCTTGGATACCCTTCATTATTCCGGAAATGAATTGATACAAAGATATGGCAATTGGGAGCCTCGTTTGTCTGCAAATCTCTCTTTGGGACCTAGAACATCTTTGAAGATTGGATACAATCATTTGGCTCAATATATCCACCTATTGTCTAATACAACAGCCTCCTCTCCATTAGATGTTTGGACCCCGAGTACGAACAATATCAAACCTCAGATTTCAGATCAGATTGCTTTGGGTCTATTTATGAATTTCAAAGACAATATGTATGAATCTTCAGTGGAAGTGTATTACAAAACCCTGCAGAATCAAATTGACTACATAAGAAATGCGGATTTACTCTTGAATCCATTAGTAGAAGGTGATTTAATGTATGGCAAAGGCCGTGCCTATGGAGCAGAGTTTTTTGTGAAGAAGAACAAAGGAAACCTTAACGGTTGGATCAGTTATACCCTTTCGAGAACGGAAAGAAAGGTGAACGGCTTAAACAATAACGATTGGTTCCTTAGTAGGATTGATAAGTTGCATAACTTATCCGTTGTGGCGATTTATGATATCTCCAAGCGTTGGAATATGGGAGCAACCTTTACTTATATGACAGGTACTCCTGCTAGTTTCCCTACTACAAAATACATTTGGCAAGGAATAGCTGTACCGCATAATTATTACGATGAAAGGAATATATATAGAATTCCTGCGAGTCATAGACTTGACTTATCTGCTACACTTAAAAACAAACACGCTCTCTTCAAAAAGGGAGAAAGTGAATGGGTGTTCTCCATTTATAATGTATATAACCGGAGAAATCCCTTCTCGGTGTACGTAAGACAAAACCCTGATGATCCGTCAAAAACTGAGGCTGTGAGGTATTCTGTGTTTGCCTCTATTTTACCATCTATTACTTATAATTTTAAATTCTGATATGAAAAAGCTAGTAGGAATATTAAGCTTATCCCTTTTCTTATGGAGTTGTGAAGATGTCATCGATTTAAAAGTGAAGGATGGCAAGGAGCAACTAGTAGTAGACGCATGGCTTACCGATGAGGCAGAGGAGCAAAGCGTAACTTTAACCTTGTCTCAACCTTATTTTGATAATGGTAAGCCTAAAGCAGCTTTAGATGCAGAAGTCTTATTGATTCGTGAAGACAGTACTATATACAGGTTTACAGATGAGAATCAAGACGGTGTGTATACTTTCCGTCCTAGAAATCGTAATTATTTAAGATTGAATGAGCGTGTAGCATTGTATGTCAAATACAAGGAGGAGGAATATTACGCAGTTTCCATGTTAAGGCGTGTGCCGCCTATTGACTCTCTGAAGTATCAGAGTTTTACTTTGCCGGTTAAGCCATCTGATGGACCCAAGTCTGGATTTTTAGCGCAGTTTTTCGCTACAGATTTTCCAGGGGAGGGAGATACTTATTTAGTCAGATCATTGAAAAATGATACACTAAGGACGAAGTCAAACGAATACACCCTCAGTTATGATGGAGGTCTTTCGCCGGGTAATAAGACTGACGGAATGGTCTTCTTACAACCTGTTCGTATGGGTATTAACTCTGGGTTATTTGTTCACAATGATAAGATAACCGTTGAACTTTTCTCTATTCCTTTGGATGCCTATTTCTTCTTGTCTCAATTGCAAACAGAAACAAACAATGGAGGAGTATTTGCTACTCCTTTAAGTAATGTGCCAGGGAATATCTATAATCTAAATCCTGATTCTAAGGAAAAAGCTTTAGGATGCTTTTTTGTTTCAAGAGTTAGTAGATATACGGCCTATATAGATCAAAATCAAGTAAAATCAGACTAATACTAACTCGTTCCCTCTTAGGATAGGAACGATATCATACAAGTCTTTCTGTAAACAGTAGGTGATGTCCTTGTTGATGCCTAGCCTTTGTAAACGTCTAATGTGAGATGAATTAGATAGATACAAAGGCATATTTTCTCTAGAGGCCTCATAGGCTCTCATAGCTAGGATAGCCGCGTCTTCTGCAACGAAATATTCGTCTCTTAATGCTTCTACTACAGCACCGGCAAAAAGGGTGTCTTCTAGGTTTGGACGGCCTTTCCACCCAGCGCAAAGGACTAGTACATCATAAGGTTGGGCTTTTAAGTAGTTTACTACGGCCTGAAGGTTAAGGAATGCCCCAACGATCACTTTTACTGCATTCTTCTTGCTCTTGGTGATGGAGAGTGTACCGTTAGTAGTGGTCATGGCTATTTTATTCCCCACTAATCTTTCGTCCATGAAACTGAATGGGGAATTGTCTAAGTCAAAACCCTCGACCTTTTCAGCATTTCTTTCAGCAGCTGCTATGTATCCTCTTTTTTGATATTCCGCGCATTCTTCAACAGATGCTACTGGGATAATGCTTTGTACACCATAAGCAAATCCGGTTACCATGCAGGAAGTAGCTCTGAAAATATCTGTAACTACCACAATGGAATTATTAATGTTGTGGTGATGTAGTAAATCAGGAGTTAAGCAAACGTCAATGTTCTTCATTGGGGGAAAAATTTCAGCAAAGGTAAAAAAAGCTTTTCAAAGCCTCAGGCCTTCCAGCAGTTCAATATATATACGGACACCTTCGAGGATTTCGGAGATATGTATGTATTCATCTGCAGTATGTGAGCGGGCAGAATCACCCGGTCCTATCTTGATACTGGTAAAGGGAATTAGTGCTTGATCTGATAAAGTAGGGGAGCCGTAGGTCCCTAGTCCCAATGCTATTCCTTTTTTTACAATGGGATGGTCCAAAGGAATGCCGGAAGGTTGCAGTCGGATAGATCTAGGAGTAACCTCAGATCTTACATTTTGTTTAATAATGTCCAAAGTTTCTTCTAAAGAATAGGCGTCAGTTGCCCTCACGTCCACCACAAAGGTGCAGACGTCCGGAACTACATTGTGTTGGGTGCCGGCCTGTATCTGAGTTACAGACATTTTTACCTTTCCCAGGGTTTCTGATAGCTTTGGGAATTCGAAGTCTTTGAACCACTGGACATCTTCTAGCGCTTTGTAGATGGCATTGATCCCTTCTTCTCTCGCGGCATGTCCGGCTTTACCAGTGGCTTTGCAGTCTAGCACCATTAAGCCTTTTTCTGCAATGGCCATTTGCATTAGGGTGGGTTCTCCAATTATGGCTAGTTCGCAGGGAGGCAAATATTTCAATAAATACTCTATTCCATCTTTTCCTGAGATCTCCTCTTCTGCAGAAATGGCAAAGATCAAGTTATAAGCCAAATCTTCTCTATGGTAGAAATGGAAAAACGTGGCAGCCAAAGATACTAAGGGACCTCCCGCATCATTGCTACCTAGCCCATACAATATATCCCCATGAATCTCGGGCTCGAAGGGGTTTTTAGTATATCCTGCATTGGGTTTAACGGTGTCATAATGTGAGTTTAGTAGGATACTTGGTTTCTGTGGATCAAAGAATTTGTTTTTGGTCCACAGATTATTTTTGACACGTTCAAAGGGGATGTTTTTTTCTTCAAACAAGTTGATAAATAACTGACAAACTCCATCTTCTTCTCTACTGAAGGAAGGAGTGGAAATCAGTTTCTGAAGAAATGCAACAGGTGAAAATTCTATCATCCGACAAAAATATAAAATCTTTTACAACCCTCCTTTCCATTTCTTAGTCTTAGTGCTAACTAAACAGCCAAGAAAATGAAAAAGTTACTATTCATCTTGTTCGTAGCGTGTACAGCCTGTGATTCTGGAGAGCCCGTAAAGCATGATGACCTTACCGGTACTTGGGAATGGGTAAAAACCACCGGAGGTTTTGCCGGAGTAAATGAAACACCTCAGGATGGTGAAGAGGTACTGCTTAAAATTCACGCTAATCTAACCTATGAGCGTTTCAGAAACGATTCTTTGGTTAAGAAAGGTACTTATGCCTTGTCTACAGGAAAATCCATGCTACTTCAGAAAGATGTGAAGTTTGTGACCTTTGATAATGGAGTTGAAACCTTCTACGAAGTAAAGGGCCAAGAGCTTAATCTGACTGAAGATGTTTATGACGGATTTAATTATGCCTATAAAAGGAAATAGCACACCATACACAACTTGAAAGCAGGACCCTGGTTCTGCTTTTTTTATTGGAATTTCTAGGTATAATGTGTATGTTTGACACATAATGTCAATTGCACATGAGAATAATACCTTTTTTTCTTCTAATTCTATCGGCATTTTCCGCAGTAGCTAAAATAGATTCACTTTATCTCTTTGCTTACGGAACAGCAAAGAATGACTATCATAATGGACTACATTATGCTTGGAGTCAGGATCAGGAAAACTGGATTCCCATAGGACCGGAATATAGCTTCTTGCGCTCTGACTATGGAAGGTGGGGTTCGCAAAAAAAGATGTATCATCCTTATTTGTTTAGAAGTGAAGGCGGCAACTGGCATTGTGTTTGGTCATTAAATGAGGAGGATGGTGCCATAGGTTTTGCCTCTTCAGCGGATCTAGTTTATTGGGGTAGGCAGTTTTACCCTGTATTATCACCAGGGAAAGCTATATCCAAACCTGTACTAGCATCAAAAGGGGTTTATTGGACTTCTAACGACCATAATCTCTATTTTTCAGAGGGATCTGCTCCACATTTTGGTGCAACTAAAAAAGTGGAGACTATTTTAGACCTACGCCAAGAGAGGACTGTTATGGGAATGAAGGAGTTGGGAACGGTTCATAAGATTTCAAGAGCGGAGTGGGAAAAGTTGGTGGACGCATTTAGAATAGCTGAGGCCAAAAGAGTACAAAACGAGGAACGCATAGGAGTGGCTTCTGACCGCTTTAAAGGTCCAATGAAGGTGAGTATCCATCCCGATTGGAATAAGGGAAAGGCTATTAGCGATATGTTAATAGGAGTCTTTTTTGAGGATATAAATTATGCTGCAGATGGGGGATTATATGCAGAATTGATTCAAAACAGAGATTTTGAATATCGCCCAAGTGATAAAGAGGATAGGGATCCTAGTTGGAACGCAAAAAAAGCCTGGAATGCAGATGGACTTACGTTTACTATAGACTCTGTACGTCCTATCCATAAAAATAATGCTCCCTATGCTAAGCTTGAGGTGAATAGAGTAGGCGGAAGGCTAATTAATGAGGGATTTGGAGGGATAGTTCTAAAAAAGGGAGAAAATTATCTCTTCAGCGCAAAAGTGAGGAGTTCCACAGCTGGAAGGGTGAAGGTAAGATTAGTGAATGAACAAGGGGATGTACTAGCAGAAGGAGTAAGTGAAAATGCAAATAAGGAGTGGAAAACCTTGAAGTTGACTCTAAGCGCCATAGAGAATTCAAGTAATGCAAGATTGGAGTTAATCCCTCAAAAAGCAGGCAGATGGGATTTAGATATGATTTCGCTGTTTCCTGAAAAGACGTTCAAGGGGCATGGGTTGAGGGAGGATTTGGCTCAGGCTATAGCAGATCTGAAACCAAAATTTGTAAGATTTCCCGGGGGATGCGTGGCTCACGGAGACGGGATCAACAATATTTATAGATGGGAAAATACTATAGGACCATGGGAAGAGAGGAAACCGCTAAGGAACCTTTGGGGCTATCACCAAACCATGGGTTTAGGCTATTTTGAATATTTCCAATTCTGTGAAGATATAGGGGCGGAGCCTGTTCCGGTGGTGGCTGCAGGGGTACCTTGCCAAAATTCAGCCCATCATGGGTGCGATATAGGGGGCCAACAAGGCGGAATACCTATGGAACACATGGATGAATATGTGCAGTCCATTTTGAACTTGATAGAATATGCCAATGGTGCTATTAATACACCTTA
The DNA here is from genome assembly GCF_000166395.1 of Leadbetterella byssophila DSM 17132. GTDB lineage: Bacteria > Bacteroidota > Bacteroidia > Cytophagales > Spirosomataceae > Leadbetterella > Leadbetterella byssophila. The sequence continues at coordinate 3,069,177 of NC_014655.1, forward strand.
TGGCAAGAAAAGAGCTGAAGCCGGACATCCGGAACCCTTTGGCTTGAAATATCTAGGTATAGGAAATGAAGATTTGATTACAGATATATTTGAAGAGCGTTTTCGTCTGATTTATAATGCTGTCAAAGCGAAGTATCCTGATATTATTTTGATAGGTACAGTGGGGCCATTTAATGAAGGTACGGATTATGTAGAAGGATGGAAGTTAGCTGATCAAATGAAATTAGAGATCGTAGATGAACATTATTACCAGACTCCGGGCTGGTATTTGAATAACCAACATTTCTATGATTCTTATGATAGAAAGGGAGCTAAAGTCTATCTGGGTGAATACGCTGCACATATTCCGGGTAGGCATAACAATCTGGAAACGGCATTAAGTGAAGCATTGCATTTGATTAATGTGGAGAGAAATGCTGATGTAGTGCATATGACTTCTTATGCTCCTTTGCTGGCAAAAGATGGATATACCCAGTGGAATCCGGATCTGATTTATTTCAATAATACAGAAGTGAAGCCTACTGTAGGGTATGAGGTTCAGAAGTTGTTCGGCCAAAATTCCGGTACAAAATATTATCCTTTAGCCATTAGTGGGGCATTTGATGTCAGAAAGCTTGCCGCCTCATTAGTTGCAGATCAAGATAATTTTATCCTGAAAGTTGTGAATTTACACCCTATTGAAGCAGATGTTGATTTGACTTGGATCAAACACGCCGAAGTAGAGAAAACTGTTTTGAGCGGGGATTTGGACGATAAAACAGTAAAACCTGTATCGAGTATTTCAGAGGTGCCTTCAAAGCTTGCACCTTATTCATTGACCATTCTAAAATTTAAAAAATAAATGAAAAGATTGCTTTTGTTGGGGTTAGTCGCCCTTATAAGTCTGCCTATTTCGGCACAGGAATATGTTTATGGACCGGCAGAGAAAGATTTTACGGGTTATTTGTTCGCTTACTTTACCGGCAATAAGGTTGAAGAGGAGGCCATACATTTTGCCATCAGTACAGATGGGTATAATTATAAGGCCTTGAACGGAAATAAGCCTATATTGGATTCTAAAATAATTAGTTCCACCGGAGGGGTCAGGGATCCTCATATACTAAGGGCTGAAGATGGGAAGACCTTTTATATGGTGGTTACAGATATGACTTCTTCGAAGGGTTGGGATTCAAACCGCGCTATGGTTTTATTGAAATCTAGTAATCTTTTGGATTGGACATCATCAGTCATCAATATTCAGAAGAAATACGCCGGTCAGGAGGATTTGAAAAGAGTTTGGGCTCCTCAAACAATTTATGATCCATTGGCAAAGAAATACATGGTTTATTGGTCCATGAAACATGGAGATGGTCCGGATATCATATATTATGCTTATGCGAATCCTGAATTCACTGATCTGGAAGGGGAACCAAAGGTTTTATTTCATCCTAAAAATGGGAAATCCTGTATTGATGGGGATATCGTGTATAAGAATGGGCTATTCTATATGTTCTATAAGACAGAAGGCCATGGAAACGGTATAAAATTAGCAATTACTGATGATCTTTCTTCCGGAAAGTGGATTGAGCAACCGGGCTATAAACAGCAAACCAGAGAAGCTGTTGAAGGATCCAGTACATTTCGATTGATCAATTCGGATACTTACATTCTGATGTATGATGTGTACATGAAAGGGAAGTATCAATTTACCCAAAGCAAAGACCTGGATAAATTTAAGGTAATTGATGAAGAGATTTCTATGGACTTTCATCCGCGACATGGGTCTATCATTCCTGTTACCACGAGAGAATTGAAAGCTCTAACTCAGAAGTGGGGATTGCCGGAAGGAATTAAATTAAGTGAAAGAGTAAATCCGGTGCTTGAAGGATTCTACGCTGATCCCGATGTTCTGTACTCAGAAAAAAACAAGAAGTATTATATATATCCTACCAGTGATGGATTTGACGGTTGGTCAGGATACTACTTCAAAACCTTCTCTTCCACAGATCTGAAGAATTGGAAAGATGAAGGTGTGATCTTAGATTTGAAAAAGGACGTTTCCTGGGCGGATAGAAATGCATGGGCTCCCTGCATTATTGAGAAGAAAGTAAAAGGGAAATACAAGTATTATTATTATTTCACAGCAGCTCAGAAAATTGGGGTAGCAGTCTCAGATGAACCTACTGGTCCATTTGTTGATTCCGGCAAGCCATTGATCGACTTCAGACCTGAAGGGGTTAAAGGTGGGCAGGAGATAGATCCTGATGTTTTTATGGATCCGAAAACCGGTAAATCTTATTTGTACTGGGGCAATGGTTACTTAGCAGTGGCTGAACTTAATGAAGATATGATTTCCATTAAGAAGAACACCATAAAACTTATGACTCCGGACAATACATTCCGAGAAGGTGTTTATGTATTTTATAGAAATGGGCTGTATTATTTCTTATGGTCAGAAGATGATACCAGGAGTGAAAACTATAGAGTAAGGTATGCTACTTCTACTTCTCCGACTGGTCCTTTGAATATTCCAAAAGACAATTTAATACTACAGAAAGACCCTTCTTTGGGGATATATGGAACAGGACATAATTCCGTGTTGCAGATTCCGAATAAGGACGAGTGGTATGTAGTTTACCACAGATTCAGTAAGCCTATAGGAATTACAATGGGTGATGCCGCAGGATTTCACCGTGAAATAGCGATTGATAGAATGGAATTTAACGATGACGGATCCATTAAACCCGTCATCGTAAAAGATTAATATTATTTATCAATAGGGAGGGCAGGATTTCCAAAAACGGTCTTGCCCTCTTTTATGTCTTCAATTACAACAGAACCGGCACCGATTCTCGCGTTCTTACCTATTTTTACTCCGGAAACAATAATAGCGCCTGATCCAATAAAGGCCCCATCACCTATTTCAGCTTCCGAGTTAATTACTGCGCCTGCGCCGATTTCTACAAATTCACCTATTTGTGCTCCGGAGTCAACTATCGCTCCCGATAATAGGACCGAATGATTTCCAATCTTTGCCCAAGGGTTAACTATGGCGCCTGCGGCTATAAGGATTCCATTCCCAACTATGGCATCTTCAGCAACTACAGCTTTATTATGAATGGCATTAACCGGCATGCTTTTGCGCTTGTCTACTAGTAGTTTTACCATTTTTTCCTTTGCTGTTTTATGCTCAATGGCCACAAAGGCTTCCGTTTTGTTTCCAATGATATTGAGGAATTTATCGTCTTGAAGCTCACCTAATACCAATACTTCGGATATTTCTGTATTATAAAGTTTAGTGTCATCATCCAGAAAACCATATACTAAAACATCATTTCCTGAAAATATATCCAGGGCAAGCTTGCCCACTTTCCCAGCCCCTAGAATTAAAACCGGATTGTTCATATGCTTAATTTTTTTACAAAAGTAACACCGTTTTAAAGAAAGAGGTGAGCTTGATTTAATCTTTGCACGGCTTCAGTTAGAATCTCGTCTTCTTTGGCTAGGCAGAATCGGAGTACTTTATGGTCTGTTCCATCTTGATAAAAGACAGAGATGGGAATAGAGGCAATTTTAGCTTTTCTGGTTAATATCTCGCTGATTTCTGTGTCACAAAGGGAAGTAGGCGTTTTGAAAACCAGATTCTGAAAAAATGTTCCTTGTGAAGGTAAGATGCCAAATAGATTTTGGTCTATTTTATTTAGGAATACTTCTCGTTTGGCTTCATAAAATTTGCTTAGCGTCAAGTGGCTATCCGATTCTGAGATGTAGTCGGCAAGAGCATATTGTGCAGCTGTGAAGTTGCAAAAGGTGATGTATTGATGGATCTTTCTTAATTCTTCCGTAAGACGGGGTGGAGCTAAGCAATATCCTGTTTTCCAGCCTGTAATGTGGTAGGTTTTAGCGAATGAGCTGCAGACAAAAGTTCTTTCTCTTAGTTGAGGGTATTTTGCCAGAGATAGGTGTTTATGCTCGTCAAATGTGATGTATTCATACACCTCATCTGAAATGAAGATGATTTCAGGATGCTTTTCTGCAATGTGAATCAATGCCTTTAGGTCTTCTTCTTGTAAAACCTTACCGGTAGGGTTATGCGGGGTATTGATTAATATAACTTTAGTTTTTCCGGTGATGCTTTTTTCTACAAAATCCCAGTCGATCTTGTACTCCGGGAAATTCATCTTGATAAATTTTGGAATCCCTCCTTGTAATAGAATGGCAGGCACATATAGGTCATAGCAAGGTTCGAAGACAATGACTTCATCTCCCGGGTTTACACTTGCTGTTATGGCACAAAACAAGGCTTCTGATGCTCCTGTTGTGACCGTTATTTCTTTTTCGGGATGGTAGCCGTATCTATGGGATAGAGCGGAGCGTAATTCCGGTATTCCGGAGGTAGGAGCATACTGATGTTTGCCGTTTTGAATATGTTTTTGAAGGTAGGCAACTAACTTTTCATCCGGATAAAAGCTAGGGAAGCCTTGAGATAGATTGATGGCTTGAACTTCATTGGCCATAGCCGTCATTTTGGTGAAGATGCTATGGCCAATCTGTGGAAGTTTTGATATCATTTTCTTTGCTTACTTACTAAACTAAAAAGTTTGTACCATTGTGCATGGGTCAGTGAAATGTTAGTGGCTGCAGCTACATTTTGGATTCGCGCAGGGTTAGGAGATCCTATGATAGGTAGCATGCCCAGATTCAATAACCATGCCACTGCAATTTGTTCTACGTTTGATTGATGTTCGTTTGCTATCTCTGTTAAAGCGTCACGTAGTACTACACTATCTAATGTGGTGCCTTCTAATATATCTCCTCCCGCTAATGGGGCCCAAACCAATGGTTTTCCGAAGGACTCTTTGATTTCATCTAATCTGCCATCAAAAATAGCTTCAGGGTTGAGGATGTTGAATTTCAGATGGTTTGTTACTATAGGTAAATCCAATACAGATTTTAATAGTCTGTATTGTGAAGAGGAGAAATTTGCAACACCTATATGTTTCACCACTCCACTGTGTACCAGATAATCCAGAGTGCCGGCTATTTCTTCAATGTCTGTTATATAATCAAGCCCATCTAATAGCAAGATGTCCAGGTATTGCTTTCCAGATTTTTGCAAAAAAGTATCTAATTGACGAATAAGCGCAGTTCGCGACTGATCAATGATTTCATAGCCTTCTGGACTGATTTCTTTACCTAATCTAGCTAAAGTTACTAGGTCTTTTCGGTCAAAATCGTTCTTTGCCAGGGTATCAAAAAATACTTTATGTATTCTCTCGTTCTTGCCGGCCGCAGAGAACTCAAACGTGGTAATTCCTAGGTCAAGACATAATTTGAAGACCTTTTCTGCCTCTTCTTCATGGAAATCTACCATTTCCTCCCAACGCCACAGGGAGTACAATGCCTTGGATACTTTCGGTCCTGAATCACTCAAATATATCTTTTCCATTACTCTAAAATTTTACTAAAATTATAAAAAAAACGCCACGAATCTCAGCCGTGACGTCTTTCCACCAATTAAAGTTTTAGTCCATCGAATAAAATTGCAATAATGTTATAGGCCTTTCGGCCGCCTTATTTTCTAATTAAAGGTTTAATGACGAGGAACTATCCCGTTCATTTACAATTCAAATGTCACTATTTAGTTTAGTCTACCAAAATTATAGACTAAAAATTTTATTCACTTAATGAAATAGTTAAAGAAATTCTTAAAAATGTAAAATTTCTACTGCGGTATTTCCCCCTTCGGGCTTGGGAAAGTTTTTGTAATTTTGCAAAATGGAACTACAAAATGATTTGCTGCTTAGGGCAGCCAGAGGAGAAAAAACAGAAAGAGTGCCGGTTTGGATGATGCGTCAAGCTGGTAGAATCCTAAAAGAGTATAGAGAAGTAAGGGCGAAAGCCGGAAGTTTCATAGCTCTAGCTACTACTCCTGAACTTGCTGCAGAAGTAACATTGCAGCCCGTGGATATTTTAGGAGTGGATGCAGCCATTATCTTCTCTGATATTTTAGTAGTTCCTGAGGCCATGGGACTTCCGTATGAAATGGTGGAAGCTAAAGGACCCTATTTTCCAAAAACTGTGAAGACGAAAGAGGATATTGATTTATTGGTCACCACAGAAATGGAAGACAGACTATCTTATGTCTATGAATCCATGGATATTGTAAAAAGAGAGCTTGGAGGAAGAGTACCTTTGATTGGATTTGCAGGTGCTCCTTTTACCATATTTTGCTACATGATTGAAGGCCAAGGTTCTAAGACTTTTTCCAAAGCAAAAAAGGTACTTTACAGTGATCCAGAATTTGCCCATACCTTATTAAATAAGATTACCGAAGCTACTATTTCCTATTTAAAAGGAAAGGTGAAGCACGGTGCGGATTTACTTCAAATCTTTGACTCCTGGGCCGGAGTTTTATCGCCTGCCCAGTATTCGGCCTTTTCTATTCCTTACTTGAAGAGAATTTCAGATGCATTTCCCGAAGTTCCGGTTACTTTATTCTCAAAAGGTGCATTTTTTGCTAGGAAAGACTTGGGCGAATTATCTTGTGATGTTGTAGGATTAGATTGGAACATGGACATCCGGGAGTCCAGGGAGCTTATTCCAAATAAGACTTTGCAAGGAAACCTAGATCCATGTGTGCTTTATAGCCCTTTCTCGGAGGTAGAAAAGCAAACGAAAACCATGGTTCAAGCCTTTGGCAAAGAAAGATATATTGCTAACCTGGGGCATGGAGTGTATCCTGACACAGACCCGGAAAAGGTTAAATGCTTTATTGAGACGGTGAAAGCTTGTTAAAATTTTTGAACCCTCTGTCCGTTTTCATGTAATAAACCATATGTGATGAAGAGATATCTTGTATTCTTTTTGCTTCCGTTTTCCCTCTTAGCTCAGAAGGCAGAGCCTTTGGGAACAGCCGTGAATTCAGAATACAATGAACTACACCCTCTGATAAGTGCAGATGGTAAGACTCTTTTTTTTGTCAGGGCAGGGCATCCTTCTAATACCAAAGGGAAAGAACATTCGAACGATATTTGGTATACAGAAAAAGGTAAAGATGGAAAGTGGGTGAGTGCTAAGCGCATGCCCCGTCAGTTAAATAGAGATAGGTATAACGATCTATTTTATATCTCTCCAGATGGAAATACAGCTATTATTAGAGGAGAATACGAGAAGGGGGTAATAAATATGGATAAAGTGGGGCTTTCTATCATCAAGAAGAAAGGTTCTGTATGGCAGAATCCTGAAGCCCTTAAAATTCCCGGCTTAAGCAAGAAGGTGAAAGGACCGATACTCACGGCTACTATGAGTAATAATGGTAAAGTGATTATCTTGTCTTTTAGTGAAAAGAAGGGAGGAGGGGATGATGATCTGTATGTGACCCTTATGGATAAACAAGGCAACTGGTCTGAATTAAAAAGCCTGGGCAAAGATATCAATACCGGAGATGTGGAATGTTCACCCTATCTCAGTGCAGATAACTCCACCTTATATTTTGCTTCCAATAGAAAAGGAGGCGAAGGAGGATATGATATTTGGATGAGTAGGAGAAGAGGAAAGGGATGGTTCTCCTGGACTAAACCTGTGAACCTGGGGCCACATATCAATAGTAAGGAAGATGAAATGTATTATACCATGGAGTCTTCCGGGGAATATGCCTACTTTGCTTCAAAAAATAACTCCATGGGGAAATATGATCTATTTCGTATACGAGTGGAGGATTTGACGCAAGAATCTACACCAAACGAAGGGGTGCTACAAGCAACTACCTTAGCTGAAGAGAGGAAAGAAGAAGAACAGCCTATCGTCCCTACAAAAGTAGCTATAATTAGTGGGAAGGTTACTGATCTGACTACTGGAAAGCCTATTGAAGTTAGAATCATCTATGAAGATATGGAGGATGGAGAAGAATTAGGTGTGGCTACTTCTGATCCTATAACCGGTGAATATAAGATTGTATTACCCTATGGAAAGAGATACTCCATTCGACCTGAATCAGATAATCTACTTGGGGTTTCAAAAAGTATAGACTTGACCATTCCCGGACAATATAAAGAGATCACGGGGCAAGATTTAGAAACAGCTCCTATCAAGGCAGGGACAGCTATAACTCTTAATAATGTATTCTTTGAGTTTGCGAAGGCAACTTTAGAAAAAGAATCATTCCTGGAATTAGACCGACTGATAGCATTGCTTGTCAAAAATCCTAACATGGCCATAGAAGTTCAAGGACATACGGATAATGTAGGTTCTGATAATGCAAACATGCGATTATCCCAGCAGAGAGCAGATGCAGTTAAGGCGTATTTTGTAGAGAAAGGTATTGCAACGGATAGAATTACCAGTACGGGATTTGGAGAAAGTAGACCTGTGGCCTCAAATGAAACTACAGAAGGTCAGGCTAAAAACCGTAGGGTGGAGTTTGTGATCTTAAGGAAATAAAAAAACCGGGTTACCCCGGTTATACTGAAAAGCTTTCTCCGCAGCCACAAGTTCGAGTGGCGTTGGGGTTCTTAAAATGAAATCCTTTTCCATTTAGGCCATCACTAAAGTCTAGTTCTGTGCCCATTAAATAAAGAAGGCTCTTCTTATCTACGAAGATCTTGATGCCTTTGTCTTCAAAAATATGGTCTGTAGGCTGTTGTTCAGCATCAAAGGCCAAGTTATACATCAATCCGGAACATCCTCCACCTTCTACGGCGACACGGATGCCATGGTTGTCATTTTTTCCCTCTTTTTCTCTCAGTTCAAAGATCTTTTCCTTAGCTATATCTGATACTGTGACCATGATTAAATTTAATTTTCTGCTATATAATAACGGAATTTTTTATGCCGGAGTTCATTAAGGATAAAGCAGATACTTCTTTCTCATTTCCTTATACTGAGATAGGCCAGGCTCCCAAGAAGCTCTAATTTCTTCCGCCGTAGCTCCGGATTCAATTTGTTTTCTGAATTCGTAAACACCTGCTAGGTAATCAATATTTCCCATTTGCTTGCTTTGGGACCTGTCAAAGAACTTATCTTTTGCCGGATATGCCTTATAAAGTTCTATCATCCATTCAATCTGAATTCTTCCCGTTTTACGGAAATGGGCTGTATCAAACTCTCTAAGATCTAATCCGTAACAAGCTTGATCCTGATGAAGAGGAGTTTCCGCCATTCCTTTGATGCTTTTAGGGGTGAATTGGAAGTCGTACTTTCCTTTTAACAAAGGCGCTCCTAAGATGGTGAATGGAGTTAAGGTCCCTCTGCCTTGGCTAATAATGGTGCCTTCGAAAAGACATAATGTTGGATATAATAAGATACTTTGAGGAGTATTTAAGTTAGGAGAAGGCTTAACGGGAAGCTCATAATGCATGTCATGATGGTAGTTTTGTACAGGAATTATGGTAATGTCCGTTTTCATTCCTCCCGGTAGCCATCCTTCACCGTTGATCATTTGAGCAAATTCTCCTATAGTCATTCCATGAGTCATAGGGATAGGGAATTGTCCTATACCTGACTTTAATCTCATATCTAAGATAGGACCATCTATGATATATCCATTAGGATTTGGTCGGTCTAAGATGAGCATAGGTTTTTTGTGCTCCGCACAAGCTTCCATTACATCTCTTAATACATTAATGTAGGTGTAAAATCTACATCCCACGTCCTGAATATCAAAGATCATAATATCCAAATCCTTCAAGTCTTCTTCTGAAGGTTTTCTTTTTTTGCCGTATAGAGAAATGATCTTAATTCCGGTTGCTTCATCGATTTCGTCGCCCACTTTGATTCCCGCACTAGCATTACCTCTGAACCCGTGTTCCGGCCCAAATGCTTTTTTAATCTGTATGCCTCTCTGAATAAGGGTGTCTACTAAATGCCTGTCCCCTACGATGGAGGTCGGGTTTGCTAAAATACCTACTCGTTTACCTTCAAGTAGAGAGAGGTATTTGTCCATTTGTTCTGCTCCTGTAGTGATGGTCTGTGCTTTTGCACAGCTGATTAGCCCAAATAATAAGGGCAGTAGTAATAAAATTGAAAATGGGCGCTTACGCATGTTAATTTAATATGTAAATGTTCGGTAAAATTACTTAATAATTATGGAAGAAAATTGTGTTTTGCTTAGTAAAAATATTATTTTTGGAGGTTATGATAGAGAACATTAGAGACTACTTTGCAGCCATACCCAGCCTACATAGATCCATTATTTTGGTAGGAGGCATAGGTTTTTTTTGGATGTTGGAATATATCATTCCTCTATTCCAACATAGATATCACAAGGTTAAACATGCCGGGTTCAATCTGTTTTTTACTTTGACTACGATAATAGTCAACTTTTCTCTGGCCTTCGTCTTACTGAAGGCGAGCGACTGGGCAGTTCAAAATCAATTTGGAATCATCAATTGGTTGCCTGAAATGCCATTGTGGGTATATGGATTAGTAGGATTGTTACTGCTGGATTTAATTGGAGCCTATTTCGTACATTGGTTAGAACATCAAGTAAAATGGATGTGGATGTTTCATTTGATTCATCATAGTGATTTGCATGTGGATACTACCACTGCTAACAGGCATCATCCGGGGGAGAGTGTTTTTCGACTAGTATTTACCGTTGTGGCAGTAGTGCTCACAGGTGCACCTATGTGGCTAGTGTTCCTTTACCAGTCTCTTTCCGTAGTTCTTTCTCAGTTTAATCATGCTAATATCCGTCTCCCTGAAAAGCTGGACAAGGTTTTAAGTTACATCATCGTAACTCCAGACATGCACCATACCCATCACCACTATGTGTTGCCCTACACTGATTCCAATTACGGGAATATATTTTCCATATGGGACAGGTTATTTGGGACCTTTTCTTATTTGAAAAGAGAAGAATTGGTGTATGGTGTGGACACGTGTATGGATCCTGAGGAGAATCAGCATATTGGTGCTATGTTAAAGATACCTTTTGGCTTCTACAGGAGGTCATCCTAAAATTTTAGCTGTCATCATTTGAGTTTACCGCTCGTGTAGATCCGGTTTAAGTGTAGCTTTTTTATTCCCAAATTTGAATTGAAAAAGCTATTACTTATAATGAAAACTATTCTTTTAACACTCTTAGTGTGCCTAAGTGCTGTGGCACAAAATGTACGTACAGTATCCGGTAAAATTTACGATGAAAAGGGGGAAACTCTCCCGTTCGTTAATGTTTTGCTATTTAAATCAAATGGTACATCATTCTACAAGGCCGTAACTTCTGATGAAGACGGAGGTTTTGTGTTTGATCAGGTAGATAATGACTCCTATTATGTAAAGGTCACTTCCGTGGGTTTCATGGAATGGCAAAGTGAGGTCTTTGAAATCAAAAATCAAAGTTTCGAGTTAGGTAAAATTGTGTTAGCTGAAAATGCCAAAATGTTAGAGGCAGTTCAGGTCAGAGGCAAAAAGCCTTTCGTTGAGCAACATATCGATAAGATGGTGCTGAATGTGGAAAATAGCATTGTCAGCAGCGGAAGTACTGCTCTTGAAATACTAGAAAAAGCTCCGGGTGTAACTGTGGATAGACAAAATGATCAAATCAAGATCAAAAATAAGACAGGTGTGGTAGTGATGATTGATGGTAAGATTACCTATATGTCAGAAGAGGCTCTTGCTCAATACTTGAATAATTTGACTTCTGACCAAATAGAGTCAATAGAAATAATAACTCAACCTTCTTCAAAATATGAGGCCGCTGGTAACTCGGGTGTTATTAATATCAAACTGAAAAAGAACAAGAATTTTGGAACCAATGGCTCTGTAAGTGCTAGTGCCGCATCCGGATGGTTGCCGGATTCAGACCCAGATCTGTTCAGGGGTAACCTAAATCTTAACCTAAACCATAGAAATAAGAAGTGGAATTTGTTTGGCAACGGGAATATTGGCAGATCCAGATTCTATAGTGACAATGACATCAAGAGAACTACCACCTATGCAGGGGTAACTACTGAATTTGATCAACATGCAGAGCGTGTTGGTGGAGGTAAATTCTACTCCATCAGAGGAGGGGCTGACTATCTATTAAGTGATAGGACTACACTAGGTGTCCAAGGTGATTTTAATGGATGGGACGGATTCATGGTAGGAGATGGTTTAACAAAGATGAGAGAGATACGTGGGGGAGAAGCGTTTAACAGCTACTTGTTGCCTACCTCTGAGCGTGATATGTTTAACGCCAACTTTTCCGGTAACTTTAACCTTCGCCATAAAATGAGAAAGGCGGGTGGAGAAATTAGTTTCGACTTAGATTATAGTGGATTTAGGGCTGATTCAAAACAAGAATTAAAGAATGAATATTATAGTGTTTATTCTAAGGCAGACTCTGTGACACGTCAATATATGGTTCAACCTACAGATATCGATTTGTATTCTGCCAAATTAGACTTCGTGTATCCTGCGAATGAAAATCTAAAATACGAATGGGGGCTTAAGTCGAGTTTTGTAGATACAGATAATAATTTCAAATATCAAAACTGGGTTTTGGGTAATTGGGAAACCGATTTAAATAGGACAAATCACTTTGTGTACAAAGAGTATATCAATGCGGGGTATGTAAATGCTTCATATAAATGGAAGAACTGGTATTTTCAAGGCGGTTTAAGGTTAGAACATACCATCTCAGACGGGGAATCTTTCACCACTAAAGAAAGAAATAAGAGAGATTATTTGAATCTTTTTCCTACTCTTTTTGTGCAGCAAAAATTAAATGACAATAATTCTTTGAAATATTCTTACAGTAGAAGAATTGATAGACCTAACTATCAGCAGTTGAATCCATTTATGTTCATCTTGGATCCGTACACATACATAGTTGGAAATCCTTTCTTAAAACCTCAGTTTACGGATTCCTATGAATTTACCTATACCTTTAAAGATCAGTATAGTGCAGGTCTGTCATTCTCTGATACTAAAGGTCTGATATTCCAAGTGTTGGAGCAAGATGATGCTACAAAAACTACATATCAAACGAATAGTAACTTAAAAGGAACTCAGAACTACTCAGTTAACTTCTCTGCTCCTTATGCTATTACCAAATGGTGGAATTCTCAAAACAGTTTGAATGTGTTCTATCAGCACTACAAGGATGCAGATGTGGCAGGTGCTTCTTTAAATAAGGGTAAGGTAGCTTATAACTTCAATACTAATCACAGTTTCTTGTTGCCTAAGAATTGGTCGGCCGAGTTAAGTATGTGGTTTAACTCCCCTGCTTTATACGGCATTATTGAGGTAGATAAGCCACAATATGCGGTTAATGGTGGAATTCAGAAATCATTCCCGCAAAAGAATTCTAAGTTGAAGTTAAGTTTCTCAGACTTGTTCCTGACATCGTTCTTTGGTGGAAAGATTAACTATGCCAATATGAATGTAGATTTAGGCAACCGTTGGACATCAAGAAGGATATCCTTGACTTATACTTGGAATTTTGGAAATCAGAATGTCAAGGTTTCCAGGAGATCAACAGGAAATGATGACCTGAAGCGTAGAGCAGCTTCAGACGCTCAATAAAATTAAGAGCCTCAGGAACTTTGGACTGAGGCTCTTTCGTTTTTCTAATGGTTAGATTCTTTGAAGAATCCAACTTTCCTTTTTCAGTATAATATTGAATACTGAGGCCTCTATTAAAATATGATTTTTATCATGCTCTTGATTATCAATTATTTGGTTATAAGTAAATTATAGGAATTTAGAATATTTCTAAATTTAGATTTAACTAGATTTTGTACTAAAATTAAGAGTAAATTTGTGTTCGATTTTGTAAAGGAATGTCAGAGAGATTACAGAGTTTGTCTTTGTCTTATAAAAAAGCTCCCTTTGAAATTAGGGAGAAACTGACCTTGTCAGAGGGTGAGATTAAGGATCTGTATATCAAATTCAAAGATGTTTTAGGTATCAAAGAATCTTTGATCATTTCTACTTGTAATAGAACGGAAGTATATTTCCGGTCGGCTGATGACATCAGTGCAGATTTGATTCGTCTTTTAGCTTCAGTTAAGGCGATTGATTCCTCAGAATTAGAAGGGTATTTTGAAGTTAATACAGAAGAGAGGGCTGCTTTGACCTATCTTTTTGAAGTTGCTTTAGGATTGCATTCTCAAGTAGTAGGAGACCAGCAAATCATTAATCAGGTTAAGCAAGCTTATCAATGGGCTGCTGATATGGATATGACGGGCACGTACCTGCATAGAGTTATGCACACTATCTTCTTTGCGAATAAGAGGGTGGTACAGGAAACGGAATTCCATGATGGTGCAGCTTCCACTTCTTATGCCACTATTGATTTGATGCAAAGTATTCTTCCTGCCATGGCTCATCCTAGAATTTTAGTTTTGGGATTGGGAGAAATGGGAGAAGATGTGGCTAAAACTTTGTTTGAGAAAGACATCAAGAATGTGACTTTATGTAATCGTAGTAAAGAAAAAGCGGAGGCTTTAGCTGAGCTTTATCAGTACGATTATATGTCCTATTTTGATTTGATCAATAGGATTTCGGAGTTTGATATTATCATCTCTTCTTTGCGTTTGATGCAGCCCATTATCACTAAGTCTGTATTGAGCAAGCGTCAGTCTATTACCTATTGTTTTGACCTTTCTATTCCTCATAGTATTCATCCGGAAGTAGCTGAATTGCCGGGTGTAGTTTTCTATGGATTGGATGAGATTCAACAAATCACAGATGAATCTATAGACAAGAGATTAGCAGCAGTTCCAGCGGTAAAAGGCATTATTGAGGAACTTGTAGAAGATATAGATACTTGGTCTAAAGAGCTTCAGTTATCTCCTACCATTCATAAACTTAAGAATGCTTTAGAGCAGATTCGTCAAGAGGAAATGGCTAAGCATTTGAAAGGTTTGACAGAAGAGGAGGCTAAAAAAGTGGAGAAAATCACTTCCGGAATGATGCAAAAGATCATTAAAATGCCTGTTCTTCAATTGAAAGCCGCTTGTAAAAGAGGTGAGGCCGAAGAACTCATTGACTTCATAACAGATCTATTTGATCTGGAAAAAACTTCCATTAAAGCTTAATCTTTTTTTTCGTCTTCGAATAGAATCCGAATGGCAGGTGTATGCGTGTCATCAAATTGTCCATCTTTTGTAGCCCAAAAGAATGAGATCAAAAATCCACCGGCAATCAAGAGTGCCAATATCACTAAGAATACAATAACTCCCATTAGATCAGTTTTTTAATTTTGGCAAATAAATAAGTAGAACCTACTGCGAATAGGACTACTGACATAGAACTTAATGGCATAAATACGGCTGCATACAGAGGGCTCAGGTATCCACTGGTGGCTAAGCCAAGTCCTATGAAATTATATAATATAGAAAGGGCAAAAGCTGCTCTTACTACTAGCATGGATGCTTTGCTGAAAGATAGGAATTTCCCTAGTTTTCCGAAACCTTCAGCATCCAGTATGATGTCACAACTTGGGGAAAAGGCATTGATGTCCTCACTTAAGGCTACTCCTACATGTGCTTGTCGCAACGCTCCCGCGTCATTTAAGCCATCTCCTATCATTAGGACTTTCCTACCGTCAAGGGCTTGTATATAGCTTAATTTATCCTGAGGTTTTAGTTGGAATCTCATATCTGAGAAATACGGAGCTAAAACTCTTTTGTCTCTATCTCCATCTCCAGAAATTAATCTCAGGTCATAGTATTGGCTTAATCGATTAAGGACCCCATCCCAGTTCTTTCTGTATTTTGTTTCGATCTGGTAATATCCTTTAATTACTCCATCTACTTCGATCCAGACCTGTCCAGGTTCTCTGTCTTTTACCTGAAGGAAGCTAGCACTACCTAAACGTAGTGCGTGCCCTTCCACCTTGCCCATTATGCCATGGCCTCTGATTTCCTTAAAGTTAGAAACGGAGTAAGTAGCTTCTGGTATATGGGCGGTCAACAGTTTACTTAGGGGATGTAAAGATTGGGAAGTGAGGGATTTGACCCATTTCAGTTCTTCTATATTTAGTTCTTGACCATGGTATGCAATTTGACCCGTATGTCCTTCTGTTAAGGTACCGGTTTTGTCAAAAGCTATGGTGTCTATTTCCGCCAATAATGGAATAATACCTTGATTTTTGACAAAGAACTTGTTCTTGCCCAAAATGCTCATGGCTGCATTCATGGCAAATGGTAAGGCCAAGGTAAGTGCGCAGGGGCAGGCCACCATTAGAACAGCGGTGACTGTTCTCCACATGAGTTCAGGATTATTTATTTTCCAATATATGCCTGTGATAAGGGCTATACCTATAGCTATATAGGTAAAATATTTGGCGAAAATATTAGCAAAGTGAGATGTCCGAGAAGACTTTTCTTTCTTGAATGCTTCATTGTTCCATAGTTCTGTCAAGTAGCTTTTTGAAACCGGCTTTTCGATTCGGATATCAATCTGGGTGCCTAATTGCCTGCCTCCTGCATATATACTTTCTCCCTCTTGAACTTCTATAGGAGCGGATTCTCCAGTAACAAAGCTGTAGTCGACTAGCGCATTACCGGAAATTACGGTGGAGTCTGCCGGTATGAGTTCCTGATGTTTGATTTCTACGATTTCACCTTGCTGAAGTTCAGAAATGTTCTTGAATTCTCCGTCTTTCGTTTTAACAGCTAGAGGAAAGTAAGATTTGTAGTCGTGTTCAAAGGAAAGGTACTTGTAAGTAACTTGCTGCATCCATTTACCTACCAATAAGAACAGTACGAGTCCCGCTAAACTGTCCCAATATCCCGAGGTTTGTTCTATGAATGTTTCATAGGTACTACGAATAAAGAGTGCCGTGATTCCCATGGCGATGGGTATGTCTACACTTAATACGTTAGTGGTTTTCTTCCAATTCTCTTTTATAGAGATCCAGGCACCTTTGAGGAAATCAGATGCACCATAAAAGAATACCGGAAGTGCCAATAGGAAGTTCAAGTACAAGAAGAACTTCTGGTATTGAGCATCTACTGCATTTTGGAGATCCAGTTTAAAGTATTCAGGAAAGCTTAGTAGCATAATGTTTCCAAAGCAGAATCCGGTAACTCCTATTTTTAGGAGGATGGAATGATTTTGTTTTGGTTCGTTTGCCTTTACACTTCCGAATGAGATGCTGGGGGGATAGCCTAAGGTGGCAAGTAGTTCTACTATTTCTTTGAGTGTGACTTTCTGAGGATCATAACTGACAAAAAGCCTCTTTTGGATGAAATTTAGTCGGGAAGTAAGGATTCCCTCTTTGATCTTTTGGAAATTTTCCAAAAGCCAAACGCAAGAGCTACAGTGTACATCCGGTATGAATAGAGTGACTTTAGCTAAGTTTTGGCTATTATAATCCAATAAGGAAGAGCAAATGGTTTCGTTGCTTAGAAAATCGTATTTACCCTGAAAGTTTTTGGCTTTCAGATTCGTACCATCATTAAAGTCATAGTAGGTGCAAAGCCCATTATCGGAAAGGATTTCATATACGGTTTTGCATCCTACACAACAGAACACTTTATCGTCATAATGCAAGGTTTCTTGCTCGCAAAGGCTATCGCAATGATAGCATTTCACCTGCTCTATTTCTTTAATTTTCATATTCCCCAAATTTTAAGAAAGGTCATGTGAATTTTGGTCCTGTTAAGTATTTGGTTACAAAACTGGAACAATGCTAAGATTTATAAAATGACCTGGAATTCGGAAAAATATGACCATTCTCATATTCAAAAGGTTAAATCAGTCCCTCAATCTGAAATTTATAGAATATTTTTTCAGAGGTAAAATAATTAATGTGCTGAATAACAGTCAAATATAGATGATTTTCTGGTCATTATTAAGATGATTTTTAAGGGAATGATGAACATCATTTTATAACTTTGGGAGTTGAAATAATTTTGTAAGGTTTACAAGTGTCTATCGGGCACTTTAAAACAAATAAGTATGGGTGAAAGGGACTTTTCAGATCCTTCGGAAGGGATTTTTATGTATACCACAGAGGGCATCTTTATCGTAGATCAAGATGGGATGATTATCCGAGCTAATCCTAGCGCGGAAAAGATATTTGGGTATCCTGAAAATACCTTGGCTGGAAGAAGAATTGAAGATCTGATACCAAAGAGATATCATAAATCTCATCCAAACCATAGAAAATCATTCCATGGTGAATCGCAAGCGCGCTCCATGGGTTTGGGGCGAGATTTATATGGATTGAGGTTAGATGGTTCTGAATTTCCGGTGGAGATCAGTTTGAGCCCTTTTTCCAATAGTACCGGAAATTTCGTGATCGCTTTTGTGATCGACATTAGTGTGAGAAAAGAAGCGGAATTAAAGCTAATTGCCTACAAAGACGAACTTGAAAAGAAAGTGGAAGAACGAACTCTTGACTTAAGGAGTACGATAGAAAGCTTAGAGACAATTAAGAATGATCTCGATGATGCTTTAAAGAGAGAGCAGGAACTGGGCTCTATGAAGAGTCGCTTTGTGTCTATTGCCTCTCATGAGTTCCGCACGCCATTAGCCACAATACTTTCATCCTTGTCTTTAGTAGAGAAATATGGCAATTTGAATGAAATAGAGAAGAGAGATAGGCATATTCAGAGGATAAAATCAGCCGTAAGAAATTTAACAGAGATCCTCAATGATTTTCTATCTCTAAATAGATTAGAAGAGGGTAAGGTTGTTATTTCTTCGGAGACTTTTGAAGTTGATATATTAATGGAAGAAGTCTATAATCAAGTTTTGCCCTTATTGAAAAAGGATCAGACTATAGTGAGGCAACATACGGGTTCATTGAGATTTAAATCCGATCCGAGGTTGATTACCAATATATTGTTGAATCTACTTTCGAATGCTATTAAGTTTTCTGCAAATGGAAAAACTATCCGCCTAAGTTCTCATCTTGATGATAAAGGCTTGGTGTTAAAGGTCAAAGATGAGGGGATTGGAATTCCGGCAGGGGAAAGAAAGAGAGTTTTTGAAAGATTCTACAGGATGAGTAATGCGGGGGAAATTCAAGGGACCGGATTGGGCTTGAGTATCGTGAGTCATTACGTGACCTTGTTAAACGGAACGATTTCATTTGAAAGCACAGAGAACGTGGGAACTGAATTCACAGTTGTCCTGCCTGAAAGTTAAGACTATGAGAATATTATTAATAGAGGATAACCAGGAGATTCGTGAGAACATTTGCGAGATTCTGGAATTGGATGGATTCGATGTCATTACTGCTGCTAATGGTAAGGAGGGTTTAGATTTAGCTAGAGAATCTGTCCCGGATCTTATTGTATGTGATATCATGATGCCGGTGATGGATGGGTATACTGTTCTTTATTTCTTATCCAAAGAGCCAAAGACTGCTGATATTCCCTTTATTTTCCTTACGGCTAAAGCTGAACGCTTAGACTTTAGAAAAGGTATGGAGATGGGGGCTGATGATTATATCACAAAGCCTTTTGAAGATGTAGAATTAATCAATGCTATCCGTAGTCGCCTGAAAAAAAAGGAACTGGTTAGGAAGGAGTATTCCAAGGATATGCAGGGTCTAGATCAGTTGGTATCCGATGCTGAAGGAGAAAGGGCCTTGAAAAACCTGATTGAAAACAGGGAAGTGAGGGATTACAAGAAGAAGACAGATATTTACAGGGAAGGAGACTATCCTTTATATTTATACTATCTGCAATCCGGTAAGGCCAAAGCTTACAAGACGAATGAATACGGGAAGGAGTTAATCATTAATCTTTACAATGAGGGGGATTTTATAGGTTATACGGACCTCATTCGGGAGTCTAATTTCAATGAAACCTTGACGGCTCTGGAAGATTGTAAGGTGATTTTGATCCCCAGAAAGATCTTCTCGGATTTGATCCTTAAAAATCCATCCGTTTCTATAAAGTTTATTCAATTGATTTCAAAGAATATTCAAACCATAGAGTCGGAGCTGATTAAGCTAGCTTATAATTCGGTTAGAAAAAGAGTTTCAGAGTCTTTATTGCTTTTCTTCAAAGATGAAACAGAATCACTAAAAGTGAGTAGGGAAGATTTAGCTTCCAAGGCGGGCACTTCCTTAGAAACGGCCATTCGTACTTTGTCAGACTTTAAAGATGAAAGATTAATAGAGATAACGGGAGGGAGAATATCCCTTTTGGATGTTGATCGTTTGCGTAATATGCGTAATTAAGGTGCTTTACAAAGGGTCATTTCCCCATGCATTGTGGGGAGATGCATTCCTTTGTAAATGAAGAATACACCTAAAATGAGATAGGCATAAATGAAAACCTTTTGACTTTTTAATCCTGAGGGAATCCATTTTCCAATAAATCCAAAGCTCATCATAACCGGTAGGGTGCCAATTCCAAAGAATAGCATATACAAGGCTCCCTCTTTCAAGCTTCCCAATACGAATGCCCCGCTTAATGCTGCATAGACCATGCCGCAGGGAAGTAGGCCATTAAGCATTCCGAATAAAAATTGTTTGCTTTTTCCCCCTTTTGAAGATAACTGGCTAATCCCTCTTCTTAGGCTGGCTGTAAATCTTGTTATGAAGTAGCTTTGATCAATCTTGCTTTTGAACTTAATTGGCAGTAATGTGAAGGTCAAAATCAGAACCCCTAGGGCAATAAAAAGATACTTTTGAGAAAGATAAAACCCTGTTTGTTGGCCTAAAACTCCAATAAATAAGCCTAACAGTACATAAGTAGTGATTCTTCCGCTATTATAGATAGCCCTGCTAAGCAGGTATCTCCTTGGGTTAGCCGGAACTAATAAAGAGATAGGCCCGCACATGCCTAAGCAGTGCAGGCTACCTACTAACCCTAATATAAACGCAGAATGTATCACTTACAGGATAATTTTCTCCTCTTTCATGTAGTTTTTGCCCTTGTTTGACCAATTCATTTTTAGTACCCAAAGGCCTTTTGCTAAGGTTTGGGTGGGAATGACTTGTTCAGTTTGATCTGCTAACACAAAGGGAACTTCTATGTCTAGACCAGCTTTTGAAGGGCGGTAGAACAGAATGGTGCCTTTTGAACCTTTGAGTTCCTCAGGAAAGGAGATTTTAATGGATTCAGCACTTTTTTGAATGTTTATGGGAGAGCTGAGATCGGAGGTGTTGTGTAATTTATCAATTTCCTCCTGGTAAGCTATTTCTTTTTTGTAGTAATCCGGACTTACTAGGGTAATATCATCTTGTTTAACACAGAAGGTTACCAAGGATAAGATGAAGACTACAAATGCACCATAGGTGATAGCTATTTTATGTCCAAAGTTCATGATCTTATGGGTTTGTATATCCTAAAAATGTTGTTTTAACCGTTTCAATCTCTTGGTCGCCAGACATTAGACTAACCTCAAGCTCCGTCTTTCTTTTCTTGATGTATGTTTTATCCAATTCAATAAAGAATACCACTTCTTTTTTCTGTCCGGAAGGCACTTTAACGCTCTGTTCTTGTCCTACCAAGTTTAGAACTCCTGAATTAGATTTCAGGTATATGGTAAGCGTGTCTTTTGACTTATTTAGAATCTGGGCATTATACAGATTAGAAAGGCGATTGTTTGGTCTTTCTTGGTACAATTGGCCGGGGACTCTAAGGACGGTTGCTTCCACTTGGGAGCGTCCGGCAAGTATGAAGATTTCTACCCCTATTAGAATAAGCAATACCACTGAATAGCCTATGGCTCTCGGTGAAATTCTAAAGGGTTTGTTTGTTTCAATACTTTCTACTGAACCGAATTTGATTAGACCTTTTGGCTTCTGGATCTTCTCCATTACCTCATCGCAGGCATCTATACAGGCGGTACAGTTGACGCATTCTAGTTGGATACCGTTTCGGATATCTATGTTTGTGGGACAAACATGCGTACATAGTTTACAGTCTATACAGTCGCCTTTATCTACATCTACAGCGCCTTTCTTCAATCGTCCACGGGGTTCTCCCCTTACCCAGTCGTATATGACATTCATAGTATTTTTACCTACTAATACTCCTTGTAACCTACCGTAGGGGCAGATAGCAATACAAACCTGTTCTCTAAGTCTGGTAAAGACAAAGAAAAAGATGATAGTAAAGGCCACCAGCCCTATAAATCCGGATAGGTTTTCAGATGGACTATGAGTAATTAATTGGAATACTTTTTCAGGGCCGATCAGGTAGGCCATAGCAGTATGAGCAATGATGATAGATATCAAAGCAAATACGGCGTATTTAAGGGATCTTTTAAAGATTTTTTCTTTCGTCCATGGGCTATCAGCCAGTTTCTTTTGTTGCTGTCTATCACCATCAATCCAATATTCAATTTTTCTAAATACCATTTCCATGAACACGGTTTGTGGGCAGGCCCAGCCGCACCAAACTCTACCATAGACTACGGTAAATAGGGTGATGAATACAAAGAAGGTGATCAGACCTATACTAAAAACAAGAGAGTCCTGAGGGAGGAAGAGTTGCCCGAAGATGTAAAATCTTCTTTCGAAGATATTAATCATCAAAAGGGGAGCTCCACTTATCTTTATGAAAGGAACAGAAAAGAATACCAAAAGGAAGATGGCGGTTGCTATCAACCTTTTATTATGGTAAAAACCAGAAGGCTTTTTGGGATAAGCCCAGATTCTTTTTCCGTCTTTATCAACGGTGCCTATAGAATCTCTATAGGCCTCGTCGATAAAATCTAAGTTGCTTGACATTATTTCTTATTGTTGTGCCGTAGAATCAGCTGCCACGACGAATAATTCCCCTTCGGGCGCTTTTCCATTGGCGGGTTTGCTACCTTGTAAAGACAAGATATAATTCGCTACGTCTTGCATATCTTTAGGTTTAATGGTGGATTGCCAAGAGATCATACCTTTCTCCGGAACACCGTATTTAATGGTTTTAAACACGTTATTAATTCCACCACCATGTAACCAGTACTCGTCAGTCAAGTTAGGACCTACAGTACCTTCACCGTTCGCACCATGACAAGCTGCACAGTTTGCATCAAAGATGCTTTTACCATTAGCTAGCGCTTTAGTGTCCTCCAGGGTTAAGCTTACGGAGTTCTCGTCAATAGCATTACCTTGTTGTGCTTGGTAAGCTTCAACCTCCTTTCTGGCTTTTTCCATAGAGATCTCATATTCTTCACCGGATAGAGGAGCTTTTTTCCATACATGGAAAATTAGTAAGTAAGCCACTGAGAAGATGATAGTAATATAGAACAGGTTAAGCCACCATGGTGGAAGGTGATTGTCAAGTTCCTTTATGCCATCATAATCATGATCCAGAAGGATTTCTTTTTCATCCTTCACACTCACTGTAGTTCCGGTGATCTTCTTCCACCATTTCCCAAAGTCAAACTCCTCGTAGGTTTGCCCCGTTTTATAGGCTATCAGGCGCTTTGTTGTGCTATTGGTTTGTAAGATTACAAAGATCAACATTAGCGCCACACCGATCATTAGAATAACTAATATGACCAGTAGAAGATCTTCTATAGTATTTATTTTGTATTCCATTTTGACTTAATTTTTAATCCTCTAGAGGCAAATTTTCCAGATATTCTCTCTTCTTGGCATCTAATCTATAGACATAAAAGCCCAGACCTATAAAGAATAGAAAGAAGACGATCAGGGAGAAGACCGGGTAGATGCTAACTCCCTCTACTAGTTCGAAATAGTGCTTAAACATGATCTTACTTTTGTTTTATGTCTGTTCCTAATCTTTGTAGGTAAGCTATCAAAGCGATGATCTCTTTGTCTTTTGTTACCTTTATCTTATCCTTTTCCAGGTTTTTCGCGATGATTTCCGCCTGTTTGTTTGACTCTTCGACTGCCGTATCTTCGAAGCCTTCTTCGTAAGGTACACCGAGTTGTCTCATCACTTTGATCTTTTTAGGAAGATCAGAGTAGTCTATATCATCATCTACTAACCAAGGGTAGCTAGGCATGATAGAGCCTGGAGACATGGAAGTAGGGTCAAACATGTGGTTGTAGTGCCAGCTGTCAGGATATTTACCTCCAATTCTATGTAGATCCGGACCGGTTCTTTTTGATCCCCAAAGGAATGGTCTGTCATAAACGAACTCTCCGGCTTTAGAATACTCTCCATAACGTTCTGTCTCGTCTCTGAATGGTCGTACCATCTGTGAGTGACAGCTCACGCAGCCTTCACGGATATAAATGTCTCTACCTGTTAATTCAAGAGGAGTATATGGTTTTACAGAAGCTATGGTAGGCACATTGGACTTGATTAAAGCTGTAGGTACGAATTCCACTAAACCGCCTATGGCAACCGCAACTATGGCTAAACCTGTGAATATGAATGGCTTTCTTTCAAGTATAGTATGCCATCCTCCACCTACTACCTGTACATTTTTCTGAAGAGCTGGAGCTTCAGCTGCATCATAGTCAGCAAAGGATCCTTGAGCGGCCGTTTTAAGTAAGTTGTATATCATTATGAAAACACCCACCAAGTACATGGTACCACCTACTGCTCTCATCATGTACTGAGGCACGATCTTAGTAACGGTTTCAAGGAAGTTAGGATAAGCCAGGAATCCATCTGCGGTAAACTCTTTCCACATTAAGCTTTGAGTTAAACTTGCCCAATAGAGAGGTAGAGCATAGAAAATGATACCCAGCGTTCCTATCCAGAAGTGTAGGTTTACTAAAGACTTAGAGTACATTTTAGTATTCCACATTTTTGGTACCAAATAGTATAGGATACCAAAGATCATGAAACCATTCCAGCCTAATGCTCCGATGTGTACGTGTGCTACGATCCAGTCAGTGTAGTGCGCTATGGCGTTCACATTTTTCAAGGATAGCATAGGGCCTTCGAAAGTGGCCATACCATAAGCAGTAACCGCAACCACAAAGAACTTCAGGACATTGTCCTCTCTTACTTTATCCCAAGCTCCTCTTAAGGTTAATAGGCCGTTTAGCATACCTCCCCAGGAAGGAGCAATAAGCATAACGGAGAATACCGTACCTAAACTTTGTGCCCAGTCGGGAAGAGAGGTATATAATAAGTGGTGAGGTCCTGCCCAGATGTAAATGAAAATGAGGGACCAAAAGTGTATGATGGAAAGTTTATAAGAGAATACCGGCCTATTAGCTGCTTTTGGTAGGTAGTAATACATTAGACCTAGGTAAGGTGTGGTCAAGAAGAATGCCACAGCGTTATGTCCATACCACCATTGAACCAAAGCATCCTGTACCCCTGCAAACATGGAATAACTCTTAGTGAATGATACCGGAATGGCTAAAGAGTTAACAATATGAAGAAGAGCTACGGTCACTATGGTGGCAATATAGAACCAGATGGCCACATACATGTGTCTTTCTCTTCTCTTGGCTATCATTCCAAAGAAGTTGATGGCAAATACCACCCAAATCAGTGCAATAGCTACGTCAATAGGCCATTCTAATTCAGCATATTCTTTGCTTGAGGTTAAGCCCATAGGCAAAGTGATTGCCGCAGCCAGAATGATCAACTGCCATCCCCAGAAGTGAATCCAGGATAGAGCCTTACTGAACAGACCAGTTTTAAGTAATCTTTGGCTGGAATGGTAGACCCCGGCAAACATGGCGTTCCCTACAAAGGCAAAGATGACCGCATTCGTGTGTAAAGGTCTTAGCCTACCGAATGTAGTGTGGGGGTTCTCGAAGTTCGCTTCGGGTAGAAATAGTTGGATCGCCAGAGTAAGTCCGACTAACATTCCTATTACTCCATATACCACTGAAGCTATAAGGAAGGCCTTGACGATCTTGTTGTCATATTCGAACTGCTCCAAGACTCCAACACCTGATGTTTGAGTATTATTCTGCATAATCTGTCAGAGGTTTTTAGTTATTGAGGTGTAAAATTAGGAGGGTGAGAAAGGGGGAAATATGACAGCAGATATCGGAAAAATATGAGTTTGCTCATAATGCACTATTGCTTGCTGTAGATGAAGTTTAAAATGCTTATGAGCAGGGTGTTGTGTTAAAAGTTTTAATGAAGGGTAGTAATATGCGTGCCTTAAATGCTAAGGGGATTTCATTTTTTAAGTAACTTGCGTCCAAAATCAAATGTATTGAAATTTTAATTTATGGAATTATTACAGGAGGTAGCCAATATATCTGGCAGACCGGGATTATACCGAATAGTTAAACCAGGAAGAGGCGGAGTTATCGTTGAATCTTTAGATGCTAGCAAGAAGAGAGAAATGATCAATGCCAATGCTAAAGTATCTGTATTGAAAGAGATCTCAGTATATACTGAGAACGTTAATGAATCAAAACCTCTAAGTGAGATCTTCCTGGTCATCCGTGAAAAGCACGGTGAAAAAGTGGATTTCGATATGAAGAATGCCAGCAATAAAGATTATTTCGACTTTTTTGAAACGGTATTGCCTGAATTTGACAAGGAGAGAGTTTACGCTACTGATGTAAAAAAGATCATTAACTGGTATAATACGCTGAGTCAATTCTTACCTGAAATTTTTGAAGAAACAAAGTAATTAAAGGAGGGGCTATCTGTTAGGGTAGCCCTTTTTAATATAGATATGGTAGTGATCATAGGTGGAGGCCCCATAGGAATGGCCTGCGGAATAGAGTGTAAGAAAGCAGGATTAGATTATGTAATCCTAGAGAAGGGATGTTTAGTAAATTCTCTATATCATTATCCAACTACAATGACCTTCTTTAGTACCTCAGAGAGACTGGAATTAGATAATATTCCTTTCGTTTCTAACTCTGCAAAACCTACCCGCGCGGAGGCTCTGGAATACTATAGAAGAGTGGCTCAAAATCAACAGTTGAACATCCACTTGTTTGAAGAAGTCTCTGATGTATATAAAGTAGAGAAAGGTTTTGAAGTGAAGACTTCTAAAAGAACCTATTCAGCTGAAAAAGTGATCTTGGCCACAGGATTTTATGATATTCCTAATCTCTTAGGTATACCGGGAGAAGATTTGCCTAAGGTGAAACACTATTATAAAGATCCACACTTCTATGCTTTCCAAAAAATAGTAGTCATAGGAGCTAATAACTCTGCCGTAGATGTGGCTCTTGAGACCTTTAGAAAAGGTGCAGATGTGACCATGGTCATTAGAGATGGAGAGATAGGTAGGACTGTGAAATATTGGGTAAGACCTGATATAGAAAACCGGATTGCGGAAGGTTCTATAAAGGCTTATTTCCATTCTACTCTCAAAGAAGTGAGAGAACACGAAGTAGTGATCCATACTCCGGAAGGAGAGGTGGTGATAGATAATCAATGGGTTTTAGCCATGACGGGCTATACGCCTAATCTTTCCTTCTTAGAAAAACTAGGGATTAAACTCTCTGAAGACGGAGTAAGAAAGCCTTTTTATGACGAGAACACCATGGAGACTAATGTGCCCGGACTATACTTAGCCGGCGTCATATGCGGAGGCCTAGATACCAGAAGGTTATTTATAGAAAATTCACGCGAACACGCTGTAAAAATAGTTGCACATATTTTAACTGCTAAGGAGTAGGTTACATCCTCGGATATCTGAATTATCAAATCTTCCTACCACTTTAAATCCTTTGTAGTCTTCTGTGAAGACGCCTAGGTCCTGAGTTTCAATGAAACTACATGAATCTATATTTGCGAGGTCAATGACGTTAATTCCTCCTGTTCTTTGCTTGTGTGGGCCAGATTTTTGACCAATAGCAAAATGAGGTAGGTAAGTAAACGGGTCATTCACTTCTCTAAGGAGGACTTTCATATAAGGGGGAAGTTCAAAAACTCCCTCGCCTTTTGAGTAACCTTGCGATAGAAGTTCAGTCATCCCGTACTCTGAATGTATGGTTTTTATACCAAAGCCTTGGGTTAGAATCTCATGAAGTTCTTCTCTGATTAATTCTTTTCTTCTTCCTTTCATTCCTCCCGTCTCCATTACGATAAGTCTGTCACGGATAGGTTCCAGTTTTTTGACCAATGCCGTGTTTTCTACCAGGTCTAATAATGCAAAACTTACACCTATTAGGAGGATTTTTCTATGATCTGCTGCAAGCATTCGATCTACCATTTCCTCTGTATTATTAAGGAAAAAACCACCGAATTTGCTAAAACTGTTATAAATAAAGTTTTCAACCATATACACGAGCGAAGAGTTATTTCGTTCGAGATAGGAAGGTAAAAGTGCGAAGATATGGTAGTCTGAAAGGGGAGAATAGATGGTCTCAAAGGTCTTTCTACTTAGGACTTCGTATAGCGCAAGGTCTTTCACCAAGTGTCTGCTTGTAGTGCTAGAGGTAGTGCCGCTGCTCTCAAAGATGACCTGAGGTTCTGAGAATCCCGTACTGATAGGGTGGGATTTGAAAAAGGAAATGGGCAAAAAAGGTATTTTCTCCAACCTTTTCACCTGATCCGGGGTCTTATTCAGACTGGAGGCGTAAGCTTGGTAAACCGGGTTTTGGTGGAATTGGTAACGGTATATTTCCAGGGCTAAATCCTCGAATGATCGGGGATCAGAACCCAGATGTACTAGTGCAGACTTTAATTCTTCCCTAATGCTCATCTTCACGCTTTTTTATTATTTTTACAAAAGTAAGTTTAAACCATGCGTATTCGTAAAATATTCCCGCTCTTCTTACTTCCAATATGCCTGGGCTGCTTCAGTGTGCCTGATTTTGATAATGTACCAGAGATTGAATTCCAGTCTATAAGTAATGCATTGAGGGTAGATGAGGTTACAGGAGGATATAAAGATTCTATTACTGTTTCATTAAAATTTAGAGATGGTGATGGTGATTTGGGGTATGATACCTGGGAACGCGATTCTTTGGAAAAGCTAGGAATTAAGACGAATTTCTTAGTGACCATTTGGAGGAAGGATAAAGGGAAATATGTGGTTTACGAACCTACTCAGCCTATTGTGGATATGTTTTTCCGATTATCAAAAGATAAACCGGGGCCTATAGAAGGTGTGATCCATTATAGGTATGAGAATTTGCACTCATTTTATCGCTATCCTAAAGATACTGTGAAGTTTGAAATAGCTATCATGGATAGAGCTGGTCATATCAGTAATAAAGTGATGACGGATTCTGTGATCTTCCGACCGATTTGATTAACCTAACTTATTTATGAAATATATCTATACCCTTTTGTGTGTAGCTGCATTCTCAGCTAGCACTGTAGCACAAAAATCCCACGCGGATAAAGCGAAGGAATTGGCTCAGAAGTTTATCATCGCGGATGGCCATGTGGACTTGCCTTATCGTCTACAGATCAAGAATTTCCGTTTAGAAAAATCCTATACAGGAATACCTGTGCAGAGTGAGGAAGGAGACTTTGATTTTGTGCGTGCCAAAGCTGGTGGATTAGATGCTCCATTTATGTCCATCTATATTCCGGCAAACAGAAGTACGCAAGAGGCAAAGTTGCTTGCTGACACCTTGATCAATATGGTGGAATTTATTGCTAAAGAGAAAAGTAATTACTTTGAAGTAGCTAAAACGCCGGATGATGTTAAGAGAATTAAAAAAGCCGGGAAGATAGCTTTGCCCATGGGTATGGAAAACGGCTCACCTATCACCAGTGTGTCTGATGTAGCTTTATATCGTAAAAAGGGGATCAGCTATGTGACGCTTACTCACTCAAAAGACAATGATATTTGTGACTCCAGCTATGATAGTACGAAGACCTGGAGTGGTTTAAGCCCATTTGGTGTGGAGGTAGTAAAAGAGATGAACAAAACCGGTATAATGGTAGACGTTTCTCATATCTCAGATGATGCCTTTTTTGATGTAATTAAGGTGTCTAAGGTTCCGGTGATAGCTTCCCATTCTTCTGCAAGGAAATTCACACCATGTTGGCAAAGAAACATGTCTGATGAAATGTTGAAGGCATTGAAAGCCAATGGTGGGGTGATTATGGTGAACTTTGGTTCTACATTCTTAGATTCAGATGTGGTTAAGTACAAAGCTGCAGCTACAGAAAAGATCAGAAAAGAGCTTGAAGAAAAGGGTTTGGCCGGAAAGGAATTGAGAGACGGTATAGCTCGAGAGATAGCTAAGGATTACAGGAACTACTCAGACGTAAAAAGGGTGGCAGATCATATAGATCATATCGTGAAGATTGCGGGTATAGATCATGTGGGAATAGGGTCTGATTATGATGGTGTTGGGGATAGTTTACCTACAGGTTTGAAAGATGTTTCAGACTATCCGAATCTATTGGCAGAATTACTTCAAAGAGGATATTCAGAAAAAGATATAGAAAAGATCTGTTCCGGTAACCTGTTCCGGGTATGGAACAAGGTTTTAGAATATGCAAAATCTCGTTAAAATAAGGCCACCCTTCTTACAGTGGGGTGGCCATCTTCAATCCATATATCCTAGCTTATTTCGGGCAGTTCCAATAGTTTATGAAAGGGAAAGGCTGGAGCTAGAAGATGGAGACTTTTTGGATCTGGACTGGCATAAGGTAGGTTCTAAAAAGTTGATCATAGTTACTCATGGCTTAGAGGGGGATTCCACACGCCCTTATGTTACGGCCCTTATCAAGTTATTTTCTCAACAAGGTATAGACGGTTTAGGCTGGAACTGCAGGAGTTGTAGCGGAGAGATCAATCGTCTCCCCAGGTTTTATCATCATGGTGATGCTGAGGATCTGAGAACGGTGGTTGAGCATGCCATACGTTTAGGTTATGATAGCATTTTCCTTTCCGGTTGTTCTATGGGAGGAAGTCTTACCTTGAGATTACTAGGTGAGCATCCGGAGCGTTTACCGAAAGAGGTAATGGGAGCTTTTGTGGGTTCTGTGCCTTTGGATATTTATAGTTCTGTGAGGGAATTAGACAGGCCTTATAAAAGATTCTATATGAATCGCTTTTTGCGTAAGCTAAAGGCTAAACTGATGATCAAAGAGCAGATGTTTCCGGGAAACGAGTTGGTTTCATGTAGAGACTTTGTCCACATCAAGAATTTCGTGGACTTTGACGGTAGGTATACGGCGCCTATTCACGGCTATCGGTCGGCTTTCGACTTTTATGAAAAAGCTTCTACAAAGCCTTTATTGCATAGGGTACAGGTACCCACGATGATAGTGCAATCTTTGAATGATCCATTTTTAGGTCCGGAATGTTATGAGCCAAGTGATAATCCTTTGATTCAATTTATATTGACTAAGAACGGAGGTCATGTAGGCTTTATGGTACAAGGGCAAGAATACACCTGGACAGAAAAAAAGGCCTTGGAATTCTTCCAAAGCCTTTTGTAAATGTATGTATATTGAGATTAGTATCTGTACATATCTGTTTTATACGGACCTTCTACTTTCACCCCAATGTAATCTGCTTGTTCTTGAGTAAGTACATCAAGTTTAGCTCCTACATGTGAAAGGTGTAAAGCGGCAACTTTTTCGTCTAAGTGCTTAGGAAGTACGTATACGTCTTTCTCGTATTTTTCAGATTGTGTCCAAAGTTCGATTTGAGCCAAAGTTTGGTTTGAGAAAGAGCATGACATCACGAAGGATGGGTGCCCCATAGCACAACCTAAGTTCACAAGTCTACCTTCAGCCAGTACGATGATATCGTTTCCGTTTACATTGTACATGTCTACTTGTGGCTTGATGGTAGATTTAGTGTGACCATAATTTTGGTTCAACCAAGCCATGTCGATTTCATTATCAAAGTGGCCTATGTTACAAACTACGGCTTTGTCTCTCATTTTTAAGAAATGCTTCGACTGGATGATATTGCAGTTACCTGTAGCTGTAACGAAGATTTGTGCGCGAGTAACGGCTTCGTCCATAGGTACTACTTCGAAACCATCCATAGCTGCCTGAAGGGCGCAAATAGGGTCGATTTCGGTAACCAATACTCTACATCCTGCTCCTCTTAAAGAGTCAGCTGATCCTTTACCTACGTCACCGTAACCGGCCACTACGGCTACTTTACCTGCTAACATCAAATCCGTAGCTCTACGAATAGCATCTACTAATGATTCTCTACAGCCGTATTTGTTATCAAATTTAGATTTAGTAACGGAATCATTTACGTTAATGGAAGGAAGTAGTAGCGTTCCGTTTTTCTTTCTTTCATATAAACGGTGTACACCTGTAGTGGTTTCTTCTGATAAGCCTTTGATGCCTTCCACTAATTCAGGGTAAACGTCAAATACCATATTCGTTAAATCACCACCATCATCTAAGATCATGTTAAGTGGCTTACGTTCTTCTCCAAAGAATAAAGTTTGTTCTATACACCAATCAAACTCTTCAGCTGTCATACCTTTCCAGGCATAAACTTGAATTCCTGCTGCTGCAATGGCTGCTGCTGCGTGATCCTGTGTAGAGAAAATATTACATGAAGACCAGGTTACTTCTGCTCCAAGTTCTACTAGAGTTTCGATAAGAACAGCAGTTTGGATGGTCATGTGAAGACAGCCTGCGATCCTTGCTCCCTTTAGAGGTTTAGAAGGGCCATATTCTTTTCTGATCTCCATTAAGCCCGGCATTTCTGCTTCTGCTAAGGTGATTTCCTTGCGACCCCATTCGGCCAAGGATATGTCCTTCACTTTATAAGGAAGGTAGGTACCTGCGGTTTTCATATTATTAATGCAATTTTACTAAAAATGAACGCAAAATTAGATAAAATATTTTATTTGAACCAAAGAATATAGATAATAAATCTATGTTTCGGGTGCTAATTAGATAAATGCACTAAAAATGCTATATCTCAGGCAATAAAAAACCCCCGATGAACGGGGGTGATATGTTTAAGCCAGAGCGTCTTCGTTTTTACGTTCCATGCGTTTTCTCTCGTTTTCATCCAAGTAGATTTTTCTCATACGAAGTGATTTAGGCGTCACTTCAAGGTATTCATCTTTTTGGATGTACTCCATACATTCCTCCAGAGAGAAGTTGATTTTAGGAGCAATCTTGACGTTATCATCAGAACCCGATGCTCTCATGTTAGTCAGTTTCTTAGAGGTTTGAAGGTTTACTACGATATCGTTTTGACGATTGTGTTCACCCACAACCATACCCATATAAACATCTTCTCCCGGTTCAACGAAGAATACACCTCTATCTTGAAGCTTGTCAATAGCGTACGCTACGGCAGGTCCGTTACCCATTGAGATCATGGAACCGTTT
The DNA here is from genome assembly GCF_000166395.1 of Leadbetterella byssophila DSM 17132. GTDB lineage: Bacteria > Bacteroidota > Bacteroidia > Cytophagales > Spirosomataceae > Leadbetterella > Leadbetterella byssophila. The sequence continues at coordinate 3,102,194 of NC_014655.1, forward strand.
ATTCTACCAGGGATGGCACCTTTATAAGGTTCATATGCTTTAAATCTATGGTTCATGATGGCTTCCCCTTGGGTAGCTGTTAATACGTTAGAACGTAGTCCGATCAAACCTCTTGAAGGGATATTAAATTCAAGGTGCTGAAGGTCGCCTTTAGGTTCCATTATCAGAAGTTCCGCTTTTCTTTGCGTAGCTAGCTCGATTACTTTACCTGCGGTTTCTTCAGGAACGTCTACTACAAGTGTTTCGATAGGTTCAAGTCTTTCTCCGTTTTCGCCTTCTTTGAAGATTACTTGTGGTTGGCCCACTTGAAGTTCATAACCTTCTCTTCTCATAGTTTCGATGAGTACAGACAAGTGAAGGATACCTCTACCGAATACTAAGAATTTATCTTCAGTGTCACCTTGAACTACACGTAGGGCAAGGTTTTTCTCTGTTTCTTTAATTAGACGATCACGAAGGTGACGAGAAGTTACGAATTTACCTTCTTTACCGAAGAATGGTGAGTTGTTGATGGTGAACAACATGTTCATTGTAGGCTCATCAATCGCGATTCTTGGTAATGCTTCCGGACTTTCTGCATCAGCTACGGTGTCACCGATTTCGAATTCTTCAAGGCCAGTGATAGCACAAATTTCGCCTGAACTTACGGACTCTACTTTTACTTTGCCTAGACCTTCAAAAACGTGAAGTTCTTTGATCTTCATTTTCTTGATAGAACCATCTGCTTTACAAAGGGCTACTTGTTGGCCTTCTTTCACAGTACCTCTAGCCACTCTACCGATAGCGATTCTACCTACGAATGGGTTATAATCTAGAGAGGTGATCTGCATTTGGAAGGTGCCTTCTACCACCGGAGATGCAGGGATGTGCTCGATGATGGCGTCAAGAAGAGGGGTGATGTCTTCTGTTTTCTTTTTCCAGTCAGGGCTCATCCAGCCTTGTTTTGAAGAACCATAAAGTGCAGGGAAGTCTAATTGATCTTCTGTAGCGTTAAGGTTAAACATCAAGTCGAATACATTTTCATGTACTTCGTCTGGACGGCAGTTCTCTTTATCTACTTTGTTTACTACAACGATAGGTTTTAGTCCTAGATCTAGGGCTTTTCCTAGTACGAAACGGGTTTGAGGCATAGGGCCTTCAAAGGCATCTACTAGTAGGATTACACCGTCTGCTAGTTTAAGAACCCTTTCCACTTCGCCTCCAAAGTCAGCGTGACCAGGAGTGTCTATGATATTGATTTTAACACCTTTGTAACGAACGGAAACGTTTTTGGAAACGATAGTGATTCCTCTCTCACGTTCCAGGTCGTTGTTGTCCAATATCAGGTCCTGGAACTCCTGATTTTCACGGAAGATTTTTGAAGCGTGAATGATCTTGTCTACCAAGGTCGTTTTTCCGTGGTCAACGTGAGCGATGATCGCTATGTTTCTGATTTCTTGCATTTTGTTAACCTTTTATATAAGGATTTATTGAATTGAAATCCTTGCGTTTCTAAAAAAGTGCGCAAAGTTACGATAAAAATGGCACGTTTTAAGTTTTTTGGATTTTATTTTTTTGTAAAACTTTGATTGCTAAGCAATTGTAAAGTGTGGAGTTGGGTGTAAATGGGTGATAATAAGGTTAGAAGAAGATCTAGTGTTTGTATATAAAAATGAACGTCTAAAAATTAGTGTAAGTGCCTAAGTGGAAATATTTTAAATAAAGGAATAAAGGGTGTATATTTGCGCAAAATTTTGTGAATCACCTTAAAACGCTTAAAAACATGTCAGAAGTAACGGAAGAAAAAACCCACTATACTGAATCGGAGCTGAAGGAGTTTGAGGAAATAATTAATAAAAAGTTAGCGGCTACCTATAATGAAGTGAATTTCATTAGAGAGACCTTAAGTAGGAAGAACGACAACGGTACGGATAATACTGCGGTAGGTTCGAAAACCTTGGAAGATGGAGCTGACGTTCGGGAGAAGGAGCAATTAAGTCAGTCGGCTGCCAGGTTACAGAAGTTTGCTACGCAGTTGGAAGCGGCTTTGATCCGAATCAAAAATGGAACTTATGGTATTTGTAAGGATACCGGAAAATTAATACCCAAAGAGCGACTAAGGGCGGTACCGCATACGCAGCAGACCATAGAAGCGAAGTTGAGTTCGAAATAGAGCTAAGATTTTTCCAAAGATTCTCTCAAAAACAGGGGGTAAATCTTTAAAAAATACAAAAATTGGAGCTGCTAAAACTTGGTTATAAAAAAAGTAACCTGTATTTTTGCAGTCCAAAAAATGTAAACATTATTCTAAATTACTAATATAATGGCAATTACTGGTAAAATTTCCCAAATTATCGGCCCTGTTGTAGACGTAAGTTTTGAAGGCGTAGCAACATCCTTACCTCCGATTTTGGATGCAATGTACGTTACCAAATCTAACGGTCAGCGCGTGGTACTTGAATGTCAGCAACACTTGGGTGAAGACAGAGTTAGAACCATTGCGATGGACAGTACTGACGGTCTACAAAGAGGACAGGAAGTGGTATTGATGGGAACGCCCATTACCATGCCTACGGGTGATGAGATCAAAGGACGTCTTTTCAACGTAGTGGGTGAAGCCATTGACGGTTTGGGAGAAGTGAAAACCAAAGGTATTTCCATCCACCGTTCAGCTCCAAAATTCGAAGATCTGGCTACCTCTACTGAGGTTTTATTCACAGGTATCAAAGTGATTGACCTCCTTGCTCCTTATGTAAAGGGTGGTAAGATTGGTTTGTTTGGTGGTGCGGGTGTAGGAAAAACTGTATTGATCCAAGAGTTGATCAATAACATTGCCAAAGCTTATGCTGGTCTTTCTGTATTTGCGGGTGTGGGTGAACGTACTCGTGAAGGAAACGACTTATTAAGAGAGATGATTGAATCAGGTATCGTGAAATACGGTGATGAATTCAAACATTCTATGGAAGAAGGCGGTTGGGATTTATCCAAAGTTGACCGTGAACTTCTAAAAGATTCTCAAGCAACCTTCATCTTTGGACAGATGAACGAACCTCCTGGAGCACGTGCTCGTGTGGCCTTATCCGGTTTGACCGTTGCTGAGTATTTCCGTGATGGAGACGGTGAAGGAAAAGGTAGAGATATCCTATTCTTCATTGACAATATCTTCCGTTTTACACAAGCGGGTTCTGAGGTATCTGCCCTTCTAGGTCGTATGCCTTCTGCGGTGGGTTACCAACCTACTTTGGCTACTGAGATGGGTGCCATGCAAGAGCGTATCGCTTCTACTAAGAGAGGTTCCATTACTTCCGTACAAGCGGTTTACGTACCTGCCGATGACTTGACTGACCCTGCTCCAGCTACAACTTTCGCTCACTTAGATGCTACTACAGTATTAAGTAGAAAGATTGCTGAGCTAGGTATCTATCCTGCGGTGGATCCTCTTGATTCTTCTTCTCGTATTCTTACAGCTGAAGTTCTTGGAGATGCTCACTATGCTTGTGCTCAAAGAGTGAAGAACTTACTACAACGTTACAAAGAGCTTCAAGATATCATCGCCATCCTAGGTATGGAAGAACTTTCTGAGGAAGATAAATTAGTTGTAGCAAGAGCAAGACGTGTTCAACGTTTCCTTTCACAGCCATTCTTCGTAGCAGAGCAGTTTACTGGTCTTAAAGGTGTACTTGTAGACATCAACGATACCATTAAAGGATTCAACGAAATTATGGATGGTAAGTATGACCACCTTCCTGAAGCTGCCTTTAACTTGGTAGGTACCATTGAAGATGCTGTAGCGAAAGGTCAGAAATTAATCGAAGAAGCGAACAAATGAGATTAGAGATCACTACACCTGAGAAGAATGTTTTTTCCGGAGAAGTAGATTTAGTTACTTTACCCGGAAAAGAGGGACAATTCCAAATTCTTAAGGATCACGCTCCTATGGTGAGTACTTTGGCTACCGGTGAACTAGTATATGAAATCTCCGGTAAAAAAGAAAGCATTACTGTTGAAGGTGGTGTTGTTCAAGTACAAAACAATAAGGTGCTGGTTCTAGCGGAAGGAGTTATCTGATTTTCTTCAAAGATACTAATAAGAAAAAAGCCGGCTTATGCCGGCTTTTTTAGGTTTTGGATCATCTCTTTTGTCATCTTTTCAAGATCGTAAATGTAGCTTAATCCCCAATCCCTTTTGGCTATAGAATCATCAATACTGGCCGGCCAACTGTCAGCGATAGCTTGTCGGAAATCAGGTTCATAAGCAATCTCAAATTCTGGTATCTCTTTCTTTATGGTTTCTGCTAGTTCTTTCGGGGTAAAGGACATACCTCCGAGGTTGTATGAAGTTCTTACCGTAATGCTTTCAGAAGGGGCTTCCATAAGCTTTAAAGTAGCTTCAATGGCATCATCCATGTACAGCATAGGCATGGCCGTATGCTCAGCTATAAAACTGGTGTATTTTTTCTCCTCTATCGCTTTATGGAATATCTCCACAGCATAGTCAGTAGTGCCTCCACCAGCAGGTGCCTTCCATGATATTAAACCGGGATATCTAATACTTCTGATATCCACTCCGTGTTTTTGATGATAGTATTCACACCATTTTTCACCCGCTAATTTTGTTATTCCGTATACCGTAGAAGGATTTAAGGGTACTTCTTGACCTACGTTTGTCTTCGGTATTTCTCTACCAAATACCGCAATACTACTAGGCCAAAATATCTGTTTTAATTTACCTTCTTTTGCTAGGTTACAGAGATATAGCAGTGGATCAATATTTAGCTTCCAAGCCAATGCCGGATTCTTCTCTGAAGTTCCGGAAAGGAGAGAAGCCAGGTGATAAACGATATCCACTTGATGCTTTTCCAAGACTTCTGTAAAACGTTTGAAATCCATTACGTCTAACTGCTCGAATACACCGGCTTCAAGTGGTTTTGAAGGCTCTCTTAAATCTGAAACGATAATATTTTCTGATCCGTATTTACTGGCTAATGCTACACTAAGTTCCGTCCCGATCTGCCCCAAAGCGCCAGTAATTAGGATTTTACTTGTTTTCATTTGTTCGTTGAAGAAGCTTTATATTATGCCTAATTCTTTTCCTATTTTTTCAAATGCTGCTATGGCCGTATCCAAATGAGCTCTGGTGTGTGCAGCTGAAAGCTGTACTCTAATCCTGGCTTTTCCTTTTGGAACTACAGGGTAGAAGAATCCGATTACGTAAATTCCTTCATCCATTAATTTTTCAGCCATCACCTGAGACACCTTTGCATCATATAACATAACAGGTACTATAGCTGCGTCTCCATCAGGAATATCGAAACCTCTTTTCTTCATTTCTGTACGGAAATATGCAGCATTTTCCATTACAGTATCTCTCCTGCTAGTATCTGTTTCAATCATGTCCAATACCTTCAAGGCTGCACCTACAATACCTGGTGCCAATGAATTTGAGAAGAGATAAGGTCTAGAACGCTGACGTAGTAGGTCTATGATTTCTTTCTTGCCGGAAGTAAATCCTCCCATAGCCCCACCTAAGGCTTTACCTAAGGTAGATGTGATAATATCTACTCTTCCCATTACTTCATTTGCCTCATGGGTTCCTCTACCCGTTTGGCCAATAAATCCAGTAGCATGGGAATCATCTACCATCACTAATGCGTCATATTTCTCTGCTAGATCACAAACTCCTTTAAGATTTGCTACTATTCCGTCCATAGAGAATACACCGTCAGTAACGATAATTTTGAATCTATGTCCTTTTTCATTCGCTGCAATGAGTTGGGCCTCAAGATCCTGCATATCGTTATTTTTGTATCTATATCTTGCGGCTTTACATAAACGAACTCCGTCTATAATTGAAGCATGGTTTAACTCATCAGAAATGATGGCATCGGACTCTGTGAATAAAGGTTCAAAAATACCACCGTTAGCATCAAAAGCCGCAGCGTAAAGAATGGTGTCTTCCATTCCTAAGAATTTTGAAATTCTTTCTTCCAGGGTTTTGTGTATGTCTTGAGTTCCGCAGATAAAACGAACGGAAGATATACCGTAACCGTGAGTATTCATTACTTCTTGAGAAGCTTTTATTACATCCGGATGGTTTGAAAGGCCTAAATAATTATTGGCACAAAAGTTTAAGAGCTTTTTACCATTAGCTTCGATTTCAGCGCTTTGTGAAGAAGTAATAATTCTTTCACGTTTGTAAAGGCCGTCATTTTCGATTTCTTGTAGTGTGTTCTGTAGGTGAGACAGGAATGAAGTATTGATCATGTTTTCCAGTTTTATATGCAAAGATAATAGTTCTTTCTGCTATTGTTTTACCAACCTATACCGTAATCTTCACCATGGTTACTACTGCCTCCCCAAAAGGTTTGGTGTTTCCAATCAAAATAAATGGCGTTAATAGGTCCGCTAGTCCTAGGTTGGAAATTCAAGGTATATCCCTTTCGCTTTAATTCAGCTCTATAGAATTCCGGTGTTTCCTGGTGTAAAGTTAGGGCTCCTGGCTTCTTTTCATGGTTACCAAAAGAGGCTTTTAATTGATAGGTTTTGAATGAGGGTGCCTCCGTGGCTTCCTGTACAGTCATGCCAAATTCCACCATATTCAGGAAGAATTGTAGCAGAAGCTGGTCTTGTTCGTCTCCAGCTTGTTTAGCAAAAGCCAGGTAAGGTTTTCCGTCTTTTAATGCAAGACTTGGTGTAAGCGTGACTCTAGGAATTTTTCCTGGTTCAAGCACGTTAAATGGATTTTCTTTTGGATCCAAAACAAAAGCCTGCATACGTTGACTTAAACCAATACCAGTATTGCCAGCTATAGTAGCGGGAACCCATCCTCCGCTGGGTGTCATAGAAACGATCCAACCTTCTTTGTCTGCGGTGACTACAGAAGTAGTACCGGCGGTGAAATCTTCTAGGAATTTATCGTTCAAGCGGGAGTCAACTTTTCCTACCGATTGATCATTCAAAATATTGAGGTATGGGTTTTTCTCATTTTGATAGGGGTAAGGGTCACCTGGTCCTGCTTTTGGATCGTTCTTGTCAGGGTTAATCAGCTTTATTCTTTCTTTCGCATATTCCTTAGAAAGAAGGCCCTTCATGGGTTCATTTGGTACAGAATATGGGTCGCCATAGTAGAAATCCCGGTCTGCGAAAGCCAAGTTCATCACCTGATATAAGGTATGGATATATTTTGGGGAATTGTATCCCATCCCTTTGAGATCAATATTCTCCAGCATATTAAGGGCCTGAAGCATTACCGGTCCTTGCGTCCATTGAGCCAATTTGTAAACATCAATCCCCTTATAATTTACATGTAGGGGTTCTTCAAATTTAACTTTCCAGTTGGCTAAGTCTGCTTCAGTTATTAAACCACCTTGCTCTTGCGTTCCTCTGGCTATTTCTTTGGCAATATCTCCTTTGTAAAATCTGTCGTAAGCTGCCCTAATGGCTTCCTTGCGTGATTTCCCTTTTTTTAGTGCGTCTTGTTCAGCGTCAACTAATTTTTGAAGCGTGTTCAAAAGGTCTATTTGTACAAAGATTTCCCCTGCTTCAGGAGCTTCACGCTCTTCCCCTAAGTGAGGAAGAAAAACTTTCTTACTGTAGGGCCATTCTTTGATGAGTTTCTTGTTTTTTTCGATGGAATTGGCGGTCTGAGCCTCTATAGGATAGCCTGCAGCCATGCTCATAGCCGGGGCGAGTACTTCTTTCAAACTCATGGTACCGTATTCTGCCAGAATTTCCATGAGGCCGCCAGGAGTTCCGGGTGTTACCGCTGCTAGCGGACCATATTCAGGAGGATATTGATAACCTTTGCTTTTATAATACTCAACTGTAGCACCGCTGGGTGCTACACCATGTGCATTAATGGCTATCACCTTTTTTAGCTTTGGATGATAAATCAGAGCTTGCATTTCTCCTCCCCAACTTAGAACATCCCACATGGTACAACTAGCTGCCAGCATGGCGCAAGAGGCATCTACAGCATTTCCGCCTTTAGAAAAGATCATAGCACCTGCAGTAGCGGCTAAAGGTTTTCCACCAATAGCCATCCAGTGTTTACCGTGGAGGGGTGGCTTCTGAGTTTGAACGGGGAATTCATTGAAAACTTGAGCATTGGCTGTGCATGCCCCTAAGCAAAGTAGGAGAAATAGTTTCTTCATGGTAAAGGTTATTTTGACCTAAAAGTAAGGATTTTTTAAAAGGATAGTGTTTACTTTTTCTAGGACTTCTTCACTAAATCTAACAATCACCTAAAATTTACCACGCGCATGAAAAAAATAGCCTTTTTATTACTGTTTGTATGGAGCTGCAAGACTTCTGAAGTAGAGAAACCCGGATATATAGATGAAAACCTCGGTATAGAATATAAAAGCGGAGTGGTCATGGTAGAGGAGCCTTTCGCAGAAGTGGAAGAAGTTTCTGAGAATAGATTTTTGATTAGGAAATCTTATTTCCCAAATGCTCCGAAAGTAGGAGAAATAGTAGTAGTACCAGGTAAAATAATGCACAAGGTTAAAAGTGTAAGTTCTAATGGAGATAGGTTTGAGATGGTTTTAGAGCCGGCTAAGGTAAATGAGGTGATCCAGAATGCTCATTTTGATTATACGTTTACTCCCGAATGGTCAAACGCCATCTCTCTAAGAGTAGATGGTCAGGAGTTACTAGCTAAAGGGCAGAGGATAGGAAAGGATACGCTAAAGTTTAAATTTTCAGCAAGCGGTATAGATTATGAAATGGGTATATCACCGGAGAAGGGGGGGCAGGGTAAGATTAAAACGTGTAGGTTTATATTTAAAGCCAGCAAAGGTGGTAGTACTTCCATGGTGGCGGAAGGTCATGCCACTTTACCAGATCAAAGGGTTTTGATTTATATGGAAGATGGGAAGCTAAAGAATTTTAAGTTGGAAAATGAAGGAATGACGGGAAACGTTGAACTAAAGATGGCGACTGCAGGCGATAAACCTGGTGAGCATAATTTTTCTTTGCCAAAGTTAGCTTTAAGTATTCCCCTTCTTCCTATGTTACCAACACCACTTGGGCCTCTCCCAAATCCTATACCTATGTCTGTAGACGTGGGTGTGCAATTTACTTCTAAAGTTACCTTGCCTGATCCTATGTCATCTGCAACTGGGACAAGTAAGATAGCTTATTCTGCTGATGGAGGATTTACCTATGAAGGTTCAGACGTACAAACACATGGAGAATTAGGACAAGCTGATTTTCAATCCGGCACATTTGACTCTGCGGCTGGATTTGGTATGCCTGTAGATCTACAATTTGGAGTAGCATTTCCACGTATATCCTTGAATATAGCCTACCAGGAAGTAGGGTATTTTTATGTAGGATATCTAATGGGTTCAAGTTTGGAGTGGGGTCCTTTATGTAAACGAGGCTATTCTAAAGTGGTAGTTGAAGGCGGGTATAAACTGGAAGCATTTGGGATTGGGTTAGTGAATGAAAGAATCACTTTTGTAGAAAAAGATAAAAGGGCGAATAGTGGATGTGATTAGGATTTTTGTACCTTAGGTCACCGTTTGATGTGAGGTATGAAAGAAGTTAAAAAAGATGTCAATATAGCTTTCAGGAAACCCTTTTACCCGGTTTCTACAAAATTAAGAGAGTATTTGGATAGGTATAACCGACTGATAAAGATAGATTTAGAGTACGAAGATCTTTTGCGGTTTACTGATTGGGGAGTGGTAGAGGATCAAAAGGGGAAAGACACTTTATGGAGGAGTGTGTATTATAATCCTACTGATTTTGATGAGATACGGGAAGGTTTAAAGAGGATATATACGCTCTTGCATTCTGATGGAGATAGGAGTGTTTTGCCTTATCTGACCGTGGACTCTATCGACTATTGTACCTTTGGGAATTCGAAACCATTCCGAATTAGGGTCAGGAACATTTTGAATGATATCCATACTAATTTCTATATCAAACGAGTAGATGCTTCTCGCATTTATGGTTTAGAGATGGAAGATTTGCTTTCTCCAAACAGGGCAAATTATTTGGTCTATAATGACACTCTGATAGAAGAACATATTTGGGGTATACCTGGAGACGTGTTCATTGAGGATTATCTGCCAAATTGTTCGGAACTGGATAAGACTCAGATCGCGAAAGAATTCGTGAAGTTTAATGAGCGCTGTTTGACGGGACTCTTAGGTGATATGCGTTCCTACAATTATGTAGTAGTTCCAACGCATGACTTTGACCGAGTGGTATACAGAATCCGCCCCATAGACTTTGATCAACAATGTTATGAAGGGAACTTGAAGATCTATATGCCACAATATTTTAAGGAGAATTTTAAGATGGTAGACTTGGTGCTGAAAAAGTTACAACCTAAGTCTATAGAACAATATAGAACGGAGATAAGATCACTTTTGGTGAAGAGGGTTCAGAACAGTTTGAGGAGGTTTGAATACCTGGTGTCTATCATGAAGAAGGAGGAGCTGGCACCGTATGACCATGTGGTTCAATTGAGAACGGCACTACAAAAATTAACTTACAATTCTCAATTTAGGCATTGCCAAACCATGGGGGACATAGTTCACACTGGTATTTCCTTTATTGTCAAGAATTATAAAAAGCCTGATTAAGAGATCTTGCTCCAACTTAAAGACTTGTTTCTGATTCTGGATAGATGCATTTGTATAGCTTTATGTTCAGGCATACTTAGACTGGGGTCCATTTGGAGTATAGTAAATGCTTCTTCTCTGGCAATCTTTAGGATTTCTTCGTCTTTTGCAAGGTTAGCGAGTTTTAGATCTACCAGTCCACTTTGTTGGGTGCCGGACAGGTCACCTGGCCCTCTTAGTTCAAGATCTACCTTTGAAATATAGAATCCATTTTCTGACTCCACCATGGTTTCCATTCTCTTTCTGGTATCAGCAGATAGTTTATAATCAGTCATTAAGATGCAGTAGGATTGTTCAGCACCTCGGCCTACCCTTCCTCTTAATTGGTGTAATTGGGATAACCCAAATCTATGTGCACTCTCAATGACCATGACACTGGCATTAGGAACATCTACTCCTACTTCAATTACTGTGGTAGCCACCATGATTTGTGTCTCTCCTTTCTTGAATCTTTGCATCTCATACTCTTTGTCTTTTGGCTTCATTTTGCCGTGTACTATGCTGACTGCAAATTCGGGGAAGGCTGCACGGATATTTTCGTATCCGTCAAAGAGATTCTTTAAATCTAATTTTTCAGATTCTTCAATCAGAGGGAACACTACATATATTTGCCTGCCCTTAGCTAATTCCTCCTTCATGAATCCCCAGACGGCTAATCTACTGGATTCAAATCTGTGAACTGTTTTGATAGGTTTTCTGCCGGGAGGAAGTTCATCGATTTCAGAAATATCCAAATCCCCGTAAAGGGTCATGGCAAGTGTTCTGGGTATGGGAGTGGCCGTCATAACCAGCATGTGAGGATAAAGCTTTTTGTTCTTTTCCCAGAGTTTTGCTCTTTGAGCAACGCCAAATCTGTGTTGCTCATCAATCACACACAGTCCAAGGTTTTGAAATTGAACCACATCTTCCAATACGGCATGTGTACCTACTAAAATGTGAATTTGTCCAGTTATCAAACCTTGATGTATCTCCTCTCTTTCTTTCTTTGTGCTAGATCCCGTTAGCAGTCGGATTTCTAATTCTAAGGCATCAGCGAATTTCTTCAGGTTCGAAAAATGCTGTTGAGCAAGGATCTCTGTAGGTGCCATCATGCAGGCTTGTGCCCCTCCATCAATGGCCATTAGCATACATATAAAGGCTACTATGGTTTTCCCGCTTCCTACATCTCCTTGGACAAGTCGGTTCATTTGTCGACCAGATTTAAGATCCCCAAAGATCTCTCTTATCACCCTTTTTTGTGCACCTGTAAGGTCAAAGGGCAAGTGATCCTGATAGAACTTTGTAAGTAGGGTGGTCTTATTAAAAACTTGCCCTGGATACTCGTTTTTTCTTACCAAAGAGAGGGATATCAGTTTGATCTGATTATAGAACAATTCCTCAAATTTCAGTCGGCGATTAGCATGAAGTTGCTCTAAAGGAGACCTTGGTAAATGTAGGTAATAATACGCTTCCTTTTTAGAAACGAGCTTGTATTTCTTCAATAGAAACTCAGGCAAGGTTTCGTGTATATGTTCTTGGACCAGAGGGAGTAAAGTTCTGAACCATTGGGTAAAGGTCTTACTCTCAATAAACTTTTTTCTGAGTTTATCTGTAAGATGATAAATGGGCTGAAAGTACTTTGGGAGGGGCCGATCTGACTTATAAAGTTCAATCTCCGGATGTTGAATAGAAAAAATTCCCCCAAACAGGGAAGGTTTCCCATAGACAATATAATTAGCACCTATTTGGAGGATTTTATGGAAATAACTTACACCTTGAAACCACACTAATTCCATGGAGGCTACTCCATCACTAAAAGTAGCTACCAGGCGAGATTTACCTTTTCCGCCTACGAGTTCAACACTTTTTATTTTACCTAGCAATTGAGCTGCCGGTAGGGTATCCGTTAGTTCAGAAATTTTGTAGAAACGTGTTCTATCTTCATATCTGAAAGGATAATGTTCCAGTAGGTCACCATAGGTAAATATACCCAGCTCTTTATTTAATAATTCTGCTCTGGGGCCTCCTATGCCTTTTAAATACTCAATCTTTGTATCAAAAATGGATGCCATCAGACAAATGTAATAAGAAATTTTGGTCTGGGACAAGACTTCAATGTACTACTAGTTGGGTACTGATATTAATGTTTTTAAAGTTCATGGAGTCCTTTGTCATAATATTGTCCAAAAGTAGTTTTGCTGATTCTTCTCCCATTTGGGTGGGGAATTGTTCAACGGAAGCTATAGGTTTGTTTTCAATAAATTCTGTGATGCCAATATTAGCAAAGCTCACAAATGAAATGTCCACATTCGGTGTCAGGTGGAAATCTTGGCAAGTCCTGATGGCGTGTAAGGCCACGTAGTCATTAAAGCATACGATGGCTTCCGGCATTTCTGGCCCCATCTCTATAAACTCGGCCATTTTTAATAGTGTGTCTTGCCGGGTTAGATTAGTAGTTTTGATATATTGGGGGCTTGTACTCAAGCCTAGGTCTTTAATAGCGGCTAAATATCCATTTAGTCTTTCATCTGACACCAAAAGATTAGAAGGACCATTTAGTAAGGCTATTTTTCGGATATTCTTTTGATGGAGGAATCGCATAGCTTCAAAGATTCCGGGTTGGATTTCCGATCTAATCTGATGAGAGGGGAAATTCCTTGGTATCCGATCGTAGAAGACCAGGGGGATGTTATGTTTTTGAACTTTTACAAAGTGTGAATAATCATTTGTGTCTGCAGCAATAGACACCATTATTCCGTCGAGCTTGGCTGCGATGTACGACTGGATGATTTCTTTTTCTGTAGACATGCTGTCCTGACTTTGGTTAACAATGACATGAAAACCTTGTTCAGTGGCTACTTTTTCAACTCCAGAGACTACATGAGAGAAGAATTCTTCTGAGAGAGTCGGAACGACTAGTCCAAGGGTATTTGTTCGGCTTCTTTGTAAGTTGAGTGCGATGGGGTTTGGTACGTACTGCAACTTCTCCGCCATTTTTTTTACTTCTTTTCTAGTCTTTTCTCCAATTCTGGTATTGTTCTGAAGAGCGCGTGAAACAGTTGATACTGAAATTCCTAATTCTTTGGCTATTGTTTTGATTGTAACGTTTTGCATGTGTATGGTTGTTTAATAATTGCAAAAAAGTGAGATTTTTTTGGATTTGCGCAAAGGTTTGCACTAAAGTTTTTCGTTCTATGCAAACGTTTGAGCATCTAAAATACAACTATTCGTATAAAAAATTGAATTTTATTAATTAAAGCAAATCCTACCTTTGAGAACAGTATAGCGCTAAAGTGCTAATTCTAAATCTTCTTACTCACTTAAACTTAATCCGTATGAAAAAAATTTTTACCTGCAGGCTCCTGTTCCTTTTATTGGTCTGGAGTCAGGTAGCATTTGCTGCGGCCCGGGAGATTTCGGGCACCGTAATTGATGGGGAGACAAAAGAAGGATTGCCGGGAGTGACGGTTACCGTAAAAGGTACCACTCGCGGAGTGGTAACGGATGTTTCCGGCAATTACAAGATTGAGGTGGACAATGAATCCTCCGTATTAGTGTTCTCTATGGTGGGGTATACTGCACAAGAGCAGGTAGTGGGCTCCAGGTCTGTGGTTGATGTAACCTTGATGTCAGACAACCAGAATTTGAGCGAGGTGATAGTGGTGGGATATGGTGTACAAAAGAAAGAGACGGTTACAGGTGCTGTGGCATCCGTAAAAGGAGATGAGTTAGTCAAATCTCCTGCGGTGAACTTAAGTAACTCATTGGCGGGTAGATTGCCAGGGGTAGTTGCTGTAAACCGTAGTGGTGAGCCAGGATTTGATGGGTCTGCGATCCGAATTCGAGGTTCAAATACACTGGGAAATAATGATGCGCTGATAGTGATAGACGGTATTCCTAATCGTGCAGGTGGTCTGGAACGCCTCAATCCGAATGATATTGAGAGTATTTCTGTACTTAAAGATGCCTCTGCCGCCATTTATGGTGCCAGAGCGGCCAACGGGGTTATCCTGATAACTACTAAAAAAGGTAAATCCGGGAAGCCGGAATTGACGTATTCTTTTAATCAAGGATATGCTCAGCCAACCGTTATCCCTAAGATGACGAACTCCGCTCAGTATGCAGAGTTACTAAATGAATTGAAGATATATGAGAAATTTCCGGTTAGTGAATGGACTAATGCATTGAATGCTTACAATTCTACCGGTAGATATACCAGTTCTCAGGGAAATACAGAGGTGGCTCCTTTCGGACCAGAAGCCATGCAGAAGTTGAGAGATGGTTCAGATCCGTGGAATTATCCGAATACCAACTGGTTTGATGCAGCCTTAAAAGAATGGTCCCCTCAAGTTAGGCATAATGTTCAATTAACCGGGGGTGGAGAGAATGTGAAGTATTATACTTCCTTAGGTTACCAAGATCAAGATGCTTACTATAAAAATTCTGCAACGGGATATTCCCAATATGATCTTCGAATTAATCTAGATGCAAAAATTAATGACTATATCAATGTGGTAATAGGGGTTCTGGGGAGAGAAGAATACAGAAGATATCCTACTAAAGGGGCAGGGGCTATTTTCCGTATGTTAATGAGGGGAAAACCTCAAATGCCGGCATACTGGCCTAATGGTCTACCTGGTCCGGATATTGAATACGGAGAAAACCCTGTGGTTATTACTACAAACCAGACCGGATATGATCGTCAAAAGAATGACTTCTTGCAGACCAATGGACAGCTAGATATAAAAATCCCCGGTATAACAGGATTGAAATTTTCAGGTACGGCTTCTTTGGACAAGCGACTTTGGAACAGAAAATTATGGACTATACCCTGGACTCTATATGAAAGAGGATCCGGTACTGATCCTAATGGAAATCCTAACTTAGTGGCTTCAACGCGAGGCCCGGCTGAGCCTAACTTGAATCAGTATACCGAGAGTCAATTGAACATTTTATTAGGCGCGGTTTTGTCCTATGATAGAACTTTTGGTAATCATACGGTGGGTGCCTTGGCAGGTACTAACCGGGAGACCATTGAAGGGGATAACATGGGTGCATATAGAAGGTTTTTTATTTCTTCGGCCATAGACCAGATGTTTGCAGGAGGTGATTTGGAGAAGAACAACTGGGGCGGTGCGTATGAACAGGCTCGTTTGAACTATTTTGGTCGCTTTACTTATAATTTCAGCCAGAAATACCTCGCTGAGGTTCTGTGGCGCTATGATGCCTCTGACATCTTCCCGGCGGAAACTCGCTATGGTTTCTTCCCCGGGGTGATGTTAGGCTGGGTGATTTCTGAAGAAGGTTTCATGCAAAAAGGCAAGAAATTCTTTGACTACTTAAAGCTGAGAGGTTCATGGGGACAAATGGGTAATGACCAAGTAAGTAGGTACCAATATCTGGCTACTTATGGATTTGGTAGTTATATCATTGACGGTTCAGAGTATAAGACACTTTCTGAGTCAAGAATTCCTAATACTAACATTACCTGGGAGGTAGCTAATAATACGAACGTTGGTCTAGAAGGTGCTATTCTTAGAAATAGATTATCCTTTGAATTTGAGTATTTTAACAACTTAAGGACGCAGATCTTAACAGCAAGAAACGCTTCAGTTCCTCAATCTACCGGTTTAACACTTCCTAATGAGAATATTGGTAAAGTGCGAAACAAGGGATGGGAGTTTAATATAGGATGGAGAGATAAGATAGGCGACTTTAGTTATAATGTAGGCATAAACGGAGGTTTTGCTAAAAACCGCATCGTGTTCTGGGATGAAGCTCCGGGAGCTCCGGAGTGGCAAAAATCCACGGGAAGCCCTATGGGTACTTTCTTGATGTATGAATTTGATGGAGTATTTAAGGATCAGGCAGAAATAGATGCTACTACCGTTAGAAATGGTCATCCTGATGATAAAAATGATAAAAATAGAAAGGATTACAGTGCTATAGTAGGTAATCTTCGTCCTGGAGATATGAAATATAAGGATATTAACGGGGATGGTATCATCAATCCTGACGATAGGATTAGACCTGATTATAACAATATTCCATTGTTCCAAGGGGGCTTGGTTTTGGGAGGTCAATACAAGAATTTTGACCTAAGTATACTATTCCAAGGAGCCGCCGGTGCGAAGCAATATGTTAGTGCAGGAGAGATGGGAGATATAGGAAACTTCTTCTTAGATATCTATGAAAACAGATGGAGTATAGCAAATCCTAGCAGCGAGCACCCGAGAATTGCTGAGCGCGGAAACCAATACTATTCTTACAATAACACGTACTGGTTCAGAAGTAGGGACTATATACGTCTTAAAAATTTAGAATTGGGTTACTCTTTACCTCAATCCCTATTGTCAAAAGTAAATATCAATAACCTTAGACTTTATGTGAATGGTTTAAACCTAATCACGTGGGACAAGTTGAAAGTTTTAGATCCGGAGTCAGATAATACTACAGGACAATATTATCCGCAAGCGAGAGTGATTAACGCCGGTTTAACTGTAACATTCTAATCTTTGAGCAAAATGAAGAAATATATAAAACACATGCTACTGCTAGGAGGATTAGCTTTTATCCATACTGGCTGTAATGATAATTTTGTGAACACCCAGCCCTTAGATCAGGTTTCTGAGTCGGCTGTATGGACAGATCCTGTTTTATCTGAAAGGTTTGTTGTCAATATTTATACATGGTTCGGTCAAGGTGGTTTTGATGAGCAAATGCTGGCAGCATTAAGTGACGAAGCCATGTTTACTCACACCGGTAGGGGGATTACTACTATCACCGAATCTAGGTCTAATCCTGCTGATATTGGTTGGGTTAACTATACCCATGAATGGGGCAATATGTATAGAGGTATTCGTGCTGCTAATATTGCTATTAAAAATTTGAGTGCGCCTCAATTCACCAGTTCGGGTAATTTGGTCAATAAGTTAATGGGAGAGGCTAAGTTTATGAGGGCATTCCTTTATCATCAGTTGATCAGATTTTATGGAGCTGTTCCTATCGTCGATCGTCCTTACGAATTGGGAGAGGCAGATTATGAGCTTCCAAGGAATACTATGGAGGAGTGTGTTAACTTTATAGTGAAGGACTTGGATGATGCAGCTACTTTACTTACGGGCATAAGTGTAGAAAAGGGTAGAGCCACGGCTACCGCAGCTCTTGCATTAAAATCCAGGGTTCTGACCTATGCTGCGTCAGATTTGCTAGATTTGAATACGGCAAAAGGGAAGTCCACCGCCTTAGCAGCTTATGCTAACCCTGAATATCTCACTTTGAGTACAGGATCTAGAACGGAAAGGTGGCAAAAGGCTAAGGCCGCGGCAAAGGCTGTTTTAGATGTAACTGCCCACCAGTATAAACTGGATTTAGCCTCGCCTGTTAGTGCTGATGAGGGCAGACAGAATTTCAAGAACATAGCCTACTCTCGTAATGGAGGGGAAGCAGAAATGATCTTGGGTAGATTCTTCACTAATCTTAAGAGGGAATCCGGTGGGGATATAGGTCTATATAATGGGCCTAACGGTTATCATAACTGGGCAGGAAATACTCCTCTTCAACAGTTTGTAGATGCTTTTGAGATGGCGGACGGTACCAAATTTAGTTGGACTAATGCTGCTCATGCAGGAGCTCCTTATAAGAATCGCGATCCAAGGTTCTATTCAAGTGTGCTTTATGATGGGGCAGATTGGAAGAAAAGAACCGCCGATGTTTTAGCAAAGGATCCTGCCAGCCAAATTCAGACCGGCCAATATGAGGTGTCCGGTGCAGGGGGAACTAAAGTAGCCTATAACGGACTGGATACGCGCTTAAGTTCTGTGGAGGACTGGAATGGTACACGGACAGGCTATTATATGCGGAAGTTCTTAGATGATAATCCGGCATTTGAGCATCAGAATACCCGACAAGAAATTCCATGGCCTATATTACGATATACGGAAGCTGTTCTAAATTATGTGGAAGCTTGTATAGAATTAGGTGAAGAAGCTGAGGCAAGAACGTGGTTAAATAAAATCCGTTTTAGAGCAGGTATGCCTGCTATTACAGATACAGGAAATGCACTCAGAGAAAGGTATAGGAACGAGCGACTGATTGAGCTTTCATTTGAGGCACATAGATATCATGATATTCGTAGATGGATGATTGCTTCCACTACTGTAGGTGCGAAAATTAAATTTATCAGTATCAAGGGAACCTTGAAGCCTGGCAAAACCGTGACGCTCTATAAGTATGATACAGATAATTATGATTATACGTACACCGTTCAGGAAATAGGATCTATTGAGGATAGGAGATGGTTAGACAAGATGTATTTCCTACCCATTCACCGGGATGAGATGAACCGGAACTTGAAGTTAAAGCAAAATCCGGGATATGAACAATAAGATTAAGGGGTTACTCATCTGGGTAACCCCTTACTTTGTAAATAGCTTTGAAGTATGATAACAGCACTGATTAAGTCTGTATTTCCTTTCACTTTTCTGTCCTTCTTTTTAACTCCTGAGGAAATCAGGGTGTCTGAAGCCATTTTAGAGGTAAATCTTTCGTCTATAAAGTGAAGAGGGAGATCGGGAAATTTGTCTTTTAATACCTCTCCGAAACTTCTAACCATAGTAGTGGTAGGAGTATCTTCACTTCTTAAGCTAAGGGGTAATCCGAGTACCAATGCATCTACTTCTTCGTTTTGGATGTATCTTTCCAGATAGTTAATCAATTGGTCCGTCTTGACGGTCTCTAATGCAGTAGCTATGATCTGTAATGGATCAGTGACTGCAAGTCCTGTGCGGACTTTCCCATAATCTATTGCAAGTATTCTGCCCATTTTTATCCCGCTATAACGGTAGTATAATTGTTGAAATATTTGTTTATAATCTCTACTACTTGCGCTTCGTCTACCGCTTGTATCTTCTTGTTCATATTTGAATAGAAATCAGATGGTAACTCTTCAAATTTTAAAGCCTTATGTTTATCCATAATATCGAAGAGTGTATTTGTTCCGCTTAATATATTTCCAAGCAGGTAGTTTTTTACCATTTGAAGTTCATCCTGATTAGGGGCGGTTGTTTTTAGGATATCCATTTCATTTTGGATAGCTATGATGGCCTTTTGCATCTTTTCTTTGTTCACTTCTGCTCGTATTGACCATACTCCATCCGGTCCATTGGGACTTAGGGAGGAAGAAATTCCATAGGTCAGGCCTTTTTCTTCACGTATGTTTTTCATAAGTCGGCTTCCAAAATATCCTCCAAAGAGGGTGTTGGCCACTAAAAATGGAATGAAGTCAGGGTGTTTCCTATTAAAGAGTCTCTTACCTATGATAATACTACTTTGTATGCTTTCTTCCAGAGGGATGTGTTTTTGTACAGGAGTACTGGGAGTAGGATAATTATCGTAATTCGTACTTTTATCCACCGGTAGGTGATGGTAAAATTCCCTCAAAGTATTGAGGTCTGATGCTGAAAAATTTCCGGTTAGGAATAGGTCGCAACCGTATTTTAAGAAAGTGGAGGCATGTAAAGGCTCCAAATTCATAACCTGGTCAAAGTTTTCCGCAACACGTCCTAAGATGGGGTGATTGGAGTAGATAATGCTTTTAAAATGCTTGTTGGCTGAAAAGCTTGTCTTTTTTCGTTCAACTTGTATGTTTTGCAGGGCAGCTTGAAGTAGTACATCTGCCTCCGTAGCAGGGAATGTGGGTTCTAGTATGATTTCTAGAAGAAGGGGCAAGTATTGATTGAAATATTTAGAAAGTCCGTGAAGGGTTACAGAAGTTCTCTGATAGCCCATTTGTATGTCCAGAAACCCTCCGAGCATTTCTAAGGATTCTGCTATTTCATATGCAGTTTTTTGCTTCGTCCCTAACAGCATGAGTCTAGGCAAGAAGTGCCCTTCTTCTAGTGTATTTAAGGAGAGTAGACCGAAAGGATAAATTAATTCCAGTTTGAATACTTCTAGTTGGGAGGAATGAAGGGTGTATAATTGTTTCCCATTCGTTAATGGTTCAACTGTAACGGGTTCCAGAGAAATGGAAAAATCTGTACTAATGTATGGTGCGTTCATAAACAAAAAAAGCCTTATCGCAAGATAAGGCTTTTTCGTAATTCGTTTAGGAATTAGTTAGCAGCTTGAACTGAATCAACAGTTGCAGCAGCAGCTGAATCTAAAACAGCAGCAGCTGAATCAACAGCAGCAGCAGCTTCTTCTACAGTTGCAGTTGCTTCTTCTTCAGCAGTTTCAGCAGTTTTAGTACAAGCTGTAAATGCTACCATTGTAGCTACCATTAAAAGACCAAATACTTTTTTCATTTTTAGAGATTGTTTATTGTTAAATCGTTGAACAAATTTAAGAACTTTTTAAGGAGACCTGCAAGTTTTCTTAAAAAAAACTTAAAGTATTTTTTAAGAATCCTTTGTTTAGACTATGTTTTGAGGAAATATTTCAATATTTCGCCTTAAAAGTTCTTAAAAAATACTAAATGAATAATGCTCTAAAGATTTGAGGGGCAACACCTAGTATTACGATTAATGCTGCTGTGACATATAACAATCCTGCATGTAATGGTTTTACTTCAATTTCTCTTTCTTCTCCGCTTTTGAATGCGGCCACTACTGGTTTAAAATAGTAATATAGAGAAACCGCTGACATCATAATAGCCAGTACCAATACCCATAAGTGTCCGGTTCTTAAGGCATCTGTGAAAACAAAGAATTTTGCCCAAAAACCTGAAGTCAATGGAATTCCCGAAAGGGATAGCATGGCTATGAACAATACTATAGCTAATCCTGGTTTGTTTTTGAATAAACCATTGAATACTTCTACATTTTCGTTAGGTCTACCATCTTTGATGGTTTGGCGAGAAACGATCATTAGCACTCCTAAACCTGCAATGGTAGCAAGTACATAACTAGCTGAATAATATCCTAAGTTGACGAATGTTCTTTCGTTTATTCCTACTAATCCCATTAATAAGAAACCGGCTTGAGAAATACTGGAGAACGCTAATAATCTCTTGAAGTTATCTTGCATCACCGCAGTTAGGTTGCCAATAATTAAGCTTAAGGCAATCACTACGAAAAGTACTTTGGACCATAAATTAAACTCAAATCCAAATCCTGTAGCTAATAATCTGTATAGGGAAAAAACCACAGCTGTTTTAACTACGGTAGCCATGAAGGCTGTAAAGATAGTAGGGGCACCTTGGTAAACGTCAGCAGTCCAGAAGTGGAACGGAGCTCCCGAGATCTTAAATAATAGACCTATCACAGTAAACACTATCCCTACAAAGAATAATACTTTAGCTGTAGGATGTGCCTGGATTAAGTTTGAACCGGCATGTATATCAAAGGATCCTGTAGATCCATAAAGCATAGCGATTCCGAACAGAAGAATACCTGTAGCAAATGATCCCATTAAGAAATACTTAAGGGAGGCTTCATTTCCTCTCAAATTAGTCTTATCACTTCCAGTCAACACATATAGTGCAATGGATAAGATCTCAAGTCCCAAGAATAACATCAACAGGTTTGAGAAGCTAGCCATGATCAAGGCACCCACTACACTGAACTGCATTAAGGCATAGTATTCAGCAGGGTGTGCATTCTCATCCTCAAATTGACCTGTACTTAATATTACGATAAAGAATGTAGTCAGTATGATTAGTGATTCAATTAGTATGATAGAGTTATTGACTTCTATCATGGCATTGAAATAATGTCCGGGAGCATTCCAGTCTAAAGCGTTACTTGCAAGTGCTACAAGTAAGAAGAATAGCGTTCCAGGAGCTATCCATTTGGATTTAGGATTTTCAAGTCCTAAGAATAGGGTTAATAAACCTGTAACTGATAAAACGATGATAGGATACATATCAAATCTCTTATTTAACCAATGCTGCACTCAGTTCCAGCAATCCGTTAGGTAATACTCCAGTTATTATAATAATCAATGCTATAGGTACTAATACCATTAATTCTTTTGCTCCAATGTCTTCGATATTCTCAGTAAATGCAGTAGCCGGTCCAAACATGGTCTTTTGGTAGAGTCTTAATAAATAGACAGCACCTAAGATGATGCTAGTGGTGGCTAAAATTCCTAAACCAGTATTAAAGTCAAAGACAGATTTCAGCATTAAGAATTCACCCACGAAGCCGTTTGTAAGTGGCAAACCCACACTTCCTAATAGAACCACAAGGAAAAGAGTAGCTAATTTTGGAGCTCTTTTCGCCATACCTCCTAAATCTTGGAGGTTTCTGCTTCCTGTTTTATCGAAGATGATTTTTGCTACATAGAATAATCCAACAGCACTAAAGCCGTGAGCCACCATCTGGAAGCTGGCACCTTGAATGCCTGCAGCGCTACCTATAAGGGCTGCTGCTGCCATAAGTCCCATGTGAGCGAAGGAAGAGTAAGCTACCAAACGCTTGACATGAGATTGACGGATGGCAATGATAGAGCCATAGATTAAGCCAATCACTGCTAAATAGATTACTAAGCAAGAGTATTTTTCCCAACCTACCGGAGCCAATGGAAGTAGAATTCTTATGATTCCGTAAATACCCATTTTGGATAATAATCCGGACAATAACATAGTAGCCGGTGTAGGAGATTTGCTATATGCATCCGGAAGCCATCCATGGAATAAGAATAGAGGTGACTTGATAGCAAAAGCAAGGAAAAACGCCCAGAATAAGAAATAATTTAAACTTGGTCGTAATTTTTCAGATACCTGTGCTAAAGCACTTAATTCTGAACCAGATGAGAATATATAAAGTACTACGAAAGCCACTAACATGAATAAACTTCCGAAGACCGTATAAATAAACATCTTCAGAGAGATCTTCGAGATTCCTTTTCCACCCCAAAGGTTTGCTATTAGATATACCGGTACAAGGGCAATTTCAAAGAAGAAATAGAACACGAAACCATCCTGAGCTGTAAATACTCCAATTAAGGCTGCTTCTGTTAGAAGAATTAAGCCTAATAATTTCGACTTTTTGTCATAAGAAAGTCCTTGAGTAGCTAGTATGATTAAGGCAGAAACTACCACAGTAAGTCCTGTCATTAATTTGGACAGGCCGTCCATGCCTAATTTAAATCCAATATTGAATTCAGGAAGCCATTGATATACTACTGAGCTATTTTCAGGAGTAATCAAACAGAAGATTCCAATTTGAGCTAAACTAATAGCTATGGCTGCACTTTTAGCCAATCCTTCATTCTTATTCCAGCATAATAGTAAGCCGGATATCAAAGGCAGTATTAAAAGTATAAGTGTTAACATCGCTTATTTGCTAATAGATTTAAGAGAAGCCCAAACTTCTGATCCTACACTAATTCCAAAGATGATGATCACACCTAAGGTGATCAATGCTATATAGGTTCCAATATTACCCGTCTGAAGTCTTTGTAAAACTCCGCTAGATCCGGTAACCAAACGGTAAATGCCGTTAATGATTCCACCAAAAACGGTGTTTTCCATAGCGTTACCTAACCAAGTAGAGAACTTGGTCATAGGGTTTACGAAAACGGCATTGTAGGCCTCGTCTATATAGAATTTATCGTATATCCATTTTTTCAAACCTGAGTAATCTTCTCCAGGTACTTTTTGACCTTTGCCAAATACATTATAGGAAAGGAGTATAGCTACCACCGCTACTGCCACAGATATGCCCATTAGCATCCACTCTGTGCTATGGGATAAATTAACTTCTCCGAATCCGGGAAGAACCTGTCTAGATCCTTCATATATAGGGCTTAAGAATTCATTGAGGTAGTGAGGAGCATGCAATACAACAGGCATTCCTATAAAACCACCTATAATGGATAATCCTGCTAAGACTATTAATGGGATAGTCATGCTGGATGGAGACTCATGTAAATGATGTTCTTGTTCTTCAGTACCTCTAAATTTCCCTGTAAATGTTACGAAGAAAAGGCGGAACATATAGAATGCTGTAAGGAATGAACCTGCAACTGCAAGTATCCACATTACTTTATTATGTTCAAAGGTATGTGCCAAAATCTCGTCTTTAGAGAAGAAACCGGCAAAAGGCGGTATACCTGATATAGCTATAGTTCCTATGAGGAATGTTATGGCAGTAATCTTTATTTTCGACCATAGACCTCCCATATTTCTGATGTCTTGATCATCACTCATGGCGTGGATCACACTACCAGCACCCAAGAATAAGAGTGCCTTAAAGAAGGCGTGTGTAATCACATGGAATAGACCGGAGCTGTAAGCCATAACTCCAAGACCAATAAACATATAGCCCAATTGGCTCACAGTGGAGTAAGCCAGGACCTTCTTAATATCGTTTTGATATAAGCCAATTAATGCTCCAAGTAAAGCTGTAGCTAAACCTACCCATGCCACTACTTCTAAAGTAAAAGGAGCTAAGGTATATAATACATTTGATCTAACGATCATATAAATACCTGAGGTCACCATGGTAGCCGCGTGAATCAAAGCAGAAACTGGAGTAGGGCCGGCCATAGCGTCTGGTAACCATGTGAACAATGGAATCTGAGCAGATTTACCCATTGCTCCTACGAAAAGAGCTAAAGTGATGGCGGTGATGATTGGGGCACCTATCTGCAGGCCTTTGGCGGAATTGAATACTTCTCCATATTCTAGAGTTCCAAAAGTGGAAAGCAGAAGGAAAATTCCGATTAAAAAGCCTAAGTCCCCAATTCTGTTCATGATGAATGCTTTTCTGGCGGCATTGGCATAGTTAGTATTAGAGTTCCAAAAACCAATAAGTAGGTAAGAACAAAGTCCAACTCCTTCCCAACCGATAAACATCATCAAGTAGTTGCCTCCTAATACCAAAAGGATCATGGAGAACAAGAAGAGGTTCAAGTATGCAAAGAACTTTCCATAGCCTTCATCATGTTTCATGTACCCGGCAGAATACCCGTGAATCAATGTACCTACACCCGTAATCACAAAGAGCATGATCAAGGATAATTGATCAATCTGGAAACTAAAGCCAATGGACCATTGGGCGATAGAAATCCAATCAAATAGCCTTACAACGATAGGCTCTCCGGTGAACTGTAAGTATGTGTTTAAAACACAAAGGAAAGAAAGTAATGAAGCTCCTGTTCCTATTAGGGGTACAAGAGTCTTAGGTATACGCTTGAATCCAAGGCCGTTAATCAAAAAGCCAATAAAAGGAATAAGCGGTATTAGTGAAATAAGTAATGATATGCTCATACTTTATCCTCTTAATTTGTTAAATAATCCTATGTCTATGGTTCGGATGTTTCTATAAATCATCACTATAATGGCTAGACCTACTGCTACTTCCGCGGCAGCTACCGCCATTATAAAAAATACGAAGATTTGACCATGAGCGTCTGACATATAAGAGGAAAAACCTATCAAAAGCAGGTTTACTGCATTGAGCATTAACTCTATGGACATCAAGATGATAATGGCATTTCTACGGATGAGTACACCTACAATACCTATTATGAATAGGATAGTAGCCAGTTGTACTATATTAATGAGGGGAATCTGGGTAAAGATTTCCGGAATGTTCTCTGTACTGCCTTGAAACATAGTTTTTTGTAGAGATTTTCTTACAAATAGCTTGCAAAATTAGTATTTTACTTTTTCATTTTCAACTTAATTTCTGTCAGCTTACGCTTGGTATCTAACGGGAAATCACTGTTCATAATCCAATCGTAGTATTGGGGTTCCTTCTCTAAAACATCCACTACTCGCTTGCCTGCATTCTTCCCAAAATTGAATACCACCTCGCCGTTTTTGTCTAAGGTCATTCTTTGTGCGAAGTCAACCAGAGTGCTGGATGTCAGTTTATGCAGTTCGTCAATGTCATTTTTTACTGGCTCATATTCAACGCCTTTGTCGTCCTTGATGGTGACGCCTTCGTACCTTTCTACTTGAGCACAAAGTACTTCAAGAGTGGCTAAAGTATCTGCTTCTGCACTGTGAGCATTTTCTAAAGTCTTTTGACAATAGAATTTATAAGCAGCTGACAGCGTTCGCGGTTCCATTAAATGGAAGATGCGCTGAACATCTATTAGTTTTCTATTTTTTATGTCAAATAAATTACTGTCGACTCTCAAAAATTCCTCCACTAGCATAGGTATATCAAACCTGTTGCTGTTAAACCCTGCTAGATCACAACCTTCCAAAAATTGGGCTAAGGATCTAGCCAATTGTTTGAATGTGGGTTCGTTTGCTACATCCTCGTCGTAAATACCATGAATTAGGCTAGTTTCAAGTGGTATTGGAATTGTAGGGTTGACTTTTTTGGTCCTGGTTTCTACAGTACCATCTAAATTAGCCTTTGCTATGCAGATCTCAACTATTCTGTCTCTGGTAATGTTTACACCCGTCGTTTCCAGGTCTATAATTGCCAGAGGCTTTTTGAGTTTCAGGGTATGGTGCGTCATCGACAGAAAAGATAAGTAAAAACAAAAATACAGAATCATTTCATTCTTCCTCCTTATTTCATGGAGAAAGGCTGAAATGTGTAGACTTTCTGGGAGCTTAAGTTTTTATAAATTAAGGTTATAAGGCTTATTTTTAATTATTACGAATAAGCCAGTTTATTATGTTATATGATCATTCTAAAGGTAGAGCCCTTCCCTACCTCGGATCTATAAACGTATAATTTACCGTCATGGTAGGTTTCCACAATGCGTTTTGCCAGTGTGAGGCCTAAGCCCCACCCTCTCTTTTTGGTGGAGTAACCGGGATTGAAGATATTTCTTTGAACCGCCAAGCTCATACCCTTACCCGAGTCTTGAATGTCTATTCTAATCTTCTGATTTGGCATTCTAGATATGGTGATATTTAGTTGGCCTACACCTGCCATAGCATCTACGGCATTTTTACAGATGTTTTCAATCACCCACTCGATCAAATGCCTGTTTACATCTTTATAGTAGGGTTCTTTCAGACGATTATCAATAGACCATTGGATCTTTGTAGAGATTCTTTTCTTTAAATATTCTACAGTAGTCTCTATTAATTCGCCAATATTTTCGGAGCGCTTTGTAGGTTCACTTCCTATGTTAGAGAACCTTGCCGTGATGGTCTCTAAACGCTGTACATCCTTCATCATTTCCTTTCCTATGTTTTGGTCGAAGTCAGGGTAGGTTTTTAAAACTTCAATCCAGCCCATCAGTCCGGAGATAGGGGTGCCTAATTGGTGGGCAGTCTCTTTGGCTAATCCCACCCAAACCCTGTTTTGTTCCGCTTTTCTGGAAGAGGAATAGGAAATGTAAGCTAATCCTCCGAAAAGGAATAAGGTAATTAAGATGATATAAGGGAAGAATCGTAAAGTCTTGAGCGTAGTAGAGTTAGCGTAGTAAACATAGCCTTCTTCTTCTCCAATATGGAAGGGTATAGGTTCATTTTGAGCCTTCATTTCTTCCATCTTCTTTTCCAGGAATTCCACTTTTTCCTGATCTGTCCAAGTTCTATTTGGGTCTTCTAATTCGGGAATATTAACCGGTCGGTTAGGAACTCCTCCTAAAGATGGGATGGCAGGGACGGTAGTGTTTGCCTGTATAATCTCAGCAATAAAGGTATAATCACATTCGTCCCCACTCTCTATTAAAAAGGCTATGGCCTTGGCATATAAATCTACATAGGCCTTTTCCCTTTCTTCTAAGGCTTTACTTATCTGATTGAAATAGAAGAGTACTCCTATGACAAATAGGGATAAAACAGAAAGCATGATCATTCTCCTGGTGGAGAAATTCTTGTATATGTCAAAGAAGATCTGCTTCTGTTTCATGTTTTAGAATTGGTAAACCAAGGCATTACAGTGCATCCCAGCACCTACAGATGCGAATACCACTTTCATGCCGGGAGTAATTTTATAGTCACCTAAGTTGCCTTTTAAAATTAAGTCTAACATGGTGGGAATGGTAGCTACAGAAGTATTACCCGTAAATTCTATGGTTGTGGGTATCTTACCATCAAAATTCAAGCCTTCTATATTGTATAAGGCTGCCAGGTGGTTTGCAAAAGCATGTAGCATTTTGCCATTTGCCTGATGGAATAGGAACATGTCTACATCTGAGGCATCAAGTCCTGCTTTATCTAGAGCTTTTTTGATGACTTGAGGGACCCATGTGGTGGCATATTTGTATACATCTTTACCATTCATTTTAAATAGTGTACGGTCATCCCACTCCTTGTTGTAAGATTTACTTAAGTAGATGCAGGATACATCATCTTGGGCATGAGAAAATGTGGCGTAAGATATGATTCCCTGTTTTTCACCTTTACTGATGATAGCAGCGCCGCAACCGTCCGCCAAAATCATGGAGTCCAAGTCATACGGATCCAAAAGGCGTGAAGCCACTTCTAACCCTACTACTAATACATTATTCGCGTCTCCGTTCTGTATGGCTTGATTCGCTTGAATGACACCCTGCACCCATCCCGGACAACCAAATAGAATATCATACGCAAAGCATTCATGGTTTGTAATGCCCAAACGATTTTTTAATAGTGCAGCGAGATTGGGAACGGTATGAAAGCCATGACGACCTTCCAACATATTTCCTGCATTGTGCGCTACAATGATTCCATCTATCTCGTTTCTGTCTTTGCCCCAATTCTTAATGGCGTCTTCGGCACCTGCAGTGAGCAAAGGAAGGGAATCTCCCGTTTCAGAAATGTATCCTCTTTCCTTTATTCCGGTTATCTGCTCTAACTTAGCTACAATCTCCTCCACCGGTTTAGTCATAGGAGTTCCGTCTTCATTTAAGAATTTTCTATCTAGAAAATAACTGTTCTTGATTCGCCTTTCCGGCATAGCCGAACCTGTAGCGACAATAGTAGTATTCAATGTATTGAAGTATTTATAGACAAAAATAATTAGATTCTTGCAATTTCTTTGGACTCATGAATAAAAGCGCCCTTTTTACTTGATTTTGATAATTTCAACATGGCTGCGGCTATGGTGCTACCTGCAATTCTCCTGTAATTACTATTAGCTAATAGTGGATCCAGCCATTTGAATAGTATGTTACTTATTCCTTCTAAAGTTCTTTTTTCATTTCTTTGGCCAAAGATGAGAGAAGGTCTATAGATATGTAAGGATTCTATAGTAAGTTTCCTTAAGCCTTCTTCAGCATCCCACTTGTTTTTTAAGTAAGATCCTTTGGCTTTACTTGAAGTACCAATGGAAGAAATGTAGTGAAATTGTTGAAGACGAGTGGCCTTTCGTGCGATTTCGATAGGGATTTCCACCTCTAGCCTTCGATACTCATCAACGTTAGGTGTTTTCGCTTTTGTAGTGCCAAGGCAAGAATAGATGATTTGTGCATCCGTTTCAGGGATCTGATTAAAGTCTAAGACCTTTACCATAAGCTTGGGATGCCGTATATCTATTGATCGTCTTGACCAGACCTCTACTTGATCAAAGTACGGATCTTCCAACAGTAGTCTTAGTAATTCACTACCCACCAAGCCCGTTGCACCAAGTACCAATGCCTTTATCATAACACTAATCTAGCAAAAAGAGCTGAAGAATAGCTAAAGCGGCGTCAAGTCTTTCCGGAGTTTTATCTGTAGTAAGAGGAGATTCCAGATTGTATTTTCTTAAAATATGTCCGTTTTCGGCGTAATAGGCTTTATTTAATTGAATCCACCTGTCCTTTATCTTAGCTGCTAAGTTTTCATTTTTGTACTTTTTGCAAGCCAAATAAGCTAAGTAGTTCATCTCTGCTGAACCGAATTTCAGGCTGGTATCATCCTTTAATCCGTAAGGAGTAAGAAAACTATTTTCCAATTTTTCAAGTACAGTTTTTGCCTGAGTCTCCGAGCTCATTCCTACCACTAAGGGGAATACTGCAGCTAATGTCTCCGAATTAGATGCTTTCTTACGAACATAGTCGTAATCATAATAGAAACCTTTTTCGGCATTGTAAAAATACTGGTCGAACAGTTCTTTACGGATTTTAGCTAGGTTGGAATAGCTGTTTGTATATTCTTTTCTGCCTTTAGCTTCAAAGGAAGCTGCTAAGACCTGTTCGAACTGATATAGTACGGCGTTAAGATCTATAGGTAGAAAGTCTTGAATTTCAGGTTTCCCATTTACCAGGTACCTGCTGCTTCCTTTCCACTCTGTAAGTTTGTGTAGATCTATATAAGCATTGGCCTTTCCTTCGGAAAAGAATCTATTAAGGACTTTTCCCTCATTCAGGGGAATAGCTGTTTTACCTTGCATCCAATTTTGGTAATCCCGAGCCATTAAATTTCCAAACCAGGGCAGCATTTTTGGATTTGCTTCGCTTATTGCCTCCGCCATCATGGAGAGCATAGGGAAACCTGTAAATCCTAAGTAATAGGAACGGTTCCCGTAGGGTACATATCCGTAGTCCTGAATGAATTGGAAGGCGTTTGTGGTCAAATCTGTAGCTAAGCTATCCTGGCCTTGAGCTAGATAAGCCTTCACTCCGAAATAGGAGCTGAAATAATTGTATTCCGGAAACATTCCTCCGCCTTGTACGTAACGCATACGTGTGGGTATCAAGGAACCCCCGTCATCTTTTGGACGGGTTAGTAAGGAAGCAAAAGATTGCTGAACGTATTCTTCAAAGGGGAGATCTGATTTTTTATAGGGTTTTGAATAGTCAGGTACCACTAAGTAAGCTTCAACAAACTTCTTGAGGTTGAAGTCAGGCTCATTTTTTGTCTCTAAATAAAAAGGAAGAAGTTTATCTGCTTTACCTTTAGGAGCAGCGTCCCAAAATTCTTTTGGGTTTTCGAATATACCGGCAGCCTCTATATCCTTATAGAGCTCTCCCCATTGTACCTCCGGATTTTGATACTCTTTCTTTGTGACGTTATTACAAGAAAATAAGAACAATGCGGCCAAAAATAGGCAATACTTCATATCAACGCTCTTTTTGTACTGGGGCTTTTTCCCACGGTGGAGTAGTCTGCCTAGCCATGTCAATCAATAGTATAATGACAATGAGCAGAAAAATGAAAAAGATGATGCGAAATAGCTTATTGTTTTTCAATGGGAACCCTCTAATCTATTAATAAAACCACCCAAGTGTTGTGAAAGTTCGTTCCATTGAAATCCTTCAAAGCCTAAATGAATTAAAGAGGCTTTCTTCATGCTTCCGCCTACATCATCTCTGGTGAGATAGTCTGCGAAGTAAGAAATATCAGGATTATGACCTACGATCATGGCATTCTGTATTTCATCAGGGATGGTATTTAGCACCTCCAAATAGCCTCGGGGGCCGCTTCCGTATAGGGCATCTTTGATCTCAATCTTTTCGGTATCAAATTTAATCTGCTCTGCAACAATAGTAGCGGTGGAAAGTGCTCTAGCCGCTCCACTGGAGTAGATGGCTTGAATTTCAGGGAAGTACTCTGAAAGAGCCTTTCCCAGTTTGGCCGCTTCCATGATCCCTTTGGAAACTAATTCTCTATCGAAATCTCTCACCACTGTGAGGTTTCCAATATCTTCTGCCGTTGCATGTCTGACGATGAAAAGATTCTTTTTCATTATTTTGGGGCCTGGTTACGTACTATTTTGTTGAGTAAAGCAGGGAAAAATCTCTTTAGATACACTCCCATGACTTCTTTCTTGCCAATATAGATTTCCTGCTTATTGTTTTCAATGGCATTGATGATTCTATTGGCACATTCTTCGGGGGAAATGCCATGGTTTTGGTTCTCATCCATTTTACCATGTTTACTTCCATCAGCTGACATGGCATTTATGGAAATGTTTGTCTTGATATAACCCGGACACACCATCAGCACCTGGATGTGGTGATTATATACTTCGGCACGCAAAGCGTCAAAAAAACCGTGTAGTGCATGTTTGGAACCGCAATATCCCGCACGCATGGGTGAGCCTAACTTTCCGGATAAGCTACTGGTGACCAGTAAATGACCACTGTTTTGTTTTACCATGATAGGTAAGACGGCTTTGGTGAGCGCCACTACGGATAAGTAGTTGAGATGCATTATTCTTTCAAAGACCTCAAATTTGGTGTCCATTACACTGGATCTTTGGGATATACCTGCGTTATTAAAAAGCAGGTCTATTCTTCCGAAGTGTGCCATTACCTGATCCACGGCCGGCTGTATCTCATCCAGCTTTTCCATATCAAGAGGTAAAACAAGTACTTCCGTATTTCCCAGGAGGGATTTTACCCTTTCAAGTTCGTCTCTGCGTCTTGCTGATAATACTAATTTGGCTCCTTTTTGGGCAGCTGCGATTGCAGTAGCTTCGCCTATGCCGGAGGATGCACCTGTGATCCAAAATACTGAGTCTTTTAATTTTGTCATATCCAATGGAAGTGGTACACAAAGGTAAAATAAAAAAGACTTATGCCTTCTTGGCATAAGTCTTAAATTATTCAATGGTGTTTCGGATCAACCGTATCCACCTCTGAATTTATACGAGCTGGAAACCTTATCTATGGCTAAGATATAAGCTGCCAGGCGCAGGTTAACGTTATATTTTTCAGAAGTAGCATATACATTGTTGAAGGCATCCTTCATTACTCTATCACTTCTTCTATTGATTCTATCTAACGGCCATTTGTATCCCATTCTGTTTTGTACCCACTCGAAATAAGATACAGTTACCCCTCCTGCATTTGCCAGAATATCTGGAACTACCATGATGCCTTTGTCATTGATGATATCATCTGCAGTAGCTGAGGTTGGTCCGTTAGCCCCCTCAACAATTAGTTTAGCCTGTATTTTGGAGGCATTGTGTTTAGTGATTACATCTTCTTTTGCAGCGGGAACTAATAAGTCTACCGGTAGGAACAATAAATCTTCTGCCGGAATTGGTTCTGCTCCATCGAAGCCTTCCAGAATGCCGTTGTTTTGGTTACGGTATTCTATAGCTTTTTCTATATCAATTCCTTTATCATTGTAGTATGCTCCGGATACGTCACTAATCCCTACAATACTTACACCTCTTTCTTTCAATAGTAAGGCAGCATTTGAACCTACATTACCAAATCCCTGTACGGCGGCTGTGGCTCTATAAGGATTAAGTTTTAATTTTTCCATGGCAGAGATGGCAGAAACGGTTACTCCGCGACCTGTAGCTTCAGTCCTTCCTAAAGATCCACCTAGAACTAATGGTTTTCCGGTCACTACGGCATGAGTAGTCATACCTTTGGCTTTGGAATATTCATCCATGAGCCATGCCATTTCTCTTGGGCCCGTACCCATATCTGGAGCCGGAATGTCTTTGTCCGGACCAAAGATGTCTAGCATCCCTAAGGTATAGGCTCTCATTAAACGCTCAATCTCGCCGGCAGACATCTCTCTAGGATTACATGCAATCCCACCTTTTGCACCTCCATATGGTATATCTACCACCGCACATTTCCAAGTCATCCAGGCTGCTAATGCTCTAACTTCGTCTAAGGTAACACCTGGATCTAAACGTACACCACCCTTTCCAGGGCCTAGTATAGTAGAGTGGATTACTCTGTAACCTTCAAAAACTTTGATTCTTCCATCGTCCATGGTGACCGGTAAGCCTACAATCACTTGTCTGGCTGGTACCTTTAGTATGTCATACATTTCATCAGGAAGTCCCAAAATTTTGATAGCAGCATTAAAACGTGACATCATGGAATCCAGTGGATTCTCTACATCCGGAATGGGTGCCGGTTCTTTATAACTCATTGATGACTTTTATTTTTATGCAAACTTACAGATTAATATCAATCTTACAAACGTGCTATTATTTATAAAAAAAATACTATTGAATTATAAAGGAAATCCTAGATTTTATTTTGTTCTTAGGGGTAAGGAGCGAAGGAAATTGCGCGATTAATGTTCCTTTTGGAAGTAAATTTTTTTGAGTAGAATTTATGGCTTGAGAATATCCAGAATTTTAGGGATATCAGCTACGGATGTTTCATGTAGCCAAAGGTTTTGTGGTTGTATGCTTAGTACGGGGGCAAAGCTGCAACGATCCGTGCATTCTATATAGAATAATTCCGTCTCCGGAAGTTCTTTGCAAACAGCTTTTAGTGCCTTTCTAAAGTCTTTATGTTTTCCGCATTTGCTACCTCTGCAAAGGAAGACTGAAGAGGAGGGAAAATCCGGCTTACTCATTTCTTTTGGCAGGATTCGTTATCACAAACTCCATAGAAAACCAGAGAGTGATCCTTGATGGTGATTCCACTGTATTTTTCTACAGTATTTTGGATCAATAGTAACCTAGGGTCACAGAATTCTACCACTTTATTGCATTTAGTACAAATGATATGGCTGTGTTGCCTTCTTCCGAATGCCTTTTCGTATCTGGCCGCGTTCTTATTTCCAAAGTTGTGGCGGATGACCAGACCTATCTCTGTTAGCAATTCCACTACATTATATACTGTGGCTTTGCTCACATTGAAGTTTTGTTGTAACATGGAATCAAATAGATCCTCTATTTCGAAATGGTCTTCTCTCTTATAGATTTCCTCCAAAATACGATAGCGCTCCTGCGTTTTTCGTAATCCCATTTCTTCGATCTTCGAGTCCAACACCTCACGCGCTTGATCGTATAACGTAGGTTCCTTCTTTATTACCATCTCTCATGTCTTTTCTTTAGAACAAGTTTAAATAAGGAATAGTTTCTAAATCAAAAACAGCCCGAATTATTCGGGCTGTTTATCCTTATCCTTTCTTAACCAATTTATATTCTATAACGGGTTTACCTCTTTCGCCTGAACCTACACCAAAACTTAAAATACGTAGTTTATAATAGTTGCCGTCAGGATCTTTTATGATGTAAAATTTATCTTTAACGATCCCTGCATTCGCTCCGGTGGTTATTCTCCATTTACTACCTATGGCGTCACGGGTTTTTAAGAATGTGGTGGATGCAATATGTGTTTCTGTATAGTTTTCATAACTAATATTAGAAATCTCTGCCGCTTCAGCACCCCCTAAATAATTCAAAAGGATAAAATCTTGAAACCAGTATGGTGTTTTCATTCCGGAATCGTAGGTGCTGTAGCCGTATTGAATATCCCAGGTTGTAGGCTCTACATTGTTGACTTGTCCTTTGTCAAATGATAAGTAACTGAGTGTAGTATTCTGATTTTTTGGGATTTCAACTGTTTTGATATTATTGTCACCTATTGGCGCGTATTGGACCTTATATCCATTGCCACTCCTTTCAACCTTTACTTTGTACCAAGAAGTTTTTGGTGAATTTTTTCCTTCAAATGCCACTAGATAAACTTTATTTTCAGTTGCTGAGACTTCCGCAAATACGGTTTTGTTTAAGTCTCCGTCCCAACTATCTACGAGGCTTGTGGTATTTGGATCTGTTATTCTAGCAGTAGAAATGTAGATGTCCGGAGTGGTAGCGGTATCAGCTAATGAAACCTTTGTAATATCAGTTTGGGTAGTAGCGGCAGCGGTGGTTTGAAGAGAGTGATTGAGGATTACTCTGAAGTTTTGGTCATTAGTAAATCCTAGATTCCAATCTTTTCTGCCGCTTAAATGTGTAGTATTAGCACTGAAGTCTACATATACATTATTAGTATAGTTTGATTCAGAGGTTTTACTTTCCAGGGTCATTTGGCTTCCCTCTGAGATGATGCTAGAAAACGTTAATTTGAGGTTTTTTGTAGAACCTACAATAATAGGAGAGCTTACTGTTGAAAGGGTGAAATCTATGGTTTCCGTACCTTTAAATAAAACTCCTGCTATAGGAATAATCTTGAAAGATGTGCCGGCATTTCCTTTTGGAATCGTTAGATGTAGGGCATTACCTGTGCCGGAGGGCTCAGTAGTGAAATGTTTTCCATATTCTACGCCATTGCCTAGAAAGTTGATTTGGATTTGTATTTCCTCATCATGGGCCTGGGTCAATTGTAGGTCTACTACTGAGCTTTCTCCGCTTAAACCTACTTGATTGGTTTTAAAATTAAGGAAATTATCAGGGCGTTCGATTTTATCATCACTGCAGGATGATAGTCCTATTACTAAGAGTGGTAAGATAAGTTTTTTCATATGATTAAAAAATTTGTGCTTTGATGGAAAAGAGGAAAGATCTACCATAGGACAGAGGAAGGCTTGTGCCGGTGGAATGCGCATCTCCTCCTGTCGCATTATTATTTCTGATATTGGTGATGTTAAAAAGGTTTTTGGCTCCTAATATTAATTCGAGGTTTTTCCCTAGTTGTTTATTAAATGTTAGATCAGCTATATGGTAATCTTCTGATTTCGTTTGTCTGGCTTTGATCTCTCCGTTTATATTTTCCGCAACATATCTAGGCAACTTTCCTGTGTACTTGTAATACAAATTTGCAGAGGCTTTCCATTTGGGGATTTTGTATATAATGGTACTGTTTATTTCGGTGCTAAATAGAAAATCTTTCCCTTCCAGTTGGTTATATCTACCTATCTCTGAAAGGCCCAGTGTAATAGTTGCATTTTTAAAAATAAGATTTTGGTTAAAGGTCAAACCTGTTGTTTTATGTTTGTCTATATTTAGATAAGTATTCAGGGAAGGGTCACTTGGATCAATACCTAAGGTGATTAGATTCTTGAATTGATTATAGAAGAGTCCCAATGTGGATTTGTAAGTTCTATGCTTTTGGAAAGTCAAAAAAGCGTTAAAGCTATCCGAAGTTTCTGCTTGTAGGTCTTTATTCCCCTTTATGGAGTGACTAGCGTCAAAGAATGTGAAATATAATTCTCTGAGCGCAGGCGACCTAAAGCCTCTAGAGTAAGCTAGTCTAAGGTCTAAATTATTATAAATCTGCCATTTTGTATGAATAGATGGAATCAATGGCGGGGCATCATATACGGAATTATAGATGGTTCGGAAGCCAGGTCTGAATTTTAGCCTCTTGTTTACATTATATTCTACTGATGCGAAATAGGAATAATCGTTAATATTTGGGGTTCCCGTTATTCTTTCACCCGATGCAGAGCTTAGATTTAATTCTACGCCGTGTTGGAAAGAGATGTCGGGCCGGAATTGATGCAATCCCATCAAACGTAAAAAGGCCTGATTATTTTTTGCTTCGTCTTGATTCCCGAAGGTAGATAAAGTTCTTCTCTTTGTGAGGAGATCTATATCTGTGGTCTGAGTGTTTCTTTGATAGTCTGTATAGGATGCTGATATAGTGAGAGTGGTTTTGGAATTGATTTCAGCTTGTCCTTGCAACTGATGGAACCAGCGTTTGCTTATATAATATTGATCAGTGGCGTTTGGATTTTGGGTGTTCGTGTTGATATATATATTTCCTAAAGATTTTAAGGTTTCATCAGTGCCATTAAAGCGGTACCATATATTTCCATTCTTGGCCTTATAACCTATTTGGGCAAAACCTAAATATTGTTCTTTAGGCATCCAATCTTTTTTTCTTCCCTCTGCTTTCCCTTGATATCCTCCGAAAAAATTTCTGGTAAATCCTAAGGCAGTTTCTATATTTTTGATGGATTTGCTCATTTGAAGCGAACTATAGTGCGCGCCTTTATTCTGGAATAAGTTATATTCTTTTCCAGCAGTTTCTTCCTGTATTTTTGCTGATAAACTAAAATCTTGAGGCTGCTTACTTATGATGTTAATTACTCCGGCTAAGGCGTCAGATCCATAGCTTACAGACATAGGTCCTTCTACAATTTCAATCCTTTCAACATTATAAATATCGATTTGCCCTAGGCTTTCTCGAGTAGAACCTCTATCCAAAAGAGGTATCCCATCTAATAGAATTTTTACATTTTGACCGGACATTCCCATTAATTCTATATCAGAGGTTCCTAATGTGAGGTCATTGGAAAAGCGCATACCTAATTCGGTACTGAGAATAGACTGTAGGTTAGTGGCTCCACGTAATCGGATTAATTCCGGACCTATTACTCGTACGTTGTACACGGAGTTTCGCAGGGATTGGGCAGAGTGTTGACCGGTAACTACAATTTCATCCAGAACTTTGGGGGATAGTTGAATTTGTCCTATATGAAAGTCTTGCTTACTTCCGAATTCTAATGTTTTTGCTTCATAAGAGATATGTTCGAATAGGATTCTGATGTTTCCGGGTGGAACATACAAAGTGAAATTTCCATCATTATCTGTAAGGCAAAACTGGTCAAAGGCAGAAACGCGTACACCAACGATTGGTTCTTTGGTATCGTTTATGGTTCCACTCAGTTTAATGTGCTGCGCCTGAGCAGTCAAGGTCAGTAAACAGAGTAAAAAACTTCTCATTTTGACTTAAATTAATTTAGACTAATTAAAAATTAAGCAAAACTATGAAGAATCGCGCCCTTGTCGCAAGATTTATTTATAATAATTTTAAATAAGGCTCTGCTGATCTAAGTAAAAAGCAAGTGAGACATTGAAAAGTACAATTTTAATTATCCCTAAGGTTTTCACCAATCGCTTTTCTCAGTGCTTGATAGGGGCGTAAACCATTGGAGCGGAAAGATTTTGAGGGTTCATCTAAAGCGTTTTTCAAACGTCTTCTATCATCATTTCCAAGATCTTTCCCTTGTTTCTCCCCATAATCATAGCCAGTGGCATAACTGCTGATTCTCGCAGATTCCCGGGCCAACCTGATTTTTTCAGTAATGGACAGGATTTGATCGTTGATTTTTTGGGCTTCCGATTTTAAGGTATCAAGGTCCGGTAGCAGGTCCAACCCTTTTTGGTAGTGTTCCAAAGTAGCGGCATATTCAAAACGAGGAGTTTCGATCTGAACCATTTGCTTTCTTAACTTCTTGATTCTCCTTCGGGATCTGTTGATACTAGGATTATGCCAAATCCACCGTTTCCAGTAGGAACTAAGAATGGGGAAGGCAATTCCAAAGCAGATAGCTCCTGCAATGGCAAACAATACCCCACTTAAGACAAAGGATGCCAAGGCCCACGGACTAGTGACTAATTCCTTATTATAGGCATCTATTTCCTTCATCTTCTCTTCTATTTTTAAAAGGATAGTTGGATCTTCTTTCACCTCCGTTCCTTGAATCAAAGGAGTACTGGCAAGTTGCAATGATTTTATTTCTCTATTGATACTATCCTTTAGTTTTTCTGCTTTATACGCTTCATACCTGAAGAATCCTAAGACTGCCAAAGTGATAACAGAAATCAACACCAAGGTACCCTGAAAGAATCTATGTAGTTTTTGTGTTTTGTCTGTAGGATTCTTGAGGTAGGGTTCTTCAATGAGTCTTTCGTAGGCAGGTTTCAATAGGAATGTCACTCCAGCAAGTCCACAGGCAAATGCCCATGCTTCCTTGTCATTCTTAATATTTAAAGCATATGCTACGATTTCGTGGCTGATGATCAAATCTCCAAACAAGAAAACGATACCGGCAAAGAAATAGATTATTCCGGCTAGAAGAGGGTAGTGTAAAGGATTTTTGGATTTCTCATTTTTGGCTTCCACTATCCGCTGCTGGAAGTCTTCAACCTGTTCTTGCAAATGACTTACTTCTAGTTTTTTGCTGTCATGCTGAGGTTTGACTTCATGTATAGCTTCGAGGATCTGAAGCTTTTTAGAGGTAATATCCTGAATCTTTTTTTCGAGCTCTTCTTGCTGATCTACTAACTGCGCTTTGGCGTCTTCCAGCCATTCCAGGGAAACTTCACTGGAGAGGTAATCTTCAAAATAGGTCTTATCTAATCCATCTACTCCGTGTTCTATTCCTTTTTTATAATCTTCGTTCATTTTTGTACAATCTTAGCGTTTTCGAAACGGTATTGTTTGGCCAACTGGTATTCACTAAGGAATAAATGGATAGCTGATTCTTTCTCTGCAGTGATTCTTTGGATCTGGGCTTCTACTTCGTTGAGGGTTTGAACGATATTCCATTTCTGGATACGAATCTCCTCCATTTCTTTTTCCAAGGCATCAGAAGTTGAAGGCCACTCTTTATGGGCAAGTTTCTTATTCTTATTAAGACTCCAATTGTTTTTGAACTTATCCCATTCCCATTTCCATTTGCTGATGGTACTCAACAATAATTTACCTGTAAGTAGGAATAGGAATAAGGTAAAAGTGAAGTAAGCCATGGCCTTGTACCAAGTAAAATGTGGCCAAATCTGAGCCAAAAGAAATAAAGAAGCTGCTAGCGGCATGCCCCATT
Source organism: Leadbetterella byssophila DSM 17132 (assembly GCF_000166395.1). GTDB lineage: Bacteria > Bacteroidota > Bacteroidia > Cytophagales > Spirosomataceae > Leadbetterella > Leadbetterella byssophila. Next base: position 3,142,882 of record NC_014655.1, read on the forward strand.
CTTCCAGGGCTCTTCTCCACGTGACAGGTTCACTAGTATGTATTAAGGCGGTATAGGCGTATAAACTAAACATACCGCTTAGAAAAACGCCCCATGCTATCCAATTCGCATCTTTCGGATAGGCATATTGAATCCCATCTTTGATCAGGAAATAATTAGCAAAACACATGAAGATGGCTAAGGCTAAACCAATACTAACCCTCAATAATCCGTGTGGTTCTGTACTTAGGGAGAGGGTTTGGGAGATCTTCAATTGATTATCCTCTAGCTTTTTATTTTTTTGTTCCAAAATCAAGTTTAGCTCTCCAATTTTCTCATGCAGGTGCATTTTCTTTTGGTTAGGAGAGGCGAGGACTTGTTCATAAGTGGATTCTATAATCTTTATTTTTTCAGTAGGTTCAGAACCGCTTAAGCCAAAAAGTACTCCTTCATCTCTGAGCAGGTCTTCTTGTTTTAACCAGGTAGGAAGTTCAATTTCCGGTATAGGGATATCCTCCTCGAATTTCACATCCGGAGTGGGTGTTTGAAAAAGGGAACTTAAGCTTAGCATGCGATAAAGTGTTTGGAGATAAGCACTTGATTTACCTATTAACTTCAATATTCCGTAAAAATTTTCTTAGGGACTGCAATATTTTTATAGGCGGTAAAAAACAAGTATAGATGCAGGTATATAGCCCTAATGTTTTCTAAATTTGCTATATGAAACTACATTTTAGGAAAACGGGAGAAGGTAAGCCATTAGTGGTTTTACACGGAGTGTTTGGCTCTTCAGATAATCTGCATACGGTTTGTAAGCAGATTGGAGAGGCGGGTTATGAGGTTTATATGGTAGATGCCAGAAACCATGGCCAGTCAGAAAGAGGTGAAGACTTTAATTATCAGGTTTTAGCTCAAGATTTAGATGAATTCTTGTCGGAGCAAGGATTAGATAAGCCTTTTTTATTAGGGCATAGTATGGGAGGTAAAACAGTCCTTTATTATTCTCAGCACTATGTGAATTACTCGGGCTTGATTCTAGTAGATATTGCAGCTCGGGGATATAAGAGACATCATGATCATATAATCCAGGGACTACAAGCAATAGATCCAAAGGCCATAACCTCCAGGAAGGAAGCCGAGGAGATTTTTAGTCAATATGTGACAGATCCAGGGGAGAGGCAGTTTCTGTTAAAGAATCTTTACAGGACGGATGACGGGGCTTTTGATTGGAGAATCAATGTCCCGGTATTAGCCGCTAATGCAGGAGAGGTTGTGGCAAACATAGAATTGGCAAAAGAAGTAGATGTTCCTTTGTTATTAATGCGTGGGGGCGCCTCAAATTATGTAAGAGATTCTGATTTTGATGAGGTGAAAGCCTACTATCCTAAAGCAGAATTACTGACTGTGCCAGGTGCAAACCACTGGGTACATGCTACGAATTCTACTGGTTTTGTCAGCGGAGTCCTAAATTTTCTAAAAAGAATTTGATTTTAAGTGGATTAGGAAAAAAGCCGGTCATTCGACCGGCTTTTTTTTGTTCATATACCTAGAAGAATAGTATAATATTTAATCAAAAGGTCAATAAAATCTAAAAAAAATAATACTTGACGACTGAATAAATAAAATATTTTAATATTATTGTGACTTCATTGTATTTTTATTACAAATAATTGTCAAAACCCAATAACTATGGTCAGAAAATTACTTATGCTTATCAGCCTTTTTGTCTCGATAGGCATGAACGCTATGGCGCAAACCGTCTCTGGTAGAGTGAGTTCTGCTGCAGACGGATCTGATGCTCCCGGAGTAAGTGTCACGGTAAAGGGCAGTACCACTGCTACCATCACTGATGCCTCCGGAGAATATCAAATATCTGCGTCACCGAATAGCACTCTTGTCTTCTCTGCTGTTGGCTTTATCACTCAGGAAGTACCAGTTAACGGTAGAACAGTGGTAAATGTGAGCTTAGCAGAAGATAACACCTTGCTAGATGAAGTTGTGGTTACTGCCTTAGGTGTGGCAAGGCAACAAAAATCCCTTGGTTACGCCACAACAACTATTAAATCTGCCGACCTTATTAAAGTAGGAAACACTAACTTAGCTTCATCCCTTTATGGTAAAGCTCCTGGTGTACGTATCGCCACAGGTCCAGGTGGAGCTACCAGTGCATCTAACATTACCATTCGTGGGATCAACTCTATCACCGGAAGAAACCAGCCTCTGATTATATTAGATGGTGTGCCTATCCGTAGTGAAGAAGTTTCAAACAACAATTACTGGGATGATCAACGTCAACGCGGTAATGGCTTAAATGACATTAACCCTGAAGATATTGAAAACCTTACTATCTTAAAAGGAGCATCGGCTGCTGCCCTGTACGGGTCAGAAGCGGTGAATGGTGTGGTTTTAATCACTACTAAAAGAGCACAACAAGGGAAAAGAGGGTTAAATCTTGATTTTAATGCCAATTACTCCGTTGATCAAGTTGCCTATCTTCCTAGGTTCCAAACCGTTAGAGGTGCAGGTGGGCCTACGATTTTGGTGAATGCAGGACAGGATGAATTAGGTTTTATCAAGTATGCTGATGGCAGCAGAGGCCTTCCGGAGACGGGAGTGAACTTTGGCGCCTTATTTGATGGACAGCCCATTCGTTCGTGGGATGGTCAAATGAGACCTTATTCTGCGCAACCGGATGGATATAAAAACCTATTTCAAGATGCTCATAATTCAAATATAAATGTGGCTTTGTCGCAAGCTAACGACTTCGCATCTTTCCGTTTCTCCTTAACCCGTCAGGATAATGAAGGGGTAAGTTTGAATGCTAAAAACGAAAGGAACATAGCCAACTTAAATACTTCTTTGAATCTATCTAAGGCGTGGAAGGCAGATATCACCATCAACTACATTAATCAGTTGACTAAAAACCGTCCTTACTCTACAGACCGCATGATAAATAACTTCACCGGTATGTTAGGTACCTTTGATAATGGTCTTTGGTACAGAGAAAAATATCAAACCAGTCTGGGATATAGATTTGTTCAAGGTGCTTCCGGTCAAAGTTTGACACCGAATGAAAACATTATTTACAATGGATTCAGAGGAGATATCGCTGATTATATGTGGAGAGTGTACAGACACCAGTCGCTCGAAAAAAGTGATAGGGTTCTGGCCAGTTTAACCAATACTTTCCAGATCTTGAAGGATTTAAATTTAAGAGCGAGGGTCTCAACTGACTTCACTGGATTTAATGCAGAAGAGAAGAAAGCTACGGAAAGACCTCTGGCTTTTGGCTCCTCTGGGGAATTTGTAACTCAGAATAACAAGTACAATATTCTTTACGGCGATTTGCTATTAACCTATACCAAGAGATTTAATGATGATTTCTCCATGAGCATCATGGGAGGATACACGGCAACTAAATCTCAGAATACCTTCCTTTCCGCCGGAACTAATGGAGGTTTGAGTACAGAGAATAAATTTGACTTGACATCTTCAGTGAATGATCGCCTTAATGTTTCTCTTAAACGTACTAACCGACTCATTGATGCTGTGTTAGGAACAGTGAATTTTGACTACAAAGGTTTTGCATTTATCGAGGGAACCATCAGGAGAGACCGCACCTCTACCATGAATCCGAATAATAACTCCTTTGTTTACCCTTCAGTAAACGCCAGCTTTGTTTTCTCTGAAGCTTTGGATATGCCAAGCTTTGTGAACTATGGTAAGCTTAGAGCTTCCTGGGGTATTGTAGGTAATTATCCGGATCCATACGTAGCTAATGTAGCCTATGATCAAAGAACACTAGGCTCTACTCAGTATACCTTTATTCCTGTAGCTATGGGTAATGACGGTATTCGTCCTGAACGTAAACATGAGTTTGAGATTGGTTTGGAAACAAGACTAGCAGATAAAGTACATCTGGATGTAGCTTATTATAACTCGCAGATCGTAGACCAAATCCTACCATTGACTTTGCCTAGTTCTTCAGGTGGTACTTCAGTATTGACAAACATTGGTACCTTAAGAAACAAAGGTATTGAGGTAGGAATTAATACAAACCTAATTACTGCCAAAGATTATAGCTTGAATCTTGGTATTAACTATGCTTGGAACAAGAACGTGGTGGAGAAGTTAACTAATGACGCTACTGAATTGCTTCATGCCGATTATGATGGACAAGCAGCCCAGTTAAAATCTGTGGTTGGCTCTGCTATGGGTGACCTGTTTGTGCCGCCGGTAGCCGAAGCTCCGGACGGACAAAAAATAGTGAGAGCGGATGGCTTATACCAATTAGACGCTACAAAATGGAAGAAAGTGGGTAATACTCAGCCTAAAGGTGTGGGTGGTATAAGTTTAGATGCAACTTATAAGAATTTCTTTGTGAATGTAATGACTGACTTCAGAATAGGAGGATACGTTATGCCTACAGGGATCAACTGGATGCATTCGCGCGGTATGACAGAAGAAAGTTTGAAATTCATGGACAAAGAAAGTGGTGGTCTTTCCTATTATATAGATGCCAGTGGCAAAGGGGTACAGACTACTGCAAATGCCGGTCCTAACGGGGAAAAGGTGTTCCATGACGGAATGCTCATGGAAGGTGTGATCCAAGTAGTAGAAGATGGAGTAACCAAATATCTACCTAACACTAACGTGATTTCGCAGGCATTGTATTATCAGAGAACCTACAACTGGGGTGGACCTCAGTACGGTGCTGCCAGATATGAATTGTTTATTGAGGAAGCTACTTACTGGAAAATGAGAGAGCTATCAGTAGGTTACAATTTGCCATCTAAGGTAGCATCTAAATTGGGTGCATCTAAAATCAATGTTTCTGTTTACGGACGTAACCTCTTCTTTATCTATAGAAAGTTGAAAGACTTAGATCCTGAGGTACTTACTGCCGGTTCCAGATGGAGTCAGACCATCAATAACGCAGGTACTAACCCGGCTACGAGAGGATTTGGTATAATGTTAAGATCGACCTTTTAATTGAAAAAGATGAAAAAAATATATGCATTGGCACTAATGGTAATAATGAGTGCCTGTCAAAAAGAAGATTTCGAAGATTTCTATGCGGATCCTTCTAAATTGAATACAACTACGGTAGAGAAGCAATTCACAGGTTTTATATTTAGTAATAAAGACTATGCCCTACCTAGTTATTGGAACTACTTCGTCATTCATAGGATCACAAATAACCGTTATACTCAGGCGGTGACTTGGGCTAATGATATTGACCAGTACATCCCGGGTGGTGGGGCTGTGAATGACAGATGGAATACCTATTACAACTTTTTGGCCCAATACAGGGAGTTACAAAAGGTTTTCAATAGTCTTTCAGAGGAAGATCAGAAATTGAGAAGGATATACATGCTTGCAGCTACAGTTTATTTATATGACCATACGCAGCAAGTAGTGGATTTACATGGTGATATTCCTTTCTCAGAAGCAGGGATGTTAAGCACGAATGGAGGGGACTATAACGTTTCTTATCCAAAGTATGACTCTGCTGAAAGCATTTATACTACTATGTTGGATGACTTGAAATCCATTGCAGATGAGTTAAATACTATTGAAGTAAATAGTGGTATTCAGGTGGGCTTTGAAAAGCAAGACTTGATCAACAATGGTGATTTGACGGCTTGGAAACGCTACGTGAACTCCTTGAGATTAAGGATCCTTACCCGTGTCAGTGGTGCAAGTAATTTCTCTTCCCGTGCTCAAACAGAAATAGGACAGATCGTGGGTAATCCTACTGCATATCCTATAGTGAATACAAATGTGGAAAACATTGCATTTGAAGTGAAGACTTTAGGAGTGTATTTTAATGATAACAATGAGTTTGAAAGAGGTTTAGAAGACTGGAATGGAAATGTGGCCGGTAAGAAGCTTGTAGACCACATGGTTAATAATAAAGATCCTAGATTGACATACGTATTGGAGCCTGGTGTAGAAGCAGAAAATGGGAAATATGAAACCATCAGCCAGTTGGAAAACAGCTCCACAATTACTGAAAAGATCAATGCTGGTACGTTGACCATTTATAACCGTTCTACCTTGAGCAGGAACTCGTATTTTCCTGGAATTTTGATTTCAGCTTCACAAGTTCAGTTTATGTTAGCTGAATATTATCTGAAAGCTGGGAATGAGGCTATGGCTTCAGCTACTTATGAGAAAGGTATAAGAGAGTCCATCAATTTCTATAAGGAAGTAAGATCCATCTCTAATAATTCGGTTTCTCCTGTACCTGCAAACATTACAGAAGCTCAAATCGTGGCGTATTTAGCTACACCTGAAGTGCAGTGGACTCCTGCTAAGAGTGCAAATGAAAAATTGGCCTTAATTGGTCTACAAAAATGGTTGCACTTTAACGTGGTTCAACCTTTAGAGAACTGGACGGAGGTAAGAAGGTTGAAGTTGCCAGCCCTAACCTTCTGGGTAGATCAGGCGAGTAATCAAACCACTGTTCCTGCCAGATGGAATTATCCTAATTCTGAGAAAGCGTATAACGAGGCGAATTATAATGCCGTCGCTTCAAAAGATAATTTGACTACGAAATTATTCTGGGACACTAAATAGAAATAATCCCCGGCCTTGATGCCGGGGTTATTTTCCTATAAGGACGTGAGAATGATATTTAGAATTTGAGTCTACACAAATGGGGAAATGATCTTATTTTCGAATAATTTTCCTTCATCCCTTAGATTTAGCCAAAGGAATTTCCTCTAAATTGCCATTTTAAAGAATCTCATTATGCCAACAATAGCTGATAAAAGAGCCGGTGAAACTAAAGAGTCTGCAGTAGAGTCCAAAAAGATTAAGCACAAGAAGAACATTCTTAAATATCTTTATTTTGAGAAAAAGAAGAGTATAGCGGAATTATCAGAGGCTTTATTTATTAGTATACCTACTTTAACCTCACATGTAGAGGAATTATTAGAAGAAAAATGGCTTATTGGCGAGGAGGTAGATACAAAAAAACAAGGCAGAAATCCGACCATCTATTCTTTAGATCCTAGATATAAGCACGTGCTTGTGGTGGATGTAACTACACATGACACTAGAGCCGTGTTATTGAATTTCAGAAACGAAATTATTGAAGAGCAGATTTTTGAACTGGGTGTTACAAATGATCAAGGTTTCCGATCCCAGATTCTGGAAATCATCAATGACTGTTTATACCGATATAGTGAAAGAAATGTGGAAGTGGTGGCCGTGGGCTTGACATTTCCGGGTTTGATTAATAAGCAGACCGGGCAAAACAGAACCTATGTAGGATTAAATTCTGAAAACACCACTTTGAGTGAGGTGATATCTTCTCAATGGAATGTTCCGGTGTATGTATTGAATGACTCCAAAGCTACAGTTTTTGGTGAGTCTGTATTTGGTGTAGGTAAAGATGAACAACATGTTTTATCTATAAACGTAGACTGGGGTGTAGGTTTGGCAGTGGTCATTAATGGGCAAATCTTTAACGGGGCATCTGGTTTTGCCGGAGAATTAGGGCACGTGCAAGTTAATCCGGAAGGGGAGTTGTGCAGTTGTGGAAAGATTGGTTGCTTAGATACCGTGGCTTCTGCTTCTTCTTTGCTTAATAAAGTTAAGAAGGGCTTGAGTAATGGAGTAGTTTCTTCTTTGTCCAAATACAGGGATAAGCCGGAGGAGATCACTTTGGAAAAGGTGATTGATGCCGCTGCAAATGGGGACGGATTCTCCATAGATACCTTATATAATATAGGACTAGAGTTAGGTAAGGGTTTGTCTGTGGCCGTTCACCTATTTAACCCACAAATCATAGTGATTGACGGGGTCTTGTCGAAAGCTGGTAATTTGATTGTGAATCCCGTAGAATTTGCCATTAATCGTTATTGTTTGCCGGATTTTAAAGAAGGCTTGATGATAAAGGTAACGGAATTAGGAGACACGGCAAAGATCTTAGGTATGAATGCTTTTGTGGCAAAAAGACTATTTAAGAATGAATAGAAGAGAATTTGTGGCCGGTAGTGCTGCAGTGATGTTGATGGGATTCAAGAGTCCAGAAGAATTTCCTGTGGTTAGAGTGGCCAAGGGAAAGAGAAAGTTTCAAAGTCCGGCTATAGAAAAGACCATTGAGAGACTTTCTAGTAAGATAGCCGACAAGGAACTGGCCTGGATGTTCGAAAACTGTTTTCCCAATACATTAGACACTACGGTAGAATTCTCTTATATAGATGGAAGACCAGATACTTTTGTCATCACGGGTGATATCGATGCCATGTGGTTACGAGATAGTACGGCACAGGTTTGGCCTTATATTCCTTTAGCAAAAGGGGCGAAGGATATTCGTGATCTTTTGATAGGTGTAGTTAATCGACAAGTGAAATGTATCCTTTTTGATCCTTATGCCAATGCTTTTTATAAGGATGCTAAAAAAGGGGAATGGTTTTCTGATCATACGGACATGAAACCGGGGATACATGAGAGAAAGTGGGAGATTGATTCTTTGTGTTATCCTATCCGACTAAGTTATGGTTTATGGAAGCAGGCTGGAGAAACCAGTATATTTGATGAGAAGTGGTACGAAGCTTGTCTATCTATATTTAGGACGTTTGTAGAACAGCAGAGATTAGAAGATAGAGGGCCATATAGGTTTGGCAGAACCACGGCCTGGTCCACAGATACTGTTCCGGGGAATGGATATGGAAACAGAACCTTACCAAACGGTATGATTCATTCTATCTTTCGTCCTTCAGATGACGCTACCGTTTATCCTTATTTAATTCCTGCAAATTTCTTCGCTGTTGTCAGCCTGCGTCAGGCTGCAGAGATTCTTGTGCATATATATAATAAGAAAGAGGAGGCAAAGAGATTCGAAGACCTGGCTGGACAGGTGGAGGCTGCTATATATAAATATGGAGTGTCTAAGCATCCTGTAATGGGGGAAGTATTGGTGATGGAAGCGGACGGTTTTGGAAATGTACTATTCCAGGATGATGCGAATGTTCCGAATCTTTTGGCTTTGCCCTACCTAGGTGCTGTAGAGGCAAGTGATCCCTTATATAAAAGGACGCGAGCCTTCGTGTTGAGTTCCTATAATCCATACTTCTTCCAGGGTAAGGCAGGAGAAGGAGTGGGTAGTCCCCATACCTTAGAAAATCAAATCTGGCCAATAGGTGTGATCATGAGGGCTATGACCTCTAATTCTGATGAAGAGATAAGCGCCCAACTAAAAATTCTAAAATCTAGTCATGCAGGAACTGGATTTATGCACGAATCTTTCGATAAAGATGATTCAAATAAGTTTACTAGGAAGTGGTTTGCATGGGCAAATACCCTTTTTGGAGAATTAATTTTAAAAATGGAGAGCGAGAGACCTCATATTTTAAAAAAGAAACTCTAGGTCATAGCAAAAATAGTATTACTATTTTGAGAATAAATTGAACTAATAAATAGGGTTTGATGTTTGATATAAACCTACGTGCGGGAAGGGTTAAAAATCTTTGAAATTTTTTTGAGCTGTAAGTGATTGAAAAGCAGCAGAGAGGGGAAATGGGGGCTATTTTCTTTGAAATTTCTTTTGTGTAGAGTTTGCTAATTCAAAAGATGGTTGTACCTTTGCAACCCTTTCGGAGACGGTCTACCGAATAGCTGAAAGGAGGGGCTTTTGAGAAGAAAAAAAAATTCAAAAAAAAGTTTTGCAGATTAAAAAAAAGCTTCTACCTTTGCACTCCCAAACGACGAGAGACACACAGAAACGAAGGCGAGCGGGGCAAAAAATAGAAGAGCGGCGAAAGCGGAAAGATGGCTGAGACGCACAAGCTCACTACGGTGGGAGAAAGTTCATTAACTTGTTGGGGATAAAGATGGAAGCACTAGTTTTGGCTTTTAGGAGCTGGAACGAAAAGCTAGGTAAAATATAGAGAAAGGCAAACGCTTACGAGTAAAAGTAATTTACAATGGAGAGTTTGATCCTGGCTCAGGATGAACGCTAGCGGCAGGCTTAATACATGCAAGTCGAGGGGGCAGCAATGTCACCGGCGAACGGGTGCGTAACGCGTATGCAACCTACCCATATCAGGGGGATAGCCCTAGGAAACTGGGATTAATACCGCATAACATAGAGAACGGCATCGTTTTTTATTAAAAGATTTATCGGATATGGATGGGCATGCGTAGGATTAGCTAGTTGGTAGGGTAACGGCTTACCAAGGCTATGATCCTTAGGGGCTCTGAGAGGAGTATCCCCCACACTGGCACTGAGATACGGGCCAGACTCCTACGGGAGGCAGCAGTAGGGAATATTGGGCAATGGAGGCAACTCTGACCCAGCCATGCCGCGTGCAGGAAGAAGGTCCTCTGGATTGTAAACTGCTTTTGAATGGGAAGAAACGTAGTCTTGCGAGGCTATTTGACGGTACTATTAGAATAAGCACCGGCTAACTCCGTGCCAGCAGCCGCGGTAATACGGAGGGTGCAAGCGTTATCCGGATTTATTGGGTTTAAAGGGTGCGTAGGCGGCTTTATAAGTCGATGGTTAAAGGCAGCAGCTTAACTGTATGCATGCCCTCGATACTGTAGAGCTTGAGTGATTTGGAGGTGGCTAGAATTCCCTGTGTAGCGGTGAAATGCATAGATACGGGGAGGAATACCGATTGCGAAGGCATGTCACTACGAATTAACTGACGCTGAGGCACGAAAGCGTGGGGATCAAACAGGATTAGATACCCTGGTAGTCCACGCCGTAAACGATGATTACTAGTTGTTGGCCGATGGGTCAGTGACCAAGGGAAACCGATAAGTAATCCACCTGGGGAGTACGCCGGCAACGGTGAAACTCAAAGGAATTGACGGGGGTCCGCACAAGCGGTGGAGCATGTGGTTTAATTCGATGATACGCGAGGAACCTTACCTAGGCTAGAATGTGAGCGAATAATTCAGAGATGGATTAGTCAGCAATGACGCGAAACAAGGTGCTGCATGGCCGTCGTCAGTTCGTGCCGTGAGGTGTTGGGTTAAGTCCCGCAACGAACGCAACCCCTATGATCTGTTGCCATCATTAAGTTGGGGACTCAGATCAGACTGCCTACGCAAGTAGAGAGGAAGGAGGGGACGACGTCAGGTCATCATGGCCCTTACGCCTAGGGCGACACACGTGCTACAATGGCATGAACAGAGTGCAGCGAGCTTGTAAGAGTAAGCGAATCACAAAAATCATGTCACAGTTCGGATTGGGGTCTGCAACTCGACCCTATGAAGCTGGAATCGCTAGTAATCGCATATCAGCCATGATGCGGTGAATACGTTCCCGGACCTTGTACACACCGCCCGTCAAGCCATGGGAGTTGGGTAGACCTGAAGCGGAAGGTAACAGACTTCGTTAGGGTAGAACCAGTGACTGGGGCTAAGTCGTAACAAGGTAGCCGTACCGGAAGGTGTGGCTGGAACACCTCCTTTATAGAGATATTCTGGCAAGACCAGAAGAATGATAAGGTGAGTGTTTGTTACAAACATATATAAGAAAGACCTAGAGGTTGTGGAAGTTTTTATTCCCATCAACAAGTTAGTTTGTTGAGAGATCAGAATCTGTGAGAGCCGGCTTTGGCTCGCTGGAGCGGGGCTTGTAGCTCAGGTGGTTAGAGCGTTACACTGATAATGTAAAGGTCCCTGGTTCGAGTCCAGGCAGGCCCACTAAAAACAGACGAAAGATCACAAAGTGAAGGAGTTTACTTCTTTGCAGAACGTACATTGACATCATTGGAAAGACTGAGTTAAGAAAGAGTTTTTATTAGAGCAAGAGAAGGGCGTACGGGGGATGCCTAGGGTCTCAGAGGCGACGAAGGACGTGATAAGCTGCGATAAGCTACGGGGAAGAGCACATATCTATTGATCCGTAGATTTCCGAATGGGGCAACCCTCTCTGGTGAAGCCAGAGAATCCATGCCAAAGGGCATGTGAAGCGAACGTGGGGAACTGAAACATCTAAGTACCCATAGGAGAAGAAAACAATAGTGATTCCGCAAGTAGTGGCGAGCGAACGCGGAATAGCCCAAACCCGTTATGTTACGGCATACCGGGGGTTGTAGGACTGCATTTAGAAAGTTATCTTAAGCTGAATGATCTGGGAAGGTCATCCATAGAGTGTGATAGACACGTAAGCGTAAGAGATGATGGACGAGCAGTATCCTGAGTAGGGGGGGACCGGTGAAATCCCCTTTGAATCCGGCGGCACCATCCGCCAAGGCTAAATACTCCTGAGACACCGATAGTGAACTAGTACTGTGAAGGAAAGGTGAAAAGCACGGGGAGTACCCGGGTGAAAAGAACCTGAAACCGTACGCCTACAAGCGGTCGGAGCTTCGAGATGAAGTGACGGCGTGCCTTTTGCATAATGATCCTACGAGTTACGGTAACGAGCGAGGTTAAGTTTTTAAGGAACGAAGCCGAAGCGAAAGCGAGTTTTAACAGGGCGTTAAGTTCGTTGCTGTAGACGCGAAACCTAGTGATCTACCCATGGTCAGGTTGAAGTCCCGGTAACACGGGATGGAGGACCGCACCGGTAAACGTTGAAAAGTTTTCGGATGAACTGTGGGTAGGGGTGAAAGGCTAATCAAACTGGGAAATAGCTCGTACTCCCCGAAATGTATTTAGGTACAGCGTTGTGGAGAGTTTATCCGAGGTAGAGCTACCGATTGGATGCGGGGGAGTCACATCCTACCAAATTCAGACGAACTCCGAATGCGGATAAATATACACAGCAGTGAGGGCTCGGGTGCTAAGGTCCGAGTCCGAGAGGGAAAGAACCCAGAACTACAGCTAAGGTCTCTAAATCTATACTAAGTTGAACAAAGGAGGTCTGACTGCCGAGACAGCCAGGATGTTTGCTTGGAAGCAGCAATCATTTAAAGAGTGCGTAACAGCTCACTGGTCGAGCGGGGCGGGCATCGATAATAAGCGGGCATAAAGTATAGTACCGAAGCTTAGTCAAGAGTAATCTTGGGTAGGGGAGCATTCTGTATGCGGAGAATGCGTCATTTGAGTGGCGTTGGAGCGTACAGAAAAGCAAATGTAGGAATAAGTAGCGATAATGAATGTGAGAACCATTCACACCGAAAGACTAAGGATTCCTCCGCTATGTCAATCAACGGAGGGTAAGTCGGATCCTAAGGATAATGCGAGAGCAGAGGCCGATGGGAAGCAGGTTAATATTCCTGCACCGATGCATATTACGATCTCAGGGACGGATTCTTGAGCTTAATACGAACCGACGGAAATGTTCGTTGAGAGGAGTCTTCGGACGAATCGAATTAGGGGATAGGGTTCCAAGAAAAGCTGATAAGTTATGGATATGTATCGACCGTACCGTAAACCGACACAGGTAGTCGAGGCGAGAAGCCTAAGGTGCTCGAGTGATTCACGGCTAAGGAACTAGGCAAATTAACCCTGTAACTTCGGGAAAAAGGGAGCCTCAGCGATGAGGCCGCAGAGAATAGGCCCAGGCGACTGTTTAACAAAAACACATGGCTTTGCGAAGATTAATGTCGACGTATAAGGCCTGACACCTGCCCGGTGCTGGAAGGTTAAGAGGGGGTGTTATCGCAAGAGAAGCACTGAATTGAAGCCCCAGTAAACGGCGGCCGTAACTATAACGGTCCTAAGGTAGCGAAATTCCTTGTCGGGTAAGTTCCGACCTGCACGAATGGTGTAACGATCTGGGCACTGTCTCAGCCGTGAGCTCGGCGAAATTGTAGTGACGGTGAAGATGCCGTCTACCCGCCACGGGACGGAAAGACCCCGTGAACCTTTACTATAGCTTAGCGTTGTGACTGGATATTCGATGTGTAGGATAGGTGGGAGACTGTGAACGGGCGTCGCTAGGCGTTCGGGAGTCAACGTTGAAATACCACCCTTTGGGTATTTGGTTTCTAACCTCAAAGAGGGACATCGCTTGGTGGGTAGTTTGACTGGGGTGGTCGCCTCCAAAAGAGTAACGGAGGCTTCCAAAGGTTCTCTCAGCACGCTTGGTAACCGTGCGTTGAGTGCAATAGCATAAGGGAGCTTGACTGCAAGACCGACAAGTCGAGCAGGATGGAAACATGGGTATAGTGATCCGGTGGTTCTGCATGGAAGGGCCATCGCTCAAAGGATAAAAGGTACTCCGGGGATAACAGGCTGATCTCCCCCAAGAGCTCATATCGACGGGGAGGTTTGGCACCTCGATGTCGGCTCGTCACATCCTGGGGCTGGAGAAGGTCCCAAGGGTTCGGCTGTTCGCCGATTAAAGTGGCACGCGAGCTGGGTTCAGAACGTCGTGAGACAGTTCGGTCCCTATCTGTGGTGGGCGTAGGAAGTTTGAGAGGGTCTGATTTTAGTACGAGAGGACCGAATTGGACATACCTCTGGTGTATCTGTTGTCTTGCCAAGGGCACGGCAGAGTAGCTAAGTATGGTTAGGATAAACGCTGAAAGCATCTAAGTGTGAAACCGGCCTCAAGATGAGACTTCCATAGAGGAACGTTATAGACGATGACGTTGATAGGCTACAGGTGTAAAGGTGGTAACATCAAAGCCGAGTAGTACTAATGAACCGAGAGCTCTATTAATTTTAAAAAAATCAAAGCTCAGTTTTTCCAGTTGTCATGTAAAAAGACATACTAATTGTTAATGATTAATTGTTAATTATTAATGAATGAGTTGATGAGAAATCATTAACCATTAATAGTTGAACATTAACAATTACCTAACGACATTCACGGTGTCAATAGGATGGGTGTTCACCTCTTCCCATTTCGAACAGAGCAGTTAAGCCCCATACCGCCGATGGTACTTGGATCAAACCAGGGAGAGTAGGTAGACGCCGGTTTCTTATTCGAAGCCCTCAGCGAAAGTTGAGGGCTTTTTTTGTGTGCCCAGCATGGTCAATAACTCTAGGGTGTAAGTCCCGAACACGCCTTTACAGTGGGAAGTGTTAGCTTATGACAAGGGTGTCCACCGCGAGGTGGAATCCGAAGGAAGTCTGAGGCAAAACCTCGATCCGACGAACAGAAACTACATACAAGGCCGCAAGTGTTGGGTGAGGCTGCAAAACAAGCCGAAGCCCTAAACTGTACGGAAACACTATGGTAAATGTAGCGGATACATGAGGTGAAAGTTATTGTTCTTACCTGGGGAGATCTGACTAAACTCTGTCAAAGGTATACGCGAATGCCCGCGAAGAAACATATAGCAGAATAATAATGCTAGTATGCTTTAGTCAGAAGTCAGCAGAGGACATAGTACCCTGTTTCTCTACTTTATACAGGGGAAGGTCTGAATGTTAGAATGGCAAAGGAACCATGAAGTTTATGACGAAGTGTTAAAAGCCGAACCACATAAGAGAACTGCTTGCATGAGGGTAGGTCGGAAACCGATAGTAAAATGCAAGAGGAGCTTAGCTGAGTCGTGCAACGAAGTGGACACAATGCCTGAGGTTTTTTTAGTAATACTATGTTGGAAGAGATATTACACATCCGAAATGTCAAACACGCAGTTGATCGTGTCATCTCTAATGGAGGTGCTAGCGGAGTTGATGGTATGCAGATCGATAATCTTCGTGACTACCTTAACACGCACTGGCAATCCCTGCGCTCGGATATTCTCTCTGGCACTTACCGCCCACAAGCTGTTCGGAAAGTAGAGATTCCCAAAGCAAGTGGGGGCAAGCGTATGCTGGGTATCCCAACGGTCATCGACCGTGTTATTCAGCAAAGCATTTCCCAATGGCTTGGATTAAAGTATGAGGGTGATTTTCACGATAACAGCTACGGCTTCCGTCCGAATCGTAATGCTCATCAGGCCGTCAGTAAAGCGCAAGAGTATCTGAACTTGGGCTACACGTGGGTCGTTGAACTTGATTTGGAACAATTCTTCGATCAAGTGAACCACGACATACTGATGCATCTTTTGAGCAAGAAGATTACGGATCATCGAGTCCTAGCCCTGATCGGGAAATACCTTCGTTGTGGGATTATGGATCATGGTCTTGAACAAAAGCGAACCAAGGGCACACCACAGGGTAGTCCTTTAAGTCCACTTTTGTCAAACATCATCCTGAACGAACTGGACAGGGAACTCAGCTCCCGTGGACATCGATTTGTACGCTATGCGGATGACTGTAGTATCTACACGAGGAGTAATAAATCCGCAACTCGTATTATGGGCAACATCACCAGCTACATCGAATCTACACTAAAGCTGAAGGTGAACCGTGAAAAGAGTAAGGTAAGCAGACCTTCCCAAAGTAGCTTACTCGGCTTTAGTTTCTTCAAAACTCAAGGAGATTGGCAGATTCGTATCTCTGCAAAGAGTATCGAACGAGTCCGAGAGAAGTTACGTCAAAATACTAGACGTAATACAGTTACTCCTATGCATGAGCGACTGACTAAACTACGGCAAATTATTCACGGCTGGGTGGATTACTTTCGTATAGCAACGAATAAGAAGGTGATGGTAGCACTAGATGAACTAGTGCGAAGACGCTTGCGTGTTCTTCTTTGGAAACAATGGAAGACCGCAGGTAATCGAATTCGTAACTTAATGAAACTGGGAGCCAAACGCTGGCTTGCCTATCAACATGCGAACACCCGTAAATCCTATACCCGAACAGGGACAAGTCCTATCCTTCAAACAACGCTAACAAACTCATACTTTACTAAACTAGGCTACGAAGGATTTGCAGACTACTATTACTGGAGAACAACACATCAAACGACGTTATTCTAACAAACCGCCTTGGTACGGATCCGTATGCCGGGTGGTGTGAGAGGACAGATAGGGAAATAATCCCTATCTTCCTACTTGATTGTGTGCCCAGCATGTGCAATAACTCTAGGGTGTAAGTCCCGAACACGCCTTTACAGTGGGAAGTGTTAGCTTATGACAAGGGTGTCCACCGTGAGGTGGAATCTGAAGGAAGTCTGAGGCAAAACCTCGATCCGACGAACAGAAACTACATACAAGGCCGCAAGTGTTGGGTGAGGCTGCAAAACAAGCCAAAGCCCTAAACTGTACGGAAACACTATGGTAAATGTAGCGGATATATGAGGTGAAAGTTATTGTTCTTACCTGGGGAGATCTGACTAAACTCTGTCAAAGGTATACGCGAATGCCCGCGAAGAAACATATAGCAGAATAATAATGCTAGTATGCTTTAGTCAGAAGTCAGCAGAGGACATAGTACCCTGCTTCTCTACTTTATACAGGGGAAGGTCTGAATGTTAGAATGGCAAAGGAACCATGAAGTTTATGACGAAGTGTTAAAAGCCGAACCACATAAGAGAACTGCTTGCATGAGGGTAGGTCGGAAACTGATAGTAAAATGCAAGAGGAGCTTAGCTGAGTCGTGCAACGAAGTGAACACAATGCCTGAGGTTTTTTTTTTAGTAATACTATGTTGGAAGAGATATTACACATCCGAAATGTCAAACACGCAGTTGATCGTGTCATCTCTAATGGAGGTGCTAGCGGAGTTGATGGTATGCAGATCGATAATCTTCGTGACTACCTTAACACGCACTGGCAATCCCTGCGATCGGATATTCTCTCTGGCACTTACCGCCCACAAGCTGTTCGGAAAGTAGAGATTCCCAAAGCAAGTGGCGGCAAGCGTATGCTGGGTATCCCAACGGTCATCGACCGTGTTATTCAGCAAAGCATTTCCCAATGGCTTGGGTTAAAGTATGAGGGTGATTTTCACGATAACAGCTACGGCTTCCGTCCGAATCGTAATGCTCATCAGGCCGTCATTAAAGCGCAAGAGTATCTGAACTTGGGCTACACGTGGGTCGTTGAACTTGATTTGGAACAATTCTTCGATCAAGTGAACCACGACATACTGATGCATCTTTTGAGCAAGAAGATTACGGATCGTCGAGTCCTAGCGCTGATCGGGAAATACCTTCGTTGTGGGATTATGGATCATGGTCTTGAACAAAAGCGAACCAAGGGCACACCACAGGGCAGTCCTTTAAGTCCACTTTTGTCAAACATCATCCTGAACGAACTGGATACGGAACTCAGCTCCCGTGGACATCGATTTGTACGTTATGCGGATGACTGTAGTATCTACGCGAAGAGCAATAAATCCGCCACTCGTATTATGCGCAACATCACCAGTTACATCGAATCTACACTAAAACTGAAAGTGAACCGTGAAAAGAGTAAGGTAAGCAAACCTTCCCAAAGTAGTTTACTCGGCTTTAGTTTCTTCAAAACTCAAGGAGATTGGCAGATTCGTATCTCTGCAAAGAGTATCGAACGAATCCGAGAGAAGTTACGTCAAAATACTCGACGTAATACAGCTACTCCTATGCATGAGCGACTGACTAAACTACGGCAAATTATTCACGGCTGGGTGGATTACTTTCGTATAGCAACGAATAAGAAGGTGATGGTAACACTAGATGAACTAGTGCGAAGACGCTTGCGTGTTCTGCTTTGGAAGCAATGGAAGACCGCAGGTAATCGAATTCGGAACTTAATGAAACTGGGAGCCAAACGCTGGCTTGCCTACCAACATGCGAACACCCGTAAATCCTATACTCGGACAGGGACAAGCCCTATCGTTCAAACAACGCTAACAAACTCATACTTTACTAAATTAGGTTACGAAGGATTTGCAGACTACTATTACTGGAGAACAACGCATCAAACGACGTTATTCTAACAAACCGCCTTGGTACGGATCCGTATGCCGGGTGGTGTGAGAGGACAGATAGGGAAATAATCCCTATCTTCCTACTCGATTGCTTTTTAGCTTAAGGGTCGTTTCTTCTTGGTTTAACCCTTACTTGTTTCTTTTGACAGGGCCGGCTAATTAATAACTATTAACCAATAGTTATGGAACATTAGTTTTAACTTGTTAAGAGCCTTTTGGCCATTTCATTACTAAATGATGCATAATTATTAATCCTGAAAAGCCGTAGGCTTTTTGGATGTCCTCTTTTTTAAAGGCAAATTTAGTTTTTATTGTATCTGTGCTCACTCATGGTAAGAGGGTGGTGCAAGAGGAAGGTTGGTTTTGGAGGAGATGCAACTGGTTTTTAACGGTTTCTTGGTTTGGTCAAGTGCTTCTTTTTAAGAGTTGAGAGAATTTTTTACCATTATTCCTAAGATTTAATTATACATTCGTTTGAATTCTTATTTTTGTCGGAAATCAAACAACTAAATGGAAGATTTATTCACCTCTGCTGCTCTTACAAGTGTTTTTACCATTACCCTTCTTGAAATTATTCTAGGAGTGGATAATATCATCTTTATTTCAGTGATAGCAGGTAAACTTCCATCTAAGGAAGAAAAGAAAGCAAGGAACTGGGGAATTTTACTGGCGATGGCTTTTCGTTTGCTTTTGCTGTTAGGACTAGGATTTGTCTTGCAATTACAGACTCCTCTTTTTTATTTAGATGATTTGGGGCTTCCTTGGCACTTAGGTATTTCTGGTAAGGATTTGCTTATTCTAGGTGGGGGATTATTCTTGCTTTACAAAACTACCTACGAGCTTCACCATAAATTGGAAGGCGAAGATGGTGATAAAACAAGTACTGGTAAATCTGCAGCCACTCTCAGTCGGGCTATATTTGATATCCTGCTTATCAATATTATCTTTTCTGTAGACTCCATTATAACGGCAATTGGTATGACCACCATTATTTCGGTTATGGCTGCATCTATTATTCTCTCTTCAGGGGTTATGTTGATTTTTGCCAAGCCCATTGGTGATTTTGTAGAAAAACATCCTACCGTTAAAATTTTGGCACTTTCCTTCCTATTATTGATAGGTACTTTATTAGTAGCAGAAGCTTTCTATGTTCATGTTCCTAAAGGTTATGTTTATTTCGCAATGGCCTTCTCTTTCTTCGTGGAGTTACTTAATATGAAAATGAGAAAGAATACTACCCCTGTCCAATTGAAAAAGCATGTTGCGGAAGATCGTTAACGTATTCTATAATATATGGTGCGTATTTTGGTTGGTTAGTATTTTCCTCCTCCTGTATCCATTTATCTTTCTGTGTATTCAAGTGAAGTCCTGGAATAGATGGGGAACGGAACTTTGCCACCTTTGGGCTGATCTATTCTTCTTCATTTCAGGATTATGGGTGCAGGTGGACTATCGCTTTGTGCCAAATAAAAAGGACACCTACATTTTTGTAGCCAATCATTTTTCGTACCTGGATATCGCTATGGGTATGAAAGTAGTCAGGAACTATTTCTGCTACATGGGTAAGAGTTCAGTAAAGAAAGTGCCGTTATTAGGATATATGTTTAGGAAATTGCATATACAGGTGGATCGGTCTGATAAATCGTCGCGTATGCGTTCTTATAAAATGTCTCTTAAAGCTCTTCATTCAGGAAGAAGCTTATTTATTATGCCGGAGGGGGGAATTATAAGCAAGCACATACCTAAAATGCATCAACCTTTTAAAGATGGGGCCTTTGCATTAGCGATAGAGACCAAAACGCCCATTGTTCCAATATCTTTCTTAAATTTGTATGAAATAATGCCCGCTGATCGAATCTTTTGGGATTGGCCTAGGGTTATTGTTCATCCTCCCCTTTCCGTGGAAGGAAAGAGTGTTGAGGAGTTGAAATTGGAAGTGTACGAAATCATTCAAGCGGAAGTAGATGCCTATCGACAAAGAAACCATCAAGAAAATAGCTAATTTGGCCCGACTAGAACTTAGTCCGGAAGAAGAATTACAATTAGCTCAGGATGCGGATCAGATTCTGAACTGGATCCAACAATTAGAAGAGGTAGATACCAGTGGTGTTATTCCAATGACTCATATACATGCAAATGTGAACGATTTTCGGTCGGACATTGCACATAATGGTTTAAGTAGAGAGGAAGGGCTCAAGAATGCTCCTTCTCACGATGGAGAATATTTTAAGGTTAACAAGGTGCTATAAGTGCTACTTTGCTTGTAGCACCAATGCGTCTTTCAGTGGTATATCTAAATTAACCGTTTCCCTTATCTTCTCTGCTAGTTCTTTCCCAAGATTAGATTTTACTTCAGTACGGTACGCAATCAAGCTAACTTCTCTCACAGGATAAGGCTTCTCAAATTCCATTATTCTACTTTGAAATTCCTCCGGTAGATTTTGTATGTACAGATCCGGTAAAATGGTTAATCCTCCAAAACTATCCACCATATTCAGGAGAGTTTCGAACGAGTGTGATTGGAATCGTAGGTTGCTCAACTGATTATCTTTGTTCTGCAGTGAACAATAACTCATGATTTGATCTTTTATACAATGACCGTCTTCTAACAGCCAATTCGTCTCGTTTTGTAAGTCGGAAGAAGCTAGATACTTTTTATTGGTACTTATTCTTCCATACACTTTCAGGGGTTCATAATAGAGCACTTCGGTATAGAATCCTTTAGCTTGTATAGGAGTAGAGACAATTCCAAAGTCTAGTTGGTCCTCTTTTAATTGACTAATCAAATGTTCAGTAGTGCTTTCAGAGATAATAAACTCCAGATTAGGGAATTCTTCCATCCAGGGTTTTAACACTTTGGGTAGAAGTGAATTCGCCACTGTAGGGATGATACCTATTCTTACAGGGCCTTCGTAGACATCCTCTTTGGCTACTTCTGTCATTCTTTTGATATGTACCAAAGCTTTTTCCGCCTCGGCAATGATTTCCTTACCAATATCCGTGGTAATGATGGGATTGGCCTTCCTATCAAAGATGACTACTTTCAACTCTTCTTCTAATCGGCGGATCATAGTACTCATGGTGGCTTGAGTAATAAAGCAGGCCTGAGAGGCTTTAGTAAAGTTTTTATAGCGATCTAAAGCGATGATGTATTGTAATTGCTGGATATTCATACATTATTGATAATGTCAATAGCAAATATAAAAATAATTTTCTTTGTCAATGCATTTCTATTCAGTAATTTTATATCGTAAAATATTGAGGCAGAACCTCCGTATAAACTAAATCAAAAATCATGGAAAACATTTCAGGCGACATTAGCAAATGTCCATTTCACAATGGGACGATGGATAAGGAAAAAATTAGCACTGAAGGTACTCAAAACTCGCATTGGTGGCCCAATAGCTTGAGTCTTGATATCTTACGTCAACATTCTCCACTAGTAGACCCTAACGATGAGGGATTCAATTATCAGGAAGAGTTTAAAACCTTGGATCTAGAGGCTGTAAAAAAGGATATCGCAGCTTTGATGACAGACTCTCAAGATTGGTGGCCAGCTGATTTTGGACATTATGGTCCATTCTTTATTCGTATGGCGTGGCATAGTGCCGGTACCTACCGTTTACAAGACGGTCGTGGCGGTGCCGGTCGTGGACAACAGCGTTTTGCTCCTTTGAACAGCTGGCCTGATAATGCCAACTTAGATAAAGCTCGTAGATTACTTTGGCCAGTTAAACAAAAATACGGTAGAAAGTTGTCATGGGCTGACCTAATGATCTTAACCGGTAATGTGGCATTGGAAACTATGGGCTTCAAAACTCTTGGTTTCGGTGGCGGTAGAGCTGACGTTTGGGAAGCTGACAAAGATATTTACTGGGGAGATGAGAAAGAGTGGGTGGCTTCTCACCGTAACCCGGAAGCTTTAGCTAATCCATTAGCTGCAACTGAAATGGGTCTAATCTATGTTAACCCGGAAGGTCCAGATCGTAACCCAGATCCACTATTGGCCGCTAAAGCTATTCGTAAGACTTTCGGAAACATGGGTATGAATGATGAAGAAACTGTAGCGCTTATCGCCGGTGGACACACATTTGGTAAAACTCACGGAGCAGGAGATGCTGCACATGTAGGTCCGGAACCTGAAGCAGCTGATATGGAACTTCAAGGCTTAGGATGGATCAGTAGCTTTGGCTCAGGTAAAGGTGCAGATACCATTACAAGTGGTTTGGAAGTTACTTGGACAAGTACTCCTACAAAATGGTCAAACAACTTCTTCTGGAACTTATTTGGATACGATTGGGAATTAACTAAGAGTCCTGCAGGTGCTCATCAGTGGATACCTAAGCATGGAGCGGGTGCTAATTCTGTACCAAAAGCTCACAACAAAGAAGAAAGAGAAGCTCCTGCTATGTTAACTACTGACTTGGCGCTTCGCTTTGATCCCATCTACGAAAAGATTTCTAGACGTTTCTACGAAAATCCGGATGAGTTTGCTGATGCTTTTGCTAAAGCATGGTTTAAACTTACTCACCGTGATATGGGTCCTAAATCTCGCTATCTAGGTCCTGAGGTTCCTGCTGAAGATTTTATCTGGCAAGACCCACTTCCAAAAGCAGATTATGAAGCTATTGACGATGTAGATGTAGCACAATTGAAGGCAAAAATTGCTGCTTCAGGTTTAACCGTGTCTGAAATGGTTTCTACAGCCTGGGCATCTGCTTCTACTTTCAGAGGATCTGACAAGAGAGGTGGAGCAAACGGTGCGAGAGTTCGTTTAGCTCCTCAGAAATTCTGGGCGGTGAATAACCCAACTCAATTATCAAGCGTATTAGATAAACTAGAAGCAATCCAAAATGAATTCAATGCTACTTCAGGTAGCAAAAAGGTTTCTCTAGCTGACTTGATCGTACTTGCAGGTAATGTAGGTGTGGAAACCGCTGCTAAAAATGCAGGAGTGGACATCACAGTACCATTTGCTAAAGGAAGAGTTGATGCTACTCAAGAGCAAACTGACATAGAACAATTCAGCTTCATGGAGCCATTTGCTGATGGATTCCGTAACTACTTGAAAGTAAAAACTTCTACATCTACAGAAAGTCTATTGGTAGACAAAGCTCAATTACTAACACTAACTATTCCTGAAATGACAGTTCTAGTTGGTGGTATGAGAGTGCTAGGAACCAACTATGACAATTCTAAACATGGTGTATTTACGGATAAAGTAGGAACACTTACGAATGAGTTCTTTACTAATTTACTAGATATGTCTACCGTATGGAAGGCAACTGACGAAACCAAGGAACTATTCCAAGGAACGGATAGAAAATCTGGTGAATTGAAATGGACAGGTACTCGTTACGACTTAGTATTTGGTTCTCATTCAGAACTAAGAGCCATAGCTGAAGTTTATGCAAGTGCTGATGCGAAAGAGAAGTTTGTAAAAGACTTCGTTAAAGCATGGACTAAAGTGATGAATCTAGATCGTTTTGATTTACAATAATCCATTAGATAGCTAATAGAAAGGGTGGCCAAAAGCCACCCTTTTTTATTACAGACACAGTTTTTCTTAGGGCATAAAAAAGAGGTAATGAAATGAATCATTACCTCTTCGTATTACTAGAAATTACTTAAGCTTTTGTAGGAGCTAGTTCTTTCTTAGCTTTTCTGTTTAATGCATCCACTACGAATGGAGCAGAGATGAATAGGGAAGAATAAGTACCTACAATTACCCCTACGAACATACAGAAGATAAAGCCACGGATAGTTTCACCACCGAAGATTAACAATACAAATAGTACGATCAATGTAGCAAAACCTGTTACGGCTGTACGGCTCAAAGTACTGTTCAAAGCATTATTAATAACCGTTTCAATACTTTGAGTCTGGTTAGACTTCTCCGCCATGTATTCTCTGATTCTATCGTAGATTACGATGGTGTCATTCAAGGAGTAACCCATCAATGTCAATACCGCACCGATGAACGCCTGGTCAATATCAAGAGATACCGGTAACCATCCGTGGAAGATGGAGAAGATACCTAAAATGATAGCCACGTCATGAATCAAAGCAAGTACTGCACCCCAACCAAAGGCCTGATTACGGAATCTAATTAGGATGTAAATGAACGTTAAGATGATAGCATAGATAACCGCCTTCACAGAAGCCCAGATGGTGTCTTGCGCGATGTTTGCACCTACTTTCGATGTTGAAACGACTTCACCTTTGTTGCCATTTACGCTAGCAATAGCCTTACTAAGTTCTGATTTTAGCGTTTCATCCGTTTGGATATCTGTGTCGTCAATTTTGTATGCAGATGTGATTTTCACACGGTCAAAACCACCATATGTTTTCACCTCTACTGCAGAACCAGGGAATACGTTTTGAACCGCGTCTCTGATCTCGTCAGTATTTACGTTTTTCTCAAATTTGGCCTCAAATGTTCTACCTCCTTTGAAGTCAACGCCCAAACTGAATCCTCGTACAGCGATAGAGATAATACCTGCTACGATCAAGATTCCGGATACTGTATAGAAACGGTTACGGTTTTTGATAAAGTCAATGTTAGTGTCACCGAATAACTTCTCTGTCCAAGCAGTTCTAAAGTTGATAGTTTTTCCTTTCTTAATAAGGTTATCAAAGATCAGACGAGAAACGAAGATAGCACAGAATAATGAAGTACCGATACCGATCAACAAGGTAGTAGCAAAACCTTTAACCAAACCTGTACCAAAGATAAATAGGATCACACCTGTGATTACAGAAGTCAACTGTGAGTCAATGATAGAAGGCATGGCATTTTTAAAACCAAGTGCAATGGCTGTAGCGAAATTCTTACCAGCAGCTAGCTCTTCCTTGACCCTTTCATATATTAGTACGTTAGCATCCACAGACATACCTACGGATAATACCATACCGGCAATACCTGGCAGAGTCATAGTAGCTCCGAAGCTGGCCATAATACCAAGCAATAGTATTAAGTTCACAATTAACGCAAGGTTAGCAATCCATCCTGCGCTGCTATAATACATGACCACAAAGATCAATACGGCTACTAAACCAACAAGCGATGAAATCACCCCCGCATTTAGTGCTTGAGAACCTACAGAAGCACCTACCACTGCCTCTTCCACAATAGTTGTTGGCGCAGGTAATTTACCTGCCTTAAGCACGTTTGCTAAGTCTTGAGCCTGCTCAATAGAGAAGCTACCGGTAATAGAAGATGATCCATTAGGGATTTCTCCGTTTACATTAGGCGCTGAGTAAACATAGTTGTCAAGGATGATAGCGATGCTACGACCTGTATTTTTAGCAGTAAGTTCTTTCCATTTACGAGCACCTACGGTATTCATTTGCATGGATACATTAGGTTTACCGGTCATAGGATCATAATCCTGACGAGCTTCAGTGATTACTTCACCGCCTAGTGGAGCATTTCCGAAGTTCTTAATAGGATAGATGTTTACTAAATCTTCTGTTGTTGAAGTTCCCTCTATAGGGTTAACATCATATAAGAAAGTCATGTCTGCCGGGAAAATACCCATAGCATCTGGTCTCTTCATGATGCTGTTCAAGCGAGAAGTATCCTTTGTTTTGATAGCTAAACCTTGAGGAGTTACGATGAACATGTTCATCAAGGAGTTAGCATTAGCTGTAGAGTCAAGAGCGCTGGAATCAGATTTAGCTTGTAGAGCTGAGGCTAAAGAGTTAGTAGTAGTGTCAGTTGTAGCTGCTGCAGCTGTGCTACTTCCCTTTTTATTTTCAGCATCAATCTTCATCAGAAGAGATGTGAATCTTTCAAAGTTAGGAGAGATCTCTTGTAGGGTGTAAACTTCGCAGAATTCAAGTTTCGCTGATCCAGAAAGTAATTTTCTTACACGCTCAGGGTTATCTACACCAGGTAATTCAACCTGAATTCTGTTTGTTCCAGGGATCTTAGACAAGTTAGCGTTTGATACCCCAAATTTATCCACACGAGTTTGGATAACTTTGTATGCTCTGTCAAAAGCTCCATCTATCTGAGTCTGAATGTAGTTCTTAACTTGGCTATCTGATGAATTTAGAGATAATTCGTCTCTGTTAGAACTATTAGAGAAGATGGTTGCTAATTTGATGTCCGGTGCTAAAGCTTTAAGTTCTTTTTCAAATTGATCTACAAAGTTGATAGAACCTTTAGCCGCTAAATCTCTTGTTTTATTGATGGCTTGAGTAACTCTAGGGTCACGAGAACCTTTTGCAAGAGATTTAATAATGTCAGCAGGAGAAACCTCCAGAATTACGTGCATACCTCCTTGAAGGTCAAGACCTAGACCAAGTTCTTGTTTGGTTAGGCTTTCTACAGTAGAACCCAAGAATACCTTTTGTTTCCACAATGAATCTAAATAATACTGTTTTTTAGCCGGATCTACAACGCCGTTGATTGTAGCATAGGCTTCGGCATCCTTACGAATGTCGTTGATCTTCCATGTTCTGGCCAAATAGTAAAGGCTCAGTAGAAGCAAGGCGGCAAATAGAAGTAAAATTCCTCCTCTGTTTTTCATAAATAAATACTGATGATACCTTTTCCCCTAAAGGTTGATACATAAGTTTAGGTAAACAGTGGGGTGCTGCTTACACGAATAAGTATAAAAGTTCGGAAAACTTTCAGGGTGCATTTATGGCTATATGGTGCTCTAGGAGCTTAGCCAAATAAGAATTTTGAGGATCTGAGAAATCCTTTCCTGGTAGGGAAATGGACTCAGGAAATGTGATGGAGCTGTTTTCTACGAAGAAATGATCATAAACCCCAAAGCTAAAGTCATAATGAGGAACGGTAGTTCCATGACTCAGTTCTTTAAATACGGGTTGTTCCTGATCTGCAGTACATACTTGCTGCTTGCTCATAGCAGATGCTTGGTGCGTAGTCATTACGCACATCAGCATGATGAGGCTTAAAAGGCGGAGTATGTATTTTTGCACCTTCATAGTAGGGTGCAAAAATAGGAATATAAAAGTTTAAAAATCAAGTATTGGTGTGATTTCTTTTAGGAAGAGGCCGAATGGTCTTTGGCCATTCGGCTATTTTTGATTAATTCAATTGTTCCAGATGGGATTGAATTTGTGCCTTGTCTACTTTGATAGCCTGTAGTATGGCATTCATGTCATTCGTATTCACTTTATTAACTAAAGCAGCAGGAATGATGACAAATCGGAAAATTCTATCTGTCCTTTTATTCGCCGGTAAATTTGCTAAACTGGTGGTTCCATCAAGGAAGATGGTAAAACCTGTTCTTGAAAAATTGAAGGTATAGACAAATGTTCCACCGCTGTAGAAAAATGTTTGTGGAAGAGGCTCCCAGTTGTCGTTTCCAAAGTTATCTTCTCCTTCCAGGATAAAACCTATGATTTTGTCACTTGCCGGAATGGCAGGATTCAAATCAAAATCTGCTGCATATTGGTTTGCAGCTGTAAAAGAAGCTTTTACTTCATGTACTTCTCCTATCAGACCGTCTTCACCCGGAGGGCCTTGAGGGCCTACAGGGCCTTCACAAGCTTGAAAAAACAAGGAAGAACAGATCAACATCCATGCTAACTTTCTCATGTCATTATAATTTTAGGTGCTTGCCAAATGGCATCAATTTAGTGCTTAGATTGTGAAATTAGGTCAAAGGTTGCATTACCTTCTAAAAAATATTAACGAGAACCTTCAAGTTTGGATTGTAAATTTGAGTCATGAACTATGACGAGTACCAAACTTTAACTTCTACCGCAGAGAGCTTGATTAAGGAAAAGGGAAGTAAGTTTTTTGGATATGCATTCCCTATTGCAGACGAAGAAGAAGCCAAGATTTATGTAGAGGAATTAAAGGCTCTTCACCCAAAAGCCAGACATCATTGTTACGCCTTCCGATTAGGTTATAAGGGAGAAATCATTAGAGCAAATGACGATGGTGAACCCTCCGGGTCTGCAGGTAAACCTATACTCAATGCTATTTTAAGTGCAGAGCTGACTAATACACTGGTGGTGGTAGTTCGCTATTTTGGCGGAACACTCCTAGGAGTGCCGGGTTTAATTCAAGCCTACAAAGAATCAAGTGTTTTAGCCCTTGCAGAAGCAGAGAAGGAGATTAGAACGATCAATACGGAAGTTCGAATAGATTATGATTTCCCACAGACTAATGTAGTTATGCAATTGGTCAAAAAATTGGATCTCCGTGTAAAAGAACAGGTTTTTGAAGAGAGAGCCGGAATTATTTTGGAGGTTAGATTGTCCCTGGTAGATGAAATAAAGAAGGCATTAGAGGATTACTGGACAGTAAAAGTGAGGGTTGAAAACGAGGAAGAGTAATGCCAGATTAATCATGCAGAAAATAGTCGAGAAAAATTTCGGATTTTCAGTACTTTCAAGTACTAATTCTGAATAAATAGCGTTGTGTTAGGACGTTGCAAAATCCGTAAAAAAAGGCTATTTAATTTAATGGCTACGGATTAAAGATTTTTTAAAAAAATAAATTTAACTTTGCAACTTAATCATAAATAGTATAAATAGAGGAGCTTAAATGGCCGGATTATTCAATTTTCTCACTAGTGATATTGCCATCGATTTGGGTACCGCAAATACCCTGATTATATATAAAGATCAGATTGTCGTAGATGAGCCTTCTATTATCGCCTTAGATAAGGTAAGTGGAAAGGTGTTAGCGATTGGTCATAAAGCCATGCAGATGCATGAAAAGACTAACGAAAACATCAAGACCATTCGCCCATTGAAGGATGGTGTGATTGCAGACTTTACTGCCGCAGAATTAATGATCCGCGGTCTGATCAAGATGATACCTACCGGAAGAAACATGTTCTTCTCTCCCTCTCACCGCATGGTTATTTGTATCCCTAGTGGTATCACCGAGGTTGAGAAAAGAGCGGTAAAGGACTCTGCTGAGCATGCAGGTGCAAAAGAAGTTTATATGGTGCACGAACCTATCGCTGCTGCAATAGGAATCGGTATTGATATTGAACAACCAAACGGATCCATGATTGTGGATATCGGTGGTGGTACTTCTGAAATTGCTGTTATAGCTTTGTCAGGCATAGTATGTGAATCTTCTGCCCGTATTGCCGGAGATGTCTTTACAAAAGATATCGTAGATTATATGCGTAGAGAGCATAACCTATTGATAGGTGAACGCTCTGCTGAATTTATCAAGATCCAGGTAGGTGCGGCATTGCCGGATTTAGAAAATCCTCCTGCTGATATTGAAATTCGTGGACGTGACTTGATGACTGGTATTCCTAAAGAAATCAAAGTGACTTATAGCGAGATTGCTTACGCACTTGATAAGTCGATTTCTAAGATTGAGGAAGCTATCATGAGAGCACTTGAAATGGCTCCACCGGAATTATCCGCAGATATCTACGAAAACGGAATTTATTTAACCGGTGGTGGTGCATTGCTACACGGTCTGGATAAGCGTTTGGAAGTAAAAACCAAATTACCTATCCACGTAGCTGATGATCCTTTAAAGGCAGTAGTTCGTGGAACCGGTGAGGTTTTGAAGAACATTGAAAAATATCAGAATGTTTTGGTACAGTAATTTATTAGGTACTAAACAAGAATATAAAAAGGTATCCCAGGGGATACTTTTTTTTTAGATTTCAATACTTATGTCGCAGTTATTCGGGATATTGTATAAAAGCCGCCATTTCTTTCTTTTTTTGGCGCTTCAAATCGTGTGCTTTTACCTGATGTCAAAGAATAACGTCTATTGGGATGTTTCTTTCTTCAATACTACAAATACAGTTGTAGCTCGCTCTCTTGAAGTATCTCAAAAAGCTAACGAATTCGTCAGTTTAGGTAAGGTTAATGATCAATTAGCTGCGGAGAACATGGCCCTCAGAAAGCAATTGACCGATATTCAGGAAGCCAATTTTCCAATTCCGGGATATAAGCAAGATTCTGCAAAGGCCTATAGATTCGAATATACTGTGGCTAAGGTGGTAGGGAGTACACATAACCTCACAGATAACTTTATCACCATAGATAAAGGTACAGATGATGGGGTTAAAGCCGGTATGGGTGTGATCTCTCCAAATGGAGTAGTAGGACAGGTAGCTTATGCCAACAAGCATTATTCTCGTGTATATTCTGTACTTCACTCCCGACAAATGGTTTCTGCTGAGGTACTCAATAAAAAACTCAGAGAAGAAAACAATGTAGCATTGGGAATTGCGAAGTGGGGTGGGGTTAATCCACGTTATATCCAACTAACTAACGTAGACCGCTTTAAGCCCGTAGCTAAAGGAGATAGCGTAGTGACCTCCTTGCAAAACCCTATATTCCCTCCACATATTATGATAGGTAAGATTTCAGATGTAAGTAACACTACCTCTGAGGCCTTCCATACCATTAACGTGAGATTATCTACTGATTTCTCAGGATTGGTGTATGTGTATGTGGTGAAAAATAAATTGATAGAAAGTCAACAAGAAGCAGAAAATAATTCCAGTATAAAGTGAACAGTCAAGCTATACTAAGAATAGGAGGTAGTATTATCATTTATACTTTGTTGCAAGTGTTTATCCTTCGCAACCTGGTCTTTTTTGACGTGGCTTTTTGCTTCGTATACATCTCTGTGATTTTATTTCTCCCTAGTTCTGTTCCTACATCAACGGCTTTAATAATAGCCTTTGTGACCGGAATTATGGTAGATATGTTCTACAATACTGCCGGATTACACGCCTCAGCTGCTTTGATTGTGGCCTATATCAGAGGATTTATATTAAAAGTTCTTTTCCCTAGCCGAGGCCTGGAAAATGAGATTGTCATTTCTATAGAAGGGATGGGAATGGAGAGGTTCATACGGTACATTGTGATCATGACCTTCTTACATCATACTTACTTATTCTTCGTGGAAGCAGGTACATTTACCTTCTTCATCAACACCACTTTGAAGATCTTAGCTAGTGTAATGTTTTCATCTATTGTTATTTTTCTATTACATGTATATTTAAAAAGCTTACGTAATTCATGAGATGGGGTTTAGTTTTGATCTTTTTGGTACTGATTGGCTGCGCAAAAGATCAAAAGAAGAAAGAGGAGAAGAAGGTTGAGGAAAAACCCTTGACAGAGGTACAAATCAAAAAAATCCGGAAGGAAATCAATGCCGACAAAAAAGCTCAGTTGATAGAAGAAGCTTTTAAGAAGAAAGGAAACTTTAATGGCACCATTTTGGTAGCACAAAAAGGAGTGATTTTGTTCCAAAAAGCTACAGGCTTTGCCAAGGACACCATTCCTAATACTATGGATTCCAAGTTCCAGTTGGCTTCCCTCTCCAAAACCTTTACAGCTTTAGCCATTATGAAGATGGTCCAGGAAGGAAAGCTAGGTTTAGAGAACACTATACAGGATATTTACCCTAATTTCCCGTACTCAGGAGTCACCATTAGAAGTCTACTATCTCACCGTTCAGGTTTACCGTACTACCAATATGAATTTGACAGTAGGGTTAGAAGAGATAAGATTTATCCCACGAATCAGCAAATCATGCAATGGTTCATAGAAGCTAATCCTGCACCAAAGATGATCAATAAACCGGATCACTTCTTTGCTTATAATAATACAAACTATGCTATTCTTGCGGCCATAATTGAAAAAGTCTCCGGACAGTCCTTTGCTCAATATATGGAGGAAAATATCTTCAAACCCGCAGGAATGAATCATACCTTCGCCGGTACAAGCACTAATCCGGAGTTGCAGAAGAATAAGACCCAAGGGTATCAAAACGGCAGAAAACTCGATAAGGACTTTTTCGATGATATCATGGGAGATAAGGGAATCTACTCCACAGCTCCTGACTTGCTGAAGTATTATAATGTCTTAAAATCAGGTAGCATTGTCTCAAAAGAAAACCTAAGGGAGATGTATACGCCCAGGAGTTTCGAACATCCCGGTATTAGAAATTATGGATACGGATTCCGACTTTGGGTCAATAAACTTCAACAAACCGATTATATTTACCACACCGGATGGTGGAAAGGGTATAATACCATTATGTTCTTCGACTTAAGAGATGATTTTGTGATTATCTTATTGAGTAATAAATACAACAGAAGTGTATATAATATTCGTGAAATGGTAGATATACTTCATGATGAAAAGAAGAGATCTTCCCTTGAAGAGAATATTCTAGATCAATAATTTTTATGTTATATAGATTCTTAAAGGTCTACGTTGGATTTATCTTAAAATTCTTCATAAAGGATATAAAGATTACAGGTAAGGAAAATATCCCTAAAGATGGGGCTGTGATATTTGCAGCTTTTCATCCCAATTCATTTTTAGATGCAATACTTTTGGATTGTTTGGTAGATCGCCCTATCTGGTCTTTAGCTAGAGGTGATGCCTTCAAAAGAGAGTGGGTTAAGAATTTACTCACCAAGTTGTACATGATGCCTATCTATAGAATATCAGAAGGCAAAGAGAATCTAGACAAAAATGACGAGACCTTTGATAAATGCTCTCAGGTATTTCGTGAAAAAGGACAAGTTTTGATTTTTAGTGAAGGACTTTGTAAAAACCAAACCGAGCTTTTGCCTCTAAAGAAAGGAACGGCTAGATTGGCGTTGCAGTCCTGGGACGAAGGAATAGATGTTTCTGTCATTCCTACAGCTCTGAATTATGATCAATTCACTTCCATAGGGAAAACTATCATCTTGAACTTCGAAGAACCTATCACCAAAGATGAGTTTGAAGAAATTGGAGTAAGTGGAGCAAATGTGGTCAAGTTTAATCAGAAGCTCAAAAATAAATTGGAAAATGCGGTCAGCAGAGACTTTAGTTTCTCTACTTGGCGTAGATTATTATACTATCCACTATATCTTTTACATTGTCCGGTTTACGGATTATTAAGGATTTTTGTACGGTCTAAAACCAGAGGAACGGTATTTTTTGATTCTATTTATTTAGCATTATTGATCATCGTTTTGCCTCTTTATTGGTTACTCATTGGGACTGTACTTTATTCCTTGTGTTGAAAGGGTTTAGATTTATTCAGCACTAGGTTTGCTTTATCTCTGTGTTTTTATTTTAACTTTGTACGAATAAGCTTTCCTGTCATAAAAGATTTCGTGCAATGTCTAATACATTCCGTCCTAAGAAAAAGGCCGAACCCAAGAAGGAACCGCAAAAGCGTGATGGTAAATTACTTACGAATGATAATCGAGTAAAATTCCTACTGGGAGTCTTCTTGATTTTCTTCACATTCTTTTTAGCGATCTCCTTTTTTTCATACTTGTTCACCGGTGATGCAGACCAGGATGTGGTGCAAAATAGCCTTCGTGCTGCAAGTGGAAAAGCAGGTAAAAGTACAGATAATATCCTGGGATTGATCGGTGCTAAAATCAGTCATTGGTTTATTTTTACCTGGTTTGGAATTTCCTCTTTTGTTATAGTTATTCCCCTGTTCTTAGCCGGTTTCCGACTCGTATTTAATGAGGACTTGTTCAAGTTGAATCTGTATAGATGGGTCATTGGATCCCTCTTTTACATGTTTATTATCTCTCTCTTTCTAGGATATTTTGTTGATGTTTTCGGAATAAATACTACCATTCTTTCCGGTAGAGTAGGACTTCATGCTAATGAACTCATGCATACCTTCATGGGTTATGGTAGCTTGTTCGTCATTATTCTACTTTTGATCTCCTGGATGATATTTTTCCATGGCTTCTCCACAATAGATGACTTTTTAGTTCGAATGCCGAAGAAGAAAGTTCGAAGGGTGGAAAAGGAAGAAGATATTTTTACAGGTATAGATTCAATAGAGGACTTGGTTGAAGAGGAATCAGATCCGATAGAAGAGGAAGTTGAACCGGAACCGTTCGTGCCAACAGCCACCCCGAGTGAGCCGTTTAAGGGACCGGATATTTCTTTTACAGTAGAAACTCCAGTAGAGCCTATAATAGAAGAAGAAGAGGTGGAAGCCGAAGAACTGGTAAGTGAATATGGAGAGTATGATCCCAAGTTAGACCTTTCGTCCTATCAGTATCCTCCACTTACCTTATTGGCGGAATACAGTAACACGGGTTCTCAAGTGACACCAGAGGAGTTAGAGGCGAATAAGAATAAGATTGTAGAGACTATTAATAATTTCTCTATAGGGATCTCATCTATTAAGGCGAATATTGGGCCTACTGTTACACTTTATGAAATAGTACCAGATGCGGGGGTGAGGATATCAAAGATCAAGAATCTGGAAGATGACATAGCCCTTAGTTTATCTGCTTTAGGTATTCGTATCATCGCGCCTATGCCTGGTAAGGGAACCATTGGTATAGAGGTGCCTAATAAGAAAAGGGAGATGGTTTCCATGAAGTCCGTGATGTCTTCTGAGAAATTCCAAAAGTCAGGATTTGAACTTCCTGTGATTTTAGGTAAGACCATTTCGAACGAAATCTTTGTGGCTGATCTGGCTAAGATGCCGCACCTACTTATGGCCGGTGCTACTGGTCAAGGTAAATCAGTAGGATTAAACGTCATACTAACCTCTTTACTTTATAAGAAACATCCTTCGGAAGTAAAGTTTGTTTTGGTAGATCCTAAGAAGGTAGAATTGACCCTCTTTAATAAGATCGAAAGACATTTCCTTGCCATGCTTCCAAACGCTGAGGAAGCTATAATTACTGACACGAAGAAGGTGATTAACACTTTGAACTCTCTTTGTATAGAGATGGATCAAAGGTATAACTTACTAAAGGATGCCAGCGTAAGAAACATTAAGGAATACAATGCAAAATTCATTAAGCGGAAGTTGAACCCGGAAAAGGGTCACAAGTACCTGCCTTACATTGTGCTTGTGATAGATGAGTTGGCAGACTTGATGATGACTGCAGGTAAGGAAGTGGAACAACCAATCGCCAGATTGGCGCAGCTGGCACGTGCTATTGGTATTCATTTGATCGTTGCTACCCAAAGGCCTTCGGTAAACGTTATTACAGGTTTGATCAAAGCTAACTTCCCTGCGCGTCTTTCCTTTAAAGTGACGGCAAAAGTAGACTCCAGAACCATTATGGATACGGGAGGTGCAGAGCAGTTAGTAGGAAACGGAGACATGCTTTTCTCCACCGGCTCAGAAATGATTCGTTTACAATGTCCATTTGTAGATACTCCTGAAGTTGAAAGTATTTGTGAGTTTATTGGAGAACAAAGAGCCTATACTTCCGCTTATCTCTTGCCGGAATACTACGGAGATGATGAACCGGAACCAAGCGATTTTGATCCAACGCAGTTAGATGCTTTGTTTGATGAAGCTGCCCGACTTTTAGTCTTGCACCAACAAGGAAGTACTTCTCTTATACAGAGAAAGATGAAGCTGGGCTATAACCGTGCGGGTAGAATAGTGGACCAACTAGAAGGGGCCGGAATTTTAGGGCCATTTGAGGGTTCGAAAGCCAGGGAAGTATTGGTTAAAGACATGGAGCATTTGGAAGAAATACTGAGAAATCTAAAGAGATAATTAAACCTGATGGTAGAATTCCTATCTAATGGTAAAAGGTTAAGGTTATGAAGAAGCTTTGGTTTTTCTTATTATGGATTTGTTTTCCGGCTATTGGTCAAAAGGCAAATACCATTTTGGACGCGGCGTATAAAAAGTATTCCGGATTGACTTCCTATACTGCACAGTTTAAGGTTAGTGATGGAGGTTCTGGCACCTTGCAAAGCAAAGGGAAGAAATTCAAATTAACTTATGGAGAACAGATCGTTTTTAATAACGGTAAAGATGTTTATACCTATTTCCCAGAGTTAAACGAGGTAAATATTACTTCTTATGATCCTGCCGACGAAAGTGATGTTTCCCCAAATAATATCTTTTCATTATACAAAAAAGGATATACCGCTACCTATAAGAAAGAAGGCTTGGTAAACGGAAAGAAGGTGGATGTCATTAGTTTGACTCCTAATTCAAAATCTAATATCCAAAGGATAGATTTGAACATAGGAAAAGCTGATCAGATGATACATTCCTGGACGGTAGTGGAAAAAGGTGGTTCTAGTACATTTACTATTACTAAGTTTACTGCAAACCCTTCATTGCCTGATGCTACTTTTCAATTTGATAAGTCAAAGTATCCAAAGGTCGAAGTAGTGGATCTACGTTAGTACTTAGTGAATCTGAGGATTTCTTTTTCCTTTTGACCTTGTAGTAACAATATATATTGACCGGACGATAAGTGTTCCGTGTCAATTTGATAATCGTGCTTTCCTAACTTTTTGCTTTTCAACTTCTGCCACTGACCCGTAGGAAGTATTAAGTGCATTTCAAGGATGTCCATAGTACTGCTTATATTGAGGTACTTGGTACTTACCGGATTAGGATAAGCAATTGATAAATAATTGTTTTCTATAGGAAGTAATGCATCCACATTGATCTGAACGGTAAACGTTTGTTCATCTGCCGTTTCAAAGGATAGGTTAAAGTTGCCGGGCAAAAAGGTAGAACTTAAGTTAAATGTAATCTCAGAATCTTTCCAAGTCAAAATCTCAACCTTTTCATTTACTTTTCCTTTTTCAGTTCCAAAGTTTTTGCCCTTTATCACGAACGGACCTTTCTCATTTTGCATGATATTTCTAGGAGCAAAATCTTCCACAATAGGAGGAGGAATGTGTGAAACGGTATTGCTATAGTCGGACTGTGCGAATTCATCTACTCTCTTGATTCTATATTCCCATCTTTGATTAAGATCCACTTCGTCCGTATAGCTGTCAGCGTTATTGAGGGAGACTAAAACGGTATAGCCGTCAGAAGTTAGACTTCGCCTTTCTACTATATAATTACCTTTATCTGAAAATGTTAGTCGTATTTTGCCCGGTTCTAACTTTTGAATATTTGTGATTCGGGGTGTAGGAAGCATAGGTAAAATAGGGAATTGATAAAAGGACATGGCCCTTAATCCCCGAGAATTAGTCAAATGAACTTCCTGCTTGGGAGGAGAGCTAGTGGCATAGGAAGGAAGGTAAGTGACAAAACCTCCGTTTATGGGCCAATTTAATTTAAGGTACACTCTGTTTTCTTCTGCCCATGCTTTTTGAATGATACCATCTTGATGTGCGGTAATGGTATTGATATAGAAATAATCCTCCATTTTCCAGGTGAAGCCATTGATGGTTTTAGGTGTAGGGTATTGGATTTTTTGTCCTTCTTCGAAAACCAGAATTAAGGTATCTCCCATTGCATTCCTCCAGATCTTTTGTATATCTGGTGGGTGTATTTCAGGCAGGTTTTGATCCTGGTAAATATCTCTTCCTAATAGTGGAAGTAATTCTTCAGCCGTTTGAATATAAGCTTCACTACTGTAATGAACGTCATCAGAGAGAGGAAGATGATGCATATTAGTAGTTTCTACTTTAGGGAAGAGGTATTTTGTGCTACGCATGTATTCTCTAAGTTGGCCGGCTTCTTCCATCTGGTTGCAGTGCAGAATCCCTGTTTGGATATTATAGAACTTTATGATTTCCGGAAAATCTTTATTTATGTGGTCCATAAATTGTCCGAAAAGAATAGGATAATCTATGATGTCCATGTACCAGTTGCATGTCTCTGCTTCCCCTTGTCGCCATATAATAGCTTTTACATTTCCTTTTGCACCTGATTTTTCTACTCTATCCATGAGCGTTTGATAATTCAGACCGTTTCCAGGAATTAGAGAATACAAACTGGCACCACCCACTCCAGCATTGAGTATGCAGGTAGGGATTCCATATTTATCCAGGATCAACTGTTGAAGTTTTAGACCTATAACTCCAACTGAGCCGTAAGGAAGATCAGCGGTACTCCAGGAATACGGTTCAGCCGGGTTTTTGGTGTCAAAGTTTCTGAGGTACTTGGTGTCAACTTTGAAGTGGTCAATACCTGATAGTGCCTTAATATTGGATTGTCCATACATTACAATAAAGTCTCCGGCTACAATGCCTCTTTTTGTAATGGATTCGTTAGCTATTTTAATTTGAAAATCGTAGGAGATAGGTTTAGCCTCAATGGGTATTTTTATACTATTAGAAGTATTGGCTTTAACGCTTTCTTTAAGAGTATTAAGTAGCTGGTCATTTCCGTAAACTTGAATTTGAATTTCAGTATCTGTTTTGCTGGTGAATTGGAATTCCACTTCAGCTGAATTTTTTTCATCTCGAGGAAAAAGTTGGTAGTCGGCTGGGATCTTAGTCCATTGAACCTGAGAAAAAGCGGATGTGCTTAAGAAGAATAAGAGCAGTAAGGGTTTCATTTTATTTAAGGGTCAGCACACAAATTTGAAAAAAGTATATTTATAACCCAAGTAAGCGATGGATAATTACGTATTTTTCGGTATAAAATAATCTAAAATGCGTCTATTCATTTCCACCCTTTTATTTCTTACTTCTACTTTGCTTCATGCTCAGATCAGTTCCTCTTTTGTGGAGTTAGATGATCCACAAAAACCGGCAGGTTGGGAAAATGTAAGTTCAGGATTGCATGTTTCTTTCGCGTCTATTGATGAACGTTTTCCGAAATCGGTGGCTCCAAAATTAAATCTTCAAAGGTCACACAAGTTAACGGCATGGAGAGGAGAGAAGGTTTCTGCCCAAATCCTGATTTGGTCTAAAGAGATTCATAAAAGCCTTCGGTTACAGGCTTCAGCATTGAAGGGTAACCAAAGCAGTTTGCCTTCTGATTTGGTACAATTTCGTTTTGTTAGATACGTGATGACAGATGAGTTTTCAGATGGCTGTGGGCACAGAAAACCTGAAAATTTCGCAGCCTCTTTATCTCCTGACATGTTAGATGATCTGGAAGAGATGGATTTGGAGGCCAAAACGGTTAGGCCGGTTTGGGTGAGTATAGAAGTACCAGCAGACGCAAAACCGGGAAATTATGCAGGGAAAGTGCTTTTGAAGGGCAAATCCGTTTTGGATATTGAACTGGAAATATTAGATAGAATTCTGCCTACTCCATCTGAGTGGTCCTATCATTTAGACCAGTGGCAGCATCCTTCAGCCGTGGCCAGAGTAAATAATGTACCTCTTTGGAGTGATGCCCACTTTGAAGCCTTGAAACCGGTGATGTCTTTAGCTGCAAAAGCCGGACAAAAGGTAATCACTGCCACTTTGAATAAAGATCCTTGGAATGTGCAGACTTTTGATCCGTATGCAGATATGATCATCTGGGAAAAGAAAGCTGATGGCACTTGGGCTTATGATTACAAAGTGTTTGATAGATGGGTTCAGTTCATGTTGGATCTTGGAATCAAGAAGATGATCAATTGTTATTCCATTATTCCGTGGAATAATGAAATTCATTATTTAGATGGGGGACAATGGGTGAATGTTAAGGCAGAACCCGGAACTCCTATTTTTGAGGAGCTTTGGTCTCCATTCTTGAAGGATTTTGTTCAGCATTTAAGAGAGAGGGGTTGGTTAGAAATCACTAATATTGCTATGGATGAAAGGACGAGGGTGCAAATGGATGCCGCATTTCAGTTGTTACAAAAAGTAGCTCCAGAACTGGGCGTGGCATATGCTGATAATCATAAGACGTACCAAAGGTATCCTAATACTAAAGATGTAAGTATTTCTATAGGCCACCCTTATGAGGAGAAAGATTTAAGAGATAGAACCTCCCGCGGACTAATCACTACTTTTTATATCTGCTGCTCTGATGCTTTCCCCAACCAATTTACTTTTTCACAACCAGCAGAATCTACTTACCTAGCTTGGTATGCGGAAGCTACCGGATTTAACGGGATGCTAAGATGGGCATTCAATTCCTGGGTAGAGCACCCATTGCAGGATTCTAGATTTAGGACCTGGCCGGCAGGTGATACATACATCATTTACCCACAAGGCAGAAGTTCTGTGCGTTACGAGCGTTTAGTAGAGGGCATTCAAGACTATGAAAAGATTCAGATACTTAAGAAAACTTTAGAGAGGGATAAGCTAGTAGAACTTCAAAAAGCCATTGTTCCCTTTAAAGCTGCAAATAGGTTTGAAGGCTGGAATGAAAAATTAAATACGGCAAAAAAACTCCTTAATCAATTATCGAAATAGGGAGTAGGATTTCCCAAAGAAAATTTAGTAGAATTTTAATTGTGATTCTTTTTGCATTATCACACGGGAAATCATAGATTTGTAATTAGTATGCTTGCATACTAATTTTTTTAAACATCATCTATATGAAACGAACTATTAAGAAAGTGGCCGTCCTTGGGGCCGGCATTATGGGCAGCCGCATAGCGCTTCATTTCGCCAATATCGGAGTGGATGTTTTGTTGCTGGACATGGTTCCTAAAGAACCTACGGCTGAAGAGACTGCGAAAGGTTTAGATTTGAGTTCTCCACAAGTGAGAAACCGCGTTGTTAATACTTTGTATCAGTCAGCTGTAAAGGCCAGTCCATCTCCTATTTATAATAAGAAATCTCTGGAAAGAGTAACATTAGGAAATTTTGATGACGACATGGCTAAGATCCAAGGAGTAGATTGGATCATAGAGGTGGTAGTAGAAAAATTAGAAATAAAGAAATTGATCTACGATAAAGTAGAGCAATTCAGAAAGCCGGGGACTCTAGTTACTTCAAATACTTCAGGAATTCCTATTCACTTAATGGCCGAAGGACGTAGTGAGGATTTTAGAAAGCACTTCTGTGGTACTCACTTCTTTAACCCACCAAGATATTTAGCCTTATTGGAGATTATCCCTGGGCCAGCAACTGATCCTGAGATCATTAACTTCTTGATGGAGTATGGTGATTTGTTCTTAGGTAAGAGAACAGTATTGTGTAAGGATACTCCGGCGTTTATTGCTAACCGACTAGGCATCTATGCTTTAGTTCAAACCATTAGAGCTACCGTAGACTTAGGATTAAGTATAGAGGAAGTAGATAAATTGACCGGTCCGGTGATCGGCCGACCGAAATCAGGTACTTTCCGTCTATCAGATGTGGTGGGTTTAGATACTACGGTAAACGTATGTAATAATCTTTCTGCCATTCTTCATCATGACGAATCAAAGGATGCGTTCCAGTTGCCGGAGATCGTTAAGCAATTGATGGAGAAGAATTGGTTGGGCGATAAAACTGGTCAAGGATTCTACAAAAAGATCAAGGATGAGAAGGGCAAATCTGTAATCTTAGGCCTGGATCTTAATACCTTGGAATATAGACAGCCAGGTAAAGTTAAGTTAGAGGCTCTTGATGCAGTAAAAGGTATAGAGAGTCTGCCGGAAAAATTATCCATTTTATTAAAAGATAAGACCAAGGCTGGAGAGTTCTACAGAAAGACATTTGCAGATGCGTTCCAATATGCTTCTCACCGTATACCTGAAATTGCGGATGAACTTTATAAAATAGATGATGCCATTACAGCCGGATTTGGTTGGCAAGTAGGTGTCTTTGCCACTGCAGATGCTATTGGAGCAAAGGCGTTCATAGAGCTCTGTGAATCACAGGGACAGAAACCTGCTGCATGGGTATACGAAATGGTGGAAGCCGGTTTTGATAAGTTCTATACTATTGAGAGAGGCAAAAAACTGTACTATGATATTCCAAGTAAGTCTTATAAGGTGATTCCTGGTACGGAGGGCTTCATCATTTTAGATAATATACGTAAGACAAATTTGGTTTGGAAAAATCAAGAGGCCTCCATCTTCGATTTAGGTGACGGTATACTAGGTGTGGAGTTCCAGTCTAAGATGAATACCTTAGGTTCAGGACCTATTGAAGCCTTGAATAAAGCATATAGCTTGGGGGAGAAAGAATACAGGGGCTTGGTCATAGGCAATGATAGTAATCAAGCTTTTTCGGCCGGTGCAAATCTTGCCATGTTATTCATGTTTGCAGTAGAGCAAGAGTATGATGAGATAGATTTGATGATTGCTACCTTCCAGGAAACCATGATGAGGGCTAGATACTCCTCTATTCCTGTGGTAACTGCTCCTCATTCACTGGCGCTGGGTGGTGGTTGCGAAATTAACCTGCATGCTGATAAAGTAGTGGCGCACGCTGAACTTTACATGGGATTAGTTGAATTAGGAGTAGGTCTTATTCCTGCAGGTGGTGGTACGAAAGAAATGGCTTTGAGATGTTCAGACATGTACCAGCCTGGAGATACAGAACTTAATATTCTTCAAAGTGCCTTTATGAATATTGCACAGGCTAAGGTTTCTACTTCAGCTCATGAAGCATTTGATATGAATTATTTGAAGGCAGGTAGAGATCAAATCGTGCTGAATAGAAGCAGATTAATTGCGGAAGCTAAGCAGGCAGCAATAGATCTAGCTGAAAACGGGTATACTCAGCCTATTAGAAGAACAGACGTGAAAGTACAGGGTAAGACGGGTATTGCCTTGTTCAAAGCCGGAATCAAATCCATGAGAATGGCAAACTATATCACAGATCACGATGCATTGATAGCTGAGAAATTAGCCTATGTGATTTGTGGGGGAGATTTGAGTTATCCTCAGACGGTAAGTGAAAAATACTTGCTGGAATTAGAGAGAGAAGCCTTCCTTTCACTATGTGGAGAGAGAAAAACCATGGAAAGAATGCAAGGCATCATTACAGGCGGTAAAGCCCCGAGAAATTAATTAGTATAACCTTCAAAAGTGAAAATCATGGAAGCATATATCATAGATGGTTTTAGGTCGCCAGTAGGAAAAGCGCCAAGA
The DNA here is from genome assembly GCF_000166395.1 of Leadbetterella byssophila DSM 17132. GTDB lineage: Bacteria > Bacteroidota > Bacteroidia > Cytophagales > Spirosomataceae > Leadbetterella > Leadbetterella byssophila. The sequence goes on from NC_014655.1 coordinate 3,186,192, forward strand.
GGGGTATTTCGTTTTACTCGTCCTGATGACCTTGCCGCAGATGTTATCAAACATCTATTAAAACAACATCCGGAATTAGATCCACAAAAGGTGGATGATCTTATAGTGGGTAACGCTGTGCCTGAAGCTGACCAAGGGATGCAAATGGCTCGTTACATTTCTCTTTTAGCATTAGGTAAAGAAGTGCCAGGAATTACCATTAACCGCTATTGTGGATCAGGAGTTGAGGCTGTGGCTATGGCAGTAGGTAAGATTAAATCCGGTATGGCAGATATCATCATTGCTGGAGGAACAGAGTCTATGTCTTTGGTTCCCACTACGGGGTATAAGACTGCATTGAATTATGAGATTGCAACAGCTCATCCTGATTACTATATAGGAATGGGATTGACAGCGGAGCAAGTTGCTAATAAGTACCAGATCACAAGAGAGGAGCAGGATCAATTCGCATATGAGTCTCACCAGAAGGCGCTTAATGCGCAAAAGGAAGGTTACTTTGATAGCGGAATTGTTCCTATTACAGTGAAGGAAACCTACTTTGATGCAAATACTGGAAAAAAGAAAACCAAAGAGTATACAGTTACAAAAGACGAGGGTCCGCGAGCAGATACGAGTGTTGAGGCTTTAGCTAAATTGAAACCAGTATTTGCAGCTGGTGGAACAGTTACGGCGGGTAACTCCTCTCAGACATCTGATGGCGCTGCATTTCTATTGGTGGCATCTGAGCGTGCGGTTAAAGAATATAATTTGAAGCCTATTGCTAAATTGGTATCATACGCTGTGGCTGGCGTAGAGCCTAGTTTGATGGGTATTGGGCCAGTTGAGGCTATTCCAAAGGCTTTACGTCAAGCAGGTTTAAAATTGGATGATATTGATCAAATTGAATTAAATGAAGCTTTTGCAGCCCAAGCTTTGGCCGTTGTGAAAGAATTAGGGATAGATCGTAAAAAATTGAATCCAAACGGAGGAGCTATCGCCCTAGGTCATGCTCTAGGTTCTACCGGTGCCAGACTTTCCGTTCAAATTCTGAACGAAATGAAAAGACAGGGTCAGAAATATGGAATGGTTACTGCCTGTGTGGGTGGTGGACAAGGTGTGGCCGGTATTTATGAATTGCTATAATAGTAAAGGGGCATTACTGCCCCTTACCTATATACAAAATGGACGCTCTGCAAAGAGCGTCTTTTATTTTTTAATCAACGTAAATAGATCCTGCAGAAGTTCGCATTTTTACACTTTTACCTCCACCATTCACTTTACCATTTACCTTTCCTTCTTTCAAAGTGCTGGAAACTTTAGCAAGTTTATCACTATAGATTCTATTTCCTTTAAGATCTAGATCCATTCCTTCATTAAACGGTAGGTCTACTTTGATAGAACCGGCAGAAGTGCTCAGGTTCACAGTTTTGTCAATGCTTAAAATATTTCCTTCAATTCCTCCACCGGAGGTTGAGCCACTGATATTACCTTCAATATTAGTGAATTTTATGCTACCACCTGAAGTTGAAATATAGAGATTCCCCTTTATGTTATTCGCTTTGATAGATCCGCCGCTGGTGGTTCCTCTGATATCCCCTTCCATATCATTAAAAGTAATGCTTCCTCCGGATGTAACAAATTTTAAATCTCCCGTAGCATTTTCTGCCGTAATCGAACCTCCACTAGTACTTAAAGTTCCATTAGCATCCATATATTTCACTTTTATGGATCCGCCTGAGGTAGCTCCTTTAACGGTTCCTGTAATATTCTCTAGCCCTATGGATCCACCTGAAGTTCTAAATATTAGATTTCCTGTCAATTTTGCTAGATTGATACTTCCACCCGCTGTTGCTAGATCCGTATCAACTCTTTCGGGTACAGTTATTTCAAATCCTATGGAGAGGCGGTTGGAATTGTTCCAACTAAAGTTTTCTTTTTTGGCTTTTGCCAAGCAAATAAGGGTACTACCAGATACCTTGATTTCGAGGATATAGTTTTCTAAACGTTCTTTAATTTCTGACTGAGTTAATTTATTATTTAGGCTATTAGAACGAACAAAAACTTTTACAGTAGCTCTTGAAGCACCACCTGTCACTTTTATAGTTCCTCCTGAAGTACTAGCTTCAACGCGAGTTATAGATTCTCCATCAAAATTTTTGACCAAATAGGGTTCATTGTTCTGAGCGATAGCCGCGCTACATGTGAACAACAATGCCATCAGAAGATTAAGTATTTTCATAATTTATTTGTTTTTTTCTACAAGATGCAGATTCCCTGCCAAAGGGTTGCATGCATGTGTAAAAATGTTAGTAGGTTTGTTTTCGTAATCCAGAAAATACAGATGAATTTAGAGGGAATATATCAAGCTGCGGAAAGATTGTCAGAAGTGGCAATGAAAACGCCATTGCTTAAAAATAAAAACCTATCCGAAAGATTTGAAGCAAATATTTTTTTAAAAAGGGAAGACCTGCAAGTGGTTCGTTCTTACAAGATCAGAGGGGCTTATAATAAAATGGCTTCTATGGGTGCGGAGGCACTCTCTAAAGGTGTAGTGTGTGCTAGCGCCGGAAATCATGCACAAGGAGTGGCGTATGCCTGCCAACAAATGGGCGTCAAAGGACATATTTTTATGCCATCTACTACTCCTGCTCAAAAAGTCAAGCAGGTTAAAATGTTTGGGAAAGAATGGGTGGAGATTGTGCTCTCCGGAGATACCTTTGATGATTCTTATCACGCAGCACTTCAATTTAGTAAAGAAAACGGGAAGGTATTTGTTCACCCATTTGATGACGAGTTAGTTATACAGGGTCAAGGAACCGTAGGTTTAGAGATTTTTAAGGAGCTGGATATCAAGGTGGATTACCTCATTTTTGCTATAGGAGGGGGAGGCTTAGCTTCCGGTGTATCTACCGTTTTTAAAGCCTTAAGTCCTTCAACGAAATTAATAGGAGTGGAACCTCAAGGCTCCCCAACCTTAAAAACAGCTATTGAAAAGGGAGAAGTATGCACCTTAGAGCAGATTGATAAATTTGTGGATGGAGCTGCAGTGATGCGTGCTGGTGAATTGACTTTTCAGATAGTTAAAGAAAATTTAGATGATATTCTGCTAGTTCCAGAGGGAAAAGTATGTTCTACTATCCTGCAACTATATAATGAAGAAGCCATAGTAGTGGAGCCTGCAGGTGCACTAAGTGTTTCAGCACTAGATTTCTTAAAAGAAGACATCAAAGGTAAGAATGTGGTTTGTATTATAGGTGGAGGGAATAATGATATTACGCGAACAGAGGAAATCAAAGAAAGATCTTTGATCTACGAAGGACTAAAGCACTATTTCATCGTAAAATTTCCTCAACGTTCCGGGGCTTTGAATGAGTTTTTAAGTCAAGTCTTAGGGCCTACAGTAGACATTGTTTTCTTTGAATATTCTAAAAAAACCGCTAGAGAAAAAGGACCTGCACTGATAGGAGTAGAGATCAGTTCAAGAGAAGAATTTGAACCTATGATTGCTAGAATGCGGGAGCATAAGGTGCAGTTTACTTACATCAATGACAAGCCGGACTTATTTGAATTCCTCATTTAACGTAAATTAACCTTACATTAAAGTTGATTAACTATCGGGTGTATTTTATCGAAGTACTTTTGTAATCGATAAACTATGTTATACCTGATATGAAAAATCTGATTACTCTGGTACTGGCTTTTGTTCTACACTACAGTGTACAAGGGCAGGTAGTTAAGGGGCAAGTGAAAGGAAGGGACGGGTCTACCCTTGTAAACAGTACGGTAATGTTCTTAGATACAAAAGACTCTACCATGCTTTCCTTCGCTAAGACTAAAGAAAATGGTCTATTTGAAATCAAAAAACCCGCAAAAGAAGAAGCTATTTTACAAGTAAGTTATGTGGGTTACGAGAAATTCATGCTGTACTTAAATCTAAGTACTTTAGCCGATGATTTGGGAGTTATCACCTTGGATTCTGCGTCAAAGGAATTAGCGGAACTCGTGATCAAAGGTGAGAAGGCTGCAGTAGAGATCAAAAAAGATACGGTTGAATTTAACGCAAGCTCCTTTAAAGTTCAAGAAAACGCCATGGCAGAAGATCTTCTGAAGAGAATGCCTGGTATGGAAGTGGATAGAGATGGAAGTGTAACTGCCCAAGGAAAATCAGTTACCAGAGTATTGGTTGAAGGAAAAGAGTTCTTTGGTAGAGATCCCAAAATGGCTACCAAAAATATTCCTGCTGACGCTATTGATAAGGTACAGCTTTTTGATAAAAAATCTGACCGTGCGGAATTTACTGGAATAGATGATGGAGAAGAAGAAACAACCATCAACTTAGTTCTTAAAGAAAACAAAAAGAACCTAGGTTTTGGTAGGGTTAATGCTGGTCTTGGCGCTGATGCAAATAAAGATCTAAGATATAACGTTGGCGGTACATACAGTTCTTTCAAAAATGGTAATCAGTTATCATTTGTGGGTAATGCCAATAACGTAAATCAAATGTCCTTCTCGAATAACGAGTTCAGTATGATAGGTGTAGGAAGAGGAGGTGGAGGTATCAGCTTCGGCGGTGGAGGCATGGCTGGATCCGCCAGAAGTGGTTTGATGCGCAATATCTCCGGGGGGGTGAATTTTAACAACAAATTAAGCCAAAAAACGGAGTTAAACGGAAGTTATAACTATACCAATAGTAATACCTATGTTACACGTGACGGTTCCTCACAGAGTGTAATTGGGAATTTGGAGACTTCAGGTAATTCAAGTTCCATTCAGGACTCTGATAGTCAGATGCACCGTTTAAATTTCACGTTGAATAGCAAGCTAAATGATAAAAACTCTATCCGTTGGACTAACCGCTTGGATTTCAGAGATAACTCTAACTTGACGGAATCAGAAGATGCAGAATATATCAGAGCTACTGAGCAATTAAGAAATAGTACTTCTAGAGTAAATACCACTGAGGGTAATAGTATAGGCTTTACTTCTCAAGCTTTGTACCAACTGGCTTTTGCAAAGAAAGGTAGAACCCTAACCACTAACCTTACCTTTGGTCTGAATAATTCAAATAATGACGGTAGACTACTTTCAAACAACGGTTTATTTGATGCAGCAACAGGTACTATTCAATATACTCTTTTGAACCAAATTAACACGCAAAAGAGTGATCGAACTTCAATGGGAGCAGAATTCTCCTACACTGAACCATTAAATACTAGAAACTTTGTAGAAGTGAATTATTCCTTCCAAAAGGTAGCAAATGATTTAGATAAAGAAGTATTTAACGTTAAAGAAACGGGAAATACCTTAGATTCTACTTTGAGTAACAAATACAATAATGACTATTTCTACAATAGAGCTGGTTTAAGCTATAGAATGAGTTATGAAAAATGGAATGCTAACTTTGGAGCAGCCATTCAAGATTCACGTTTAGAAGGAAACTTGATTTTAAGGAATGAACTGATTAAGAAGCGCTTCACTAATCCTGTCTTTACCGGTAGATTACGTTATTCTTTTACTAGCGCGAAATCTATGGATTTAAGCTATAATACTAGTGTTTCTGAGCCATCTATTACTCAGTTATCGCCCGTTCCTGATAACTCGAATCCATTGAATATATACGTTGGTAACCCTGATCTTAAACCGCAATATGCGCAAAGAATGAATGTGAACTATAGAAGTTTTAACCAATTGAACTTCACTAGTTTCTTCGTTGCCATGGGCTTGAACTATACTTCTGATAATATTACAGATTCTGTGACCGTTGATAACGAGACTTTAGCAAGAATCAGAAAACCTATTAACTATGGAGATAATTTGAGCTTCAATGGAGTAGCAAACTACGGTTTCAGAATTCGTCCAATAAGCACTCGCTTCAGCATTACTTCTAGCTTTAATGTAGGTCGTTCACAGACATTAATCAATAATCTTGATAACATTACGAACACTTTCATGAATACCAATTCCGTGAGAGCAGATATCACTCCTGGTGATAACTTGATCTTAGGTTTAAGTGCTAGAGTGTCGTTTAATAACACTACATATTCTCAAAACAGCCAGTTGAACCCCAATTACGTAAACCAAGGTTATACCGGTGATTTGGAATGGAAATTAGGTAATTTATTTACTTTGAATAGTACCATGGACTATTCCATCTACAAATACGCTACCAGTGATGAGGTACAAAGAGTTCCTCTATGGAATGCAGCTATCTTCAAGAGTATCTTGAAAGGAAAGAAAGCAGAGATTCGTTTCTCTGTGAATGATATCCTAGGAAGGAACAGAACCATTAGCCAAAGTGCAAGCGGTAACACCTTTAGTGAAACTAGAACCAATGCTTTGGGACGTTACTTCCTATTTACCTTTACTTATAACATTAATGGTGGCGTTCCAAGTATGGGTCGTCCAATGGGTAGATAATCTTTAACTTAAATAAAAAATGAAAAAGTTCAGTTTATTATTAATGCTTTTAGCCACAACTGCCTTCGGACAGAATTTTGAAGGTGTGGTGAAGTACAGTAGAACGTTTGATCCTTCTAAGAACTTTGCAAATAATCCAAATGCTAGCAGGATGCGTTCTCAGATGGGGAATATGACTATGAGACCTACCATCTTCAATATGTTTGTTAAAGATCAGGAAAGAGCTTTCAAAGTAGATCCAAATCAAGACCCAGGTGAAGCGTCTGTGGTGATCAATGGAGAACGTAGAACCTTCTCTAGACGTTTGCCTAAAGATGAGTTATACTTCAATGATGCAGATAAAACTTTCAAGAAATTCGAAGAGTATGCACAGCAACCTTTCCAGGTAAGTGGTAAGACTACAGAGATTCGCTGGAAAGTGGATCCTACACAAACTAGACCTATTTTAGGATATGAGTGTATGATGGCAACAGCCACCGAATCTGAACAAAGAACCATGCCGGTTCCAAGTGAAGATGGAAAGATGGTGGTTAAAGATACGGTTATAGTTAATGAATTGACCGCCTGGTTTACAGATGCTATTCCTAGCAGTGCCGGTCCGGATAAATATTCAGGACTTCCGGGGATGATTTTAGCTTTAGATATCAACAATGGTGTGACTACATATGTGGCAACTAATGTGGAGCAGAAATCAGTTTCTTCTGATGACCTAAAGATTAATTCGAAAGGTAAGAAGATGACTCCTGAGCAATTGGAAAAGCTGAAGAAAGAACATATGGCGGAGCAAATGAAAAACTTCAGGGGCGGACCTGGAGGTGGCGGAATGGTGATCATGGGTAGACCGGGAGGTGAATAATATGAAGCAAAATACCACAGCCTTATTATTGATGGTAGCCAGTGTACTTTTACTGGCTACCTCTCAATGGTTTTGGTTGAGAAGTGAATATAAGGAGCATAAAAGAGCTTTTTATAGTAATACGGACCTGCTTTTTAAAGAGACGGTGCGCACTATAGAAGACTCTTTGGTTTCTAAAATGTTAGCAAGGGAATTATTTGCCCGTTCTGATGAAAAAAAAGAGAATACGAAGACCGTAACCTCAGTAGGCAAAAAATCAATTGTAAAGAAAAAAAATTCAAATGAGGTGATCGTGGACGGTAGAAGCGCCCTAGCTAAAAAGGATGCTTCCAATAGTGGCGGTGTGGTTACTTCGATTTTTGGAGGTAGAAGCGCCCTAGCTAAAAAGGATGCTTCCAATGTGGTGACGGTGATAGGCCGAAAGTCCACAAGAGCAAGTGCTTTTCCTCCTTCTAACTATCCGGATTCTATTGATTTTTCCGCAGAAAGAGTGATGGTATTCACCGCTAAAGATAGTTCAGATGCTACTCTTATGAGTGATTCTGGGGTTATCAAATTAATGCTTAAGACAAGAAATCAAGAAGACACCTTAAATAGATTAAAGCGAGTTATAGCCCAACTCCCCCGCATGTCTCTGCATATTCAGGAAGAACCACCAAAGATCGAGGTTCAAGGTAGAAGAAGATTCTCCTTTCAAAGTGCTCCTTTGGATTCTGTGGAAAAGAAATTCAAGCGGAGGGCTGAGGAAATGGGGTATTCCCTCCATTTTACCATAAAAAAAGATTCTATACCTACAGATACCTCTGAATCAGGTTTTAGGAGAAATTTGAGAAGCTACTCTCAGATGCAGAGGAGGTTAATGAGCGCAAGTGATTCTGTGGTTATTAATGGAGTACATGTATTAAATCCTGAAAGTATAACCTCATTTTCTTTAATTCCTACCGTTATATTTAAAGCTTATCCAGAAGATCTGAACCATTATCTTATGGGTAAGTTGAAAAAGAACTTATTATTCTCATTATTTCTTCTTTTAGTTACTCTTCTCGCCTTTTCGTTGATTTATAGAAGTTTAAGAAAGCAGGAGAAACTGAATACATTGAAGAATGATTTGATCAGTAATATTACACACGAATTGAAAACGCCGTTAGCTACTTTGAGTGTTGCATTGGAGGCTTTACAGCAATTTGGCGCACATGCTAATCCTCAAACTACAAAGGAATATTTGGAGATCTCTCAAAATGAAGTAAACCGACTGTCCCTAATGGTAGACAATATTCTCAAGACGTCCCTGTTGGAGAAACAGTCTGTCAAACTTTATCCTGTGAATTTAGATATGGAAAGTGTGTGTCAAGATGCGGTGAGGTCTTGGCTGCCTCGATTCCAGCAAAAGAATGGTTTGATAACCTTGGATGTTCGTGGAGGAGACTTTGAAATGGAAGCAGATGAGGTCCAGTTGAATAGCATTTTGAATAACCTTTTTGATAACGCACTGAAGTATTCTGCAAAGGACCCAGAAGTTAAAGTTACACTTGAGTCAGATATCCATTCTATAACTGTTAAGGTAAAGGATAATGGTATAGGTATACCTAAGGAGTATCAATCTCAGGTTTTTGACAAATTCTTTAGAGTTCCTTCAGGTGATCACCATAACGTTAAAGGATATGGTTTAGGCCTAAATTATGTGCGTCACATTATGGATCTCCATCATGGTTTGGTTAACTTGGAAAGTGGAAATAATGGAACAACTTTCATTTTGACTTTCAAGCGGAAATTATGAAGATCTTATATGTAGAGGATGAGATATTCCTGGGGAAGATAGTTAAGGAAACTCTGGAAAGTAGAGGCTTTGAAATCAGTATGGTTACGGACGGAGCTCATGCTATTACTGAGTTTCGGAAGTTTAATCCTGAAGTGTGCGTATTAGACATAATGCTGCCTCACAAAAATGGATTTGAAATAGCTGAAGAGATTAGAGTTATAGATCCTATGGTTCCCATACTCTTCTTGACCGCCAAGAGCCAGGTGGAGGATGTATTAAAAGGTTTTGGTTCAGGAGGCAATGATTACCTCAAGAAACCCTTCAGTATGGAAGAGCTGATCGTTCGAATTCAAAATCTCAAGAATCTTGTAGGTAAAAAGAAGGAGGTTTCTGATGCAGTTTCCTTAAGTACTTTTACATTTTACCCCACTAAACAAGAGCTAGTTTCTTCCTTAAAAGAGCCTATCAAACTCTCATTTCGAGAGTCAGAATTACTAAAGGTTCTGGCTGAAAATGTCAATCAAAAGGTGCTAAGAAAAGATATTCTCATGAGGGTTTGGAACGATGATTCCTACTTTAATTCCAGAAATCTTGACGTTTATATCACTCGTTTGAGAGATTATTTCAAGAATGATTCAGGCGTAGAGATCATCACCCTTAAAGGAGTAGGTTATCTTTTCAAAGTGGAAGGTTAATTACCTTCTCACTTGTAAACCTAACTGAATACCCAACATACTTGGACGGAAGGTAGCACCACCGGAATTTTCTAATCCTGAAGTTAAATAGTGCTGATATTGACCTCCAAGTTGTAAGTCCAAATTAGTTGTCACAGGATAGCTTAGACGTAGTCCGGCAACTCCGGCTAAGTTTACTGGCTTGAACTTAGAATTTGATGAATCAAAATCCTTCTCTGAATTTGCATTTTTTACGCTGCCCTTAAGAAAGAATTCTGTACTTACACCAGCTACGGCCTGCATTCTAAAGTTGCCCAATTGCACAACGTCATAGCTCATCAATACTGGTACCGCTAAGAAGTGGTAGGAGTGTCTTGATTTAGAGTCTACAGAAATCAGGATCTCAGAATCTGTAGGTTTGTCAGTGACGTAATTATTGAAGGAGAAGCTATCTGACTTCCCTGTATTCTTGTCAAATGCATACACATTACTTTTGTTTATAGCAGTAGCATGTGTATATCTTAGGCCGCTTTCAATACCCCATTTTTTTCCTAACTTTTTACCCACACCTACACCTACAGTGAATGATTTGCCCGGATCAAATTCATCTTGAATATCATTTCTGTTTGAAGTCATGGCAGCATTTTCGCCCGGTACCAGACTGGTTTTGTCGTAGATTACCAAAGGATTAGAATTCATAGCTGCGCTCAATGCTGCTTGCTGTAAGCCAGGAGCATTGAAGTTGGGTTGGAATGGCGCATTTTGTGCAGAGAGGTTAAACCAGCCTCCTTTTCTGTTTCTCTTTTGCTCTTTCAAATCCCTATCTACATGAACATTTGGTAAATAGTAATCTCTGGAAGATATGTTAACGCCCTTACTACTTAGTTTTTCTGCTGGAATAGAGGAATATTCTACAGGAGCTGAAGTGTTTACCGCCCGTTCAACTGTATATACATCATCTTCCGCAATAACGTTTGAAGAGTTATAGTTTTGAGCCAAAGTCCTTTGAAGCGGCGCACTTTGTAGAGCCAGTGAAATACTTCCGGCTTCATTTTCGCTTAAGTTCTCTGAAGCGTACTTTTCTTCTACAATCCTCTGTACATCCTTAGGTACCTGCGCTATTTCAGGCGACTGTTGAGTGAAATACAAGGTACTTAGTACAATAAGTATAGCAGCAGCTGCCCCGGATAATAATCTAGGGTTTCTCCATAGGATAAATCCTCTCCTCTTGCTGTCTAACTCTGCCTCTATCCTATTCCAAATGTCTGGAGGTGGAGTCTGGGATGCATCTCCTAATGCATCTTTCCATTGATCCTCAAATGACTTATTCATCTATCTTGCAGTTTGCTGTTTTCTAATTCAATTTTTTCCATTAAAATACTCCGTGCTCTGGAAAATTGAGATTTAGATGTACCCTCAGATATTCCAAGCATTTCTGCTATCTCCGTATGTTTATAACCTTCAATAGCGTATAAGTTGAATACCGTCCTACAACCGTCCGGTAAAGCATTTATCCACTTCATCAGGGATTCATAGGCCAGGTTTTCAAGTCCTAAGTTCTCGTCTGCACCATGATACTCAAATTCTTCTAATTGATAGTTGATTTTTCTCCGACTAATGGCCGTAAGTGCCGTATTTATTACTATTCTCCTCATCCAAACCTCTAAAGGACAGTCAAATCTGAAGGAATCCAGTCGATGAAATATTTTTATAAATGCTTCTTGTAGTACATCACCCGCTTCATCTTGCGATTTCATGTAGCGAAGAGAAATGGCATAGAGTTTTCCTGCGAACTTATCATAAAGTCGCTTCTGAGCTAAACGTTCTCCTCTCATGCAGGCTTGTATCAGTTCATTCTCATCGTACATACCAGGGTGATCCCCTTTAAGGGAAGGGTATTATATAGACTCCTAAAATTAGGAAAGGGTTGGAATAGAACGATAAACTTTTATATGATCGTTCCTATAGGTATGATGATCGGTTAATATCAGACCATCAGGGAGTTGTGGTGCCTTAACTCCATTAAGAATTTCTATATCGCCCTGAATTACTCTGATCTCGTCAAAGAGGCCTTCTTCTATAAAGGAGGTATGGATTTTTGTTCCCCCTTCCACTAAGATGCTTTGAATTCCGTCTTGTGCCAGTTGGCGTAATATTTCAGTCAAATTCTTTCCGTTTGGAAAAATTTTTGCGCCTTTTGCACGAAGATCCTGTCGTGTGGGTTGACCCAAAATGATAGGCTTGGGTTGTTTATCTTCTGTCCAGTACCTGACGTTTAATTGAGGGTTATCTAGATCTGCAGTATTTTTTCCAATCAAAATTGCGTCTTCTTCTGCCCTCCACCTGTGCACTTGTATGTCTGTGATGGGATGGGAAATCTTTATCGGTTTCCCTCCTTCGGCACTTATAAATCCATCTTTACTTTCCGCCCATTTCAAGATGACATAGGGAAGACCGGTTCTATGTCTTTTGAAGAATCTTTTATTAAGCTCTTCACCTTCTTCCTGGAGCAATCCTACTTCCACATCTATACCGGCATTCTTAAGCATAGTAATTCCTTTGCCGGCCACTTGTGGGAAGGGATCTAGATTGCAAACCACCACCTTTTTGACCTTGTGTTTGATCAGTAGTTCGGCGCAGGGAGGAGTTTTACCAAAATGAGCACAAGGCTCCAAGGTAACATAAACGGTAGATTCCGAAAGTAGACTTTTGTCTTCTACAGAATCTACCGCATTTACTTCGGCGTGTGGCTGACCGTATTTTCTGTGAAAGCCTTCGCCAATAATTTTATCATTATGCACAATCACGCATCCTACCATAGGATTAGGACTAACCCATTCTCTGCCTAATGCGGCCAATTCAAGGGCGCGTTTCATGTACATCATACTCTTAGTGCAAGAAATGACGAATTCCCGTCATCACCATCGCGATGCCGCTTTGGTTACAATAATCTATAGATAATTGATCCTTAATGGATCCTCCCGGTTGTACCACTGCTTGAATACCTGCTTTATGAGCTATTTCCACGCAGTCAGGGAATGGGAAGAAGGCTTCAGAAGCCATCACCGCGCCATTTAAATCAAAACCAAATTCTTTAGCTTTGTCTATGGCTTGTTTCAACGCATCTACTCTTGAGGTTTGTCCTACACCAGAGGCAAGCAATTGGCCATCCTTAGCGAGCACCACATTGTTAGATTTCAAGTGCTTGCATATCTTGAGTGCAAATTCCAAGGCTTTGTTCTGCTCCTCTGTAGGTGCAACGTTCGTAACTACTTTAAACTGACCTGCTTTTTCAGTGGATAGGTCTTTATCCTGTTCCAATACTCCATTTAAAAGAGTTCGGTATTGGCTCTTTGAAAGTGTAACAGGTTTTCTGACCAAAAGTCTTCTATCCTTCTTCTGTTTTAAGATCGTTAATGCATCCTCATCAAATTCAGGAGCTATTAAGATTTCGAAGAACAATTGATGTAATTCCTCCGCCGTGGCTTTGTCAACTTTTCCATTCGTTATAATAACACCGCCAAATGCGGATACCGGATCACATGACAATGCATTCAAGTACGCTTGCACCGGAGTGGAGGCAGAAGCTACTCCACAGGCATTGTTATGTTTAACGATCACATAGGTTAAATCTTCAAATTCATCTATTAAGCGTACGCAAGCATCAACGTCCATTAGGTTGTTGTAAGAAAGCTCTTTTCCATGCAACTGCGTAAACATTTTATCAAGATCACCATAGAATCTAGCACTTTGATGAGGGTTTTCTCCGTAACGAAGGGGAGTGATTTTACCTGCACGGAAGTTGCCACCACCTTCAAACCCTGCAAAATATGCATGAATGGCTGAATCATAATGGGAGCTGGTAGCGAATGCTAATTTTGCAAAACGTTTTCTGTCTTCAAGATCGGTAGAACCGTTTTTAGCAGATAAGATTTCGTACACTTCATCATATTGATCTCTTGAAGATACAATGAGTACGTCCTCGTAGTTCTTAGCAGCTCCTCTAATCAAAGAGATTCCACCAATGTCAATTTTCTCTATGATATCCTCTTCACTCGCGCCTGAAGCTACCGTTTCTTCAAAAGGATAAAGGTCTACAATTACTAAATCGATAGCCGGAATCTCGTAATGAGCAGCAGTGGCTACGTCTTCTTCTAAACCTCTACGGTGCAATATTCCACCAAAGATTTTTGGATGGAGGGTTTTTACTCTTCCACCAAAGATTGAAGGGTAAGCAGTTAAATCCTCTACTGCAGTTACCGGAATTCCTAAGTTTTCAATGAAAGTCTGTGTTCCTCCCGTAGAATACAGTTGAACTCCATTCTCATGAAGCAGTTTAACGATTTTATCTAACCCGTCTTTATAAAAAACGGAGATAAGTGCTGACGAGATTTTTTTTGACATCGATTTGTTTACGTAATTTTTCGCAAAATTACGGATTTTCTACGGAAAATCTGTTAGTTATCCTTACTATCTGAGGTCTTTATGTCCAGAATTTCAAGCATCCTTATCATAAAGTTGAGTTCAGATATGAATTAATAAAGATCTGATTTTTGTGAAAGAAATATTATCTATTTTCTCCTAATGTAATCTTCTAGTTTTTCCTAAGTAACATGTTTACTTTTAGAGGTAAAGGGATACCAAAGTAAAGTTGGCTACAAGAATATTAAACCTTATTTCCTATTGTATGCCGCAAGAATCTTAATTACTTTTACAGGATATTACTTGATCAACCCTAATATTATTGCATGGGAAATCCTTTATTTCAAAGAAAGAATATAGAACAGGCTGTACAAGATGCTTCAGATGAGAGTCACGGACCAAGTTTGGAAAGGGTCTTGTCCGTTAAGGACTTAACCTTTTTTGGTCTTGCAGCGATAGTAGGTGCAGGAATCTTTAGTACTATTGGAAAGGCTACTTTTGCCGGTGGTCCTGCCGTTTCCCTTCTGTTCATTTTTGTGGCTATCGCTTGTGTATTTACTGCACTAAGTTACGCCCAGTTTGCTTCTACCGTTCCAGTCAGTGGTAGTGCTTATACGTATGCATACGTGACATTTGGAGAGGTGTTTGCCTGGATTATTGGTTGGGCCTTAGTTCTGGAATATGCGGTATCCAATATCGTTGTTGCGATATCCTGGTCAGAGTATTTCGTTACCATGCTGGAAAATGTGTTCCGAATTCATTGGCCAAGATGGCTAGCTATTGATGCTTTCACTGCAGGAAAGGCTTTTGATGACGTATTAGCTGCTAGTACTGCCGGAACTTTAGCAGAATTACCTAGTCATACTCTTCAATTAGCGAAAGTTTATGAAAGTGCGCCTGTGATCGGTGGCATAAAGGTGTTGATGAACTTACCGGCAGCTATCATTACAGTCCTGATCACATGGTTGATTTATATTGGGATAAAAGAATCCAGAAATGTGTCAAATCTATTGGTATATATCAAGTTAGGTATTGTCATATTTGTGATTCTTGGCGGCGTTTTCTATGTGGATACAGCAAACTGGACTCCTTTTGCACCTAATGGTACGCAGGGCGTCATGTTGAGTGTGGCAGCGGTTTTCTTTTCATTCATTGGTTTTGATGCCATTTCTACTACGGCTGAGGAGACTAAAAACCCTCAAAGGGATTTACCTAGAGCCATGATATATGCCTTGATCGTTACTACTGTATTGTATGTGCTAATCACATTAGTACTTACAGGTATGGTGAATTATAAGGAATTAGGTGTAAATGATCCCCTGGCTTTTGTGTTTGAAAAAATTGGAATGAATTGGATGGCCGGAGTGATTTCTGTTTCAGCCGTTATAGCCATCAGTAGTGCCCTTTTAGCTTTTCAAGTCGCTCAGCCAAGGATTTGGATGGTGATGAGTAGAGACGGTCTATTACCCAAGGTTTTTGGCGATATTCATCCCAAATATAAGACTCCGTGGTTTTCTACTATAGTGACAGGAGTACTAGTAGCCGTTCCCGCCATGTTCCTCAATATGGAATTTGTGATTGACCTGACGGCTGTGGGAACCCTGTTCGCTTTTATCCTGGTTTGTGGAGGTATTCTTTATATGGATCACACCGGATTAAGTCAACAAGCGAAATTTAGGGTGCCTTACATCAATGGAAAATTCTTGATCTTACCTTTACTGGCTGTAGGACTTTATATAGTGTATACGCAAGTTGGCCCAGAGTATCTGAATTTTAAGGTTCATCCACTATACGGAATTTTCTGGTTGACTTGGGCGGTTCTTGGCATATTAGCCTTCCGTTATAATTTCTCCTTATTCCCTGTGATTGGAATCCTTGTGAACCTTTATTTGATGGCGGAATTAGGGACTAGCAACTGGACCATGTTTTTGATCTGGCTAGTGATAGGAATGGTGATTTACGGATTATACGGATATAGAAATAGTAAATTAAGATAAGCCTGTGAAACCAGGCTTATCTTCCAAAGTCATCTTGAACCCTCACGATATCCTCTTCGTCTGAAGGGTTGTTTTTATCTGTGTGTTGCCAAATCTCTGCAACAATCCCCCAGCCATTAGTGCCTAGGAGACGATGTCTTTCCCCGCACTTTAAATGCACCACTTGACCGGTGATCAGAGGAATTGGAGGAGTTTCTTCGTCAGTAGGAGATACTGCCACTCCGGCTACACCATGGATCAATTTCCAAATCTCAGCCCTTCTGTGATGGTACTGCCAGGAAAGGCGCTTATTAGGGCCTACTATCAATATTTTTGGACTTAGTTTCTCAAATCCCGCAAAGTCCTCTAAAGACAAATGTGAGAAGAAGCGGGCTATGAATTCTGGCGCCTGAGACTCATCTATCACAAAGAATCCTCCCCAAGGACGAGTGTTGTCCTGGCTCACTACCTTGAAGTTTTCCTGGTTTAGAAAGTTTTGTACTTCCTGGAAAACCTCCTCTTTTGTGCTATTTGACTGTATGTTCATCATTTGAATTATTTTCTAAACCAATTTCGCTTGAAGCATAGCTTTGACTTGCTCTTGCCACTCCGACTTAATAATACTTAAAACTACTGAATCTCTCCTTTCTCCACTAGAAGAGCAACCATTATTTCTCAATACACCTTCTAAAACTCCTCCTATGGATTGTAACGCTGAGATGCTTCTGGAATTTTTACTGTCTGCTCTAAATTCTACCCTTTCCATCTTTAATTCTTCAAAGGCAAATTGAAGCAATAAAAACTTACAGGCTTTATTCACTTTCGTGCCTTGATGCGCTTTTCCATACCAGGTATACCCTAAGCTAAGGGTTTTATGTGCACTATTGATCTCATAGAATCTGGTAGTGCCTGCGTATACTTTTTTAGTCTTATCAAAGACGACGAAAGGGTAGGCTTGTCCGGATTTTCGAGCTTCTATGGCTTGTGTAAAGTAGTTTCTTAGGTTATGCTCACCCGCAGCACTGATCAAGGAGTAGGTCCAAATTTCAGGCTCGTTTAAAGAAAAAGGTAGCAGTGCCTCAAAGTGCTCCTCACTTAAGGGCTCTAATCTGACGGTATCGTTCTCTAATATATAAAGTAGATTAGTATCCAAATCCTTGTAGTTTAATCTTTTGCTGCCTCCAGTCGGGTTCAACTTTAATATATTGTTCTAAAAATACTTTTTTTCCAAAGAACTTCTCCATCTCCTCTCTTGCCTCAATACCCACTTTCTTTATTCTTTCTCCTTTATGTCCTAGGAGAATAGCCCTTTGCGTGGATCTTTCCACATAGATTTCACTGGAAATTCGAATCAAATCATCTGACTCTTTAAATGCCGTTATGACTACTTCGCAACTGTAAGGCACCTCCTTTTTATAATTTAAAAAGATCTTTTCCCTTATCATTTCTGCAGCAAAGAACCTTTCCGGCTTATCTGTCAATTCATCTTTCGGGAAGTAAGGCGGATGAACCGGGAGGTAATGAAGAATTCTATCCATCAATTGAGGAACTCCCTCCCCTTGGAGAGCAGATAAGGTTAAGATTTCAGTTGGCTGAAATACAGCTTTCCAGTGTTGAATCTTTTCTTCTATGTCTTCCGGCTTAGCTAAATCAATTTTATTGATGATCAGAATAATGGGACTAGTGGCGTTTTTCAAGCGCTCAATCACATCCTCCTCATCGTATTTTTCATAAATATCAGTTACAAAGAGTATGACATCCCCATCTTCTATGGATCCATGTACAAACTCCATCATGGACTTGTGTAATTCGTAAACCGGTTTAATGATACCCGGTGTATCACTGTAGACCATTTGGAAATCAAATTCCGGAGTCTCTCCGTTCACAATTCCCATGATTCTATGACGTGTGGTTTGTGCCTTAGATGTGATGATGGAGAGCTTTTCTCCTACTAACTGGTTCATCAATGTAGACTTTCCTACATTGGGCTTACCCACTATGCTTATAAATCCGGCTCTATGGTCTTTCATATGTAAATCTATCGTCGATCATTCGGTTTTGGAATTGTTGGATGTAGGCTTTGAAATTCCTTTCCAATTCTTCCGCTTTGTTTCTTTCAGTCTGGATAAGGTTGTTTTTTAGAAGCTTGTCCGTCTTGAACTTATATAATTCTACTGCTTTGTTCTCTGCATCTAATTTAAGAATATAATCTCCAGAAATGTACTGGTAGTTCTCATACTTATTAACGGCAAAATCAGGAGAATCATCTGCCAGCAAGTTTTTACCGAAGGTAATATAAGGTTCCTGATAATTTAAAATTTGTAGAACGGTAGGCATGATATCTGTTTGCTGGAAGATTCTATCTGACTTTCTGCTCAAATCAGATCCCGGTAAATAGAAGAAGATGGGAATTCTAAATACCCCTACACTGTTCTTAAATTCCGGTAAATCACACTTAGGTGAGGTATGGTCAGCTGTGATGACAAATAAGGTGTTATTGAACCATGGTTCATTTTTTATGGAGGCAAAGAATTTTCTTACTCCGTCATCACTGTAAGAAAATGCTTTGAAAATGGGGTGAGGTCCTGCAGGGTATTTGTCTTCTGCTTCTTTAGGTACTTTAAAAGGATCATGAGAACTTACGGTGAAAATGGTACTAAAGAAGGGCTGTGGGAAGGTTTTTAGCATCTTTCCATAATACGCTAAGAAGGGTTGATCCCAGATCCCCCAGATGCCGTCAAATTGGGAGTTGTCTCCAAATTCATCCTTCCCGTAATAGTGTTCAATGCCCATTAAGTTGGTAAAGGATTGGAATCCCATAGAGCCATTTGGCGCCCCATGAAAAAAGGAGGTGTGATATCCCTTTTCCTTTAAGATGTGGGGTAAGCCATAGATCTTATTAGATGAATATTTGGATAGGACGTAAGGTTGCGTATAACTAGGAATACTTCCCCAAATGGCCGGAAGGGCTTCTATGGATTTTTTTCCATTGGCGAAGCTATATTCTGTATAGAAGGATTTTCTTCTCAAAGAGTCTACAAATGGCATAAACTTGTTAGTGCCTGGGTCCGTATTGGAAATGGATGAAGCTTCCTCACTAAAACTTTCCAAAACCAAGATCACCACATTTAAAGGCTTGAACTCACCTTCACCTTTTGATTTTTGTTCAGGATCATACAACTTTTTCATCTCCTCTTCCTGTTCGAAGTAGGAGTACCTATCTAGCTTTTTCTCCCTCATAGTTCTGAAGATACTGAATGGAGTGCTGTAAACCAATGCTACATTTTGGGGAGATTTTACGTATTTCCCGGCATCATTCAAGCCAAGCGGACGGGTAGAATAACGTAGGTTTCCCCTAAATCCAAACATGCATATAAAGAACATTAGGATAAAGACATCCACGTAAGTATGGGCATTATAGGTAGTGGATTTAACTCTTATATTTCTTTTTAGTAATACTAATCCAAAACAAAGAATGAGCCAAGCTGCCCAAACATACCAGTATCTCACCAGAAAGCTTAAGAGCAAGTCAGAAGCATTATTGAACCCTTGAAGTTCTCCTAGGGAAGTCCAGGTGATTCTCTTTAGATTGAAGGTATAATAGGCAGTGTCTATGCAGTTCAGAAGGAGTCCTATGGCGTTTGGAACTATGAACAGGACATCGGCGATTTTCTGCGACCATGAAAACCTTCCGGTAGGCAATAAGGTCAGGAGGATAAATAGTAAGTTTATATAGAGCGTGGCAACGATGTCAAATCTAACGCCCCCGGCTATCACCCAAAACCATTCCTCAAAATCTAATTTTCCGAAGATATCTGTATTCAAAAAGTAGAAAAATAGACGGGATACACTAAAGAGGAAAAGAACCCCCAGGATTCTTAAAATCACCGCCTTCCAAGGAGAATATTGCTTTGCCATGGTAAAAAAGTAAAAAGCCCAAAAATCCTAAGATGTTTGGGCTAAAATGTGGGAGCAAAGGGATTCGAACCCCTGACCCTCTGCTTGTAAGGCAGATGCTCTGAACCAGCTGAGCTATGCTCCCTAGAGTATGTAAGTAAAATTCCCAAGTGGGAAAGTTGTGGGAGCAAAGGGATTCGAACCCCTGACCCTCTGCTTGTAAGGCAGATGCTCTGAACCAGCTGAGCTATGCTCCCGTGAAAAGGTTTGCAAAAATGCAGGTATTTTTCGTGCCACGCAAGCATTTTCCCTACTTTTTTTTGCGTTTTTTTGTATTTGATTCAAAATCAGCAATTTCCTTCATGACATCTTTAAAGGTCCTGGAAGACTCATTAGAGAAGATCAAGGTTTCCTGATATTCCAACTCTGATAAGGTCTGGGATGCTATAGTGTACCCCAAATAATCTTCTATACTTTCCAGTAAAGGTAATTCTTCATCGCTACAAAAAGACACCGCTTTGCCCTTTTGTGTTCCTCGTCCCGTTCTACCTATTCGGTGCACATAGTTTTCTGCAACATCAGGCAAATCATAATTGATCACATATTCTACTAGGGGAATATCCACACCTCTAGCACTAACATCTGTAGCAATAAGTACCCAGGTTTCTCCCTTCTTAAAGGACTCTAGCGCGGCTTTTCGTTCTATGTGCGATTTATCACTATGCAAAGTGACGGTCTTTATATTCACACGCGCCATGGCTGCTGCCACTCTCTCTGCTCTCACCTTTGTTCTGACAAAAACGATAATCTTTTGTTGAGGATTTTCCGTAATCATTCTTTCCAAAAAGAAACGCTTGTCCTCCATACTCACCATAACTACGGAATGATCTATGTTTTTAGAAACCGGATCATCCGGTGATATCTGTATCCTGATAGCGTTCTTGACGGTGGAGTAGGCCAGTTTTTTGATCTTCTCGTCTAAAGTGGCAGAAAAGAAAAGGGTTTGATGGCGTTTAGGTATTCTTTTCTTGACGTCAATGATGTCTTGATAGAATCCTAAGTCTAGCATTCTGTCTGCCTCATCCAGAATTAGGAATTTGATATCTTCTAAGGATAAATGGCCTTGAGCTTGGAGGTCAAACATCCTTCCGGGTGTAGTGACCAGTACATCTACTCCTTTTTGCAAAGCTTTGATTTGAGGCTCCTGGTCAGTGCTTCCGTACAGGGCCATGATTTTTAATCGGGTGTTCTTAGCTAAAGATTTAAAAACATCCGCTATTTGTTGCGCCAATTCATGAGTAGGTACCATGACCAAGCATCTCAAGCTTTTAGACTTCTTTTCGGATGCCAAAAGGTGAAGTACAGGTATGGCAAATGCCGCAGTTTTTCCGGTACCTGTCTGAGCTATCCCCATGATATCTTCCCCAGCCAAAACTTTTGGTAGGACTTTATACTGAATATCGGTTGGTTTTTTATAGCCCAGGTCGGCTATTGCCCTCTTGATTTCCGGTAGTATGCGGTAATTTTCAAACTTCATTTCTTGCGCTTGGATTCTTTATTTTTTTGTGCTTCCGCCACCACAATAGCTCTTCCCATCTGATCAGATCCATCTAGTGCTTTAATTGCTTTCAATCCCGCTTCTCTATCCTTCATTTCTACAAAACCGAATCCTTTGTTTTGACGAGTGAAGGTGTTGATGACGATTTTTGCATTGAGCACTTCGCCGTAAGGAGAGAAAATGTCTATCAAATCTTTCTCCTTGAATTTAAAAGGTATGCTTCCTACAAATATTTCCATGATTAGGATTGGGTTAGTGCTCTAAATGTCTTTTCTAAACTATCTTTTCCGCTTTTTAGTTCATCTATTCTGCCCACTATCTCCCCTTTATTGATGATGATCACACGGTCGCACACGGCTTCTGCTTCCTGCATGATATGTGTGCTTAAAAGGATGGTTTTGTCTTTCCCTACTTCACGGATAAGACCTCGGATCTCCACTAACTGGTTAGGGTCTAAACCGGTAGTAGGCTCATCAAGAATTAAGATCTTTGGGTCATGGAGTAAAGCTTGAGCTAATCCTACTCTTTGTCTATACCCTTTAGAAAGTTGTTCAATCTTTTTGTGTCTTTCAGGGCTGAGACCTACTTTCTCTATGATACTTTCTACGGCTCTATCTAATTCCTTTTTATTAATTCCATTCAAAGATCCCGCGAAGAGTAAATACTCTTTGACGTACATGTCGAGGTATAGAGGATTGTTTTCAGGAAGATAACCTATATCCCTTTTGAGGTCAAGTCGGTCAGGATGAAAACGCTCTCCATTTATTAGAATTTCTCCTTCCGTAGGGGAGAAGAGTCCGGTGATCATCTTCATGGTGGTTGATTTTCCTGCTCCATTTGGGCCTAGGAAGCCGATGATCTCTCCGGTCTTGATGGAGAAAGAAATGCCGTTTACTGCAGCTTGAGTACCGTATACCTTTTTTAAGTTCCTAACCTCTATAGACATTTTCTTAAACTTTATACAAATATAAACGCCCTGCTCGTCTGAACAGGGCGTCTTCTATAAAAATGTATGTTCGCGACTTATTGAGCGTTGATGAAGTTCATCACAGCGTCATAGTTTCTAAGGTCGATACGAGCTTTTTCCATAGCAGCACCGATAGTCTTAGTGGTCAAAACAACATCAAAGTCAAGATCAAAGTTAGGCTTAGTGATCGCAGTTACTCCGAATAATTGAGTGTCTAAACGATATTGTACCTCTACTACACCTGCTTTGTATGCATAGTTAAGACGCTCGTAAGCACCACTCATGTCAATAGAATAAGTAGTTGGAAGAGCTTGTAGAGTACCGTTGTTTGTTTTTACGAATACTACAGCATATTTCTCAGTTGTAATAGCGTCATCTTTTAGTTCCGCTACACCCCAAGTGCTGGTAGCACCTGTTCCTACGCCTGAAATCTCTTTATCTTTGAAGTCACTAGGTTTAACAGTGAAAGATAATCTCTGTACATTAGCGTTTCCATCTTCGCCTTTCTCACCTTGCGGACCTTGGGGGCCAGCAGGACCTTGAGGGCCAGTAGGACCTTGTGGACCTTGAGGACCTTGTGCACCAGTCTCACCTTTTGGTCCAACTTCACCAGTGTCACCTTTACAAGACCAAAGTGTGGTACTAGCAGCTAATGCGACAATAGCTAAAAGTTTAGTAATTTTGTTCATAATTTTTAGAAATTAGTAATTTTTTACAACCAGAATTTGAGCAAAAATATTTAATCCATAAGAACTTTGCAACATTCCTAGAGCGATTATTTATTTTATGGTCATATTTTTAATACATATTTAAATCATATTAAATGGAAAAACTTGACTGCCTTAACCAGGTTGCTGATTTTCACAGAACTTTTCATCATCCTATTGAGAAAAATCCTATCATTCCGGCGGAAGAACGCTGCAACTTAAGGGTGGCTCTCTTGGCAGAAGAATTAAAAGAACTGGAAGAAGCTATAAGAAATAAGGATATTGTAGAAGTGGCAGATGCCTTATGTGATCTCCAATACGTATTATCCGGTGCCGTTCTTGAATTTGGATTGGGAGAAAAGTTTAAGACGCTTTTTGATGAGGTTCAGCGCTCTAACATGAGCAAAGCTTGCAAAACCTTAGCCGAAGCTGAAGAGACAGTAGCACATTACAAGGCTAAAGGTACGGAGAGTTTTATTGAACAAGATGGAGACTTATACCTTGTATATAGGGTGGGAGATAGAAAAACTTTAAAAAACGTACACTACTCCTCCGCTGATCTTAAAAGTATATTGGGAAAATGAGTATCTCGGATAGGTTGAGGGCTTTACGACAAGAAATTCCGCCCTCCGTAGATCTTATAGCCGTATCAAAATTTAAACCGGTTGCTGATCTTGAGGAGGCTTATGCTTGTGGGCAAAGGGATTTCGGGGAGAATTATGTGCAGGAGCTAGTAGAAAAGGAAAGTGCATTGCCGAAAGACGTTCGCTGGCATTTTATTGGACACCTACAGACGAATAAAGTAAAGTACATCGCTCCATTTGTGCATCTGATACATTCTGTAGACAGCCTCAAATTATTAAAGGAAATTCAGAAGCAAGGCGCTTCCAAAGGAAGGATCATCTCTGTTTTGCTGCAAGCGCATATAGCTGAAGAAGAGAGTAAGACAGGATTTGATATAGAAGAATTGAAAGAAATCCTACAATCCGGCACGCTTCAAACCTTTCCAAATGTCAAAGTGGAAGGCCTCATGGGTATGGGAACTTTTACAGAGGATGCGGATCAGACCAGGAGGGAGTTTAAGCATATGGCAGAGATCTTTGAAGAGGCAAAGCAATATGAGCCGGGTCTAAAAATCTTATCCATGGGTATGAGTGGCGATTGGAAGATTGCAGTAGAAGAGGGGAGTAATATGGTTAGAATAGGTAGTACGATCTTTGGATCAAGAAATTAAAAAAAAATATGAATAAAACCTTTTTAGTGGCCGGAGCTATAGCAGGAATGCTGGGTGTAGCTTTAGGAGCCTTCGGTGCCCATGCATTGAAAGATTTTTTAGCAGGTTCAGGAAGGACTGAAACCTATGAAACTGCAGTGAAATATATGTTTTACCATGGATTTGCCTTGATATTGACCGGTATACTTCAAAAGGAATTTCCGGATTTGACTGCTGCAGGCTGGTCGTTTATCATCGGGATATTAATCTTTTCAGGTAGCTTATTCCTGCTTTGCGGTACAGGCATCAAGATATTAGGTGCCATTACTCCTATTGGCGGCGTAGCCATGATTGTGGGTTGGGCTTTATTAATAAAAGGAATATTGAAATGAAAGAGATAGCTTGGGTTACTGCCAAAGAATACGAAGATATTACGTATAGAAAATGCCAAGGTGTGGCAAGAATCGCCATTAACCGCCCGGAGATCAGAAATGCTTTCCGCCCCAAAACCACCTTTGAACTCTATGATGCATTTGAAGATGCAGCGCATGATCCAAAGGTAGGTGTGGTCTTACTTTCGGGAGAAGGACCTTCTCCAAAAGACGGAGTATGGGCCTTTTGTTCAGGTGGCGACCAAAACGCCAGGAGGAAAGGAGGCTATAGAGCGGAAGACGGTAGGGATAGACTGAATATTTTGGAGGTTCAGCGTCTGATCCGCTTTATGACCAAGCCGGTGATAGCGGTGGTGCCAGGTTGGGCTGTAGGAGGTGGACATAGTCTGCACGTAGTGTGTGATTTGACTTTGGCAAGTAAAGAACATGCCATCTTTAAACAGACGGATGCGGATGTAGCCAGCTATGATGCGGGATATGGATCCGCGTACTTAGCCAGACAAATAGGACAAAAAAGAGCCAGAGAAATCTTTTTTTTGGGAAAGAGTTACTCTGCTCAAGAGGCCTATGAGATGGGAATGGTGAATGCCGTTATTCCTCATGAAGAATTAGAAAGCACAGCTTTTGAGTGGGCTCAGGAGATTCTGAAGAAGAGTCCTATGGCCATTCGTATGCTGAAATTTGCGTTCAATCTGGTAGATGATGGACTAGTAGGTCAGCAGATATTTGCCGGAGAAGCTACCCGGCTAGGTTACATGACAGAGGAAGCTCAAGAGGGAAGAGATGCTTTCTTGGAGAAGCGTCCACCAAATTGGGATAAATTTGAGCGATATTCTTAATCCTACGCATTCCTCTAAAAACTAGGTATTTATTTCTCCAAAATTTTTGGCAGAGAATAAAATATTCTTAACTTTGCAGCCCCAAAGACCGTGTGGAAATGCTGCCCGCGTCTCCATGCATATGTTGATTACATGAAAAGTCTGGATTCCGACGGACTTTAAGTGCTTAGAATTAGCACCTTGTAATTTGAGAGTCGAAGACCATCCGGAAAGGCTAATTGGGTGATGCCTGAAGGGGAAGTTTTCAAAGATAAATTAACTAAACGTAAAAAATTAGTAAACGTGGATCAACTGAGTTATAAGACGATTTCTGCAAATCGTCAAACAGTAGAAAAAAACTGGGTAGTAGTAGATGCTAGTAACCAGATATTGGGTCGTTTTTCTAGCCAAGTGGTTAACATTTTGACTGGAAAAAATAAGACTAACTATACTCCGAACGTAGATTGCGGAGATAACGTGATTGTGATTAACGCTGAAAAAGTACGTTTGACGGGCAAAAAACTTACTGATAAAGTGTATACTCGTCATACAGGACATCCAGGTGGACAGCGTTTTGCTACTCCTAAGGAATTGTTTGCCAAAGACGGTAGAAAAGTAGTGGAAATGGCTATCAAAGGTATGCTTCCTAAAAACAGATTAGGTAGCAAGCTATACAGAAATTTATATGTATATGCTGGATCTGAGCATCCTCACCAAGCACAAAATCCTACTACAGTAGAACTTTAATTATTTAGAACGTTAAAAATTTTTAATATAACATGCAGGTAATCAATACCGTAGGTAGAAGAAAAACAGCTGTTGCCCGTATTTACTTGACTCCAGGTAAAGGCGAGATGACGGTAAACGGCCGTAAATCATCTGATTATTTCCCTACAGAGGTGCTTCAAATCATCCTTAACCAACCTTTCGGTTTGGTAAACGGGGACGGTAAATTTGATGTAAAAGTTAATGTTCGCGGTGGCGGTATTTCAGGCCAAGCGGAAGCAGTACGTATGGCTATCTCTAGAGCACTTTGCGAAGTAGATGCAGCTAACCGTCCTCCATTGAAGAAAGAAGGATTCCTTACTCGTGACTCCAGAATGGTGGAACGTAAGAAATACGGTAGAGCTAAAGCTCGTAAGAGATTCCAGTTCTCTAAACGTTAATATTTGTCCAGACAGGGCTTATCGTGCCCGATGCCCTGTGCTGCTTATTTTATATTTTTCTTATCATTTAATTTTATCTAATGGCACAAGTACAATACAAAGATCTGCTTGACGCAGGTGTACACTTTGGTCACCTTACTCGTAAGTGGGATCCAAGAATGGCTCCATACATCTTTATGGAGAAAAATGGTATTCACATCATTGACCTTAATCAGTCTTTGGAAGCTCTTCAAAATGCACAGGCATTTTTGAAAGGTATCGTAAGATCTGGTCGTAAAGTGATGTTCGTAGCTACTAAGAAACAAGCTCAAGAGATTGTTTCTGAAGAAGCTAAGCGTTTGAAAATGCCATTTGTAACTGAAAGATGGTTAGGTGGTATGTTGACTAACTTCTCTACTATCAAGAAATCTCTTAAGAAACTTTCTAACATAGAAAGAATGCTTAACGATGAAGAAACTGCAAAGAACATCGCTAAGAGAGAGAAATTGATGTTAGGTAGAGAGAAAGCTAAATTAGAAAGACTACTTGGTGGTGTAACTGATTTAAGCCGTCTTCCTGCTGCTCTTTTCGTAGTTGATATCAAAAGAGAACACTTAGCTATCGCTGAAGCAAAAAGATTAGGTATTCCAGTTGTGGCAATGTGTGATACTAACTCTAACCCAGAATTAGTGGATTACGCAATCCCAGCTAACGATGACGCTTACAAATCTATCTCTTTGATTACTCTTGCTATCGGTAAGTCTATCGAAGAAGGTATCTTAGAAAGAAAAACGGATAAAGAAAATGCAGCTCTTCAAGAAGAAGAAGATGCAAAGAGAGCCGTTGATTCTGCTAAAGAAGGTAAAGAAGAGTCAGGTAAGAGAAAACGCATCAAAACAGCTGACGAATCAGCAGAGGCTCCAGAAGCCGCAGCTGAAGGAGAAGCTGAAGCATAAGATAGTGTGCTTCGCACAAGTCAGCCCGAAGCATAGCTTTGGGCTGTGCTTTTTATAGAATTTGATTATTAACAAAAAAATAATAAAACATGAATATTACAGCTGCTGACGTAAATAAACTTCGTCAATTGACAGGAGCCGGAATGATGGACTGCAAAAAAGCTCTAACGGAAGCTGAAGGCGACTTCGATAAAGCCGTTGAGATCCTTAGAAAAGCAGGTCAGAAAGTGGCTGCTAAGCGTGCTGAAAACGAAACTTCCGAAGGTGTAGTTCTTGTTGAAGTTACTGGAAATGCAGCTAAAGTGGTAGCTTTGGCTTGTGAAACTGAACCAGTATCTAACGTGGAAGACTTCAAAAACCTTGCAAATAGCATCCTTAAGGCAGCTGTTGCAGGTGATGTTCGTGATACTGAAACCCTATTGGCTGCAACTTTAGAAAACGGTCAATCAGTTCAAGAAAATATCACTGAATTAGTGGGTAAAATCGGTGAGAAAATTGTTATCAGCAGCTTCGCACACGTAGAAGGTGAGCAAGTTGTAGCCTATATTCACTCTAACAAGAAAGCAGCCGGTGTGGTAGCTTTTGAAGGAACGGGTGGGGCTGACTTAGCTGAATTAGGTAAAGATGTAGGTATGCAGATCGTAGCTATGAAACCTGTAGGTTTAGATAAAGACGATGTGGATCCTACTATCGTTGAAAAAGAAATCGAAATCGGTAAAGAACAAGCAAGAGCGGAAGGTAAGCCAGAAGCTATGCTTGAGAAAATCGCGCTAGGTAAATTGAACAAGTTCTACAAAGAACAAACTTTATTGAACCAAGAATTCGTAAAAGATCCTTCTTTAACTATCGCTCAATTACTTGATAAGACAGTTAAGGGATTGAAGATCTCTTCTTTCAAAAGAATCGCTATCGGATAATTTTTTGTCCGTATGTATAGAGAAGGCGACTGTAGAAATACAGCCGCTTTTTTTTTGTTTATCTTAGTGTAAGATTTTTAACCTATGAAGGACCTTTTAATAGAACATTTCCGAGAGATGGTTCCTCTTTCCGATGAGGAAATAAGCATTATTCTGCCTCATTTGGAAGTAAAGTCATATAAGAGAAAGGAAATGATACTACATCAAGGCCAAGTTTCTAAACATATGCGTTTCGTGGCGAAAGGAGCCGTTCATGCCTTCACCGTTGACGAGAAGGGAAATGAACGTACAGTCCAATTAGCCCTAGGCAACTGGTGGATAAATGATCTGTACAGCTATCTGACAGAAACCCCTTCCCTGAAAAACATTCAGGCAGTTGAAGAATCTACACTTATAGTCCTGCATAAAGATTCTTTAGAGACCTTGTATAAGGAAATTCCTGCACTAAGCGAGTTCTGGAGACTGAAATTCCAAAATGCTTACGTAGCTCTCCAAGAACGCGTCTATGAGAGCAACAGGACAGATGCGATGAGTAAGTATGAAAGGTTGCTAAAGGAATATCCAGGAATAGATCAGAGATTCCCCCAATTCATGTTAGCCTCTTATCTGGGAATAACTGTGGAGTACCTGAGTTACCTCCGTAGGAAACGTTCCATTTCTTAAGATATCTTAATTTTTGCCCGTTTGGGCTTCTCTAATTTTGCTCAAGATTTTGAGCAAAAAATGAAAGCATTCTTTTTTATCCTTTTTATTCCCGTTTACATGCAGGCACAGAAGCCACAATTTTCTTCTGACATTTTAGCGGGTCACCGTTCCACTACCTTCCTTCATCAAGCAGGAGTGAAGTTTAACTCTTCTTTGACCCTGTCTCATTTGGGCTTGCTAGATGTAGAATATAAGGGGAAGCCTAATAATATTTATTTTATAAGGACCATGTTGACCTATGGTTTCACGAGGAATTTTGCTGTACAGGTAGGTGTGGGTTTGAAGAATCCCGGTAATTTCTCCAGCCTATTATTGAATTATCGCTATTTTAAACCATCCCTTTCTATTTCTTATTCTGCGGGTGTAACCTATCAATCTACCTTCAACTTTGAACAAGCTTTGAATGTGGAATATACCCCTGTATTAAACACTGCCTTACGTGGATATTTCCAAGTTATGGCCATAGGGAATTTAAACGATAAGGGCTTGCAGAGGGGACTTCAATACAGTAGGGCAGGTCTCAAGAAGCAGGGCCTGATTGCTGGTATAGGTGTGAATCTGGACCAGTTTAACTATATGCAGAATTGCATTTCAAATGTGGGAATTTTTATCAAATATACCGTTTAAATTATGTTAGATTATTTTAAAAATAAGGATGTAGGTCTATTACTGGCTAGAATTGCCATTGGCTTTCCTATGCTTTTTTATGGAGTGGGAAAGGTGATAAATGGGATTGAGCCCATTAAGGAAATGGTTGTGCAATCTCACCTTCCCGGCTTTTTAGCATACGGTGTGTATATTGGTGAGGTTTTAGCTCCCTTGATGATGATTGCGGGAATCTATGCGCGATGGGCCGCTTTGGTCTTCGCTTTCAATTGCCTCTGTGCCTTGGTGATTGGTCAGTCATCCTATCTATTTAAACTAAATGACTTTGGGGGTTGGGCAGTGGAATTACTGGTGATGTATATGCTAGTAGGACTAAGCCTGTTCTTCACAGGTGGAGGGAAGTATTCCCTTTCTAAAAAATGAAAAAGTTGTTACACTTTCAATGATGAGAAGAGTCCAATAGGGTTTTCTATTGGACTCTCTAAAACAATTCTCCAGTCCTATATTTTGGCACCAAATTTAGGTGTTTATATGCTTTCTCAGTTGCCTCTCTACCTCTGGCAGTTCTCTTTAAGAATCCTTCTTGGATCAAGAATGGCTCATAAACTTCCTCAATGGTTTCCGCTTCTTCACCTACCGCAGTGGCAATGGTTCCTAGGCCCACCGGCCCCCCTTTGAATTTTTCTATAATAGTACTCAGGATACGGTTGTCCATCTCGTCCAAACCATCTTGATCCACATCCAGAGCAGCTAGTGCCATCTTAGCTATTTCCACGGTAATGACTCCTTCTCCTTTCACTTGGGCGAAGTCCCTCGTTCTTCTCAAGAGGTTATTGGCTATTCTAGGCGTGCCCCTACTGCGTCTGGCTATCTCGTATGCACCGTCTTCGTCTATGGGCGTTTGAAGTATACTTGCAGAGCGCACTAAGATCTTTGAGAGCAATTGGGCATCATAATATTCCAGTCGGGAATTGATACCAAATCTAGCTCTTAAGGGAGATGTTAGTAGACCCGAACGCGTAGTAGCACCGATGAGCGTAAAAGGATTCAGACCTATCTGAACTGATCGAGCATTTGGCCCACTATCTAACATGATGTCTATCTTGTAATCCTCCATGGCGGAATAGAGATATTCTTCCACAATAGGATTTAGACGATGGATCTCATCGATAAACAGGACATCATTTTGTTCCAAAGATGTTAGAAGGCCTGCTAGGTCACTAGGCTTATCTAGGACGGGGCCTGAAGTAATCTTGAGATTAGCCCCTAATTCATTTGCTATAATATGCGATAGCGTAGTTTTACCCAAGCCTGGAGGTCCATGAAGGAGGACATGATCTAATGCCTCTGAACGCATTTTGGCAGCCAATACAAAGACCTTAAGATTCTCTAAAATCTTGTCCTGACCTGCAAAATCATCAAAGCTCAGGGGCCGAAGGGCCTTCTCCAACTCCTTGTCCTTTGGGGACTCACTATCGCCCTTTAAAAAGTCCTGTCTCATGTCTTTGTTAATTTAGAACATATAGGATCTATAAGGGAAGTTCCATCTTATTCCTAATGTAAAGATATTCTCTGTTCCTTCCTTTACAAAGGAATCCTTCCGTATTCTGTATACAGCGTCTGCGTATATATTATGCCATGGCATGTAGGATAACCTTGCCTCAAAGAATTGAATACGGTTTGAGAAACCTTGACGGTGTTTGATCCCGTAATTTCCTGGCCTATTCACATTATTGATTTTTTGGATATCTCCTCCGTGGTTAGTACTGTCTGTATCTACGCCTTTGAAGGCAAAGTTACCCGTCAAACGTATGCTCCATTTTTGTGAAGGCTGGTACTGAACTTTGGCCAAAGTCTCTGTAAAGTTTGCTCCCAATGGATGCGCTACAGGTAGGTTATAATTGACGTAGTTAGAATAAGTAGAAAAATGCGAATAAGTATATGGCCTTACACGGTTGTACTCTACTTGTAAATCTAATTGTGGTATGCTGAAGGCATCGTAGTATTTGGCTCCTAGTTGCCAAGCATACTTCCTTGCCCACCATTTGTCTTTTTTGAATTCTTCTTTATTGAATTCGTCAAGT
The DNA here is from genome assembly GCF_000166395.1 of Leadbetterella byssophila DSM 17132. Lineage (GTDB taxonomy): Bacteria > Bacteroidota > Bacteroidia > Cytophagales > Spirosomataceae > Leadbetterella > Leadbetterella byssophila. The sequence goes on from NC_014655.1 coordinate 3,218,240, forward strand.
ACAAATTGGCCATATAGACTAGCCGTTTTGAATACTTTCCATTTGAAGTCTAAACCTACTATGGCGTTGTCTGAACTACCTAAATACCCCTCTATAAAGCGGTAGAAGATGACTGGATTAAGGTAATTCAAATCAAATCCTATTTTACGGTTCCCAAACATCACACTTTCAAATATACCTACATTCAGTTTGGAGGTGATATTGGCATTCAGGTGATGGAGTGCCATGTATTTTGGTTTATTGGTCTCTTGGCTGTACTGGACTATTTCCACTTGACGGTTCGTCATCTGTCCATAGATGTTCTGGTATTGGAATCGCCCTAATTTGAGATCCAATCTGGCCTGAAGATAAGGGGCACTGAAATCACTTAAGATCAGAGATCTTTCTCCATGTCCTATGAAGTTTTTATCATGTCCGAAGGTCAGTTGTAAACTTTTAACAGGTTTAAAGGTGATATAACCCAAAGCCTGGAAATAGTTCATCTGCATTTGGGTGCTGTCGTCGTTTTTAATCTTGATAAAGGACTCGTACGGGAACGCACCTGCACCCTGGAAGTAGGCGGTTTGGTAGTTTTGTGCAGCAGTGATGTTGTCCGTCATCATGGTGTAGAACCCAATTTTCTTATTGATTCTACCTCTAATTTCTACCCCTCTGGTATTGTTAAATACATTCTTACTTTCCCAGTTTCCGTAAGCGGAATTTTGTCCATAATCCAGATACAAGATGGGGGATGCGTGAATGTCAAAGTCATCGTCGCTATAGTGAAGGAAGTCGTTTTTCTTTCGGAAGATGTATTTCAAAATTGGGCGACTATCACTGCTATCATTTGAGATGTACTCCCAATTGTCATTCCGAATAAAATCGATGTTTTTTCGATCGAATTTATTTAAACTATAATATTCCTCTGAGCTTATGGCTTGTATATACGCAGCCACTGCCTGTCTGGACCAAGGTTTAATGCCGGAATGAAACTCATTGGATAACCTGCCGGTTTTTACTTCCAGTCTGTTCAAAAAATGTTCAGAATCATGGTTCAGAGGAATAAAGGAAGTTTGTGCGTTCAACCACTTTAAACCTAGGAATAGGACTGAAAGAAGCAGTCTTTTACTCATTAATGCTATTAGGATGAAACGCGAATTTAGTCATAAAAGGCATCTACCCCTCAGATTATTTCCATAATTTTGGAACAAAGGCCTAGGCTACTAGGTTTTGAAATTGTGGAACATTTACATTGAGATGAAGACCTTTGATATTCCTGTTAAATATAAAAGCCCGGTAATTTCTAGAATCAAAGAAACCAGAAGGGCGAAAGATAAATTGAAGCGCGACTTTAAGCCTACCGTTTTGGAGTTTGAGAAGGTCAGTGTTTTGATAGCTCGCCACTTTGGATTCTGCTATGGAGTAGAAAATGCAGTGGAGATAGCGTATAGGACCATTCAGGAGCATCGTGACAAAAGGGTTTTTCTTTTAAGTGAAATGATCCACAATCCGGATGTAAATGCGGATTTACAAGCCGAAGGGGTGAAGTTTCTGATGGATACCCAAGGGAATAGGTTGGTCGACTTCAATACACTTACCCCAGAAGACATTGTTATAGTACCGGCTTTTGGTACTACCATAGAGATTCAGAAGGATTTGTCAGATCGAGGCATAGATCCCTATAAGTATGATACCACATGTCCATTCGTAGAAAAGGTTTGGAACAGGGCAAATCAAATTGGGGAAAGAGGTTATACGGTTGTGGTTCATGGTAAGCCGAAGCACGAGGAAACCCGCGCTACTTTTTCGCACAGTAATGCATCTGCGAATACGGTAGTGATCAAGGATATTCAGGAGGCTAGAGAATTAGCTCAGTTTATTCGTAAGGAGAGGCCGGTAGAGGAATTTTATGAACGATTTGCGGGCAGGTATTCTGAGGGTTTTGATCCGGAAAAGCACCTGGAGAAGCTGGGGGTAGTCAATCAGACTACGATGCTGGCCACCGAGACTCAGGAAATAGCCAATTATCTGAAAGAAGAGTTGGTAAAGTACTATGGTCTGGATGAGGTGACCTTGCCGCAATACTTCGCTAGTACAAAGGATACCTTGTGTTATGCCACGAACGATAATCAGGATGCCACATTAGCTTTATTGAAGGAAGAGGCGGATTTGGCCATAGTGGTAGGGGGGTATAACAGTTCGAATACATCCCATCTAGTGGAGTTATTAGAGGAAAAGGTGCCCACGTACTTTATTAAGTCCGCTACGGGTATTTTATCAGAAAGGGAGATCTTGCATTTCCATGAGGGGCATGAGCAGGTGAGTGTTAATTTTCTAGGCGAGAAAGCGCACACGCGCATTATTTTGACTTGTGGGGCTTCGTGTCCGGACGCGGTGGTGGAAGAGGTATTGGTGCGCTTGTTGGAGTTGTTTGGAGAGGAGGGGTATTTGGAGTCTTCTTTAGAAAAAAGTCTATCGAAATTTTGAGAAAATTTTAATAAAAAATAGTGTATTTTCGTTATGGATTTGAACGCTTAAATACGCTATGATCATGTTAGAATACATCAAAGTTATTTTGGAAAAAGTGAGTTTTGATAGGGTCTTGTTTGAGAAGGAGTTAAGAAAGGGGATCCGCGAATTACTGCCGAATGAAATCAAGGAGTTGAAATTGTGGTGTTACGATAAGTTTGGACAAATCTACTTTAAGGTGTTGAATAGGGTGTTTGGTCGTATGACCTTGGCCTAAAAAAATATGCGTATATAATGCCCTTGTAATGATTCACTTGTGTTTTTTGTTGAAAAATTATGAGGTTTTTTTTGAGTAATCGCTTGACACGTATCTGAAATCACTATACCTTTGCACCACGATTTCAGAGGACACAATCCCGAATAGCTCAGTCGGTTAGAGCATCTGACTGTTAATCAGAGGGTCGCTGGTTCGAGCCCAGCTTCGGGAGCAATGAAATCTAAGGCTTGCTGTGATGCAGGCCTTTTTTGTTTTATACTTGCACAACATTTCGGCATCTTAACGAAAAAGATTAAGGGATCAAGGATCAACGACAAAACTTGGATCAAGTCGAAAAGTTGGGGGGAGAAGTCTTAAAGTAATTTTTTTTGTCTATAATTATAGGTTGTGATTAATTATTGCGATCTTATTAGTGAGTAAATAAATCTGTCTTCACATTTCTACGGCAAAAATCTATGACTATTGATGAATATTTGTCACAATTTAAGGAGGAAATTTCTTTGGATGAGTATTTTACATTGGAGGAAATAAGGTTTAAGAAGAAAAAAAATTTTGGGTCTTCCGACTGGGTTGAGCTAATTAAATCACAAGAGTTGAAATGTTATTACTGCAATACTGACTTAAGATTGATCCAGCAACTTATTATGGCCAAAGTTATTATGCCTAGAAAACGAGGTAATTATGGCTATAGTGGCCTTCATTTTGAACTAGATCATAAAAATTTTAATGTTAATGACAATAGTCCTTCTAATCTTGTCGCATCTTGCTATTTTTGTAACAATGATAGGTCGAATTTAATTTCGGACGTCATTTATAAAAATTACCTTGGTAAGGCAAGAAGAAGTGCTTTTCAAGAATTGTTTGATAGTTTAAATTTTGAGCAAAGAGACTCCATTCGCCATCATTTGAAAGGTCAAAATTAATTCCAACTATTAGTATGTAATTGAAGATTATTATTTAATTTTCAATTGTTTTTTATCCTATTAATAACTTTGATCCATGTTTTATTAAAGACTAATGTTTTTAAGACGTTTTCTTTGTCAAGAATATTGGGCTCTTTTATTTTTTTATAAATACAATTCTGAGGTATTTCTTCAATTATTTTAAATTGAGAACCGTGAGGTTGCCACGCAAATCTGTAAGCTCCCCCCATTTAGTACAGTCTAAAAAGAGACATAATACATAATATTTCAGTCTGTTGATGGTGTTAGTGAACGCATGTGAACTGAACACACCAGCAGACTTTATTTTTTTAATGCTAAGGTACTAAGCCCCTCAAGATTATCATGTGGTATACAATGACATTTGATGACCCTAATTTTTATGTTGAATCAAATGTAATCTATTGAATAATACATGATTTAAGTAGATATCCTAACGGTTATTTACAGGTTTAGTTGAACAAGGATTCTTCTTGTAGATCATAATAATTAGTATTCTTAGTGCATGGCTTTTACTTCAAGAATTTTGGTAGAACATCCAAATTCTCCAAAATGAACCACACGCCTCTAAATTTTTGTTATATATTAAGGGGGTAATTATTTGAATAGTAGGTGGATAATTGATGAATAAGATATTTGATTAGTTGCTAAGGATTTTTTTTAATGCATTCAAATGGCCAGCATACCTATCCCTTTATATCATAAAATCAATATTCTTCCACAATCTTTAATTATTACATATTAATTAACTCCTCCCCACACCCATTTTACCCTCTCATTACATTATTTTCCACCTCTCCCTTGTCCTATTGGAATTTGTTACTATTTTTAGGTGATTTGGTACTTATTTTATAAATGTGCCAACTGGGAATCGACTAATAATAAATGCATTATGGCGGGGATAAGATTGAAAAGAGAACAGGAAGAAACCGTAAAAATTACAAAACGTACTACCCTAAAACCTCTGCTCTTTGAAGTAGCTTGGGAAGTGTGTAATCAGGTAGGAGGGATCTATACCGTGATCCGATCCAAAGTGCCTTCCATGGTGGAAGAATGGGGTGAAAATTATTGCCTCATTGGTCCGTACTTCCCACAAACCGCCAGCATTGAATTCGAACGCATTGATGAGGATGAGTCCATCTTCTCTCGCGTAGCCCAAAACCTCAGAAACCAAGGCATAGATGCCTTCTACGGAAGATGGTTGGTGACCGGAAATCCCAATATTATCTTGGTGGATTTCCAACAAGCCCTATCTAAGATCGACCAACTCAAATTCGACCTATGGGCGAATCATAAGATCTCTACCCTGAACAGCGAGCCGCTCGTAAGTAGTGTCATCGCCTTCGGAAGTATGGTGAAGTCCTATATCACGGCCTTTGTCAGCGCTAAGCCAAAGAACCAGGAGTGCATCGTCCACTTCCACGAATGGATGGCCTCCAGTGCACTTCTTGACCTCAAGAAGGAAAATGTTAACGTTAGTACGGTATTCACCACCCATGCTACCATGTTAGGTAGGTATATCGCCGGAAATAGAGACGACTTCTACGAAAAACTCTCCACTTTCAACTGGGAAAATGAAGCTAAATTCTACGGTATAGAAGCCCAGGCAGGCATCGAGCGACTATCCGCCCAGTACTGCAACGTACTCACCACGGTTTCTGAAGTTACCGCCAGGGAATGTGAAGTGTTCTACGGTAGGACATGTGATCTCATACTGCCAAACGGTCTGAACATCACCCGTTTTGCCGCCACCCACGAGTTCCAAAACCTGCACCTCAAGTACAAACAGAAGATCAATCAGTTTGTCATGGGGCACTTCTTCCAGAGCTACTCCTGGGATCTGGATAATACCCTGTATTTCTTCACTTCCGGTAGATACGAGTATAAAAACAAGGGATATGACCTTACTCTGGAAGCCTTAAAACGCCTCAACTTTAAGATTGTACAATCCGGTCTGGATATCACGGTAGTGATGTTTATCATCACCCGGAATCCCGTATTCTCTATAGATCCTCAGGTGCTTCAATCCAGAGCCGTGATGGAAGAGATTGAAGAAACTTGTAAGTCCATAGAGAAAGAAGTGGGAGAACACCTCTTCCATGCATCTGCTTCTAATGAAGACACCACCATGCCGGATCTGAACCAGTTCGTAAGTGAATATTGGAGACTACGCCTTCGTAGAACCATTCAGACTTGGAAGACTAAGACCCTCCCTCGGACGGTTACGCATATCCTAAAAGAAAAAGACGATATCGTTCGCTTCTTCGAACAAACTAACCTGCAGAATCACCAGCAAGACCGGGTGAAGTTTGTGTATCATCCTGACTTCATCTCAGCCACAAATCCATTGTTTGGGCTGGAATACTCACATTTCGTGAGAGGTTGTCATTTGGGAATCTTCCCAAGCTACTACGAACCTTGGGGTTACACGCCTCTGGAATGTATAGTAAGAGGTATACCTACAGTGACTTCTGACCTGTCAGGTTTCGGAGATTATATCCAGGGACTCATGGCAGATCATGAAAACATGGGAATATACGTGGTGAATAGGAAGGATCAGAACTTCAATAAGGCCGCTGATCAATTGGCAGAAATCTTATTCAAATTTGTCACCTTAAGTAGGAGAGAAAGAATCATGCAGAGAAATAGAGTCGAAAACATCTCAGACATTTTCGACTGGACTAATCTGCGTTCTTATTATGACACGGCTCATGACCTAGCGCTGAAGAAACGCGGTCGTTAAGCGGTGAATATTCTTTGAAGGATCTGGATAGCTTGACGGATTTCCTCTTCTGTAGTGAATCTACTGAAAGAGAAGCGGACATTCGCCCTTCCTCCGTCTACATTTAGGGCATTCAAAACATGTGAACCCTGGTTCGTTCCACTTGAGCAGGCACTACCTCCAGAGCAAGAGATTCCTTCGATGTCCAGGTTGAACAGGAGCATTTCATTATCCGGATGCTCAGGGAAGCTCACGTTTAATACTGTGTATAAGCTGTTCTCTACATCTGCTGACCTACCGTTAAACTGTACGCCCGGAATCTTGTCTTTTAGCTCTTGGATCATTAGGGCCTTGATTCCTTTCACGTGTCTTTGATGCTCTTGTAGTTCCGCATTGGCCAGCTCTAAAGCTTTTGCTAAGCCTATGATGCCGTAAAGGTTTTCTGTACCTCCACGCATGTTTCTTTCTTGAGCTCCTCCATGTATGAAAGGAGAGATGCGGTGGTTAGCGTTGATGTATAAGAAACCTACACCTTTTGGGCCATGGAACTTGTGCGCAGCACCTACGATAAAATCCACCGGAAGCGTTTGAAGGTCAAAAGCATAATGACCCATGGTCTGTACGGTATCAGAGTGGAAAAGAGCGTTATACTCTCTGGCTATTTCACCTACTTTGTGCAGGTCTAGAAGGTTAGCAATTTCATTATTACCGTGCATCAAGGAAATCATGCTATTGGGCTCATTTTCCAGGATGGCTGGCAAAGAGTCAATGTCCAGAACGCCTTGTGAATCATTCTCTAGGAAGGTAACTTTGATTTTCCCTGCGTGTTCCAGATGTTCCAAAGTATGTAGAACGGCGTGGTGCTCTAATCTGCTGGAAACTATATGTTTAATGCCCAAAGTTGCTACGCTTTGAGATATAGCCGTGTTATCTGCTTCTGTACCACCTGAAGTAAAGAAGATCTCTCCCGGTGAAGTATTTAAAAGCGAGGCCACGGTCTTTCGAGCGTTCTCTATCGCACTTTTAACCTTTCTACCATGGGAATGGATAGAAGATGGGTTGCCAAAAAAATCAGTAAGATAAGGCATCATTACTTCTAAGACCGCGGGATCAATGGGCGTAGTTGCCGCATTATCAAGATAAATCTTCTTTGTCATGCTTCTTTTCAAGTGGATTGCAAAGTTAGGAAACAGTTTGAGAAGATGCTTGTTATGCGAACAAAAAAAAGCTTGCAGTCCTAAGACCGCAAGCTTGAGTTTACGTATAGTTAGGGTTAATATTTCGCTGGAGTGCCTTCTTTTGGAGTAGTTTTCTTAATGAAATCTCTCAAATCATCATTAGCTTGAATTAAGTCTTCTTTACGTAAATACATCATGTGACCTGAACGGTAACCTTTCCAGTGAATTCTATCTTGTAACTTGCCTGCGGCATCCATTTGCCACATATTGTACTTAGAATTGAAATAGTCACAAGCGCCGTCATAGTATCCAGCTTGAGTGAATACATGAAGGTAAGGGTTCATGGCCATAGCCGCTCTTAGGTTCTCAGCTACATTCGTTCTGTCTTGTGTCCATGGGTGAACCGGCCCAAACATATTGTACTTCAAGTCTGTTTTGAACTTCAATTCATCTCTCAGGTACATGTTGATCGGAGGAGTGAAAGAGTGTAACCAAGAAGTCAACTCCGAGTTGAAATCAGGACGTTCACCCGCATCCTTCTGATCTATACCTAAGTATCTTGAATCCAATCTACCTACAGTGTATCCTTTATCACGTAGTAATTCTTTCCAGAAAAGGTTAGTGCTGATTTGAAGGTTATTTTGAAGTACTACTTCTTCTTTTAAACCTGCATACTTAGCTACTTTCGCTGCAATAGCTTTTCTTTTTTCCGGAGACATGCTACCGCCTTGAACTAGAGCAGGTAGGTACTCTTCTACTGTAAACTTCTCTACTTCAGGAAGCATGGCAGTCAGGTCTTTACTTTGAAGACTATTGTCAAGCGCTTTGTGGTACCATGCAGTAGCCGCAAAGTACGGTAAACGTAGGCCGGCAGCATTAACCTGATCTCTGTTGATACCTAATTCTGTTGGCGAAACTAAGATTACACCGTTAAGGTACATCCAGTGGTTATTTTGAAGTTCATAAGCCAAACCAGATACACGAGTGGTACCGTAGCTTTCGCCGATCAAGTATTTAGGTGAAGCCCAACGGTTCACACGGCTTACCCAAGTGTTTAACCATTCTGCTAAGTATTTGATATCAGCGTTAACACCAAAGAAAGTACTTTTTGGTGCGGAGGCGTCAATTATCCTGCTGAATCCTGTGTTCACAGGGTCAATATAGATGATATCTGCAACGTCTAGGATAGAGTAAGGGTTGTCCTTGTATCCGTAAGGTTGTACAGGATAACCTTCATCGTCAATGTTAAGGATTTTCGGTCCGGTGTAGGCGATGTGCATCCAAACGGAAGCAGATCCAGGGCCACCGTTGAAAGAGAAAACTAAAGGTCTTTTCGACTTATCTTTTACATCTGTTCTCTCATAATAAGTATAAAAACATGAAGCTATGATTTTTGCATTTTCATCCCAGACCGGTTGGGTACCCGCTACTGCCTTATAAGGAACTCTTTGCCCTTTGATGGTTACAGAGGATTCTGTTACCACATTCATGTCAGGGTCTAAGGTTCTAGACTTAGATACTTCACCTTTAGGTGCATTAGCGGCCGCAGGAGCTGCTTGTGTAGGAGCCGGTACAGGACCTCCGGGTGCACCCCCAGGACCTCTTTGCTGTGCTATGGCAGCAGCTGAGGATATCAAGAGGCTGATCAGGAATAAACTTTTCTTCATAGTTTAGGTTATTTATTATATTTAATTGCTTCTAAAAGACTTTCCATGCTGCTGTCACTAACCGGGATTTCATATTTCCCAATGCTGATTCTATGGTTTCTAATAGATTCAATCTTATCCAGGTTGACGATAAACGACTTTTGAACTCTTAAAAACTTACCCGTTGGTAACTTCTCTTCTATACCTTTAAGCGTTGATTTAGTCAATATGGGATGAGTGGCCGTATTTACGAATATCTTGATATAATCCTTCAAACCTTCAATATGGGTGATAGTATCAAAGTTTACTTTGACCAGTGAATACTCTACATTGACGAACATATAGTCTAAACCACTTGTACTTGGTGTAGGCTCTCCGTTAAGCATCTTGAACCTTTCGTAGGCCTTATTCGCCGCCTTAGTAAATCTTTCTATGCTTACCGGCTTCATCAAATAGTCAATCACCTCAAGATTGTAGGATTCCACCGCAAATTCCTCATATGCGGTAACAAAGATGATCATGGGTTTACGGGTTAAGCTCTCCACGAACTTCGTTCCCGTCATACCAGGCATCTGTATATCTAAGAAGATCAAATCTACTTCTGTAGAGTCCAATAACTTCAGGGCCTCAAAAGCATTTTTTGCCGTGCCAACAAGCTCCAGGAAGGGGATCAAATGGATGTTTTCTACCATGAGATTTCTTCCCAAAGGCTCATCATCCACCACTATACAACGCAACTTCATTTTTCCGATTTTTTAAGGATTAATCTCAAATATACGTCAAATATTCCGTTCTTTTCCCCTAGTTCCAAGCTATGGGAGCCTGGGTATAGCAGCTCAATTCTCCTCCTGACGTTCTTTATACCTATACCACTGTCCTTATCTTTAGGTTCTTCTTCCGCGGTACTACACTTGTTTTGAACGCGGAACTGTATCACCTTATCTTCCAAAATTTGTAAATCAATGCTGATAAAAGGATCTTTTATTAAGCCCACTCCATGCTTGAATGCATTTTCCACAAAAGGAATCAATAACATAGGTTCTATAGCAAGTCCAGTAGGATTTCCTGTAATTCTAATTTGGATATCCGCATCCTCTCCGAACCTTACCTTCTGTAATCCTACATAGTTCTCCAGATACTCGATCTCTTTTTCAAGCAATACGTTCTTATTCTCTGATTCATAGAGCATGTAACGGATCAACTTAGAAAGTTCTATGGTAACCTTCTCTGCATTTTCTGATTTGATACGAATCAGATAAACTATGCTGTTCAGAATATTAAATATAAAGTGAGGGCTAATCTGCGAGCGTAGGAAGGCTAATTCAGAAAGCATTCTCTCTGATTTCTCCTGTTGGGCTTTTCTAGTTTGTGCCAAAATTAAAGTGATCAAACCGTACAGAGTACTCATTCCTGTCACAAACAGTACAGGGAACAGAGTACGGGCATCATAAAATCTAACCACATGTATGTCTACCAAATAATCTTTCAGTTGGACATATGCCGTTAGATAAACCACAAAGAAAATAGCCAGGCTCAAAAAGTATTTGCCGGTTTTTCCTTTATGTAAAAATTTGGGGGCTAAGATTTCTGCGTTGATATAAAAAAAGGGAATGCCTAATAGGCTGGCAGGGAGAATTAACATCTGATATTCCAAACGCTTCTCTGCTCCATCAAGTATGGCATTCAGGATAGGTAATACTATCCATAAAAACCAAAATGCGATGGAGAATATACCGCGAAATAGAATATCGTTTCTAAATGTCTTCAAATTATTCTTGTGAGTTAATGCAATTTTATACTTTATTCTATATGCTTTATACGGAATAAGACCAAAGTAAATAATTTATAGATTTAATGCTGAGTTTTAGGCGATTTAGCTCATAGCTCATCATACAAATACTTTGTCTAATCAGAAATTGCTTCTGATTTTCAATATTTTAGTAAGCTTATCGGTAAGTATCTCCCGTTTACCTATAATATTTTGCCTCTGATCTAATAATTGTAGGTCTCTTCAGTTTCTCACTCTAACTTTGTAGGGAAATTATTAAATAACCAATTAATGTTTAAGAAACTATTACTTTTATTATTTCTAGCACACTTTAGTTTTGCACAAGGTGGGGATGCGAAGATCAGTGGGGTATTATTAGACAGCACCACAAAAAGCCCTGTAGAATTTGCTACTTTAGCACTATACAAAGTACCAAACTTACAACAGCCTATAGATGGCTCTATGACTGACGAGAAAGGTAAGTTTGAATTGAAAGGATTAGCTTACGGAGATTACGTAATCAAATTTACTTTCTTAGGATACGAAGAAAAAAGATCTGAGGTGATTTCTGTGAATCAAAAGAACATAAATCTTGGCCAAATCTTTATTCAACCTTCCGCTACGCAATTAAAAGAAGTAGAAATTACAGGCCAAGCCGCGGTGATTGAAGAGCGCGTAGACAGATTAGTTTATAATGCGGATAAAGACATCACCTCAAAAGGAGGAGACGCTACGGAGATCTTGCGTAAAGTGCCTCTTTTGTCCGTGGATCTTGATGGCAATGTTCAATTACGCGGTAGTTCAAGTATTCGAGTTTTGATAAATAACAAGCCTTCTACCATTATGGCCACTTCCGTTGCTGATGCTTTAAAACAGATTCCGGCTGACCAAGTGAAAACTGTAGAAGTGATCACGTCTCCATCTGCAAAGTATGATGCTGAAGGTGCCACAGGTATTATTAATATCATTACGAAGAAGAATAATCTGCAAGGATACTCTCTAAACGTTGATTTAGGAGGAGGAAACAGAGGAGGTAACCTGGGTTTAAACGGTAGTTTGAAGATGGGTAAACTAGGATTTACCTTAGGTGGATTCGGGAGAGGAAACTGGAATCCTTCCAGCACAGAATTCTACCAGGAGGGCTTGACTCCTGACACATCTTACATTACTAGACAATATGGAGATGGTAAAGATAAAATGTGGATGGGTAGATATTCACTAGGCGTAGATTATGATATCAGCGCAAGTAAATCTATTAGCGGTGGTGCAAGGATGGGCTTGTTCTCGTTCAATAGAACGCAAGACTTGTTTATCGATGAGTTAATGAAAGTAGGAGGGACTAATATCCCACTTAGAAATTCTCATTTGGATGTTACGAATAAGATGCCAAATACCAGTTGGGATTTTAACTTGGATTATTTGCACATCATTAAACCTCAAAAGGAATTCAGTATTTCTACCCTGTACTCTACTGCTAACTCAAATTCAAGCTTTAGTAGAGTGCCTTTTGGCAATGGAACGCGTTTTGATAATGATAATGAGAACAAAAATCAGGAGTTTACACTTCAGACTGACTATACATCTCCTATTTCTAAAAACCAATTGATAGAAGTGGGTGCCAAAGGTATCTTCAGAATGGTGGATTCTAAGTTTGAAAACCGTATGGGTAACGCGTTTGTTCAACCGGGCAATTTGGATTATAACCAAAACATTGGAGCCGCCTACCTAGGTTATACTTATTCCACCAAAGACAAATACGTCTTTAAAGTAGGAGGTAGGTATGAATACACAGATATTTCCGCGTCTACATTAGTGATAGATCAGATCAGGAAATTGAACATCCCAGCGTATGGCAACTTCATTCCAAGTGTTAACATCTCTAAGACCTTCGCTAAGCTTTACACTGTGAAATTAGCCTATAATCAAAGGATACAAAGACCGGGTATGCAACACTTGAACCCGAATGAAAACCAATCCAATCCTTTGAGAATCTCAAGAGGTAATCCGGAATTGGATCCTGAGTTAAGTAATAACTTTGAAGCCGCTTTAAGCGCCGGTATTAAAAAATTGTATTTCAATTTCTCAGTATTTACACGCTTTACGGATAATGCCATCTCTTCCATGACTACACAGTTTGAAGAGAGAGGAGAAGGAGTAACCCTTACCACCTTTGAAAACGTAGGTAAAAGCAGAACCTCAGGTATTAACCTTTTTGGTAATTATCAGATAACTTCAAAATGGACACTTAACGGAGGAATTGAAGCCTTCCACATGGTGTACGAAGGTAAAGCACCGAACATAGATGGAATAAGCTTAGACTTCTCTTCTAAGGGATGGAACCTGAACGGTAGATTGATGAGCCAGATGACCCTAGCTAAAGGATGGCAAATTCAAGGGTTTGGTTACCTAAGAGGAAATAGTCCGGTAGCGCAAGGTACCCAAAGCGGATGGGCGCATTATGCCCTTGGATTCCGTAAAGAATTCAAGAATAAGAAAGGTAGCATAGGGTTGAATGCCCAAAACTTCCTAACAGAGAAAATGAAGTTCACATCTAAGCTTCATACTTTCCAAAACATTCAGGAAAATGTTGATTATAGGTATAACAGAGGCTTTAATGTTACGCTAAACTACAAGATAGGTAAGATGGGAGCTGAGGCTTTCAAACCTAAGAAAAGGGCGAAAGGAGTGCAGAACGATGACTTGAAAGATGCCGGTGATCAAAGCCAACAACAATAAGAAAAGAGACGTACCTTCGGGTACGTTTTTTTATGTCTAATTCTTTTGCATGTATATACATTAATTGCACAAACAGGAACTTTATTGTCTAGGAAATCCTTATATTACAAAATAGATTAAAACTCTGAAAAGGAGGGAATTTACATTAGCCGTAGGAGGGCTTATAGGTATGTCAACATTAGCATCGCTAAAGAAACTTTCGGATGCATTGCCGGAAAATGGGGTGAAAATGCCCGTCTTGTTTGTAGGGCACGGTAGTCCTATGAATGCCATAGAAGATAATGAGTTTAGTAGAAAGTGGAGAGAGGTGGCTAAACAGATTCCGGAGCCCGTGGCAGTATTATGTATTTCAGCGCACTGGTTGACACGGGGTACTTTCGTCACCGCTGCTGCTGAAATGAAAACCATACATGATTTCGGAGGTTTTCCTAGAGCGCTTTTTGAGGTTCAATACCCCGCCCCTGGCTTTCCTGCTTTAGCGGAAGCTACCGCAGAGTTGATCAAGGATACAAATGTGGGTTTGGATCACGACTGGGGTTTTGACCATGGTAGTTGGTCAGTGGTAAAAAACATGTATCCTGAAGCTAATATTCCTATGATCCAGCTGAGTATAGACTACTATCAGCCAGGTTATCATCACTACGAATTGGCTAAGTACTTGTATTCCTTGAGAAAAAAGGGAGTTTTGATCTTAGGTAGTGGAAACATGGTACATAACCTAAGGATGATTTCTATTCCTCCAGGATCAGATCCAGCCCTTGGCTTCAATGTGGATTATGGGTTTGACTGGGCTATAGAGATGAATGAAATCTTTAAATCACATATAGCAGATAGGAACCATAAGCCATTAATGGATTATATGAGCTTGCACAAAGATGCGCGCTTGGCTGTACCCACACCAGACCACTATTGGCCTTTGCTTTATACTTTGGGAGTAAGTGATGATAAAGACGAAGTCAGCTTCTTCAATGACAAGGCTATAGCCGGATCATTGACCATGACTTCCGTACTGATGAGATAAGATCTTCTTGAACCAAAAGGTGAATCTGTTGGGTTCATCTTTTACTTGTTCCAAAAGAGCATCTAGAGGAATCCACTTGTACGCGGAAACTTCAGTGGGGTCAGGAGAAATAAGGCCATTAAAGGTACCCACAAAGACTTGGTCCACTTCGTTCTCAATCAAGCCGTTCTCAAGTACCGTCTGGTAGGTGAATTGAAAAGCCGGCGAAAGCTCGCATTTAAAGCCCATTTCTTCTTCTAACCTACGTTCAGCGGCTTGGATAAGAGATTCCTCGGGGTAGGGGTGGCCACAGCAGGCATTTGTCCATAAACCTGCGGAATGATACTTTTCATCCGCTCTCTTATGGATTAGCATCTCCCCCTCTTCATTAAAGATCAGTACGGAAAATGCTAAATGCAGGAGACCTTTGCGGTGAACTTCCATCTTTTCCGCAAAACCTCGCACCGTACCTTCTTCGTCCACCAAAGGGATCATTATCTCCATATTAATATAACAAAAGCGGAAAGAAGGAAAGTTCATTGAGAGTCCATTGAAGCGATTTTCTAAAAAAATCCAGTAAACACATACACGGAACCCTCAAATGTGCTAACTTTGCACCGCAAATAATAACATGTATTGTTTGCATCATGATAGATTCATCTAAGCTTCTTTTTGAAGCACTCACCTACGACGACGTCCTCTTAGTTCCAGCCTACTCAGAAATTTTACCTAAGGATACGGAAACCCGTACTCAACTTACTCGTAATATTTCTTTGAACCTACCTCTTGTATCTGCTGCCATGGATACGGTAACAGAGCACGAAATGGCCATTGCCATTGCACAAGAAGGGGGTATCGGTATTATCCACAAAAACATGAGCATTGAGGAGCAAGCTGATCAAGTGAGAAAGGTGAAGCGCTCTGAAAGCGGAATGATCATTGATCCTATCACTTTAGATGAAAGCTCTCTAGTAGGAGATGCACTCAGAATCATGAGAGAATTTAAAGTGGGTGGTATTCCGGTAATCGACTCAGAAAACAGGTTAAAGGGAATAGTAACGAACAGAGACCTACGTTTTCAATCCGATATGAGCCTACCTATCACTCAAGTGATGACCGTAGAACGACTTGTGACTGCGGGAGAAGGCATCACCTTAGAGGAGGCGGAACATATCTTGATGCGTGAAAAGATTGAAAAATTACCTATAGTAGATAAAGATAACAAACTTGTAGGCTTGATCACTTATAGGGATATCCTTAAAAAACTAAACAAGCCAAATGCGGCAAAAGACAAGCTTGGTAGATTATTAGTGGGTGCAGCAGTGGGTGTCACCGCTGATTTAATGGACCGCGTAAGTGCCTTGGTTAAAGCAGGTGTGGACGTCATCAGTATTGACACTGCTCACGGACATTCTAAAGGTGTTATAGATGCCTTGAAAAGTGTGAAGAAAGCATTCCCTAATTTGGATGTGATCTGTGGAAACATTGCTACAGGAGAAGCAGCTAAAGCTTTAGCTGAAGCAGGTGCTGATGCAGTGAAAGTGGGAGTAGGTCCGGGAAGTATTTGTACCACTAGAATCATAGCCGGTATAGGTATGCCACAGTTATCTGCGGTTCATCTATGTGCTGAAGCTCTTAATGGAACAGGAATTCCTGTAATTGCTGACGGGGGTATTCGTTTCTCCGGAGATATCGTTAAAGCTATTGCGGGTGGGGCAAGTACCATTATGATTGGTTCTCTTCTAGCCGGAACAGAAGAAGCTCCGGGAGAAGTAGTGATCTTCGAAGGCAGGAAGTTTAAGTCATATAGGGGTATGGGATCTCTAGAAGCTATGGAGGATGGTTCTAAGGATCGTTACTTCCAGGATTCTACTACTGATGCTAAGAAATTAGTACCGGAAGGTATAGTAGGTAGAGTGCCTTATAAAGGAGCTGCAAGAGAGATCATTTACCAATTAGCCGGAGGTTTGAAAGCTGGTATGGGATACGTAGGAGCAGGTAATATTGAAGCTTTGAAACAAGCCAAATTCATTAAAATTACAGCTGCCGGTATACGTGAATCTCACCCTCATGATGTACAAATCACCAAAGAGGCGCCGAATTACTCAACGAAATAAAATGGAAAAGGACTTCAATTTGAAGTCCTTTTTAATTCCTGAAAATGGAGTTTTTGGAAACGTTTATAAGCTAAGTTTCTGATTATTATCGACATATCCAAATTGCGAACAGAAAATTTATTATCTGGTCGCACTATCAAAATAATAATCCCGCAAAAGTAGCAGACATATACGAGGCCAAAGTACCCGCGATTAATGCCCTCATAGCTACTTGAGTTAAATCTTTCCTTCTTGATGGCTCCAATGCAGAGATCCCACCGATCTGAATCCCTAAGGAACCTAAGTTAGCAAAACCACAAAGCGCAAAGCTTACAATAGCTATGGTCTTCGCAGATAAGGTGCCCGCTGCAATATGATCTTTCAAGTGAAGATATGCCACGAATTCATTGGCTGCTAATTTCGTACCCATAAGTGAACCAGCTTGCACAATTTCTTCCGAAGGAATTCCCATAGCCCAGGCAAATCCGGAGAATAAATATCCTAGGATCAGATCTAAACTCAACTCAGGTACGTGAATTAACATACCTACCTTACCTAAAATAAAATTCAATAAGGCTATTAAAGCTAAGAATCCAATCAGCATGGCCAATACGTTCAAACCTACTTTCAGTCCGTCAGAACATCCGGCAGAGATGGCATCAATAACATTGGTATGCTCTTTTGCTACTTTCAATTTCACTTCACCTGATGTTTCTGAAGTTTCCGTCTCAGGGAACATCAATTTAGCGATGGCTAATGCACCCGGAGCCGCCATGATACTCGCTGCAATAAGGTATTCTGCCTTAACTCCAAACTGGATATAAGTGGCCATCACCCCTCCTGCAATACATGCATAACTACCCGCCATAGAGGCCATCAATTCAGATTTTGTCATCCCTTTCAAATAAGGTTTGATCATGATCTGAGCTTCTACTTGTCCCACAAAAGTACTGGCAATGTTAGACAGGGCTTCTGCACCGCTCACATGCATTAACCATTTCATACCTTTGGCCAGCCATTTGATAATAAACTGGATCACACCGTAGTGGTAAAAGATGTTCACCAATACCGCCACAAAGATGATGGTAGGAATGATCTTAAAGAAGAAAATGAATCCTCCCCCTCCGAAGGCTTTCTCTACCATTGGTACATTAGCCAAAGGACCGAATACGAACTCTCCACCGGCATTGGCAAAATCGATGACCTTAGTTACCCATGCTCCCAGGGTCCCAAATATGGCTTTACCAACATTGGTTTTGAGAATGAATAAGGCGAGGAGAAATTGTAAAGCTATACCTACTCCCACCGTACGGAAGTTAATCGCTTTCTTATTGTTTGAAAGGGCATATGCTACTCCAAGAATGAGGATAATGCCCAAAATGCCTGTAAAATTTTGCATTTTTAGTTAGATAAGGACTTTCCAGTCTGAAAGTTATAAAAAAAGAGTAAAAAAGAAATTGGGCAGGGGATTATTCTTCCCATGCCCAATCTATTTTATGTTTCATGTCTTTGATGACCATACGGTTATTCTTAAAGTATGCTCTGATCTCATCCACTTTGTCATATTGCTGTGCAGCCTTATACTCCTTGTATAGGCTGAGCATACCTTTAAGTACGGACTCTCCATCACCCGGCACTTCTTCGGCCAAACCTAAAATTTCCTGAGTTAAGAGAATAAAGTTCTTCTTAAGCGCTTCGAAAGTCTCTTCTCCTAGCGCAGCAGATGCCAATTGATTCATGTAAATCATGTTTACATATTTCAATAGCGTGAATAATTGGGCTAGTCCTACTGCTGTATTCAAGTCATCGTTCAGAGCATCATAGAACCCGGATATCGCTTTCTGAATATCTGCTATCTTCTTTTCATCCAAATCTACTTCAGCGTTCGGCTCATAAGTCAAGTCTTTAGCTATTTTCATGCCGTTAAGCATTCTTCTATAGCCTTTTTGCGCGGCCTTTAATGCATCGTTAGAAAAGTCTAAGGTAGAGCGGTAGTGCGACTGAAGCATGAAGAATCGCACTGTCATAGGACTGTACGCCTGCTCCAATAAAGGATGATCTCCGGTGATCAATTCACGTGGAAGGAAACTGTTGCCAAGTGACTTAGACATCTTCTGGCCATTCACAGTTAACATATTTGAATGCATCCAATACCTCACCGGATCTTCTCCCGTCAGTCCCTTTCCTTGAGCTATTTCACATTCATGGTGAGGGAATTTCAAATCCATACCGCCTCCATGTATGTCAAACTGATTTCCCAGGTATTTTACACTCATACATGTACACTCCAAGTGCCATCCCGGGAAGCCTTTGCCCCAAGGACTGTTCCACTGCATGATATGTTCCGGTGCTGCTTTTTTCCAAAGGGCAAAGTCAAGAGGGTTTCTCTTCTCCGCTTGTCCATCCAAAGCACGCGTTTCATTTAGGAGATCCTCTAATATTCTTCCTGAAAGCTTGCCGTAATTATTCCCTGCTTCGTTATACTTGTTGATATCAAAATAAACAGATCCATTGGATTCATAAGCCAATCCTTTCTGAATCAAATCTTGGACAGCTTCTATCTGCTCAATCAAATGGCCCGTAGCAGAAGGCTCTATGCTAGGAGGTAAAAAGTTAAATTGATTCAAAACATCATGGAAATCATTGGTGTATCTCTGCACCACTTCCATAGGTTCTAGTTTTTCTAACTTGGCTATCTTACCTATCTTATCTTCGCCTTCATCTCCGTCTCCCACTAGGTGGCCCACATCCGTAATGTTTCTTACATACCTCACTTTATAACCGGTATGAAGAAGGTATCTGTAGAGAATGTCAAAAGTTAAAAAGGTACGAATGTTCCCCAAATGTACATTGTTGTAGACAGTGGGTCCACATACGTACATGCCTACATAACCGGGATTTAGGGGTTCAAAGAGTTCTTTTTTTCGCGAGAGCGAATTATACAGTTTTAATGCTTGCATTCGATGCCTATATAAATGTTTTGCAAAATTACCCTTTTAAATACAGGATTGTTTATTTAATTGCAATTTATATCTATCTACTCGTGAGTAGAATCAAGCTTTAAAAATAACAAAAAGATGAGACATTTTGTATTTCTACTTCTTTTGTCCCTTGTATTTTCCTGCTCCCCCGCCAAAAAATACGTTGAAGGTTCTAAACATTGGGAAAAAGAGATCTCAGAATTAGTTAGTGATTCAAAAACCTATCCTTCTGAGTCCATACTATTTATAGGTTCAAGCAGCATTAGACTATGGGATAATATAGAGAAAGATATGGCCCCGTATCCTGTGATCAAAAGAGGATTTGGTGGTTCAAATCTCAAAGATGTGATCGTCTATGAAGACAGATTAGTAAATCCTCATTCCTTTAGAGCGGTAGTGGTTTTTGTAGCTAATGATATCACGGGAGGGAAAGAGGACGCTACACCTAAGGAGGTCTTTGAAAGATATAAATTGCTGGTCAAAAGCATTAGAAAAGAACACAAAAAAGAGCCTATTTTTTGGGTACAAATTACCCCAACAGAATCTCGCTGGAAAGTATGGGATAAGATACAGGAAGCAAATACTTTGATCAAAAACTATACTGAAAAGAACAAAAATCTGTACTACATAGAAACGGCTGAAGCTTTCCTCGGACCGGATGGGAAACCTATTCCTGCTTACTTTAGGGCAGATAAATTGCACTTGACCCAACAAGGGTACGACCTTTGGTCCGGATTAATCAAAGCCTCATTGAATCAACACTTGAAATGACAACTTTCATTCTCTCTCTCTTTACTCTCTTTCTTAATCCCCCAGAAAAGAGATATAAGATTCTGGTTGGTACTTACACCGACAGTGGCTCGGAGGGTATTTATTTGTTCTCTTTGGCTGGAAATATGAATCAGCAATCCCTTCTGGCTAAGACGAATGGAGTTCCTAACCCATCATTCCTAGCATACGAAAAGGGGAAAGTCTTTGCCGTTAATGAATTGGAAGATGGTAAGATCCAGTCGTACGCACTAAAAAATAATAAGTTTGAATTTATTTCCGAACAAAGTACCAATGGAGCTTATCCTTGTCACCTTTCCTATGCGGAAGGCCAAGTGTTTGTTGCCAACTACGGAGAGGGAAGTTTTCTGGCCTACAAAGTAAATGAAACAGGAGCTATTTCCTTGCCTCACTTTGTTTACCAAAATAAAGGAACAGGACCGGTTACTGACCGACAAGAAAAAGCCCATATGCATTCCGTCACCGTACATGGAAAGGAGCTGTGGGCAGCAGATCTAGGAACGGATGAAGTTCTTGTCTATAGTATTCCGGAAATTAAAGAGGTTAAAAAGATCAAAATGACTCCCGGATCAGGCCCACGTCATATCACTTTTCATAAAAGCCTGCCCTTAGCCTACGTCATAAATGAACTCAATAATACCATAACGGTAGTTAATACAAAGACTTACCAGTCAGTACAAGAGATTTCTACCTTACCGAAAGGATTTTCAGGAACTAGTTTTTGTGCGGATATACATTTTTCTCCCGATCAAAAATACCTATACGGTTCCAATAGATATTCAGATGGACTAGCACGCTTTAAAGTAGACGCAAAAACAGGTTTATTGAGTTTCGAGGAAGTTCAATCTGTGGAAGGAAAAGTGCCTAGAAATTTTGCCATTTCTCCGGATGGGAAGTGGATTCTTGTAGCGAATCAGGATTCAAATGATATTGTGATCTTTGAAAGGAATACCAAAACCGGAAAAATCAAGTTTACGGGGAATACCATCTCTATCCCTAAGCCGGTTTTTGTTAAGTTTATAGAGGAGTAAGGATACTCCTCTATAATCAATGGTGATGATGTCCACCAGGTCCGTGTACGTGACCGTGATCTAATTCTTCTGAAGTAGCCTCCCTAACAGTAAGTACCTTTCCTTCAAATTTGAGTGTTTTGCCGGCAAGCGGGTGGTTAAAATCAATGATCACCACATCCTCTTTTACTTCAACTACTCTTCCTTGAATTTTGGCTCCTTCATCATTAGTGAAAGGGATAGGATTTCCCGGTTCTAAGAAACCTGCTGGTACTTGTCCATCTTCAATCTTGAACATATCCAAGCTGAAATCTACTACATTATCGTCGTAGAATTCTCCAAAACCGTCCTCAGGACTGATTTCAAAGTTATACGTATCTCCTGCTTCTAAACCGTTTAAGTTTTCCTCAAACTTTGGCGGTAAACCGCTATTTCCTGCCAAATAAAACATGGCTTCGTCTTCGCCCACTTCCTCGACCAGTTCGAAATCATCTCCAGGCCCCGAAGTGTAAAGGGTATAGGCAGTGGATACCACCTTTCCGTTTGAAATTTTCATCGTAATTGAAATTAATTGTGAAACAAAGGTAGGAGGAAAGAATGGTTTTGGATAATATCTTTGGGAATATAGTCCTACTTTTGCAAAAAAGCATTAGATATGGCTCTACTTTCTCCGCTATATAGCGTAGCTGATATTTGTGCCTCCTGGGGTGTAGAAGACGTTATCATCTGTCCCGGTTCCAGAAGTGCAGCCTTAACCCTAGCCTTCAATAGAAATGGACAATTTCGTACTAAGGTAATCACTGACGAGAGAAGTGCTGCATTCGTAGGTCTGGGCTTGGCACAGCAGTCCGGAAAGCCCGTAGTCCTCATCTGTACGTCAGGTACCGCCGTGCTCAATTTTGCCCCGGCCGTTACAGAAGCGTTTTTCCAAAAGGTACCCCTTCTAATTCTTAGTGCTGACCGCCCCCCTGAGTGGATCAACCAATACGATGGTCAAACCATTTACCAATCTAAGGCTTTCGGAAAACATATTGTCAAGGATTATGATTTTCCGGCTGACTATACACATCCGGATGCAGTATGGAGCATAGAGCGACAAACCAATGAAGCCTTAGCTCATTGCAGAAAAGGTCCCGTGCACATCAATATTCCCATAAGAGAGCCCTTCTATCCTCTGCCTGAGGAAAAATATGAAGGAAAGGGAAGATATATACCCTTTGCTAAGTTTTCTCAACAAGTTCAATTAGCGGAAGAGCAGGTCAAAGAATGGTCAGAAGCAAAGAGTATCTTGGTAGCGATAGGCCAAAATACAAAGGATTTAGAAGAAGATTTGGCTCGACTGGTACAAGATAATAGAGTAATCCTTCTGGTAGATGTGATCTCTAATGTTGGGTTAGAGAAGAAAATCACATCTCATGATCTATTTTTATCTCAATCAGGGTCAAAATTTGACCTTTTGGTAACACTTGGAAAAAGTTTTATCTCTAAGACCTTAAAACAGTTTTTTAGGAAAAATCCTCCAAGAGTCCACTGGCATGTGGAAGAAGAGAATAATATCCTGGATCCCTTCCAAAGCATTACCGTGCGTTTTCCATTGTCTACAACTGATTTCCTTAAAGCATTGCCAATAAGTGAAGTTTCGACACCATCTGATATCTGGATTGCAGAAGAGAAGAAGACAAAGGCTCACATAGAGAATTTTATCTCTAAAGCTCCTTTCGGAGAATTAAAGGCCACCGCTACCATTTTTGAAAAGGTAGAAAGTAAGGAAGTTTTACATCTGGGAAATAGCATGCCGGTACGCTATGGGAATCTATTACAAGGGTTCCTTAAACCCCAAATCAAAGTATATTCCAATAGGGGCACTTCCGGGATTGATGGGATTGTAAGTACGGCTATCGGACAAGCTTTAGGTACAGAACAAAGAGTACATTGTATAGTCGGAGATATTTCCTTCTTCTATGATAGTAATGCCCTCTTCGCTGCTAAACCGAAGAATCTAAAGGTGTATGTGATCCAAAATGGGGGAGGTAACATTTTCAGAATCATTGATGGTCCTTCGAAACAAGCTGAGCTGGAACAATATTTCATTACTCCTCAAAACAGAAGTGCAGAACATTTGGCTAAGGAGGCCGGGTTTAGGTATTATCGTGTGAGCACTCAGGAAGAGTTAGAAGATGCATTAAACCAAAAAGAGGACGTTGCCGCCCTCTTCGAAATTATAGTAGATGGAGTTGAAGATGCAAAGATCTTCAAACACCTGAAGTCTAGTCTTATTTTGTAAATGCAACCCCTTCTGTAGGCTTATCAAAGCCCCACTTGGTTGTTACATTGGTTTTCTTCTTCTCTTTAGAGTTGATGTAAGTTTGACTTACTGGTAATTTAACTCCAATAGAAGTATTGTCATACTTCGTGATGTCAGTGGTATGTGTAATCCCATTTTCTATCCATACTTCTCTACTTAATAGTCCGGTAGCGTTATCAAAATAATACTCTCTTTTAATACCGGATTTTTCGATAGCTAATTTGGTAGTTGCTTTGCCTTCCACTGTAGCTGCACTAACTGGGGCAGTTAATTTATAGCCTTTTGCTTCGTAATTAATGAAAGGGAAAAGACCATCTTTTGCCTCTATAGCTAACTCGCTAACCTCTTTAGATGTTAGATCTTTCGTGCTATATGTGATTTTCTTGTCTGGGCTACCCATAGGGATTTTAACCCATCCTTGATTTCCGTTTAAGACATAGAAGAAGTCTCTTTTCAAAAGGGTTTTCTTTCTGGACAATTGATTTTTGTCGCCAGCAATCACCACTTCCTCATCGTAATCCGTATTAGCATTTGCCACATAAGAACGATTGTATTTGAAGGTATGGATGTTTTCAATTTTGCCTTTTCCTCCAGTGGCTTCCAGGAATTTGTTTACTACGTCATCTGCACTCTGTGCGCTTGCTAAGAACGGCACAACTAAGAGCATTAGGGATTTTAAGATTCTCATTGTTTATTTTCTTTTTTATTTTAGACCAAAGTGGCGTATTGAAGTTACGCTATTTCTTTGTATTTAACACTACATTAACGTTCATCCAAAGTCTCAGATTTCTCTTATTACCTTAAATTCACATTAATTTTTGATGCTATTCCCTCCATTAATTCCTCTAAATACCTGGCATCAATCTCGTCAAAATCATTCAACTGGTCACTATCAATATCTAGTACTCCAATAACTTCGCCATTTGCATTCTTTAGCGGCAATACGATCTCAGACCTAGAAGCAGAACTGCATGCAATATGTCCAGGGAATTGATCCACATCCGGGACCACCACCGTGGATTTCGTTGAAAAGCTATGTCCGCAAACACCTTTATCGTATTTGATTCGGGTGCAAGCTATAGGACCTTGGAAAGGGCCTAAGACCAGCTCCCCTTGTCCTCTATCAAAGTAGAATCCTACCCAAAAGAAGTTAAAAGCCTCTTTTAATGCAGCGGCTATATTTGCGGTTAAGGCAATCAGATCATTTTCTCCCTCAGATAATGCTAAAATTTGAGGTATTATGCTAGAGTAAATCTCCCTCTTACCTGCTTGAGTAGGTATATATAATTGTTCTGCCATCTTATAATGATTTTGCTTCGTTCCAATAAAAGTCCATTTCTGCCAGAGTCATCTCTGATAAGTTTTTTCCGGCTTCTTTTGCTTTTTGTTCCAGATAAGTGAATCGCTTAATAAACTTTTTATTGGTTCTTTCTAGAGCTGTTTCAGGATTAATACCAACAAAGCGCGCATAGTTAACAAGGGAAAATAAAACATCTCCAAATTCGTCCTCTTTAGCGCCATTCTCCACGGCCGCTTTGAACTCACTTAGTTCTTCCTCTACTTTTTCCCAAACTTGATGATCTTCTTCCCAATCAAATCCTACTCCTCTTGCTTTTTCCTGAATACGCATGGCCTTAACCAAGGCTGGTAGGGACTGAGGTACTCCTCCTAAAACGGACTTGTTTCCTTCTTTTAGCTTTATTTGTTCCCAATTGCGCTTTACTTCTTCTTCGTCTTCTACTTTCACCTCTCCGTAAATATGAGGATGACGATGTATAAGTTTTTCACAAATCCCGTTCAATACTTCTGTGATGTTAAAATCTCCGGTCTCTGAACCAATCTTTGCATAAAAGACGATGTGAAGAAGGATATCACCTAGCTCTTTCTTTATCTCTTGTTTGTCGCCTTCTAGTATAGCGTCAGAAAGTTCATAGGTCTCCTCTATAGTAAGATGTCTAAGACTCTCTAAAGTTTGCTTTTTATCCCATGGACATTTCTCTCTCAGATCATCCATGATATCTAAGAGCCTGTGAAAGGCTAACATTTCTTGAGTCCTGTTCTTGCTGAAAGGAAGGGGGAGGTCGTTTGACATATGAAGTGTTTATTCAAATAAAACAAGTTTCTTAAAACTTTTGTTCAGGAGGTTTTCTACAGCCTTATTTTTTTTAATTTTAGAGAAAATTGACCTTAAATAATGAAAAAACTCCTTTTACTACTACTTCCACTCTCGGTATGGGGTCAAGATCACCTGAATTGGTGGAAAAATGACCGTTTTGGCATGTTTATTCACTGGGGATTATATTCTTCACCGGCTAGACACGAATGGGTTCAAAACAGAGAGTCCATTTCTGCTGAGGTTTACAGAGACAGATATTTCGATAAATTTTATCCTGACCTTTATGATCCTAAAGACTGGGCTAAGCGAGCCAAAGCAGCCGGCATGAAGTACGTGGTTTTGACGGCCAGACATCATGAAGGTTTTGCTCTTTGGGATACCCAATTCAGCGATTACAAAGCTCCCAATACTCCTATAAAAATGGATCTCATCAAACCTTTCGTGGAGGCTTTCCGTGCTGAAGGTATCAAGATTGGTTTTTATTTTTCTTTGATCGACTGGTATCATCCGGACTTCACGGTAGATAGAGTGCATCCTTTGAGAAATAATGCTGAGGCCAGAGCTAGGAAGACAGATATGAACAGGTTTAGGAAGTTCCTGAAGGATCAGCTTACTGAATTATTGACGAACTACGGAAAGATTGATCTGCTTTTCTTTGACTTCTCGTATCCGGGTGAAGATGGAAAGGGAAGGAAGGATTGGGATAGTGAAGGCTTACTGGCTTTGACCAGAAAACTCCAACCCGGAATAATTGTAAATGATAGATTGGATCTGAACGATGTACCCGGGGGATATGATTATGTTACTCCTGAACAGTTTATGCCAGATTCGTGGCCAGAAAGAAACGGTGTGAAGGTGCCTTGGGAAACTTGTCAGACCTTTTCCGGATCGTGGGGGTATCACAGGGACGAGAATACGTGGAAGTCAAATAACCAGTTGATTGCTATGCTGATTGAGGTGGTTTCTAAGGGAGGAAATCTATTGCTTAATGTTGGTCCCACAGCCAGGGGAACCTTTGATGATAGAGCTAAAGATAGACTGGAGGGGATAGGAAAGTGGACCCAAGTACACGGAAGGTCCATATATGGTTGTACGGCTGCCCCAGAGGAATTCAAAAAGCCTGATAATACATTCTTGACTTACCATCCGCAGACCAAACGTTTGTATGTGCATCTACTTCAATGGCCCTTCCAGACCTTGTACCTCCCGGGATTCAAAGGCAAGGTCAAGTACATGCAATTCTTGCATGATGGTTCTGAGGTGCAATATACAGCCTCAGCTAAAGCAGATCCCTCTCAACACATGGCCATTACCGCGGGGGATAATGATTTGATTGTGAAATTACCTGTAGTAAAACCTAATGTTGAAATTCCAGTACTGGAAATCTTTTTAGAGGACTGATCTTTTGCTCACATTCCTAAACCTAGCATAGAGAAACAGAGCGGAAAAGGTGAGGCCTAATAAAAGTCCGTACCAAATGCCCTGTGCTCCTCTGTTTAAAGGAAATCCAAAGATATATCCCGCAGGGAGTGCAATGAGCCAGTAGGCAACGAAGGTAATGTAGGTAGGTATTTTGATGTCAGCCAGTCCTCGAAGTACCCCTAAACCCACTGCCTGAGCACCATCTGAAAGTTGGAAAAATGCCGCTATGGTTAAAAGGGGTAAGGCAGCTTTTAATACTTCTACATCTTCTATATAGAGGTGTATAATATTATTTCCAAAGAGGATGATGATTATGGCACAGGTTCCCATAAATGCTAAAACCCAAGTGTATGCGGCTTTGCCGGCCAACTGGATACCGTGCCTGTCTTTGTTTCCCCATGCTTCCCCTATTCTGATGGATCCGGCATGTGCAAATCCAGTGGCCATCATATATGTGGTGGAGGCTACATTGATGGCTATCTGATGTGCAGCTAGATCCGTTTCACTCAACCACCCCATCATGATCACGGCAAAAGAGAATGCCGCTATCTCAAAGAAACTCTGAAACCCTGCAGGCACACTTCGCTCCAAGATTACTTTTATAAGTTTAGTATCCCATTTCCAATGAGTTTTATCAAATAAAGTGGCAAAGATCTCCTTACTTTTGGTATAATAAAGCAAGATAGAAAACATAAGTATTCTGGAGAAAATTGTCCCGATAGCTGCTCCATTAAGTCCTAATTCTGGGAAAATCCACCAACCCGTAATCAAGATCATGTTTCCCAAGATATCAAATACCAATCCCAGTAAGGTGATGTACATGACTATGGAGGGCTTGGAGAATCCATCTGTAAACTGCTTGACCGCTAGAAAGAAGATCATAGGGACATTTGACAGGATGATAAAAAAGAAAAAGGGCGCGCCTAGTCGCTCTATATCTGCCGTCTGACCCAGAATAGAAAAATTATAATACACCACAATTCCTATGGCCGTTAAAAGACCACTGAATATTAAAGCAACGATCAAGGAATTGAAATACAATCGGGCTAGTTCCCCCTGTTTCTGCTCGGCTATTAACTTGGAGACCATAGGGGCTATGACAGCCATACCACCTACAGCTATGGAAGAGATGAGAAAAGCTATGGAGTTTGCTATTCCCGCAGCACCTAAGCTAAGTGGCCCCAAAAGACGACCCACAATGACATTATCAGAGGTAGCCATCAGGATGACGCCAAGTTGGCTAATGATAATGGGTAAAGCAAGTTTATAGGTTTTGAAAAGCTCAAATTTGAAACTTTTTTGATACATTTTCTTTGAATTGAGGGGGTTTATCTGGATTTTTACAACTTTACAACTTCCACCCAGATGAAATATTTAACTCTTTTTTTACAACTAGTTTTCTTGATTTCCTGCAAATCTTCTGATAAAAAAGTAGATTTTAAGGGTGTATGGATAGATAAACAAGTACTGGAAAGCAAAGGTACTATAGAAAATGATCCCACCCAATTTCCCCTTGTTTTGATAGAAGATGACTTAGCGGATTCTCTCTTGATTTATTTTGATTCGAATAATAAATATAGAGTACCTACTGAGTTTGCCTACGAGTCTTATTTCGTGCATGTAGACAAGAACACGGAGTATTTCCTAATACCTGATATTGATAAAGAGGAGCTAGTTTTCTCTAATCTTAAAGACAAAGTATTTCGCAGATTTGTAAGAGTGGATTCACCTCTGTCCAGAAATGATATCTTAGATTCTAATTTTAGGTTAGAACACTTTATGCAGACTTTAAATTGAAGATAGTGATCTCAGGTAATATACCTACTCTTCCGGGGTAACCTAGAAATCCGAAGCCGCGATTCACGTATAATTGTTGGCCATTCTCTTCATATAGTCCTGCCCACTCTTTATAGACATATTGGGAGGGACTCCACCTGAAACCGGGTATTTCTACACCAAACTGCATACCATGGGTATGTCCGGAAAATACTGCGTCTATATCCGTTTTTCCCAGAACTTGAGCTCGCCAGTGGGTGGGATCGTGAGATAAAAGTAATTTGGTGTTTATTTCTTCTGTGCCTTTCAAGGCTTTTTGTAAGTCGCCTTTTTGAACAAATCCGCCTGTGCCCCAGTTTTGTACTCCTAATATGCCGAGCTTCTCACCGTTTAATTCCAGAATTCTATTCTCGTCCATTAGTAGGTCCCATCCTAAAAGTTCGTGTCCTTTTATGAGATTTTGGAGGTTCTGGACCTTGGCTTGTGGACTTGACCAGGCAGCGTAATCTCCATAATCATGGTTGCCTAAGGTAGAATATACACCCAGTGGGGCTTTGACCTTTTCGAAAACTGAAAAATACTCTTGAAGTTCTGTGGCCTTATCGTTGACTAAATCGCCGGTAAAAAAGATCAGATCCGGCTTTTCATCTAATAGCATTTTGACTCCACCTTGGACGGCTTTCTTATTGTAAAAACTTCCCGAATGTATATCTGACAGTTGGCCTAGGGTCATACCATCAAAAGCTTTAGGTAGTCCCTTTAGATGTAAGGTGACTTTTCTGACACGATAATCATAAGCTCCCCAAAGCATACCTTGGGTGAGGATGCCAAATTGAGCTGCTCCAAAGGCTAGGGCCGTTTTTGAAATGAATTCAGATCTTGATAAGATGGGGTCAGTCTTTGAAGGCTGAATGGCTTTAAGACTTGCATTTTTTAGGATATTCAAGCCATTTCCTAAAAGGAAAACAATGGCTCCAACCAGCTTACCCGTGTAGATCAACATGAAACTAACTCCCAGAATTTTCTTGAATCTAGGTGTGGCTGTTTCCGGAGAGATAAAAAATCCATAAACAAAGAGGAGTAAAAGTAGCGCTGGTACGGTCCAGTAAAGGATACTTAACCAGCGCTGAACGCCGGATTGTAAATGACGAATCACATCCTTAAAGGCTCTGTAAAATATCAGATCCGCAATAAAGAATGCCACTAACATCACTATACTAAACCCGGCTCTTCTCATCTTATGCTTGTAATGCTTTTTGAATGTTTTCGAAGCTTGGAACTTGTCCGGCATCTTCTAATATCTCTGCATAAAGGATCTTTCCTTCTTCGTCAATGACAAATGCAGATCTTTTAGAAACTCCTTTCATTCCTAAAACAAACTCGTCATATAGTGCTCCATATGCCGCAGAAACTTCTTTGTTGAAGTCTGAAAGCAAAGGGAAGCTAAGGTTTTGTTGCTTTTTGAATTGCTCTAGAGAAAATAAGGAGTCAACAGAAATAGCTAACACCTCTGTGTTAAGATTTTGGTAGGTAGCTATGTTGTCTCTTACGGAACATAACTCCTCTGTACATACGCCAGTGAATGCTAAAGGGAAGAAAAGTACAACGACTTTTTTGCCTTTATAATCGCTTAAAGAAACTTCTTGCTTCTCTGAAGAATACAAGGTAAAGGAAGGCGCTAAGTCGCCAATCTGTAATGCCATAATTTTGAGCGTTTATTATTTAACTAATTAAAAGCCTGAATTGTTTTTTATCAGACGGTTTTTCGGTTTGAAACAGACAAATTACACCTCGAAAGTTTCGCCCACTTCTGCCAGGTATAAGCTTTTACCTGCTGTAGTGAAGGCAGCTTTCGCCTTTTCATGGTCGATCTGGATAGGAGGGAAGGAGTCATAATGACAACCCACAATCTTATTGCACTGAATAAAATCAGCAGCAATAATGGCATCCTCATAGTTCATGGTGAAGTAATCTCCCATAGATAATATTGCAAAATCTAAAGGAGGGCAAAGCATAGGGATTAGCTTCATGTCCATAGTCAGGGCAGTGTCACCAGAGTAGTAAAAACAGCTCTCCTCATTCCAAAACACAAAGCCCATAGGATTGCCACCATAGGTATTGTCCGGAAGCATACTGGAGTGGACTGCATTTACGATCTTAAAGGTAAATCCGTCTAAGGTAAGTTTGCCACCTATATTCATGCCATGTCCGGAAATTCCTTTAGGTTCTAGAAATTTAGTCATGATATCAAAGCTGGTAATGACCTGAGCACCGGAGGATTTCGCAATAGCTTCTAGATCTTTCACATGATCCGCGTGGCCATGAGACAGGAAGATATAGTCGGGTTTGATATCCTCTGTCTGAATATGTTGAGCTTTGGGGTTACCGCTGATAAAAGGATCAAGTAAGATCTTTTTCCCTGCAAAATGAATCATAAAGCAGGAGTGTCCGAAATATTGAATCTTCATATACGTGAGTTTTTGTACAAAATTAAGATAAAACGCCTCCCATCTTAGGATCCGTATAGCTAAGTTTTCCGGTTTCTACGTGTCCACAGTACTGCGCTACCCTTTTCCCCTCCACAAAGAATCCAAAGTCGTACCAGTGGTAAGTAAATTTTAGGTTGGTACTGATCCTCTTGGAACCTCCTTTTTTTATGGTGACTTCATGGTCTTCCAATCCGTACGACAGGTCCTTAATGGTAACTTTAAGATTCTGCTCAGATTTATTAATCAAATCAAATTCAATATCACCAAAAGGTGTACCTTTTCTGTTCTTCGGATAAATGCTACGGATTTCTATCCATGTAAGTCCTAAGTCAAAATTTCTATAGAATCCATTGGGGCCGTAGATCTCCATTCTTTTTGTGTCTTCAGGGATCAGGTCATGCTGGGCATGGCCTCTATGAACGGTATAGTGTTTTTGTATAAAATCTTTCCCAAAGAAATTGACCATAAACGGAGCTCCTTTGCCCTCAAAGGTAGGAGCCATAGCCATCACTAATTGTCCGTCAACTATATCTGCATGCAATTCGTAGGGTATAGGGCACGCAGGCTTTATGCCTTTTTCCTGTTGAGGCATATACTCTGATTCGGGAGAAAAATCTCTTATTTCTTCCTCTTTTAATGGACGAAAATTAGAAGGGATAACCTTATATCGTGCTTCTCTTAAGCTACTAACCCATTCATATTGATCTACAGGTTTAGGAGAATTTCCTTCTGAATAGTCGGAAAATACTGAACTTAGATCTCCACAGATGGTTCTTCTCCAAGCGCTAATATTTTCTTCCTGTATGTTCTTTTTATAACGTTTCTGGATAAATTTTTCCAAGAACATGAGAATTGAAGTGTGATCAAATACTTCTGAACAAACTTTCCCTCCTCGGCTCCAAGGGGAAGCTATTACTAATGGTACTCTGTATCCTAATCCTATAGGTCCGGTCTCAATGTTTTCATATGGTCTTTCACGCTCATGTTTTTCTAAAACCATTTCATCTGCAGTAGATATTCCTTTCGAAGTCATTCCAGAGCTAGGAGCTACAAAAGGAGGGACATGGTCAAAATATCCGTCGTTTTCGTCGTAACATAATATGAAAACTGTTTTTTGCCATACTTCGGGATTCTTTGTCAGAATATCCAAAACCTCCGAAACATACCATGCTCCGTACCAAGGGGCACTGGGGTGATCAGAGAAATTTTGAGGAGCCACTAACCAGGAGATCGGAGGCAGTTTTCCCTCCTGCACGTCTTTGCGAAACTGGTACAATACGTCACCTGCGGGAACGTCCATCTCTGTACCGTTTGGAGTTTTGATCTTAGCGAGTTTATGATATAGTTCGTGTTCTTTATTCGTGGTAAAGGCCTTTTTGTGTATGCTTTTTGTAAACGAATCTAAAGCCTCAAATTTATCTTGGGTGTATTTTACTACTTCTTCTGCCAGTCGGGTCTTTTCACGCTTTTGGTCCTCATTCAAAACCTCAAGTTTGTTGAGGTATTCTAATCTCTCCTTGATATAGGTTCTATAGGCCTCATGGAAGCGAACCTGATAGCTGGTAAACCATTCTATGGGGTTATCGGTGAAATTAGCGAGCCAACTTTCCTCTTCGTCACTCAACCCCATGTTAAGGCTTAGTTCATTTTGATAGATTCTCCAATCTATGCCTGCTTCCTCTAGTCTTTCCGGAAAGGATTTCCATTTGGCTGGAATTCTATATTGGATGTCTTCGTTTTTGACATTGGCTTTAGCGTCTGCATTTTCACGGATTGTTCCGCTCCATAGATACAAACGATTCGGTGTGGTTCCAGTGAGGGATGATGAGAAGTTCTGGTCGCACACGGTAAAGGCATCCGCAAATGCGTAATAAAAGGGAATATCTTCTCTAGTGAAATGACCTAAGGTTAAAGGTACATGTTTGTAGATATCCTCACCGGACTGTTTAGCTTTAAGCCATTGGTCGTATCTTCCTCCATTCCTGGCTCTCACCTGATTTTCCCAGGAGTGTGGTAAGTCGCGCATCCAGGTAGCACGCGTATCTTTAATGTCTAATCTAAAGGGTACATAAGTTTCACCTTTTTCATTAGATTGAAACCATACTTTTCTTCCTGAAGGTAGAGTCATGGCTCGTGGATCTCTAAATCCTCGAACGCCTTTTAAGGCACCATAACTGTGGTCGAAAGACCTATTCTCCTGCATTAGGATCACTACATGGTCTGCGTCCCATACCGTGCTGCCAGGTTTTGGGGCAATGTTTGCTGCTTTTACAAGGGAGTCTGGAACTAACATTCCTCCGGCAATGAGGCCGGCCATTTTTATAAAGTCTCTTCTTGATTCCATAGGTTTTTATTCAACCTCCAAAATACAAGAAAAAATGAAAGGCTGCTATGGGCAGCCCTTCTATTAATTGTTTTTTAAATTTTCTTTGATATCCTTTGTCTCTTTTTTGATATCCTCTTTAAGATCTTTTAAATCCTTCTTCAGATCTTTGACCCCTGATTTTATTTTATCGTTTAAATCTCCTAGTTCTTTATCTAGTTCTTTTTTTCTAGCCTCCCATTTGGCCTTTTCTTCTTTTGTGCCGTTTTTGATTTTAGCATCTATCTCCTTCAACTCAGCCTCGATGTCACTTTTCTTTTTTTTAAGCTCATCTTCCGCATTTTCTTTCATGTCTTTAAGTTCCTCCTTCTTATCTTGATAGGAAGCCTCTACTTCATCCTGTGCGGCTTGTAAGCC
Source organism: Leadbetterella byssophila DSM 17132 (assembly GCF_000166395.1). GTDB lineage: Bacteria > Bacteroidota > Bacteroidia > Cytophagales > Spirosomataceae > Leadbetterella > Leadbetterella byssophila. The sequence goes on from NC_014655.1 coordinate 3,252,680, forward strand.
ATCAGCTGCTTCGCGTTTCTCTTGAGAAGAGCAGGCAGATAGTAGGATTGCCATACTCAAAATAATTGCGTGTTTTTTCATTGTTTTATAGTTTTTTGTTACAACCTTAATAGATAATTGATATATAATCTATTATTTGTTTAATTTTTAAGTAAATTTTAAGGAGAGATTAATTGATAATGCAGGAATTTCAACTACAAAAGTCTAAAGTTGCCGAACCTTTGGACTTTACCCATAGAAAAAGAAGACTGAAGGCTTTGAAAGAAGCTGTACTATTTACATATAGAGATGAAATCAGAGAGGCTCTATGGAAGGATTTTAGGAAGCCTGTGGCGGAAGTGGATTTATCAGAGGTCTATGCCATAACTTCTGAAATAGACCATGCTTTAAGGCATTTAAAGAGGTGGATGAGTGATAAGTACGTGCGTACACCTTTGGCGTTTTTTGGATCTTCTTCGCATATTCGCTACGAACCTAAAGGCCTGTGTTTAATCATTTCTCCATGGAATTTTCCTGTGAACCTGGCTTTGGGTCCTCTAGTATCTGCTGTTGCTGCCGGGAATAGGGTGATCTTAAAACCATCAGAGCTTACCCCTCATTCTTCAGCAGTAGTAAGGAAGATTGTGGAGGCTATTTTTCCTCCTGAAGAAGTGGCTGTGGTAGAAGGTGGGGTAGAGACTTCCACAGAATTATTGGATTTGCCTTTCCATCATATCTTTTTTACCGGCTCGCCTCAAGTGGGGAAGATCGTTATGAAAGCCGCAGCTAAACATTTGTCTTCAGTTACCTTGGAATTAGGTGGAAAATCTCCTGTGATCATAGATGAAACCGCAGATCTTAAGGCGGCAGCCAAACGCTTAGCTTGGGGAAAATGGATGAATGCCGGACAAATCTGTATTGCACCAGACTACATATTTGTGCATCATACTCAAAAGGAGCAGTTCCTTACAGAGCTTAGAAAAGTAGTAGAAGAATTCTACAACAAAAATCCTACTGAAAGTGTGTCTTTCTGCAGCATGGTGAATGAAAAGCATGCCGAAAGAGTTTATGGATACTTAGAGGAGGCTGTGGAAAAGGGAGCGAAAATTCAATTTGGAGGAGGGAAGGAAGGTAAGAGAATAGAGCCAACTGTGATCACCAATGTACCTTTAGGATCTGCTATAATGAAGGAGGAGATTTTTGGGCCGGTACTTCCTGTTTTACCTTACAGAGAGAAGGAGGATGTCATTAGATATATACACCATGGGGAAAAACCTTTAGCACTTTATATTTTTAGCAAGAACGAAGGCAATATCAACTATTTCTTAACGAATACACGTGCAGGAGGGAGCTGTATCAATAACGCCGATATGCATTTTCTTCAGCCTTATCTGCCTTTTGGTGGAGATAATTATTCGGGTTTAGGAAAAGCGCACGGGCATTGGGGCTTTTTAGCTTTCTCTAATGAAAGGGCGGTTTACCGGCAAAATATTCCTAGTGTACTTGAAAAGCTTATGCCCCCCTATACCTCCGGAAAAAATAAGGTCATTGAGGCTATTGTAAAATGGTTATAAGCTTTTCCTTTTTGGTCAATAGTCAGTACTTTTGAGGTGGCGAAATGAAATCCAAGGAATGACCAAGATAGATAGGTACCTTATTAAGCGTTTTTTGACTACTTATGTCTTTGCAGTATTTATTATTGTATTGGTCATTTTGGTGATAGACTTTGTGGAGAAAAATGATGATTTCATGGAGACTAAGCCGTCAAATCATGCTATTTTCTTTGACTATTACCTCAACTTAGCACCGTATTGGGCCAATTATATCAGCCCTTTAATGATCTTTATTTCTACGGTATTCTTTACTGCAAAGATGGCTTCGCATACGGAGATCATTGCCATCTTAGGTTCAGGTACTAGTTTCAGAAGGTTAATGTTACCCTATTTCATAGGTTCAGGAATAGTGGCCATTTATTCTTTTGTAATGGTGGGGTGGTTTCTGCCCAAAGCCAATGTTCCAAGGATTGAATTTGAGAATAAATATATCCATAACGACTTCTTTTTCACTGGGAGGGATATCCATTTGGCTGTTCAAAAAAATGTTTATGCTTATCTTTCCAGCTATGATAATTCCTCCAATACCGCTTATGATTTTACTCTTGAAAAGGTAGAAAATAACAGGTTAGTGGAAAAATTGAGTGCCAGAAGGGCCACGTATGATGACTCTTTGAAGAAATGGAAGCTCTATGACTATAACATTCGGAAGATCGGTATTTCAAAAGATGAGATGACCTATGAGGCCATCACTCCTTTGGATACAAGTATCAAACTTTATCCATCTGATTTTGGGAATTCTAAGAACCGACAAGAAACGATGACGATTTCCCAGTTGGAAGATTATATTGATCTGATAAATAGTAGGGGAGCAGAAGGCGTAGAAACCTATAAAATTGAATATTACCAAAGATTTGCCACCCCTTTTGCCGTCATCATTTTATCCATTATGGGTTTGATCGTTTCCGCCCGAAAAGCCAGAGGAGGGGTTGGGCTTCAGATTGCTATAGGTTTCGTCTTGGCCTTCCTTTATATTATTTTCTATATTTTGTCCAAAGGTATTGCGGAGGCAGGAAGTATGAATCCTATCCTTGCCGTTTGGCTACCCAATATAGTCTTCTCCATCATTTCGGTGGTGATGTACTTTACCGTACCGAGGTAGTTACTTCCACTTAATCTTTTGAGGATTGGTGAATAAGGTTACTATACCTAAGACGATGAGGTACATGTTATACATAAAGTCGTAGTATGGGATCTTCCAAGAATTAATGGTGTATCCCAGACGCTTGTTGACCTTTGCTAGTACCAGCCATTTGATCATTATATAGAAGAGGAATACCCCTAATATTAGTCGCATCCAATCGTTAAATCCATACCAATGTTTCATCCCATATTGAGCTAAGAATTCTACAGGAATTCTGGACCATTCCGGGGCATTAAACCATACCGGAAGTACAAAGAAGGTAGGAATGAGAAGTGTCCAAACCATGATTCCGGAAATCCAAAGCAGGCCTAGGTTAATTCTGTCTCTGGTTTTGTACTTTTTCCCTACAGAAAGGTGGCGTTTCTTCTGAACATACCATTCCTTCCAGGTAGTCTTTGGTATGGACTCGGTTTGTGCCTCTACGCAAACTCCTACATTGTACTTGGTGGCCGCTTTGTTAACAAAAAGGTCATCGTCTCCGCTCAGAAGCGTGTTGTGGCCGGAAAAACCTCCATTTTTCCAGAACAGCTCCTTTTTGTACATCAGATTTCTTCCTACGCCCATAAAAGGCATGCGGGCTAAGGCGAAGGAAAGGTATTGAAGGGCAGTTTGGAACGTTTCGTACCGAATTAAGGCATTTAAATTTCCTGGTAATTTCTGATACCTGGAGAATCCCAGAACTATTTCTCTACCGGCACCGCATTGAGACACCATTTGTTTGATCCAATTTTGGTCTAAGGGCCTACAATCAGCATCAGTAAAAAGGAGCCAAGGATTTTTAGCTTTTTTTACGGCTAAGGTTACAGCATATTTTTTAGCGGTATAGTGGTCCGGGAGGTCTTGTACTCTCAAGTAATTGAGATGTTTGATTCTATCCGGATTATTTATGAGATAATCATAGGTGCCATCTGATGATCTGTCATCTGCGACCAGAATTTCGAAGTCAGGATATTCTTGCTCATCCAGTATGGGCAGTAGCTCTTTTAGGTTTTCTAGTTCATTAGAGGCGGCAATGATTATGCTTACCGGCGGAAGGTAGTCCGTTTCGGTGACATCATGATGACGTGAAAGTCTTGTAAAAACAAACAGTATGTAGAATAACTGTATAAGTATAGCCCCAAAAAAGAGAATTGGGATAATGGTTTCCAAAGGTTTCTCAGGTTATGTTTAACGCTTTCGCAAAAATAGCATGCATTTGTACATTTCCTAAGTTATGGACATTAAAAGTGAGGGGTTTAAGAAAGCTTTACCCAATTATGCAGATATTTTCGATTTTTTATTGAAAATGCTGAAAGTAAGCTTGAACTTTGCAGAATGATTTTTGAGATTCATTCCACAGACCCCGGAAGTTTTGCGCGTGCAGGTAAACTTCAGACTGATCACGGGGAAATTTTGACTCCTATTTTTATGCCTGTAGGTACTGCGGGAACGGTGAAGGGAGTGCACCAGAGAGAGCTTCTAGATGATATTGAAGCTCAAATTATTCTAGGAAATACCTATCATCTCTATCTGAGACCAGGTTTAGATATTCTCCGTAAGGCTGGAGGATTACATAAATTTAACGGCTGGTCGAAGCCTATTTTGACGGATTCTGGTGGTTACCAAGTTTTTAGTCTAAAGGAGATTCGTAAGATTACGGAGGAAGGTGTGTATTTTAATTCGCATATTGATGGTTCTAAGCATTTATTTACACCGGAGTATGTGATGGATATCCAAAGGGTTATAGGTGGAGATATCATCATGGCCTTTGATGAATGCCCGCCTTATCCTTGTGATTACAAGTATGCTGAAAAATCAATGCATCTAACTCACCGTTGGTTAAAGAGATGCGTAGAAAGGATACAAACCACTGAGCCCTTATACGGTCATCACCAAAGCTTATTTCCTATAGTTCAAGGAAGTGTATTTCCGGACTTGCGTGTTCAGTCAGCTGAGTACATTGCTTCTCAGGAACAGGACGGAAACGCTATTGGAGGCCTTTCTGTGGGAGAGCCGGCGGAGGAAATGTATAAGATGATAGAAGTGGTAAATGCTATTCTTCCAAAGGATAAGCCTAGATATCTCATGGGTGTGGGTACTCCCGAGAATATTTTGGAAGGTATTGCACTAGGCATAGACATGTTTGACTGTGTGATGCCTACCCGTAACGCAAGAAACGGCATGCTTTTTACTACTGAGGGTATTATTAATATTAGAAACAAGAAATGGGAAGATGACTTTACTCCTATAGATCCGGGCTTAGGCGGTTATGTGAGTACGTTTTATTCCAAAGCTTATTTGAAGCATTTGATGAAATGTCAAGAATTATTAGGTGCTCAGATAGCCAGTATCCACAATTTACGTTTCTATTTATGGTTAGTGGGAGAGGCTAGAAAACACATCCTTGCAGGAGACTATGCTTCCTGGAAAGATCAAGCAGTGAAAAAACTGATGACCAGGCTTTAAAAGAATTTTTTAGCTAAGGATTTTTCCACTAATTTTGCGGACATTTTTTAAAACAAACTATACAAATGGCAGGTAACAGAACATTTTCCATGATTAAACCACATGCAGTGGCTGACAATCATATTGGTGGTATCCTGAAACTTATGGAGGAAGGTGGATTTAGAATCGTGGCGATGAAGAAGACACAACTTAGTGCTCAACAAGCAGGAAAATTCTATGAGGTTCACTCGGAACGTCCATTCTATGGAGAACTTTGTGAAATGATGTCTGCTGGTCCTATCGTTGCCTTAATCTTGGAGAAGGAAAACGCGGTAGCAGATTTTAGAAAACTAATCGGTGCCACAGATCCTGCAGAGGCTGAACCTGGAACCATTAGAAGCATCTACGCGAAGTCAAAAGGAGAGAATGCCGTTCACGGCTCAGATTCTGATGAGAATGCTGCAATTGAAAGCGCATTTTTCTTTAGCGGATTTGAAAGATATTAAAAGCTGGGTACTTCCAGCTTTTTTTATTCTCTTCTCAATTGGTCCACAAATGCACTAAACTCTTTCACGTACTCTTCGTAATATTTGCCGGTACCGGGACCAGAAAATCCAGTATGTATTTTTCGAACTTGCCCCTTTTTGTCTACCACAATGGAGGTAGGGAAGGCCATGACATGATTAAGCTGTGGTAGCTTATCTCCCGCTTCTGCTGTACTACCTGCAAATAAGACAGGGTAGTCAACTTTAAATCTTTCAATAAAACGGGCAATTTTTGGATGAGCAGAAGCAGGATCTGAGCTTCTTTCAAAAGCTAGTCCTATCACTTCAATATCCGGATGTTTAGCTTTGTATTCTAATAAGAATTTAGTCTCGTCCAAGCAGTTAGGGCACCAGGTTCCTAGGATCTGGACTACGGTTATTTTTCCCTTGAACCTAGGGTCAGATAAGGAAACGGATTTGCCTTGAATGTCTTTGAAGGTAAAGTCAAATTTCTCGTATCCTTCTTTTAGGAATGTTAGCTTGTCGGCATCTGGAAGTTGGTAGGTTTCACTGGCCACTCCTGAGAAATTGTTTCCTCTTCCGAAAGGATTGAAAGAGGTACCCCCCACTAAACTATCTCCTTTGATTCTTACTTTGTATAAGGTGGCGCTGTTTCCCATGGTGGATAGAAACAGGGAATCTCCTATCACATTGCCTTGTAGGTATCTATGGTCGCCAGTGCTGGTCAAGAAAGAACCTTTTACCTCATTGTTTTGAGTTTCAAAAACACCTATTGCCGCAGATTCTTTCCCAGTTTCAGGGTTAGTGAAGGTAACTTGATATCTTTTGCTTAACTTCTGAGTGGCAGGTTTTCCTTTGAATCTGATCTTCTCGTTAGGTATAGCTGTAAAGGCAGCTTGTCTGAAACTTTGATCCGCCCCTTTTTTACTGAAAAATCCTTGTTTACTAGCAGGATGGAATATCAGTTCCATGTCATATAGCTCTAACTTTAAGTGCAGCGTATCTCTGACCTTTGAGACATGGTCAAATTCTAATTTCTCGTCCGCATTAATGGCATATGCTTTGTCCCCTTCAATAAGTATATGAGAAGGGATGAGGCCGCCGGGGCTTTTTATTTGTAGTTTCCACAATTCAGGATTCTGAGCAAAGACTTGAATGGGAAGGAGTAGAGCTAATAATTTTTTCATGGTTTGTTTACGGCTTTTCCTTTTTCATCATATTCAACTACGACAAAAGGTTCGCCTTCGTCGTAAAAGGATGCAGGATGTTGAATTTCTTTTTTCCTTTTAGTACCACCCGGATAGAACTCTATCCATTTTCCAATCTTCTTGCCATTTTCATATTTTCCTTCTTCTGCAAGACTGCCGTCAGGATGGTATCTAAAATAGGTGCCGGTGATTTTACCGAATTTTACCGGAATGACTTCTTTTATCTTATTGTCATCATAATAGCTGATCTGTGATTCATCATAAAAGCCTTCTTTGAAGGTCTCCTTTTCTAATAAGATGAAATTCTTGTCGTATTGCATCCATCTCCCGTCTTTTACACCCAAGTAGTAATATCCTTCTTTGATCAAGTCCTCTCCGCGGTACTCTCTATAGGGGCCGTGTAATAATGAATTGGTTTTTGGGTCTCTTTGAAGAACTTCAGAGATTCTATGGTTCTTTTCATCATACCAGGCAAAAGCTCTATGGTAGGGTGGTGGGGTTTGGAATTCTTTTAATACATAGAATTCCTGATAGGAAGATCGTCTGTTAATAATTCTTTTTTCAACGGCTATGCCTTTATAGGATTTTCCGTCAAAGGTTTTTACTTCCTTCTTTTTTTCCTTTAGTGCAAAAGTTCTTTTTTTCTCTTTGCCTTTCTTCGTAGGAATTACTTGTCCCACCGTTTTTCTGGCTTCATCCAGGGAAGGTGTACCACTTATTTCTACAGGTAATGTGGACTCGATTTTCTCTTCAAGGCTCATCTGTTTGCGCTCAGCCTTGCGCTGTTCCTTGGTTTTTGCTTTAGGAACTACGTCCTGAGAATAGGAGCCGAAAGGAAGTATTATAAGGGCAAGGAGTAAAATTCTCATAGTTTCAAAGATACGCGATCAACTTCTTTATTTGGAACTACTTCTGTCGTAAATTTGTCGTTTCTAGTAAAAACGCCAAAACGTAAAAATAAATTGGAAAAATCTGCAAAAATATACGTAGCCGGACATCGTGGTATGGTAGGCTCTGCTATCGTTAGAAATCTACAGTCCAAAGGTTATACCAATATTGTCTATAGAACCTCTAAAGAGCTAGATTTAAGAGACTACAATGCTGTGCAAGCTTTTCTACAAGAAGAGAAGCCGGAATACGTTTTTCTAGCTGCCGCAAAGGTAGGAGGAATTGTAGCCAATAATACTTATAAAGGGCAGTTTCTGTTTGAAAACCTGCAGATTCAGAACAATGTCATCCATGGTTCATATCTGATTGGGGTGAAGAAACTGATGTTTTTGGGGTCATCTTGTATTTATCCAAAGTTTGCTCCTCAGCCATTAAAGGAAGAGTATTTGCTTACGGGTACTTTGGAGCCTACTAATGAGCCTTACGCCATAGCTAAGATCGCCGGTATCAAGATGTGTGAAGCGTATAGAGATCAATACGGCTGTAATTTTATTTCTGTAATGCCTACTAATCTTTACGGACCAAATGATAATTATGATTTGAATAATTCTCATGTTCTTCCTGCTATGATTCGTAAGTTTCATGAAGCGAAAAAGGAGAACAAGTCGCAAGTAGAACTCTGGGGTACAGGGTCTCCTATGCGTGAGTTTTTACATGCAGATGATTTAGCTGATGCATGTGTATATTTGATGGACACTTATAATGATAGTACACTAGTGAACATTGGAACTGGAGTAGACATCACCATAAAGGAATTAGCGGAAACCATTAAGGCGGAAGTGGGTTACGAAGGCGAAATCTTCTGGAATACCGAGAAGCCTGACGGTACACCAAGGAAGTTAATGGATGTATCTAAACTTCATGGTTTAGGTTGGAAACATTCCATTGACTTAAAAGAAGGTATTCATAAAGTGTATTCAGAATATAAGGAGCTGAATGCATAATTCAAGGTCAAAATATACTAGTTGGGGCAGTTTTGTAATCTTTACTATTCTGCCCCTTTTAAGTTCATCTTATCTTACATATTACCTTTTTCAGCATCAGGAGATTATAGCCGAATGGGGTTTTAATACCTGGCTTCTATACTCTTTCTTGTTGGCAGTACTTTGTGCCATTGCTATCATTCCTCCTACCTTGTTGGCTTTGGTTATGGGTTTTTTTGCGGGGTGGAAGGCATTCCCTCTCTTAGTGTTGATTAACATGCTGGCTATAGTACTCATTTATGGTTTTAGTAGGCTGGTAGATTTTAGTTTCGTGAGAAATTGGCTTAATAAAGACCCCAAAGTGGTGCAAGTCATGAATAGGATTAGAGAGGATGAGCTAAAGGTGATTTTTTTTACCAAATTGAGCCCTTTGTTTCCTTTTGCCGTGACTAATTTGATCTTCGCTGCTTCAGGCGCTAAATTTAGATCTATACTTGTTGGCGGTTTCCTAGGGATGATTCCCAGGACCCTTTTAGCGGTTTATGTAGGGACTCAAGGTAAGGAATTGCAACAACTTATGGAAGATCCCAATGGAGGGTCTTTAGGTCAATGGACGGTAATAAGTCTGATACTTATCTCTATTGGTGGACTTTATTTAACATTTAAGAAGAAATGATCTGGGAGACTTTATATTCTGCTAAACGATTGGGCAGTTCAGGTAATACACCTTTAGGTATTGGGAGAGGGGCTTATATTAGGGATTATGATAGGGTCATTTTCTCTTCGCCTTTTAGAAAACTTCAAAACAAGACCCAGGTTTTCCCACTTCCGGGACATTTCTTTGTGCATAACCGACTAACCCATAGTTTGGAGGTGGCTTCAGTAGGCAGAACCTTAGGGAAATTAGCCGGGGAGAAATTGGCAGAGAAGCATACATTCTCTGAGGAGGCGGAGGAGTTTTATAGATTTGAGCTTTCTGATGTGATTCAAACGGCCTGTCTGGCGCATGATATAGGTAATCCTCCTTTTGGGCATTTCGGAGAAGAAGCTATAAGAGGATTCTTTGCAGATTTCTTTTCCAAATGGGGGACGTTTGATCTAAGTCCGGTTCAGGTAAAGGATTTTACACAATTTGAAGGTAATGCTAATGCTTTTCGCATCTTGACTTCACTGTTTATTGCTTCCGGGTTAAAGCTGACCTATACTACTCTAGCATCCATAGTTAAATATCCTGTAGATTCCCTAAACGGCTTTCAGAAGGGAGATTTGGCTTTGAAGAAATCAGGTTTTATGGATTCTGAAAAGGCGTATTTTGAAGAGGTAGCTGGGTCTTTGAATATACCTCAGAAGGGTAAGGGCTATGCTCGTCATCCTTTTGTTTATTTGGTGGAGGCGGCAGATGATATTTGTTATAGAATCATCGATTTAGAAGATGCATATAAACTCAAAGTAGTGAGCTTTGAGGAGGTGGCTACATTATTACGTCCCTTATTAAAAGGTAGCTCATTTGAGGAGTATTTTGATAAGCAATGGGGAAAGATAGAGGATGAAGAGCAGAAATTATCCTTATTTCGGGCATTACTTATAAATTATCTGACTCAAGAGTGTGTCAAAGCTTTCATTGATCATGAAAAGGAAATACTTGAAGGTAATTTGAATAAATCCTTGATCGACCTGCTTGATTCTTCTTTACAAGAGCCACTAAAGGCCTTAAATAAGTTCTCGGTGGATCGTATTTATAATCATCCCAGTGTGATTGAGAAGGAATTATCCGGACATCATGTATTGTATGGATTATTGGAGGATTTCTGTGAAGCCTTAGTGACACAAAATAGTGAGAGGTCCAAGAAGATTCTGAGGTTACTGCCAGTTAAATTAAGCCACTCCGTTTATGCTGACCTGCAGAAAATAGTGGATTATATTTCTCAGATGACGGATGATTTCGCGGTAGATTTATATAAGAAGGTACATTAAAAAAACAGAGAGGAAAATCCTCCCTGTTTTTTGATATCTAACACTATAAATTATTGTTCTACTGTTTTTACGAGGGAATCTTTATGGGCTTTAATTCTTTTGTTCTTCACTCTACCTAATTCTACAATACTCACTTCTGAGGCGGTGATGCTTGCATCATCCATTGTGCTTTCCTCTGCGCGAAGTATACTTTTTGCTTTTACGTTTATTGTTACTCTATCCATATGGCCTCTTAAGGTGAGGTCAGATTTGTCTTCTACAGCAATATTTGCAGATTTAGCATCGACTTGAATGGCTGCCCTACTTTTACCACTGATCTGTATATTAACGTTTGGCAGAGTATCAAATCCATACATCTTAAACGCAGAACCATTGTTTATCTGTATATCCTGGGTCATGGGTACTGTAATCCAAACCCAAACAGATTCTTCCATATCAGTGAATGGATCCAAATAAGATAAAATTAAAGTTCTGTCTTTGGTTTTAGCTTGGGTGTTCTCTATGGAAGATTTATAATTAGAATAAAGAATTACTTGACTCTTTTCTCCTTTAGTAAGTACTACTTTGAATTTGTCAGATAGCTTAAGGTTCTCAAAATTCAAGTTCAAAGTATCTTTAAAGCGCATATTTTCCCAGCCGGTAAACTCTTCATTAAATTCTCGTAGGTTTTTCTCGGTGTCAATGGCAGTGTATGGATCAATTTCCGGACAGTTTAAACAAGTTAATTCATTGTTGTCATTGTACATGAAAATACTTTCACCATTGCTGTCATAATTGAAGTCATTGATGGCTCTAGGTCTATTTTGTATTTCAAGGAACCGTTTACTGAATTTGAAAGGCTTGCCTTTTGGTATTTCTACTTCGATTCTAAGTTCTTGGTTTCTATAGGGATGGTTTTCAGGTATGTCTAAGTAATGGTCAAAAACTAGGGCTGTATCAGACTTGGTAATTCCATATTTGATACTTTGTGCAAAGATTCTTGCTTGTTCTTTTGAAGGGCCATTAGCAATAGCTTTTCTAGTGACATAAACTTTATCAAAGTTTGTTCCACTGAAAGTTATATATGGTTTAGACTGAGTGTTATTCACATCATTATTTGGCACATCTATCAACAGGATCTTATTAGGCTCTAAGTCATAGGTCACTTCTTCTACTTCTACGGTTCTATGAGCGTAGTTTAATGAGATTTTTGTTCCAAAAGAGATACTTCCAACCATTCCAGTAAACCAGATTAATAGTAGAGTAAGCCAGAAATTACGGTTGCCGAAATTCTTTCCAACGGTTAGCATAGCTCCGGCAAAGATTAAGGCTATGGCAGGGATAAATACGGCAAAGAAGATGAAAACAGCGCCTAATGGATGGATTTCTGCGAGCAGTTTTTGTACTTCTAAGTCGCCAAATTGTATCCATTCTGAAGCGCTCAGAATCCCAAAGAATACACTTAAAGCCACGATGATAGAGAAGGCAGCAGAGATACCTATAAACATGAGGAATATACCTGCCATTATTTTTAGGATGAGGGCAAAGGGTTTGACTAGTCTACCTAGAAAGCTAAAGAATAATCCAATTATTCTAAAAGGGAACAATAGTATTTTAGAAAGGGTACTTTCTCTTTTAGGCGTTTCGGTTTCTTTGCTTTTTACAGATTTTTCTATGTTCTCAATGGTCAATGCTTGTCCTTCTAGTTGGAGTTTTTGGGTCACTGAATGAGCATAGGGTGCTAAGATCCAAAGTAAGAAGTAAAGGATTAAGCCGAATACCAAAAACAGGCTGCCCAAGAAGATGATCCTCATTATTTTAACATCCATTTGGAAGTATTTGGCTAAGCCTGATGCTACCCCTGCTATAACCTTGCCTTCTGGATCTCTATAGAACTTGCGAACGCTAGGTTGATCTTCCAGCTCATTACTTACAGGAAGGAAGATCCATAGCGCAAGGTAGGTGATGATAAGCCCTGGTCCTACGCCTTCGCCTATAAGACCTAAAGCGAATACGATAAAGATCATTCTGGCCCAGATTACATCGAATTTATATCGGTAAGCTAGTCCGGCCAGGACACCACCTAGAGCTTTTCTTTTGCCATCTCTAAACCATTTTTCTCTTGTAACGGTATTCTCAGGTTTAATCTCAGGTTTGGGTGTCTGTAAATCCTCTTCCTCTTTTAAGGCTTCAAAGTCTGAAACAGAGCCCATAGAGGCTATCAAGGCTTGTACATCCTCCTTTTCAATAATGTCTGAAGATTCTGCGTAGAATTTCTCTGCTATTCTGGCTTCGATATCCTGGATGATTTCTTCGCAACTTTCATAGGTGGAAAAGTAGTTCTTGAGAGAACTTAAGTATTGGTTCAATTGCTGATATGCTTCTTCCTCTATGGTAAAGAAAAATCCGCCTATATTTATCTGTAATGTCTTTTTCATCTTTTTAATTTTTTGAAACAATGGCATTTACTGAAGATGAGAGTTCTTCCCATGTGCTTGATAGGGCTTTTAAGAAAATTTCCCCTTTCTCTGTTAGAACATAGTATTTTCTAGGTGGTCCGGAAGAGGATTCTATCCATTTATAATCCAGAAGTTCTGCATTCTTTAATCGAGTCAGAAGTGGGTATAAGGTTCCCTCTACCACCATAATTTTAGCTGTTAGTAGCTCTTCTAGAATTTCTGATGCGTAAACTTCTCCTCGTGAAATGATCTGTAGAATGCAGTATTCTAAGATACCTTTCCGCATTTGCACTTGTGCGTTTTCTAAATTCATACTGCTTTGAGGTTAAAGAATAATAGCTTTTTCGCTACAAATATAAACACAGTACTTTGTAATGCAAGATACTAGGCGAAATATTTTTTAAAGGGTATGGAATTTAGTGTAATAATCCCTTGTTTATTAGAGGCATGGATCCGATTTCAGAATACATAGCAGTTGCACTAGCCGCTACATTTAAGTTTGTGGGTGGTCCTGTGGCGGGAATAGCATTAGGCATGTCATTGATAGAGACCACGCTATGTTCCGCTGCGGGGATGATGTTAACGGTATTCTTGATTACGTACGGGAATAACTGGTTGAGGACTTCCAAATTCGGTGAAAGGTTACGTGCGATATTTGGTTTTACCTCCCTTAAAAAGAAGCGTAGAGTATTTACTCGAATGAACAGGTTGGCGGTGAAGGTTAAAGCTCGCCTAGGTCTTTGGGGAGTGGCGCTTTTGACTCCTTTTCTTTTTACCCCTGTTTTAGGAACATTCCTAGCTTTGAAATTTCGTTTTCCAAAAAATGAGATTCTTCAAAAAATGCTTATTTGTGGCTTAGTGGCCGGACTCATTCAAACGCTTGCACTGCATTATTTACGTATAATTTTCTGATTTACAAAGGTTTGGTTCTGTACTTGTATAGGGGAAATATTTGTCTATTTTTATGCTTAAAAAAAAATTGTAATTTTTTGTTAAAAAATTGTACAAAATTACTTTTTTATTTTTATCATTGTAGAGACAAGTAAAACCTTATATACAATAAATACATATGAATTTACCTTTATCTCCAGGTAGCAGATTTTACCTTTTTATCTGCCTGTTATTCTGTTGCACCTTGTCGGCAATTGCCCAGACAGAGGTCTCAGGTACAATTGAAGATGCTAAGACAAAGGAGCCCTTAGTAGGGGCAAGCATCCAAATAAAAGGAAAGGTCGCCGGGACCATTAGTGACATCCGCGGAAAGTTCAAACTCAGCACTAACACACCTGCTCCTTTTGAGCTTATTATCTCCTCAGTAGGTTATAAGCCACAAGAAGTGACTGTAGAGAAGAACGGAGTAAATCTGCACATCCTTTTGGAAGATCAAAGTATTCTAGGTCAAGAATTAGTGGTATCTGCCTCAAGGGTTTCTGAAAGTGAGATGAAATCTCCTGTTACCGTTGAGAAGGTAGATTTAAGAATGATCCGTGAGACCACCTCTCCAAACTTTTACGACGCTATGGGTAATATGAAAGGAATCAACCTGACTACCCAGGGTTTATTATTTAAATCTGTAAACATGCGTGGTTTTGGTTCTACGGGTAACCCTAGAGTGGTACAGATGATTGATGGTATGGACAATATGTCTCCTGCGCTGAACTTTGCAGTAGATAATATTGTAGGTATGCCGGAATTAGATGTGGAGTCAGTAGAGATCCTACCCGGTGCTGCTTCTGCGTTGTATGGTCCTAATGCCATCAATGGTCTTATATTAATGAACTCGAAGTCTCCTTTCTTATATCAAGGATTAAGCGCTACCCTGCGCGGTGGTGTGATGCATGAAGAGGGTAGAACTAAGGTGAATACTCCGTTCTACGATGCATCTATTCGTTTTGCGAAGGCCTTTAATGATAAGTTGGCTTTCAAAGTAAACTTTGCATACTTGACTGCAGATGACTGGCAGGCCAGAAACTTTACTAACTTAAACGTGGGTGGAGTAGAGAATGGCACCAGAGGTCCTGGTGTTGATTTAGACTACAATGGGCTTAACGTTTATGGGGATGAAGTTAGGGCAAATTTATCTACCGTAGCAGCAAGTATGGTAGAAAGAGGTTTGATTACCTCTCAGGCTGCCGCAATGGTTCCGAATGCTTTTGTAAGCCGTACAGGTTTCAAAGAGTCAGATATGGTGGATAGTGAGACCCACTCCATTAAAGGTAATATAGCCTTACATTACAGACCTACAGAGAAATTGGAAATCATAGGTCAATTTAATTCAGGCTACGGTACTACATTATATACAGGTACTGGTAGATACTCGTTAAAAGACTTTAATATATCTCAAGCCAAATTAGAATTGAAAGGGGATAATTTTAATCTTAGAGCATATACCACTAGAGAAAACTCCGGGGAGTCAGCTTTCTTAGGATTGTCATCTGTTCAAATCTTAAACCAAGTGAAGCCTCATGCTACCTGGTTCGGGGAATATGTAGGAGCTTACCTGACAGCCCTTCAATCAGGGGCAGTAGCTGATCAAGCTCATTTAGCCGCTAGATCTTATGCAGATCAAGGAATTCCTACAGGTGATGCACTAAAGGCTAAGGCAAAAGAATTCAATAATCTACCTATCGTTAACGGTGGAGGTGGATTCCTAGATAGATCTAACTTAGTGCACTTTGAAGGTCTATATAATTTCAAGAATGAAATTAAGTTTATGGACTTAATTGTAGGCGGTAACTATAGGGTGTATAATTTAAGATCTGAAGGTACTCTATTTAATGATATGGCGGAAGGTCGTGATGGTATCATCAAGATCAACGAGTACGGTGCGTATGCACAAGCCGGAAAGAGTTTTTGGAATGATCACTTTAAGTTAGTAGGTTCTGTTCGTTACGATAAGAACGATAACTTCGATGGGCAGTTCTCTCCACGTGTCTCCGGTATTTTCTCTTGGGCTAACAATAACGTCAGATTGTCTTACCAGACCGGTTTCCGTATTCCTACCACTCAAAACCAATACATCAATCTAAGGACTCCGGATGGTACATTGATAGGCGGATTACCTGAATTTGATCGTATTGCTGCTTATAACCTAGCTGGAGGTATTACAAAGTATACTTTGGATCAATTTTCTGCTAAAGGTTTGAACTATTTCGATGCAGAAACTCAAAGTAGTATCTTGGCAAAGGCGCAAGCACATGCTACAACGATCATTACTCAGCAAGTAACTCAGCAGGTAACTAATGCTGTAAATGCTCAGCGTCCGTTTATTGAGCAACAAGTTACTGCCGCCGTACAGCAAGCTGTAACCGCTGCCGTGACTCAGAGTGTTCAGGCCATGGTGGAAGCAGGTCAGCTTCCTGCCTCTATGGCGGAAGCTGCTATTCAGCAAGGTGTTGCTGCGCAGATGGCATCTGATCCGGTGAAACAGCAGATTGCAAGCAATACAGATGCTCAAGTTACTCAAGCTATTCAAACCAATATTGCAGGTGCATTACCAGGTGCTTTACAATCGAATCTTCCTGGAGTGACTTCTCAATTAGCTCCTGCATATGGAGTGGCGGCATTGCCTAAGTATCAGGCTAAGAAGTTGAAGCCAGAAAAGATTACTACTTATGAAATAGGTTACAAAGGCCTGATTGGTAAAAAGCTATTTGTGGATGCTTACTACTACTATAGTAAGTACGAAAACTATATTGGTGCTACTAGTATAGTGGTTCCGACTGCTCCATCGCCTGCAGTTCCTGGTCTTCCAAAAGAGTCTGGAATTGGTGCCGGTTTATATAATGGATATTCAAGGCCATCTAATACGGAAGAGATCATAACGGTTGATGGCTGGGCTGCTCAAATGAATTATTCATTGAACAAGGGATATAATGTCGGGGTTAATGTATCCCATAACAAGTTGAAAGGATTTAAACCTTCTCCTGAGCAATTATATGCCGGATTTAACTCTCCTGAATATACGTATAATGTGTCTTTCGGTAAGCGTTTGATCAGTGGTCAGAAGTTTGGATTTAACGTAAACCTACGTCATCAGACTAAGTTTACCTGGCAGTCAAGCTTTGGTGTGCCTACAGATGCAAACCAGGTGTTCTTTACAAACACCATGGTACCGGCTATTACGAACATAGACGCTCAGATCAGTGCTAAATTACCTTCTATTAAATCTATCTTGAAAATAGGTGGAACGAATATTGGTGGTAAACCGTATTTCCAAGCTTTTGGTAGTTCAATGGTGGGAAGTACTTACTTTGTGTCTCTATCCTTTGATGAGTTGTTCCAAAAATAATAAAAATGAGTGCCCGGGTTTAAGTACCGGGCACTCCTAAAATATCTTTGATCTTTTCACTTATCCTTTTGGGTTTTAGACTTGAAGGATCTACAGAAATCCACAAAGTTCTGGCTTTTACCAATAGCTTACCTTCGTCCCTGATTTCATAAGCTCTTTCACTACTTACCCCTTCTGCGGTATTGACCCAGGTAGTTATTTCCAGATTATCTCCTAAGCCTGCTGATGAAAGATACTCTATTTCATGTTTTCTTACAATCCATCGTATGGAATCTCGGATCTCTTCCGTAGCGAGTGTATTCCAATGTGCTATTGCAGCCTCTTGTAGATATTTAAGGTAGACTACATTGTTTACATGAAGTAGCTCATCCAGATCTTCTTCTTGTACCGTAAGAGTGTATTTGTAAGATTTCATACAATGCAAAAAAGCCTTAACCGTCACCGGTAAGGCTATCTATGTCTTAAGGAATACAGATTACTTTAAAGCTTCAGCTACGTTATCCGCAGCTACCATTTCTTCTTTAAAGGTATATGCTCCTGTTTTTTCATTCTTAACCGCCTTGATAACTTTAGCGAAGCTTTTCAAAGCTGACTTGTCTCTCAGGGTCGCAACTACTTTCTTTGCCATTTCTCTATACTAGTTTAAAGTGAGATTACTTGATTTCTTTGTGAAGCGTAACTCTTCTCAAAACAGGATTGTATTTTTTCAACTCCAATCTGGAAGTAGTGTTCTTACGGTTCTTGGTAGTGATATATCTGGACATTCCAGGTACTCCTGAGGCCTTATGTTCAGTACATTCCAATATCACTTGAACTCTGTTTCCTTTCTTTGCCATTATATTATAATATTATTTCTGTCTTAATCGGGCTGCAAAGATAACATATAAAATTGGATTTAAAAACCTTTCTGTAAATATTTTATTCATAGTTTTTTATGCGCCAATTTTAAACCTTATAGCCCTTTATAAGGTCTAAGAGGTAAATATCTACTTTATGAAACAGATTATTTTAGTAATAAGTTTAATGTTGAGTTTAGCTTCGTGTAAGTCTTCTCAGCAGTTTACACGCCCTGATGGAGAGGCTCGAATTAGTGAGCATCATAGGGTAGCTGTATTGCCTTTCCAAGTTCGCTTTAGTGAAGATTATAAGGAAGGGATGAGGTCTACTAGTGTTCCCTGGGTTGAGCAAGAGCGTATTGCCGGCATAGATCTGCAAAAAGAGGCTTTCTTGACACTTCAGAAAAAAGTTACTAAGAAGAAGTGGAACATTACCGTTCAAGATTATTTGACTACTAATCGGAGATTAGAGGAGTCCGGTATTAGTTTTTCGCGTTTAATGGCCATGGATAAGGCTAAGGTGGCAGATATTTTGGGCGTAGATGCTGTTATCTTTGGTTCTTCTGATGTAGAATACAACTTTAGAAGAGGATTTACCGGTTTTAATGGTCTGCTAACGGCATTACATCTATATGATGGGGAATTAAATGATGTGATATGGACCAATAAGGGGAAGGAGTATCTTCGATCCGGGTTTGATTCTCCTCAAGATTTGGGAAGAAGATCTGTCAGTGGATTAGTTGAAAGTTTGCCTTATAGATACACTAAATAAGCAAAAGGAGCCGCAAAGAGCGGCTCCTTTTTATTGGAATTTGTACTTGTATTAGAATATGTACTTGTTCTCTGCTAACATAGCATCTGCTATTCTTCTTCGAGCGTCTTTGGTGTTTAGAGGCTCAATTTTTGTGAAGCGTTTCAAGCCCATTAACATTACTCTAAGTTCATCTCCTTCTGCGAAGGCAGATATGGCCTCTCTACCAGCCATGCTAGCCTTGGCAACTGCATTTTGAAGGTAGACTTGCGCGATATCTTTTTGTAGGGATGCTGCTTCTTCTCCTTTTAGGCGAATGAGTTTTTCAACACGTAAGAAGGCAGATTCAGCAATATAAGCTTCTGTTATAATATCTGCTACATTCATTAGGATTTCCTGCTCATGGGAAAGTTTCATCATGAACTTCTGAACAGCTGATCCTGCAATCATCAAAGCGGTTTTCTTCAGGTTCTTGATTGCTTTCTTTTCTGCAGCAAATAATTCCTCGTCATCTGACATACCAAATTCCGGAATAGATAAGATTTCCTTACCCACAGCCGTAGCAGGTCCAAGAAGGTCTAATTCACCTTTCATAGCTCGTTTTAGAAGCATATCTAAGACCAGCATACGGTTAATTTCATTCGTCCCTTCAAAAATTCTATTGATTCTGGAATCTCTATATGCTCTGTCCATAGGGGCATCAGCAGAATATCCCATTCCCCCGTACACTTGAACGCCTTCATCAGCTACATAATCTAAGGTTTCAGAACCGTTTACCTTTAGAATAGCACATTCTATGGCATATTGTTCTAGAGCTTTCAATTTTGCGTCTGCATCACTCATGCCGCTGGCGGTTAAAGAGTCTATCAGATCGTCAATGTTTTGACCCGCTCTATAACAGGCGGTTTCTGTTGTCCAGATTCTAATGGCCATTTCTGCTAATTTATGCTTGATGGCTCCGAAACGTCCGATAGAGATGCCAAACTGCTTGCGCTCATTTGCGTAATTGATGGCGTGATTTATAACTCCTTTTGAACCTCCAACAGCGGCAACTGCCAACTTAATTCTACCTACGTTTAAGATATTTACGGCGATCTTGAATCCATTTTCTCTCTTAGACAGCATGTTTTCTACTGGAACCATACAGTCATTAAAGAAGATTTGACGTGTGTCTGAACCTTTGATACCCATCTTATGCTCCGGCTCATTCATAGTGATACCACCAAATGATTTTTCTACTATAAAGGCCGTTAGGTTCTTGTCGTCTTCTATCTTAGCAAATACTATAAAAATGTCTGCGAAACCACCGTTAGTGATCCACATCTTCTGTCCGTTAATTTTATAGAACTTGCCATCCTCCGTTAGCTCAGCTTTGGTCTTTCCGCTGTTTGCGTCTGATCCTGAATCCGGTTCAGTTAGGCAGTACGCTGCTTTCCATTCACCACTAGCTAGTTTAGGAAGGTATTTAGCCTTTTGCTCTTCATTGCCATAATATACTATTGGTAATGTTCCTATACCCGTATGTGCTGATTGTGCTACAGAGAATGAATGACCTGCTCCCAATACTTCTGCTACTAACATAGAAGTATTGAAGTTCATACCAAAACCACCATATTCTTCAGGAACTGCCGTGCCAAGTAAACCTAATTCTCCCGCTTTGTCCATTAAAGAAGAGATAAGCTCTGGACTTCCTGCTTTGTCAATCTCGTCCAATCTTGGATGAATCTCAGCTTTTAGGAAATCCCTACAAGTCTCCGCTATCATCTGCTGTTCTTCGGAAAATTCTTCCGGTATAAAGATCTGTGAGGCGTCAGTTTCTTTGATTAGGAATTCTCCGCCTTTAAGTGATACACTTGACATGAGTAGTAATATTTTGAAAGTTCATTAACAATAGTATGCAAGCATACTAATTACAAAGTAATGAATTTCTACAATGTTATGCAAGCATACTATTTTATTTTTTTGTAATATTTTATCTAAATCTTGGAGATTACTTAGATGCCTGGTAGATGGCACGTACTAAAGAATACTCATCCGAGGTGTCATGTCTTATTTCCCAAACCATCACTCCTGCAAGACCTAGGTCCTTGGCTAGGCGGGTCTTGTTTTGGATAGTAAATATGCCATTATAAAAAGCCCCTTTCCAATAGTCATCATAGGGGCTGGCTCCATCTTTTAAAAGATCCTTATAGGATGGTCCATATTGACCATGGCCTTTCTTTGAGTAATAGGGTAAGCCCAGTACTGCCTTATGTGCAGGAAGTTTTCTTTCTTTTAACCAATAGTCTATAGACTTTTGGGCTAAGGCATATGGGGAATGGGCTTTAATCTCTTCGGAGCCATAATCATCATCGTAGGCCATGAGATTGATCCAATCCAGATAATTAAAGGCTTCATTTTTTATGCCATAACCTTTTCTGCCATAAGAAATGACAGCTGCAGTCAGCTCTTTGTTTTCTTTGTGTAAGGCCGTATGTAGCCCTTTAACTAGTTCCACATATTGATCAGCAGAAGGGGAATCTTCGTCCGGATATTCCCAATCTAAATCTACTCCGTCAAATCCGTAGGTCTTAACCAGGTTCAGCGTGCTGTTAATGAAGGTTCTTCTGCCTTTTTCTGTTTCAGCCATTTTGTGGAAACGTGTGTCATCTCCAGGAGCATCTCCAATTCCCCAGCCCCCAACTGAAATAAAGACCTTTTTGCCTTGTTTATGTAGGTCTTTAACTAATTCCATTACCCTCTCCGGATTTCTTAATGGGAGTAAGGTGTCCCCACTAGGTGCCGGGATAGCAAAGGAATAATTGATATGAGTATAATGATCAAAGTTTACCTTTTCCGAGGTAGGCATGTAATATCCTATAATCTTAAACTCCTGTGCTATTCCCGAGAAGCTTAAAAAGCAAAGCAAAAGGGTGATGATTCTCATATCAATGCCTTTAATTCTGCTTCCTTTCTTTGCGCCATAGGCATGAGAACATGATCTTCAATGAAGGCATGCTTTCTGAGATCCATCTCAAAGATTTCAACCTGGTTTAGGAAGACTTTAAAAGGCAAAGGAACTTCCTCATGTCCGCAGTAATGATGAATAATATCTGATACTCGTTTCAATTCATCTTCTATGGCATCATGTTCAAACTTCTCCATAGGTGACTGAGAGAGTAAGGTAGCAATCTCCTCCTTTGAGGTAGATTGAGGGTCAATTTCATGTAATTTCTTCAGATAAGGAAAGAGATCCCTTTCCTCCATACGGATATGCTCCAGGAAATCTATCTTGTAGTGATTGAAAAATAGAATCAATGCATGAAGGAGTGTATCATCATGGCGCTTTTGGATATGTGCCATGGATTGTTCTATTTCCGGAAGAGTTTTAGATAGGTAAAGTTTATGAGAAGCCTGCAGATAGTACATGACTTGCGGCATGGAAAACTTCTGCAGGCCTTCAACTGGAGGTTCGTCCTGGCTGTAAATGTCCAGAATCCACTCTATAAGTTCTGATTCGAAGGTGTGAGACTGAATCAAGTCTAGTCTCTCGGTGACCATTTGATATATCTTGGCCGACTCCACCAGATGTTGCACTGTTTCAGACATTTCCATACGCTTTTATTTCAAAATTAAGCTTTTGGAAAGATAAAAACAATGACAAAAATCAGTTTTTAAGACTTTGGTTCTTCGCTTTTAAATTCAAATTGGATAGGCTTCTTCACCTTTTGATTCAGCAATGCGATCTCTAAAACCTCCGATACATAGTCTACGTAGTGGAAAGTAAGTCCTTTGGTATACTGCTCTCCAATCTCCTCTACGTCCTTTCTGTTTTTATAACACATGATAATTTCCTTGATATTTGCTCTCTTCGCAGCAAGGATCTTTTCTTTAATTCCACCCACAGGAAGGACTTTGCCTCTCAAGGTGATCTCACCGGTCATGGCTAAATTGTTCTTTACTTTCCTTTGGGTATATATGGATGCTATAGAAGTCAGGATCGTGATACCTGCAGAAGGGCCGTCTTTTGGAACAGCTCCTTGTGGTACGTGAATATGTAGGTCATAGTTAGAGAAGACCTTATAATCAATGCCCAGGTCATCTGCATGTGATTTTAGATATGATAATGCAGTGATGGCAGATTCTTTCATCACGTCGCCTAACTGACCGGAAAGTGTCAATTGACCTTTGCCCTTACTTACATTTGATTCAATAAATAAGATATCTCCACCCACAGGTGTCCAAGCAAGCCCGGTAACTACTCCGGCAAGTTCATTGCCTTCATACAGGTCTTTATCGAATGTAGGATTACCCAATAGCTTTTCGATGTCAGCAGGGGAGAGTACTTTAGGGTATTCTTCTCCCATGGCCACACTCTTAGCTATCTTACGAACCACTGATCCTATCTTTTGTTCCAAATTACGTACACCTGATTCTCTAGTGTATCCTTCAATAACTCTCAAATAAGCCGCTGAACTAAGTTTTAAGTCAGCAGATTGCAGTCCATGCATTTCCAGTTGCTTAGGAAGCAAGTGCCTTTTAGCGATTTCTACCTTCTCTTCTACCGTATAACCACTTAACTCAATGATTTCCATCCTGTCTCTCAAGGCAGGTTGGATGGTATCCAAGGAGTTCGCTGTAGCTATGAACATAACCTTAGAGAGATCATATTCTACTTCCAGATAGTTGTCCTTAAATGCATTGTTTTGTTCAGGGTCCAAAACTTCTAATAGCGCACTTGAGGGATCCCCTCTATGATCTCTGGAGATCTTATCAATTTCATCCAAGACAAAAACCGGATTACTTGAACCGGCTTTCTGAATGTTTTGAATAATCTTACCCGGCATGGCTCCGATATAGGTTTTTCTATGACCACGGATCTCCGCCTCGTCATGTAAACCTCCCAGCGCCATCCGTACATATTTTCTACCCAATGCTTTGGCTATAGATTTTCCCAGTGAAGTCTTACCTACGCCTGGAGGGCCATAGAGACATAAAAGCGGAGCCTTCATGTCATTCCTAAGCTTTAAGACAGCCAAATATTCTAGAATTCTTTCTTTTACTTTTTCTAAAC
This sequence comes from Leadbetterella byssophila DSM 17132, assembly GCF_000166395.1. Taxonomy (GTDB): domain Bacteria; phylum Bacteroidota; class Bacteroidia; order Cytophagales; family Spirosomataceae; genus Leadbetterella; species Leadbetterella byssophila. The sequence continues at coordinate 3,276,768 of NC_014655.1, forward strand.
CAAAGTGGTCACTGTCTAAGATTCTCTTTGCTCTGCTTAGAGAGAAATTGTCTTTGCTATATTCATTCCAAGGTAGATCTACAAGTAGCTCTGCATAACTCAGGGCAATTCCATACTCCGGAGACATGGAATTCGTCCTCATGATCTTATTCAGTTCCTTATTGAAATGATCATTCGTGTCCACTGACCATTTTTTCTTAGCACCTTTCGTACGAAGTTTCTCCACCTCCTGGTCAGGGGAATCCATGCCTAGCTCTTCTTGCAAGACCTTGATTTGTTGGCGCAAGTAATATTCTCTCTGTTGTTGATCAATATCGTAAGAAGCTTTGCTCTGGATATCTTTCTTGATCTCTAATACCTCGATCTCCTTATGCATATGCTCTAATAAGCGAGTGGCATGCTCGTAACCGTCTAAGGTTTCAAGCAGCAGTTGCTTATCAGATAAACTGACATTAAGATTAGAAGATAAGAAATGCGTCAAAAAGACTAGAGAGTCTATGTTGTTGATCGCAATCTGAGCATCTTTCGGGATCTCAGGATTGAGATTAGTGATGCTAACTGCAGCTTCTTTTAAGCTTTGGATGAGAGCTTTGGTCTCTTTCTTCTTTTGGCTAGGGAAATTATCAGGAAGATAAGTTACCCTGGCCTGTAAATGAGGCTCCGTTTGTACGTATTCTTCTACCCTAAATCTTCTTCTTCCCTGAAGGATGATGGTTACGTTACCGTCAGGTAGGACTAACATCTTTAGAATGTTAGCTATGGTTCCCACTTTGTATAGTTCTTCACCTGTAGGCTCTTCGCTGCTCTGTTTGATTTGAGAAAGTATGCCTAAGGTTTTATCCCCCTTATACGCTTTTTTTACCAGTTTAATGCCTTTGGTGCGGGTAACAGTTACCGGAATCACGATTCCAGGGAAAAGTACCGTGTTTCTCAAGGGTAGTATGGAAAGGGTATCAGGTAGATTCTTTTCGTCACTGATCACCTCCTCAGGGGAATTGATTTCAATCATTTCCACACTCTCAATGTTCTTTCCAGACAATCCTATTTTATCGAAATCTAGCATTTATTTCTTCATTTGCTGCCAAAATGGCAATTGATCAATCGATCTGTACATGTTCAAACCCTATGCCATCTATAAATTTAATGGCAAATTGGCAGATTCTTAAAATCTTATCGGTAGATTTTTTTCTTTCAGATAAGTTTTTAACTCAGGGATGCTGATCTCCTTGAAATGGAAGATACTGGCAGCTAAGGCTGCATCTGCAAAGCCCTCCTGAAATACATCCAGAAAATGCTCCATTTGTCCGGCACCACCGGAGGCAATCACCGGTATACCCAGAGATCTGGAGATTTTGGAAGTAATCTCGATATCAAAGCCATTCTTAGTACCATCAGCATCCATAGAGGTTAACAAAATCTCTCCCGCACCTAGCTCCTCAACCTTTTTTGCCCATTCCCAAGTCTCTAAATCTGTAGGTTTTCTTCCTCCATGGGTGTGGACTATGTCCTTTCCTTCTACTCTTCGGGTGTCAATGGCCACCACGATACATTGGCTGCCAAATTCTGAGGAAAGGGCAGAGACTAATTCCGGATTTCTAACTGCAGCAGAGTTGATGGAGATTTTATCAGCGCCTGCTTGAAGTAGAAGGGATACGTCTTGCACACTGCCAATTCCCCCTCCTACGGTGAAAGGAATATTGATAGCATGGGCCACTTTATCTACTAAATCCAGTAAGGTCTTACGGTTTTCTACCGTTGCAGTGATATCCAAAAATACCAATTCATCAGCCCCTTCATCTGCATAGATCCTGGCTAATTCTACAGGATCACCTGCATCTTTGAGGTTGACAAAATTTGTGCCCTTTACCGTTCTGCCGTCTTTGATGTCAAGACAAGGTATTATTCTCTTAGTTAGCATAAAATCGCTCTATATCCTTTAATGAAATCCGATTTTCATAGATGGCTTTACCCACTATGACTCCAAATATCTTCAGTGCGTCCAAGTCTTCAATGTCTTGCATCCTACTGATTCCTCCACTGGCTATAAGTTTTAGTTCCGGGAAATTCTCCGAAATTCTTTGGTACAAAGCTGTGGAGGGACCCTGCAATAGACCATCTTTTGCTACATCCGTGCTGATAGAATATCGAACCCCTTTTTGGATATAATCTGCTAAGAAGTCCATCAAGGGAAGTTCTGTGGTTTCTTGCCAACCGGATACTGCTATCATTTCATCTTTTGCATCTGCTCCTAGAATGATCTTTTCAGATCCATAAGTACTTAGCCAATTCAAGAATATTTCCGGTTTTTTTACAGCAATACTCCCTCCTGTAATCTGCTTGGCTCCGGATTCAAATGCTATCCGTAAGTCCTCGTCAGATTGGAGTCCACCTCCAAAATCTATCTGTAAGGAGGTTTTCGAAGCTATTGACTCCAATACTTTATGGTTGATGATTCTCTTTTCTTTAGCGCCATCCAGATCTACCAAGTGCAATCGGGTAATCCCGGCATCTTCAAACTGCCTTGCTACCTCCAAGGGGTTTTCATTGTAAACTTTCTTTTGTTCGTAATCACCTTGGGTTAAACGAACACATTTTCCATCAATCAAGTCGATGGCCGGAATGATTTGAATCATAGAGTTAAAAAGTTCTTAAATATTTGCTCTCCTACTTTTCCACTGATTTCCGAGTGAAATTGGCAGGCAAAAAAATTGTCTTTCTGTAAGATGGCTGAGTACGGCTGTATATAGTCTGTTTCCGCTACCGTATCTGCGCATAATGGGGCATAATAGCCGTGGTTGTAGTAGACATATGACCCGTTTTCCAGGCCATTGCAAAGAGGAGTACGATAGTTTTGTATGCTATTCCATCCCGTCTGTGGTATCTTTTCAGGACCATCTGTTCGGAATTTAATAACCTCAACATCAAATATGCCTATACATTCCGTATGGCTTTCCTCTGAAGATTTACATAGCAATTGCATGCCTACACAGGTGCCTAAAAATGGTTGTTTCAGGGTGGGGATCAGTTGGTCCAGACCCTTTTCCTTCAAACTTTTCATGGCGGTTCCGGCTTCTCCTACTCCCGGAAAGATGATTCTTTCTGCTTTGATAAGAATATCCGGATCATCTGTTAGTACACTTTTTACTCCTAGTCTTTCAAGCGCGATCATTACGGATCTGATATTGCCCGCATTGTATTTTAGGATGGCAACTTCTGGCGAGTTCATATGGTATTGCAGTAAGGAACAAAAATAAAACCCGACTAAGGGTCGGGTATATTTTGATCGCTAAATTTGTCAGGAAAAAATCTTTTAAAATATTAAAAAAAGATTTAATATTTGGTGCTAAGTTAAGAAATCTTCCTTGAATTTGCAAGATTTATTTGCTATTTTACAGGGTTTAGGGGCAAAATTAGATCTGTCAAATGGGGGAGGCTTGCTAATTTAGCTTGGTGTTAGGTAATTGATCAAGAAATCGATATTTTTGTGCTGCATTAACATTATAAATGTGCCCACCACCATTGATTCTATCCAGGCTCCCATAGTGGAGGAGATGAAGAGTTTCGAGAAGAAGTTTCGCAAGTCTATGAAGACTCACGTGATGCTTCTGGATCAAATCATGAAGTATATCATCCACAGGAAGGGCAAGCAAATCCGTCCCATGTTTGTATTTCTTACTGCGGGTGCCTTAGGTGGCATCAAAGAATCTACGTATAGGGGTGCGGCTTTGATTGAATTATTGCACACCGCTACCTTGGTACATGATGATGTAGTGGACGAAGCGAATTACAGGAGAGGGTTCTTTTCTGTCAATGCCTTGTGGAAGAACAAGATAGCCGTCCTAGTTGGGGATTATTTGCTGGCTAAGGGTTTGCTGCTGAGTGTGGAAAATGAAGATTTTAATCTTCTCAAGATCGTATCTACGGCCGTAAGAGAAATGAGTGAGGGGGAGCTTCTTCAGATAGAGAAAGCTAGAAAGCTGGACATCACCGAAGAGGTTTATTATGAGGTTATACGTCAAAAGACAGCCACCTTAATAGCGGCTTGTTGCGCAGTGGGAGCGGCATCTGCTGACAGAACTCCTGAAGAGGTAGAAAAAGCTAGATTACTTGGGGAAAAGATAGGTATGGCTTTTCAGATCAAAGATGATCTTTTTGATTTCGGGACGGACGAAATAGGCAAACCTACCGGTATAGACATAAAGGAGAAGAAGATGACTTTGCCTTTGATCTATGCTTTAAATCAGTCATCGTGGGGTACGAAAAGACATATCATCAATCTCATCAAAAATCATTCTTCTAAGCCAGAGAAAGTGAATGAAGTGATTGACTTTGTTAAGCAATCAGGGGGGTTAGAGTATGCTACTAAAGTGATGCAGGGGTATGTAGATGAAGCATTTGAGCTGATGAAACACTTTCCGGAAAGTCCGTACAAGACCTCATTGCAAGGCCTTGTACAGTTTACTATCGAGAGAAAGAAGTAGCATCTAATAGCTTTTCAAAAGCTTGGTGAGTCCTTTCAAATTTAAAACCTTCCAGTACTTTTTTCATAGCATTTTTTATTTCCTCTGTAGCCGGCTGACCTATAGATCCTAATAGAGTATGTGCCAATTCACGTTCCGGAGTGAAGTTGCCGCTTTCAATCTCATTACCTACCTTTCTATAAGCGTCACGGAATGGAGTGCCCTCTACTACCAGTTTATTTACATTCTCCACGCTGAAGAGTAAATCAAATTTTGGGTCTTGTAATATGTCCTTTTTAACTTGTAGGTTCTTTACCATAAAGTCCGCTACCTTAAGGCATTCTGAGAACTCATCAAGGGCCGGTAAGATAATCTCTTTGATGATCTGAAATTCTCTATGGTAACCACTAGGTAAATTAGATTGTACAAAATTGATCTCTGTAGCTAGTCCCTTAAGTCTATTGGTTTTTCCTCTTAAAATTTCAGCTACATCAGGATTCTTTTTGTGAGGCATGATACTAGAACCGGTAGTCATTTCTTGAGGTAAAGTCAGGAAGCCAAAGTTTTGGCTGTTATACAGACATACGTCCATAGCCAGTCTGGAAAGAGTTCCGGCAAATAATGAGATAGCTTGTGCTAAGGCAAACTCCATTTTTCCCCTGGTCATTTGGGCGTAAACCACATTATAGTTTAGATCATCAAATCCCAGGAGTTCCGTAGTTAACTTTCTATCTAAAGGGAAGCTTGAACCATAGCCAGCCCCTGAGCCCAGAGGGTTCTTATTGATCATTTTATACACACCTTGCAGAGCAGTAAGGTCATCTACCAAGCTTTCGGCATATGCCCCAAACCAAAGTCCAAAAGAGGATGGCATGGCGATTTGCAAATGGGTATATCCCGGTAAGAGGTCTTCCTTGTGTTCTTCACTTCTGGCTTGTAAGGTGATGAAAAGTTGGTTGACCTGTTGGGTGATCTGCTCTACCTTGTCTCTAAAGAACATTTTCAAGTCCACAAGAACCTGGTCGTTCCTAGATCTTCCACTATGGATTTTCTTTCCGGTGTCACCTATTCTTTCTGTCAGCATGAATTCAATTTGGGAGTGGACATCTTCTATTCCATCTTCTATACTAAACTGACCGGTGGTGATTTCTTCTTTAAAGATCTTTCTACATTCATTTAATATGCTCTGAAGCTCTTCATAGGAAAGAAGGCCTACCTTTTCAAGCATTATGGAATGCGCCATTGATCCTAAGAGATCAAATGGAGCTAATAATACATCTAATTCTCTGTCCCTGCCTACGGTAAAGGACTCAATGAGTTGGTTAGTGGGCTTAGCCCCGTCTTTTTGCCAGAGTTTCAAATTCTATTTTTTTTCTGCAAATATCGGTAAATAATAGGAAGGTAGGACAAACTTTTTTGTAATCCTAGGCATGATTTTTGCGTTAACTTTTTATTTAATCCTTTAAGAATGAGACTGTGCTGGGTCTTACTTTTTCTCGCTTTTAACGTATGGGGGCAGTCGGCTCAGAAATGGATTCAGAAGGGGGATGAGTATCGGCAGAAGTTGGCTTTTGCTGATGCTGTGGATGCCTATCAGAAAGCATTAAAGAGAGAGCAGTCTTTAAGTGAAGGAGAAAAGGTACAGCTAAAGATAGGATTAGGAGAAGCCTATTATCAGTTGCGAAGATATGAATTAGCATTTCAATCCTGGGAGCCAGTGAAGGAGAAGGCTCCTGTCTCCTTGCACAAAAAATATGCTCAGGTTCTGGCGGCATTGGGCAGATATGAGGAAGCAGCTAAAATTTGGGGTAAAGTACAGGGAGGCCAACTACAAGAGAGGGTCCTCTTAAATCCTGATCCATTAGTCCGGAACGCAGATAGTTATCAAATAGAATACTTAGGTATCAATTCCAATAATCCAGAGTTTAGTCCTACTTACTATAAAGACGGATTGGTTTTTGTTTCGGCTAGGAAGTCGGCACGGATGGTGAAACGGATTTTTAGTTGGGACAAGACAGACTTCCTGGATCTCTTTTTTGTATCTGAAAGAGCCTTAAAGAAGAAAGATATGGCTGTTCTAGGTACGGGTGGTGATAATTTGATGCAGGCGGGTGCACGCCCATTAGGTAAAGATTATTATACTCCTCAAACCTCAAATGATACACCAACTATTGGGCATGCAATTGGAGAATTAGAAGAATATAAAGAATTCTCTTCGATTCCATCTACACCTTTTTCAAAGAGATTGAACAGTAAATATCATGAAGGTCCCAGTATTTTTTATGATACTAAAATGATTTTTACCCGTACCGGAAAGTCAGGAAAGCTTCAGTTGTATTCTGCTAGCAAGAAGGGCAAGGATTGGCAAGTACATGGTGCATTGTCATTTGTATCTGAGCTGTATTCTTTTGGTCACCCTGCTATCAGTAAGGATGCAAAAGTTCTGTTCTTTATTTCTGATATGCCTGGAGGGTTTGGGGGGACAGATATCTATTATTCTGTTATTAATAATGGCAAATTTAGCCGACCCGTAAATGCAGGGAGTAAAGTAAATACATCGGGAGATGAGTTATTTCCTTTTATGGATGAAGGTGGGAATCTATATTTTTCTTCGAATGGGCATGCCGGCTTAGGGGGCTTGGATCTGTTTGTGCTGGATTGGGATTTTCAGAAAATGGAAGCCAGGGACTTAGTCAGGAACTTGGGGGCTCCGTTGAATTCTTCATTTGATGATTTTGGAATAATTGCCAATAGAGATAGGACTGAAGGATATTTTAGTAGTAATAGGAAACGCGGAGGGAATGATGATGATATCTATCGATTTGCGCGACTGGGTCAAGTTTACGGATTTAGGGATTTAGTAGTCCAAATAAAGGATAGGAGCGGTTTGTTGAAGGATGTTTTGGTCCAATGTGGTTATTATATGCAGAACACAGGAGTGGAGGGACAAGTAAGTTTATGTCTTCAAGCGGATAGTGATTTTGACATTACTATAAAAAAGGAAGGGTACCTGACCAAAGTAGTTCCTTACACGAATAAAGGTAAATCAGAGTATATTCCAGACACCTTACATATACTAATGGATAAGGTGCCCTTGCCGGGGAAAATTACGCAGCATTGGGATGCAGGGAAATTTATAGACTTTGCTGTTTGGGTTACAGATGATCAAAACAGGCCTTTGTCTGATGTCAAGGTAATTTTGCGAAGCGGTTCAGAAGTTCAGATTCAAATTTCCGACCAAGACGGTAAGGTGATCTTCAAAAGAGATCCGGAAAGGAATTATGAATTGGAATCTGAAAAGTCCGGTTATTCAAAGATTGTGGAGAACATAAGAAGCGAAGTAAGGAAGGAGAGAAAAACTCCTCAGAAGATTCATAGAAGTACCATGTATAAGATAGGAGATGTTATACGCTTAGAGAATATTTATTACGATAACGAATCCTATAAATTGGGTGCCCAAGCAAAACAGTCATTAAGAAAAATAGGTGAACTACTTCAGAAAAGTCCCGAATTAGCGATAGAAGTGAGCTCACATACGGACACCCGAGGTAGTGCGCAGGCAAACATGATTCTTTCAGAAAGGAGGGCGGAAGAGGTAAAAAAGTTTTTGGTACAGTATATCAGTGGACATAGAATCTCTGCAGTGGGAAAAGGTGAAAGTCAACCCGTCAATGCATGTGGGGATGGTGTACAGTGTACGGATGCGGAACATGCTCGCAATAGGCGGACAGAAATTAGGATACTCAAATTAGTTTCTTCCGAATGAAATCATCAATAACCTTAGGTTTGGGCAGTTCTTCTATTTCATCTAATGTGAACCATGTTCCTTCATCTGCCTGCTCGGAAGGTTCGCAGGCATAGAAATGGATTTGAAGTTTTCTGTGAGATAATAGATGGGTTGCGGTGGGATATTCCTTAAGATAAGTTTCCGGCTTCCCCTCCGGGAAATCGTAGAGGCTTTTCCAGATGTCAGAGTTTTTCCTTTGTTTCAGTAGATACTGGTTCCCCTTTCGGTATATTTTATAATACAACTCTCTTTCTTGGATCTTCGTCTTTTTGGCTTTGAAAGGAAGATTGAGATAGGCTTTGTCAGGGTAAGAAAGGCAATACACTTGAACAGGGCAAGTTTCGCATAGTGGCGCTTTGGGGGTACATTGTATGGCGCCAAACTCCATCATGGCCTGGTTGAAAGTATCCGGTTCTACGGTGGAGATCCATTCTTCTGCTATGTTTCTGATCTCCTTCTGTGTAACTGGGGAGTCAATAGGGCTTTCTATTCTCAGTATCCGACTAATCACTCTAAGTACATTCCCATCAATGGCGGGTATCCTTTCTTTGAATGCAAAAGAGGCAATGGCTGCCGCGGTGTACGGACCTACGCCTTTCAGACTGATGATTTCCTGGTAGGAATTTGGGAAAACACCTTTATGGTGCTCGACAATGTATTTGGCGGTTTGATGAAGGTTTCTTCCTCTGGAATAATAGCCTAGCCCTTGCCAGAGCCGGAGAACTTCATCCTCAGGGGCTGCAGCAAGGTCGAAAATGGTAGGGTATTGAGCCACAAATCTTTCAAAATAGGGTAGGCCTTGAGCTACTCTTGTCTGCTGAAGGATAATCTCTGAAATCCAAATAAAATATGGATTTTCCGTGTTTCGCCATGGTAAACTTCGCTTGTTTTGAAGATACCATGATATTATTCTATTTTGAACCATTTGGAAGTGCTTGAAATAGGGCTAAAATGGGCCTTCTTAACTGCTTTATAATTAAAGAATTATTTTAAAAAAGCGGATATTTATTGTGCTTATTGGGGCCAATAAATTATCTTTGCACCCTATTATTATCAGACGGTAAAAGTAATCGTAATTTTTTAACTTTTAAATTATTTTAGATCGTGACGAAAGCAGAGGTAATTTCAATTATTTCGGAAAAGACGGGAGTTGACAAAGCTGCCACTTCAGCTACTATTGAGGCGTTTTTCGAAACAGTAAAAGAACAATTATCAGGTGGTGAGGCAATTTATGTAAGAGGATTTGGTAGTTTCGTAAACAAGAAGAGAGCAGAGAAAAAAGCACGAAACATATCTAAAAAAACTACAGTTACTGTACCAGCTCATTATATTCCAAGTTTTAAACCTTCTAAGGAATTCGTAGAAGAAGTTAAAAAGAACGTAACCATTCAATGATGAATAGCGGCCTTAGTCCAAAAACCCATTTTCTTATTGTTACCGGTATTGCTGTTTTAGGATTTGTTTTCTTAGTTAGCAGACCTAAAACCGTAGTAAAGGACGAGGAGGCTAAGGCCGTTACTTCTACAGCTGAAGAGGCGCCTGTACATATGTCGAATCCTGCCGCAGATCGTCTGGCGAAAGAGATTCGTGATAGGCATGCCACTGATGCTAATCCTTTAAATGCATATCGGGCATTAGCTGAAATGTTTTTCCAGGAATCTGTTTTTGATAGTTCAGCGTATTATTTTGAGCAGATAGCTATAGCTAATCCTGGGGTGTCTAATTGGTTGAGAGCCGGAGACGCTTATTTACAGGCATATTCATTGGCTTTAAATCCTGCAAAGATTGAGGATTTGGCGGCTAAGACAAGGGATGCTTACAGTCAAGCTTTGAAATTTGATCCTGCAAGTTTACATGCAAAGACAAATTCAGCATTGACGTATGTAAATTCCGCTACTCCTATGCGAGCCATTTCCATCTTACGTGAGGTTTTGGATCAGCAACCTAACTATCTTCCTGCGGTTTTGGCTTTAGGAAAGTTATCTATGCAGTCCGGTCAGTTTGATAAGGCGGTAGATCGCTTTAAAGAGGTGCTGAAGATAGATAAGGATAATATAGAAGGGAAAATGGGTTTGGCGTACAGTTACATAGAACTGGGTAAAACAAATGATGCGAAGGTACTCCTTCAAGAGATATTGGACGCTGACATTGATCCGATTGTGAAAGATGAAGTAAGAAAAACTTTGAATAATTTAAAATAAATTATTACTTTTGCAGTCCCAAAAAAAAGATTAGAGACTTTTAAAATAATACAGTTATGCCTTGCGGAAAGAAAAGAAAAAGACATAAGATGGCTACTCATAAGAGAAAGAAGCGTCTAAGAAAAAACCGTCATAAGAAGAAGTAATTAGGTATTACTACGATAAACAGTAGGAGGTAAGCAGCGGAATACTGCTTACTTTTTTTGTTAAAAATTTGTGTACTAGTATCTTTATGTGAAGATAGTAGTATTAATGATCCCGACCCCTTACTTTGAACTTGAGTAACGAGTTATACATATCCGCCACCTCCAAAGGAGATAGAATAGCTTTAGTCCGTAATAAGCGGCTAATTGAATATCATGTAGACGAGACAGAGCACCACTTTGCTGTCGGTGATATTTATTTTGGTTCAGTAAAGAAGGTAGTATCAGGTAACAATGCTGCATTTATCGATATAGGTCATGAGAAAGATGCCTTCTTGCATTATCATGATCTGAGTCCTAATATCCTTTCTCTTATCAAGTTTACGAAGGATATTATTGCCAAACGTCCGGTTAGTCCTCGTCTGAAGGGGTTCAAGCTTGAAGCTCAGATAGAAAAGCAGGGCAAGATTAGTGACGTTTTGAGCAAGAATATGCCCATTTTGGCTCAAGTAGTTAAGGAGCCTATTTCCTCTAAAGGGCCTCGTTTATCCTGTGATATTTCTATTGCCGGTAGATATATCGTTTTGGTTCCTTTCAGTAATTCCATTAACATTTCAAAGAAGATTACCAGCAAGCAAGAGCGTCAGCGCTTGCATAAGTTGATGTCTTCCGTAAAGCCTGAAAACTTTGGGGTGATAGTACGTACCGTAGCTGAGAATATGGACGTGGAAGACCTTCAAAGAGATTTAGAGCATTGTCTTGAGAAATGGGAGTTAGGAGTGAAGGCTTTACGTACCGCTATGCCTAGGGATAGGGTCATTTCCGAAATGGATAGAGCGGCCTCTATTCTCAGGGATATGCTAAATGATGATTTTGATTCTATTGTAGTGGATACTAAAGAATCCTATGATAAAATCAAAAATCTTCTACATGCTATAGCCCCACAGAAAGAGAAGATCTTGAAATTACATCAAGGAAAAGCCAAGATCTTTGAGCATTACGGTATTGAAAAGCAATTAAAATCTCTATTTGGTAGGACTGTAACCCTTCCAGGCGGAGGTTATTTGGTGATTGAGCATACCGAAGCTTTGCACGTTATTGACGTGAACAGTGGAAATAAAGCTAGCTCAGAACCTAATCAAGAAGCAACGGCCTTAAATGTGAACAAAGAGGCTGCTATTGAGATTGCACGTCAATTAAGACTTCGGGATATGGGTGGAATCGTAGTGATAGATTTCATCGATATGAAGAAGGCTGAAAACAAGAAAGAGGTACACGATGTTCTCCGGGAAGAAATGAAAGGAGATCGTTCGAAATACACTATTCTTCCCATTTCGAAATTTGGCTTGTCCCAGATTACCCGTCAAAGGGTAAGACCTGAAATAAGTGTGGATACCCGTGAAACTTGCCCTACATGTGGGGGTACCGGTAGTATACAAGCCAGCATATCTGTCACAGATCAAATTGAAAATCACCTAGAACATCTTCTGCTTAAGCAAAATGAAGCTAAGGTGAGTATAATGGTTCATCCATTTGTGTATGCCTATTATAAAGAAGGATTCATCTCAAGACAGATGAAATGGTTCTTCAAATACAAGAAATGGATTAATTTGATCAAGGATTCTACCCTTGGATTAATGGAATATCACTTCTTGGATAAGGATGGTGAGGAGTTCGAGCTTCATTCGTAAGTGAATTTCCAATAGTTGATGATCTTCTTCCCATCTGTTTGTACGCGCGATTGGATCAACTTGCCCTGATAAGTCATGGTACGTTCATCATCTATTTGTGCATTATAATCAATGCTGGTATATTTCGTATTATTCCCCAGTTCATCATATTGATAGAGTTTTTGGGTGCTTAGACCGCCTATCCATTGGTTTTTGAGCAATCTTCCAGCCTCGTCATAGGTGTATTCCGCATTGTCGATTTCTTCTCCCCTGTAATCGATCCATTTGGACTGCACATGTCTTCCCTGAGCGTCGTATTTTTTGACTTCTCTTTCTCCGGAATCAGAATCTTTAGAAAGGATCAAGATTTCAATATTTCGACCCTGAGCATCGTATTTGTGTTTGTATTCGTAAAAGTACTTGCCGTCTTTATATCGGGTCCTGGAAAGTAGTTTTCCATCCGCTCTGTAAGTGTATTTTTCAAAGGGTTCACAGTTGCCATTAGGATAGCAAGCCTGGAATAAAACCAATCTATTCTTACTGTCATACGTATATTTTACCTGAAGGTATTCTTTCCCGTTGCCTACTTGCGTATAAACATTGTTAGCAAAAAAATGGGTATTGTATTCGTATCTATTTGCTTCCACAAGGTTCCCCTTATCAAAGGTTTCCTTTTTGATTAAACAGCCATTTTCGTCGTATTCATAAATGATTTGTGGCCAGCATTCCTCCCCTTTTTCATTGCATGACCATTGAATCTTTTTTCGAACCCCCTCTTCTTTTATTAAAGGATCTGCTTGAATGATTTCCTGAGCGGTGGATGAAAGAAAAGTAAAGAGAAGGAATAATAAGGTAAGTTTATACATATATCTTCTAAATGTAAGGATATAACGAAGGAAAAGGGAATGGATTATAGCTTGAATTTGTCTCCGTCTTGGAGAAAGGGGTATTTGCTTCTAAAGGCTTGTAGTTCCTCATGAGAGAGGGAGGTATTAAATCTGCCTTTTTCAGATTGAGCATCCAAAAGAACATTGCCTTTAAAATCTATGACGCAAGAATCTCCCGAGTAAGATAGGTTATATCCATCTTTACCTATGCGATTGACTCCAATAACGTAAGCTTGGTTCTCTATGGCTCTGGCTTTAAGCAAAGTCTTCCATGCATCTCTTCTAGCTTCAGGCCAGGAGGCTATATAAATCAAGACATCATAGAAAGGTGCCGTATTCCTGCTCCATACGGGAAATCTTAAGTCGTAGCAGATAAGTGGTCGGAATTTCCAACCTACATACTCCGTTTGAAGGATATTTGTCCCGGCGCTAAAAGTGAGTTGCTCGTTTCCGTAAGAGAATAAATGTTTTTTATCGTATACCTTATAATCCCCTTGAGGATTCATCCAAATTCCTCTATTGTAGGCTCGATCATCTTCTTGCCAAGCAATACTCCCATAAAGTGCTGTTTGATGCCCTAGGGCTTGTTCTTTGAGCCATAGGAGAGAGCTGTGAGGTGCGGTCTCTGTAAAGTCGCGGGTGAATCCGGTAGAGAACATCTCCGGAAGGATAAAAAGATCTGATTTGGCTTCCTTAAGGTAGTCAGAAAATAAGTCCTGATTTGCTTTTGGATCTTCCCAGATCAGATCTTCTTGAACAAATGATATGTTTAAGTCCTTTTTCAGATGAACTTCATTTTGTAATCGACATCTACGATTCCCTTTTGGATCTGGCCCAATTTTTTCTTCAACATCTGTTTTTTCAATGGTGCCAAATAATCCGTGAAAAGTACCCCTTCAATATGATCATATTCGTGTTGGATAATTCGAGCAGCCATACCTTTAAAGGATTCTGTGTGCTCTACCCAGTCGGTATCAAAATAACGGATAGTGATCACCGGTTTTCTGTACACATCAGCTCTGATACCCGGTATACTTAGGCAACCCTCTTCGTAAGGCCAGGGTTCTCCTGTTTCTTCCAGGATTTGTGCATTGATAAACGTTTTCTTGAATCCCACTAAATCAGGGTCAATCTCCTCTTCCGTCTCTGCGCTATTGTTGATGATTTCTCCGTCTACTACGAAGATTCTATAGGGCAGATTCACTTGCGGTCCTGCTAATCCAATGCCGGAAGCCGCATACATGGTCTCAAACATGTTCTGAGAGATTTGTTTTACATCTAACTCTCCCTTCACTATGTCCTGACATTTTTTACGAAGCACTGTAGCTCCGTATCCAATAATGGGATATATCATATTTTGAAAAACTATTACTTTCCTATTTTAATACCGGCCTTGTTAAATACAGAGCGATTCTTAAAATATTCTACATCTGATTCCACCATTTCTTCAACCAAAGCTTGCAGGCTGTATTTTGGTGTCCAGTTCAACTTGGTTTTCGCTTTGGTAGGGTCTCCAATCAGCAAATCCACTTCTGTAGGTCTATAATAAACTGGATCCACTGCTAAGACCTTTTTGCCTATCTCCAATTGGTACTGAGGGTTTGAACAAGATTTTACGAAACCTTCTTCGTTCGCCCCTTCTCCTTTGAATTCAAGGGAAATACCTACTTGACCAAATGCCATTTTAACGAATTCTCTAACCGGAGTAGTAATACCTGTGGCGATTACAAAATCTTCAGCTTTCTCTTGTTGTAAGATTAACCACATGGCTTCTACGTAGTCTTTGGCATGACCCCAGTCGCGCTGTGCATCCAGATTGCCCAAATACAAACAATCTTCTTGTCCTAGGGCTATTTGAGCAACAGCTCTTGTGATTTTTCGGGTAACAAAGGTCTCACCTCTAAGTGGTGATTCGTGGTTAAAAAGAATACCGTTGCAGGCATACATATTGTACGCTTCTCTATAGTTCACCGTGATCCAGTAGCCATATAATTTAGCTACCGCATATGGGGAACGAGGATAGAACGGTGTATTTTCTGATTGAGGTACTTCTTGTACTAAGCCGTAAAGCTCAGAGGTAGAGGCCTGATAGATTCTGGTTTTATCTGTCAATCCTAGAAGTCGAACGGCTTCTAAAATCCTCAAAGTACCTATCCCGTCCACCTGAGCTGTATATTCAGGTTCGTCAAAGCTTACTTTAACATGAGACATAGCACCTAAGTTATAGATCTCATCCGGCTGCACCTCTTGGATGATTCGGATGATGTTAGTGGAATCACTTAGGTCTCCATAATGTAAGACAAAGTTTACATTATTTTCATGTTGATCTTTATATAGATGGTCTATTCTGTCCGTATTAAAGAGAGAGGCTCTCCTTTTTATGCCGTGTACTTCATATCCCTTTTGGAGTAGAAATTCAGCGAGATATGCGCCGTCCTGCCCCGTGATACCGGTAATTAATGCTTTTTTCACTTTGTGTTTAGTGCCTTTTTTATGTTTATTTTTTCACTCAATATTCGGGTGGTGCCAAAACGCTGTTTTAACAGTGAATTGTATTTTTCAGCGTCTTGATAATGTATAAAATCACCTACACGGATGCGGTAGGTGGGTTGGCTATACGACTCATAAATTTCCAAATTAGGATAGGTTCTGAGCATATACCCTTTGGCATTTTCAAAATCCGTCTTTGAGTTGCCTGAAAATATTTGAATACGATAACCCTGTCCGTTATTGAAGGTCTTATTGTATTCTAAAATCTTAGCTTGTGCAGATTTAATTTTCTCGCTGTCATCGACTATAACGATCTCCTCCACCTTAGTTTCCACTACCTTTTCTTCCTTCTTTGATTTTTCTTCATATTTAGGCAAAAGGTAGGAGATGTCCTCCGAATACTCACTTAATGAATTTGAGTTTCCGGTAGGAACGGTTTTCTTAGCACATGCTGAAGCTAAGAAGAGGATCAATATCCATACGAAATTCTTGATCATAATTCTTCCATTATAACTGGACTTGCAAAATTAGCAATATGTGCTCGGAATAAAAAGTAAATTGTGCCTTAGCTCAATTCGAACATCTGCTTTAAGGCGTTCCATAGCAGCCTTTTCTCATTGGCTTGATTAGCTTGGATTTGGGCCAAGCTATCTCCAATTAAGATCTTTTTCCCAGAGACCACGAAAACTTGATATTTATTTGAAGAATCAAGTTTTGGGATGGGTACGCCAAAGGATATGAGTCGCTGTGCAGCTTTAAGGTCGAAATTTTTCCATTCCTGTCCCACCATGAGGTGTAGGTCGTTCATATTAACGCCCACGGCAGACATGATTTTTTCCAGAAAATCTCTATGGTGTGAATCTGAAGTAATTACCACAGTATCTCCTGATTTCGGTTTACTCATGACTACAGGTGCAGTAGGAGTTTCGATTTTAGGAGATACTGTAGTAGGAGCTTCCGTCTTAGGTAAAGATTCCCCTTGCTCTTTCAGGAGAAAAAGAGTTTCGTTACTAAAGAGGTAGGAAGCTAATTGTTTATTCATAGTAATGACTTTCTGCTTAAAGTAGCACTTCTGTCAGGACCAGTTGAAACGTATGTAATTGCTGTATTTAACTCTTTTTCAAGGAAGGCAGTGTAATCCTTCAGGGCTTGAGGCATTTGCTCAAAATCCTGGATACCTTCTAAGGATTGCTTCCATCCTGGTAAAGTTTTGTATACTGGCTTCAATGTGATATCTGTCATATCATACGGAAGTTCATCTGTGATGGTGCCATCAGGAAGTTCGTAATGCGTACATACCTTGATTTCGTCAAAGATGTTCAGTACATCCACCTTCATCATGACTAATTGGGTTACCCCATTTAACATGATAGAATACTTTAAAGTAGGTAGGTCAATCCATCCGCACCTTCTAGGACGTCCTGTGGTACTTCCGAATTCTCTACCTTCCTGACGCATGCGTTCTCCCGTTTCGTCTAGTAATTCCGTAGGGAAAGGACCAGAACCCACACGAGTACAGTATGCTTTAAATATACCGTAGACTTCTGCAATTTTTGAAGGAGATACCCCAAGACCGGAGCAAACCCCTGAAGCAGTTGTGTTTGAGCTGGTTACAAATGGATAAGAACCGAAGTCTATATCCAAAAGAGACCCTTGAGCTCCTTCTGCTAATACTCTGGTACCTTCTTCAGCAAGCTTCTTGTTGATCAGATATTCACTTTCTACCAAATTGAATTTCTTGATGAATTCAAGTGCTTCGAAGAATTCTTTTTCTGCTGCTTCTAGATCATATTCAAACTGATAGAAATCTAGCATTCTTTTATGCGTTTCTACAAGCTTGTTGTATTTCGCTTGAAATCCTTCTGACAGTGCATCTCCCAAGCGCAATCCCTGTCTTGAGATCTTATCAGCATAAGTAGGTCCAATACCTTTCAGAGTCGAACCGATTTTAGCCTCAGCTTTAGCCTTCTCAGAGGCTGCATCTAGCAGTCGGTGAGTAGGTATGATGATCGCTGTTTTCTTAGAGATATATAAAGTCTTGCTGAAATCAATTTGGTACGGCGCTAAAGCTTCAATCTCTTTTTTGAAGATGATTGGATCTAAAACAACTCCATTACCGATAATATTGATGCTTTCAGGACGAAATATTCCAGAGGGAATCTGATGCAAAACATGCTTTTTTCCTTCAAATTCAAGGGTATGACCTGCATTTGGTCCACCTTGAAAACGGGCTACAACTTTGTATTGGGGTGCCAATACATCCACAATCTTCCCTTTACCTTCATCTCCCCATTGAAGGCCTAGTAGAATATCAACCATTTTTTAAACTAGTTATTTTGATTATTTGCCAATTTTGTTTTCACACTCCGTATTTCGGCAAGAGCCGTAAAAAATCAAAGAGTGATGTAAGACGTTGAAATTCAGGTGGTCACCCACCATGTTTTGAATGGATTGAACCCTTGGGTCACAAAATTCCAAAACTTTGTTGCAATCTAGGCAAATTAAATGGTCATGTTGCTTAAAACCATAGGATTTTTCATACTGAGCCAAGTTTCTGCCGAATTGATGTTTTGCAACAAGGTCACATTCTACTAATAGGTCTAGGGTATTATAAACCGTGGCTCTACTGACCTGATATTTCTTGTTTTTCATAGAAATATATAGATCTTCCACGTCGAAATGATCGTCACGACTATAAATCTCCTCTAAGATGGCGTAACGCTCAGGAGTCTTTCTTAGTTGTTTACTTTCCAGGTATGCCGTAAAAATCTGCTTTACCGCTTGAATATTACTTTTTTCAGCGATCATGTGTTCAAATAAAATGATCTTACAAAGGTAATAATTAAGTACTTAGAATTGATCTAAATATTCAATTCTATTGATTTTCAGTCTTACAATGAAGGTTTTAAAATTTGAGCTTTATTCCCATTTGACCGCTCGCTTGTAAGCCTAATTCTGCCTGAGCGGCATCGTGTTTTTTCTTTAAATTAAACAGGTGAACAGATTTTACACGCTTGTCATTTCCCCATTCCATCAGACAAATTCCTGCCGCCACAAGACCTACGCCTCCAATCAATTCTGCAACCGGCCTTTTATAATAAGTGTATTGAACCTGATCAATAATGGTGGTTTGTTTTGTGCCAATCAAGGCATGGGCCGTGGCGGCTAAACCTACCACTGTGATACCTGCTCCCACCGGAGTCATGATTCTGCTCTCTTTGAATTGTTTCTCCCCGTCATAAGCCTTGTTCTTTGCAAAAAGATTCAGCAGCCCGAAGCTGTTCATCACTTTGCCGTTTTGGGTGATCTTTGAGGTAAATATCTTGCGTTCAACTTGCAAAGTATCCTGAGCTGAGGCAGTCTTTGCTAGGGCAAAAACTAAGATTAAGAGCAGATTCTTCATTTTATATCGCTTCGTCCCTTGAAACATTGCTTACTCCTTCGATGCCTTCTAGGCGATGCAGCAATTCATCCAGGTGTTTAGTGTCAAATACGTAAACTTTAATTTTTCCTTCAAATATACCATCAAAAGTTTCTACAGAGATACCTCTCATGTTGATGTGTAGCTCATTTGAGATCACTTTAGAGATATCCTGAATTAAACCTACCCGGTCTATACCATTTAATTTGATGGTTACCAGATAAGATTTCTCAATCTGACTTGCCCAACGCGCCTTGATTACACGGTTCCCATAATTAGAAAGCAACTGGTTAGCGTTCGGACAAGAGTTTCTATGGATCTTGATCCCTTCGTTTATGGTTAAGAACCCGAACACTTCATCGCCAGGTATAGGACTACAGCAGCGTGCTAGAGTATAGTCAATTTGCTGCATATCATCACCGATCAGCAAGGTGTCATTGCCCTGAACTTTTTTGTATTCTCTTTCAAAACTTTTGGCATCCTTGAATGCTTTTTCATCCAGCTCAATCTTTTTCTGTTTGTTAGCAAGGATTTCTTTGTCCTTCTTGAATCTGGAGATTTCATCTGGAAGGTTATGTCCTTTACCAAATGCATAGAAAAGGTCATTGTAATCTTTCTTGTTGAAGTATGCCCGAAGTTGATTGATGGTTTCCAGGTTATTTTCCAGGCCTAGATTTTTCAACTTCTTAGCTATGATGTCTTTCCCTTCTGTGATGTATCCTTTATTTGACTCTTTTAAAAGGTCCTTAATTCTGGCTTTCGCTTTTGAGGTAACTACAAATCTCAACCAATCTTCCGAAGGTTTTTGATTTTTGGTAGTTAGGATCTCAACTTGGTCTCCACTTTGTAGTACATGGCTTATTGGCATCAGGGTGCCGTTAACTTTACCGGCTGTACATTTCTTTCCTATTTCTGTGTGGATATCAAAAGCAAAATCCAGGACAGTAGCCCCTTTTCTCAAAACTTTTAGGTCTCCTTTTGGAGTGAAAATAAAGATCTCCTCCGTGTATAGGTTACTTTGGAAGTCTTCGATGAACTCTATGGCAGAAGAATCTCCACTCTCTAAGGTATCTCTAACTTGGTTGATCCATTGATCTAGAGGTTTGTCTAAAGAAGTGCTATTGCCTTTGTATTTCCAGTGAGCTGCGTAACCTTTTTCTGCAATCTCATCCATTCTTTCCGTACGGATTTGGACTTCAACCCATACCCCAGCATTACTCATTACCGTAGTATGAAGAGATTCGTAGCCGTTAGCTCTAGGAGTGGATATCCAGTCTTTCAGACGGTCAGGGTTAGGGCGGTATTCATCAGTGACAATGGAGTAAGCTTGCCAACACGCCGCTTTTTCCTTCTCCTTCTCGTCTGCAGGAATTCCTTTAAGGATAATCCGGATAGCAAAGAGGTCATAAATGCCTTCAAAAGGTACGTTACTCTTTTGGAGTTTCTTCCAGATGGAGTAGATGTGTTTTGGTCTACCCTTGATATAAAAATCTAGACCTGCTTCTTCCAGTCGCTTTTTGATAGGCTTCATGAAGTTATCAATCAGTCGCTTCCTGGAAGTCTTACTGGAACTTAGTTTATTTTGGATGTCCTGAAAATCTTCGGGATGGGTATATTTCAGGTAGAGGTCTTCCAGTTCTGATTTGATTTGATACAAACCTAATCTATGAGCTAAAGGGGCGTAGATGTAGATGGTTTCGTTAGATATCTTCAACTGAGAGTTCTTAGCCATAGAGTCTAAGGTTCTCATATTATGGAGTCGGTCAGCTAACTTAATCAGGATTACCCTTACGTCTGTAGAAAGGGTAAGTAACATCTTACGAAAATTCTCAGCCTGGGCACTTTGGGTTTGCTCAAAACTTCCACCTATTTTCGTTAAACCATCGATGATTTGAGCCACCTTCGGACTAAAATCTTTCTCAATTTCTTTTAAGGTGATGGAGGTGTCTTCTACTACGTCATGGAGTAAAGCGCAGACTATAGAGGTAGGACCTAAGCCTATTTCTTCCACGCATATTAAAGCTACTTCTAAAGGATGATAGATGTAAGGTTCTCCTGATTTTCTTCTCATCTCTTTGTGAGCTTCCATACTGACAGATAATGCCTTTCTGATCATTTTGGCATCTCCTTCTTTGATCAGTTCTTTTGCTGCGCGGAGTATCTTACGATAACGTTTGGCGATTTCTTTTTTCTCCTGTTCAGAGTAGTATTCCGTAGTTACAGTTTCTGCACTCATATCCTCACCTTATATTGGATTCTAATCTACAAAAATACTGAAAAAAATGGCAAGATTGGGCAGGAATTTCTGTACTTACATTATAAGGATTTAAGGGGACTATGGTAGAAAGGGTAGTTTTAATGTCTAAATTTGTAGCACGAAGTATCAGAAAGAATGAGATATTTGATTATCTGTCTATGTTTTTTTGTCATAGTAGGGTGTAAAGAAAAGGTAGCTCCTTACACTATTGAGCGTTTTGACCAACAATTGATGGGGGTTAAATCTGAATCCGAATTGCAAAAGCTATTAAGCCAAAATGAAGACATTACGGAAGTGTTATTAGGCTCCACTTCTGAAGATACGGCATTGGTAAATGGACTATTTCATATGGTTCAACACGCAGATGCCCGTAAGTTTTATGAAGAAACTTTAAAGACATTTGGAGACTTATCCGCCTTGGAAGAAAGTTTTGGGATAGCATTTTCAGAAATCAAAAAACTTTATCCGGAATTTAAATCTCCTAGGGTAGTAGCGGCATTCACGGGTCTGCAAAATGATTTAGTGGTGACGGATTCTCTGGTAGTGATTTCATTGGAGGCGTTTATTGGTCCTAAAGCATCTTACAAATTAGATGAGCCTCAATATATTTTGAGGAGATACGCTCCGGAGTATATTGTTCCTACGGTAGTTCGTATGCTTTCCAATCAATTCAATACCATAGACTTCTCTAGGGAGACATTTACTACAGACATGATCTTCTTTGGTAAATCTCTGGAGTTCAGTAGAGCCGTATTACCTCATGTGGAAGATTCTTTGATTATAGGTTATACCAATAGAGAAATGCAGATGGCCTATGAAAACCAGGAGGTTATTTGGGCTCACGTACTTGACCGGGAATTGTTAAATCAGGAAAATCCTGCTATTCGAGCTAAATACTTTGGAGAAAGGCCTTATGTAGGTGAAATTGGGCCGGATTGTCCGGGAAGAGTAGGCCAATGGCTTGGCTTAAGAGTAGTTGAATTATATAGAAAAGAAAATCCCAAAGTGACCTTGCAGGAATTAATGGCTAATGCTGATGCGGAAGCCATTTTGAGAGGTTCGAAATACAGAGGGCAAAAAGACTAATAAATGAAGTTTAATTTTTCCGGCTTCAAAGAAACATTAAAGCTTTTTAAGTTTCTGGTTCCCTATAAAGCACAATATGCTGTAGGGATTGTGATGCTTATTCTGTCTACCCTGACCACCTTGACTTTTCCTGTTTTAGTAGGGGAAATGACGAAGGTGCTCGAACGAAAATCTGAATTTTCCCTGAATGAAGTTGCCTTGATTTTTGCTTGTATACTACTTGCTCAGGGTATATTTTCATACTTCAGGGTACTTTATTTTTCCAGAGTGAGTGAAAAGGCTACAGCAGATATTAGGACCTTGCTCTATAAAAAGATGATTTCATCCCCCCTTTCTTTTTTTGAAAGTAATAGAGTGGGAGATTTGATCAGTAGGTTAGCATCAGATGTATCTGTGATTCAAAACGTGTTAACTACTACCGTGGCGGAGTTGTTCCGACAAGTAGCAACCTTGGTTTTGGGCTTAACCTATCTCTTTTTTGTGTCTTGGAAGCTGACGGTTTTTATGCTGGCTACTTTCCCTATTACCATCCTAGCAGCTATGGTTTTTGGAAGGTTTGTGCGAAGGATGGCTAGAAAAGTGCAGGCCGTATTAGCGGAAGCGAATATTATTGTGGATGAGAGTTTTCAATCCATAGCCGCTGTAAAGGCCTATACCAATGAAGACCTAGAGTATAGCAGGTATTCCGGAAAAATAGGGCAAGTGGTTCAGCTCTCTATCAAGTTGGCTAAATACAGAGGGGTATTTATTTCTTTCTTTGTAGTAGGTTTATTTGGAGGGATATGTTTGGTGATTTGGTATGGTGGAAATCTGGTTTTGGAAGGACATCTCATACTGTCTAATCTGGTTTCATTCCTTTTGCAGTCCTTATTCATTGCGGGCTCATTAGCCGGATTAGGGGAGATCTATGCTAGTATCCAAAGATCTATTGGAGCTTCAGAAAGAATATTTGAGATTTTGGAAGATCAGGATGAGATCCAATGGACTAATTCAAAGAACGGTAAAAAATTAGAAGGTGAAGTACATTTCAAGGATATTGAATTTGCTTATCCCAGCCGACCGGATGTGACGGTATTAAAGAACATAGATATACATATTCCTAAAGGTCAAAAGATAGCATTAGTGGGTCATTCCGGGGCAGGGAAATCTACATTGGTGCAGTTGCTCATGCGCTTTTACGACCTACAGCACGGTCAGATTTTGATGGATGGGGAAGATGGTGCTCAGATGGATATTCGTCAGTTGAGAAGTAATATAGCCATAGTGCCACAGGAGGTTTTGCTTTTCGGGGGATCTATAAGGGAGAATATTGCTTATGGTAAACCTGGGGCTACTTATGATGAGGTAATTGATGCTGCGAGGAGAGCCAATGCCCTGGAATTTATTGATCGATTCCCTGAAGGTATGGATACTTTAGTAGGAGAGAGGGGAGTGAAGCTTTCAGGAGGTCAAAAACAGAGGATAGCTATAGCGAGAGCCATTTTAAAAGATCCTGCCATCCTGGTTTTAGATGAAGCTACTAGTGCTTTGGATTCCCAGTCGGAAGTGCTGATCCAAGAGGCCATGCTAGAGTTAATGAAGGACAGGACTTCCATCGTTATTGCTCATAGGTTAGCTACGATCCAGCACGTGGATAAGATTTATGTACTGAATCATGGAGAGGTAGTGGAATCCGGAACTCATGATGAATTGTTGTCTTATCCTGAGGGAATCTATGCGAACTTGGTTAAATTGCAGTTTAACGCACTCACGGCGAAAGAGATATGAATTCTAACTCACATATTTTAAGAGATAATGGCCTGAGGGTAACAGAGACTCGTCAGGTGATATTAGATAAGTTTCAAGAGCGTCAGTCGGCTATATCCCAAAGCGATATAGAGGCGGATCTTGGAGCGGATATAGATAGAGTGACGGTTTATAGAACTTTGAAGACTTTTGTAGAAAGGGGGATTATTCATAAGATCCTGGATGACAAAGGAGGAGTGAAGTATGCCATGTGTAAAGAGTCTTGTGCGCACGGGGATCATCACCATGATCATTTGCATTTCAAATGCTCCGTATGTCAGGAGACTACTTGTTTAGAAAAACACTTGATACCAAAGATGCAATTGCCGGAGGGGTATCAGCAAGAAGAAGTTAATATATTGGTTCAGGGCATTTGTCCTAATTGTAAGTAGATTATGTATCAAATTAGAAGTGCTGTTTTCAGCAAAAGTTCCGCTAAGATCGACCAATGTCCTCAGGATAATTTGCCGGAAATTGCGTTCATTGGAAGGTCCAATGTGGGGAAATCTTCCCTTATTAATATGTTGACAGGTGTAAAGAACCTGGCTAAGACATCATCTACTCCGGGAAAAACTCAATTGATCAATCATTATTTGGTTGATAATGCATGGTATTTAGTTGACTTACCCGGTTATGGTTATGCGAAAGTACCCATGTCAGAGAAAGCGAAATGGGAGAAGATGACTTGGGATTATTTGTTGGATAGAAAGACCTTATTATATGTCTTTGTACTAGTAGATATTCGGATAAAACCGCAAAAAAGCGATTTAGATTTCATTCGGAAATTGGGTGAAAATGGTATTGCCATAAAGATAGTTTTTACGAAGGAAGATAAAGTAAAGACCATGGAAGGGCAGAGAAACATAATGGCATTTCTGGAAGCTCTAAAAGAGGATTGGGATATTCTTCCTGAATATTTTGTGACTTCTTCTGAAAAGAGAAGTGGAAAAGTAGAGATGCTGGGACTTATTGAAGAGATTGTATTCAATAGTTTTTAAAATTTTTTAATATATATTTGTGATCTACAGTAATAACTAAAGAATGGCAACGGAATACCTGGGGATAGACATTGGCGGAACAAACGTGAAAATGGGCATAGTAGACGCCACCAACGGTAATATTAAGAATTTTTATAGTCACGAAACCAGTTCATGGCGTGCTTCCGGGCACTTTGTAGAGCGATTAGGAGATGCTATAGTTCTGCAGCTAAAGGAAAATCCTGATGTTAAGAAAGTGGGGATCGGTGTTCCTGGTTTAATTTCAAGAGATCGAAATACCTTGATTGAAATTACCGCTATTCCTGAGACCAATGGTATTCATATTATTCCTGTTTTAAAGGAGAGATTTCCAGATCATGAATTCTTCCTGGAAAATGATGCAAATGCTGCAGCTTTAGGTGAATATTATTTTGGAGAAGAGAAACTACCGGAAGATTATATTTTTGTGACCTTAGGCACAGGGGTAGGCGGTGCAGCCATTATTGATAAGCAAGTATTCAAAGGAGGTGGCGGAAACGCTATGGAGCCGGGTCATATGCCTTCTGAGAACGGAAAAGTTTTGGAAAGGATCATTGGCAAGAATGAGCTTTTAGATATGGCTAATGAGATGCGTGCAGCATTTGAAGGTGAAACAAAACTTCCTGCTGACGGTACCATTTCTACCACGGGATTAGTGGCAGCTGCTTCGGAAGGAGACGAGCTTGCTTTACAGATCTTTGACCGGGTAGGTGGTCTGCTTGGTGATGGTCTAGTGAGCATGATACGTATATTAGATATTACTACGGTACTTATTGGAGGCGGTTTGTCAGCTTCCTTTGATTATATATTACCCGCTATTCAGCGTCAATTGAAGTATTGGTTAACTCCTTATTACGTAAAAACTTTAGATATTCGGAGAGCTACATTAGCAAATGACGCGGGACTTTTAGGCGCGGCTAGCTTATGCTTCTAAAGAGTTATCCGGTGTTTTCGCATGAGTATTTCATGCAAAAAGCTTTGACCTTAGCTGAAGAGGCTTTTGATCAGGGAGAAATTCCTGTAGGTGCTCTGGTGGTAGCAGATGGGAAGACCATTATAGGTAAAGGGTATAATCAAACGGAGAAATTAACGGATGTCACGGCACATGCAGAGATACTTGCTCTGAGTGCCGCTTCACAATATTTAGGGGCAAAGTATCTAAAAGATTGCACTTTGTACGTTACATTAGAACCTTGTATGATGTGTGCAGGGGCATTGGCATGGTCTCAGGTGAGCAGAATTGTATTTGCTGCATCGGATGAAAAGAGAGGTTTCAGCCTTTGGGAGCCAAGTGTTCTGCACCCCAAAACAGAGGTAATTAAAGGGGTTTTGGCTAACGAAGCCGGAGCTTTGTTGAAGGCATTTTTTAGGCGTCTGAGGCAATAGAGAAGGAACGGAATAGGCCGCAGCATTGTTTTATTTTAATAAGATTCATTTAAATTAATTTATCAGTTATGGCATTTACCTTAGCACCGCTTCCATATGCTAATGATGCATTGGAGCCGCATTTTGATGCAAAAACCATGGAGATCCATCACGATCGTCATCATAACGCTTATGTTACCAATTTGAATGCTGCTATTGCAGGAACTGAATTGGATAACCAAAGTATCGAAGAGATCCTTGCAAACGTAAGCAAAGCTTCTCCAGCCGTTAGAAACAATGGTGGTGGACATTATAACCACGACCTGTTCTGGAATATTTTAGCACCTGCCGGAAAAGGGGGTGAATTATCAGGAGATTTGAAAAGTGCAATTGAAGCTGCTTTTGGTTCTGTTGAGGAATTCAAGGCTCAATTCAAAGCAGCAGCTACTTCTCGTTTCGGATCAGGTTGGGCTTGGTTAATCGTTAAAGCCGACGGAAATCTTGCCGTTACTTCTACTCCTAACCAAGATAACCCTTTGATGGATATTGCGGAAGTGAAAGGTACTCCAATCCTTGGATTAGACGTTTGGGAACATGCATACTACTTACATTATCAAAACAAACGTCCAGATTATGTAGACGCATTCTGGAATGTGGTGAATTGGGATGAAGTAGCAAAAAGATACGCTTCAGCGAAATAATCCGGGTTTCCCCCGGATTTTTTTTATTTTGTACTGGCCCTCTTTACAAGTATAGGTTCCAGTACCACTTCTTCTGGGTTGTCGTAGATATTATTCTTTTGGCTCATATTTAAGAATAGTCTAGCGCACTCTTGACCCATTTTATAGGGTTGCTGTTCAATAGTAGTCAAAGAAGGAGTGATAAATTCAGAGAACACTTCATTCGCAAAACCCATTACGGCAACTTTTTCATTTTTCCTTTCCTGTAGTTCTCTCAACATGCCCAGGGCCGTGAAGTCATCTCCGGCAATGATGGCTTGAGGCAAGTCATTTAAATCTCTTATAAAGGTTCTTCCTCCTTCTATGGAAAGTGTTCCATAGTGTATTTTTTCTTCCGGATTAGGCACACAGTAATCCTTTAGGGCAGCTATAAACCCTTCTTTTCTTCTTCTAAAGATACCAATATTCTGGACAGGTGCCATGTATAAGATTTCTTTAAAACCTTTCTTTAGAAGATGTTCCGCTGCCATATATCCGGCTTTAAAGTCGTTAAGAGTAACTGACGGTACGGTCAGCCCTTCAAAGGAGCGGTCAAAGAGTACCAAAGCTTTGCCCTGTCTTATAACTTCATGAAAATGGGATACATCTGTTTCCGTTTCTAAGGAGAGAGAGGCAATAATGCCGTCCACTTGGGCTTCAAGTAAGGTTTTTACTCCCTGTTTTTCACTTTCCAGGCTTTCATTCGTCTGGTAGAGTAGAATCCCGTAACCTGCAGATTTGAGATGGTCTTCCATGCTGTGGATTACTGAAGCAAAAAACTGCACTCGGGCACTAGGTACTATCACTCCTATGGTGAATGTCTTGCCAGACTTAAGAGAAGCGGCTAGCTTGTTAGGGCTATAGTTCATCTTTTTCGCCATATCGCGAACTTGCTCTTTCGTCTCCTTGCTGATGCTTTTGGAGTCATTAAGTGCCCTTGATACCGTGGATACTGTAACGTTCAGTTCTCTGGCAATGTCATAGATGGTTACTTTCTTTTTCAAATTTTTTTTGGATTCTCTTGGTAAATATAAGCCTTTAGTCTAATTTTATGCAATCGATTGCATTTTTCTTTTTTCCCTAGCACTCATGTACTTATTAGGAATCGACCTTGGCACATCATCTATAAAGGTTTCTGTAATTGAAGCTGCTACACAACGTATTGTATCTTCTGTTCAATATCCCGAAGTAGAAGCCGAGATTTCGAGTCCGCAAGTGGGTTGGGCAGAGCAAAATCCAGAAACTTGGTGGAAAAATACTAAAAATGCTATAAAAAAATCCCAGGAGAAGCGAAATTATGACCCAAAGGACATACAGGCCATAGGAATAGCGTATCAGATGCACGGTCTAGTGGTTTTAGATGCTCAGGGTGAAGTCTTAAGACCTTCCATCATTTGGTGCGATAGTAGGGCAGTGGAATATGGAGATAAGGCCTTTTCTACCTTAGGCAAGGATTTTTGTTTGGAACACCACCTCAACAGTCCCGGAAATTTTACCGCAGCAAAATTAGCTTGGGTAAAAGAGAATGAACCTGCTGTGTATGAGAAGATAGATAAGGTGATGTTACCTGGAGAATACCTTGCGTATAAGTTAAGCGGAGCATTATCCACCAGTATTAGCGCCCTTTCTGAAGGGATATTTTGGGATTTTGTGGAGAACAAGCTCTCAACTTCGGTTTTGAAGTACTTCGGATTTCCAAGGTCCTTTTTTCCGGATATTCAGGATGTGTTCTCTGTTCATGGAGAACTGCGATCTGATGTTGCGGCAGAATTGGGCTTGAGATCGGGTATACCCATTGCTTATAAGTCAGGTGATCAACCTAACAATGCTTTTTCTTTGAATGTCTTAGAGCCGGGTGAGGTTGCGGCCACTGCAGGGACCTCTGGAGTGATCTATGGGGTCAGTGATGCTTTGGTGCATGATCCGGAATCTAGGGTGAACACCTTTGCCCATGTGAATTATACCCCTGATCAAGTGCGAACAGGAACTTTGCTTTGCATCAATGGAACGGGAATATTGTACAGTTGGGCCAAAAAGCTCTTAGGTAATTCTATTTCCTATCAAGATATGAATGCCAGTTCGGCTGCAATATCTGCAGGAGCAGAAGGGCTCAGGGTGCTTCCGTTTGGGAATGGGGCTGAGCGTATATTCCATAACAGGACTATTGGCGCACATTTTGAAAATCTGGATCTGAACCGTCACCATAAAGGGCATTTTTTGAAAGGTATTACAGAGGGGATTGCTTTTTCATTCCGCTACGGATTAGATATCATGAGAGAAAATGGCATGAATGCCAGTAAAGTGAAGGCCGGTCATGCCAATTTGTTTCTAAGTGAGGTGTTTCAAAGGGATTTTGTGGAGGCTACTGGCCTAGAAGTGGAATTGTATGATAACGATGGAAGCGTAGGGGCTGCCCTAGGAGCAGGTTTGGGCTCAGGAGCATTTGCCTCTGCTAAGGAAGCCTTTTTGGGTGTGAAAAAAATAAAGACTATTAGTCCTCAAGGAGGATATGAGGATATATATGAAAATTGGAAAGAGATCTTAACTACTAAACTAAATAAATAATGGCTATTGTAACAGGAGATACAGAGTACTTCAAGGGTATTGGTGAGATTAAATATGAGGGAAAGGATACAGATAACCCTTTGGCCTTCCGCTACTATGATCCAAATAGAATAGTAAGAGGAAAAACCATGAAGGAACATTTGAAATTTGCCGGGGCCTATTGGCACTCATTCAATGGCAATGGTTCAGATCCTTTTGGTGAACCTACGCATATTTTCCCTTGGGATGTAAAGCAAGATCCCATAGTGAGAGCTAAAGATAAGATGGATGCTGCGTTTGAGTTTTTGACCAAAATGAATCTGCCTTATTACTGCTTCCATGATGTAGATATGGTAGATTATGGTTCAGATGTTGCCGAAAATGAAAGGCGATTAGAGGCTCTAACTCAATATGCCCTGGAGAAACAAAAGGCTACAGGCGTGAAGTTGCTTTGGGGAACAGCAAACCTTTTCTCGAATAGGAGATACATGAATGGAGCCATAACTAATCCGGATTTTCATGTTCTTACGCACGGAGCAGCACAAGTGAAAGCGGCCTTAGACGCTACTATCCAGTTAGGCGGAGAAAATTATGTATTCTGGGGAGGTAGAGAAGGCTATATGACTCTTTTGAATACAGACATGAAGAGAGAGAAAGAGCATTTTGCCCGTTTCTTACATACTGTTAGAGATTATGCCAGAAAGAATGGATTTACAGGTACCTTCTTCATAGAACCTAAGCCATGTGAGCCTTCAAAACATCAATATGATTATGATGCGGAGACGGTGATAGGATTCTTGAGACAGTATGATCTATTATCCGACTTTAAACTTAACCTTGAAGTTAACCACGCTACTCTAGCAGGACATACCTTCCAGCATGAATTACAGGTGGCTGCTGATGCCGGTCTACTAGGCTCTATAGATGCTAACAGAGGAGATTATCAGAACGGTTGGGATACGGATCAATTCCCTAATAACATCAATGAGCTTGTTGAATCCATGTTGATCATATTGGAAGCAGGTGGCTTCAAAGGGGGTGGAATCAATTTTGATGCGAAGATTAGAAGAAATTCTACGGATCAAGAGGATCTTTTTTATGCACATATCGGAGGAATGGATATATTTGCAAAAGCTCTGCTTTTAGCAGATGAAATTTTGGAAAAATCTGAATATTCCAAATTAAAGGCAAACCGTTATGCATCTTTTGATTCTGGACTAGGAAAAGCCTTCGAAGAAGGAAAATTAAGTCTGGAAGATTTAAGAAATTATGCAGCAGAAAATGGTGAGCCTAAGGTCATCAGCGGGAAGCAGGAATACTTAGAGAATTTAATTAATCGATATATTTTCTAATAAACCTTAATGAACTTTTTGAGCACCCAGGATTACATCGTATTCCTCATTTACTTTGTTATTGTAGCCGGATACGGTCTTTGGATTTACAATCGGAAGAAGAAGGAAAGTAGTAACACAAAAGATTATTTCTTAGCGGAGGGTTCGCTCACTTGGTGGGCTATAGGAGCATCTCTGATAGCCTCCAATATTTCGGCTGAACAGTTTATAGGAATGAGTGGCTCCGGATTTAACTTCGGTTTAGCCATAGCCGCCTATGAATGGATGGCAGCTGCTACCTTGATCATTGTGGCCTTGTTCTTCATCCCGGTTTATTTGAAGAATAAGATCTTCACCATGCCACAGTTCCTACATCAGAGGTATAATGGGACGGTAGCCATGATTATGGCGGTATTCTGGCTTTTGCTCTATGTAGTGGTAAACCTTACTTCTATTCTTTACTTAGGAGCATTAGCTATCAATAGTATCTCGGGACTTGATATCACCCTTTGCATGTACGGCCTAGCGATATTTGCCATATTCATTACTCTGGGCGGTATGAAGGTCATAGGCTACACCGACGTGATTCAGGTATTTTTCTTGATTTTAGGAGGACTTATAACCACGTATTTAGCTCTGCAATTAGTGGCAGACAAACACGGCACTACCGGTGCCATCAAGGGTTTTGAGATCTTGACCAAAGAAGTGCCTGATCACTTCCACATGATCTTCAAAAGAGATAATCCTCATTATTTGGATATTCCGGGTCTGACCATGTTACTTGGGGGACTTTGGATAGTAAACCTGAATTATTGGGGATGTAATCAATATATCACTCAAAGGGCGTTGGGGGCAGACTTGCCAACTGCCAGAAATGGTATTCTGTTTGCCGCATTCTTGAAAATGTTAATGCCTATAATAGTAGTATTACCGGGTATAGCCGCCTTCTTCCTTTATCAGAAAGGCATGTTCCAAACGGAAATGTTACAAGGAGGAGAATTGAACCCGGACAGGGCGTATCCGGTGTTACTTAACTTACTCCCTGCGGGATTGAAAGGTTTATCCTTTGCCGCTTTGACTGCTGCGATTGTAGCTTCATTAGCAGGTAAAGCCAATAGTATTGCTACAATCTTTACTTTGGATATCTTCCAAAAGAAGATTAAGCCGGAGGCTTCAGAGAAATCTTTGGTAAATGTTGGGAAAATCACTGTGGTAGTTTCCATGATACTGGCTGTGATGATAGCTCCCTATTTAGGAATTGATAAGAAAGGAGGATTCCAATACATTCAGGAGTATACCGGTTTTGTATCTCCAGGTATTTTTGCCATGTTTATCTTAGGATTCTTCTGGAAGAAAACTACTTCAAATGCGGCGCTTTTCGCTACCATAGGAGGCTTCTTGCTCTCCGTATTTTTCAAAGTATTACCGAATTTTGCCGATCTGTCCTTCTTAAGTGGAATGGGCTTTGCCGTGCCTAATGCAGTGGGTGTTTATGAGATACCATTCCTGGATAGAATGGGTTTTGTGTTCCTGATCTGTATTTTGGTAATGTACATCATAAGTACTATTGAGAATAAGAAAGGCATAGTGCCTAAGGGATTGGAAGTGGATAAGTCTATGTTCCGTGCTCATCCTGGTTTTGTGGCAGGGGCATTGATTATCGTGCTGATGTTAGTGGCACTTTATTCGGTGTATTGGTAATATGCCATGGGGCTGGTTCTTCCTTCTATTCGCCAGTGCCTCTGTATTTGCACAATCGTTTAAGCGTTTAGGCATTAATGAGGGCCTGAATCATAACCACGTGACCGCAGTATGCCGGTCGGCAACCGGTTTTCTTTGGATAGGTACGGCTGATGGACTGCACAGATTTGACGGCAAATCCTTGAAGTTATATAGGGGAATCCATTTAGTTAATCAGATTTATGAAGGGCCAGATGATTTGCTTTGGATTCGTACGGATCAAGGTCTTCAAGTTCTAGATCAAAGGAAGGAGACCTTCTATAAGAATTCAGATAGTCTGCTAAGTGCCAAGGGTTTCCCCAAAGGGAATTTTCTAGACCTAATAAAAGATAGAAATAACCGCTTTTGGCTTTTACATTCTGATGGTGGATTTTCACGGTATCAAAACGGTCAGATCGATACGTACTCCTCAGGAAAAGCGGCGGTTTCTTTTGCTTTGGATCCCAATGGAGCGATTTGGATGATGTATGCTGACGGGTATATAGAGAAGATACATGCAGAAAGTTTGGAACTACAGTTCAGAAAGAAACTTCTTTCCAAGGCAGATCCTAACTATAGAATTTTTATTGACAGACAAGGTTCACCGTGGATTTTCTCTGCAAATACACCTAACGGAGTTTTCTGGTGGCCTGATATCAGTACGGCTCCAAAAGTTTTTGCGCTTTCTTCTCCTCATTATCCCCTTAATAACAATACAGTAATAGGTGTTACGGAAGACCAAAGAGGGAAAATCTGGATTGCTACTGACCATGGCGGGGTAAATCTATTTGATCCTCGTACACAGGTGCTTACCTATTTGATGAATGAAGAATATAATGACAGGAGCCTAAGTCATAATGGTACTTCTGCTTTACTTTGTGATGAAGAAGGCATAGTATGGGTAGGTACATATAAAGGTGGATTAAATTATTATCACGAACAATTAATCCAATTTCCTGTGGTTCGGAATCATAAAATACCCTATGAAGATGTAAATAGATTTGTCGAAGATAGGGAGGGGAATTTGTGGATCGGTACTAATGGAGGTGGCTTATTATTTTACCATAAGGCAAGCAATACTTACAAGCAATTTCTACATAATCCTTCCCAGCCTCAGAGTCTAGGGTCAAATGTGATAGTTAGCTTATATCTTGACAAAGAAGATAGATTATGGGTGGGTACCTACCACGGAGGACTGAACTTATTTCAAAACGGAAAGTTTACCCGCTTTCTAAATCAGGCTGATGATCCTTATAGCCTTAGTAATAATAGTGTTTGGGAGATCTTTGAAGACAGTAGGGGGAATCTATGGATTGGTACTCTTTCAGGTGGAGCTCAGGTTTTAGATCGATCCAGCGGCAAATTTCTCAAAGTAGGTAGAGACATCCCGGGACCATCTGCTCCTTACATCTGTGCCATAATGGAGGACCGAAAGGGTAGATTGTGGTTTGGTTCTGCCACAGGTATAGAAGTATTTGATCCGAAAACCAAGAAGGTGAAAAAATATGGAATGGCGGATGGGTTAAGAAATGAATATATCTCTGATTTTCTCGAGGATTCAAAAGGTAGATTTTGGGTGGCTACGAGAGATGGTCTACACCTTTTTGATGCAGAAAGTGAGCGTTTTAAGTTTTTCGACGAGGGACTTCAAGACCACACTATTCATACACTTTTGGAAGACCAGAGTGGAAAAATATGGATGAGCACGGCTAAAGGAGTCTCCATGTTAGTGGAGAAGGAACAATGGATCATTAGGAATTTCGATCAAGAAGATGGGTTGCAGTCGGCTGCTTTTAATGAAAATGCGGCACTTAAAAGCCGATCGGGTGAACTATTGTTCGGTGGTCCAAAGGGCTTTAATATTATTCGTTCGGAAAATCTATATCAGGAAGGTAAAATTCCGCAGCCAAAATTAATTGACTTCTTACTCTTTAATAGGAGTATAGGAGTGGGTGAAGTAGTAAACGGGAGAGTTATTTTAGACAAAACTTTGCCTTTTATTAAAGAGATATTTCTACGACATGATCAGAATGTGATAGGTTTAAGCATTTCTCCCATGTACTTTTTACATCCCAAGAGGGTACAGATGAAGTATATTTTGGAAGGTTTTAATACGGAATGGTTAGATGGGAATAATCATTTGGTCACCTTTACCAACTTGAATGCTGGAGAATACACTTTCAAGGTGATAACCTCTTTGGATGGGGAGCAATGGAGTGCCCCCTTTACACTTTTGAAGATACATGTATCTTCTCCATGGTGGAAGACTCCCTGGGCTTATGCATTTTATTTTATCATTATCTCTTCCATCCTTTTGGTCATAAGATATTTTGAGAAAAGTAATCAGGCCAGACTTTTCGCCCTTCAACAAGAAAGAGAGGAGGCGAAAAGGATAAAGGAGCTGGACCTACTAAAAACAAAATTCTTTACAAATGTGAGTCATGAGTTTAGGACTCCTCTTAGTTTAATCCTGACTCCGGTGGAGAAATTGGTTCAATTAGAAACGGATGCCCATAAAAGAATGCATTTGGATCTTGTTTATCGGAATGCGCGAAGGCTTTTGAATCTGGTGAATCAATTGTTGGATTTTAGAAAAATAGATACCCGTTCTTTAGTCCTTCATGCCGTAGAGGGTGATATCATAGCTGAACTTAAAGATCACGTCAGATCTTTTAGAGATTTAGCTGAAAGTAAGGAAATACAATATCAAATTCAGATTCCCGCCGAGCCATTTACTTGTAGATTTGATCATGATAAACTAGAAAGGATAATTTTTAATTTACTTTCAAATGCTTTCAAATTTACACCGGTGGGTGGAAGAGTGTTCTTTGAATCCACTATTGACGGTAAATATTTAAATGTCAAAGTTGGGGACAACGGAATGGGTATTCCTGATGATTCATTGCAGAGGATATTTGATAGGTATTTTCAAGATGATTTGTTAAAATCTGTCTTGAATCAGGGGAGTGGAATAGGACTTTCTATCACAAAGGAGTATGTCTCATTAATGGGAGGGGAAATCTCTGTTGAAAGCAAGGTGGGAATGGGTAGTACGTTCAATGTTAGAATTCCGCTTGATCCTGCACCTGTGCCCACTCAAAGGATAGAGAGGCGAGGCAATTTGGGGGGAGAAAAGATCTTAGTAGTGGAGGATAATGAAGATTTTAGATTCTATCTGCTAGATAATCTTAGAGAAGAATTTGCATTAGAAGAAGCACGGAATGGTGAGGAGGCTTGGGAGAAAGTGTTAAGTTATCATCCTGATCTCATTGTTTCAGATATTAATATGCCGGGAATGTCAGGTTTAGAGCTATGTAGGAAAATCAGAAGAGATCCTAGAACAAAGCATATTCCGGTCATTTTGTTAACGGCAATTTCTTCTGATAGTGCACAGATAGAAGGTTTAGATTCAGGAGCTTCAGACTATATTATAAAACCGTTTAATGTTGAACTTCTGCTTACTAAACTTAGGACCCAATTGAAGCAAAAAAGCTCATTGGAAAAGGCCTTCAAAAAGAAAGTAAGTATAGAAGTTAAGGTACCGGAAACGGAGAGTTCTGATGAGAAATTTGTAAGGAAGGCCTTGGAACTGATCGAAGCTAATCTAAGTAATACTGAATTTTCTGTTGAAATTTTAGCTGAAAATTTGAATGTAAGTAGAGTAGGTCTTTACAAAAAGATCTTTGGATTAACAGGAATGTCTCCTTCTGAATTCATCCGAGATATTCGATTAAAAAGGGCCGCAAAGATGTTAGAAGACACGGGTCTAACAGTGGCAGAAGTAGCTTATTCTGTAGGTTATAATAACCCCAAGGCGTTTTCTAAGTTCTTTAAAGAAAAATGGGGGCATAACCCCACTGATTTTAGGAAGATTAAATCCTGATTTGGTTTACATATTGATCCCTATTTATTAACAAAACCGCCCCTTTCAAGAGTCTTGAGACTAATACTTTTGTCTAAAAATTTCTTTGATTCATCCAATGAAACTATTTAGACTACTTTTCCTATGGATTTCTGGGGTAAGCATGGCTCAGACTCCACAGTCCGTCCTGCTGACACTGCCGGCAAATCCATGGAGACCTGAACTTCAATTGACAGTTGAAGTTTTAAATGACCAAACCTTTCATGTCACTTCCTTCCCAAAGAAGACGAATGTAGCAAGGACTGAAAACTTATCAGTAGTAGGCAAAATGGAGAGTGTTTCCGTGTCAAAAGAGGAGGATGCACAATTTATTAAATTGAAAACTCCGAAGGCTACAGCTATCATTGATAAAGTCTTAGGTGCCGTAAAATTTGAGGATGCGGAAGGCAGAGTTCTATTAGCAGAAAGACCTAGGTCCAGTGAAAGTTTTGAGGCTGATAGCTATTCAGGTGATTCATTTTACAGAGTTAAACAAACTTTTGAGGTAAGTCAGGAAGAAGCATTTTATGGGTTAGGACAGCATCAAAATGGAGTAATGAATTACAATGGGGGAAGGCAGGTCACGCTTTTGCAGTACAATACCATGATAGGTATTCCCTTTCTTTACTCAACCAAAAATTATGGGATTTTATGGCATAACTATTCCATTACTAAAGCGGGGGATATTCGCCCATTGCTACCCTTATCAGCATTCCAACTCTATTCTGCGGAGGGTCATAAGGGTTGGTTGACGGTTAATTATTATGCCAAATCATCAGCAGATAAAGTAATTTTTACCCGACCGGAATCAGAGATCTCCTATTTGTATTTAAGTGATCAGGATAAACTTCCCAAAGAAGTGGATCTCAGTAAAAGTTTAGCCCGGTATGAAGGTAAAATAGAGTCACCATATACAGGCTTGCATCGTCTTCATTTCAATTATTCAGGCTATCTGAAAGTTTGGATTGATGGGGAATTGAAAGAGGATAGATGGAGGGAAAGTTGGAATGCAGGCTCTTTTGAGTTGGATTTGCAGATGAAGCAGGGGCAGAAGGTGGATTTGAAGATGGAGTGGGTGCCGGACGGGGGGCAAGCGTATCTGGGATTACAGTGGCAAGCTCCGCTTCCTGATGAACTTCAAAATACCTTTTCTTTTTCTTCTGAGGCTGGAGATAGCATAGATTATTATTTCATAGCAGGATCTACCGGAGATGAGGTCATACAAGGGTATAGAAAGTTGACCGGGAAGGCACAGATTCTTCCTAAATGGGCCTTTGGATATTGGCAAAGTAGGGAAAGATATAAAACGCAGGCTGAACTAGAGCAAGTGGCTGAGGAATTTAGAAAGAGAAGAATTCCAATTGATAATCTGGTACAAGATTGGTCTTACTGGTCAGAGCATGATTGGGGTAGTCACGATTTTGATTTAACTCGATTCCCTGATCCAAAGGGGATGATTGAAAAGTTGCATCAGGCCAATTATAAGTTGATGATATCTGTTTGGCCAAAAATCAACGAGAGGGCATCTCCTTATATTGAATTTAGAGATAAGGGCTGGCTGTATCTGAGAAATATTTACGATAAAAGGAGGGACTGGATAGGGCCTGGATATACCTCTACCTTTTATGACCCCTTTCATGAAGGTGCTAGAAGGGGCTTCTGGAACTTGATGAACGAAAAATTGTACCAACTAGGAATGGATGCTTGGTGGATGGATGCTAGTGAGCCTGACATTCATTCCAATTTGAATATTGCGGAGAGGAAATCCGTTTTTCAACCAGCCATTGGTTCCTCTACACGTTATTATAATGCTTTTCCTCTGGAAAATGCCAGAGGTATATTTGAGGGTCAAAGAGAAACAGATCCCAATAAACGTGTGGTTATTTTGACGCGTTCCTTTTTTGCAGGGCAGCAAAGATATTCGGCCATTGCATGGAGTGGAGACATTTCTAGTAGATGGCACGATATGAAAGATCAAATATCGGCTGGGGTTAATTTTTCAATGTCCGGAACACCTTATTGGACTATGGATGCCGGTGGGTTCCTAGTAGAGAGAAAATGGCATAAGGCAGAGGGCGCAGATTTAGAAGAATGGAGAGAGTTAAATGCTCGTTGGTTCCAATATGGTGCTTTTTTACCCCTGTTTAGAGCCCATGGACAATTTCCCTTTAGAGAACCTTTTCATATAGCGCCAGCAGGTCATCCCGCCTATGAAAGCATGGTGTATTACATTAAGTTGAGATACAAGTTGCTGCCCTATTTATATTCTTTAGCTGGAGATGTTTATCATAAGGACGGAACATTTCTAAGGGCTTTAGGAATGGAGTATCCTAATGATCCCCAAATCCTTTCCGTAAATGATCAATTCCTTTTGGGTAAGTATTTACTAGTTAATCCCGTAACTGCAAAAGGTCAGATAAGTAGAAAGGTGGTCTTACCTGCGGGAAATGAGTGGTACGATTTCTATAACGGAAGTAAGGAAAATGGTGGTAAGATCATTGAAGCGGCTGCGCCATATGAGAG
This sequence comes from Leadbetterella byssophila DSM 17132, assembly GCF_000166395.1. Taxonomy (GTDB): domain Bacteria; phylum Bacteroidota; class Bacteroidia; order Cytophagales; family Spirosomataceae; genus Leadbetterella; species Leadbetterella byssophila. The sequence continues at coordinate 3,316,073 of NC_014655.1, forward strand.
AATACCACTGTTTGTGAGGGCAGGGGCCATACTACCTCTAGGTCCGGAGCTACAATACTCAGATGAGAAACCGGCCGATAAAATCTCACTTTACGTCTATGCCGGGGCTGACGGCTCCTTCACACTTTACGAAGACGAGGGCAAGAATAATGAATATGAGAACGGTAAGTATGCCATGATTCCTATGAAGTATGATGACCAAAGTAGAACGTTGACCATTGGAAAACGGATTGGAGAATATCCTGGAATGTTAAAGCAAAGACAATTTGAGGTAATATGGGTAGATGGAAGAAATCATAAACCTCAGATCATTAAGTACAAAGGAGAAGAAACAACCTTAAAATTAAAATAGACCTATGCGAATTTTTACCAAGCTTAAATTGACGGTAATACTGATTCTCGTGACTCAAGTTCTTTGGGCACAAGGCATCAGAGGTACCGTTTTGTCAGAAGAAGATGGTGAACCGGTGGCCGGTGCAACTATCAAAGTGAGAGGAGGAACTGTGGCAACCCTCTCAGACGCCACAGGGAGATTCCAATTAAATGCGAAATCTGGTGATGTTCTGGAAGTTTCGTTTATTGGATTCCAAACTGCGGAGTATACGGTTCAAAAAGCGGGAGAGATTGTGATCCGACTATCTTCTGCCCAATCTGCTCTAGACGAAGTTGTAGTGGTGGGTTATGGAGTACAAAAGAAGAAACTCGTGACGGGGGCAAACCTTAATGTAGGAGGAGAACTTATTCAGCAACAAAATACCCTAAACCCTTTGCAGGCTTTACAGGGGCAAGCTGCAGGAGTGACTATTCTTTCTACATCCGGCCAACCGGGGGCGGGAATGAAAGTAAATATTCGGGGGCTTGGTACAATTGGTAATTCTAACCCCTTGTACGTTATTGATGGAATTCCAGGCGGAGATATAGCCTTGCTAAATCCGGCTGATATTCAGTCTATTGATGTGTTGAAAGATGCTGCTTCTGCTGCCATCTATGGTGCTCAAGCAGCAAACGGCGTAGTACTTGTTACCACTAAGATGGGAGGCAAAGGACAAGTAAGTTATGACGCTTATATAGGTATACAAAATCCAATACGAATGGTTGATATGCTGAATGCTGAAGAGTATAAAGTGATCATGAATGAGCAAGCTTTGAATTCAGGAGCTGCTTTAATTCGATTTGAGGATATGCAGGGACTATCCAATACGAATTGGGTAGACCAGATGTTCATCAAGGATGCTGCTACTCAAAATCATTCTTTGCAAATCAATGGTAGCAATAACTCTTCTGCTTATTCCATTTCCTTTAACAAAATTGATCAAGAAGGTATTGTAGGAGGAAAGGACGTGTCAAATTATCAGCGTTATGGATTTCGGATAAACACGGAGCACAAACTCTATAAAGACTTCTTAAAAGTAGGTCAACATCTTAATTTTAATTATATCCGTAATAATGGGATAAGCGTAGGAAACCAGTATAATAATACATTAAGGGGGGCATTTATTACCTCTCCGCTATCTCCAGTATATAGTGGAAATAATAAGTACAATAGCCCTTATAATGATACTAGCGATTCCCCGTGGTACAATGGAGATGGCAACCCTTATGGCTCCATGATGACGAATAGTAATAATCGAAGTGATACACAAAGGCTCCTTGCAGATCTTTATGCGGAGATAGAGCCCATTAAGAGATTGAAAATCAAGAGCATTTTTGGATTTAATTATTCTGCAAATGAATATCGGAGCTTTCAACCTCTTTACAGATTTTCGGTATACAGTTTTAATGAAAACCGCACTATTACCTCTCAAAGTATGAATAAGGGCCATACGATGACCTGGACAAATACAGCATCCTATGACTTCGCTTTGAATAACAAACATTATTTTGATCTCTTGGTAGGAATGGAATCCCAGAGATACCAAGGGACTTATTTATCCGCATCCAATTGGAATTTACTCACCCAGTTTGATGATTTTGATCATGCTTATTTGGATAATACTACTGGTATTGCGCATCTAGATGCTGATGGAAATGTGGTAGAAACAATGGGAGTAGGAGGTGGACCAGATAATTTATACCGCCGCGCATCCTACTTTGGAAGAGCGGGATATAATTATAAGGAGAAATACATGCTAAATGCCACATTGAGAGCTGATGGATCATCAAAGTTCTCTCGTGGAAATAGATGGGGATATTTTCCATCTTTCTCCGCAGGATGGGTAGTAACTAACGAAGATTTTTTTGAGCCAGGTAGAAGTTTGGACTTCTTAAAGCTAAGAGCCAGTTGGGGACAAGTAGGTAACCAAAACATTGATGATTTTCAGTTTGCTTCTCCCATCAACACCTCAACAGCTTATAGTAGTGGAAATCCGGCAGCCTTCTATGTTTTTGGAACCTCAAAAACAAATGTACCTGGAGCTTATCCAAGCAGATTATCTAACCCCTTAGTCAAGTGGGAAACCTCAGAACAAATTAACATAGGTTTTGATGCCTATCTGTTGAGGAGCAGATTAGAGGTTTATGGTGATTTTTACATCAAAACCACTAAAGATTGGCTAGTGCAAGCTCCCATCTTAGCCACCGCAGGAGCAGGAGCACCATTCATTAATGGTGGAGATGTGAAAAATACAGGGGTTGAATTATCCGCCATATTTAAAGATAAGGCAGGTAGTTTAGGGTATAGGTTTGGAGCCAACGCCTCTTTCAACAAGAACGTGGTGGGAAATATCCCTACTGAAGATGGTATAATCCACGGTCCCACCGGACAGTTGTTTGACAACTCTGATGAGTTCTATAGAGCACAGAACGGAATGCCAATAGGTTACTTTTGGGGATATAAAACTGATGGTCTTTTCCAAAATTACGAGGAAATAGAAGCCTGGAGATCTGCAGGAAAGGGAATACTCCAACCGGAAGTAAAACCAGGTGATGTACGCTATGTGGACGTGAACTCTGATGGGAAAATAGATGCATCAGATAAAGTCAATCTAGGTGTAGGTATGCCTAAAGTGGTGTTCGGATTCCATGCGAATTTTGACTACAAAAACTTCGATCTGGGAATCATTGCCAATGGGGTGTCAGGAAATCAAATCGTACAATCCTATAGAAATCATACCAACAAACAAGCCAATTACACTTCAGCCATACTCCAACGCTGGACAGGAGAAGGCACTTCGAATAGGATTCCAAGGGTAACTGAAACCAATGTGAACTGGCAATTCTCTGACCTTTATTTGCAAAAAGGTGATTTCTTGAGAATTAGTACCATCACTTTGGGGTACAATTTTGCCCCTCCTATTAAATGGAAACATTTGAGTCAGTTCCGAGTATATGCTCAAGCGCAAAACATGTTCACCTTTACCAAATATGACGGCATGGATCCTGAAATAGGTTACGGTACAAGCGGATGGGTGTCTGGTATTGACCTGGGTTATTACCCTCGCCCTAAAATCTATCTAGTGGGAGTAAACATTAAATTTTAAGTAAGCATGAAAAAGGTTTTGATTTATATAAGTACGGCACTTTTTTGGGGATGTACAGAAAACTTTCTGGATGTAGACCCCATGACTAGTGTGCTGGATAACAATTTCTACAAGACCGTCGCAGATGCGGAAATGGCATTAATTGGGTGCTACGACGGCTTTCAAAGAACGTCCTCTAATGGCAATATGTCATTTTATGTGACATCCGAAGTCTTATCGGATAATACATTCGGTGCTACTGGCAATACAGACGGTAGGGCTTACCAAGCTATAGATAGATTTGACATTAGTCAAAGTCCTTCTGACAACAATATTTTCAACGGGACCTGGGCAGATTATTATGCTGGAATCTTCCGTTGTAATACCTTATTGCAAAAGTTGAATGGGATAGATTTTGGTTCAGATGCGGCCAGAAAAAATAGAATAGAAGGAGAAGCACGTTTCCTTAGAGCCATTCAGTACTTTGATTTGGTTAGGCTTTTTGAGAAAATTCCTTTACTGACAGAACCAACTACTGATAATATTCCTCAGGCAGATCCCACAGCAGTTTATCAGCTGATCGTGGAAGACCTCAAGTTTGCGGCCTCAAATATTCCTTCGAATGCCTATCCAAAGTCAGAAGCTGCAAGTAATGATGGAAGAGTAACTCCACATGCCGCGAAAGCACTTCTTGGCAGGGTCTACCTTTTTTACACCGGTTATTACGGAAAGGATGATCTGGGTGTGAGTAAATCTGAGGTTCTGACCGGATTAGAGGAGATCATCAGCAGTGGTGAATTTGGACTCGTTGAAGAATATAAATCCTTGTGGCCGGCGGCCTCCTACCTTCCTAATGCAGCAAATAATACCTTAGATAAATCCGGATATGCCGGCATGGGCAACAAGGAGACGGTATTTGCACAGAAGTTTAATAATACCCAAAATTACAATGGTATGGTAGATGGTAATAGATGGCTGGTTATGATGGGAATGAGAAATACGAATTATGCTCCTTACGGGAAAGGATGGGGAGCGTGTACCGTAAATCCGCGTTTGGTGAATTCATTTGATGTTAATGACAAAAGAAAAGTTGCATCCATCATCGATCTAGAAAAGGAGGGTATAGCTAGCAGTTTTGATATCAAAGACCAAAGGGAATACACTGGATATAGTAATAAGAAGTATACTCCTACCGCTTTGCCTGACGGCACTTCAGATACGGGGGGAAGTAATGATTTCCAGATATCGCAAGATCAGGATTTTGTAGTGATTAGATACGCTGATGTATTATTAATGGCGGCAGAGTTAGGCTCAGCTAATGCTCAGAACTACTTTGATGCTGTTCGTGCTCGTGCCGGCTTAAGTACTAAACCCGTTACAAAGGAAAATATCTGGGAAGAGAGAAAATTTGAGTTCGCATTCGAAGGAATCAGATACTGGGATTTATTACGTCAAGGTTTGCAAGTGGCATCTGCAACGATAGCACAGACGCAAAATGTACTAAGTGGAAATGCAGCAGATCAAGTGATCATCAAGGCCGAAAATATCACCAAGACCAGAGGTTTTATGCAGATTCCTAACACTCAAATCACCCTTTCTAAAGGAGTTTTGGTTCAAAACCCCGGTTGGAATTAAACCTTAAATAAGATGAAACGTATTCTGAATAGATTTCTAAGTGTAATAGCAGGGATCAGCCTCCTGATCTCCTGCGCCCCAGATGAATTTTTCCTGGGAAGTGTAGATGTAAAACCGAGCGATTTAGTGCCGGGAATAGCGTTTAAGATTGAGCCAGATGCTCAAAATCCGAACATTATCCATCTCAGGAGTTTGATGGATAAAAAGTATACCCCATTGTGGGATCATCCCCAAGGTAGGAGCCAAAGTGCAGACGTTACGTTGAAGATACCCTTTCCCGGGACATACTCGGTGAAATTTGGTGTACAGACCAGGGGCGGAGTAGTGTATGGAGAACCGGCTACTTTTAGTGTGCAAAGCTTCTACGCTCCCTTTGTTCAAGATGAAATGTGGGAAATGCTTTCAGGTGGGGTCGATCAAGAAAAGACCTGGTATTTGGATTTAGATGAAAATGGCTTGAGTCGTCATTTTCTAGGACCACTATATTTCTATGGAACAGACAATGGATGGCTAGGCGACTGTATGAAAGAAGGAGGCGACTGCTGGAACTGGAATCCTGATTTTAAAGGCAACTCATGGCTGATGAATACAGCGGATTTTGGTTCAATGACCTTTGACTTAAAAGGGGGGGCTCATGTGAAGGTGGAGCACAAAACTATCTCCTCAAGAGGTACAGAAACTGGTACTTATATGTTAGATACAGAGAATAAGACCATGCGGATTACTGACGCCTCACCTTTGCACGACAGTGGTAGAGATAAAGTGGTTATAGATTGGGGAAATATAAAAATCCTTTCCCTGACAAAAGATCATATGCAGTTAGCCGTTCTAAGAGATCCTGTATTATCTGGTGAAGGAGCTTGTTTGCTAGTTTACAATTATATTTCCAAAGAATTCAAGGAAAATTGGACTCCTGGAGTAGAAGTAGAACCTGAACCGCCTTATATGGGTAACGCAAATGAAGACTTGACTACTTCAACCACAACGACGAAGAAATGGATCCTGTCTACGGAAACTCCGTATAACTGGACCAACTTAGCCGGGGAATTCTTGAATCCATGGTCCACCGCTCAAGATTATCAAAATACAGGTTGGGCACCCTATAATATTAATACCATCAAGAATATTTCTTTGACCCTAAGTAAAACAGGTGCAAAAGAAGGCAATTATATTTTTACAGATGGAAGCGGAAAGCCTATTGCAGGAGTTTATAGTGTTGATGATAAGAATAATCTTCATTTTGATAAAGCCATTTCATTCACCATTGCTGATTGGGTATCCCTAAGTACAACTTCAGAGAAGACCTTGAGAGTAATAAGGTCAGAAGTTGACGCCTCCGGAAATATGGTTGGCATCTGGCTAGGTGCCCGGGATGCTGTTAAAGATGAGTACCTGGCTTATCACTTCTTGCCTAGCGGAGCTAGTAGCGCTGATCCTTTGGCGGCGTGGAGAGCTGCATTAGTGGGTAAAACTTTTGTTCCAGATACCAACTGGTTCGTAGATTGGGTGGAATTTCCCCCCACCTTCAAAGGGGGCTGGACTAGTTCATCTACTTTCGGTAATGATTTTACTTCTAATGGCTGGGTTTGGGATGAAAAAGTTAAAAGCGTAGCTGAAAGTGCCTCTCTAACCTTTCGTACTGATGGAGATGAAATAAAGGTGGATGTAAAGCAGAAAAAGGATGGACTGGATTATACTGCCTCTGGAACAGTTAAAATAGATCCTGATAAAAATATCCTGACTATAAGTGTTCCTCTGGTGGACTATGCGGGGACAGCGGCAAATTGGCTACCAACTACAAATACAAAAAGTATCAGTGGAAGCAAAAATGACTGGTATTTCGTGTCTCATGGAGGATCAAATCTATCTAACATAGATTCAGAGGGGATATGGTTAGGGGTAATTTCAAACTCCATTGCTTCCGGAGATACAAAAGATGAGGTTTTGATTTTCCATTTTATTAAGAAATAAAAGGAGGAGGCCTAGCCTCCTCTAATGAGTATGCGCATCATAATTGTTATCTTCTTGTTCCTACTATCCTGTAAAGAAAATCAGGATCCTGAGGTAGAATTAGTTATTTCTCAGGAAAGCATGGAAGTGCCTTCTTCTGCCACTTTACAAAACTTTTACGTAAAAGCCAGCCAACCATTCGAAGTGATATCGGAAGTGGACTGGATACTGGTAGATGGAGGAAGCAGAGCACAAGGAACGGTAAAAATAGATGTGGAAATAAAGGATAATGTTAATAATTCGGTTAGGATTGGAAAAGTGATAGTAAAGTCTGGACCAAAACAAATTTCTATCACTTTCCATCAATCCGGTGCACCTAAATTTAATTTAGAGACTAAGGCGATATGGGCTAAGGCTCAGGGTGGAGAGTTTGAGGTAAAGATGGAAGCATCAGCACCTGTCACCTATAAAGATCTACCTACATGGATAAAAGTGGAGGGACAGAAGTGGTTTATTGTGGAGAATCCAGGAATATATTCCAGAGAAGCTAAAGTGAAGGTGATCATGGGTTATGTGGAAGAGATTCTGGATGTAAAGCAGGATGGTCTGCCTAGAAATGTACCTGAGACCCAGATTGGTGTAGAGAAAGATGCCATGTCATTAAGTAAGGAAATTAAAGTGGGGTGGAACTTGGGCAATAGCTTAGAAGCTTGCTCTGATCCACTGACCGCTAGTGAAACTTTATGGGGAAACCCCGCTACCCGTAAAGAGTTGATAGATCTGGTGAAGAAATCAGGGTTTAATGCCATCAGGATTCCATGCGCTTGGAGTGGATACATTGAGGACAGAACTACCCACCGTATCAAGACAGAGTGGTTACTAAGGGTTAGAGAGGTGGTGGATTATTGTATAGAAAATCAAATGTATGTCATTCTCAATATTCACTGGGATGGGGGGTGGCTTGAAAATCATCCGTATTATGTAAAACAGGAAGAGGTGAATCAGAAGCAAAGAGCACTTTGGGAGCAAATAGCTGTGGCCTTCAGAGAATATGATGAACACCTCCTTTTCGCCGGAACTAATGAAGTGCATGCGGATTATAACAGACCTAGCAAGGAACATATTGAGGTGCAAATGTCCTATAATCAAACCTTTGTAGATGCTGTCCGCGCAACAGGCGGAAAAAATGCCTGGAGAAATCTGGTGGTACAAGGTTATAATACTAACATTGATTATACGGTAGAATCCTTGGCCTTACCTAAGGATACTAAAGAAAATAGATTATTTGTTGAAGTGCATTATTATGATCCATACGACTTTTCCTTAGATAATAGTGCGACAAGTAAATACCTCTGGGGATCTGAATTTCAAGGAAAATCAGGCGTCTCTACTTGGGGGCAGGAAGAATATTTGGATGCCAAATTTAAAATGATGTATGAGCGTTTTGTAGGGAAGGGAATTCCAGTGGTACTCGGAGAATATGCAGCTACCTATAGGTCGACTCTGCCTGAGCCCGCTCTTTCTGAGCATAATAAATCAAGAAATTCCTATGTAAAAGCAGTCACAGCTTCAGCAAAGAAGTATGGGATGATTCCCTTCTACTGGGACAATGGAGGGCTTGGAAATAATTCCTCCGGAATATTTGACAGAAGCAGTTATCAAGTAGTTCACAAAGAGATTCTTATGTCCATAATGCAAGGTGCGGAATAAGTTATTCGCTTTTACGTAATTTGGAAGATTCTGGCCAAAAGCCTAAATTGTGAAAAATCAGTAAAGGTATGGCAAGTTCTACATCTCATTATATAGCGCTGGAAGAGAAATATGGCGCACATAATTATCATCCACTTCCTGTAGTCTTAGAAAGAGGGGAAGGCGTTTTTCTATGGGATGTAGAAGGAAAACGGTATTATGATTTTTTGTCGGCTTATTCTGCCGTTAACCAAGGACATTGTCACCCTCGTCTTATTAAAGCTTTAACTGAGCAAGCCAGTAAACTCACGCTTACTTCAAGGGCCTTTCATAGCGCACCACTAGGTGATTTTGAGCAATTTATCACAGGACTATTTGGGTACGATAAGGTATTGATGATGAATACCGGAGTGGAGGCAGTGGAGACCGCATTAAAGTTGTGTAGGAAATGGGGATATGAGAAGAAGGGGATTCCTGAGGGGAAGGCAAAGGTTTTGTTTGCCAAAGAGAACTTTCACGGTAGAACTACCGGTATTATTTCTGCGTCCAATGATCCAAGCAGTACCACGGGCTTTGGGCCTTTTTTACCCGGAATAGAAACCATAGAGTATGATAATGTAGAGGCTTTAGAAAATGCACTTATCTCTGATCCTTTTATCGCCGGTTTTATTGTAGAGCCTATCCAGGGAGAGGCCGGTGTTAAAGTGCCTAAAGGTGGGTATTTGTCCAAAGTAACCCGACTTTGTAAGGCAGCTCGTGTGTTATTTGTAGCTGACGAAATTCAAACCGGTATAGGTAGGACCGGAAAAATGCTTTGTGTAGATCATGAGGGTTTGCGTCCTGATATTTTGATCTTGGGGAAAGCCCTTTCCGGAGGTATTATGCCCGTATCGGCGGTATTGGCTGATGATGACATCATGTTAACCATCAAGCCAGGCGAACATGGTTCTACCTACGGGGGGAATCCCCTGGCCTGTGCTGTAGCAAAAGAAGCATTACAAATTATACTCGACGAAAACCTTCCGGAAAAAGCTTTTCATCTGGGTGAGATCTTCCGAGAAAAACTTAGGGAGATCAACAGTAGTTTAGTGAAGGAAATTCGTGGGAAAGGTTTATTGAACGCCATAGAATTGAGTTCTGGAGAAGAGTCTACTTTAGGCTGGGATATCTGTGTGGCATTAAAGGATAGAGGATTACTAGCTAAGCCTACACACGGAAATAAGATCCGTTTTGCTCCACCATTAGTGATTTCAGAAGGCCAACTTTTAGATTGTATTCAAATTATATCACAGACCTTGAGATACTTTGAACCTAAAGCTTAAAAGGTATTGTTATATATATATGAACTCATTTTTTCAAAAGATCAATAGCGAGCAGTTAACACTGGTGGATTTTTACGCTACCTGGTGTGGACCTTGTAAAACCATGGCTCCCATTCTGAGTGATTTGAAGAAGAAGGTAGGAGACGCTGCTACGATTTTAAAGGTAGATGTTGATGCTAATCCGGCTATTTCTCAGCAATATAGGATTCAGGGAGTTCCTACTTTGATACTCTTTAAGAAAGGTCAAATACTGTGGAGGCAGTCAGGTGTGGTAGCCTTACCTCAACTAGAACATATCATTCATCAATATCAAGCATGAAAAAACTAATTCTCCTAGCCTTATTATTTAATTCCTGTATTTCAAAACAAGACCAAACCCAAGAAACTGATACAGAAAAGGTAGCTAGTACTGAACATGATCTAAGTTTTACGAAGTTGGATGGATCTAAAGTCCAACTGGCCTCTTTAAAAGGCAAGGTAGTTTTAATCAACTTCTGGGCCACCTGGTGTCCTCCATGTATAAGGGAGATGCCTTCACTTCAGAGCTTGTATGAGAAATATCGTCAAAACCCGAATGTGGAATTCTTAGTGGTGGAGGTAGATAACAAACCGGAACTGGCTAAAAGATTTATAGAAGACAAAGGATATACTTTCCCGGTGTATAGTCCGGATGATATCTTACCTGAAACCCTACTAGGACAAGCTATCCCCACTACCGTAGTATTAGATAAAGCGGGAGAGATTGTCATACGTCATGAAGGCATGTCTGATTTTATGGCTGATGATTTCTTGAACCGCTGGGAAGGCATTTTAGCCAAGCCATGATTATTGGGTCAAAACTAATACTGACCCAACTTTCTTCTGTTCGCCCAAATGCGGGAAATCACGTGCATAGTATTTGAGTACATATGCATATAGTTGAGGTGAATAGATTTTTCCTTTAAAGGATCCATCCCATTCTTTGGTTAGATCATCTGTTTCATATACCTGTTCTCCCCATCTGTTAAAGATTTGAAGTACAGGTCGTTCTATGAAGTGATGAATGACCTTCAGCGTTTCATTTTCAATAGGTCCTTGTCCATCAGGTGTGATGGCTGTAGGTATTTCTATAATAGGTTCACAGCCTTGTTCTAACTTTATATTACGAGATACCATGCAGTTGTAATTGTTAGTAACTTCAAATATAAAGTTTTGGGCAGTGTAAAATAACTGATCTTTTTCGTAGGGATCGTGATTTGGAGGACCTAATAGAACTCCAGCTCCTGTATACCATGCATAGGTAAAGGATTCCCCTCCAGATACTTCAGGTTGAACTAATTTGCCGTTATAGGGAGGTTCAACACATACAAAAAGGGGTTCAGCTATACGCACATTTGGAGAAGGTTTGATATAGATTCTACCTTTAAATTCTATTTCTGTACAAAAGTCATTAAGAAGATTCCCCGTTAGGCCTCCTGTATTATTGTTTAAAGTGCTTCCGGCTTGAGTCTCTCTATAGATGCGCACTTTCATTTTGATGTCATGCCATCCTATCCTTGAAAAGGTATGTGAAACTTCTTTGCCCTTATATTTTTTCCCTTCTACTTCCCACTCCACATCATTTTTCATAGGACTACACACGTCTTGAGTATAGAGGCGGGTAGGCTGATTAAAACAATTCCCTACGTAATTTGCTTCAAGTCCATCGCTTTGTTGGTCTTGCTCAGCACCAACTACATTAGGAAACCCTAGACGTGTGGTGCCAGGTACTCGTACCCCGGGGTGTGCACTATTGGGAGCCCAAGTAAAGGCAGAGGCAGCTCCGGGTTCATCCGGTTCCTGGAAATAATGGATGGTGTTTTGTCCGTCTATGGTTAAATAGACCAGTTTTTCTCCTGCCCCATATTTTGGTCCTAGGGCAAGAGCCCCGAAAATCTCAGGTCTTTCTATAATTAATGTGCCGGTTTCCGCATTTATGTCCACTTGCCATAATTGAGAATTGATCGTTCCGTCACCTTGTAAGCTGACATAAAGGAATTGGCCATTAGGACTAAAAGCTAAGCCGTAAATGGTAGGTGGTGCCGGCACATTTAGGTTAATTTCTTTGATAAATGCTGTCTGGTTAGTTGCCGGATCTCTACTGAATATTTGCACTACATTTTGTCCGTCTTTAACTAGACCGTGCGCCATTTGGTCACCTGAGGAGGATACAGCCACGTAGCCCGAAGAAACCGTATTTGGAGCCGGAGGATTTACAGTGGGCAAGACGGAAATCAAGCCCAGAGAATCTACACCTATGGACTGGAATGTTCCCGCGTGAGGTACGTATACAGAAAGGAAATAGCTCAGGTTATCTGCACTTCTTTCGGCGTTTAGTTTGTCTGATACTTCTGCTGCCACCGGAACAGGTTCTCCTATGACCTCGCCTCTTCTATCCTGGGTTCTCATGTCTATGGTGAGATAGTTCAGTAAGCCCGTATTTTTGTCTACATAGAAGAGATAATAATTCACAAAATCACAGGAAGAACAGATGGGTTTGGGGACCAAGGCCAATCCCTGGGTTCCGGCCCTATCTTGTAGGGGATTTGTTCCTACAAAGGGTATTTCCTGGTCATCAACACCGGAATAAACCTTTTTGCCATCTGTGTATAGGGCTAGCTGTCCGGACTTATCAAAGACCATGGCAGAAGCTTCTTTGGCGCGTGATTCATTGATGGTATTGGGTACAGTAGGTGTAAAAATAGGATCTTCAAGCTCAGGTTGAGGATCTAAACTGCCTTCATCAGCTAAGGAGTCAATGGGAAGTTCGGTATAGCTTAGGTCAAATTCTATTCCGGACCCATCTCCAAAATACCATTTCTCAGATCCTCCACCAGAGGGATCCTGTTCCATACAAACCTTTACATTTACCTTCGCAGACCTTGAACATCCACTAATAGGGTCTATCACTTCTACACTATAACATCCTGGCTCGTCAACCTCTAGTGTAGAGGTAGTATCTCCGTTAGGAAACCACTTATAAGTTACTCCTGCGGGAGCTGATCTTCCTTTGTACGGATCAAGAGTAATTTTCTTTCCACCACAAATGGTGGTATCTAGGCTGGTTTTATTTTCAAATAGAGGTTGATTAGGGTAATAGGAAGTGACCACTTGCATACTCTTGCTCTCCTGAGAGCCATCTGCTTTTGTAACCGTGTAAGAAATGGTTTGAGAGCCTACGGCCGTGGGAATAAAAAATGCTGCACCGGAGTTAGCGGTATATCGAAAATCCCAAGTCCATTCTCTACCACCGGGGGTATGGTCAAACAGGAAGACATTCTCTGCACATCCTTGAGTTCCGTCATTCGGTAAGGCATCATTGGGGTTTTGTATGCAGGATTTACCTACATAGGTAAGCTGTGCAGAGGCATTTAGTCCCAGCAAAATCATCACCCCAATAAGTAAACACTTCCTCATAAAATATCTCTGATCTTACCTTAGTAAACGTAAAAATGCATATAAATGTGCAATGCTTTTTCCCTTGATTTTAGTTTTTTTAGCCGATAACTTAAATTTGCGCTAGGGCGGAAGCTTTCTGTGTTTATATTTGATGTAATCAAAGAGCGAGTTTAAGATAGGGGCTATGAAAAGATGGTGTTTCTTTTTTATGATACTGGTGCATACGGTAAGTGGGCAGGATCCCCAGTTTACCCAGTTTTATGCAGCCCCTATGTATCATAACCCTGCATTTACCGGTTCTGCGTACGCTCCCAGGGTGATGATGAACTACAGGAATCAATGGCCCTCTCTTAATGCTAACTTCATTACCACTCTTTTTACTGTAGATCATTATTTGGAAAAGGCCAATAGTGGTATAGGGCTTTCATTACTTTCTGATAAACAAGGGTATAATTTAACCAATACGGAAGTTCGCTTGCTGTATTCCTATGAATTGAATATCAACAGAGATAATGCCATACGTTTTGGTGTGAGCGGAGGGTATTCCTTTAGAGGTTTACAAACCAATGGGTTGATTTTTGGAGATCAATTAGCTAATAATGGTCAAGTGACAGGCGGTTCTGCCGATCCGGTAATCCGCGATAGAACTACCTCCATAAACACCTTAGATGTAGGGGCGGGGATATTATACTTTAATCCTAAATATTTCTTGGGAGTATCTGCCAATCACCTCACGGAACCTCAGCTAAGTTTTTACAGCGGGAACAATGGACAAATTCCTGCTTTACCAAGGCAGTACGTGGTGCACGGAGGATACAATTTTGATTTGAGTTATTTGATAACAGATAGTTATTCTGAAAGAGAAGTGACTATTACACCCACATTTTTATACAAGAAGCAAGGTCCTTATTCTCAATTGGATCTTGGAGCATACGTCACCTACACACCTTTAACTATAGGATTACAATACAGGGGTATACCATTGACAAAGGCCTTTAATAACTTCCCCAATCAAGATGCCATCTCAGGGGTGATTGGTGTAAGGTATGAGAATTTTTCATTTGGGTATAGCTACGATCTTACCGTTTCAGGATTGGGGACTCGATCAGGAGGTTCACATGAGATTTCCATTGCCTACCAATTGCCTCATGTGGAAGTAGATCGCAGACCTAAGCATAAGATCAGACGAAAAGCATTGTCTTGTCCTAAATTTTAAGGGGGCTTGCAATGTTTTTGGCTCAAGTATTGTTATAGTTAATAAGTATTTTAAACTTCCATGAGATTTTTTGTTGCCCTACTTTTCATCAGTTTTGCAAGTTTTGGCCAAGGTATACTTAAACCTACTGAATGGTCATATTCCATAAAACCTAAATCTGCGAAAGTAGGTGATGAAGTAGATATCATATTTAATGCTAAGATTCAGCAGGGATGGAAGATTTATGCGGCGGAGTCAGATCCGGACGCTGGTCCTATGAATCTGGAGTTCGCATTTAGTAAATTGCAGGGACTTCAATTAGTAGGAAGGCCAAAGCCTGCCAAGCCTGCAAAGAAGTTTTACGAAGAAGTCTGGGAAGCAGACGTACTGGTCTATTACAATGAAGCTACTTATATTCAAAAGGCAAAGATTACGGGTACGGATGTAAAATTGCATGCAGCTTTAAGGTTCCAAACCTGCCAAGACGATGGCGTATGTATACCGGGAGATGAGGAATACGATATTTCATTTAAAGCAGAGCCTGGAGTAGAAGTCAAGGACGTAGAAAAGGAGGAAGTTTCTGATACGGTAGCTACCCCAGAAGTAGTTGCAAGTTTAGATACCATTTCTGCTGAGCCTTTACAGGTTTTAACGGATATACCCGAAGCACCGGATAATAAAAGTGGGGGAATGTGGCAGTTTTTATTGGTAGCCTTCGGTGCCGGATTTGCCTCCATCTTTATGCCTTGTATCTACCCTATTATGCCTATGACGGTAAGTTTCTTTACCAAGCAGAAAGGGGGTAAGTTTAAGGCTATTTTTTATGGAATCTCCATCATGGTCATTTTTGCCCTCATGGGTTTGATCACCATGGCCTTGGGAGCTTCCTTCCTGAACGCTCTAAGTACACATTGGATTCCTAATTTGATTTTCTTCTTATTGTTCATTGCCTTCGGATTTGCGCTTTTAGGGGCATTTGAGATTGTATTACCTCATGGAGCGGTAAATAAGATTGACAGATTAGGAGATAAAGGAGGATTAATAGGGATCTTCTTCATGGCATTGACTTTAGTGGTTGTGTCCTTCAGTTGTACAGTACCTTTTGTGGGTTCCTTGCTGATTGGTGCAGCGGGTGGAGAGGTACTGAAACCGTTATATGGAATGCTGGCTTTTGGTTTGCCATTTGCATTGGTATTTGGAGGTTTAGCTATGTTTCCTCAGTTGTTGAAGAACCTTCCCAAGTCCGGAGGGTGGCTCAATGAACTTAAAGCTGTGTTTGGCTTTATGGAATTTGCGCTTGCTTTGAAATTCCTTAGCAATATAGATTTGGCATATCACTGGAATTTGATCCATAGAAATGTTTTCCTAGTGATCTGGATTTTGGTAGCCGTGATCATTGGCTTATATATACTAGGATTCATTCGTTTGTCGAAAGACGAAAAGGTGGAGAAATATGGTGCATTACGCGTATTTTTCGCTGTGGTATTCTTTGGGATAGCAGGATATATGCTTCCTGGTGTAACGAATAAGCCCTTATCTGCATTATCTGGAATCTTGCCTCCATTGCCTACTCAGACCAGTAGTGCAGTTGCACCTAAACCGGAGTTGATGAGAGCATTGCCTCATGGTCTTTGGGGCTTTAATGAAATTGAAGACGCATTAGCGCATTCTGCTGAAGTAGGTAAGCCCGTTTTGATCGATTTTACGGGATATGCCTGTGCCAATTGTAGGAAAATGGAGGAAAATGTATGGTCTAAGCCAGACATCTTAAAAAGTTTGAGTGAGGACTTCGTGATTGCGTCTCTTTATGTGGATGATAAGAAGGAACTACCTGTAGAGAGGCAATACGTCTCTACGTATGATAATAAATTGAAAGCTACCATAGGTGCTAAAAATCTGGATTTTCAGATGAGCAAGTACAATAGCAATGCTCAGCCTTACTACATTATTGTTGATGCTAAAGGAGAGATGATAACTCCTCCTGTGGCGTACACTAGTTATGAAGAATTTAAGGCATTTTTAGAAAGAGGGAAGAAGAATTAGGCTAATTTTGCAGGGTAGTTTCAATAGCCGTGCTGCATAGTGCCAACAAACACATACTTTCATTTGACTTTTTTAAGTCGGTAGTACTCTGCTTAATGTTAGGTGTGGCATTGGTATGGGGCTACTACACACATAACTACAAGGCCGTTTTTCCCATAAGTATTGGGGCATTATTTGCTTACTTTCCAAATATTGAAGGAAGCCAGAGGCATAGGGTGATAGGCATTATACTTGGTTTTGCCTGGAGTTTTCTCGTTCTAGCTATACATTTAGGTCTTTTTTATACTCCCGACTGGCTTCATTTCACGGTGATGATGATTTTCGTCTTCATCACTTCTATGTTAGCTGTATATGGTCTTCGAGGGGGGAATATTTCCTTTGGGGGATTATTTGC
This sequence comes from Leadbetterella byssophila DSM 17132, assembly GCF_000166395.1. Classification (GTDB taxonomy): domain Bacteria; phylum Bacteroidota; class Bacteroidia; order Cytophagales; family Spirosomataceae; genus Leadbetterella; species Leadbetterella byssophila. The sequence continues at coordinate 3,333,176 of NC_014655.1, forward strand.
CATAGTATCCAGTTATGGTATTCATGCTTTTGGCTTTTCAAACATAGAAAGTCTGCTCTATGTTTTAGTAGGTGGGATTATTTACATCATTTTGTCAGGAATTAGTCAGTTCTTCTACCAAAGTCATCATATCCAAAGTATGTTGGCAGATTGTGTGGAACTGACGGCGGATTATTTTCGAAAGTTAGAGCAGCAGGTCTGGGATTCAGAGGATTTGGAAGCTGATATCTTACAGATTGAAAGTAAGCTCAATACTTTCCATGAAGTACTGAGGTCAGTGCTGTTGATCAAAGACGGTAGATTATTAACCTCCAATAAGATTCGTAGACAATACCTGATATTCAAGGAGGTTATAGATCTGTTTGAAACTACTCTGGCTGCAAGTCATGACTTGGAGCTAGCCAGAGAGCATTTTGATGGAACAGAACCTTTGGTTAAGCCTTACAGGGAGTTTACCCTTTTGATGGCTGCTGAGCTGGAGAGGCTGAGTGAATTGTTGAGATTGAATAGGAAGTTTACCTTAAATCCAGAACTACAAGAGAAATTATTACAAGCCGAAGAGAATTTAAAACCTCTGCTAAGAAGTAGGTCAAAGGAGGCGCATGACCGTCTTTTGATCTTAAGAACCCTGATAGATTTGAAGAATCGTCAGTTGAACCGTTTGAGTGTGATCAGCAAGCATTATGAAAATCTGATCTTTACGGATAAGATGGGAGCTCAGGGTGAAGCGAAGTTTATCACTACTCAAGATTATTCGTACAAGATTCTTCTCACTAACCTCAATTTTGATTCTGCCATATTTAAACATTCTATACGTTTATGTGTGGCCATAGGGATTTGTTTCCTTCTGCAGAACGTGATCAGTGATGATCATGCCTCTTGGATCATTGCTACCTGTATTGTGGTGCTTCGACCTAACTATGGATTAACAAGATCTAGGGCGTTTGATAGAATTGGAGGAACTCTGTTAGGAGGGGTCATTACTTTGTTGATAGTTTATATTACAGATTACCGGCCTGCACTTCTGGGATTGGCGGGGATTAGCATGACCTTAGGTTTTTCATATGTAGCAAGCAGATATTTTCTGGCTTCTACCTATATCACTTTGGCCATCATACTCCTATATGTAGCCTTTACAGGAAGGTCTTTTGATCTCATACTAGATAGGGTGTTTTTTACCTTCATAGGCTCATTGATTGCTTTATTTGTGATCTATTTCATATTTCCAGTCTGGGAGAAGGAAAACATATTTACGGCTATAAGGAAATCCATCAATGCGAACCGAAGGTACTTAACGGCCGTGAATAGGATTTATGAGACGAAAGAGGCAGTGGATACTGAATTTAAGTTGCTCAGAAAAGATGCCTTTGTGAAGAACGGCAACTTGTACGAAGCTTTTCAAAGGATGAAGGATGATCCCAAGTCAAAGCGAAGTTTATTGAGTAATACTTATGCATTGGTTTTGCTTTGTCATTCTATGTTAAAAGGAATTGCTGCGTACTCTACATATATTCAAAATCATCAAACTACACAGATGTCTGAAGAGTTTAAATCTGTGATGCGTTATATCATGGATCAATTACGTATGGCAGCGAATGTCATGGAAGGGATTGGTAATAATGTGCCGGCTGAAAAGGATCCTCTTCAAGCTTTGGAACAATTGGATAAGTATTATTACAATTTGGCAAAGCTCCACGAGTCAGAATTAGAGGATCAGATTCATGATACGGACACCAGTGCAAAACTACAAGAAGGCAGGATGATTTTAGATCAGGTAAAGGCTCTGAAGAGTTTGGCAGAGAATACCTATCAGATGAGTCAGTTGGTAAAGCAATTACCAGCCTAAATGATCCTTTAATAGTTTGTACCCTGTTTTACTTACTGCCAGTTTACCCCCACTTTTTAGCACCAGTAGATAGGATGATTTCTCATACAGCTCCAATTTCTGAATACAGGACGTGTTGACCAAGTATGAGCGATGTACTCTTAGAAAGTCTGCTCCAAGTACGTTCTCGAATTCTTTCATGGTTCTTTGTTTGAGGTACTTCCCGGATTCAGTGTGTATCCACACGTAATCTCCATAAGTCTCTATGTAGTGAATGTCCTGATAAGGGATCATTTCTATTTTAGTGCCATTTTTTATGACTACTCTTCTTGATCCTGCATCTTTCAATGGTATTTCAGGAATCTTAGGACTTTCATTTCTTTGCCATTTTTCTTTTGCTTTGTCCAAAGCCTTAAGAAGGCGATCTTTAGAATAGGGTTTTAATAGGTAGTCTACTGCATTCTTTTCAAAGGCTTCAATGGCGTATTGATCATAGGCGGTCGAGAAGATGGTAACAGGAGGCTTGGGTAATAATTCCAACATCTCCAGTCCTGTAAGTTTCGGCATTTGAATGTCCAGGAAAAGGAGGTCTGGCTGAAGATTTTGGATCAGTTTTAAACCTTCAAATCCATCAGCGGCTTCGCCAATTATCTCAATATCGTTCTGATCTTCTAGGAACTTTTTAATTAAAGTTCTAGCTAGTTCTTCGTCATCTATAATTAGGGTTTTAATTTTCATGAGTTTGAGCAGGGAGATTTAAGGTTACTTTAAAGCAATTCTCTAAGATTTCTGTGTCCATTAACGCGTTTTTATCGTAGAGTAGGTCTAGGCGGTCACGCACATTTTTTAACCCGGTACCTGTTCCTTTTTTTATTTGGGACTCCGGATCAAAGGTGTTTTCAATCTTAATGAGCAGTCGGTTATCTACTAAATCTGTAGAAAAGAATAGTGTCTCCGGTTTAAGAGAGTTGTATATTCCATGTTTCAAGGCGTTTTCAAATAGGGTTTGTAAAATCATGGCCGGAATGAGATAATCTTCAGTCCCTTCTGATTCTTTGATCTGCAAAATGATCTTATTTCCGAATCTTATCTTTTCTATATCTAAGTATGCTTTACACATTTCAAGTTCTTTCTTTAAGGTCACCTTCTGGATCTTTGTAGAAGATACGGTATACCTTAAAAAATCTGAAAGGCGAATGATCATCTCCTGGGCCTTTTCCGGATTCAGCAGGGTTAGGGAGCTGATGGAATTGAGGCTATTGAAGATGAAATGCGGATTCATTTGGGTCTTCAAGAGGTTGAGTTCAGCTTCTTTTACTATTTCCTGTAGTCTTCTCTCATTATCCATTTTTTCCTGAAAGGAGGTGTAGTAGGAATCCAGATACATAAAGGCCACGAAAAGAAGATAAGAAAATAAGCAGAGAATATTTCTTAGGGGTCTAATTCGTATTTTGTAATCCAGAAGGATATCATCTAGAACAATTCGATCAAAGATATTGCAGATGGTTATCCAAAGGAAGCTGAAGATGACCATATACATTAGGTGATTTGCTATGAACTGAATAGGTTTCTGCGTTTCCCATCTAAGATATCTTAATCCATACCACCCACTTAGAAGAATAGTGCCTAGGAATAAATTTTGGAACAAAGAACTGAAGCCTATCAGGAAAGGATGACTAGGGAAATCAGCTCTGAGAAAAACAAATTGAAAGACAGCCACCGCTATCCACAAGGAGAAGTAGATGAGCATTCGGTTTCTGTCTTTCAAAATGGGATGTTCCATGCTTAAACTCTTTTGATTTCTACACCACCCATTACCACATTACCACTGATCACAAGGGTTTTGTCTGTTTTTACTGTGTTTTCAGGGTACTTAGTGATCTTGTCTTCTGCACCACCTAATATAGGAAGTAGATCAAATTTTACGTTCCATTCTTTTGGAACTTTTAATCCTACTCCACCCATAAGGATGAATACTTTAAGTACTGCATTATCTGCAAGTTCAGCTTCTGTTAAGTCAATTTCAGATCCACCCATTACACAGTTGATATTACCACCTTTAAAGCCTTTAGTGAACATCTTCTTTGATGAACCCGCCAGGAAGTTGGATTCAGAAATGGTATTTTGGTCATAATCATCGTAAGTTGGACCGTAATTTTTGCAGGAATTAGGGAAGAATTTCTGAGATAAGATAGCGGCTCCTATTCCCACTAAAAGCAAAGGCCATAGCTTATAATATTGTTGTTTTTCTTCAGGGCTAAGGAAATCAGGAATGTAGAATATTATGGACACAGCCACACCTATTATGCCTGAAAAGTAGTCTTTCTTTAAAAGAGCGTTGATCCCGATGATCAAGGGAATTAATCTCCAACTGATGATTTTAACCGGAATGTTAAAATCCAGAAGACCAAAATTTCTCATTAAGAAGATTCCTCCTCCAGCTATGAAAATTAAGGCCCAGAAGTAGGTAGCATTGCTTTGGCTTTTCATAATTGTAAATTTTTTCTTCAAAATTATGCTAGTAGGAAAAGCCCGAACAGAGGTATTCGTTAAAGGTTAAGTAGTTTATCGATGAATGGAGGGATTTTACCGATAAAAGAAAGACCTGCCGGGAAGGCAGGTCTACATGTTTAAATTCCGGTATAGTTAAATGGAGTGATTTGCTTCAACTCATATTTTGTCTTTTCTGAGATCTTGAGGTCTTCAATGAAGGCTTTGATAGAGGCTTCTGTTACCTTTTCGTTCTTACGAGTAAGCTCTTTAAGCGCTTCGTATGGTTTAGGGAAACCTTCTCTTCTGAGGACTGTTTGAATAGCTTCTGCTACTACTGCCCAGTTTTCTTCTAAGTCATGCTGTATGGCAGTTGGATTTAATTCCAACTTATTCATACCTTTCAATAGGGATTTCAAGGCAATAAGGGTATGCGCTAAAGGCACTCCAATGTTTCTAAGAACAGTAGAATCTGTTAAATCTCTTTGCAAACGTGAGATAGGTAGTTTGGCTGAGAAATGCTCGAATAGGGCATTCGCAATACCTAAATTTCCTTCGGCATTTTCAAAGTCTATGGGATTAACCTTATGCGGCATGGCAGAAGAACCTACCTCTCCGGCTTTGATCTTTTGTTTGAAATAATTCATAGAAACGTATTGCCATACATCTCTAGCAAAGTCCAAAAGAATAGTATTTATACGTTTTAGATTATCAAAGTAAGCTGCCAGGAAATCGTAATGTTCGATCTGAGTGGTGGTTTGGCTTCTGTATAATCCTAGATTTTTATTGACAAAGTTATTTCCAAATGCTTTCCAGTCTATTTTGGGATAAGCTACATGGTGAGCATTGAAGTTTCCTGTGGCTCCTCCAAATTTGGCCGCATATTCTACATATTGTAGAAGGTTCCACTGCTTTTCTAATCTTTCCGCGAAAACCTGAATTTCCTTACCTAAGCGGGTAGGAGATGCGGGTTGTCCATGCGTACGTGCCAGCATGGAAACTTCCTTCCATTCTTCAACAAAGCTTTTTAGTTTATCAAGTACTTCAGTGAATGCCGGAGCTAAAACGGCTTCATGTGCTTCTTTCATGGAAAGAGGTATAGCCGTATTATTGATGTCTTGAGAGGTAAGTCCGAAATGGATGAATTCAGCATGTTCCGAAATTCCCATTGCTTCAAATTTGGACTTGATAAAATACTCTACCGCCTTAACGTCATGATTGGTGGTTTTTTCAATTTCCTTGATGGCCAGAGCGTCTTCTTCCGTAAAGTCCAAATAGATCTTTCTAAGTGTAGGGAAAAGGTCATGAGGGAAAGCCTTCAATTGCTCCAATGGAAGTTCACAAAGGGCTATGAAGTACTCAATTTCTACACGTACTCTATACTTGATTAAACCGAACTCTGAAAAATAATTTTTCAAGTCAGCGGACTGTCTGCTGTATCGTCCGTCTACCGGTGAAACGGCTGTTAAGGAATTTGAAGACATAAATTGGATATTAAGTTGCAAAATTACTAAATTGCTCCATAAAACAACCTTAAATTTACCTGACATTTATGCAAGCTTCTCCAATCCTGGGCGAGTTTCTAGGAACCTTTATTTTAATCTTCTTAGGTGAATCTGTAGTAGCAAATATTTTACTTAAAGGCACAAAGGGACAGAATGCCGGATTAATTCTTATCACCACTGCGTGGGGGCTTGCCGTAATGACTGGCATTTTTGTGGCTCAAAAGTTCGGCAGTGAAGACGCGCATTTGAATCCGGCGTTGACTTTGGCGTTTGCCTGGAAAAACGGGGAGTGGTCTCATGTTCCTTCTTATATTCTTGCCCAGTTTGCCGGTGCCTTTCTCGGTGCTGTTTCTACTTACCTTTTTTATTATCCTCACTGGGAAGTGACAGAAGATAAAGGCAATAAGCTTTCCGTTTTTGCTACTAGTCCGGCCATCAAACACGGACCTTCAAATTTTTATGCAGAGATGAGTGGAACCTTTGTGCTCATGGTAGGGGCGGGAAGTATCTATAGTACAGATGGTTCGGGGCTGAAGCCCTTTTTAGTAGGTATGCTTGTATTTGTTATAGGGAACGCATTAGGAGGAACCACAGGATATGCCATCAACCCGGCTAGGGATATTGCACCCCGTTTAGCTCATTTTCTTTTGCCTATAAAGGGGAAAGGAGGGAGTGAGTGGTCTTATGCCTGGGTTCCGTTATTCGGACCGATTGTCGGTGCTTTTCTAGGAATACTCTTATTTTAATCGCTAGTATAAATGAAACTTTGGACACCTTCAACAGACTACATTTCCAGGTCTGAAATGACCGCTTTTCAAAAGTTTGTAGAAAAGAAACATTCACTCACTTTTAATCATTATCAGGAGCTTCATGCTTGGTCTATCCAGTCTCCTGAGGATTTTTGGGCTGATATTTATGAATACTTTAAGGTAATTTCTAGTTCTGGTTACGAACATGTGATGAAAAGAGGGGAGCATCTTTTCATAGGTACTTCTTGGTTTAAAGGTGCAGAAATCTCTTATTCCGAGCATATTTTTAGGCAATATAGTCCTGATAGACCTGCTCTGATCTTTAAAAGTGAAACCACAGAAATAAGAGAGGTGAGTTGGCAAGAGTTAAAGCACATGGTCTTGGCCGTGCAAATCTACTTGAAGAGGAACGGAATAGGTGTAGGAGATAGGGTGGTGGGAGTGCTGAACAATACACCGGAGGCTTTAGCTATATTTTTAGCGGTAAATTCTGTAGGTGCTATATGGTCTTGTTGCTCTCCCGACTTTGGAGCAGACAGTATATTAGAGCGTTTTGAACAGATTTCTCCTAAAATGTTATTTGCCGATAAGGTTTATCATTACAATGGTAAGACCTTTAGAAAAAGTGCGATAATCAAGGAGCTGGCAGAGAAGATAGCCAGTATAGAAGATGTAGTTGTAGTTCAGGATCTAAAGTGGAGGTCAATCTTGGCACTTGCTCCGAAAAATGGAGAATTACAATTTGCCAGAGTGCCCTTTGATCATCCTATTTGGATTCTTTATTCTTCGGGTACAACGGGAAAGCCTAAAGCCATCACGCATAGTACTGGGGGGAATCTTTTGGAGCATTTTAAGGCTTTGGCCCTACATCAAAATGTACAAGAAGGAGACCGATTTATGTGGTATAGTACTACGGGATGGATGATGTGGAATTACGCAGTTAGTTCACTGTTATGTGGTGCTACTTTGTGTATCTATGAAGGATCTTTGTCTTACCCTTCTTTAGGGGCAGTTTGGAAATTTGCTCAGGAGGTTAAATTGGATCATTTTGGTGCTGGAGCTGCGTATTATATAACTTGTGCCAAGAGAGAGGTGCAATTTTCTTTGGATAAATTAAAAACCTTAGGTTCAACGGGCTCTCCTCTTCCACCTGAAACCTTTGAATGGTTACAAAGGAAGCTTCCTGAAACACAAATCATCTCATTGAGTGGTGGGACAGATGTATGTTCAGCATTCCTGACGGGATGTCCAAGCTTAGAGGTACATTCCGGAGAGATTCAGTGTGTTTCCTTAGGTTCAGATATAGAAGCTTGGAATGACGAGGGGCAGGGAGTTAAAAATGAAGTAGGGGAACTGGTGATTAAGTTGCCCATGCCTTCCATGCCTTTGTATTTCTGGAATGACGAGGGAAATGTGAAGTATCTGGAATCTTATTTCGAAAAGTATCCCGGGGTTTGGTGTCATGGAGACTGGATAAAGTTTACGGAGAATGGAGGAGTGATCATTTATGGTAGGTCTGATGCGACACTAAACAGAGGGGGGGTAAGAATTGGAACTGCTGAAATATACAATGCCATAGAAGACCTAGTTCAGGATAGTTTAGTGGTATGTATAGAACAGAAAGATGGTAGTTCTCAAATGCATTTGTATGTAAAGGTGGAAGGGAAATTAAGTGCAAAGTTGGAGAAAGATATCAAAAGCAGGTTAAAGACCAGATATACTCCTAGGCATGTGCCTGATAAGATCTTGCAAGTACCTGATATACCTTATACCTGGAGTGGGAAAAAGATGGAGCTGCCGGTGAAGAAGATATTGATGGGTTATAATAAAGAAAAAGCAGTTAGTATTGATGCAGTTAGAAATCCGGAGTCTTTGGATTTTTGGTTGACTTTGGTATGATTTTAGCATAGACCAATGAAAAAAAACTTATATATGAGAAAGATCTGGATAGGGGCATTAGTAGTAGTCTTTACTGCCTGCCAGAAAAAGGCGGAGGAAAACACTTCCCAACCAAGCGCTATAGAAAGCTCTACTGCTAGTAACTTTTCTGACGCTCCCACTACCTACACTACGGCTAATCCGGTTCAGCCAGGAGTTAAGTTAAATCCTCCTCACGGTGAGCCAGGACATATTTGTGAAATAGCAGTAGGAGCGCCATTACCTCAAGTGGGCGAATTACCTGAACCTGTGCAGGAGATCCCGGATAGGCCTACACCTGTGATGCCTGCCAGTACCTCTATATTGAATCAACCCATCAATACTTCTGTACCTGTAGGTCCTAAGCCTCAGTTTAATCCGCCGCACGGTCAGCCTTGGCATACCTGCGATTTGGAAGTTGGGGCACCATTAAAATAAAGGTTTTCTGTAGGACTGTCTGCTATATTTTCATAAAATAGCCGTAACTTTTGGGGTTTTTTAGAATGGGCAGAACAGGATTTAGATGGAAAAGTATATTGTGATTCGGGAGGTTATTAAGAAAAAGAACCCTGCATTATTGAAATGGCTACCCGGACCCTTATTACGTTATGTTGAGCGTATCGTGCATGAGGACGATATTAATGAGGTAATGGCTAATATCGGTCATTTAGAGGGCTTAGATTTTGTAGACGCCTTAATCACACAGGAACTGAACGTCAAGGTGATCTTGAAGGGAGAGGAGAATATTCCCGCCATAGGAGGTGCCGTATTTGCATCTAACCATCCATTAGGAGGTTTAGATGGCATAGCTTTTATGCATGCATTAGGAAGGTATAGAAAAGATATCAAGTTCCTGGTGAATGATATTTTAATGAACATAAAGAATCTGGGGCCTTTGTTTATTCCTATTAATAAGCATGGAAAACAGGCCAGAGATGCCATGAAATTGATAGACGAAACCTATGCCAGTGATCAAGCCATGTTAGTGTTTCCGGCGGGCTTGGTTTCAAGGAAGAGGAAGAATGGGGTGATTAAGGATTTGGACTGGAAAAAGAGTTTCGTTACTAAAGCAAGAAAATTCAAAAAAGTAATTATTCCCGTTTACATAGAGGGGCGTAATTCAGACTTTTTTTATAATTTAGCGAGATTTCGTCGCAATATAGGAATAGGTGTAAATATTGAGATGTTTTACCTGGCAGACGAAATGTTTTCACAACGCAACAAGACCGTAACTATCCACATTGGGAAGCCTATCCCTTACGAAGAATTAAATGACAGTCGCTCTGACCAAGAGTGGGCTGATCGAATCAAAGACATTGTTTATGCTATGGCATAACTTGAACATATATGCAGGAGATTTTAGCGCCGATTGATAGAGATATCTTAAAAAGAGAATTAAATGAGAGTACGTTTCTTCGATACACCAATTATGGTAATATCGAAGTTCATTTAGTTAATCACCACCGTCAGCCGAATACGGTGATGGAGATTGGGAGGTTGAGAGAGTTGACTTTTAGAGCTGCCGGAGGTGGTACAGGATTAGCCGTAGATATAGATGAAAATGATACCTGTGTAGATGCCTATGATCAACTGATTACTTGGGATCCTGAAGAAGAGGAGATTGTGGCGGGTTATCGATTGATCAGAGGAAGGGACGCCAGTGTGAACGCGCATGGAGTGTATAATCTCTCTACAGCACATTATTTCCACTTCTCTGAGAAGTTTATTAAAGAGTATTTGCCCTATACAATAGAACTTGGAAGGTCTTTTGTGCAGCCTAAGTTTCAGCCTGGGAAAGATAATAGGAAAGGATTGTTTTCTTTAGACAATTTGTGGGACGGTTTAGGTGCTATTATAGTGCTCAATCCGGATATCAAATATCTGTTTGGTAAAGTGACCATGTATCCTCACTATAATAAGGAAGCTCGGGACCTGCTATTGTATTTTATGAATCACTACTTCCCGGATCCTGATAGATTAGTGTGGCCTATCCGCCCTTTAGGGTTTACAACGGACTTAAGTGTCTATGATGGAATTTTCCATGGTTTAGATTATAAGGAAGGGTATAGAATTTTAAATTCCAAAATAAGGGCATTGGGAGAGAATATTCCTCCATTGATTAATACCTATATGGGATTATCTTCTACAATGAAATCTTTTGGAACCGCTGAAAATGATGATTTCGGTGATGTGGAAGAAACAGGAATTCTGATTACCATATCAGATATCTTCGATAATAAGAAAGAACGCCATGTTAGTTCCTTTGAACGGGACAGGCATTATGGTAAACCTAAGGTTAAGAACAAATGAAAAAGAACATCCCAGTAGTAAATATTATCTTACTGGGGTGTTGTTTAATTCCTCTTATTGAAGACTTTCGTCTATTTTTCCAGATCATTCTTATCATTTTTTTGACCAAATTATCTGGTAGTTTATGTAGACGATTAGGTCAGCCCGCTGTGGTAGGTGAGATGTTAGCGGGTATTTTACTTGGGCCTGTTTTATTAGGCGATTACAGTTATTTCCTTTTTCCTAAGGAATCTCTCCCAGAACTTCATTTGATCAGCCAAGCCGGTTTGATCTTATTCATGTTTATGGTAGGAATGGAGTTAGATATAGGCCGACTTAAAAAGAGCGGATATACCTCCATTATTATCTCTCACACAAGTATTATGGTGCCGTTTGTATGCGGTATTCTTATATCTTTTTATCTGTACCCCCGATTCTCCCCGAAAGAGGTTGAATTTTGGCATTTTGCCTTGTTCATGGGGGTGGCCATGAGCATTACGGCTTTTCCTGTACTTGCCCGGATAGTGAAAGAGAAGGGCTTGTCTAAGACTAAATTGGGGGAATTAGCTATCAGTTGTGCGGCAGTAGATGACGTGACTGCATGGTGTATGCTAGGGGCCTTAGTGGCATGGGTTCGTTCGGATTCACTGCTAGGCGTAATGATGATTATTCCGGCATGTGTACTGTTAATTTGGATATTAGTAAAGTGGGTTAAACCGAAATTAGCAGATCTGTTTTATGACGGTGTATTGAATGGCGGTAGAAGTGTATTGTTGATAACATTGGTGTCACTTTCTGCTTATATGACCGAATATATGGGGATTCATGCCTTATTTGGTGCATTTTTAGTGGGCATTGTCATTCCTGAAACTATTCGGAAGACTATCTTAAGTAAGATTGAAGATTTAACCGTTAAGGTCCTATTGCCTCTTTTTTTTGCCACTTCGGGATTAAGGATGGATGTAGAATTTATAGGGCTAGAATATATTGGGGGATTTGCTTTGATTCTAGCTGTAGCCGTAGCAGGGAAATTATTAGGCAGTAGTTTGGCTGCCAAGTGGTGTGGTTTGGATAGACAAACCAGTTACTCAATTGGAGTGCTGATGAATACTAGAGGCTTAATGGAGCTCGTTGTTTTAAATATTGGATTAGATTTAGGAATAATTCATGTGGAGATATATGGCATGATGGTATTTATGGCATTATTAACTACCATTATGACCACGCCATTATTAAAACTGAAACTATGAATCATGAAAACGCTACGGTGGGGGTATTACTTACTCTTAATTTTCCTGATAGGATATTATTACTGGGTACATCTAAAATATGCCATTGCATTTCCTATCAAAGACGAGTACAGAACCATATGCAAGGTAGTTATTGATTATCTACAAGTTCCTGGTTTTTGGGCTAAGTTTAAGGTTTTTCTTGTTAATGAAAACGAGAGTCTACAATTGGTGTTAAAACTGTTGAATATCGGTATTTTCACTCTCACAGGTTCTATTCCTTATACTCTGCTATCTTTTATAGGTCAATTGAGTTTGTTGGCCTTTCCTTTTATAATGCTGGACAAAAGGAACCCTTTTGCCTTAGGGCTCATCGTTTTGGTGATTTTTAATCTTCAGTATTATGTTTTATCCTTCAGGCACGATACCTCCTTTTATTATCATGTGGGCTTAGCGGGAGTGCTCCTTGCTTCCTATTATTATGTCCGTAAGGAGTATATAAAAGTGTTCTGGTTTTTCCTGTTAGGCATTTTTAATAATACGGCTGCAGTCTTGATATTGCCGGTTTTCTTGATTGACTTTTTGTTGACACAAAAAGGACCGTCCTTAAAAGTGATACTGGGTGGGTTGGTTCTTTTAGTCCTGGTTTTAGGAGGGTTTTATTTACTAAATCCCCATCTCTTTTACTTGCCAGAAAACGGCATTGTTACATTTAAGTCTTTTCTTATCATTTTAGGGAATTATGTAGATTTTCATTTTGGATATTTAAGAGAAAAGCCATATCTGTTCTTTGGAAGCTTGAGTCTTGTTTTTACTTTCTCTAGTTTCATCTTTTATCTCTTTGGTCAAAAGAAAACAGATTCGCAAAGGCTTTATTTTATATTGGGTCTATTCTTCTTCATTAGCCTTGTAGCTATAGCTTTAAAGCGAAGTTCTTTGTATCAATATCTTTTTACACTTTTAGATCCGAGATATAAGATTTTTACCTTTCCGCTTATCGTATTTTGTATCTTATTGTGGTGCGAAATGATAAAAACACCTCGATTACTTAAAGGCTTAGTATGGGTGCTTTTCTTGTGTCATAATATTCTAAGTGCCTTTAGGGAACAGGATGCTATCCGGTATTATGACCAGGCCATTAGATTAAACTCTGTATCTGTGCCCAGAGGGTATGATATGATGGGGCCGGTACATATAGATTTTGCAACAAAAATCTATGATGAAATGAGGCAATGGCATGTCCAACCAAAAATGTATGCAGAGGCTGTGACCTGGTATAAGTATATGGAAGATTACGTATTTACCGGGTTGGAGAAGAGATTTGAGGCTGTTTTGGATCAAAGTAGGATTTTTGATACAGGCAGATATCATACCGTACTGAATATAGAAGGGAAATCCATTGACAGAGAGGCTTTGTTGGTTCTCAAATCAGAGCAAAATACTTTCCTATTTGCAATAGATTTTTACTATCCAAAAGGGTATCTAGATTGGATTAAAACGGGTGAATACTGCAGTTCAGACTTTAATACCAGACTCTTTTTGTCGGTACTCGAAGAAGGAGAATATACCCTTGCGCTTTTTGCTCCCAATAAGGAAGTTTTAGTACATCCTGAGAAAGTAATCATTGACTCTAAAGTGCGGAATATGGTGGATGAAAATGTCTAAATTATTGATTATCTGGACTTACTTTTGAAGTGTGCATAGGTTTTTATATAATTTTGTAGTATCTTTGCGTTTTGTTTTTGAATTCAGGGCCACTTGAAGGAGAAAATTTAGGCCGGTCGGCCGACTGAAGGGATCATTTCCTGACAGGATTTTTCACTAAAAGAAATAAAGATGATTCGATGTTTCATTTTAGTTCTATTTTCATTTTCAGTCCACGCTGCCTCGTTTGAAAAGTATGCTCCGAAACTTCTTAAATTTGAAGGAGCAGGTTACGGGATACATAAACCACTGTGGGGAGACAAAGTCTTCTCAAAACAAGAAGCCCTCAATATTTACCGTAAAGAATACTGGAACAAGTATCACGGTAATCGTTTCAAAAGCCAGGAACTAGCAGAGGTTTTAATTGATCATTTAATCAATGCCGGAGAGGGTAAAGATTTTATGAACATTAAGGCTTTTCAAGCTATTATTGGAGTGGAGCAAACGGGAAAATTAAGTTTAGCTGATGTTAGGAAAGCTAATGAGTACCCCTATCCTGCTGAATTAGTTAATTCCTTTGTAAAGTACAGGGTCTTGTATTATCGCTCAAGAAAACTTGCACACAAGTATCCGGGTTGGGAAAAGAGAGCGAGATCCTTCTTTATAAACACGGACGAAAATGAGCTACTGGTATCAGATTATCTGCTGCCTGTAGATTTGGAAGAAAAGTTTGGGCATATCGCCTTAGCAGATTAAAAGGACGGCATTGCCGTCCTTTTTTATGTTTGCAGTACACCTACATTATATCTTTCAGTAATGGGAGAGTGATTCGCCGCCTCTATTCCTAGTGAGATGACTTTTCTAGTTTCCTCCGGTGCAATAACCCCATCCACCCATAATCTTGCCGCAGCATAATACGGGCTTAGTTGGGCAGAATATTGAGCTTCAATCTCGGAAAGTAATTTGCTTTTGTCAGCTTCTTCGAGGTTAATTCCTCTTGATTTAAGCGTGGCTTCTTTTATCTGCAGTAGAGTTTTACCTGCAGAGGCTCCGCTCATTACAGCCATCTGTGCGGTAGGCCAAGAGTAAATCAAGCGTGGATCATAGGCTTTGCCGCACATGGCATAGTTTCCTGCACCGTAGCTATTGCCCACTATGAAGGTGAATTTAGGAACCACAGAATTAGCCATGGCATTTACCATTTTTGCTCCATCTTTTATTATGCCTCCCTGCTCAGATCTAGAACCTACCATAAAACCCGTAACGTCTTGAAGAAAGACTAAGGGGATTCTTTGTTGGTTACAGTTCATAATAAACCTCGCGGCCTTATCTGCCGCGTCACTATAGATCACACCGCCCATTTGGAGTTCTTTGCTTCCTCCCGGTTTGGTAGCTTTGACGATCTCTCTTTGATTTGTTACTATTCCCACTGCCCAGCCGTCTATTCTGGCAGTACCACAGAGTAGTGTTTTGCCGTATTCAGGTTTATACTCTTCCCAGGTATTGGCATCCACTAATGCCAAGAGGATTTTACGCATGTCATAGGGGGCGGTTCTATCCAATGGCAGCAATTGATGTATCTCTTCCGGTTTAGTTTCTGGTGACTTTGACTCTTTTCTATTGAAACCTGCAGTAGGGAAATGCCCCATTTTATCCATCACATCTCTAATAGCATCCAGACAGGATTCGTCATTGGGGAATCTGGTATCCGTAACGCCGGAAATGACAGAATGGGTAGATGCTCCACCTAAGGTTTCCGCATCAACATTTTCTCCAATGGATGACTTTACAAGGTAGGGTCCCGCTAAAAATACTGAGCCGGAGTCTTGAACGATAAAGGCATAGTCAGACATGATAGGGAGATAAGCTCCTCCCGCTACACAAGCTCCCATTATGGCTGAGATTTGAGGTATCCCCATAGAGGACATTCTGGCATTATTTCGGAATATTCTGCCAAAGTGTTCTTTGTCCGGAAATATCTCATCCTGCATAGGAAGATATACTCCGGCAGAATCTACTAAATAGATAATAGGCAGATGATTCTCCATAGCTATTTCCTGGGCACGTAGATTCTTTTTTCCGGTGATAGGGAACCATGCCCCGGCCTTCACTGTGGCATCATTTGAGACGATCACGCAGAGTCTGGAGGAAACATAGGCTAGAACCACTACTACTCCGCCATTTGGACAGGGTTCATCGTAGAGGTCTTCTCCGGCAAACATGCCTATCTCCAAGTATGGCGTATCTTTGTCGATGAGGTATTCTATTCTTTCCCAGGCAGTTAGTTTTCCCTTGCTTTTTAGTTTCTTTATTTTGTCTGCACCTCCACCTTCCTGAAGTCGCTCTCGTTTTGCGGTTAATTGCGCGATTAATTCTTTCATTCTTATATAATTTACTTGGAGTCCTTTCGTTCCAAAAATATCACTTTTTTTAAAGAAAATATGAATTTTTTTAAGATATTTGACTTGTGAAATATTAGTATAGCAATATCATCAATAGTATAACAATATCATCAACCGACTATGTTTGAAACAGACCACATGAGCTTAATCCGGGAAAGTGCACGGGACTTTGCAGAAACTCATATTCGTAGCCATGTTATGGAATGGGATGAGGCTCAACACTTTCCTGTAGACTTATTTAAAAAAATGGGCCAATATGGTTTTATGGGGATCGTAATTCCAGAATCCTATGGAGGCGCGGGACTAAGTTATCAAGAGTATATTACCATTCTTGATGAGATTTCCAAAGTTTGCGGTTCTATAGGTTTATCCGTAGCTGCGCATAATTCATTGTGCACAAATCACATTTATAGTTTTGCAAATGAGGACCAAAAGAGATTTTACCTGCCTAGGCTTGCAAGTGGAGAATGGTTAGGAGCTTGGGGTTTAACGGAAACCTTTTCCGGTTCTGACGCCGGAGGAATGAGAACGGTGGCAGAGAAGGATGGAGATTACTATGTTCTTAATGGTTCAAAGAACTTTATCACTCATGCTATTAGTTCTGATGTGGCGGTGGTGATAGCAAGGACGGGCAAAGAGATGTCTGCATTCATTATTGAAAAAGGAACTCCCGGGTTTTCTGCCGGTAAGAAGGAGAATAAACTGGGTATGCGTGCTTCAGAAACGGCTTGTTTGTTTTTTGATAATTGTAGAGTGCATAAGGACCAAAGGATTGGGGATGAAGGTACCGGTTTCAAGCAAGCTTTGCAATTGCTTGATGGTGGCAGGATTTCAATAGCCGCTTTGTCCTTGGGTATTGCAAGAGGAGCGTATGAATGTGCCTTAAAATATGCGAAAGAGAGAGAACAGTTTGGAAAGCCTATTTTTGATTTTCAGGCCATTAGTTTTAAATTAGCAGAAATGGCTACAAAAATTGAAGCAGCAGAGTTACTATGTAGGCAAGCGGCTCATTTTAAAGATAACGGAGGAGGAAATGTGAGCAAAGCCGGTGCTATGGCCAAACTTTTCGCTTCCGAAACCGCAGTGGAAGTGGCTACAGAAAGCGTGCAGATTCATGGGGGATATGGTTATACCAAAGACTATCCTGCCGAGAAGTTTTTTAGAGATTCAAAATTATGTACCATAGGAGAAGGTACTTCTGAAATTCAGAAAATGGTGATTTCGCGTCATCTTTCCTAGAAGATGGATAAGGTCTTTATTACGGATTGCCCAAGAGATGCTCTGCAAGGGGTAGATACTTTCGTGCCTACGGAGGAAAAGGTCAGGCATATCAATACCTTATTAGCATCCGGTAGCTTTGATAGAATTGATTTTGGGAGTTTTGTCTCTCCAAAGGCGGTTCCACAAATGGCAGATACAGCAAAAGTGGCAGAAGCCATTCGTGATAAGAATGGCACAGAGCTTTTGGCTGTAGTACTAAATTCAAGAGGTGCAGAAGAAGGCTTGAATCATGAGGCGATTGATGTGTTTGGTTATCCTTTTTCCATTTCGGAAACCTTTCAAAAGAGAAATGGAAACAGCACTATCGGAGAGTCTTTTGATAGACTAAAGGAAATAACTCATGCCGTTCTGAGGAAAAATAGGAAGGTGGAGGTATACCTTTCCATGGCATTTGGGAATCCCTACAATGATCCCTGGGATAAGGAGATAGTTTTGAGCTGGATGGAAAAGATCTGGGATTTAGGAGTTAGTTCAATTTCCTTAGCAGATACGGTTGGAAATGCCAATCCTTCTTTAGTGAGTGAACTAGTAACTCAGATATTGACTATTCATCCTGACTTGCCTTTGAGCGTTCATTTGCACTCAGAACCCTCCCAAGCCACGGAAAAAGTGATGGCCGCATATTTAGCAGGCTGCAGGAGATTTGACGGGGCCATTCTGGGATTTGGGGGGTGTCCATTTGCGCAGAATGAGTTAGTAGGTAATATACCTTCAGAGGAATTATTAAGATTGTTTCAGCGTGCAAATGAGGATCAGATCTATAACCTGCAAGAGAGTTTTAAAAGCTTAGTTTATGTTCATTAAAAGCAAGAAGGAAGGGCAAAGATTTTATATCACCTTGTCTCGTCCTGAAAAAAGAAATGCCTTTACTCCCTTAATGATCAAAGAAATAGAGGCAGCCATTCATGAGGCAAATGCAGATGAAGAGGTCAAAGTGGTGATCTTAAATGCAGAAGGGCCGGTGTTCTGTGCAGGGATGGACTTAAAAGCTTTTAATGAAGATGCTTCTGCGGGCAATACTTCTTTAGGAGAAGTGATGAGTCAGTTAATAAAGCCTAGTATTGCTGTTTTAGAAGGGCCAGTTTATGCAGGTGGTTTCTTAATCATAGGAGAATGTACCTTTGTGCTAGCCAAAGAAGAGGTTACGTTTATTCTTCCTGAAGTAAAGTTAGGTTTATTCCCTTTTCAGGTTTTAGCTGGCTTATTAAGGAGTATGCCGGAGAAGCAGGCATTACAACTTTGCTTAGATCCCAGTCCATTTGATGTGCAGAAAGCACTTGAACTGGGAATAGTAGATTATATACTTATGGAGGATACATTGGAATCTATATTAGTTAGGTTCGAATCATTACCTTCTGCAGGTGTGAAGGCCGGGATAAAGGTGGCTAGAAGTTTAAGAGACGTTTTACCTAGCGAAAGATATTCTTATCTTTTGCAGGTGTTGAATGACTTTAAGATGAGGAACTCCTTATAATCCAATAAAATGGCGGAAAATGTAGACCAAAGAGCTGAATTAGGTGGATTGTATTTTTTAAAGAAATTATCTATAAGTCTCTACACAAAATAGGATAAAAGCTAAAAATGCCCTATTTTAGTGCTTATGCTAATATCTGTACTCCTTGGATTATTTGTAGCCTGCCTTCTTGTACCGTTTGGGCATTTTTTCAGAGATAGGAAAAGTTTACTTCTGGCTTTGGTTCCGGGAGTGATATTCCTGTATTTTATCCAAAAGTTGCCTGCTATTAGTAGCGGCCAAGTATTATTTGAGAGCAAAAACTGGGTGCCTGCATTAGGGGTTAATTTGGGCTTTCGTTTAGACGGTCTCTCCCTGTTATTTGTTCTTTTGATTTCGGGTATAGGTACTCTAGTTTTTATCTATGCTTCTTCTTACTTGAAAGGGCATCGTTACCTGGACAAGTTCTTTGGTTACTTATTATTATTCATGTCCGCGATGCTCGGACTAGTGCTTTCGAATAATGTTCTACTTCTTTTCATCTTCTGGGAGTTAACCAGTATTAGCTCTTTCTTTTTGATCGGGTTTAATAATGAGCAAGAAGATTCAAGAAGGAGCGCATTGACCGCCTTGTCTATAACGGGACTGGGAGGTTTGATTTTGATGGCCGGCTTAGTTTGGATGGGGGCCATTGCAGGATCATTTAGTTTTGGTGAAATCTTAAATCATGCAAGTGCTATCAAAGGGAGTAAATTCTATCCCTACATTTTAGCTCTATTTTTGTTTGGTGCTTTTACCAAATCAGCCCAATACCCCTTTCATTTTTGGTTGCCAGGAGCTATGAAAGCTCCTACGCCGGTGTCTGCTTATCTGCATTCGGCCACTATGGTAAAGGCTGGGATTTTTATCATGGCCCGTTTTACTCCTGTCTTAGGTGGGACTGAAATGTGGAAATGGACTTTGATGATAGTTGGAGGTTTTACTATGCTTTATGCTTCCATTTTGTCTTTGACCAAAAGGGATCTTAAAGGTATTTTGGCATATTCTACTATCTCCGCCTTAGGTATATTGACCTTCTTATTAGGTATAGGAACTTCTCACGCCATAATTGCAGCATGTGTTTTCATTTTGGTACATGCCTTATATAAGGCTCCCTTATTCTTGGTGACGGGGATAATCGACCATGAAACGGGTACACGCGATATTACGAAGTTGTCTGGCCTAGGTAAAGTCCTTGGACCGGTAGCATTAGCAGGTGGTTTAGCGGGTCTTTCCAGTGCCGGTTTGCCTTTTACGTTTGGATTTATTGGAAAGGATTTGATCTATGAAACTACACTTCATTTAGAATCAAAATGGGGATGGTATTTGACGGGTCTAGCCATCCTTACGAACGTGGGTTTAGTAGGTGCGGGACTTTTGGCCGGATTTAAACCATTTATGGGAAGAGTGAGGGAAGAGTTGAGAGGTGTACATATGCCTTCTCCTCTGATGTGGGTTCCTCCATTATTATTGGCCTTGCTTTGTGTTCTATTTGGATGGAATCCAGAGTGGGCAGGAGCTAATTTGGCTGAGCCTGCGGTTAAAGGCATTTTGCAAAAATACGTAGCGGTAGAACTAAAGGTATGGCATGGCTTTAATACTATCGTTATATTAAGTTTGGCTACTCTGGGCATTGGCGTCATACTTTTCTTGCTTAATCCGGCTAGGTTAAAATCCACTCCTTTAGTGAGTTTCTTGGAGTCTTTACGCCCGGGCGTGGTCATGGGCAGGATGTTTGTATATTTCAAGCGTTTCGCTACGGCCTATACGGATTATTTTCATGATGGATATTTACGGTCCTATATCATTAAAATGATCCTCTTTGCGGAGGCCTTACTCATTTATGAGATATATAGGGGTGGCCCTTTCACCATAGACTTTAGTAAGTTTTCTTCTATTCATGTATATGATGTGGCCATCATAGCTGTTCTATTGGGTGCATTATATAAGACATTGAAGACGAGTTCCAGATTAACCGCGGTGGTGTGTTTGAGTGTAATCGGATATGCTATATGTGTGCTTTTTGTGGTGTATAGTGCTCCTGATTTAGCTATGACTCAGTTTACCATTGATACCTTGACTGTGGTATTGTTTGTTTTGGTATTATATCGTTTACCACCTTTCCTGAAGTTCCGTTCTCGAAAGGTAATGTTGCGAGATGCCATTATTTCAGTGGTGTTCGGAATGTTGTTGTCTATTATTTGTCTTAGAGTATTGGTAGAACCTGCCAGATATAATATTTCTGATTTTTATGCAAAGTACGCCTATACCTTGGGTAAAGGAAGAAATGTAGTGAATGTAATCCTTGTGGACTTCCGTGGTTTTGATACCATGTTTGAGATTGTGGTGTTAAGTGTAGCGTCCATAGGGGTATACAGTTTGTTGAAACTTAGACTTAAATCCTCTGAAAAAGAATGAGAAGTACCATATTACAGACGGCTTCGCAATATTTGCTGCCTATCTTATTACTATTTTCCTTTTTCCTTTTGATCAGGGGGCATTATTCTCCGGGTGGCGGATTTGTGGGTGGTTTAGTAGCATCCATAGCCTTTGTACTCCATAGTTTTGCTCATGGTGTAGAGAATACCATGAAGATTATCAGATATAAGCCTTTGTCGCTTATTCCTATAGGTTTAGGGATGTCTACCGTCAGCATGCTACTGCCATTGTTCTTTGGTAAGCCGGTGATGACTTCCTTATGGGTGCCTACTCAAGTTCCCGTTTTTGGTAGTGTAGGTACTACTTTGCTTTTTGATATGGGCGTATATCTATTAGTAGTGGGAGTAGTATTAACCATTTTATTCACCATTTCTCTTTTCTCTGAATAACATGGAGCTATTGTTAGTTTTAACTATTGGGATTTTATATGCTTCCGGCATGTATATGATGCTAAGGAGGAGCATGGTTAAATTACTTTTGGGTATACTGCTTTTAGGCAATGCTACGAATATTTTGATCTTTCTATTGGGAAACTTGACGGCCGGGAAACCGCCGGTAATAGCACCCGGTTTAAAGGTATTCAATGATATTTATGCTGACCCTATTCCGCAAGCATTGATTTTGACGGCCATTGTGATCAGCTTTGGTCTTACGGCATTTGCAATTGTGTTATTAAAAAGGGTATATGTCTTAGTGGATTCTGATGATCTTGATGACCTTAATACTCCGGAAGAAGAAGATATATGACAGATAATACTATTATAGGAACCATTATTATCCATTTGCTAGCTGCAGTGCTACAATTGGCGTTTTGGAGGAAGACCAAAGCCCAAAGATACATAAGTGTGACTGCTGCTTTCTTGGGATTATTATCTGCTATTGCGCTCTTCTACAAGGTTTATCATAGTGGAATTTTGATTATGAATGCGGCCAACTGGCGGGCGCCTTTCGGTATCGTCTTTGTGGCAGATTTGTTTAGCAGTTCCTTGGTCTTGATTACTGCCTTGGCTTCATTAGCGGTGTCAGTATTCTCTGCGGCGGGTATAAACCGTGCTCGGATGTTATACGGTTACTTCCCCATTTTTCATTTCCTAGTCATGGGATTGAACGGGGCTTTTTTGACCGGTGATATCTTTAATCTATACGTTTGGTTTGAGGTAATTATCATCTCTTCTTTCGTATTAATGACGCTAGGAGGAAGAAAAGCGCAATTAGAAGGAGCTGTTAAGTATATGGCCCTGAATATTTTAGCATCTACATTCTTCCTTACGGGTATAGGTATTATGTACGGAATTACGGGGTCATTGAATATGGCTGACTTGGCTTTGCGTATGCCTAGGGTACAAAATCAGTCTTTGGTACATCTCTGTTCCATCTTCTTTCTTCTAGGTTTTGGAATAAAATCTGCGGTGTTTCCTCTTTATTTCTGGTTGCCTTCATCTTACCATACTCCACCTTCAGCTGTTGCCGCCACCTTTGGAGGTTTATTGACGAAGGTAGGTATCTACGCTATGTTCAGGGTGTTTACTTTGATCTTTACACCTGACGATGATCTGAAAAACTTACTGATAGTTTTGGCTATATTCACCATAGTCACCGGGATGTTTGGGGCATTGATCAAAGATAATATAAGGAGGTTTTTCTCTTCTTTGATCGTATGTCATATAGGATTTATGGTAGGAGGGCTGGGTATGTATACAAAAGTGGCGATGATGGGAGCAGTATTCTATCTCTTCCATGATATTTTGGTGAAGACAAATATGTTCTTGATTGCAGGCTTGATCCGTTTGTTAAGAGGAAGTATGAATATCAAATTGCTTGGAGGTATTTATAGGGAGTATCCAAAGATCTCTTTGGTCATAGCATTGGTTTTATTCTCTTTGGTAGGTATTCCTCCACTGTCTGGTTTTTGGCCAAAGATCTATTTGTTGGAAGCCGGCTTTGATACAAAAAGTTATGTATTATCCGGAGCCATCATCATAGGTAGTTTCATTACCTTATTTGTAATTGCCCGAATGTGGTCTGAGGTATTTTGGAAAGAGGCAAGTGCTGATGAGCGAATTCAAGATACCTTTAAGGCGATGTCTCCAACTAAAAAATTATTGTTGGTTTCTCCTGTGGTAATGTTGTGTATCTGTAGCGTACTAATAGGACTGGACGCGCAGTTTATTATTGAGGTGGTAGATAGGATTACGGATGAAATGATAAATACTGCACCGTACATACGGGCGGTTTTAGGATAAGGATATGGTTAAACAATTTTTGATGAACCTTTTGCTGTCCTTTATTTGGGTGGCACTGACGGGTACCTTGTATTACTCCAACTTCCTATTTGGCTTCATGATAGGGTTTGCTATTCTGTGGGTAATGAACAGAACAGAGGAGGATCAGCGTTATTTTACAAGGGTTCCAAAGACCATTTACTTATTGTTTTACTTTGTTTATGAATTGATCAAGGCGAATATTCAGGTGGCGTATGATGTTATTACACCCAAGTACTTCTTTAAACCGGGCATAGTAAAATATCCTATGAGTGCCAGGACGGACTTGGAGATTAATTTGCTCTCTACAGTCATCTCTTTGACTCCGGGTACCTTGATTTTGGATATAAGTGAAGACAAGAAGACTTTATATATACATGTAATGTATTTAAAGGATAAAAGCAGCTTTATCAAGCAAACAAAGAACGGGATTGAAAAACGATTACTAGAAATATTAAGATGACATTAATCAATTATTTGGACTACGTAATCATACCCATTTTATCGGTATCTATGATCATTACCTTTATACGTCTTATTCGAGGACCGAGGGTAGTGGACAGGGTAATAGCTTTGGATTTAATTATCACCATAGGTATAGGTTTTATTACCGTATTTAGTATCAGGAGTGGGAAAGAACTATTCATGGATGTAGCCATGATCTTGGCTCTTATAGCCTTCTTAGGTACTGTAGCCTTCTCCTATTATTTAGAAAAGAAAACATGAAAGAAATAGTACTCATCTTCCTCACTACTATAGGTGCCTTATCCATCCTTTTTGCCTCCATAGGTATTTTAAGGATGCCGGATTTCTTTTTACGATTATCTGTAACCGTGAAAGCGTCCACCTTAGGAGTGGGGCTTTTATTAATGTCTGCGGCAATGGTTTTTCCGGAGGTTTTTGTGACAACCAAAGCCATTGCCATTGGATTCTTTTTGCTTCTCACTAGTCCGGTTGCGGCGCATATGATTGGTAGGGTATCCTATTTATCCGGAATAGCTTTGTGGGCAGGAACCCAATTAGATGAATTAGACGGGATGTATGATGATGAACATAATCTAAAAAGTCACGCTGATGAAATGAATTGAGGGCTGAAGAGCCCTTTTTTTATTCATTAATTTTGGCTAAATATAAATTAAAATGTACTTAAAATATTTATAATAAGGCTTGTACATTGAAAAAAGTAACTTATATTTACCTAACCACATTAATTCATTCAACATTTATCCCAATCACAACATGGATTTACTACAATTTGCAAAAGACCAACTGAACACCACTGCTATAACTAGAATCAGTGACTATCTCGATCAAGACCCGGTAGATGTTACCGCCGGTCTATCCGCAGCTCTACCTACCCTAATAGCCGGATTTATGCAGAAAGCTTCAACGACTCAAGGGGCGGGGTATCTCCTGAATTTGTTAAAGAATGACTCAAGAAGTGAAGAGTTCTCTTTCGACATAGCCGGTGCGCTAGACAGCGGGAAAGCGGCAGGGCTGGTTCCTGTGGGCAGCGGAATTTTAAGTTCCCTTTTTGGAGACAAAGTGAAGGCTGTAACTGAGGCTATTTCTAATGCTTCAGGGATGAGAGAAGGAACCTCCTCATTGCTAAACTTAGCTGCGCCATTAATAATGGGTATCTTAAGTAGAAAGGTGAAGAACGAAGGCTTGGGATTATCAGGATTAGTTTCTCTTCTCATGGGGCAAAAGGATAGTGTGAAGGCAGCTCTACCTGCGGGATTGGCAGGCATCATCAATGTAAATAGCTTGGGTGATTTTATAGGAGATTCTTCACCTGTGAGAGAAACCTACTCCACTGCTAAGGAAGAAGTAGAAACGGAATCAAATTCCTGGATGCCTTGGTTGATTTTAGCACTTATCCTATTGGGTGGTATTTATTTCTGGAAGCAATGTTCCTCCGCACCTGAGGAAGAGACATTAGTTGTAGAGCAACCTACTATTAGTTCTCCAGATATTGAAAAGACTCTACCTGGAGGGGTGAAATTGTCTTATACTGAAACTTCGATTGAGAACGAATTAATTAATTTCATAGAGGACAATTCTAAGGCTGTTGATAAAGAGACATGGTTTAACTTTAGAAAACTTACTTTTGAACAAGGCTCTGCCCTAATTGATGCTAGTTCACAGAAGGAAGTGGACAATATTGCGGAGATATTGAAGGCTTACCCTGATGTAAATATTAAGATTGGCGGATATACGGATAATACCGGGTCTGATGAGATTAACACTAAACTTTCAGCGGAGCGTGCAGCCAATGTCCTAGCTGCACTAGTAGATAGAGGAATAGAGGCTTCCCGATTAGAATCGGAAGGCTATGGACCTTTGCACCCTATTGCAGATAACTCTACCGAAGAGGGTAGGGAACAGGACAGGCGGATAGCAGTTCGGGTGACTAAGAAATAAGAAAAAAGCTCTCCATTACGGAGAGCTTTTTTTATATCATGAAAAAGTTATTCCTATTCAAAATCAGCCTACTTATAAGAAAAATTCATAATCTTTGAACTCAGAAAGGTATTGGTCATCTACCTCTAAGGATGTTGCAGTTTTCAGTTGGAGTACGCGGATTAGCTTGATTTTTCGAAAGATCAAAATTATTAAAAAGTGGGAAGTTAAATGCTTGCCTATTAATATATAACAATAGAAATGCAGTGCTTAGTTCCGGAGGATTAAGGGAGGTAGAGAAGGCGCAGTAAATCAGTGTATTTGCGCATTCGCAAGAAAATAGTGAAATTTACGTTTTTTTAAAAAGAATCACCATGCGATTTCTGGCATTTTTCATGATCTTCATTTGGGGGGCAAAAGCTCAGACTCCTGCCAGCGAGAATTCGGGTGCATATACGGAGGGCCTAATGTATTTTGTCCTTCAAGATTATTCCAAAGCTTTACAGCAATTCAATTCTTTCGTAGTTATTGATCCTAATTCTGGGGCGGGATTTTTCATGAAGTCCAGATCAGAGCTAGCTTTAGGTCAGTTGGCTAAAGCAGAATTTAGTGCTTCAGAAGCTGTTCGCATTGATCCCCAAAATGTTTTTTACTTGAAACATTATGCTGAGGTCTTAAAGCAGAACCATAAACAGGTGGATAAGGTTTATGAAAAATGGATAGAGCTAAGGCCTGATGATGAAGAACCTTATCTGGAATGGCTAGAGTATCAGTCGGCTAGCGGGAATTACGCCCAAGCTCTAAAGATTATAGGTTTAGCTGAGAAAAAATGGGGAAGTTCTGAGCGTATAATAAAGGCGAAGCAGATCATCCTCATGAAAGATAATAAAGTAGAGGCAGCACTTCAGGAAGGTAGCAAGGTGCAGGATCCAGCCTTTGCATTAGATCAGGCAAAATTGCTTATTCAAAATCAAAAAACGAAAGAGGCGATTAAGACCCTGTCCGGTTCCTTGAGTGCTTCTCTTCCTGAATCATATATATTACTGGGGGATTTATATTCAAAAGAAGGAAGAAAGGAAGAGGTTGAAGGTTTATTGGAAAAAGCATTGACTGAAACGGGATTATCTTATGATGCAAAAGTGCATTTGACTAGGATAGTGGCGCAATGGTCCGGAGAAAAGGCAGGCAAAGCTGCAGAACAATTGATTAAAGAAACCCCGGAGCAAGGCAGAGCATATCTTATTGCCGGAGATTATAATTATAAGTCGGGAGATCTCCCAAAAGCCAGAGATTATTATGAGAAGGCTGTTCAAAAGGACAAGTCTCAATTTGAAGTTTGGAAGGCGTTATTAGAGACAAATTTTGGGCTTGGCGACTGGCAAGCATTAGAAAAAAGTGCAGATCAAGCCAGCATCTATTTTCCGAGCCAAGGGCAAGTTTGGCTTTATTTAGGGCTTGCGCAAATCATGCTAGGAGAAGATGCAAGTATGTCTTTTGAAGAGGCGCAACAGTGGGATTCCTCCTTGAAAGAAGCCGCAAGTATAGGATTGCAATGGGCTGAAAAGAAGAAAGTAGTTTGGTCTAAGGTTCCATCAGATCCATTTAGTCAATTTTTATATTTAAAAACTGGAGGGACTGAAAACAGGGTAGCCATAGCAGGAACTCTAAGTGCTAACTATCCTTCAGCTCCATTGTTTAAGGTGCTATTAGCAGAAAGTTTGATGGATTCAAATAAGTTAGAAGAGGCGGAAAAGACTCTGTCTTTTATAAAAGAGGAAATAGCACCAGTAGATTATTTTATAGTAAAAGGGGATATATTGCATAGAAAGGGACTAGCATCAGATGCAAAATCCGTTTGGGAAGAGGGTCTAAAAAGGAATAAAGCAAATAAGGTTTTGCAAGAAAAAATCAAATCTATCCAATGAGCAAATTCATTTTAGGTCTGTTTTTGGCCTTGGCCATGTTAAGTTCCTGTAGGTCCGGGAGGTTGCAGAAGAAGGGAGTGGAGCTAGGAAAGGCAGATTCATTGGCATTGAATACTGCTTTTAAAGTCAGTCGGCCTGAATTTAAGCAGATCCGTTTCAAGACAGATGCAGATATTGAATCTCCATCTATGTCAAGACGTATTCCTGTTACTATACATCTACAAAAAGATGAAATCATCTGGGCTACGGTCAGTATAGGACTAGAAATTGGCAGATTAAAGATCACACCTGATTCTATTCAAGTAATAGATCGATTTAACAGAAGGGCATATGTAGGAACCTGGTTAGATGTAAACGGAGCCTCAGGTTTAGATTTGAATTTCCAATTATTGCAATCCCTTTTAGTGGGTGATTTGCCGTTCGACTTAGAGGAGACGGATAAAGTTGAGGCTTGGAATATCATTCAGGAAAGGTTTGGAAGAAAATTTATAACTAAAGTAGATCCTACGGTTTTTAAGCCCTTTAAGATTAATGGCAAGGATACAGGAGGAGAATTAGAGCTGAATTACCAGAAGTTTGTTCAAGAAAAGGACCAACTTTTACCTTCTTTGATTAGCCTGATATGGAAAGGGAAATCAGAAATGAAATTGGAATTTAGCCATAGCAGAATAGAAGTGATGGATAGTGGACTAAGTTTTTCTTTTTCCATTCCTTCCTCGTATAAAATTGAACGCTTTCCAGGATTATGATAAAAAGAATTTTACTATTGGTTTTAGCTTGCTCAATGGCTGCCATGGGTCAAACCCAGAAAAGTAGGGCGGCACTTGAGGCAGAGAAGAAAGAGAACCTAAAAAGAATTGAAGAAGTAAAGAAGGTTTTAGGAGCCACGCAAAAAGAGAAGCAGACTTCATTAAGTCAAGCCAAAGCTTTACAGAGGCAGATTGAGAATCAGGAAAAGAAGATCTCCTTAGCTCAACAGGATTTCCATTTGATTAGTAAGGAAATGGAGATAAACCTGGCTCAGCAAGATACTTTGAGGAAAGAATTAGAAGTCCTGCAGAAGGAGTATGCTGAGATCTTAGTGCAAGAAGCAAAAAATAGTGGGAAATTGACTAAGCTAGGTTTCCTTTTTTCCTCTACTTCTTTGACAGAATTATTCATGAGGTATAAGTACCTACAGCAGTATTCGGAGAATAGAAAAAAGAAGTTTGAGAAGATGAAGTCTCTGACAGCTGATTTGAAGAAACGTCAGGCAGAGTTAGCTCAGGGGAAATTAAGGCAAGAACAGGTGATCAAAGAGGTCACGGAAGATAAAAAGGGTCTCGATAATTTGAAGTCAAAACAAGAGGAAATTGTTAAAGAGTTGACTTCTAAGGAAAAGCAGTTAAAGGTTGAGTTGAAGAAACAGCAAGATGCCTTGCGTCAATTGAACTCGGTGATCTCTGTAGCTATTGCGAAGGAGAGGGCAGCTCGAAAGGCGGAAGAAGAAGCGAAAAAGGCTGCGGAGCGTAAGAGAGCAGAGGAGGCTGCAAGGTTAGAGGAGGCTAGACGCGTAGCAGAAAGAAATAAGGCTAAAGATGCCCCGAGTACAAAAACAAATGAAGCTCCGGTTAAGGAGGCTCCGAAACCTAATCCTGAGCCTGTGGTGAGTGCTCCTACACGTACGGAGGTGGCTACAATAGCTTCTGGAAAGTTTAGTGCTGCAAAAAATAGATTGTCTTGGCCTGCAAATGGATTTATCTCCAGTAGATTCGGGGTGAGAGATCATGCCGTATTAAAGGGTATTAAAGTAGATAATCACGGAATAGATATCAGGACTTCTGCTGGTGCGGAGGTAAGAGCAGTGTTTGAAGGGGTAGTCTTGGACATATCTCAGATTCCGGGTCTGAATTATGTAGTGGCGGTGCAGCATGGAGATTATTATACCGTGTATGCTAACTTAGCTAGTGTAGCAGTGAAAGTTAACCAAAAGGTTAGTGGAAGAGAAATCATAGGTACCGTGGCAGAGAAAGACGGGGTGCCAGAGATCAATTTCCAGGTATGGCATAATTTCACTAAGTTAAATCCGGAGCTTTGGTTAGGACCTAAATGATAATAAAATGGAAATAAAGAGAATCACTACAAATACCCTAAGAGAGTTTAAGCAGAAGGGAGAGAAGATCGCTTGTCTCACTTCTTATGATTACTCCATGGCCAAGTTAGTGGATGGAGCCGGGATAGAAGTGATATTGGTAGGAGACTCTGCATCTAATGTGATGGCAGGACACGAAACTACTTTACCTATTACGGTTGATCAGATGATTTACCATGCTCAAAGTGTGGTTAGAGCGGTTAAACGGGCTTTGGTGGTAGTGGATTTACCTTTCGGTTCCTATCAAGGTAATTCTTCTGAAGCCTTGAGAACGGCAGTTCGTATCATGAAGGAATCTGCGGCACATGCCGTGAAGATGGAAGGGGGAGTAGAGATTGAGGACTGTATTAAAAGGGTATTAAGTGCAGGAATTCCTGTTATGGGTCATTTGGGATTAACTCCTCAAAGTATTTACAAGTTTGGAACCTATACGGTGAGGGCGAAAGAAGAGGAAGAGGCCAGATTATTGCGTTCAAATGCGAAGTTATTAGAAGACTTAGGTTGTTTTGGAGTGGTATTGGAGAAGATTCCCGCTCGTTTAGCCACTGAGGTCAGCAAGGAATTGGAGATCCCAACCATAGGTATTGGTGCAGGGAACGGTTGTGACGGCCAAATTCTTGTGATTCACGATATGTTAGGTATAAACAAAGACTTTTCTCCTCGTTTTCTCCGCCGCTATGCGGATTTAGCTGAAGTGATGAATACGGCTTTTGTCAATTACATGAAAGATGTAAAAGCCGGAGATTTTCCAAACGAGAAAGAATCGTACTAGAATGCACCTGCCTGCTGCGAGATATCTCCTGCTTTTAGCAGGAGGCATCTCAATAGGTGACCCCCTCGGCGGATGGGCAGTTTTAGGTGTGCTTCTTTTTATTAACAAACCTCTTGTATTCTTATTCCTAGGCATGACGGTCTCCTATTGGGAAAACCTCCATGTGCCTGTTCATCATCAAGTATTATTATTAGAGCTCAAGGAAGAACCTCAACTGCGGGGCAAACACTATAGGGCTTTGTCAGAAATTTATGCGGTTAATGAGCAGGGGAAATGGTTACCCAAAGAGGGTAAAGCTATGCTTTACTTTAAAGGAGATTCCTTGAGGAAGCAAGGGGAGCTAGTTTTGATTAAAGATGGGTTAGATACATTGCCTCGAAAAAGACCTTTTGATGGATTTGATTATAAGCGATATCTAGAGCGACAAGGAATTTACTATAGAAAATATTTAAGCTCGGGAGATTATGAATTATACGGTCAAACTTCTCATTTGAGCTTTGCTGAAAGGGCTCAAAATTATACTCAAAGGGTTTATAGAGAGCTATTGGGAGATACTCCTGAATTAGGGGTGGCGGAGGCCATGGTGGGTGGTATCCGAGTGCATCTGGATAAAGAGACTCAGCAAAATTATAGTGATACCGGTACTATTCATGCATTGGCTGTTTCCGGAATGCATGTGGCTATCTTGTTTTGGGTATTACAGGTTCTCTTCTCAAGATTGGTGCCTAAAAGAAGCTTCTTATTCTTAAGTCTTGTTCTTTGCTCTCTCTGGGCTTATGCATTTTTCACCGGATTGAGTGCCAGTGTTTGTAGGAGTGTGGTGATGTTTAGTTTGTTTCTTGTGGGAGAGAGGCTTCAAAGATCGGGAAGTTCGCTAAATACCTTATTCTTGTCGGCAGTAGTTCTATTGCTATGGAATCCTAACTGGTTGTATGATGTGGGGTTCCAATTATCTTATTTGGCTGTATGGGGGATCTTAAGTTTTCATCCCATTCTGCATAAATCTATACGAATAGGGAATAGGGTTCTGAGATCTTTGTGGGAAGGTGCCAGTGTTTCCATCTCTGCCACTCTGTTTACCTTGCCATTGAGTTTGTATTATTTTCATCAGTTTCCGAATTATTTTCTTTTGGCAAATACAGCTGTCAATCTTGTTTGTGCCCCTCTACTGCCTATAGGTTTGCTCCTACTTTTAATTTATCCCATAAACTGGATGTTTGAGTGGGTGGGATTCATATTTAAATTCCTCTTAATCATTTTGAATAGAGTAGTGGAATTCTTCGCTGGATTACCCGGAGCAGTTAGTAAGGACATTTATATTTCCATGTTTACAGTGCTTGTGCTCTTTTTGATCTTATTCTCTGTGATACACTTTTGGAAGAGGAGGACAAGTTTGGGGCTCTGGGGTTTGACGGGGGGTGTTTTCCTTCTATTCTCAGAGCTTTTGGTTCAAAATTATCTTGAAAGCAATAGGGGGAAATTGTTGATATATGAAGGTGGATTGAGTTTAATACAGGGGAGAGATTTGCTAGTTGTGGATGAATGTTTGGAAATAAATGAGAAAAAAGAAGGCATAGAAAGATGCATAAAATATGGAGTTGAAGGCAATTTTCGGGTGGATTCTCCATTTGGAACTATAGTATGGATGAAAAAAAAGCAGGAAATTGATTGGGAAGGTGTTAATTTCGTCATTATTTCTCATAACTCCTGCCCCGTAGATGAGTTGCCTTACGGGGTGCAGGTCGTAGTAGATAGGACGAATTCCAGCGAATATGTCGCACAATTGAGAAAGAAAATCACTTCTTTAAGGGTCCTGCAAGAGTCAGGTTTATTTCAATATGAACAAAATATTTAATACTCTTTTCTGGATATTTATCCTCCTGGGACTGGGAACCTTTGGCCTTAAGTTCTATTTGCATAATGATACAGAAGAACTGGAAGCGGAAGTGGGGAAATTGAAGGTTCAATTAAGGTATAATCCTGTTCATTCCGGAGGGGATAAGATATTTGGATATAGGGTTCCATATGACATCGTATGGAGAGCAGGTTCAGGAGATGTGACGGAAATCCATTTTTCAAAAGATGCTATAGTAGAAGGAAAAAAGATCAAGGCAGGAAGATATTCTCTTTGGGTTAAACCTAGCCAGGAGAATTGGATAGTGATTTTGAATGGAGAAACGGGGCAGTATGGGACAGATTATGAACCCCACAGAGACCTTTACCAAATCAAGGTTCCCGTACGGAATTTTGAAGAAAAAGTAGATCCTTTGCATTATGGCTTTGTTAGGGACCAAAACCTACTTCTTGAGATTTCCTGGGAACATACCGGAATTCAATTGAGTGTTCAAGAAGCTTGAAAGGCGGGCTGATATGTACACTGCATTGTAGGTATTTAGTATGTAAAATAATTTCGCAAAACTTCCATTTAATAAATTAAATTCCTAATAATTAAAATATTATTAGATATTTGGCGTAGTTTATTACACACACGATTGCCTATGAAAACAGAACACATACTAAAAGAATTTGAGAAACAATTAATTGAACAGCGATACGCACCTAATACTATCAGGGCTTATCTAGATTATTCAAAGTTGTATTTGCAACACGTACAGCCATACGAGAGTTTGCAAGACGTGCCACTTTCAGAGATTGAAAGCTTTGTAAAGCAAAAATCTGATCAGATATCTATTTCTTACCAAAAGGGCTTAGTAGGTGCCATCAAAAAGATTCATGATTTAGTAGGGAAGCAAAAATTAGAACTGAAGTTCTTGTATCCTAAAAGGAAGTTTGAATCCCTACCTAAGTATTTTTCCAAAGAGGAAATCAAACGGATCTTTGATGCCACACCAAATGTTAAGCATAAGGCCATATTAATGATCATTTATAGTTGTGGATTAAGGGTGAGTGATCTGATAAATTTAAAGATGTCTGACATCAAGACGCACGACAAACTCCTGAGCATTAGATCTACAAAGAACAGTAAGGACCGTTGGGTAACACTTCCGGATCCATTGATTAAGATTTTGCGTTCGTACTATAATGAATATCAGCCTAAAAATTATCTTTTTGAAAATCCGGATGGCGGGCAATATAGTGAACGAAGTGTGCAACTAATACTCAAAAGAGCACTGAAGAATGGAGGGATTAAGACGGCAGGTACGGTTCATTCTTTGCGTCATTCTTTTGCTATTCATCTGCTTCAAAGTGGCACAGATTTACATACCGTTCAGTCATTGATGGGGCATCAATCCATTAAAACTACGGAGATTTATGCCCAAATGATTCAAAGTAAACCCACTCCAAGTCCATTAGATTTTCTGTAAGAATAGGGGTACTAGATTTCTTTTCTTGTACCCCTTTCTGTTTATTTCCTGAAGGAGCGTATATCTCCGTAATGTACAGATCCATTAGAGGTGACACAGTAAGCTCGATAATAGTATGTGAGAGCTGAAATTCCACCTAATCCGGATATTTGCGCCGAGTAGCTATGTGGGAACCGAAGGTTATTAGGGGTACTAAAGGAAAGTTTAGTGCCATTTCCTAGGTTGATATCCGAATTCCTACCATATACAATTCCGTGTTCAGTAATAGGATAGGTACCGGCACTTTGTAAGATACCTGCTACTTCCTGAACAGAGGAACTCAAGCTTCTATTGTCTCCCGTTGAAACAGAAGGATTCGCCACCACATGTGTTTTGAATGCTACATCTTGACCATAATATGTCACTCCATTACTGATGGCATAGGCTCTGAAATGGTATTCAGATCCTTCTCTCAATCCATGGGCATCAAAACTGTAATCATGCGGATAAGTTATACCACTGCCAGATTTGGATGCTTTAGAATTGGAGGTGGTTGGATTGGGAGAGGTAGACCAGCAAACACCTATTTCTTGTACAGGATATGATCCTCCGTCGGCGATAAATCCGCTCAATCTCGCAAAATTAATGCTTACATCAGTAGCTTGTCCGGAAGCTATTTTAACTGGACGTTCATCAGGAGTAGTAATGGTGTTCACTGCTCCATAAGAAGTAACACCATTAGAGATCAGGTAAGCCCGGAAGAAATAGGTGGTATTTTTATTCAAACCATTTACTTGTACACCGTAACTATAAGGATAATTATTCACACCTGAGCCGGCCACTGCCTTAGAGTTAGAGGTAGTGGGTCCGCTGGAAGTGCTATACACAATACCATATTCAGAAATAGGATAAGTTCCAGCCTGAGTGATGGTACCCAAGAATTTGGCGCTTGAAGTGTTGACTTCAGATGCTCCATCTGTTCTTACTTCCGGTTGTGTAACCGTAGTGGTAGTAAAAGTTCGGTTCTCACCATAGGATGTGCTGCCGTTTGATATAACGTAGGCTCTGTAATGGTAAGCAGTGTTTGGTGATAGCCCATTGATATCCATGCCAAAAGTATTAGGGAAGTTAGTCACATTTCCACTTAAAGAACTCTTAGAATTGCTAGTAGTGGGGTTAGTGGAAGTGCTCCAAACTATTCCTCTTTCAGTGATAGGGTAGGAGCCTGCACTTGTGACTGTACCAGAAAGGCGTACTGACGTAGGTCTAATGTTCTCTGCACCGTCCGTGCGAATTCCCGGAGCCACCAGATCTGGAGTTCTGAAGCTCAAGTTTTCTCCGTAAGAAGTTACACCATTTGAAATTACATAGGCACGGAAATAGTAGGTGGTGTTTCTGTTTAGTCCATTAATGTCCATGCCAAATGAGCTTGGGAAGGAAGTAACATTTCCTGTCAATGCTGATTTCGAGTTGGAGGTGGTTGGATTAGCGCTAGTACCGTAAACTACTCCACGTTCTGTTATGGCATAGGTCCCTCCATTCAGAACTGTTCCTCCTAATCTTACGGAAGTAGGCGTGAAATTGCTGGCGGCATCGGTCCGGATGCCAGGTTGGGCTACGTCAGGAGTAGTAAAGGTTCTGAATTCTCCGTATGTGGTAACGCCATTTGATATAACATATGCTCTGTAATGGTAGGTGGTGGTTTTGCTTAATCCTTTGATATCAAAAGTAAATGCAGTTGGGAATGATGTCACATTTCCGGATTGTGAAACCTTTGTAGTAGCATTTGCTTGCGATGTGCCATAAAGAATACCCCGTTCAGTGATAGCATAACTGCCTGCACTCAGTATTGTACCTCCTACTCTTGCTCCATCCGGACTTAGATTAGTTGCAGCATCTGTTCGAATTCCCGGAGGAGTAGCATCAGGAGTGGCGAAGGTTTTGTTTTCTCCATAACTAGTGACTCCATTAGAGATTACATATGCTCGGTAGTGGTAAGTGGTGTTCTTGGTGAGACCGGTGGCATTGACATTAAAGGAGTTCGGGAACGTGGTAACATTTCCTGTAATAGAGGCTTTAGTATTTGAGGTGGTGGGTTGTGCACTGGTTCCCCACACTATGCCCCTTTCCGTTATAGGAAGACTGCCAGCAGTGAGTACTGTTCCACTTAAGGTGGCAGAATTCATTGTAATGTTTGCTGCAGCGTCAGTACGAATGCCCGGTTGAGCTATAGCAGGAGTCTTGAAGTTCAGGTTTTCTCCATACGTAGTTATTCCATTTGAAATGGCATATGCTCTATAATAGTAGGTTGTATTGGGTTGAAGGGATTTGATGTCAGCAGTAAAGGCTATAGGGAAAGCAGTAACGTTATCTGTATATACTTGTTTGGTTTGTAAAGCAGTTGTAGGTGAGGTAGTAGTATTCCAAACTAAGCCGTATTCCGTGATATTATGGGTTCCTTTGGAAGTTAAGGTGCCTTTTATCCTCGCGGAATTGATAGTGATATTATCCGCTGCCTCAGTTCTAATGCCGGGAGGAGTCATGTTTAAGGTCTTGAATGTAGTAGACTCTCCATAATAGGTACCTGAAGTAACCTGAGCAAAAGTACGGATATAGTAGGAAGTGTTCATCTTTAAACCCTTCAGGTCTGCACTTAAGGACAGAGGAGATGGAGTAGCAGGGTCTATTGCACCTTTTAGGATCTCAAGGTCTTGACCCACTACGGGGTCTTCATTACTTTCTGAGTACACGAAGCCATGTTCTAGAATGTCTTCATTTCCCAATTTAGCTATGCTGGAGGAGGCTTTTGCCTCAGCGAAGGTGATCGCACTCAGGTTAACTTTCTCCAAGACTGGGGGAATAGGTGCTACAGCCTCATCGTGACAGGCAAATAGCATCAATATAAGTGGTAGGATCTTTTTCATGATTAATATGTAAAATACGTTTCCTTACTTTTTTCACTTTCTAAGCCATCAGGGCTGATGGTACACACGTAGTAGTAGTAAGTGCGACCTTTAATTACCGTTTTATCCAAATAATCATTTGTCTTTACCAATGCCAGTTTGGCGGGTTTCTTGCCCTTCTCGTACCGATAAATTTGATAATTGAACTCTTGGTCACCGTCAGGACTATCCCATAGGATTTTCATGCCTCCATTACGCTCCGGACTTACTAAGACCCCACCAGGAGGGGCGGGTTTTCTGAGTACCTTGGAAGATTTTACAGGATTTGTATAGGGGCTACTAGTACCTGTCCAATTGACTGATTTTATGCGATAAGTGGCATTTGTGACTTCATCTACATAGAAATTTTTATCTGTGTATAAGGTGTCTTTTGCCTGGCCTCTTTCTCTAAGAATAACATAGCCCGCTACCTCAGGCATGGATTGCCAGGTAAGCCAGATTTTATCTTCAACGGTCTGTAATGTAAAATCAACGGGAGCTTTTGGGACGGGTAAATTCCTTGTAGAAACCAGTGTTAGGGTGTCTGAAGGTATTCCCTCCTGATAACTCCGCGAGATGGTCCGGATATAATAATGGTATGTTTTTCCTCCTCCAGGATGTAAGTCAAGATAGTTATATTCTTGTTTTCCTCGAACTGCAGGTATCAACTCGGTAAGTAGATGATATCCTTCGTTGTTTATCTGACGGTAGATATGGAATCCTACGGCTTTTGATTCATGTGTTGTCCAATTCAGTTGAGTTCCTTTTTCTGTTTCTTCTCCTGCAAAGGTTAGGACAGGACTTAAGGGACGGAAATCGTGACGGATTGCACTGTAAAGTGTGCTTTGTTTGGAATCTGTTATACCTTTATAACTAACTCTAAATCTATAAAAGTAGGTAGTCCCCGCTTCCGTATCTTCATCAGAATATTGGTTTTCAAATCCTGACATTTCATGGAGGGGTTGGAATTCTCCTTCTGAGCTGGTTCCTCTTTCTAGCAGAATAGATTGTACAATTTCAGGATTCGTCTGAGTCCATTTTAGTGTAATTTTTTGTGAATCTGACGTGATTATTACTTTTACCGGAATAGGTAAAGTGGTTGGATCTAAGCTCGCAGTATGTATTGTATCATTGTCAATACTTTGATTTCCGTACAAATCGTATGCTCTAAAGGTGTATTTGTATGGCTGGTAGGGGGTAGCGGAGCTGTCTCTTACGGAATATTGAAGGGTATCTTTTGAATTACTAATAAACGCTTCAATGTTAAGTTTCTCGAAACCCTTTCCTGGACCTGCCCTGTAAACGTCGATCCAAACAGGCTTTCT
Source organism: Leadbetterella byssophila DSM 17132 (assembly GCF_000166395.1). GTDB lineage: Bacteria > Bacteroidota > Bacteroidia > Cytophagales > Spirosomataceae > Leadbetterella > Leadbetterella byssophila. The sequence continues at coordinate 3,371,502 of NC_014655.1, forward strand.
CACTCCATATGCAGATAATTTGAAGTGAAATACTCCATTCAGGAATTGATAGGATTTAAGCTCCAAAGGAGCTGCGGCTAAGGGCTGGAAAGTGATTCTCTCTGATAAAAGTTCAAACCCCTTAGCGGTAATACGGTATTGATAAGTTTTACCTTTTTTTACGTCTTGGTCTAGCCATATGAGGTGAAAACCCGCTAGTACCGGCATACTGTGTCCTACGGTCTTTAAAGATTCAACATCTGAAGTTTCTTTAACCTTTTTCCAAATGTTTTCTGTATTGTAAATGTCAAATTTGATGGGATAATCTACCCATTTTTGAGTTTCCTGCATGTTTTTGCGGAATTCATTGACGTCTTTCACAGGGTGTAGTTCTGCCACGGTCTTAAATGCACCTCCTTCAGATCGTTCTATTTTGTAGGAGCTATACTTTGTTCCGGGAGGATGTTGGCCTATGGTTATAAAGATGCCTTTTGGGCCGGAGTGAACTACTCCAGCGGTTTGAGCGAACATATAAAAAGGCATTATTAGAAGAAATAGTAAGGTTTTCATTATTTAAAGGAATTGGAATTTACTCTTAATTCAAAGCTTGAATTCTGATGGGTAATAGTGCCGATAGCTGCTAGACCAATGGAGCCACTGGCGGAAGATTTATCACACAATGGCCCATCACAATCACTATCGCAACCTACTCCTCCTCCATAATATGCTGAGCCGGTTATATTTATAAATCCGCCTACTTCTAGTAGGTATGTGTCATTACTATAGTAGGTTCCGTCCATATTGATTCCTGCACTAGCTTTCGCTTCGACTCCTGCACATGCAATAAGAACAGAAGCTCCTAGTCCAAACTCCGCATTTACGAATACTGACATGCCCATATTATAGGAGTTTACATTTCCAAAGTTTACTCCTAGTCTAACGTCTCCACCAATGGTTACTTCAAGTCTCGCAGAGACTACCACAAGGTCTATATCAAAATTGGGTATGACAGGGAAAGGGATTTCCGCGCCGGCTTCCATAAAGAAACCGTTCAACCTGTCAATCTGTAGATATCCTTTGGGTAGTTCATTTAGAAAGCGGTAGTAGTAACTGTACTCTTTTAGAATACTTTCTATGGCTTGTTGTCTATCGCTTTTTCTGTGTAGATAGTCGCCCATCAACAGAAAACCACGGGCAGCTACTTTAGGATTACTCATCTCCATTCGGGCTGCCGATAGGAAATAGTAACCGTATTTGTCAACGGCAAACTCAATATCGGCTTCCACATCCATGCTGGCCAGTTGACCGGTATAATTCAATTGACCCAGCAGTCTATGTCGGGCTAGGTCATATAGCATGGTAAGCTCTCCAAAGGGGGTCTCCATGTTTTCGAGTTTGACTGTGGAGGCATTTACACTTAAACCACCTATGGCCTCAAAGTTCAAGGTATTTGAACCGGGACTAAAGCCCATCTCTACTGGCATGTTTCCTGTGAATTTCAAGGTACTCCACATGCCATCGGCTACCTTCATGAGACCTTTCAATTGACTAACAATTATACGAGAGTTACTTTCCCCGCCTAGATACATGTTTTGACCTTGTGGAGGTTCATCTATTTTAACTTGCGTGCCTGAGGGTCCATTAGTTTTAGTAAGGGTAAAGTCTATATTTTTAAATATGTCCGGATCCTCATTTTCTAAGCTGCCTTTCACCTCAAATTTACCATTGGTCAAAGTGATACTTGGTTGGACAAACTTCAACCTAACTCCTTGAATGACGGCGTTGGGCATGTTAAATGGACGAAGGGTGAATTGACTGTTTCCGTGGTACATCAAGCCGGTTTGGTAGGCTGGAAGTTCAGGTATACCCAGCTCCAGCAAACCATTTATGGCAAAGGTGGTTTCCGTAACTTCTACTCCTTGTACATAGAAATCAGTGATGTTCCTCACTTTAAATGGAGCAGGAGCAGGGACTATAAAGAACTCCTTATTACCGTCACTGTAAAACCATAGACTTGTGAAGTCTAGGTGATCTTCAGGTCGAGTTACCTGTAAATGTTGTCCACGTATTCTTGCTGCGTAATTCCCTATTTCAGGAGGCAGTACGGCTAGGTACCATCTTCCTGGGGTAGCTTCGTATCCGAAACTGGCTTGGGATGATACCATGAGAGGGATGTTTCCAGGCAGCATCAATTGTTCAATTTCCAAAGTATTTATATGCAGTCTGTCCGGATATAGGGTGGCATTTTGGAAAGGCATTTCCAGTCCTAATGCACGTACCTTCCCTCCAAGAAATATCCCTGCATTGTTTCCTGTGATTTTGGTTAAGTCCAGTTTGAACTGTTGAAGATTTACAGTATGCTGGAGAGTATTTGCAAAAGGCTTTAATTTTTTGTCATTTCCAATAGTTAGAATCCCGGCCGGTAAGTTCAGATCTCCTATGTTCTGCAACTGGGTTTTAATTCTAGTATCCAATAGAACCGAGTTAGCACTGAATTTTGATCCGGCACCTAGTGCCGTAGCGGAAAATTCTCCTGTATAGACAAGTTTGAATTCAAAATTTCCTCCTGAAGCGTTGCAAGGAATGATGTCTAGTATGAAGGAGGCTATCGGACCACTACTAAAGGAATTCATGAGCATTTGTCCGCTTTTTTCCTTGAGATACATTTTACTTTCAAACTGGAAATTGGGGTCATTAAATGAGATGGATCTAATACCTATTTTTGCTTGAATAACCCCTGTACCTTGTGATCCAAGACGATTAAGTCGAAGTTCAGTTAAATCCCCTGCATAGCTCTGGTGAACTAAAACCGGTAGTTCTGGAAGCTGAAGGGCAAATGGCAAGGTTTGTGGTCTTGCATAAGGGACATTATCTTCATTATGTTTATTGTCTTTTATGAGGGTAATGTCGTCTATCTGTAATAGTTCGTTAGTTGTAACCCATCCTTGTTGAGGAAGAGTAAGTAGGGCATTGACCCTAACGGAAGAGCCTACTTCTGTTAATTGGGTCACTTCCATAGGGAATCCAAGCAAGGCTCTGATGTCCATGTCATCATAGATTCTTAGATCAAAATTGATGGTGGTTTGGTCACTCTGGGCATGTTGCGCATAAATTTTACCATACTTTACTTCATTCTCTCTACCTTCAGTGTATTCAAGACCTACTAATCCTGATCCTCCTTTTGAGGCGGTGAAAGTCAGATTGATATCTGCTGGAACATTTTCCAACATATATTCTCCGGCATCATTTGTAAAGGTCTCTATTAGGGGAGAAGAATTTTTTACACGCACTCTCGCATTAGCAACCGGACTTTCTCCTACCGTTACTCTTCCACTAACTTTTCTGCCTTTTCTAAGGGTTACATTTACTATTTGCCATTCTTTGCCGGAAGGGTTCATGACATTCTTTTCTACTTGAACTAAACCACTTCCCTGCGGGCCACTAATATGAAAGATAAATGGCCCGTTTGAAGAATTGGAGAAGGCGAACTCAGCCCTTCCTGCCTCATTTGTAATCTTTTGAGTGGGTCCTATTATTTCTGGAGTAGAAGTGGATTGCAGATTGGGCACCCCTCCATCCTGATCATTTCCGGAAGTTGGAAAATGCTGAACGGGAGAGGAGGTTCCTTCATATAGATGTGAACTTTTAATGTTCGGATAGAAGGTGGCGGATCCCGGAGGTAGGTTGACTAGTTTAATCTTGGCACCCGCAATGGCATTGTGCAAATATCCATTAATTTTAAAGTGTATTCTGTGGATTTTCAAAGGAACGATAATCTCCTTTTGCATATTCTCCGTAATGGGAAAATGGAGGGTATCTGTTTGGTACTTTTCTTTATTGGTGGGTAGTACTACAATTCGGATATTATTGCCTGTTGGAACCACGACATTTTTATATTCTCCATTTGAATAGATATCTACCATGTCTCCATTTTGTCCTGTTTCCGGATCATAATAGAATACTTTTCCACTTAGCAATGGTCCATCTTCTCCTTTTAATCTGATTTGAAGATTTCCTTTTGGCTTCATAAACTTGATTCCTGCATTATATGAATTTCCCATTAGAGCAGGATTCATGTCGCCCACCACGCCCCCTATAGTAGCTATTCTGTTTACGGCAGTGTAATTCGAATGGAACCCATTTTTTGATAGTACTAATAGGTAGAAATATCCCTTTTGCTGACCGCCAGAATATTCCACCGGCAGGTCTTCTGCATTTATTCTTCCATCCTCGCCCGTTACTCCAGATCTGGTTAATGACATAGGATGATTTCTCTGTAGAAGGTGAAGAAAGAGACTGGTAAAGCCCTGTGATCCGGTTTCTACATATGCACCCCACTTTCCAGGGCTTCCGCCAAGTGTTCCCACTAATGAATGAGCATCTTGTGCACCTTGAAGACCTACTTTCCAGAGATACCATGATACACCAGGTTCGTTTAATCCTAATTCTCCTTGGGTTCCTGCATGTCGGTTCTTTACAGTGGCGTAAATTCTAGGGTGCCAAGTGGAAATAGGAACTCTATTAAAATTATCGAAGGAGGAGTTTACGAGAGGCAAAGCCCACGTTTGGGCATTAGACATAGTAAGTCCATAAAAGCAATTTTCCTGGTAGCACGATTCATTCAGGTTATATAAACTATTATTGTAGCACTCTCCATTGAATTGACTTTCTCTTGCATAACGTAATGGATATCCGTTAAAATAGACAGCGTTAAAGCTGTGTGAGGTGGAATATTCATTTTTAGGCCGGACAAAAACCAGATAAGGGCTTTCATTATTATTGCAATAATAGAGTACAATATTCCGGAAATTTACCCTTCCACTAGCATCTGTCACACCTTTGGCTATCACCTCATAATTCCAAACCCCAAAGGTTTCTTTTGGTGAAAAATTTCCGGGATTTCCCTCGTCTTTTGGTACTAAAGTGGGTCTCGGACTCTTTCTAACGATGATGACTTCAACTCCATCTTTGACTAGATTTGGATTATTTTTGTCAGCCACCTCGATGGTAGGATTAAAGGTTTTGACCTTAGCGTAGAAAGTGCCCATATCAGATGATTTTGAATCATGGAACTGGATGGGATGTGCATACCATGATGCTCCCCCTGTTCCGATTTTAACCATGAGAACTTTCCTGGCCATTCCTGAGATACTCGCATTAAATTCTCCACTTCCCAATTGAATATTGACCATCTTGTATGAAAAATCATAGTTTTCTAATGCCGGAAAATGGAAATTAAAATTGCCTTGAGCATCTGTAACCGCTGTGGCTAAGGGATTGTTTTCTGTGCGCAAAGAATGGCTTGATCCTAAGGGGGCATATGTAATAATATTTCCAGGAAGTAAGGATCCTACTGCACCTAGATTACCTGCGGTTTGAGGATTCTGAAACTGGAAAGCTTCCACCAAATGAACTGTTACTCCAGCTAGTGGGCTGTTTTGATAATTATTAAATACAGATGCAGGTAAGGGAGTTGGGTTTTGAAATTGCAAAGTAGAGTTGGCACTCCCTACGCTAGCGGTCATCCAAAAATATCTTAATTTTCCTTTTAGATGGATTAAGCTAAAGGAGGGAAGAGGTGCAATAGTTGCTATTTCAGGATTATTATATCCTATTTGCAACTGATTGACTTTAAAAGAACGAACCTCTGACCTACCTGCATTTCGCATAGCCATTTCCTCCTTGCTCACTGCTTGCACCGCCCAGGCATATCTTCTATTATGCACCAAAGCCGGATCTGCAGGACCCATTAAATACACGTTTCCAATTACTTCTTTTTCAAAAAATGGTGGAGATGAAAGAAAAGCATCATTAGGATTTCTATCCTCATCAAACATCTCCACAACCTTTAGGATGTATTTTGTCCCTGGAGCCAGACCTGCCGGTTGAGTCCATGAGAATAGAACATTTTGGGCAGTTGTGACTTGAACTGTCTCATCTCTTAAAGGTTTGATAAGAATGGGAGGTTCTGAAAGACTCATCTGGATTTGCCTACATCCAGTTGGCCGGTCAGGCGATAAAGGTCTAGAAGGTTGGTTAAAGTCAAAAGCTCTCACACATACTTCATAAGAGCCTTCCGGAAGTCCATTCATTCGCTCAATGTCCCGTAGAGTAGTACCTCTGGTAGTAAGATCATCTGCGCTAAAGAGCGTTTGTATTTCTGCTACATTTAAAACATAGGGTACCCTAGGACTTAGGGTTATGCTTTGGGTAGGTCTATAATCCGCGGCAGTAAAAATTCGGATGCCGTTTTCTCCTCTTATCTCTGCTCTTAAGTAGACCTCAAGTGTGGTTGTGCCGGTATTTTGTAAGGTTACCAGCATTTTGCCGGGGTGATTGGCATAATCACTTAAGCGAGTGGAATAGGGAGGCAGAATATTGAGATTGACCTGCACCTGTGCCCATACAGTGATTTGGCAAAATAGGAGTAGGAATGAAAATAGTCTTGTTTTCATGATACTAGAAGTTTAAACCGTAAGCAAGTTCTCCAGTTAATTCATTGTGGGTCTTTCCTACCTTATTCAGGAGAGAATTGACCCGAAATTGAAGTTGATGTTTTTTGTAGAATCTGTAGTTGGCGTTCAATTGGCTGTTAAGGATAGTACCTTTCCCTTGAGCACTTTCTGATTTATTCCAGGAGGTGTTAAGCCCTAGAGAAAGCGCCTTCTTAAGAAGATTAGCATTTCCTCCGGCTTGCCATCCGTAAAGATTTACTTTGCCTGTGGCGAAGGTATTGTTGTTATAATTTAGGCCGGCTATAACACTGAACTTGGAGAAGATCAGATTATAGGAAAGAAAGGCTACTTGTGTCTGTATATCGGAATCTTCCGCATTGACATCCTTTAATCCTGCTCCGTGGAAGGACAGGAGTATGAGTTGATTGAACTTATTGCCGGGCAGTAATAATCGGGGTGTTATAGAATAGTTGGTATTGGTCTGAGCCAGTAAGTATTTGTCTTGAACAAATGTTACCCTAGGTTCCGCATTACTGCTGTAATTGCTGTAATTCCCGTCAATGCTTAATTTGTCTGTTATGTCATAACTTGCATTGGCTAATGCTATTATTCTTCTGGTGGTAGCCTCTTTTTGTTGTAATACATTGTCTTCTTGTATGCCTATATTAGCCTGGAACCTCAGTTTTCCTTTAAGTAACTGGGCCTTGGGAGCCAGACTTAAACTTTTTAGATCATTGAGAAAGTAATAGACTCCCATGGATTCAAAATTGGGGTCAACGTATCTGTAAAGTATATCTATGCCAAAGTCTTTCCCTTGATATCCCAAACCCGCAGTGTAGGCCATTTGGCCTTCTGTACTGGCATTCAGATTTAAAGCCTCGTACAGTTTTTTACCTTTATCCGGAGTGAAGTTCAGGGTAGAAAATCTATCTCTGGTATAGAGACTAAATCCTCCGTCGGCAATCAGGTGGAACTTTGGTAAAAATTTCCATTTAAAGGCTAGTCCTAGTACAGAGTTAGCAGCAGGGCGGTTTGTGGCAGAATCTGCTACTATTCCGGCATCGTCTTTAGCTTGTAGATAGGAAAGGGTGATACTAGTTTTTTCTCCATCATAGCCAGCTTTTGCGGCAAACGCCGTTCTATGGAATGCTTGAACCCAAGTTTGACCGGAGGTGCTATCAATGGCGGTAGCTTTGTTCAGCCTTCCCATGGCAAATCCCACGTTGAATTTTCCTGGTCTTAGTTCTATGCCCCCTCCGAATAAGGTATGCCCATCTAGGGTGTAGGGTGAAAAGCTTAGGTTCCTGTAACCACCGTGAAGGGTAATCCATTTATAGGTTGGACTTAATCCGAAGCGATTGAAAGGTTGTTGGAAATTCCTCCCCTGATCACTAAAGGAATAAGAAAAAGGGAGATGCATGCCTAAGAAGGAGAGTTGGTGATTTCCCGAAATTACATAGGTGAAAGGGTCTCTTCTTGGTGGCTGACCTTCCGAGTTATAATAGATTCCTCTTATTTGCAGCCCTCCCCTCATTTGTAAAGGTTGAGCCCAAAGGGGGGTAGAGAATAAAAGTAAGTAGAGGAGTTTCATAGCGGTAAAATTTCATAGCATGTACAAAATTCCGCTGGAATAGGCTGGGTCGCAATCCCGAGATCGGGGGATATTAGAGATTGGTGATCTTGTGTTTCAAGGCTTTAGCTACCGCTTCCGTCCCCGAATGAACTTGGAGTTTTAGATAGATATTGCGTAGATGAGTTTTTACAGTTTCCAAAGAAATGAACAATACATCTGCTATCATCTTATAGCTTTTTCCAGCCACCAAATAGTGTAAAACCTTTCTTTCTTGTTCTGTAAGATTAAAATCTTCTTTGGGAGTAGGAGGGGTATAGCCTTCCCGGAATAATTGTAAAACTCTTCTTGCGATTCCGGGAGTCATGGGTGAGCCACCTTCATAAACTTCTTCTATGGCTTTGACGTAGGTGGCCGGTTCTGCGTTTTTCAGCAAATAGCCTGATGCCCCATTGCAAATGGCCTTAAAGATGTATTCATCATCGTCGAAAATGCTTTGAATCACGATATTTATATCTGGATACGCTTCTTTTATTAGCTTAGTAGCTTCTACACCACTTCTTCCCGGCATAGAAATATCCATTAGAATAACATGGCAATCTAGGTTTCTCAGTTGCTCTACGGCATCATTGGCGTTAGAAAAAGTGGCCACACATTCCAGTCCTTTGGCCTCTTGAAGGAGGAGGCGGAAACTTTCCCTTAGATGGGCATTATCTTCGAAGACGGCTACTTTTATCATGATATTTTTTTGCAAAATTCTTCGGGATTCCAGTGCTTTGCAATCCCTAATTCGGGTGATATTCTAGATGTATCATAGTGCCCTGACCAGGAGAAGAGTGGATATCTAATTTGGCTTGTAACTCTTCCGCCCTTCTTCTCATATTTCTTAAACCATTTCCATTCTTAGGGCTATTAGGATCAAATCCTTTTCCATTGTCTGAGACCTGGAGAATGATGGAATGACCAGATTGCTTGAGTAGTACTTGTAGCAATGATCCACCAGAATATTTAACGGCATTGTTTACAGCCTCCTTGAATATCAAATAGATATTTCTTCTTTGTTCCATATTTAGGTCTTGAACTTCTTCTAATTTAAGGTCTAATTCCATTTCTAGACCATTGCAAATGTCATAGGCAAATCTTTCCATTCTTTGGGCCAACTGACTTTCTTCATCCGGTTTAACCATCCATACCATATCCCTCACTTGATCCACTGTTTCTTTAACATTTCTAGTCAGGGTTTCGAATAGTTCCTCTTTTCTATCTTGATTCTGTTGATTTTTGATCACTTGACTTAAAAGAAAAATACTAGAAAGGGAGCTTCCTACTTCATCATGGAGGTCTGAAGCGAGGGTAGTTCTGATCTCAAGTTCTCTAGTTCTTTGTCGGGCTTTGTTCCTACTGATTAATAATCCTATACTGGCTAAAGCCATGAGGGAGAGAAGTACGGAACCTATGATAATCAATTGGTTTTTCTTTAGTTTTTGTTGATGCAGTTGGTTCTCTTTTTCTAAGAGGAGAATTTGTGATTCTTTTTGTTGCGTCTCATATTCTGTTTGAAGTTTTGCTACATCTGCTTCAAATCTGCTTTTGTTGAGGGAGTCATTCAAGGTTTTGTTTTTCAGTGCAAAGACATAGGCATCCTCAATCCTGCCCATTTTGTGATAAGTATCTGATAAAAGTTGGGTTGCTGACTCCTGCTGATCCAAATTTCCATCCGCTTCTGAAATGGCAAGGGCTTCGGTTGCTGCTTTCAAGGATTGTTCGTAGCGGTGAGTATTGAGGTATACTTTACTTAGTAATAATTGGGAAAAGGCTATCTGATGGTTATTGTTGGTACTTCTTGCATATTTAAGTGAAATGTCTCCATTTTTTTCTGCTTCTTTCCAATTTTTCATTTCAGCATATACGTCACTTAGATTACTGTAGTACATGGGTAGACTGATCTTATCTTGCGCATCTTCAGCATGTTTGAGAGCTTCTTTGAAATCTTTTACAGCGAGTTCGTATTGGCCTAAGTGCTTATGAACGTTACCTATGTTGTTTTTGATTATTCCTAACATGCGCACGTGTCCTGTCTTTTGGAAGAGGGGAAAGGCTTTTTCATAGTAGCCTTGGCTGTCCCTATAATTGTTCTGTAAGTAATATATATTCCCTACGTTGGCGTATGCTCTGGCTATGAGATCCTCTCTACCGGCCTTTTCAGCATACACTCTTCCGCTGTCACAAAAGATCAAGGCTTCTTTAAATCGTTCCACCTTCATCATCAAATCTGCCCTATTGAGATAAACCAAACCTACTCTTCCGGGTTCTCCCACTTTTTTGGCATATTGAATGGCCAGGTCATTGTAAATGAAAGCAGAATCTTGTTTTCCTAAGGAGCTGAATAGAGATGACATATTTAAGTAGCAACCTGCCACACCTTTATCAAAACCCAGTTTTTTCCCTAGTTCAACTCCTTTTTTCGCATATAGAATTCCTTTCTCAAGGTCGGTATTGATACTGAGTCCTGCTAAGGCCCGATAGGCTATAACAGCATTTGTGTCTTCTCCATTTTTTCGAATAACATTTTGAAGGGAGTCCATCAAATGTGTCTGGGAATAGGCAGAAGTAAAAGGGATCAGAAAAAGAAGTAAAAATGTTTTCATGTGGTTTGGCGGAATTTATCAAATATAAATAATTCCTTCCGTACATTTTCCAAATTAAGTAGATGAAGACCCCCCTAAAGAAAGGGGCCGAGCGTAACAATCAATGTTAAAACAAATTACAAAATCAGATGTGGGTGTTTGCTTATTGAAAAATGTGGGTAATTTTAACCAAACTATTCAATCACCTATGAAACAAAAAAATAATTCCAGGCGAGATTTTATCCGGAAGGGTGCTTTAGCCGCCGCCGGTTTTTACATCGTTCCCAGAAATGTACTGGGAGGCCCGGGCTTTATAGCTCCCTCAGATCAGTTACTCCTAGCGGCCATCGGTGCAGGTGGAAAAGGTAGAAGTGATATTAAAAATGCTTCTGTAAATGGGAGAGAAAGAGTGGTGGCACTCTGCGATGTGGATTTCTCAGGATCTGCAGCTGCTACCGTAAAGGATTTTCCACAGGCAAAGCTTTTCGCTGATTACCGTGTGATGCTGGATCAAATGAAGGAAATAGACGCTGTAACTATTTCTACTCCTGATCATGTACATGGACCTGCAGCTTCTTTTGCCATGCAGAGAGGGAAGCATGTTTACGTGCAAAAACCCATGACTCATAATATTAAAGAGGCCCGACTTTTAACTGAAATGGCTAGAAAGTATAAGGTGGTAACCCAAATGGGTAACCAAGGGGCTTCAAATCCTTTGTTAAAAAATGTGCAGGGCTGGATAGATTCTGGTAAGATAGGAAAGGTTGCTAAGGTGCAGATTTGGACTAACAGACCAGTATGGCCGCAAGGAAACGCCATGCCTAAGCCTGACCCTTCTCAAAAACCAAAAGACTTAGATTGGAACCTGTGGTTAGGACCTGCTCCGGAGACCGAGTATATACCCAATTTACATCCTTTCAACTGGCGAGGATGGTGGGAATATGGTACAGGTGCCTTAGGTGATGTGGGATGCCATTTGATAGACATACCTTTCCGAACACTAGGTTTGATGTATCCTACAGATGCAGAATGTAGTGTAGGTTCAGTGTATTCAAAGATGTGGACTCCTGATTACAATCCGGAAGGAGCACCTGCATCTTCTACTATAACCCTACATTTTAATGCTACCAAGAAGAATCCAACCCGCTTAGAGATGAGCTGGATGGATGGTGGAATTCGTCCCCCACATCCGGAGATCATTCCGGCTGATCACGATATCGGTGGTCCGGGTAGCGCAAATGGAGTACTCATGATTGGAGAAAAGGGAATAATCTCTACTAACATCAATGATAGTTCACCTTTAACTCCTAAATTATATTTGAATGATGGTAGCATAGAGGTACCGGTAGAGCCGGAAGGTGTTAAAGAGCCTGAATATGGACATCAAAGACTGTGGGTAGACGCTTGTAAAGCAGGATTTAATAGCAAAGAGCATAAAGGATTAACCTCTTCTTTTGACTATGCTGGGCCAATGACGGAAACCGTACTGATGGGTAATTTGGCGATTCGCAGTTATATGCTCAGAAAGCAGAATGAAAAGGGTGCTTATGAGTTCTTTGGTAGGAGAAAGCTATTATGGGATGGAGAAAATACCCGAATAACTAATCTTGAAGAAGCAAATCAGTTTGTATCCAGGCAGTATCGCAAAGGTTGGGAAATATAATCGATACCCGGGGGGTTATTCCTCCGGGTATTTTCTTAATTCAAGCTTTTGCCCATCATAAACAGCATAAGTGTAGAATTGTATCCAATCGCCAAGATTAACATACCTACTATTTGGATTTAATTCTATATCTATCACTCTATGTCTATGACCAAAGATGTAGAAATCTCTATGCTCTCTGCTTTCTTCTTCCATGCAGTAATGGTATAAGATTTCCTTTTCTTTATTGATGGATTTTGGAGGAGGGGCTTCTTTATCGTGCTGTTTCCAGGAAAGTCTTGCCCAAGAATACCCTAAAAATAAACTTAGGTCGGGATGTAGAAGATGTTTAAACATCCATCTGCAGATCTTGCTTTCAAAGATTACTTTCAGGAATTTATAGTTGTAATCACCCGGGCCCAATCCATCTCCGTGACCTATTTGGAACCTATGATTACCTATGTAGTACTCTTGGGGTTTGCGGAGGATCTTGGCATTTAATTGCTCCTTAAAGTACTCTCCCATCCACATGTCGTGATTACCCTGATAGATAATGATATCTATTCCAAGGTCAGATAATTCTGCTAATTTGCCTAGGAATCTAACGTACCCTTTGGGTACCACACGTGTATGTTCGAACCAAAAGTCAAATAGGTCTCCAACTAAAAACAGGGTTTGCGCATCATTTTTTATCTGGTCTAACCATGCACAAATCTTTTTCTCTCTAACCAGACTTTGGGCATGATCCGGAGCGCCTAGATGAAAATCAGAGGCGAAATAGACTTTTTTGTTGGGTTCAAGAGAAATTCGTTCCAAATAGTATTTTTTGTTCAAAATTAATTATTATCTGAATGGAAATGTAAAAAATAATGAGAATCGGAGGTTTGGCATTTTTGCGTATATTGAATTTGGTATATATTTGAGGAAATAAACGTTGAGAATATGCCTACTCCTAACAGAGTCCTAATAGCCGAGGACAGTTCTGTCATCCAGAATTTGGTGAAGAAAATCTTAGAGTTTCAAAATTTTGAAATTACTGCCGTTAAAAACGGAGAGCAGGTGTTGCAGACCCTTCAGAAGGAACATTATGATATCATTTTATTAGATATCAATATGCCGGTTATGGATGGAATGGAAAGTGTTAAGGCCATTCGTGCTTTAGCTGACCCTGCAAAAGCGTCTGTTCCTGTAGTTGCCATCACCGGTAATGCCAGGAATTATACTGAGGAAGAATTTAAGGAGGCCGGTTTCAATGAAGTATTGATGAAGCCTTTGAACTTTGATAAATTAGTAATGGTAGTGAAGGACCTTACTGAGAAGTAAAAACAGTGATTAGCATTACATTCTTAGGGACAGGCACTTCATCAGGGGTGCCTGTTCTTACATGTACTTGTGAGGTTTGCAGGTCTGTTGACTTTAGGGACAAGAGACTCAGATCCTCTGTGCTGATTCAATCAGAAAACACCAATATTGTTATAGATACCGGTCCGGATTTCCGTCAACAAATGTTGAATGCGGGAGGTGTAAGGATAGATGCTGTAGTGTACACTCATGAGCATAAGGACCATACCGCCGGATTGGATGATATTCGCCCCTATAATTATCTAAGGGGTACACGAGAGCATGTCCCTTTGTACGGGAGAGCGCATGTTTTAGAACAAATCAAAAGGGAGTTTGGTTATATTTTTGAAGAAAATCCCTATCCCGGGGTTCCCTTGGTAAAGACATATACCATTGAGAACTCTAGCTTTCAAATTGGAGATTTATCTCTGATTCCTATAGAAGTCCTTCACTATAAGTTGCCGGTATTTGGGTATAGAATTGGGGACTTTACTTACATCACAGATGCTAACTTTATTGCTGAAGAGGAAAAGGAAAAAATCAAAGGAACAAAGGTTTTGGTGCTTAACGCGCTACAAAGAACTCCTCACATTTCGCATTTTACTTTAGATCAAGCGACAGCTTTAGCACAGGAGCTTGGAGCAGAACATACTTATTTTACGCATATATCACACAAGTTAGGTTTACACCATGAAGTTGAGAAAGAACTTCCTTCTGGGATACACCTGGCTTTTGATGGACTCACTCTGCAGCTTTAGAATATATCCAATATCTTATCCTTTCTTTGGTTAACTTCAAAACTATCTCCTTTTTTCTTTCCTTGTAAGGCATGACCTAAGGGGGCATCTAAAGAGATGAAATAAAATACTCCTTTTTCTTCAGATTTCCATTTTCCCAAAGCAGGACCTAATAGGAACTGACCTTGCGAAGTTTTTACTAGAGAGCCGGAGCTTGCCGTATCCTTAGAGTCGCTTAGAAGGAGTGATCCCAGCTTTTCTACCTCTATTCTTAGGCTTTCAAACTGAGTTTTAAGCATAAAAACTTCATTCTGGGCCATGGCTCTTCCGGTCTCATATTTGTCGCCCACAGAACTTTTAGATTCTTGATTAGCGGCATCCTGTACGGTCTTAATGTGAGAATCTAAATCTTTGAGTTTCTGAGAAAAGTGGGAATAGGCTTCTTGAAGTATTTTTATTTTGTCCAAAGTACTAGTGAGTAGGTTTGTCAGGTGCAGGAGCGGAGGCATGATAGCCCATATCCATCACCATCTTGGCATATTTGTCCAGCAAAGTTATGACCTTTTTTCGGGATTTAGATTGGACGATTAGACCTACATGGTATTCTTCATTCATGGTCCACACTACTTCTTTGTCATTAAATACACTCATGTCAGGGTGTTGGTGAGAGGAAAGTGTGATCAGAATTCCGGAATATTTCTTTCCTGTTTTAGGAGGTTTATAAGGCTTATTGTCGCCTACAGCGGTTTCAATTTTGGCCCATTCTTTCCAAAGGTTAAGGCCTGAGGCATATTCCACCATTTCAGCTAAATGTGCGCCACCTACTCGTGATGCGGTCTCTAGAAAGTAGAACTCATCCCCACATTTAATGATCTCTGTGTGTACAGCAGAGAACCTTAATCCGAAGGCCTCAATCACCTGATGATTTATCAAAGATAGAATCTCTTGATCTATGCTATTATATTCTACGGTAACAGAACGGAATATGCCACCTCCATGGGCCACTTCAAAAGGTGTACTTAAATACTGACTACAGCATTCAAAGATGACTTTATTGTTATATACAAGAGAATCTACATGGTAGACATCACCGGGCTTAAAAGCTTCTATTAGGTAATTGTGCCTTTTTTCACCGAGGGATTGGATATGGTCCCACGCTTCCTGAGAGGTTTGTACTTTTTTTATCCCTGTGGCAGAAGCTTCTGATCTGGGCTTAATAATCCAGGGTCCGGGAACGGAGTCCAGATAATTTTGGATATCAGAATCATTAAAGAGAGAGGAAAACTTTGGAACAGGAATATTGAATTTTTTGGCCTGCATACGCATGGCTAACTTGTCTCTGAAATACCGAGCTGTGGTCTGTCCCATCCCCGGGATGCGGAAGTGCTCTCTGACTAAAGCTGCCTTTTCAACATCAAAATCATCTAGAGCAACAACCAAGTCTATTTTCCTGTTTCTAAACACAAATGCAGTGCCCTCAATGATGGTATGATAGGTGTTGAAGTTGTTTTCATTATCTTCCAAATAAAAGAACTCATCCACACTATCTCTGGGCCATGGTTTATGCTCGAGTTTTTTATGTGTTAGTAAAAGGACTGTATTTCCTTCCGCTTTGGCGGATTTTAAGAAATCAATTCCCTTGAAATACGTGCAGATACAAAGAATAGTCATGCGTAAGAGGGTTGAATTTTCCTAAAAATAAGAAAGCCGCCTGAATTTCAGGCGGCTTTCTTATAAAAAAATCCAGAATTACTTGCTGGAAACTTTTGACTTAGGGAGAACCTCTCCTTTGATAGTCAATACTTCCTGGCTGTTTTCTGCATTACTGATCACCGTAATGGTTTTGTTAAAGGCAGAAACTCTACCCTTAGTGTCATAACCTACCTTGATGGTTTTGGTTTGACCAGGCATAATAGGTTCTTTTGGAACCTCAGGAGTAGTACATCCACATGAAGCTTGCGCATTAGTGATTACTACAGGAGCATTACCAACGTTAGTAACCTCAAAATTATACGTAATCACGCCCGCTTCCTTTACTTTTCCGAAATCATGCACCATTTTGTTGAATTTCAACTTTCCTTGTGCATGTGATGCAGCAGCAAAGAAAAGTACACCCACAAGGGTAAATAAGAATTTCTTCATCTTTTAAATAGTATTTAGTTTTAAAAGGTGTTTTTAAATAGTTCATACAAATTAACGTATTTTAAATAAAGGAGAAAAATTTTTAACAGGCTATTAACAAAGAGTGCCTGTCCCCAAACTTTAAAAAAAATAGATTAACTTTACCCCTATAAAACTTGAGGAAAGAAGAGCATATCCCAGATATGTAAATCTAAATCAACAGACCGATATGAGCGAAGTACTTATTGAAAACACTGCTTTTAATGAAATAGGCTTGTCAAGGGAACAGATCCTAGATGACTATCGTCTAGCTTGTGAAAGCAGGGTGGCCAGTGTGATAGGTAGGAAGGATGTGTTTATGGGAAGGGCCAAATTCGGGATATTTGGTGACGGTAAAGAATTAGCCCAACTGGCCTTAGCAAAGGTATTTCGTCCGGGTGATTACCGCTCTGGATATTATAGAGATCAAACTTTGCAAGTAGCAAACGGAGGTTTGACCTGGCAACAGTATTTTGCTCAGATGTATGCGCACGCTAATCTGGAAAATGATACTAACTCAGGGGGAAGAGCCATGAACGGGCATTACGGCAACCACTGGGTGAATGACAAAGGAGAGTGGGTAAATCTCAAAGAGAAGAAAAATAGTGTCATGGATGTCAGTTCTACCGCTGGACAAATTCCACGTGCCTTAGGACTTGCCTACGCCTCAAAGCTATATAGAAATATACCTGAACTGCAGACAGAAAATCCTTTCTCAAATCAAGGTAATGAGGTTTGTTATGCTACCATAGGAGATGCATCCACATCCCAAGGTATGTTCTTTGAGACCATAAATGCCGCCGGAGTCTTACAAGTACCTTTAGTGGTTTCCGTGTGGGATGACGGTTACGGTATATCAGTTCCTATCTCCTACCAAACCGTAAAAGAAAGTATATCCAAAGCCTTGGAAGGCTTCCGAAAAGAGAATGATACAAATGGTATCAAGATCATTGCCGTTAAGGGTTGGGATTACCCGGCTTTGGTAGCTGCCTATAAGAAGGCGGAAGATTGGGCTAGGATACATCACATTCCGGTATTAGTTCATGTACAAGAGATTACTCAGCAACTGGGACACTCTGCCTCCGGATCGCATGAGAGATATAAATCCGCCGATAGGTTACAATGGGAAGTAGATTTTGACTGTAACCCTCGCTTTAAAGCTTGGATTCTTGAGAATGAATTAGCTTCTGAATCGGAACTGGAGGATATAGAAAAGCAAGCCGACGAAAAGGTCAAAGCCGAGCGAAAAGCAGCTTGGGATGCCTATAGAAAAGAGATCGATGAACATAATGGAAGGGTTGCGGCCTTTGTTCAGATGTACGAGAATCAGGCTTTTGATAAAGGCGGATTTTTGGATAAGATCAAAACAAAACTAGTGCCGGGCCCATCTCAAACCAGAAAGGAGGGAATATCCGCTTTAAAAATGTTCCTCCGTCTCATTACGGATGAGCAAATAAGAGCAGAAGGACACAGTTTACTTCAATCTTTGGAGAAAGTAAACAGAGAGAGATTTAATTCTCACCTTTATTCTGAGACACCATTTTCTCCTATGAAAGTGGAAAAGGTGGATCCTATCTATAGTCGTGATGCAGAAATGGTAGACGGTAGAACGATCATTAATACCTACTTTGATGGTCTTTTTGCTCGTGATCCTAAGGTTTTCGCCATTGGCGAAGATATTGGGAAAATAGGGGATGTAAATCAGGGTTTTGCAGGCCTTCAAGAAAAGTATGGAGAATTAAGAGTTACAGATACAGGTATTCGTGAAACTACTATAGTGGGGCAAGGGATTGGTGCAGCTATGCGCGGACTAAGGCCTATCGTTGAGATACAGTACTTTGATTATATCTACTATGCTCTTGCTACTCTGACTGATGACTTGGCATCCTTGCGTTACCGTACTGTAGGTAAACAAAGGGCTCCTTTGATTGTCAGAACCAGAGGACATAGATTAGAAGGTATCTGGCATTCGGGATCTCCCATAGCCGTTATGCTTAATTCCTTAAGGGGAATGCATGTAGTAGTTCCCAGAAATTACGTTAAAACTGCAGGTTTTTACAATACCCTCTTAAAGGGTGATGATCCTGCTTTGATTATTGAAAGTCTTAATAGTTATAGAATAAAAGAGCAGATGCCTTCAAATCTAACAGAGATCTGTGAACCTCTTGGAGTTCCGGATATCATTAGAGAAGGTACAGATGTCACTGTAGTAACCTATGGCTCCATGTGCAGGATTGTGGAGAATGCCGCTGAACAATTAGCAGCTTTTGGGATAAGTACAGAAGTGATAGATGTTCAAACCCTTCTGCCTTTTGATATTCACCATATTATCACTGAATCCATTAAGAAAACAGGTAGGGTAGTGTTTGCTGATGAAGATATGCCTGGAGGATGTACAGCCTTCATGATGC
The DNA here is from genome assembly GCF_000166395.1 of Leadbetterella byssophila DSM 17132. GTDB lineage: Bacteria > Bacteroidota > Bacteroidia > Cytophagales > Spirosomataceae > Leadbetterella > Leadbetterella byssophila. The sequence goes on from NC_014655.1 coordinate 3,390,424, forward strand.
AGCAAGTATTAGAGGTGCAAGATGCCTACCATTATCTAGATTCCAAACCTAGAGCCGTGAGTGCTGAACCTCATAGACCTGCATATGGCAATGATGGAGATTATTACTCTAAGCCAAATGTAGAAACTGTTTTCGAAACTGTATATGAATTAATGAACGAAGCCAATCCGGCTAAATATCCAAAGTTTTAGTAATGAAAGAGTATATTCAGGCGAACCAGCAACGCTATCTGGATGAATTATTTGATTTCTTGAGAATCCCTTCTGTGAGTGCAGATTCCAGGCACCAGCCTGATATGCTTCGGGCAGCAGAATACATTAAAGAAAAACTTTTGCAAGCAGGTCTGGACAAAGCGGAAATTTGCCCTACTGCGGGTCATCCGGTAGTTTATGCAGAGAAAATAGTGAATCCGGAATGGCCTACCATCCTGGTTTATGGACACTATGATGTTCAGCCTGCTGATCCTATAGAATTGTGGCATACCTCTCCATTTGAGCCTGTGATCCGTACTACAGAAATACATCCTAAAGGTGCCATCTTCGCCAGAGGAGCATGTGATGACAAAGGACAGATCTATATGCACGTAAAGGCCATTGAAGCCATGTTGAAACATGATGCTTTGACTTGTAACGTGAAGATCATGTTCGAAGGAGAAGAAGAAGTGGGATCGGCGAATCTGGCTACTTTTGTTGCAGAGAACAAAGAGAAATTAAAAGCAGATATCATCCTTATCTCAGATACATCTATTATTGGGCATGATGTACCTTCCGTTGAAACAGGACTTAGAGGACTGGCCTATATGGAAGTGGAAGTAGAAGGGCCCAACCGTGACCTGCATTCAGGAGTTTACGGAGGTGCCGTGGCGAACCCTATCAATGTTCTTTCAAAGATGATAGCATCCCTTCATGATGAGGATGGAAGAATTACAGTAAAAGGTTTTTATGATAAGGTAGTGGAACTGTCAGCAGAAGAGAGAGATGCTCTGGAAGCTGCTCCATTTAACCTTGAAGACTATAAGAAAGATCTGGGTATCGCAGAAGTTAGTGGAGAAAAAGGATACACCACCAGAGAAAGAGCCTCCATCAGACCTACTCTTGATGTAAACGGTATCTGGGGTGGTTACACGGGTGAAGGTTCAAAAACTGTATTGCCATCTAAGGCTTTTGCAAAGATTTCTATGCGTTTGGTGCCGGATCAGGATTGGAACGAAATTTCTGATCTATTTATGCAACATTTCACGGCTATAGCACCTCCAACCGTCAAAGTTAAGGTTAAACCTCACCACGGAGGACAGCCGTATGTGACGCCTACAGATTCACCGGGCTATTTGGCTGCTTTCAAAGCCATGCAGGAGAGCTTCGGAAAGACTCCGGTTCCTACCAGAGGAGGCGGTAGTATTCCTATAGTTTCCCTATTTGAAAAGGAATTGGGATTGAAATCCATTTTGCTGGGATTTGGTCTGGATTCTGATGCATTGCATTCCCCTAACGAACATTACGGCATAGTGAACTTTATGAAAGGAATTGAAACTATCCCTTTATTCTATAAATATTTTAGAGAGAACTTCCAATGAGTGAGATTAATTTGAAGGGCTTGGCTACGGAAGCAAGTTCTAACCATAATGATTTAGATAAGAAGAGTGTTAGAGAATTATTGGAAGGCATTAATTCCGAAGATAAAACCGTTCCTCTAGCCGTAGAAAAGGCACTTCCCCAAATTGAGGCTTTGGTGCAGCAGATCGTAGCCCGTATGAAGAAGGGTGGCCGACTATTCTATATCGGAGCGGGAACCAGCGGTAGACTAGGCATTGTAGATGCTTCAGAGTGTCCTCCTACTTACGGGGTTCCATTTGACTTGGTCATAGGTCTGATAGCCGGAGGAGATAGCGCCATTAGAAAAGCGGTAGAGAATGCTGAAGATGATGTTAATCAAGCTTGGATAGATATTTCAGAATATGATCCAAAACCAGAAGACACGGTAATAGGCATTGCTGCTTCTGGCAGAACTCCTTACGTTATTGGAGGATTAAAAGCCGCTAATGAAGCCGGCCTTTTGACAGGATGTATCGTTTGTAACGAAGGAAGTGCTGTAGCTGCTGCGGCCCAATTTCCAGTGGAAGTAGTTGTAGGTCCGGAATTTGTGACCGGTTCTACCCGTATGAAATCAGGTACTGCCCAGAAGCTGGTATTGAACATGATTTCTACTACCGTGATGATTCAGTTAGGAAGAGTTCGTGGTAATAAGATGGTGGATATGCAGCTTAGCAACGAGAAGTTGGTAGAAAGAGGCATCCGTATGATCATGCAGGAAGCTCAAATCGAATATGATTTGGCTGCGAAACTACTCCAGGAACACGGTAGTGTAAGAAAGGCAGTAGATGCGTATAACAATAAATGAGTTGGTTTTCACCTTATTGGTTCTACCTTAAGACCCTAAATGGATTTTATTGGGCCAATGGATACCTTTTATGGCTCCTTGGCCTAATTCCTTTATTCCTGTTTTTAAAATGGGTTTTTCACTCTCATAAGCGTCAAACTCTGATTTTGACACTCCCCCAAAAGAGCACATCCAAAGGACTTTCAGTAAAGTTCAGGTTCCTTGTACCTGCTACTTTCATGTGCGGTGTTGCTTGTCTGGTCCTTGCTCTGGCCAGGCCACAGTTGAGTGGAGAATCTACTGACAGCCTTACTGCAGGGGTGGACATTGCTATTGCTATAGATATTTCGGATTCTATGCTGGCGGAGGATTTGAAGCCTAACCGACTGGAAGCGGCAAAAGGAATGGCTCTTCGCTTTATAGAAGGAAGGACTACAGATAGAATTGCCTTAGTTGCATTTGCAGGAGAAACAGCCACCCTGAGCCCTCTGACTACGGACTATACGGCTTTAAAGGAATATTTGGCTTCTATAAACACAAACATCATCCGAACTTCCGGTACGGCTCTAGGTATGGCCCTCTCATCTTGTGTGAACAAATTAAGGGATGTAGCCGGGAAATCCAGAATTGCCATTATCATCAGTGATGGAGATAATACGGCTGGCACAATTCCCCCGGAAACAGCTGTTGAGCTTGCGAAATCTTTCGGGGTGAGAGTTTATACCATTGCTATCGGTAAGCCTGGATCTGAAGAAGGCGTAGATGAAAAGACTTTAAGGATGTTGGCGGGAGGGCCGAACGGACGATTCTTTAAGGCCGCTGATAACTCTTCTCTTTCTAAGATTTTTGACGAGATAGATCATCTGGAAAAGACCATTTCTGAGACGGCAAGTGAAGTAAATAGGATAGATTTTTATTATCATTATCTGAACTGGTCTATCCTATTCTTTTTGATTTCTCTATTCTTGAGATTTACTTTGCTGGGGAATCTATTAGAGGATTAAATCTGTCCTCCAATAGCCACTTTCTGAAGTATAGACGCAATGATTTGTCGGGTAGTGATGCCATCCGCTTCTGCTTCATAATTAAGAATAATGCGGTGGTTAAACACGTCACCTACTAGAGCTTTTACGTCTTCTGGAAGTACATAATCTCTTTTATTGAAAAAGGCCAGAGCTTTCACTGCTTTATATAGAGAGATACCTGCTCTCGGAGAAACTCCAAATAGAATATATCTGGCTTCGTCTTTCAATCCATATTCCTCCGGATTACGTGTAGCAAAAACCAATTCTACAATGTACTTCTCTAAGGTCTCAGAGATCGTTACGGCGTTTACGTATTGCTTGATTTCTTCGATTTCGCTTCTATTTAAAACGTGGTTGATCTTTGGATTGAAGTCATAATTAGAAACTCTTTGTATCATTTCTAATTCCTTTCTTTTGTCCAAATAATCTACGTATACCTTCATCATGAAGCGGTCTACCTGAGCTTCGGGAAGAGGATAGGTACCCTCTTGTTCAACCGGGTTTTGTGTAGCGAGTACTAAAAATGGCTTGTCGAGTTTAAAAGATTCTTCGCCTATGGTAATCTGCTTTTCTGCCATGGCCTCAAGTAAGGCCGACTGAACCTTTGCAGGGGCTCTGTTTACTTCGTCTGCTAGAATTAAATTGGAGAAGATGGGCCCTTTCTTTACTTCAAAATCTCCTGATTTTTGATTAAATATCATGGTTCCTACCAGATCTGAAGGTAGCAAGTCAGGAGTGAACTGTATCCTTTGGAATCCTAGATCCAAAACTTGTGCCAATGAATTGATGGTCTTGGTTTTAGCCAATCCCGGAACACCTTCTAACAGAATGTGACCGTCAGTAAATAATCCAATGAGTAAGCGATTGATCAGATTTTCCTGACCTATAACTACTTTCCCGATTTCCGTTTGTATATCTGTTAATTTCTGATAGAGATATTCTTTTCTTTCCATACACTTATTTCTTGATCTCCAGGAATCTTTCCTTTCCGAAGAAGTCTTTTAATAGCCGAACATGTTTATATCCTTTTTGTGAAAAAAGCTCGGCTGTTTCTTTTCCTAAATAGCTATTGATCTCTAACCAAAGGGCACCTCTTGGGGCAAGATGTTTCCATGCGATATCCGCAATGGCCCTATAAAAGATCAGAGGATCTAAATCACTAACGAAAAGGGCCAAATGAGGTTCAAAGTCCAAGACATTCTTCCGCATTTCAGGCTTTTCGTTCTCTTTTACATAGGGTGGATTACTAATGATCAGATCAAACTCCTGAACAAGGAAAGGATTTTGGAAATCCAACATGTTTGCTAGGGCGAATTTTACATTAGCCTTGTGTTCTTCTGCATTTCTTTTGGCCGTCTCTAAGGCATGTTCAGAAATGTCAATACCGAATACTTCGGCTTCAGGATTTTCTAGGGCAATGTTTACAGGAATACATCCGGATCCGGTACCTAAGTCCAAGACTTTTTTGGGAGAGAGGGCGGATACATGAGTGACTAATTCCTCTGTTTCTGGTCTGGGAATAAGAACAGAAGGATTCACATGGAACCTCCTGTTCATAAACCAGGCTTCTCCTAGAATATATTGAATAGGTTCTCCCTGATTGATTCGCTCAATGTAGAGATCTAATTCTTCTGCAACGTGCTGGGTTTCTCCTATGAGTAAATCCGTTCTGGAGATGCCCCATAATTTTTGTAAAAGTAAAAAGGCAATTTCCCTCGCCTCATCCCGGTTGTAAAACCAGATATCCCCACTTAGTTTGTCGTAAATTGCCTTTAGACTATTCATAGTCTTCTAATCCAAATGTTTTTGAACTGCGTTTTATTTCCATGGTCCTGTAGGGAGATGACATCTTCTCCGTGTGCCTCAGGATAATTATGTAAGCCAATATATAGAGTTAGACCGTTAATGGTTACGTTATTTTGAACCAAAACTCCATTGTGTAAAACAGTTACGGTAGCTGGAGAATCTAGCCTGCCATCAGGTTTAAATCTTGGCGCACGATAAATGATGTCATAAGTATTCCATTCTAAAGGACTCTTCATAGCATTCACTAATGGGGGATGGTCCTTGTATACAGAACCTGCCTGACCGTTAGCATAAGTGCGGTTATTATAACTGTCCAAAATTTGGATCTCATATCTGTTTTGCAAGAATACGCCACTGTTACCTCTACCTTGACCAACACTTTCTACTACATCCGGAGCACTCCATTCTATATGCAACTGGCAATCACCGAATTTCATTTTCGTTTGAATTCCACCTGAGCCTGGCACAACTTCCATGTACTCATTATTGATGATCTTCCAAGGGGCAGGTTTCTTAGGATCTTTTTGGCTGACCCAGTTATCCAGATTCTTGCCGTCAAACAAGACAATGGCATCAGAAGGTGCATCCCAAGGTAGTTTACCAGGGGTAATCACTTTAACTTCCGGTTCCCATATCTCTGTCATCTCCGGTTTCATTTTCATTGGAGACTCCTTAGGTGGAACATCTGAGTATTGAGCGTTAGCAGCTACTGAAAAGATAGTGCTTAAACCTAGAACGGTTAAAATACGGTTCATTTTCATAGTTTTAGAAATCAAGAAAGGTGTCAATTTGCTTTTCGACAAAATTAGAGTACACTTCAAATGTAAAGGCTCCTTGCGAAAAATGTTTCAGAATATTAGCTAATTTTAGTCGTAAACCCAAAACATCTGCATTAAGGTAAGCCAAAACATCAGAGAAATGGCTAAGTCCAACGGCATTTCCATACGCTCCGGAAGAAACTCCCACTAAAGCTACCTTTTTTCTGCTAAAACTATCTGGATGTCGTAAGGCGTCTATAAAGGACTTTAATACTCCGGGATACGAACCATTGTATTCAGGGATGACGATGATCCATTTCTGATGCCGATCAATAAGTTCCTGAAACTTAGCAAACTCAGGATTTTGGTTGCCATACGTCTGAGTAAAGAGAAAATCTTTGGGTAAATTTTGCAGTTGGACAAGGTCATATGAAATATTTCTGGCAGCTAGCCTTTCTGCGTAATAGTATCCGATTTGCTCGGAAATGGAGTTCTTACGATTAGTTCCAATAAGAATTCCTATGGCTGAAGTAGAATCTTGCATATCTGGATGGGGACTTTACCCCTTACAAAAATAAGGCATTTCTGAATAAAATATTCAGTAATGTCCGAAGCATAGGATATTAATGTTCGACTGTCTACCCGTATTATAGGGTATTTTTTATAAATTTGTAGTCTAATTAAAACCGATTATTCAGATGAGTCAATCCTTGATCAAACCAGGAGTGGTTACCGGAGAAGCACTAAACCAACTTTTAAGAATTGCTAATGAAAATGATTTTGCTCTACCGGCGGTTAACGTAGTGGGTACGAACTCCATAAATGCAGTGTTAGAGACAGCAAAGGCTGTAAATTCTCCTGTTATCATTCAATTTTCTAATGGAGGTGCTTCCTTTTATGCAGGGAAAAGCTTGTCGAATGATGGTCAAAAAGCTGCAGTAGCCGGAAGTATCTCTGGAGCGCTTCACGTTCATAACTTAGCTGAGATGTATGGTGTGCCTGTTGTTTTGCATACTGACCACTGTGCTAAGAAGCTTTTACCTTGGATTGATGGTCTATTGGATGCGGGTGAAAAACATTTTGAAAAGACAGGTAGCCCATTATTTAGCTCTCATATGATTGACCTTTCTGAAGAGCCAATCGAAGAGAACATTGAAATCTCTAAAAGATACTTGGAGAGAATGGCTAAGATGGGAATGACACTTGAAATTGAATTAGGTGTAACCGGTGGAGAAGAAGATGGTGTAGATAATTCTGATGTAGATAGTTCTAAACTATATACTCAACCTGAAGAGGTGGCATATGCTTATGAAGAGCTATTGAAAATCAGCCCTAACTTTACTATAGCTGCTGCATTTGGTAATGTACATGGTGTATATAAGCCGGGTAATGTTTCCTTGAAGCCTATAATCTTGAAAAATTCTCAAGATTACATTAAGAACAAGTACAATACCGGAGATCTACCTGTAAACTTTGTATTCCACGGAGGTTCAGGTTCATCTAGAGAAGAGATCCGTGAAGCCATTCACTACGGTGCTGTGAAAATGAATATAGACACAGATATGCAGTGGTCTACTTGGGAAGGTATCTTGAATTATTATAAGAGTAAAGAAGGCTATTTGCAATCTCAATTAGGTAACCCTGAAGGTGCAGATTCTCCGAATAAGAAATACTATGATCCTAGGGTCTGGTTGAGAAAAGGAGAGGAGTCTATGGTAGCTCGTTTAAAAACTGCCTTTGAAGACTTGAATTGCATTAATAGAAACGAAGGTTTATTCTAAAGCATAGATTATTCTAAAATGTATTGACCCCGGAGATTTTTCTTCGGGGTTTTTCTTTTTTTGTTACAATTCAGTTAGTAAAAAAAACGCTTTGGTATATGAAAATTTTTATAAAAATGTGTCTTTTTTACACATTAATTGTGTAAAATGTTTAAAAATCATACAAAAAGCGAAAATATAAAAACTTTTATAAATTATTTGATTAAATCTATTTGCTACCATAGTACGGTATTTGAAAAGTTCATATATATTTCGGGTAATTATTCAACCATTTTAATATACCGTATGAAAACAAATCTATTTTCAAAGTACGGTCTTGTCCTATTGCTCGGATTTTTCCTCATACAGAGCAGTGTCTTTGGACAGACCAAAACCATTACAGGACGGGTTACAGATGCAGCGGACAACACTGCTTTACCGGGAGTGACGGTAACGGTGAAGGGGACCACTGTAGCTACTCAAACAAATGTGGACGGTCAGTATAGCATTGCCGTTCCTAGTTCCAACTCAGTTCTTGTGTTCACCTTCGTAGGTATGGTGACGCATGAGGAGGCAGTAGGCAACAGATCTCAGGTGGATGTGGGTTTGAAAAGTGATCAAGCTGCCCTTGACGAGGTAGTTGTGATAGGTTACGGTACCGTAAAAAAGAAGGACTTAACCGGAGCGGTTTCCGTAGTAAAAGTCTCTGAATTGATTGAGCAACCTACCTCTAATATCGCTAACCAGTTACAAGGTAGAGCTTCAGGTATCACCGTTCTTGGTACCGGTCAACCGGGTACAGCCCCGCAAATACGTATTCGCGGTATTAACTCCTTTGGAAACAACGCTCCTTTATACATCGTTGACGGTATGCCTACTCAGGATATCAACAACTTGAACCCTAATGACTTGGAGTCTATGCAGGTATTGAAAGATGCTGCAGCGGCTTCTATTTACGGTTCTCGTGCAGCAAACGGTGTAATTATCATTACCACTAAAAAAGGAAAGGGTAAGGTAAAAGTGAATTACGATGGATTTATGGGGACCCAGCAGGTAGCTAAAGGTAACGTATATAACCTTTTGGATCCTCAGGGGATGGCTGATTTGAAATGGTTGGTATATAAGAACTCAGGTTTACCTCTTTCTGATGCTCAGTATGGAAGTGGTGCTACACCTGTGCTGCCGAACTATATCGTGCCTACAGGTGCTTCCACGGTAAATGAAGCGCTTTATAACGTAAATCCGTATTACACTAATTCTTCGGATGTAGGAGGTTTTTATCGTATAGTTAAGGCCAACAAAGAAGGTACCGACTGGTTCCACGAGGTTTTCAAGGATGCTCCTATGCAGAGCCATAACGTGAGCGTTAGCGGAGGAGGCACTCAGGGAGGTTATTTGTTCTCTTTAAATTATTATAACCAACAAGGTAACTTGATGAACACCTACCTTGAACGTTATACATTGAGATCTAACTCCCAGTATAATGTGAACAGTAGAATCAGAGTAGGTGAGAACCTAGCGGTTGCTTTCGTAGATAACCCTACTTCAGGATTCCTAGAGGAAGGAAGTGCCATAGGTATGTCATACCGTCAGCAGCCCATCATCCCTGTTTATGACATTAACGGTAACTTTGCTGGTTCATTTGGATCAGGCTTAGGTAATGCTAGAAACCCTGTAGCTCAACGTGTTCGTGCGAAAGATAATAAAGGTCTTACTACACAGATCATGGGTAATATCTTTGCTGAAGCTGATATCTTAAAGAATTTAGTATTTAGAACAAACTTTGGTGGATCTACTTGGAGCTCACACAGCAACTCTTTCAGCTATCCTGAATATGAGAATGCTGAAAACAATACTACTAACTCTTATTACGAATATTCAGGTACTGGCTTCAACTGGACTTGGTCTAATACCTTAACTTATGATTTTAATTTAGGTACTGACCATGTATTCAAAGTGATGGCGGGTACAGAATCTAATTACGGTAGAAGCCGTTGGATGGAAGGTAGAACATTAAGCTATTTCTCATTTGACCCTAACTACACTACACTTAGCACAGGTTCAGGTACACAGACTAACGGTTCAGGTAGAGGAGAAGATGCCTTGTTCTCTTACTTCGGCAGAGTAGACTACTCTCTATTTGATAAGTATCTATTGAGTGCTACTATTCGTCGTGACGGTTCGTCGAAATTCGTACAGAACTTCGGGGTGTTCCCTGCATTCTCTGCAGCGTGGAAAGTAAAAGACGAAGATTTCATGCAAGACGTGAACTGGTTGTCAGATTTAAAAATCCGCGGAGGCTGGGGTAAAGTAGGTAACCAGTTTAACGTAAGCCAAGCTAACCAGTTTACTACTTACGGTCAAAACAGAGGTTCAGCTTTCTATGATATCACAGGTAGCTCTAATGGAACAGCTATGGGCTTCATTAGAACGCGTATAGGTAATCCTAATGCGAAATGGGAAGAAGTGGTGAATACTAACGTAGGTTTTGACGCCGGTTTCTTCAATAATGCCTTGGTGATCAACTTCGACTGGTATAAGAAACAAACTAACGGACTTCTTTTTGCCCCAGATCTACCTGCAACAGTAGGTCAAGGTACTCGCCCTACTGTAAACATTGGTTCCATGAGAAACCAAGGTATAGACATGACCATCTATGGGGAGAAAAACGTGAATCGTGATCTTCAATTGAATGCCACATTGACTTTCACTACCTATAACAATGAGATTTTGAAGGTATCTGATGGAGCTACTTATTTTGACCAGGAAGGTAGACGTTTTAACGGTGCAACTATCGTAAGAAACCAAGTGGGTCAATCCATAGGACAATTCTTCGGATATCAAATTGAAGGTTTCTGGAATTCTCAGGCTGAAATTGATGCTGCAAATGCTAAAGCAGGTGGCTTGTATCAAGACGGTATTGGAGTAGGTAGATTCCGTTACAAAGACATGAATGGTGACGGTAAAATCACTCCTCTAGATAGAACCTTCTTAGGTAATCCAAATCCTGATTTCACCTACGGTATAAACCTTGGGGCTAAATACAAAGCATTTGACTTTAGTATCTTCTTATACGGTGTTCAAGGAAACGATATTTGGAACCAAGTGAAATGGTGGACAGATTTCTATCCTTCATTCCAAGGTGCGAAAAGCTTAACAGCATTACATGACTCTTGGACGCCTACCAGACAAAATGCTACCGCACCTATCCAAGAGGTTGAAGGTTCATTTAGTACAAATAACGTTCCTAACTCGTATTACATTGAAAATGGTTCTTATTTGAGAGCGAAAACTACACAGTTAGGATATAGAATTCCTAGCAGTGCATTATCTAAACTTAAGATTGAGAGTGCAAGAATCTACATTCAGGCCGCTAACCTCTTTACATTTACCAAGTATAGCGGTCCAGATCCTGAGGTGGGACAAAGCCGTGCAGACGGTTCAACCGCCTTCGGTTTGGATGAAGGTACTTATCCTAACACCAAACAATTCCTCATTGGTCTAAACCTTTCATTCTAAGTTAAAATTTTTTTAGAAGTTATGAAATCAATACATAAAATAAAGCTTTCAGTGGTGCTGGCCACAGGACTGGTATTCAGTGCCACATCTTGTAAGGATTCTTTCTTTGACTTGCCAGCTTTAGGTGCACTTTCTGATGCGCAGTTAAAAACAAGAGCGGGTATAGATGCCCTGTTAATAGGCGTATATGGAGGGCTTGACGGAACCGGTATGGGTGGCGGTAGCGCATGGAATACTGCAGCAGACAACTGGATTTACGGTACCGTAGCCGGGGGAGAAGCTAAAAAAGGTTCAGATGGTTCTGACCAGGCCGGTATCAACTCCATCATGCAGATGACCGCTGATGCATCAAACGGTTTCTTTAATAGTAAGTGGGTGGTAGGCTACGAAGGAGTCAACCGCGCTAACTCCGTAATCAAGAATCTTAGAGATGCTTCAGATATTTCTGATGCTGATAAGAAAACCATAGAGGGTGAAGCTAGATTCTTACGCGGTCACTACTACTTTGATCTGAAAAAGATGTTCGGAAATATTCCTTGGATTGATGAAACTACTGAAGATCCGGCATCAGTTCCTAATGACTCTGATGTATGGCCGCAAATTGAGGCAGATTTTAAATTTGCCTATGATAATCTGCCTAATACTCAAAGTCAGAAAGGTAGAGCAAACAAGTGGGCTGCTGGTGCTTATTTAGGAAAAGCACAATTGTTCCAAAAGAAATGGGCAGAAGCAAAAGCTACTTTTGATGCAGTTATTGCTAACGGTGTGACTTCCTCAGGTGAAAAATATGGATTATTAGATCGTTATCAGGATAACTTTAACGCGGCTACAAAAAATAGCAAAGAATCCGTTTTTGCCGTACAACAGGTAGCTAATGATGGAACAAACTCTATTGCAAACGGAAATGAAGGATGGATGCTTAACCACCCTTATAACTCTCCTTTCCGTTGCTGTGGATTTTATCAGCCAAGTATTGACTTAGCTAACTCTTTCCAAACAGACGCTCAAGGTTTGCCTATTATTTCAAACTACAATAGTAAAATGCTTAAGAATGATCAAGGTATCCTTTCTTCAGCAGCATTTACTCCAGATAAAACTACACCTGTAGATCCACGTTTGGACTGGACCGTAGGTAGAAGAGGTATTCCTTTCCACGATTGGGGATATCATCCTGGACAAAACTGGATCCGTGACCAAGCATATGCAGGTCCTTATTCTCCAAAGAAGAGCATCTACTGGCAACATGATCAAGCTACCTACGCTGATCAGAGTTCATGGGCACCTGGTTCCGCCATCAATATCAATATCATCCGCTTCGCAGATGTACTATTAATGGCAGCTGAAGCGGAAGCCCAACTGGGTAACCTGGCTAGAGCTCAAGAATTGGTAAACATGGTACGCGCCAGAGCGGCTAAAAAAGATAGCTGGTTACACGAGTACATTAATCCTAGTAGCCCTATGGATGGATTCTCAGATACTCCTGCTTCTAATTATCAGATCAAAACTTATCCGGCAGGGGCCTTTGCTAGCATGGGTAAAGATGCGGCTCTGCAAGCTATCTATTTTGAACGTAAGTTGGAATTAGCCATGGAAGGACACCGCTTCTTCGACTTGTCTCGCTGGGGTATAGCTGCGGAAACCTTAAATGCATATTTTGCCTATGAAGGGGCAATCACTCCGGATGTGAGAGATGGTAAATTCACTAAAGGTAAAAATGAAGTTTATCCTATTCCTTTGACTCAAATCGACTTAAGTACTAAGAACGGACAGTCGACATTGAAACAAAACCCGGGTTATAATTAATTGAAGAAATAATCCTTAGAAGTCGGTACGTTCGTGCCGACTTCTTCCTATTTATATGAGGCTATACATCTTTTCTCTTGCTCTTTTTTTACAAGCTTGTAACTCAACACCTTCTGAAAGGCAGCCTCGACCAAGCGGATTGCCAGGTGAAACCTTAGCTAAAATGCATTGTAGCTCCTGTCATAGGTACGTTGGCCCTGAAATGCTTGATAAGACCACCTGGCAAAACAAAACTCTTCCTGAAATGGGACTTCGCTTAGGTATGGGTGATGTGTTCCAAAAAAACGTACTTCAGGTTCAGCAGGGAACGGAAAATTTGGTATACCAGAATATTTATCCCCTTACACCAAGGTTACACGAAGAGGATTACCAAAAGATCTTGAAATATTATCTTGACAATGCTCCTGAAAAGCCCCTTCCTCAAGCTAAAAAGCCTAGCCTGATTAAGGAAATGAAAGATTGGAAATTTGAGCCTATTCTGGTATCTGAGGGGTTTCAACATAATACTACGGCCCTCGGTTTTAATCCTAAGACAAGTGAAATCTGGGCGGGTAGCCCAAGAGGAGAAGTGCAGATCTTTGGAAAAGAGGCACGTGTATTACAAGAACCGGGGGTATTTTCTGTGATACGTCATCTTGAAGGGACTGACTATTTGTTGGATCTAGGACTTCTGGGCCCTCACGAAAAGGAAAAGGGAAAGTTAATCAAAGCGGATGGCACCCTAATCTTGGATCATTTGCATAAGCCGGCAGATTTTGCTCTATTAGACGTAAATGAAGATGGAATCAAGGATTATGTAGTATGTAATTTTGGTTTTGAAACCGGAAACCTTTCATGGTATGATGGAAAGACAAAGAAGGCGAATACCATAAAAGAACTTCCGGGAGCTCGTAACATAGTGGTGGAGGATATGGACGGAGATGGTAGAAAAGATCTTGTGGTCCTTTTTGCTCAAGCCTGGGAGGGAATTAGTGTATTCTATAATAAGGGGAAGGGTAAATTCAAAGAAGAGGAGGTGCTTCAGTTCTCTCCAGTATACGGTTCATCCTGGTTTGAATTAGCGGATTTTAATGGAGACGGCAAGAAGGATATTCTATATGTCAACGGAGATAATGCAGATTATTCGGGTACTCTAAAACCATATCATGGAATACGAATTTTTGAGAAACAAGACAAAAAATATAAGCAGACGTATTTCTATCCCATGTACGGCGCAACCCACGCCAGAGCGGTAGACTTTGATGGGGACGGTGATTTAGATATAGCCGCCATTGCCTATTATCGTAAAGATGCGGAAGAGGGTTTTGTGTACCTAGAAAACAAAGGCAAGTATCAGTTCCAGCCTTATACCTTCCCAGAAGTGAATTTTGGACAATGGATGGTTATGGAAATTGGGGATTATAATAAAGATGGAAGGCCGGATATCTTTTTGGGAGCGCATGATTTAGCTAGAAAGCCCCAAATAGTAAAAACCCCCACCGAAGTAGGGGTTTTGCTTAATCTTCTTTCTTTTTAAACCAGTAGTAGACCGGTATACCTAGGGCTACTATTCCTAGCCCGGGATAGGTAAATTGTGGTTTTTCTTTGCAAAGAATAATAATGATGATGGATGCTAAAACCACGTAGATAAATGGTAAAACTGGATATAAAGGTGCTTTGATAGGTCTTGGATGGTCAGGCATCTTTTTTCTTAAGATAAAGATCCCTACGATAGTAAGTACATAGAAAAGGATCACCACGGTCATAAGATAATCTAGGAGATCTCCATATTTTCCGCTTAGACAAAGGATGGAAGCCCAGGCACATTGCCACCATAAAGCAGTAGAAGGTACACCAGCTTTATTTAAGGTGCCAAAATTCTTGAAGAAGAGCTTGTCTTTGGCCATGGTATAGGTCATTCTAGCCCCAGTGAGTATAAGACCGTTGTTGCAACCAAAGGTAGAGATCATGATCAAAACTGCCATAAAAATGGCCATGGAAGGACCTCCAATAGCTTCAGTAGCTGCGGCTGCCACTCTGTCCTGAGCGGCAAATTGTATACCTCTACCCATCACATCTGTGGCTTCAGGGTTACCTTGTAAAGGTAAAATCAAGAGATACACGATATTGGTCAATAAGTAAAGAACGGTTACAAGGATAGTTCCTATGATCAATCCTCTAGGGATGTTTTTTTCAGGATTTATAACCTCATCTCCGGCGGTGGCTAATCCATGCCAGGAGTCGCTTGAAAATAAAGTTCCTACTTGGGTAATTCCTAATGCCAAGATGATCCCCATTCCTCCGATGGTAGTGGCTATCCATGTACTATCGATTTGTAATTGAGCAGTAGGATGGGATTGGAATATCTGGTTGAAGTTAGCAGCGATAACCTCTGAGTTGGCATAAATAAATCCTATCAGAATCAAGAATGCCAGGGCAATAATCTTAGTACTACTAAATATGTTTTGTATGATCTTGCCTTGCTTTACTCCTTTGGTATTGGAATAGGTTAGGAAAATAATGCTAATTATAGCCAAAATTCTTTGGGTGGTAATCTGAAAGGATCCTCCGAGTGAGATCAAAGGGTCATCATTGATGATACTTGGTGCAAGTACACCGGTGTACTTGGCAAATGCCACACCTACTGCTGCAATAGTACCTGTTTGGATCACGGCAAAGAAGGACCAGCCGTACAGGAATCCTACTAGTTTGTTGTAAGCCTTTTGGAGAAAGACGTACTGACCTCCGGCTTGTGGGAACATGGAGGTTAATTCTCCATAGGATAAGGCTGCCATCATAGTCAGACCTCCGGCTATCAGCCAGGAGAGTAGTAGCCATCCGGCATCCCCGGTTTGTCGGGCTACGTCAGCAGAGACAATAAAAATACCGGATCCAATCATTGACCCGGATACCAGCATTACTGCATCGTAAAGGTTAATTTCGCGTTTAAAGTTTGCCATTCAGAGGTTTGGGTTAAGTGATACTCGCAAAAGTACATAAATAACCCAAAAAAAATCAATTCATAAATTTTAAGTGGTTAAAATGCTTTCGGAAAATGTCGATATTTGCTAAAATTTTATTGATATGAATTATATCCCCTTTGTAAAGAATTCTAAAGAAAGAGAAGCTTTATCTGGAATCCTTATTTTGTTTGGCTTTTTATGTTTGGCATTTGTATTAGCCTCAATACTACAAGCTGGAATGCTCTTTATGAATATGATGAAGGAAGGGAATTTAGATATGGAAGCTTTAGGTGAGGGTATGAATCTATTAACCTCTTCTCGTTCCGGTTGGTGGACTTTGATTTGGATGCAAGGGCTTTCGTCCATGATTCTATTTATAGGAACTTCCCTGGCTTACTGGTCCTGGATGGAGAAAAAGCGTTTTTCTGACTTCAACTCAAATGCTTTTCCTGGTGTAAGTACTCTCCTGTTTGTTTTTTTGATTCAAATTTCCTTTTTGCCTCTAAACGCTTTAGTCACTTCATGGAATGAAGGTCTGCATTTACCTGAGGCTCTGAAAGGGTTGGAAGCTGTGATGAAGGAGATGGAAAGGCAGGCAGCTGAGATTACAGAGTTTCTTGCAAAGTCCGATACCATAGGCCAGTTATTGATGAATATTATAGTCATAGGTATTATAGCGGGGATCGGAGAGGAGCTTTTGTTTAGAGGTTTGATTCAAAGGAAGTTTATCCGTGTCTTTGGAAATTATCATCTGGCTATTTGGGCTGCTGCTATTATATTCTCTAGTATACATTTTCAATTCTATGGCTTCTTTCCTAGGGTACTCCTAGGAGCCCTATTTGGTTATTTTTATGTTTGGACCGGAAATATTTGGGTACCCATTTTAGCGCACATATTCAATAATTCATTAGCGGTTATTATGTATCATTTGGTACATAAAGGCATCATTTCTAAGGATTTTGAGAAGATGGATAATATTCCACTGATTTATGTAGCACTTTCTACGGTGATTTTTGCGTTTCTTATTTATAGGTTTTATCCAAAGAATAAGGAAAATGTATAGTGGAATTACCTCCTAAATACTACCACGAAAATTTCGAGTACTTGCTCTCCTTTGTAAAGGAGAAATATGGACACTTACTCTCTGAAGAGGAGTGGAGATTCTTAAGGAAATACTATTCATTGCCTGAAGATGCCCAATGTCTCTTCATACGTTTCTGTAACAGAAAAGGAATCTTTTTTAGAGAAGGTAGTTTATCTTATGCCGAGATTGGGGATATCCCTGCTCAGATTGGAGTATTGAAAGAGAGGGGTTTCATTCAGTATCTAGCTTATCCTGAACATAGTTATTTTGTCAAGGATCTACTCCAGACATTGACGAAGAATGAATTGCTCAAGTGTTTTCCGGAAGTCTGTTCTAAACAAATGCTTAAGGAGGAGATGATGCACGTGGTTTTAGAGAAGTTGAGCATTAGGGAGATGTTTAAAACGGTTTCCTCCACGATAACTCTGCTAAAAGTCAACTTTGAGCATGAAGTGTCGTTTCTGAAGTTCCTGTTTTTTGGGAACAGAAGTATGGATATGACGGAATTTGTCATTCGGGATTTGGGTTTGATCCAATACCATAAGACCAGTGAAGATGACCTTGTAGCCAGATTCCAAACGCGTAAGGAAGCGGAAGATAAGTGGTTAATTTCTGAGCAATTCTTGGTTTTCGAGGAAATCAAATCTCACTATTCAGCGCATCAAGTGTATGATTGGTACTGTTCTTTTCGGGACGAGCATAAGGATTTGAGTACGGTAGCCATCCCTTCTTTTCAGAGATTGCAATTGAACATAGGTAGGTTTCTGGAAAGGCATAAAAATTATGAATTAGCACTTGAAGTATATGAAGATGCAGAAGTTCCTCCATCCAGGGAGCGAAGGGCGCGCTGTTTGGCCAAAGCTAAATTTTTCGAAGAGGCTAGGGTTTTGTGTGAGGAGATGATTTCAGCCCCATATAATGTAGATGAGCAGTATTTTGCGGAATTTTTTCTTCCTACCTTATCCGGTAAGAAAAACAAGAAGCATACCACTCTCTTCTTGAAAGAAGCGGAAGAAATACATATACCGGCCATGTATAAGCATCAAGTGGAGTTAGGAAGTTTGGAGTATTTCTTAGAAAAGGGTTATTCCGGTTCTTTTTCAGAGAACTTCTCCTGGAGGGCTTTGTTTGGACTGTGGATGTGGGATATCATCTTTGATCCTAGTTTGGTGGCTTTTCACCACCCTTTCCAGCGCAGACCTTCAGATCTTTATCTACCGGACTTCTACATCAAAAGAGAGCAGCAGGTAGAGGAAAGGTTGCTGCAATATGAGAATGCGGAGGAATTAGTGCTTCATCTCTGGGAAGTATTTGAGAGGGAATACGGAACGGCCAATCCTTTTGTGGTTTGGGATGTAGAGATCTGGAGCATGGTGAGGGTGTTAGTCACTAGGATTGATCTTCAAGCTTTGCGACAAATCATGCGAACCATGGCTATGAATCTCGTGGAAAACAGTAGAGGTATGCCTGATTTATTGATTTGGGACGAAGAGACTTATGAATTGATCGAGATCAAAAGTCCTAATGATGCTTTGAGCCATCAACAGTTGTATTGGTTGAAAACTTTTCAAGAGTTAGGGATCAAAGCCAGGGTTTTGAGGGTCAAGTTTGAGGAATAAAAAAAGAGGGTGTCTCATAAAGGCACCCTCGTTTTTATTTTGAAGCCGAGGTTTTTTTTAGATTTGGCTTCACATTTTCTCTTTAAAACTTGCGTTATTATCCTGATTTTCATATATTTAGGTATAAAAAATCAAGGGTATGGCATCAAGAAAACCCACTTTTAAGCCTTACGACCAGCAGCAAATGATGCTATTGCCTCCAAGTTTGGAGGAACTGGTTCCCAAGAATCATCCGGTACGGGTGGTCAATGAGGTCATTAATAAAATTAATCTCGCTCCTCTGCATGCTTCGTATAAATTGACCGGTGCCTCCAGTTATCATCCTCAGATGCTGCTTAAAGTGTTGGTTTATGGGTATGTAAGCAATGTATATTCGAGCAGGAAGATAGAGGCAGCCTGTAAAGAGAGTATCTATTTTATGTGGATAAGCGGCATGAGCTATCCTGACCATAACACCATTAACCGTTTCAGAAGTGACCGCCTTCGAGAAAGTCTTCGAAGTGTGTTCGAAGAAGTAGTTAAGCTTTTAGCCCAGGAAGGACTTTTGAGTATTGAAGAGGTTTGTGTTGATGGGACCAAAATAGAGGCCAATGCCAATCGTTACACCTTTGTTTGGAAAAAGGCTATTGCGACCAATAAAGAGAAGATGAAGCAGCAATTGAAAGGCATTTGGGAATATGCTCAAAGTGTTGCCAGCAAAGAGGATAACCTTCCCGATCCCCCTGACTTCACCACCATTACTAGAGAAAAAGTACAGTGTACCGTCGATAAGCTCAATGAGGTTTTGGGCAAGAAAAAAGATATTGACAAGAAGGTAAAAGGCAAACTGAGTTATGCCACCAAACACTTTCCGCAGAACATGGGCAAATACGAAGAACAGGAGCAGATTCTTGGAGAGCGTAACAGTTACAGCAAGACGGATGAGGGAGCCACATTTATGAGGTTAAAGGAGGATCACATGAGGAATGGGCAATTGAAGCCGGCTTACAATGTTCAAATTTCCAGCTCCAACCAATTCGTTGTAAATTACACGATTCACCCCAACCCCAACGACACCACCACTCTGGCAGCGCATATAGCTCAGCATGAAGCAAGCTATCAGCAAGCTCCCAAGGTTATCACGGCAGATGCAGGCTACGGTTCTGAGGAAAATTATACCTTACTGGAAGGCAAAAAAGTAAAGGCCTACATCAAATACAATCTCTTTGACCGACAGCAGAACACCAATAACCAGGACCCATTTAGTACCGATAAGCTATTCTACAATGCCCAAGAAGACTGTTTCATCTGTCCGATGGGTCAGCAAATGAATTTCATTGGAGAGAGTAAAAGGAAGACCAGCACAGGTTTTGAACAAACCTCAAGAAAATATCAAGCCCAAAATTGCGGGCACTGTCCACTAAACGGAACTTGTAATAAGATGGAAGGGAATCGGATAGTCCAAGTCAATGAACGACTGGAGCGACAGCGGAAGCAGGCCTATGAACTTCTTAACAGTGAAGAAGGAATAAAAAGGCGAAAGAAAAGGTGTTACGATGTGGAACCCGTCTTTGCAAACATAAAAAGCAATCACGGCTTTAAACGATTTATGCTTCGGGGTAAGCATAAAGTCGAAATTGAGTTCGGCCTATTGGCCATAGCACAAAATATACGAAAAAAGGCCTCCTGAGAGACCTTGTTCAATACTATTTGCAAATTCAACCTCCTGAGGTTGGAATATAAAAAATCAAATAAGAAATCCCAGCCTAAATAAATTGAAAACAAAGAGAACGCCTCATTTAGGTTTTGAGACGTCCTCTTTTTCATTATAGGATTCTTCAGAATTAAGCTTCTGTAGTTTCAGCAACTACTTTCACAGATAATTCTTTTTTCACTTCTTTGTGAAGGTCGATGATAGCAGTGTAGTCACCTACAAATTTGATATCACCTACAGAGATTTTCTTACGATCTACTATAACTCCTTTTTCTGCTAAAGCATCAGAGATTTGAGTGTTAGTGATACGTCCGAAGATTTTACCACTTTCACCTACTTTAGTAGCGATAGTCACTACAGTATCACCGATTTGAGCTGCAATTGCTTCAGCATCAGCTTTGATTTTTTCAGCTTTGTGAGCTGCTTGCTTTAAGTTTTCAGCAAGGATTTTCTTGTTAGACTCAGAAGCTAACACCGCGTATCCTTGAGGGATAAGGTAGTTGCGACCGTAACCAGGCTTAACGCTGATGATATCGTTTTTATAACCTAGTCCCGCTATATCTGTTTTTAATATGATTTCCATTGTACATTAAAGATTTTGAGATTGATTACTTAAGACCATCAGCCACGTAAGGCAATAGGGCCAAGTGACGAGCACGTTTTACAGCGATAGCCACTCGTCTTTGGAACTTCAGGCTGTTACCAGTCAATCTTCTAGGAAGAATCTTTCCTTGTTCATTCAAGAATTTCAAAAGGAAGTTAGGATCTTTGTAGTCCACATATTTGATTCCTAATTTCTTGAATCTACAGTATTTTTTACGGTTTTGTTCTTTTCTTTCTACCGGTTCGTTTACTAATGACATAACGATAAATGTTTTGGTGTGATTACTCTGCTACAGTTGTTTCAGCTTTTTTGAAGCCGCCTTTTCTTCTTCTTTCAGAATACTCAATAGCATGCTTATCTAACTTGGTAGTTAAGAATCGAAGAACACGTTCGTCACGTTTGTACTCAGTTTCCAATGTAGCGATCAACTTAGGATCCGCTTTAAACTCAACTAACTGATAATAGCCCGTAGTTTTGTGCTGAATTGGATAAGCCAATTTCTTAAGACCCCAAGCTTCCTCGTTGATGATCTCAGCACCGTTATCAGTTAATACTGATTTGAATTTGTCGACAGCGTCCTTTATCTGGGCATCAGATAAAACGGGAGTTAAAATGAACACTGTTTCGTACTGGTTTTGAAACATTTGTCTAATTATAATGAATTGATAAATAGTTTTTTCCGAAAAATCGGACTGCAAAAATACAGCTTCTTACTTGAAAATCAAACTTATGGCTTAAAAAAATGTGTAAATTCTACTGGTATAAGACAGGTTGTTCAAGGGAATTGGAATAAAGAAGTATTTTTTTGGATAATTGCTTTTATTGAAGGGAGCTTTTTGAAAATTCTATCCAAAACATGGAGGGGCAACGCTTATAAATTTTAATTTTGAAACCTTATAACCAAAAAGAAGTTTTGCAACCATCTATGAGAACAGTAGATAGCTTTGATTTCGCGGGCAAAAAAGCTTTGGTAAGAGTAGATTTCAATGTGCCTTTAAATGAGCGCTTTGAAATTACTGATGATACTCGTATTAAAGCCACTATACCAACTATTCGGAAAATTCTTGCTGACGGCGGATCCGTAATTTTAATGTCTCACTTGGGTAGACCCAAGGACGGTCCTACAGAAAAATACTCTCTGAAACACATTGTTACACCTTTATCTTTAATACTAGGGGTTTCGGTGAAATTTGCTGACGATTGTGTTGGTGAACAAGCGAAAGAACAAGCTGCTTCTCTTCAACCGGGTGAGGTCTTATTGCTCGAAAATTTAAGATTTTATAAAGAAGAAGAAAAAGGAGACGTTCAATTTGCCCAGAAACTTGCTGAACTAGGTGATGTTTGGGTAAATGACGCCTTTGGTACTGCTCACAGAGCTCATGCTTCTACTGCTGTTATAGGTCAATTCTTTACAGATAAGATCTGCGGAAAAGTAATGCAGGCAGAAATTGATAATGCTCGTCATATATTAGAGAATGCGGAAAAGCCTTTCACCGCTATCATGGGTGGAGCTAAAATTTCTGACAAGATCCTGATCATTGAGAGATTATTAGATAAAGTAGATAACCTGATCATTGGTGGTGGTATGACTTATACCTTCACTAAGGCATTAGGTGGAAATATAGGTAAATCTCTATTAGAAGCGGATAAGTTAGATCTTGCTTTGAGTATCTTAGAGAAAGCTAAAGAAAAAGGGGTTAAGGTGTATATGCCTCTTGATAATGTAGCAGCAGATAGCTTTAGCAATGAAGCTCCGAGAGCAACTTACGCTACTGGAGAGATTCCAGATGATAAAGAAGGTTTGGATATAGGACCAAAAACGATTGAGTTATTCAGTAGTGTAGTAGCAAGTTCTAAAACCATCCTTTGGAATGGCCCAATGGGCGTGTTTGAGTTTCCTAATTTTGCCATCGGTACTAATGCTATAGCAGAGGCAGTGGTAAAAGCTACGGATGATAATAATGCCTTCTCCTTAATAGGAGGTGGTGATTCTGCCGCTGCTATCAATAACGCAGGTTACGGAGATAGAGTATCCTACGTTTCCACTGGTGGTGGTGCTTTATTAGAATATATGGAAGGCAAAACGCTTCCGGGCGTGGCAGCCTTAGAAAATTAAGAGAAAGCGGCGTTAAGCCGCTTTCTCTATAAGCTTATTATACCCACTTTACCCTCTCCACCTGCTGCTAAGCAAGTATTTCCAAAGCATTTTACCACATGGAAAGAGGCTTGATCTAAGGGCTTCCAGGAATAGCCTGAATCTTGAGATATCGCAGTGCCGTGGGTTCCTACAGAAATCAAATGTTTCTTTTCTCCAAAGCTGGAGATACATTCCGTCAAACCCACCTTCCAGAATTCTTTTTGAGTATACCATGCCTGGCCGCTGGATCCGGATAGGGAATATTGTAAGACGGGTTCTTTATGTGGTAGATAATCTCCTCCTACGGCTATTAAGGTATATGGATCCAGAGCAAATAGTCCGAAGATTCCCTGGCTTTTCCCTTTTAGAAATAAAGTATTATGTACCTGCCAATATTCTCCGGAATTGTTAGAATGGAATACCCTGTTTTGGGTGTGAAACCATATATTGTCTCCCAGTGTGGCTATGCCGGAGTTGCTTGAAGCAAAACTGGCTTCTCCTTCTTCAATGGGAGGAAGATTTTTTACTCTTTCCCATGTCTCTCCTGCATCTACAGTCTTTAATAAATAAGGATAGGCATCAATAGGATCTCCCAATATAAAACCTGTCCAGGGACTCTTGAATTTTATGCCATCAAAGAAGGTACCAGGCTCTGTCTTTTGAAGTACTTTCCTCCAGGTTTTGCCTTTATCCCCTGATTTAATGACTACAGCTTTTCCGTCTTCTCCTTCTCCCGCACTCATGGCAATGATTACCGTATCAGATAGAACGGCAATACCTCTAAAATCTAGATGCTTGTATTCCTCAGGGCAGCGATTCTCCCATGTGTTTCCTCTGTCTGTACTGATAAATAATGAGCCCTTTGAGCCTGATAGCCAAATATGATCAGGTCCGGAAGCATCCAAAGCCCGAATAGTGGGTGATCCGGGTAAGGTTTGGATTTGCCATTGACACCAGGCGCTGTTTAAACTTAATATTAGTAGGAGTAGTATTCTTTTCATATGCCAGGGAAATGTACGGTGAAAATAGGCTTAGAATTGTATTTATACACAAAGGCTTGGATATTTTTATAAATTTGCGCCATGTCCTGGCGTATATTCATCTTTCTTTTGCTTTCGGTTCCGGCCTTTGCACAAATTCCTTCACCAAAAATACAGATTGGTCCGGAGAGGATTACGCTTCAGGATGCCTTAGTGATTACCCTGACCATTTATGGCTCAGATTATAAAATAGATGATTTTCCTGAGTTAGCGGGTTTCGAAAGGGGGAAAAGGATACTCACGCATGGTGAAGCCATTGTAGATGGAAAGAAAGTACAGGTTCATACCTTGCTAAAACATTATACACCCATAGAGGTGGGAGAGTTTTATATTCCTTCCTTTGAAATTGAGGTAAATGATATTCCGGTTAAATCAGAACCTGTTAAAATCCTTGTTCAAGAGGATGCTGAAACGGAATTTGAAGATTTGGGTATAGAAGTTGACGAGGCTGATTTTGTTGTAGAAAGTTCTAAAAGCTCCGTATTTGTTGGAGAAGGTGTCAAAATAAGATTGTCTTTTTATGTGTCTTCAAAAAATACAGTCAATTGGCAGTTTCCGGATGATATTGGTGACCAGGTAGAACGCTTGGCGAAGTTGCTAAAGCCTGACAACTGTCTCGAGAGTAGAAACATTATCCGTTCTATACCGGAAAGAGAAAAGGTCATTAAAGGGAAGAAATACCTGATTTACGACCTTTTTGAGGCAGTATATTATCCCTTAAATACCATCTCACTAAACATTCCTCCACTAAGTCTTAAAATGAAAAAAGAGGAGTCGGGGATTGCTACCTTAAAATCCAAAAGTAGGATAGTAAAAGTGAAAGAGCTCCCCCCTCATCCATTGAGGGATAAGGTTCCCGTAGGGGTGTTCCGATTGAAAGAATCTCTGGAAGGTTTATCCCATAAGCAAACCGGAGAGACATTTAATTATACATTAACTGTAGAAGGACAGGGTAATATGGATGTCATTAATTTCAGTAAGAATATTAGCGACAAGAACCTGGATTTTTATGAGTCGGGCGTGCGCAAAGATCAAGAAGGAGGAAAACTTGCGGGCAGTAAAACCTTTCAATACAAGGTTTTGCCTAAAGTGGCCGGTGAATACGACTTTGGCACCTATTACACCCTAATCACTTTTAATGTGCAGACTGAGAAATATGATACGCTATCAGCCTTGCGACACATTCAAGTGGATGGGAATACAATTGTTTCTAAAAACAATCTTATAAAAGATATATACAGCGGAATAGAGAGCCTGAGTACAGATGAAAATGCGATTAATCTTCGGTCTTTTCTGCGATTCTTCGCTAATTTTATACTCGTGTTTATGGTGATGGTTTTAATCTATATTTATAAAAGAAAATGAGCAGTACCTACGGCAAGATTTTTAAAATTTCCACTTTCGGTGAATCACATGGAGCAGCCATAGGTGCAGTTGTTGAAGGATGTCCGGCGGGTTTGGATTTTGACTTAGAAGCAATCCAGTACCAACTAGACAGAAGGAAGCCGGGGCAATCGCGCATCACTACCCAAAGGAAAGAGGGTGATGTGGCGGAAGTTTTATCCGGGGTGTTTGAGAATAAAACCACAGGAACTCCTATAGGCTTGCTGATCCGTAATGAGGATCAACGTAGTAAGGATTATAGTCATATCGCAGATAAATTTCGTCCTTCTCATGCTGATTTTACCTATACCACAAAATATGGGGTAAGAGATTATAGAGGGGGAGGTAGAAGTTCTGCAAGAGAAACTGCAGCTAGAGTAGCTGCAGGAGCTTTGGCTATGCAAGTTCTGAAGACACAAGGAATAGAAATCTATTCCTACGTATCCCAAGTAGGAAACCTAAAACTGGATAAGAGCTACAAAGAAGTAGATTTAAATAGGATTGATGAAAATGCGGTACGTTGTCCTGATCCGGAAGTGGCACAGCGCATGTTTGATTACATTGATGAGGTAAGAAAAGCGGGGGATTCTGTAGGAGGGGTGATCACCGGTGTAATCAAAGGCGTTCCTGCAGGGTGGGGAGAGCCGGTCTTTGATAAGCTCCATGCCGAATTAGGTAAGGCCATGCTTAGTATAAATGCGGTAAAAGGCTTTGAATACGGGACCGGATTTGAAGGGGCCTCTTGGTTAGGCTCTCAGCACAATGATATTTACTTTAAAGAAGGGGATAAAGTCAGAACACAAAC
This sequence comes from Leadbetterella byssophila DSM 17132, assembly GCF_000166395.1. Lineage (GTDB taxonomy): Bacteria > Bacteroidota > Bacteroidia > Cytophagales > Spirosomataceae > Leadbetterella > Leadbetterella byssophila. The sequence continues at coordinate 3,416,778 of NC_014655.1, forward strand.
TAACTATTCCGGTGGAATTCAGGGTGGTATCTCGAATGGAGAAGATATCTACTTTAGAGTTGCATTTAAGCCTACTGCCACTATTATGAGAGATCAGACAAGTATCAATGAAGCTGGTGAGGAAGTGGTAGTAAGTGGCAAAGGAAGGCATGACCCATGTGTGTTACCTAGAGCCGTGCCTATTGTAGATGCCATGTCCGCTTTAGTACTGGTTGACTTTATGTTAAGGGCGAGAACTTCGAAACTACTTTTCCCTTAATACATATCCCATTCCCACTACTGTGTGGATGATCTTAGGAGAGCCGTGTTTGTCCAGCTTCTTCCTTAGATAATTGATATATACATCCACTACATTAGTGCCTAAATCAAAATTAACTTCCCATACTCTCTCTAGGATCTCCTGGCGAGAGTATACTTTATTAGGCATCTTCATTAAAAGCAGGAGCAACTTAAATTCTGTTGAGGTTAAAGCTACCTCTTGATCATTCACCGTAACGGTTTTTGAAGTATTGTTAAGTACTACTCCGGAGAATTTATATACCTCAGATTTCTCTTCTTCTCTACCTGCTCTTCTTAATAGGCTATTAATTCTGGCTATAAGTTCAATGAACTTAAATGGTTTTACAAGGTAGTCATCTGCACCTCTGTTTAAACCTTCTGCCACATTCTCTGCAGTACCTAATGCAGTGAGAAGTAAAATGGGAATATTACTGGTATGTCTAATCCGGGTGCACACTTCTAGACCGGATTTCTTTGGAAGCATAATGTCTAATATAATTAGATCATAGTTTTCCTCACTAGCCATAGAAAGCCCCGTATCACCATCCGTGGCAATGGTCACCTCGAAATTTTCTTCTTCTAAGCCCTTTTTAACGATGGCGCAAACCTGATGATCGTCTTCAATCAATAATATTTTTTTCAATGTACTTTAGGCTGTATGTTCAAAATTAAGAAAAAAATGAAGAGCCTGTACAAATCATTTGTTCAGGCATGGTTTTTGTAATCGGAGTTCTTTAAGTGCAGTAAATAGTTTTGCTAGACAAATGGATGTTATAAAGAAGTACATTACAGAATCTGTAGTAGATCATCTCAGCCAACAATTGAGTGAGGAGAAAGGCAGTGTTAGGAAGGGGCTAGAATTAGGGGTGAATATCTTCTTAGCGTTTGTAATCAAATTTGACAAAGGACCAAAGAATATCCTTAGCGTATTAAACGATGGTGGACATTCAGGAGAGCTCTTGAAAAATCTGGATAATTTTACTGCAAGCAGAGAAAAATCAAGGTTGCTGGAGACCATAGGTCAGAATATCGTCAATTATTTTATTGGAGATAAACTAGCCTCCATTACAGATAAATTAGCTCAATTCCTAAGTGTCAAAGAAAGTTCAGCTTCTTCTCTGCTAAATGTATCTGCGCCCGTAGTCTTAGGTTTCCTTGGTAAAACGGTTAGAGAGGAAAATCTTTCGGCTACTCAATTGAAGGATTATCTTCAAGGAATAAGTGATCAGGTGGTGGGAAATCTACCTTTGAACCTGCAAAGTGCTTTAAACCTGCCCAGTTACAAAAGAAGTACGGTGGGTGCTACCACTCATCAGAAAGCAGTGAAAGAATTAAATCAAAAGAAGGAGAATTGGTCTTTTATATGGCCCTGGATTTTACTGGTTTTTGTAGGGGTCATGATCTATTATTTTTCAAGAATCAAAGAAGTTGCAGAAAAGAACACTGTAGCTACTGTTAAATCCCCAACCTTTGAGCTCCAACAGGAAGAGGTTCCTGTTCTTGAAGATACCGTTGAAGAAGCGCCTAAAGTGGAGGAGAAGAAAGAAGTGGTGAAAAAAGTAGAGCCAGAAAAAAGACAGGAAGATACAAGTAAGAAAGAGGAAAAAAAGAAGCCTGAAATACCAGCAGGATTTCAGGCTGTGCCTCCTTATGCTTTTGCCCATGAAAGTGCAGAAATTACACAGGAGCAGTATCTGGTAGATCTTTTGCAAAATTTAATGACTCAAAGTGACAAGAAAATTGTTCTTAGCCCATTAAAAGGTTCAGGGTCTATAGGTTTAGATAGAGCTTATGCCATTAGAGACTTTCTGATTGACAAGGGGGTAGGCTGGGAACGGATAAACATTGAACAGGTCCGGTCAGGTTACACAGATAGTGGAGTGGTACTCAGATATCAATAGTAGATAAGTAGCGTCAGTCAGATTGAGACTGACGTTTTTTTTATCTTATATTTGCGTAACATACGAGGCTGTCTCTCGTAATAAAAATTTCAAATGGAATGAAGAAAATTATTGTATTAGCAGGTTTGCTATTTAGCGTAAGCGTCCATGCACAAGATTTAAAAACTAAATTCAACTGGCATAACCTAGATTATAAGGAAGATGGAGTTAGGGGAATTAGTACTGAAAAAGCTTATAAAGAATTGTTGAAGGATAGAAAGTCCTCTACTGTAATCGTAGGAATTATTGATTCTGGTATTGATATCCATCATGAAGACTTGAAGTCCAAAATTTGGGTAAACAAAAAAGAAATTCCTGGAAATGGAATTGATGATGACGGAAATGGATTTATAGATGATATAAATGGTTGGGATTTTTTAGGTAATTCAAAAGGGGAAGATGTACATGCAGAGCAATTAGAAAGTGTGCGTGTGTATAATGCCTTGAAAAAGAAGTTCGGTGAGAATCCAAGCAAGAAGCAGATCAAAAAGAATAAGGCAGACTATGAACTCATGAATAAGATTTATGAGGAGATAGAAGCGGATAGGAAGGAGGCAGAGCAGTACTTACCTCTGTATAGAAATATGTATTCTGCCTTATCTGAAGCGACGAAGGTGCTTCAAAAAGCAGCCGGAACTGAGACCTTGACCACCTCACTTGTTCAAGATCTAAAGGCCGAAAACCTAGATAGAAAGGGGAGAGAGGCTAAAGAATTGTGGCTGAGAATGCAGCAGTTTGGTGGTATATCTGAGCTTAAAAGAGGAGTAGAGTACTTTGAAGAAAAAGTGAATTATAATCTTAACTATTCTTATGATGCTAGAAGTATCATTGGTGATAATCCGAACAGCTTAGAATACGGTAAGTATGGTAACAATGAGGTAGTAGGTCCGGATGCTTTGCACGGAACACACGTTGCCGGAATTGTTGGTGCAGATAGAAACAATAACCTGGGAGTGCTGGGAGTAGCTAATGATGTAGAGATCATGGTGATAAGAGCAGTACCTAATGGAGATGAAAGAGATAAGGATGTGGCAAATGCCATTCGTTATGCCGTAGATAACGGGGCAAGAGTGATCAATATGAGCTTTGGTAAAGGTTATTCCCCTAATAAGAAATGGGTAGATGAAGCCATTGAATATGCGGATTCTAAAGGGGTATTATTAGTGGCTGCCGCCGGAAACGATAATTCAGATGTAGATGTTCAGCCCCAATATCCCAATAAATTCAGCGCTAAAGGAAAAGAGTTTAAAAACTGGATCTCCGTTGGCGCTATTAACTTTGAAGAAGGAGAAAAATTAGTGGCCTCTTTCTCAAACTTCGGTAAAAAAGGAGTGGATGTTTTTGCTCCGGGCGTAGCCATTTATAGCACTACCCCCGGCTCAGAATATCAAGAGTTAGAAGGAACCAGTATGGCAGCTCCGGTAGTAAGCGGTTTGGCCGCCTTATTATTTTCTTACTTCCCGGACTTAACCCATCATCAGGTGAAAGATATTATCTTAAAAACCGTAGTAAAGGTTCCCGGTGCGGCTAACCCTGCTGGCAAAACACTAGAAGATTTGAGCACTACCGGAGGAGTAGTGAATGCATATGAAGCTATAAAAAGCGCTATAGGAATACAATGAATTTGATTCTTTTTGATGATCCGGCATTCAGGGATAGGTTGAAACCCTTGGTTCTGAACCGACCAGTAGCTGGACTAAGATGCGGAATTTATACCATACAAGAAAAGTGGGAAAACGGAGTGGGTGGCTCCGCTTCTTTTTTGACAGAAGGATACTTATCTCATAAGTATCCTTCTGTTTTCTCTTTGGATAACTTGTATATCAATGCTCACCTTCTACCTAATGAGCAAATACTAGCAGAGATATTAGCTTTAAAGGAAGGAGAGGCGCTGAGATCAAAAACAGGAATTTTACTTGCTGCTCGTACATCAAAAATCTTTGAATTTGGATTTGCTTTTGAAGGAGGAATAGCATTTGAAGGTGAATTTGATTTTATCCAAAGTCTACCTGACCTGTTCCTGAAAAATGGAGCTCAGATCAAAGAGGATTATAAATTTTTCCAGAAGAATAGAGACTCTCAGCCAATAACAGACCCGCATACAGTAACATACGGGGAAGTTTTTGTAGGCAAAGACGTTTCCATTAGGGCGGCCATACTTAGTGCAGTTGATGGACCTATTATCCTAGATGAGGGTGCCATCATTCAAGAAGGGGCAATAATCATTGGCCCAACTTATATAGGTAAAAATAGCATGGTGGCCTTTGGTGCAAAGATTCGTTCTAACACCAGTTTAGGCTCTAATTGTAGAGTAGGTGGAGAGGTGGGGAATTCCATCTTTCAAGCGTATTCTAATAAAGCGCACGACGGATTCCTAGGGAATTCTTATATCGGTGCCTGGTGTAATTTGGGGGCTAATACGAATAATTCCAACCTGAAGAATAACTACAAGGAAGTCCTTCTACACTCTTATCAGAGTGGGAAGCTGGAACCAAGCGGACAAATTTTCTGTGGTACCTTTATGGGTGACTATACCAAGGCAGGAATTAGCACCATGTTTAATACCGGTACGGTGGTAGGAATAAGTTCCAACGTTTTTGGAGCAGGCTTCCAGTCGAAATACATTCCTAGTTTTACCTGGGGTGGAGAGGCTGAAGGTTATACCAAGTATAAGTTAGATAAAGCCATAGAAGTCATACAAGCTACTATGGCTAGAAAGGAGGAGACATTAGATAAAGAAGAAGAAAGGATACTGGCCTATCTCGCGGAAAAAGGACTATGAAATTTTCAGATATACCGGGTTTAGAAGAGACAAAAGGACGTTTGAAAGATGCAGTGCGTACAGGACATCTGGCGCATGCGCTTTTATTTGATGGAAAACCCGGAGGGGCGGCATTGCCTATGGCTTTGGCTCTAGCTACTTATGTGAATTGTGAACAAAGTGGAGGAGAAGATGCCTGCGGTCAGTGTCCGGCTTGTAGCAAATACGATAAATTAATACATCCAGACCTTACATTCACTTTCCCTACAGCAGGAGGTAAAAAGGTACTTTCAGAAAACTTCTTGGGGGAGTGGAGGAACTTTGTGAAAGAGGATCCCTATGGAACATATACGGATTGGTTAAACTATATTGGAATCAAACAAGGAAATATTCCGGTAGAAGAGTCGCGCCAAATCATCCAGAATCTTTCACTAAAATCCTACGAAGGAGGATATAAGATTGTATTGATCTGGAATGTAGAATCCATGGCTGCCCCTGCAGCAAATGCTTTATTGAAGATCCTTGAAGAACCACCGGCAAAGACCCTTTTCCTTTTGGTGACATCAGATTATAACCGTCTGCTGGCTACTATCCAATCCAGAGTTCAAAGAGTGGCAGTTCGCGATCTGAATGAGGAAGAAATGGTAGACTATCTGACTCAATATAGGCAGATAGATCCCGAAAGGGCAAAACGCATTGCTTTCCTTTCAGAAGGAAATCTGAGTGATGCTCTTTCTCGTTTAGGTAGAGAGGAGTCAGAACATAAAGAGTGGTTTGCCAACTGGATGAGGTATTGCTATGTATTTGATATAGCTAAGATTGTTCCTACCTGTGATCAGTTTGACGAGTTCTCCAAAGAAGAGCAAAAGGGAGTACTAGAATATGGATTGAAAATTTTACGAGAGATCTATCTGGAAAACGTAGGTTTATCATCCATGGTAAAACTGGAGAATGAGGAGCTGGTGTTTGTTCAAAAGTTCTCCAAAGTCTTCAATTTTGCTAACATAGGTAAGATTTCTGAGGCCATCTCTGATGCTATTCTTCATATTGAGAGGAATGTGAGAGCAAAAATAGTATTCTTAGATCTTTCCATGATCATGGCAACTTTGATTAAAAAATAAGAATAGTTTCTTATTTTTTGCTTTATTTTGTGACAAAGATTCTTTTTTGCGTCTTAAAGTAAACCAAATACTAAATAGCTGCCCAGGTTTTAGGGAGTTTAATTAGTTAAAACTTACTTTGTAACATGGACGAGTTAGGAATTTTTTTTAGCAGATTAGATGTTCTATTTATAGTACCATTACTATTGATACTTTTTGTGTATGAATTAGTTTCTCTGTTGAAATCGAGAAAAGTGAATAAATAAGAAATTCTATAATGGTTAGGGTTAATTGCAAAGAGCCGGCTGCTTATGCCGGCATTTTTGTTTTCTAGGAATTCGTAACTTTGCGTTTTCATTTTCGAAACTTATGCTGAATATAAATAACCTATCTTTCTATTTTGGAGGTAGAGCCATCTTTGAAGATGCAAGTTTGCAGGTCAAACCAAAAGATAAGATAGGACTTATTGGTTTGAACGGTAAGGGAAAATCTACCTTACTAAAACTTATAGCCGGAGAATATCAACCGGATGAAGGGAGCATTTCAAAATCAGGAGATTGTACTATAGGTTTCCTTAACCAGGATCTTTTGTCGTATCAGACAGAAGATTCCATACTTAATGTGGCAATGCAGGGGTTTGAGAGACAACTGGCCCTTCAGAAGGAAATTGAAGAAGTACTCCATGAGATGGAAACCCATTACAGAGATGAATTGGTAGATAAACTTGGTGCCTTACAACATGAATTTGACCTTCTAGACGGCTATTCAATACAATCCAAAGCGGAAGAAATCCTGGAAGGTTTAGGCTTCAGAACCGAAGATCTGAACAAGCCTCTGAAAGAGTTTTCCGGTGGTTGGAGAATGCGGGTAATGTTAGCTAAACTCCTCCTTTCTAAACCATCCGTACTCATGCTGGATGAGCCTACTAACCACTTGGACTTACCTTCGATCCAGTGGGTAGAAAAGTATATAGCCAATTATGAGAATGCGGTAATTGTAGTTTCTCACGACAGGCAATTCCTAGATAACGTATGTAATGTAACAGTAGAAGTTTCTAATCATAAATTAGTCTACTACCCGGGCAACTATAGCTTCTTTGTAGAAGAAAAAGCCCTAAGGAATGAGATCCAGAAAGGTGCTTATGAAAACCAGCAGGCTCAGATCCGACAAACCGAGCGTTTTATAGAGAGGTTTAAGGCCAAGGCCACAAAAGCAAGGCAAGTGCAATCCAGGGTGAAAGCCTTAAGTAGAATGGAATTGATTGATGATGTCATAGATGAAGATGCCAAAGTTCATTTCCGTTTCAAATTTGGTACACAGCCCGGCAGACACGTTATGGAATTAAAGAACGTGTCAAAGTCGTACGGAGATAAAGTCATCTTAAAGAATACCAGTGCTACTATAGAACGTGGCGACAAGATCGTATTAATTGGAGCGAATGGTAAAGGTAAATCCACCTTATTGCGCATTATAGCTGGTACAGAAAACATAGAAGGGGAAAGGAAATTGGGACATAATGTCAATTTCTCTTTCTACGCACAGCACCAATTAGAATCTCTACACTTGGAAGAAAACCTAGTGGAGGAATTGAAATATGCTGATGGTTCTAAGTCGGAAACTGAATTAAGATCCGTACTAGGTTGCTTCTTGTTTAGCGGAGATGATGTCTTTAAAAAGATTAAAGTCCTTTCAGGGGGGGAGAAGTCAAGGGTTGCCTTAGCAAAGATTCTGATATCTGAAGCGAACTTCCTTCTCCTGGATGAGCCTACTAACCACCTGGATATGCAGTCCGTCAATATTCTGGTACAGGCATTGGAGCAGTACGAAGGGACATATGTGGTGGTTTCTCACGACAGACACTTTATATCTCAAGTGTCCAATAAGGTTTGGTACATTGAAGATCATGAAATAAAGCAATATCCCGGCTCATACGAAGAGTTTGTGGTATGGATGGAAGACCAAGGGAAAACCTTAGATGAACCGGTGAAGAGGGCAAGTAAGCCTGCGGTCGCAGAACCTACCGTTAAGAAGACTCCAAAACCGGAAGCAGATACTAAGAAGTTAGAGAAGGAAATAGCACAAATAGAAGAGCAAATAGAAGCCCAAGAGCAATTGAAAGCCAAATTGGAACTAGAATTAGCTGAAGTATTTAGTGACGGGGAGAAATTGAAGGTAGTAAACCAGCGTTATGAAGAAGCAGGAAAAAAACTTGAAGCGCTTCACGCCCTTTGGGAAGAAAAAGTGACTGCCCTAGATTCATGAAGATCAGACTAAGCATATTCCTACTTTTTTGTACTTTGATGGCGAAGGGCCAGGGGCCTTTTGAGGAATTTGTGCACTCCGAACATGTAAAATCCTTGACCCTGTATGCCTATTCAGGTACAGAGAAAAGTGAAACCAGGTACTTGATACCTCCTGTGGCCCAACTGGAGAACACTGCACAGCAGATCGTCTTGGAGTTTGACGATTTGAGGGCACAATACGTACAGTATAAGGTTAGGATTATCCATTGTGATATGGATTGGAGTAGATCCCGACTGCTGGATATGGAGTTCATGAAGGATATAAATGAAACCTTCGTGGAAGATTACCATCTTTCCAGAAATACTAAGATTCCCTATTACCATTATAGATTGGTAGTGCCAAAGCCTATACTATCCGGTAATTACATCTTGCAGTTATACGATGAATCTGAGGTGGTGGCACAGAGGAGATTTTGGATTTATGAAAATCAGGTGCATGCGGAGGCAAAGGTGGTGGAATCAAATGATCCTAATCTTTGGAAGACGCATCAACAACTGGATCTGCGGATAGATTTAGGAAATTATAGAGTGGGAATTCCAAAAAGGGAATTGTTCGTCTTTATCCGAGTGAATCAGGATCAATGGAAAAAGGTAAATAATGATCATTTAGCCTTTAGTGGGAGGAATAGTTTCTCTTTGCAGCAGTTTAGTAATGATTATTTGTTTCCGGGGCAAAATGAGTATCGCTTTTTGGACATTAGTAATACCTTTAGCAGAGGTATGAATGTGGATGAGATCATAAGAGGAAGACCTGATGTGATCATCACTACAGTTCAGCAGTCACGGGCTCATTCTAATTATGTGCAGAGTTATGATAATGATGGTGGTTTTCTCATTCGAAATATAGACAATGGGGATCCGGATTATACCTCTGATTATGTAGAGGTGCTTTTTCGCTTATCTCCTGTGCATGTAAAAGAAGGACAGGTTCCTGTGCTTTTAAGTAGGATTCTGCCTGAAACCCCTTTGGAATGGAATGAGGAATCAGGATATTACGAGTTAAATACCTTCTTGAAAAATGGATTCTATGATTATGCTTTTGGCCTTAGAGATACCAAAGGTTTAGATAGAAATGCTCTAGAGGGAGATTTTCAGCAAACTCGGAATACTTACGAAGTATTTATCTATCATGCCGTACCGGGCAAGAGGAATGTAAGTTTAGTAGGATATCAATTGAGGAAATAAAAAAGGCGCCTTTCTGGCGCCTTTAACTTACAAGAATGTTCCAATGCTAATTCCTACCCATCCCCTGGTTTGTTTGTAGGTGACGGAATAGTGGTCGCCGGCATCTAGGACATAAGGGTTATAGGCACCTGTATTCACTGATCTTGAATAGGTCAAGTCAGCAAAGAAGGTATTATTTCGGATACCCAATCCAATACTGCTGATAATATTATTTTTCTTTACATTGTAATCTGACGCATATCTAAGTGGATCCTGGATATAATTGAATCCTCCTCTTAGTCTTCCTATACCGTGTCTAAGTTCTATACCAGCTTTCAAGTTAACCACGTCTTTGTATTCATCTTGAATCAGCCCGTCTTGTGCATCTGACCAGGTACCGGCGTCTTTAGCCTTGATTCCCATTCTACTGTATCCCCTGTATTCAGCTTCCACACTAATTACACCTACTTTTTTAGGTAAATAAGCACTTACACCTGCACTTGCTTTAAGCGGAGAGGTAATTCTATAAGTGAACTCATCTACGGCGGTTTGGGCATTATTATAGTACATCACGGATCCTGGATTGACAGCATTCACACCAGCGTATTGGATAAAGCTGTCTCTTACCCACAGAAATGTAGGGGTACTGATAGAGGCTCCGATGTTAAATTGATCATTTAATCTTTGGATGATACCTACCGTTAAGTTGAAGCCTGTTCCTGTAATGCTTAATTCGTTATCATAGTATTGAGAACGCAAGTGTATAGCATTAGAAGGGAAGAATTCATTATAGGCTGTAGATCTGTCAAATCTTAAGGACTGTATTCCAAGAGATGCGCCTAAATACGTTTTATCATCGAAATTCGCTCCATATGCCAGACTTAATTGTCCTAAATTTCCGCTTTCCTTTACCGTACCCGTTTGTTCTATAGGTAGGGCATCCTCATTGACAAAATACTTGCCGTTTTCATAGTACAATAAACCGCCCATTACAGCCATGGAATAGCCATCTGGAGCATTATTATACTTGTCGTAATCTTCTTTGATTTGTGAAGGTGTTAAACCTGAGCCATTGGCTAATTCAGAAAAGGAATCTGAAATGGAATGGTCTGGATTTGATCCTGAAAATTGGTAAGTATTATTGAAATTATTCAGGTTAGAGTAAGTAATAGCAAAATTGCTTTTTTTTACTCTTGATCCTATACCGTCACGGGAGAAGATTACTCCCATATGACCTATGTCTAAGGGCGAACGATTAGTCTTTGTTTCGGTACCTATATAGTTAGCCTTTGTGCTATTACCTGCAAAGCTTAGGGTACCAGAAAATTCAGATCTATTATAGAATCCTATACCTGCAGGATTGATGTAGGCATTACTTTGGTCTCCACCTAGAGCGGTGAAAGCACCACCCATGGCTTGAGATCTGCCCGTTCCAATATTAGAAGCACCGTAAAACTTCCTAAGGTGAAAAAAAGGTTCGTCTGTGCCTTGTGCATAAGCTGAACTTGCCCATGCGGTCAAGAGAATGAATGTTAACTTTTTCATTTTTAGATAAAGAAAACCCCGCCAACGATCAGTTAGGACAATTAGCGGGGTAAGGAAATGTTATTGATTAACCGCGGCCTCTGCTACTACCACCACTGCTGGTAGACCTGCTACTACTTCCACTGCTACCGCCAGAGCTGCTGCTAGAAGAACGGCTAGGTGCAGAATAGCTTGGAGAGGAAGTTCTGCTACTAGGTGAGGAGTAGCTAGGAGATGAAGTCCTGCTGCCTCCCATTCTTGCACCTTCAGTCGGACGACTGTAGGTGTTATTAGAAGAACGGCCATATGATGAATTACTATTACCAGTGGATGATCTTCCATAGCTGCTAGGGGCAGTTCTGGAGCTAGTTTGTACCCTAGCATTTCTGTTATTATAGCTATCATATGATCTAGGAGCTGCGCTGGCGTTCCTACTGCTAGTACCTCTGCTAATGGATGATCTATTAGCTTCAGTAGCACTCATTCTGCTAGCAGATGCATTTCTGTTTACTGCAGAACGATTACTGTTTGCCACTCTGGCATTGTTCATTGCAGTTCTGTTCACAATTCTGTCATTATAACGGCTAGATGCTACGCTAGCATTTCTTTGTCTAACGGTTCTGCCATTGTAATTATTTACGTAGTAAATAGGTCTGTAAGGACCCACGTACCCGTAGTAATCATAGTATCCTCCATATGGATTATACAAGCGACTATAGAAATTATTATAGCCAAAGTACGGGTAACCTCCATAATATCCTCCCCAACCATAAGCCAAGGAATTCCAACCGTAATAATTATAGAATGGATCCCAAGGATCATAAAATCCGCCAAAGTTAAAACCAAAACGGCTACCCCAAGGCGAGTATGAATAGTATAGAGAGGATCCGGACCATGCATAGTACGGAGAATTGAAACCGTAGAAATAGTTACCCCAGAATCTGTTTCTACTATTGTAGGTCCATGCATTATCTGACCAGCCTTGGCTATATCCGTCTGCATAACCGTCACTATACCCGGCTACGTTTCCATTCTTTCTTTTAAGGTCTTTACTCGTTAAGAAGTTCTCATCGAAATATTCATCAGAACCTCCTTCAAAACCATCTGAAATGGGGTCGTAGCTATCGTCATAGGGTAGAGTAGATACCTGCTGAGTCGACGCCACAGCTCCAGGAAGTACTAGATCTCCGGACTTTACGTACAAATCATCCGTGTCCGTCTTTTGCGGTACAGTGTTACTTGTACAAGAGGCGGCTAGTATTCCTGCTCCTAAAAACAATGCCAATCTCTTCATGATTTTATATATTTAATTCTTTTAAAGCTACTGCTTTACCTTATAGACTAAGAATTCTAAAAAAGGTTTAAATTTTTTTTTAGATTTTAGAAAGGTTCTACAAATGTAATTATATAAGTTATCTTTGCAAACTTCATTGGCCCCTATTACAAAGGGGAATAGTGTCATTTCAAAAAAGAGAAAAAGATGTCAAAAGCATTACCTACAAGGGAAGAGAATTACTCTGAATGGTATAATGAATTAGTTAAAAGAGCAAACTTAGCAGAGAACTCTGCCGTTAGAGGCTGTATGGTGATAAAACCTTATGGCTATGCCATTTGGGAAAAAATGCAAAGGGCTTTAGATGATATGTTCAAGGAAACTGGTCATACTAATGCCTACTTTCCATTGTTTATACCTAAATCCTTCTTATCTAAAGAGGCTTCTCACGTGGAAGGTTTTGCTAAGGAGTGTGCGGTAGTGACGCATTACAGATTGAAAAATGATCCTGATGGCAAAGGGGTTGTAGTAGACCCTGAAGCTAAGTTAGAAGAGGAGCTTATAGTGCGTCCTACTTCTGAGACGGTGATTTGGAACAGTTATAAAAACTGGGTGCAGTCACATAGAGATCTACCTATCCTGATCAACCAATGGGCTAACGTGGTTCGTTGGGAGATGAGAACACGTCTTTTCTTGCGTACAGCAGAGTTTTTATGGCAAGAGGGACATACCGCTCACGCAACTCGTGAGGAAGCTGTGGCAGAGACTAATCAGATGTTAGAGGTATATGCCAAATTTGCTGAAGAATGGATGGCCGTACCGGTGGTTAGAGGTAGAAAGACCGCAAATGAGCGTTTTGCTGGTGCTGATGACACCCTGTGCATAGAGGCTTTAATGCAGGACGGTAAAGCCTTACAAGCAGGAACGAGTCATTTCTTAGGACAGAACTTTGCCAAAGCTTTTGATGTGAAATTCCAGGATAAAACCGGGAAACAAGAGTTTGTTTGGGGAACCTCTTGGGGAGTTAGTACTCGTTTAATGGGTGCATTGATCATGGCTCATTCTGACGATCTAGGCCTTGTACTTCCTCCGAAATTAGCACCCATCCAAGTGGTAATTGTTCCCATTTATAAGGGTGAAGAGCAATTGAATGCCATTTTTGAACGCATGGAGCCAACAATTAAATCACTGAAGGTTCAAGGTATTTCCGTGAAGTTTGATGATGACGACTCTGCCAGACCGGGTTGGAAATTCGCAGAATATGAATTGAAAGGGGTGCCGGTAAGAATAGCCGTAGGTGCAAGGGACTTGGAAAACCATCAGGTAGAAGTAGCTAGAAGGGATACCCTTTCCAAAGAGTCTGTTTCAATGGACGGTTTGGATCAATACCTAATTAATCTGCTGAACGATATTCAAAATAACATTTACAAAAAGGCGTTAGCTTTTAGAACTGCTAATACTTTTGAAGTGAATACTTGGGAAGAGTTCACTCAGAAGATAGAAGAAGGCGGTTTCTTGTCGGCTCACTGGGATGGAACTTCTGAAACAGAAGAGAAAATCAAGGAACTTACAAAAGCTACAATCCGTTGTATTCCTTTAGACTTTAAGGAAGAAGAAGGTACTTGTATCTTAACCGGAAAGCCTTCTAAAGGTAGGGTGCTATTTGCAAAAGCTTATTGATCCCTCTCAATTTTTCAAACAATTATATTCGAATAAAATGGTAAAATCAGGTGATAAAGTGGCTATCCACTACAAAGGAACCTTAAATGACGGTACATTATTTGACTCTTCAGAAGGAAGAGAGCCATTGGAATTTCAAGTAGGTTCCGGTATGGTCATCAAGGGTTTTGACGAGGGAGTAATGGGCATGCAAGTAGGCGAGAAAAAGTCTATTCATATTTCTGTGGAAGACGCTTATGGTCCAGCAAGTGAAGAGATGATCTTTAACTTTGACCGAGCGGATATTCCTGCAGATATTCCTTTAAATGTAGGTGAAACTCTGAATATGCATGACGGACAGCGTGCCGTTCCTGTAATCATTCGTGAAGTTACTGAATCTTATGTTCGTCTGGATGCTAACCACCCTTTAGCAGGGCAAGAGTTGAATTTTGAACTGGAATTAGTAGCTATCAAATAAGAGATTAGGCCGGTAATTTACCGGCCTAAAATATTTCTTTTGCTACCGCCAGAGTGGTGGTAGATTTACTCATCGTATAAAAGTGCAAGGCGGGAACGCCATAGGACTTAAGTTCTTTACACTGCTGAATACACCAATCTATCCCTACTTGTCTCACTTCCTTGTCGTCCTTACATGATTTTACTGCTTGGGCAAATTCCTCAGGAATATCTAAATAGAAGATTTTAGGTAGGATCTCCAATTGCTTCTTCGTAGAAAGTATTTTTAATCCAGGTATAATAGGTACGTGGATACCGTTTGCCTTGCATTTTTCTACAAAATCGATGTATTTCTTATTGTCAAAGAACATTTGGGTTACAAGATATTCAGCTCCTGCTTCCACCTTTCTTTTGAGGTGCTCAAAATCTTCTTCCGCAGTAGCCGCTTCAAAGTGTTTTTCCGGGTAGGCTGCTGCACCAATGCAGAAATCAGAATTATTCAAATACTCGCTGGTTTCGTGCAGGTATTTGCCATCATTCATGTCCTTGATCTGCGTTATCAGTTCTGAAGCATAATGATGTCCCCCTTTCTTGGGCTTAAAGGAAGTAAACGGTTTGGCATGATCACCTCTCAGGGCCATCACATTTTTGATACCTAAATAATTCAGATCTATTAATAGATCTTCTGTATCATCCTTTGTGAAACCACCACAGAGTATATGTGGCACAGGCTCTGTGTCAAAGCGGTGCATGAGTGTAGCACATAGTCCCACCGTGCCGGGTCTTTTTCTGGTCTTTACTTCTACAGTACTACCGTCCTGTTTGGTTTTTAATAAATATTCCTCACGGTGGTAAGTAACGTCCACAAATTTGGGCTTAAGTTCCATTAAGGGACTGATGTCATTCATTAACTCATCAATCTTTCCCCCTTTCATAGGTGGAATGATTTCTATGGAAAATAAAGTCTCGCCTTTACTGGCTGCGATGTGTTCCGTTACTTTTGCCATGGAATAATTTTTTGCTACAAAAATATATCCAAAGGCTAAATAATTATCGTCCAAAGTGAGTTGATATGATCAACTAATATTAATTTAGTTAAAATATCTAAAACATTAACACTTCGTACCTTAAAAAAGATGAAAAAACTGTTGTTCACTACACTTTTAACCCTTTTTACAATTTCTTTATTTGCACAACAAAACGGTAAAGATGAATTTTCTGGAATCTACACTTTTAAGAATGCACCTTTACAATCCGTAGAAATCACGAAGGAGAATAACACCTTATTTGCATATGCAAATGAGGTGGGTAAATTGGAACTGAGCTCTACTTCCTTGGCGGATGTTTACGTACAATCAGAACATCAAGCCACAATCAAGTTTGTACGAGATAAGACCAGCGGACAGGTGATTGGTCTTTTACTTTCCGTTCAAGGGGAAGATTATGAAAGTGAAAAATTAGGAGCGGGTTTAGAGGACTATGAAGGTACCTACCAATTGGATAATCTGGGCGCTGAAGGTAAACTTACCGTTAGATTGAATAAGGGTATTTTAGAACTAGAGTCTTCATTGGGAATTACGGAGTTAGCTCGAGCGGAGAAGAAAGATGCATTTAATCTAGTGGCTGCTTCTGGGATGGTGCAGTTCAAAAGAGCTGCAGACGGGAAAATTCGCGGCATAGCCGTGGACTACGCCGGGAATTCTTATGTAGGAGAAAAGCTTTAATTACTTCATGTCAACGATGGTCACTCCGGCCCCTCCGCGGTCGGGGTGCTCGTCGTACATCTTTCCTACCTGTTTGTATTGTTTGATATGGTTACGAATCAAAGTTCTTAATATTCCATCCCCTTTGCCATGCACAATTCTCAGTTGAGGGTATCCTAGGAGAATAGCGTCATCCACTAGCTGATCTACGGCCACCAGAGCTTCTTCTCCTCTTTTTCCTCTCACGTCCAAATTGAAGCTGAACTCGGTCATTTTCTCATTCAGATCTACTCCCTTCATGGTTTTTACACCTTCTTTCTGTGCTGTCTTGAATTCTTTGCGTGAGATTTTCTCCAGACGGTTCAGTTTTACATTGGATTTAAGTTCTCCAAGCAGAATTTCGGCGTCTTTACCATTGATAGACATCACTTGAGCAAGAGCCTCCTGGCCTTTAATCCTTACATAATCTCCTGGGGCAATCGGCCCTTCAGCTTTCGCAAGCACAGGTTTATGATGAGGTGTTTTTTCCGGAACCAATTTTTCTTCTTCAAAGCGTTTAACCTGTTCTCTGGCTATTCTGGAAGCTTCTTTCTCTGCATTGGATTCCTTGATCTGACGAATGGTATTTTCTATGGTCTTATTCGCATCCTTGACGATCTTCTTCGCTTCTTCTTTGGCTTGATTAAGAATGCGCGTTTTATCCGTTTCTAAGAAGTTTTTCAGAGAGTTGTATTGCTCCGTTCTTTGTTTTAGTTCTTCAATTTGCTTATTTAATGCTGCATTTTGTTCGGAAAATACTTTCTTCTCTATGTCCAGTTCTTTGAGTAATTTTTCAAAGTTGATCTGGTTTTTACCCAGCTTCTTCTTCGCATTTTTAATGATGTAAGGAGGTAAGCCCATTTTCTGAGCTACTTCAAATGCAAAGGAATTCCCGGGTTTACCCATCTCTAATTCAAACATAGGGGTCAGTTCCTCTGCATCAAAACGCATGGCACCGTTAATCAGGCCTTCGTTCTTGTCCGCAAAGACT
This sequence comes from Leadbetterella byssophila DSM 17132, assembly GCF_000166395.1. Classification (GTDB taxonomy): domain Bacteria; phylum Bacteroidota; class Bacteroidia; order Cytophagales; family Spirosomataceae; genus Leadbetterella; species Leadbetterella byssophila. Next base: position 3,433,970 of record NC_014655.1, read on the forward strand.
TTCAGATTGGTATAGTGTGTATTAACTATTCCAAAGGCCATTTTTTCTCTAAAGCTCTCTAATATGGCTTCTGCAAGCGCTCCACCGAGAGAAGGTTCTGTACCTGTACCAAATTCGTCAATGAGGAATAGGGAGTCCCTGTCTGCATGGCGTAGGAACTCTCTCATGTTTGTCAGGTGTGAACTATAAGTACTTAAGTCGTTTTCTATACTTTGCTCGTCGCCTATGTCAATAAACATTTGGCGGAAGAGGCCTACTTTAGAGTCCGGGGCTAGGGGCACAAGTAAACCACATTGGGCCATATACTGTAACAGTCCCACGGTTTTTAACATGACGGATTTACCACCGGCGTTGGGGCCTGATACCACCAGAATTCTATTTTCTTGATCCAGTCTCAAGTGTAAAGGCACTACATTTTTGCCTTGCTTTTGATGGGTTAAGTATAGGATGGGATGTTTAGCGTTTTGCCAGTCGATTATCGTCTCGTCAATCAGCAGAGGGAAGGTGCTATTGGTTTTGATGGCTAGTCGGGCTTTCGCACGAATGAAGTCCATCAGTCCTAAGAAAGTATATGATTTCTCCAGGTCTGGAAGTTCAGGTCTTAATCGGGTAGTCAGCTGTTCTAAGATCCGTAGAACTTCTCTTCTTTCTTTGATTTCTAGGTCTCTGATCTCGTTATTGGCTTCTAGAACTTCACCCGGTTCTACAAAGGCAATGTTACCGGTGGATGTTTCATCATGTACGAAACCTGAGAGTTTTCTCTTGTGTTCTGCCAGAATAGGTAAAACCAGTCTACCGTTACGGACGGTTAAGCTCATGTCTTCACCTATCCAACCTGAGTTTTTAGCTGTGCGATAGATGCGCTCTAAAGCGCGCTTTACATTGTTTTGCTCAACGGCCAGTTTTCTTCTGATTTCATACAATTCCTTTGAAGCATTGTCTTTAACCTTTCCTTTGTCGTCTATTACAGCATGAATATCAGTCAAAAGATTCTCCCAGCCTTTCGGATGGTGAGCCGGCATAGCGGCTACTCTTAAGGTATTTAATTCTGTAAACTGAGGTCTATGGTTAAAGAAATGGGAGATTTGCTGGATGGTAGTCAAGGAAAGGCGTATGTCAAAGAAATCCTCCTCATAGAGGATGGCTCCCGGAATGGCCGCCCTTTTCAGGTGTTCTGTAACATCCAGATAGTTTTGATTGGGGAAGGAAGATTCCGTTTCCAGTATGAGCCGAAATTCTGAGGTTTGAGCCATCATTTTACGGATCAAATCGTATTTATTGGAAAAGCGCATTTTAGCCACAAAGGAGCGACCTAATGCGCTTACACATTCTTCTTCCAGGAGTTCCTTGATCTTATCGAAACCCAGTTTGTTTTCTATATTCTTCGGATACAACATACCTTCTCTTTCAAACTACAAAAGTACGCAGCATCCTTTTGTTTAGAAAGGAAATGTTTAGGCTAACTTCACAGCTGTACCGCTGGCCGTAACCATCATCATACCATTTTTGTCACCTAGAGTTTCATAATCTAAGTCTATGCCTACAATAGCATCAGCTCCGTATTGCCTCGCCCTATCTATCATTTCAGATATGGCAGTGTCTTTTGCCTCCCGCAAAACCTTTTCGTAAGATGCGGAACGTCCGCCAACGATGTCTCTAATACCAGCAAAGAAATCTTTAAAGATGTTTGCACCGATTATGGTTTCGCCGGTCACTAAGGCTTTGTATTCAATGATCTGTCTGCCTTCTACAGAATGGGTGGTAGTTAGTATCATTTTGCTTTGTTATTTTTTTATCAAAGCTATTTTTAAATATTTATCCTGTCAATGGAATTAGGATGAGCGGTACTTAATACAGTTTTGCTCTTTTGGCTAGGAAGGAGCTCATAATGGGATCAAAGCCTTTTTGGATATCCACCTCAATAAAATCTATCTTGTATTGACCACATTTGATCTTTAGCTCATGATAGAAATCTTTCAAGGTTTTCGTATAAGTCTCTTTTACGGCAGAAGGATTAAGTTTTAGCCTTTCCTGGGTTTCCAAGTCGATAAATTCATACGGACCTTCCGGAAAGTCAAAATCTTTTTCTGTCTTTGGATCTGAAACATGGAAGAGCAAGATCTCATGTTTGCGGTGTTTGAGGTGTTGTAAGGCGGAGAAGAGTTTCTCTGTGTTTTCAATGTCCTCAAACATGTCGCTGAAGATCACTACCAAAGAGCGTGTGTGTAATTTTTCAGCTAGTATATGCAGGGTTTCTGCCACTGAAGTAGTGGCAGGTGCATATGGGCGATCTAATACGGACTCTAAATGATGATAGATCTGATGGAGGTGGGTTCCTGTTGACTTACAAGGGGTTTGGATTTCGATCTGATTAGAGAAAGTGACCAAGCTTACCGCATCTCTTTGTTTTTGAAGCATATTAGCCAAGGTGGCTGCAGCTAATACAGCGAAATTCAGTTTACCTTGATTCTCCCTGGGATAATACATGGAGGAAGAGACATCCAGAAGTAAATGACACCTCAAGTTCGTCTCTTCTTCGTAGGTTTTAACAAAGAGTTTGTCTGTCTTGCCAAAGACCTTCCAATCTATATGTCGGGTGCTTTCTCCCGAATTATAGAGCCTGTGTTCCGCGAATTCAACGGAAAAGCCATGAAAAGGTGATTTGTGAAGGCCTGTAATAAAGCCTTCCACTAATTGTTTGGCGAGAAAATCAATCTTGCCGTATTCCCGTACTTTAGATAGGTCTAACATCAAATTCCTAATGAAACGTGACTAGTTTCTATCGGCAAGTAAGGAATTTTTAAAGGATTTTTCTCTAAACCCAGAAAACAATTATAGAATTCCAGCGCAAAGCCATCACGAAGTAACTCCAGGTTATTTTCGAAACCTACTACTTTGGCTGTAATATGTGCTACACCTTTTTCCAGAAAACCTAGGTGCTTTGCCGCATCTATGGATAGGTCTATTACTCTGTTTTTAGAATATGGGCCACGATCATTGACTCTCACGATTACCCAGCGACCTGTTTTAGTATTCTCTACCTCTATTAAGGTGCCAAAGGGTAAAGAGCGATGAGCGCAGGTGTACATGCCTCTGGAAAAAATTTCGCCGCTAGCGGTTTTACGACCCAGGAACTTGCTGTGGTAATAAGATGCAAGCCCTTTGAAGGAATGGCCTATGTCGACCTTTTGGGCGTAAATACTTAAATGAGTCATTAACAGTATACTTACTACTAATGTTATTTTTCTATTTAAATATTTCATACTGCAAATCAATGCATTATTTGGCATTTTATTGTATTAGATGATATGTAAAAGACAGGGTCTATTGATTTAATACAATCTTTTGTGGTAAAAATATAATAATTCTGGGCGAAAAAATGAGATTATTTTATTGGTAAATATTTTTTTATTTTTAATTAAACCATATTTTTGGACGTATTTATAAACCTCTAAAACTAATTAGGCAGCGTGGAAAGAGATGATCAAGAAATGATCTACTCAAAAAAAATAAGGGCCGGAAAACGCACTTATTTCTTTGATGTAAGATCCACTCGTTCGAATGACTACTATTTGACTATAACCGAAAGTAGAAGATTTCAGAAAGACGGAGACTTTGTTTTTGAGAAGTCAAAATTATTTGTGTACAAGGAAGACTTAGATAAGGTCGCTGAGGCTTTACAAGAAGCAGTAAATCATATCAAAACGGAATTATTGCCGCATATTGACTTTGAACAATATCGGAATGCGGAGCCTACAAAGGAATCCAGCGATTTTGATACGACGTACAAGTGGGATTAAGAAGTATTGCCTGAACTATTCAACCTTAGGACTCGGTCATTTCCAATATTTCTTCCAATAGTTTTCTATCATTACTCAGTCGGGGTACTTTGTGCTGACCGCCTAGCTTTTCGTTTTTACGTAGCCATTTCATAAATGTCCCTTTTGGACAGAAATGAATGACGGGCAATTGTAACGCTAGATCCCTATGCCTTTTTGCATCATAATCTGAGTTGATTTCGCGTAAACTTTGATCCAATTTTTGGATAAACTCTTGGGGGTTTACTGGATCATGAGCGAGTTCTATGGCCCATTCATGACCACCTTTTGCCTCTGATTCCATAAAAATAGGGGCAGCCGTATATTCTAATACTTCCAGATTTAGTTCCTGGCAAACCTTGGATAAGGCTTGATCTGCATTCTCTACCATCAATTCCTCCCCAAATACATTTATGAAGTGTTTGGTTCTTCCTGATATCTTGATTCTAAATGGATACTTGGATGTGAATTTTATGGTGTCGCCCAATTTATATCTCCACAAGCCGGCATTCGTTGAAATTACTAAGGCATAGTTCTTGTCCAATTCCACCTCATCCAGAGTCAGTGCCTTGGGGAATGACTTGTCCCAGTCTTCTGCAGGAATGAATTCGAAGAATACGCCATAATCTAACATCAAAAGCATTTGATCCTGTAAGCTGAGGTCATCTTGAATGGCAAAATACCCTTCTGAAGCATTATAGGATTCCATGTATTTGACTTGGGATGAAGGGAATAGCCTTTCCTTAAACATGGTACGATAAGGGGTGAAGGACACTGCTCCGTGGAAGAATACTTCAAAATTTGGCCAAAAATCCAAAGCAGATTTAGTTCCTGTTTCTTCCATGATCTTTTCGATCAATACCACACCCCAAGTAGGTACCCCTAACATGGCCACTATATTCTCCGAAGAACAATGCTGAATCATATAATTTATCTTGTCTTCCCATTTGTCCAGTAAAGCCACTTCAACGGGTGGTGTACGGAAATATTCAGCCCATTTCGGAAGGTTTTTTGTGATAATGGCGGAAACGTCTCCGGCTTCTACACTTTCATTGTACGGATTGGGGTGCAGAGATCCATTGATCGAGATTGATTTCCCGGTAAATAACTGGGTGTTTGGAGTATTCTCTACATAGAGGCTCAAAACATCTCTCCCTCCTCTATAATTACACTCATGTAAGGCTTCTTCAGAGACCGGAATAAATTTGCTTCTGGCATTAGTAGTACCGGAAGATTTGGAAAACCAAGTGATTTCAGATGGCCAGGCTATATTTTTTTCTCCTTTCAAAACTCTTTCCATCCAAGGAAAAAACTCTTCATAGGTTACTACTGGTACCCTTTCCTGGAAATCTTTTATGGTCTTGATATCTGAAAAACCATAGTGCTGGCCAAACTCCGTGAACCTTGCTCTTTCAATGAGGTTGTGGAATACATTAAATTGGGTTTCAATGGGGTAGTTCCTGAAATGATCAATCCTACCTATCCTGCTTTTCATGAAAAACCCTATTACTTCATTGACTAGGCTCAAGGTGCTTGCAATTTATTCTAAAGCGAAATTACGGATTATTATTTAGATTCTAAATTTTAGGTATGCTCCTCCGTTCCAGTTCCGCGTGGGAGAGGGGTTGTAAAATCTATTCCCCACTGCATTGAAATCATAACCTAAAGCATACTCTTTATTCAATAAATTATCCACTCCACCAAATACTTGTAAACTAAGGCTTGGGCTTATTTTTCCTTGCCAACCTATACGGGCCCTACTGGTCCAGAAAGGTTCTGTTTTAGCCTCATTTTTGTTGGTCAGAAACATTGAGCTCTGTCTTCCGAAATCCGAGTTAAGGAATATTCCGGAACGGTGATTCATACGTATTCCCAAAGCTATTTCAGTGTCTGGGATACCCGGTAGTTTGTTGCCTTTTAAATCCACTCCTTCGTTTACAAAATCGGCAAAGGTATATTTATTGAAGTTAGCATTGGCATATGCCTCCAGAAAGAGATTTTTTCCCAATTTTCCATTAAAGCGGTTGCTCCACTCTATTCCCCTTTGAATTATTTCTCCTGTGTTCAAAAAATACTCTCCTCCGTCTTCAGTCACCATTCTAACGAGGGCGTCTTTGATATTTTGATGGTATAGACTTAGTTCCGACTGGAGATGGCGTGTCCATCTGGCCTTGATTCCCAACTCATGTCCTATACCTTTTTCCGCTGCGAGGCCCAGATTCTTATTGTATTCGTAATTGGCCGTCATCTCCTGGGCGGTTGGAGGGGAATAGCCTTGAGTGAAGCTGTAGTATATGCTTTTCCCAGGTGTTAAAGCATGTAAGATGGAAAATCTGGGTGTCCATGGAGTACCGGGTCTTCCCTCTACATCAAGGGGGGCAGTTATATTATGGTAATACTGGGTATTATAGCTAATTCCGGCGGTTATGAAGGTCTTTTCTAGTAGAACATACTGTCCCTGTAGGAAGTGGGTGAGTTGGCGTGCGTCCAGATCGGTGAAATATTGTTGGACGCCCGGCGTGCCTAAATTATTTTGTTTAACATCAAAGGTAGAGGAAGTGAAGATTCCTTCTGAACCCAAGGTCCAGGTCCAATCCTTGATCTTCTTTTCTAGTACAGATCTATAACCTCCTGTTCTTTCTTCTCTGAATTCATAGCTGGTGATGAATGGGTTTTGTAAGTCGTTAGAGGATAGAAAGAGGCTATTACTCCAGGTAAAGCCTGATCCTACATCCCAATGATGCTGCAATCCTGCCAATAGGAAATCCTGAATGATCCCTGCCTGTTGTTGCTTAGAAGAAGGGAGGGTAGGTGTGGCCGGTCTGGAGGCTTTTCTGTTATCTTGCATTTGTGCCAAAGTCAATCCTCCCGGCGTTTGGTAGTCTGTGGAGGCATATACAAATGAGAGATTTAATTGGTGCTTTTTGTTCGGTCTGTAGCTCCCTGCAAGGGTGAGGTTTTGCCCTTTGCTGTTGGAATGGTCGCGGTACCCGTCGCTTGACCTACTGGAATAAGCTGCTGTGATTTGGTATTGATCAGAGCCGTATTGGTATTGGGCAGAATAATTAAGAGTATTGTAGTCTCCCAACTGTACACCTGCTTTGATTTCATGCCCATGAGTAGTACTAGAGGTATTTAACTGAACTACACCTCCGTTTCCAGCACCGAACGTGGAACCTGTGGGGCCTTTCATGATTTCAATTTGTCCCAAAGTATTAAAGTCCATCAGGTTGAGATAGGAAGTGCCGTTAGCATCCGTAAGCGGGATCCCGTTAAAATAGATTTTCACGTTTCTTACTCCGTATGGAGAACGAAGCGAGGAGCCACGTAGGGCTAATCGATAGCTACCTGGGGAACGTTCCTCTAATCGAACTCCGGGATAAGCATTAAATAAAGGCAATGGGTCAGAAAGGGCATAACGCTGTATTTCTGCGGTTCCTATGGCGTGTATACTGGCTGCAGTGATTATTGACTTTTTTTTGCTTTCGTATCCTTTTACGGTAAATTCCGGTAGAGTATGTAGGGTGTCCAATTGCGCTTGGGCATAGGTGGATAGGAGCAAGAAAAAAAGTAATCGTTTCATAGGAACAGTTAGGTAGTCTGCAAATATGAGCGATTAATCCCTAAATCCAATAGGCCTATCTCTACATGATTTTCCGTTTTAGTCTTGGAAATATCATTTTTTTTTCGTAACTTAATATATAGAAAGGTAGATATTTACTTCTGCATTTGACCAGTCGGCACTTCTTTCATCATATACTTCCAGGTCGAAGCCATAAGCTCTATTTATAGGAGTACTCCAAATTTCTCTCCATGCTGCTGCTATACAATCCGGCATTTGTCCTTTGGCAGTGATTATTTGGTAATATTGTTCGGGGATGTACAGTTCATGTAGTCCTTCTGGTACAGGGGTGTTTTCCGGGACTTCGCAGCCTATGAAATAGGAATAGTCGCCATTGTGGTCTGATACGTAGTCGTAGTAAACCGTATAAATGTTATCACTCTTTTTATTCGGAATTTTCTGAGCGATATTTTCAGAAGTGAATGCCTGCCAAAGTCCGCCACAATCTCTTGAGGCATCTCCGTTTTGGTTTCGGGTAGGATGAGGGAGTTTTAATCCAATCAGCTTCATTATTGATTTTAAGTAATAGGGAATAAATGTAAGGAAATGTTAGGTAAGTATGCCCGTGTCTGTTTCCTCCCTACGGAATATATTTATTTAAAGGCAAAGTTTCGACTCTTAAAGCACTTGGCACACTTCCAGGATGTTTCCGTCAGGGTCGTAGAAGTTGAAGTAGCATACTTCTTCTTCCTTTTTCAGTTCTCCTACTGGTATGTTCAGTTTCAGGAAGTGCTGGTACGTTTCTTCTGCGTTATCTGTCTTGAATATGGGATAAGTGGAAGTTTTGGGATTAGGGCTAATGGGCTCATCTGTCACCCATAGGGTGATACTGACAGGACAGGAGGTGTCAAGAGTCAGGAGTTGATCCGTTTCATAAATGATTTCAAATCCCAGTTTTTCCGTGTACCATTTTTTGGATTGAGACAGATCAGTCACTCGAATAATCAGGGTGTCAATGCCTATAAGCTTCATTTTGAATAGGGTAGATGATAGAGGTAAAATTAATTTCAAAAAAAATGTCTCGCAAATTTCCTTATGTAAGAAACTTACGAGACATGATTGTAGCCCCGGAGGGAATCGAACCCCCACCAAAGGTACCGGAAACCTTCGTTCTATCCTTTAAACTACAGGGCCAAAAAGTACGCAAAGATACTCTTTTCCGCCCTTAGATGGTAGTGGGAGAATTAAAAAAAGTCTGTTTCAAGGATTCTGTGTCCTCAGGGTTTAGTCGCCCGGCCATCAATAACCTCAATTGCCTTCTATGAAGGGCTCTTTCAAATTGAAGCTTTTCTTCTTCGGTTTCTGGTATAGCTTCTGAAACCTCTATGGGGCGGCCACTTTGATCTACGGCCACAAAGGTCAAGAAGGCTTGGTTTGTCTTCTTCTTAGTGCCAGCCGGTATATTTTCTGAATACACATCTACCACCACTTCCATGGAGGTATTAAAGGCACGGGTGATCTTAGCTTCAAGTGTAATGACGTTACCTAAGGGAATGGGATTTACAAAGGATACATGATCCACTGAAGCGGTGACTACTATTCTATTGCTATGTTTTTGAGCACAAATGGCTCCGGCTATATCTACTAAGCGCATGAGGTTTCCACCCATAAGATTGGAGAGGGTGTTGGTATCGTTAGGCAATACCATTTCAGTCATAATGGTGTGGGAGTCTTTTACGTATTTTGCTTTAGGCATGAACTTTTTTTCACAAAGTTAGATAATTTAGCAGAGACTGTAAATTAGCCAACTATGGATTTTAAGCGAATGTTCAGGAGTTTCCGTTTTGCAGGTAAGGGTTTATACCAACTGGCCTTACAGGAAAACAATGCTAAATTTCACCTTCTAGCTACCGTGTTGGTACTGATGGGGGGCGGGTATTTTCACTTGAATACCGTGGAGTGGTGTTTGGTAACTTTTGCCATCGTTTTGGTTTGGGCTGCGGAGGCTATAAATACTGCTTTGGAGGTTCTATGCGACAGGATTAGTACCCAGAAAGATCCCATGATAGGTAAAGTAAAAGACCTAGCTGCAGGTGGGGTACTAGTCTGCGCTATGGGAGCATTTGCTGTAGGAGTTTTCATCTTTGGACCAAGAATCTTAGCGTTTTTTCAGGGATAATTCCCTAATTTTGCGCCAAATTCTTTTATTATGTCAGAGAGATACATGCAGCGGGGAGTGTCCGCTTCGAAAGAGGATGTGCATAAGGCCATCGAGAAGTTAGATAAAGGACTTTATCCTAAAGCATTTTGTAAGATCTCTCCGGATATTCTCGGAGGGGATGAGGAGTATTGTAATATCATGCATGCTGACGGAGCGGGTACAAAGACCTCTCTGGCTTATTTGTATTGGAAAGAAACCGGAGATCTTTCCGTTTGGAAAGGTATTGCACAGGATTCTATCATCATGAATACAGATGATCTGATTTGTGTAGGGGCTACCGGTCCTATCCTGATGTCCTCTTCTATTGATAGAAATAAACAGAAAGTTCCGGGTGAAGTAATTTCAGCTATCATCAACGGCTCTGAGGAAGTGCTTGAGATGTTACGTCAAAACGGAATAGAGATCTACAGTACAGGCGGAGAAACTGCTGACGTAGGTGATTTAGTACAAACCATCACGGTTAATACTACGGTGATTTCTAGGATGAAGCGTGCTGATGTGATTTCTAATGATCAAATACAAGCGGGGGACGTGATCGTAGGATTAGCCTCCTTTGGTCAGGCTACTTATGAGACGGAATACAATGGTGGTATGGGTTCTAACGGATTAACTTCTGCCCGTCACGATGTCTTAGGTAAAAAGTACGCTGAAAAATATCCGGAAAGTTATGATGGAAGCATAAATGCAGATCTTGTTTATTCCGGTTCAAAGGATTTGCTGGATCCTATAGCGGTTAGTGAGGATCTAATGGTAAACGTAGGAAAACTAATCCTTTCTCCTACCCGTACTTATGCTCCAATAGTAAAAGAACTTTTGAGTGCATTAAAAGGAAAGATTCACGGCATGGTGCACTGTAGTGGAGGAGCGCAAACTAAGGTACTTCATTTTGTAGATAAGGTTCATGTGATCAAAGATAACCTTTTCCCTATTCCTCCATTGTTCAAACTGATCCAAGAGGAAAGTGGAACCTCTTGGTCTGAGATGTACAAAGTGTTCAATATGGGACATAGATTAGAAGTATATCTTCCTGAAGAATTAGCTCCAAAAGTGATGGAAATCGCGTCTTCATTTGGTGTGGAGAGTAGAATTGTAGGTAGAGTTGAAGCTTCAGAAGAGAAGAGATTGACTATCCGTTCAGAGTTTGGTGAATTCACCTACTAGTAAAATATAAATTTTTTTATATTTTATTTGAATATTTCTCTACCTTAGCATTCGTAAATCAATTCATAACCAAAACAAAAAGACTTATGAACGGAGTTTTGTATCCTATCATCATTGGAGCGATAGCCGGTTGGCTAGCTGGAGAGATTAAGCGGGGTATGGGATTTGGACTTATTGGAAATATTATTGTCGGCATTATAGGTGCCGTCGTTGGGAACTGGCTCTTTGGGGCTTTGGGAGTTTCTTTAGGAACGGGAGTGATTGCGAATATTATCTCAGCGGTAATAGGAGCTTTGGTGATTCTCTTCCTGGTCAGTTTTATTAAACGAACATAAAGAAAGGGGCTTAAGAGCCCCTTTCTTTTTATAAACCTAATCCGGCGTAAAGCTTAACTTCATCTACCGTGATCTCTTGTCCGCACATGATCACTAACCGTTCTACCACGTTTCTTAATTCTCTAACGTTTCCTGTCCATGGTAAACCTTTCAGGTGTTCTATGGCTGCGGGTTGGAAGGTTTTTAGTTGGTCTCCATATTCCTCCGCAATGTCCTGCAGGAACTTCTCTGCCAGTAGAGGAATATCTTCCCTACGTTCAGATAAAGGTGGAACATAGATAGGAATGACATTTAGGCGGTGATATAAGTCTTCTCTGAAATTACCGGCTGCTATCTCTTTTTTGAGGTCTTTGTTTGTAGCCGCAATAATTCTCACGTTAATCTTGATCTCTTTTTCTCCACCTACACGTGTGATCTTGTTTTCTTGTAGGGCGCGCAATACTTTGGCTTGTGCAGAAAGACTCATGTCTCCAATTTCGTCTAGGAAAAGGGTGCCATTATCTGCTAGTTCAAATTTCCCGAGGCGTTGTTTGATAGCAGAAGTAAAAGCTCCTTTTTCGTGACCAAATAGTTCTGACTCTATGAGTTCTGAAGGGATGGCCGCACAATTGACTTCTATGAGTGGTCTTTTATGGCGATTGGATTTTTCATGAATTTGCTTCGCCACCATTTCCTTTCCGGAGCCGTTAGGACCGGTGATCAGGATTCTAGCGTCAGTTGGTGCAACTTTATCAATCGTATCTTTGACCTTTTCGATCAAAGGAGACTCGCCTACGATTTCATTGATTTTGTAGACTCTCTTCTTTAAGGTTTTAATAACCTCAGTGTCATTACTTTTTTCGATAGCATTTCGAACAGTGACGAGTAGGCGATTCAGATCAGGCGGCTTAGTGATGAAATCAAACGCACCTCTTTTAGTAGCTTCTACTGCGTTTTCCACGTTTCCAAAGGCAGATACCATCACAAACTGCGTCGTTACTCCTTCTTCTCTTGCCTTCTGGAGAAGCTCTAGCCCATCTAACTTGGGCATTTTGATATCGCAAAGTGCAATATCATATTTTCCAGAGGTTACCATTTCCAGTCCTTGTTGACCGTCTTTGGCTTCGTCGATTTCATACCCTTCGTATTCCAATATGTCCCTGATGGCATCGCGTATGGTTTTTTCGTCGTCAATTACTAAAATTTTAGCCATACTGTCTGTTGAATAGGGTTTAATCTACGTTTCGGCGGCAATTTAGTAAATTTATCTTCATATAATATGGGTTTTGATTTAATTGTTCGTAACCAATGCCTTATACTTTCCTATTTTCTCCTGTGTAGATTGGGGCATTTACCCTTATTTTTGTTTACTAATTAGAATATCATGGATATCAAAACCCGCATTCAGACGCTGACTGACCAGATAAATCATTACAATGATCGCTATTACTTAGATGCTGTTTCTGAGATTAGTGATTTTGAGTTTGATACTTTACTTAAGGAACTGGAAGAGTTAGAGAAGGCCCATCCTGAATTTCGTCAGCCTGACAGTCCCACACAGCGGGTAGGAGGAAGTATTACTCGGAATTTCGAAACCGTACGCCACCAATTTCCCATGCTCTCTTTGTCTAACACCTATAGTGAAGAGGAGATACGCGACTGGGATGCAAGGGTCAAAAAAGGCTTAGAGGGTGAACCTTATGAATATATATGCGAATTGAAATTCGATGGGATATCCCTTTCTATCCGCTATGAAAACGGTATTCTGACTAAAGGGATAACTAGAGGTGATGGTGTGCAAGGTGACGATATTACAGCCAATGTCAAGACTATACGTTCATTGCCTCTGAATGTGCGGAAATTCGAAGAGGTCTTAGGCGAAAACTTTGAAGTAAGGGGAGAAGGGTTTATGCCCACCAAGGTCTTCGAAGCTCTAAACAAAGAGAAGGAAATCAGAGGGGAAGCTTTGCTGGCCAACCCTAGAAATGCCGCTGCAGGTACATTTAAATTACAGGACTCTTCCGTGGTTGCTAGTAGGAAGCTAGATTGTTTTGTTTACCAATTCATCTCAGGAGAGGAACGTTTTACTACTCACGAGGAAAGTTTTCTGGCTTTGCAGTCGGCCGGATTCAAGGTCTCTAATTCCTGGAAGAAGGTTTCAAACATTGAAGGGGTTATGTCATTCATACATGAGTGGGATGAGAAAAGGCATACTCTGGAATGTGCAACTGATGGCATCGTCATAAAGGTTAACAGCTATGCCCAGAGGGAAAAATTGGGATTTACGGCAAAAAGTCCGCGCTGGGCCATTGCTTACAAATATAAGGCAGAGTCTAAGTCCACTACCTTATTAGACGTTACTTTTCAGGTAGGAAGAACTGGAACCGTTACTCCGGTAGCGGAATTGAGGCCGGTGAACCTTTCCATGACTACAGTGAAGAGGGCAACACTCCATAATGCAGATGAGATTGAAAGGTTAGGTCTGGCTATAGGAGATGAAGTTTTTGTAGAAAAGGCGGGGGAGATTATCCCTAAGGTGACCGGAGTGGCTGTACAGAGTCTGGCAAGAATTCCTATCGTGTTTCCTACTGCTTGTCCTTCTTGCGGCACTTCTTTATTAAGAAACGAAGGTGAGGCAGCATGGTATTGCCCGAATTCTGAAGGCTGCCTGCCTCAAATCAAAGGTTCTATAGAACATTTTATCCAAAGGAAGGCCCTTGATATAGAAAGCCTAGGTGAAGGCAAAATTGATATATTGCTGGAAAATGGCTTGATTCGTGATGCCGCTGATCTCTACCAATTAAAATATGAGGATTTAATAGGTTTAGAAAAGGTTCATGTGGATGAAGAGACGGGGAAGTCCAAGAAGATCAGTTTTAAAGAAAAAACTGTCAAGAATATTCTGGAAGGTATTGCCAAATCCAAAGAAGAACCTTTGGCTAAACTTCTTTTCGGTATAGGTATACGTTTTGTGGGAGAAACAACGGCCCAGAAATTAGCTGCTCACTTTAAAAGTATGCAAGGGCTGATGAACGCGAATTACGAAGAGCTTTTAGCGGTTCCGGATGTAGGGGAGAAGGTGGCTCAAAGTATAAGAGATTATTTCCAATCTGAAAGTAAACAACACTTTATAGCTAAGCTGCAAGTTGCGGGATTGCAAATGGAAGCCGTGCACGAAGAAGTGGTGACAGAGGGAAACGCATTAGAGGGGCTCAGTCTATTATATACCGGCACTTTTGAAAACTTTAGCAGGGAAGAGTTAGAACGTAAGATTGAAGCTAACGGGGGTAAATTAGTTAGCGGAGTGTCCAAAAAGCTAAGTTACCTCATAGTAGGTGAAGGGGCAGGTCCGTCTAAATTGAAAAAGGCTGAAGAGCTAGGTATACCTATTCTAAACGAGGAGCAATTTTTGGCAAAACTTTCTTGATTTTTTTTAAAATATAGTTCGTATATCGAATTTATTTATACATTTGTTTTTATTTAGATTAATTACAAATAGTATGAAATGTTCGATATACGTTTTCATTATATTTTTAGGCAGCGTTTTAAGTTGCAAAAGTGATCATAAGGAGGAAGAGAGCACCAATAGGATTGTATCTCTAAGCGGAGCTATTTCCGAAACTTTAGCCGCGCTTGAGATGTCTGATCAAGTAGTAGGTGTAGATGTCACTAGCACCTTCCCTGAATCTTTAAAATTGACTGCTCAAGATCTAGGCCACGTTAGAAATATTACTGTAGAGCCTATTTTAGCATTGCGTCCTACACTGGTTTTAGGACTAAGGGATGATCTAAATCCTGATGTAACAAAGCAACTGCAAGATGCGGGCGTGCGTGTTGAATTATTGGATCAGCAATATTCTGTAGAGGGGGCTAAGGGATTAGTGCGAGCCGTGGCAGAGATTGTGGGCTCACAAAAGGCTGAGGCGGTCAATGCCCGGATTCAAGAAGATCTAGAGAGACTACAAAATATAAACAAGAAGCTGAAGGTCCTATTTATTTACGCAAGAGGCGCTGGTACATTGATGGTGGCTGGAGAAAAGACTTCATTTAGTGCCATGGTGAGTTTGGCAGATGCACAGAATGCCGTAACTGGATTTGAAGATTTTAAGCCATTAAGTCCTGAAGCATTATTGCAAAGTAACCCAGACGTCATACTTATGTTCCATTCCGGACTAGCCAGCATAGGAGGGGTAGAAGGATTAATGGCAGTCCCCGGAATATCCCAGACCACAGCCGGAAAGAACAAGGCCATCATCAGTATGGATGGAGGATTGATTTCCCATTTTGGCCCGAGGACTGGTGAGGCTGTATTGGCATTGAATAAAGCTCTGATTCCTTTTGATAAGCCTTGAAAAAGAAGTTGATTATATCGATAGCTTTGCTTTTAGTCTTAGCTTTAGCCGCGACCGGTGTAGGTGTATACCCTATTAAGTCATCCATAATAGAGTTGTTAATGGGTGAAGGTTTGGCGAACGACATATATATTTTCCGAGGGGTCAGATTGCCAAGAATTGTTATGGCAATGTTAGTAGGAAGCCTCTTAGCCGTTTCCGGATGTAGTTTGCAAGGTATTTTTCGTAACCCCCTAGCTACCCCTGATTTAATAGGGGTAACAGCTGGTGCAACTTTAATGGCAGCGCTGACCATTGTTTTAGGAGAGTGGTTTCGTCTATGGATTCCAGAGGTTATTCAATATTCTTTAATTAGTGTTGCCGCGTTTACGGGCGCCTTGTTTGCTATTATCCTTGTTTATGGCTTAGCTAAAAGGGGTGGGAAGGTGGAGGTGGTTATTATGCTTCTTGCCGGAGTGGCTGTTTCAGCATTGGGATTTTCTTTAGTTGGCTTATTGACTTATGTGGCTAAAGACGACCAGCTTCGTGATCTTACTTTTTGGAATTTGGGAAGTTTAGGTGGGGCCACCTGGACCAAGAATGGGATACTATTACTTGTGTTGGTAGGATCATTTTTGTATTTGTTGCCGCAGGGAAAGGCACTTAATGCTCTTATGTTAGGCGAAACGGATGCGGAGCATTTGGGCATTCAAGTAGAAACGGTTAAAAGGAGAGTGATCGTTTTCTCCGCTTTAATGGTTGGTGTTTCAGTCGCTTTTTGCGGCAGCATAAACTTTATAGGATTAGTGGTTCCTTATCTTCTGCGACTAACGTTAGGTTCGAATTTTGTTTATCTATTGCCTTTTTCGGCGGTGTGGGGAGCCATTCTGCTTTTATCTGCTGATACGGTCAGCAGAACTATAGTGGCACCGGCTGAATTGCCAGTAGGTATATTGACCGCCCTCTTAGGTGCACCGGTCTTTGTAGCTATTTTAAAAAGTTCAATGAAATGGTAAAGGGAGAAAGGATACATTATAGCCACCGGCAGATTCCTATCCTCAAAGGAGTGAATGTGGATTTAGAATACGGTGAGATTCTGGCTATCATAGGACCTAATGGGGCCGGCAAATCTACTTTATTAAACATCCTTTCCAATGAACTCAAAAGCGAGCAAGTGGATTTCAAAAAGTTATCATTTTCTAATTGGGATACACTTGAGTTAAGTAGGCATAAGGCGAAATTTTCTCAACATTTTGCCACAGATATACCTTTGACGGTGGAAGAAGTAGTCATTATGGGTCGATATCCCTATTTCTCTTCAGAACCAGATGAGGCAGACTGGAGTGCAGCACATGCGGCCATGGCTGAAGTGGAAATTTCTGAATTGGGAAAAAGACCTTATAATCACCTTTCGGGAGGGGAGAAGCAAAGGGTTCATTTGGCTAGGGTTTTGGCGCAATTAAAAAACGTAATAGCCCATAAACTACTATTGCTTGATGAACCATTGAATAATTTGGATGTTAAACATCAACATCTGGTGCTGGATATCATTGGAAAACTAGTAAAGCAAGGCAATTCAGTAGTATTGGTGCTGCATGATTTGAATCTGGCCGCCCAATACGCGCATAAAATTCTATTGATGAAAGAGGGAAAGGTGCTTTCTGTAGGAAAGCCCGAGGAAGTGATGACTACTGAATTTTTGAGCGCTGCTTATGGATTCCCCGCTCAAACTTTTCTACATCCGGAAACAGGTAAAAGATTAATATTTTTTGGCGATAAATAATTTGGAAATATGACTGCTTTAAAACAGAAATGGGATGAACTGAAAGCTGAAAATCCTAGAATAAGAATTAGAAATGCTGCGGAGGTTTTGGGTGTGAGTGAAGCGGAATTGTTGGTGACACAGGAAGGGGTGGTACCATTAAAGCCTGATTTTGCATCTATCCTATTGGAAGTTGAGAAACTTGGGAAGGTGATGGCTTTGACCCGAAATGAGGCTTGCGTTCATGAAAGAAAAGGTATTTACCTAAATGGTGATTTTTCAAATCCTCATGCTCAGCTTTTTGTAGGGGAAGATATTGATATGCGTATCTTTTTATCTGCTTGGAAATATGGATTTGCAGTGGAAGAAGGAGATAAAAAGAGCCTGCAGTTTTTTGGGAAAGATGGTTTAGCCCTTCATAAGATTTATTTGACAAAAGACAGCCATATAGGAGCTTTTCAAACTTTGGTAAGTAAATTCAAAAATGAACCTCAGCATTTGGAGATAGTACCAGTCTTGCAGAATTCTGATGAGAAACCGGACGAAGAAATTGACACGGTTGGATTTCACCAAGATTGGAGAAACTTAAAAGATACGCACCATTTCTTTTCCTTATTAAAGAAATATGGGGTTAGTAGGACTCAAGCTCTAAGGTTAGCCCCGGATCAATACTTTGCAAAGAAAATTGAAAAAGACCTGGTGGTAAAAGCTATAGAAGAATCAGCGAAAAGAGGATT
The DNA here is from genome assembly GCF_000166395.1 of Leadbetterella byssophila DSM 17132. Lineage (GTDB taxonomy): Bacteria > Bacteroidota > Bacteroidia > Cytophagales > Spirosomataceae > Leadbetterella > Leadbetterella byssophila. The sequence continues at coordinate 3,451,876 of NC_014655.1, forward strand.
CCATATAATGGTTTTCGTGGGTAACAGAGGGAATATTCAGATTCATACAGGACCTGTGCAGAGGACACTTTGGCATGGGACATGGTTCAATGTAATGGATCCAGACTTCAACTTACATTTGGACGTGGCAAAAATAGAACAGAGTTGGATAGTCAGAAAGCCCACCGATGATGGGATAGTGACTTCAATAGAAGTATTTGACAAAAAAGGTGATATAATTGTACAATTATTTGGAAAAAGAAAGCCTGGGCTACCCGAAATGCCAGAGTGGCGAGATCTGGTAAACTTATTATAACCTTAAATATGAAATATGTACTAATCCTGATGCTGATTTCTTGTCAAACTTTTGCACAAGATCTTGTTCCTTACAGATTATATAATGATAAAGGAAAGGAGGTGAGTTTTAAAAAGATGATCCAATCCTTAGAAGGATATGATGTGGTTCTGTTTGGAGAATTACATAATAATGCCTTCGTTCACTGGGCGCAGTTGCGCACACTAAAAGCTCTGCATGCAAAGAAGGGTAATCAGCTCATTTTAGGTGCGGAAATGTTTGAGAGGGATAATCAGGAGGGTTTAGACCGTTATTTGAAAGGAGAGATAGACAGTAAGCAGTTAGGTGAAGAAGTGAGACTTTGGAAGAATCATCCTACTGATTATGCTCCATTGGTAGATTTTGCCAAGAAGGAAGGTTTGGTTTTCCGGGCAACTAATGTTCCTCGCAGGTTTGCCTCAGAAGTAGCCAGGAAAGGATTAGATTCACTAAAATTGAGTGACGATGAAAGGTCTTATGTGGTGAAGCTGCCTTTTGATGTTAGTTTAGATACTCCAGGATATCAGGAAATGGTAAAGATGGTACATTCAGGGGCAAATGCTATGAATTTTGTAGCCGCGCAGGCTATCAAAGATGCCACCATGGCGGAATCTATTCTTCAGGTTTGGGCTCCCGGAAAGCAGCTCTTACATTTTCACGGAGATTTTCATAGTAAAGATTTTGGTGGGATATATTGGTACTTGAAGAAAGCCAGGCCGGAGTTAAAAGTAGCTGTGGTTTCTATTATGGAGTCAGAAGATGCAGATCTTAGATTACCTCAGAAAGGTACCCAATTCAATCTGGTTATTCCTGTAGATATGGCGAAAAGTTATTAAAAGAAAAAGGCACGCATTTGCGTGCCCTTTATCATTTTACGCGATCGAGTTTAACCTTAATATTCGTATAGTATAAAGCGGTTAGAGATTCGAAGCCGGAATCTGTACCCACAAGTAACCAAAGGTCACCGTTCTTATCTGTCTTTCCGGTAAACTCTCCCGTTCTCTTCACCAAAGTATATTCAAATTTGTCTTTTCCGTTTGAAACATCGCCTATTACTTTCATGTCTCCTCCATCACCGGCTTGTTGCATTTTCTGAAAATTCACCGTCACATAATTGTTAGTACTGTCAATTAGTTTTTTAGGTTCTACGTTTGTTATACCTATTCCGAAGTATACAGAGTTAGCCGGGGATCCACCTACACCCACTGACCCTTCTGCCGCATTAGTTGCGAACTCCACTTCAAAAGTTCCTTTATATTCTGTGTTAGGTTTTCCGGTGCTAACCTTTTTAGAAAGGTACATGAATAAATCGTCACTACGGTTCCAGCCTTGAAGTTTAATGCCGCTCTTAGTAGTGTCTAATGGTGCAGGAAGTTTACTATGCTTTGCGTAGATTTCCCACTCTTCTTCCATACCAGAAGGATAGTCAGCGAAGCCACTTACCCAGTCTTTAGTAGAAGCATTGAAATTGTCATCAATTACAATGTTATCCGGGTTTACGGAATCATCATTTGAACAAGAAAAAGCCAAGGTCATCAGGCCAATTGCATAAAGTAATTTTCTCATGGTTAATATTTGTTTTACTAACAATGAGACCTAGTGCAGTGTGATATGGTTGGAAACAAAATTAAAAAAATCCGCAGATAAACTCTGCGGACTCTAGTTAAATATTTGAATATCAATATCCTACTGAAGTGTTATCTGCTCGTGGATCTGAGGCTCCTTCTAGTCTTCCGTCAGGATAAACCAGTATACAATCCATTCTTCCTAAGGTACCCGACTGCTGATCCATGACATAGCCTTTCTTTCTTAAAGCTTCCAATGTTTTCTCAGAGAAAGCTCCTTTTTCATATACGGTTCTGTCCGGTAACCACTGGTGATGGAATTTCAAAGCATTTACAGATTGCTGCATACTCATTTTGTGATCTATCACGTTTAAGATGGTTTGGAAAATAGAGGTCATGATGGTAGAGCCTCCCGGAGTACCCACTACCATGAATAGTTTTCCGTCTTTTTCGATGATAGTTGGGCTCATACAACTAAGCATTCTCTTACCCGGAGCTATTTCGTTAGCTTTGTTTCCGGTTAATCCAAACATGTTAGGAACGCCGGCTTTGATGGCAAAGTCGTCCATTTCGTTATTCATTAAGAAGCCTGCACCTTTCACAATCACTTTGGAACCATAAGCTCCATTTATGGTTGTAGTTAAAGACACAGCATTTCCGTCTTTATCTACCACAGAGAAATGGGTAGTTTCTTGGGATTCATAACCGGGAATGGTGCCACCTTCTATTTCTGAACTTTTTGAAGCTTTTTCAGGATTAAAATCTTTCCATCTTTCTTTTAAATAATCTGAAGATAGTAGTTCGTCAATGGGCACTTTGATGAAATCAGTATCTCCTAGCCATTTCGATCTATCCGCATATACTCTTCTTTCCGCTTCGATCATTACTTGCGCTGTTTTCTCACTGTTCCATCCCCATTCTTGTAGAGGGTAAGGTTCCACTAATTTCAGCATCTGAATTAAGGCAATTCCTCCGCTGGAAGAAGGGGCCATGGATACTACTTTATAACCGCGGTATTGCCCTTCTAAAGGTTTTCTCCAAGCTGATTTGTATTGACGAAGATCCTCATGGGAAATTATTCCTCCCCCTCTTTTCATTTCTTCGACGAGGAGATCGGCAGTTTTCCCGCTATAGAATCCTTCACGTTTATGATCGCGGATTCTTTTCAAACACTCTGCTAGATCTTTCTGTACTAGGAGTTCACCTGTCTTCCAGTCGCTTCTATCCGGTTTTACAAAGTACTGAAGATCGTCTCCATTTACTTCCAGGAAGGTTTTTCTGTAGTTATTTAGACCTTTAGCTTCCCTTTCGGTAAGGATGACACCTTTTTCTGCTAGTCGGATAGCCGGTTCAAGGATTTTTTCCCAACTCAGTTTTCCGAACTTTTTGTGGAGTTCAACGGTACCGTCTACAGATCCGGGTACTCCACTGGCTAGATGTCCTTTAAGGCTTAACCCTTCAATGACGTTACCGTCTTTGTCCAGATACATGTCACGATGGGCCGCAAGAGGAGCTTTCTCTCTAAAGTCTATGGAGTGGAATTCTCCATTATTCTTACGAATAACGGCAAAACCGCCACCGCCTAGGTTTCCTGCAAAAGGGAATACTACGGCTAGGGCATAATGGGTAGCTATGGCAGCATCTATGGCATTCCCCCCGGCTTGAAGGATTTCAATCCCGGCTTTTGAGGCTTCTTCATGTGCTGAAGCTACCATGCCATTCTTTGCAAATACTCCTTTCTTGTCAGAATAGAATGGTTTGTTGTCCTCTACAAATAGAGTGAATAGATCTTTGTTTTCTTCTTTTTTTGGAGCGTTTTTACAAGCTCCTGCCCATAGTAAAATTAGGGTGGAGATGAAGTAGATTCCTTTTTTCATTTCTTACTCGCTTTCCGTCAATCACTAAAAATGACCGTTGGATAAAACTAAATATAGGTTTGATCAAATTAAGCCTTGAAACTACATATTTTTTAATGACTTTTACAATAAAAAACCTGAAATGCTATTTTTAAGGCTTACCCTAGAAAGTTTTCGTTTTGCCTGGCAGGCGTTGCGCTCTAATATATTGCGTACTGTTTTGTCTCTATTAGGTGTAACTATAGGTATCTTCTCCATCATAGGAGTGTATACTATGGTTGATTCATTGGAAAACAATGTAAAATCAGGATTAAGCAGTATTGGTAGCCAATCCATATATATAGAAAGATTTACTTGGGGATTAGGAGAGGAGGATTATCCTTGGTGGAAATATTTTGCACGTCCTATGCCTACTTATAGGGAATTCAGGTCCCTGAAGAATAATTTGAAGGAAGCGGAGGCTATCACCATCCTTACATGGAATAATGCTGTAGCGAAAAGGGAAAGTAGCAGTTTTCGTTCATTGATTCAGGGGGTAAGTTATGAGTACAGTGAGATTAATGAAGTTCCCATAGAGAAGGGCAGGTATTTTTTGGAACAAGAAGTAGACGCTGCACGTCCGGTAGCTATTATAGGTGCTAGTGTAGCAGAAACCTTATTTGGGAATGAAGATCCTATCAACAAGAGGATTAAGTTGAAAGGAGAAAACTTCACAGTGATAGGAGTAGTAGAGAAGAAGGGTAAGCAAATGATAGAGATTGCGGGTAACCCGGATGAAAAGGTTTTTATTCCTTTTTTGAAAAGTAAGCGCATGTTTGGATCAGGATTCTTAACGGGGACCATTCAGGTAAAAGCTAAGGATGTAGAAAATGGATTAGAAAATCTAGAACATGAGCTGAGAGGGCAAATGCGTACCATTAGAGGTTTAAGGCCTTTGGATGAAGACAACTTTGCTTTAAATAGACCAGATGCCTTGGTGAACTTTATGACCACTATTTTCTCTTCCATTAGAATGGGAGGTTTCGTAATAGGTCTTTTCGCCTTATTGATTGGTGGATTTGGTATAGCAAATATTATGTTCGTTTCCGTTAAGGAGAGGACGAATATCATTGGTATCCAAAAATCCCTTGGAGCTAAGAATTTCTTTATACTCTTCCAATTCCTTTTTGAAGCCGTATTTCTCTGCTTATTAGGTGGTTTTATAGGCTTGGTACTGGTTTATTTCATCAGTTTTATACCTCTGGGATCAATGGAGATTGTACTCTCAACGAAGAACATGATCTTTGGAGTGATGATATCGAGTATTATTGGGGTGGTAGCCGGATTAGTTCCTGCTTTCCAGGCGGCAAATATGGATCCGGTAATAGCTATTCGTGCGAAATAAAAAAGGGAGCTTTATGCTCCCTTTGTAAATAAATATCTTACATGTTTACCTGCTAGTCCCGCCATTCCTGTACTCAAACCGGAGACGAGGAAAGAGATGAATAATACTAAGGCTAAACTTGGTACACTAGCTAAAGCAGAACTATTCGCTGAAAACAAAGCCGCAATTTTATCAATCAGGTTCTCCTTGCCTGAGAAAGCCAATATAAGAGAATATCCCAACCATAAACTTACTCCTGCAGCTGCAGATATCCAGAAGGCCTGCTTTCCACTCTGAGATTTAAAGGCACAGATAATGGCCGCCACCAGTGGAAGCATCCACCACGGGCCAATTAATGAGGCAATCGCCCCTATGATTAAGATCAATAAGTACAACATTAGTTCTTAGGGTTAATGATGATATTTTTTAGATGTTTGTCGATCTTTTCATCCTTACTCTTCATAAAGATCAAACGATTTAATCGTCCTTCTGCCCAATCATCTATCATGTTTGAATAATATTTACTTGAAGGTCTGCCTGACTGTCCACCCGGGTATAGACCATAAGCTCTAGGCCACTCTTTATCAAGTTCAACTACCATTCTCCAGGATGGGCCGGTTCTAGTGGTCGTGGCATTCACTATTTGTGCACCACCACCATTTTTAATGGTACTTCTACTAAAAGATTTGAATGCGGGTACCAAATGATTGATACCGGTGTTTTTCACCTTGTACCATTCCCAGTTCTTCATTTCACCATGATGTTTGGTGAGGGTATCTAAGGTGGCTTGGAAACTTCCCGCTACTATATATTCAAAGGTTTCAACGGTATCTGCGGTCAGTACATTATCAAACCATTTTGCATTTTGCTCCTTTGTCAAGAGAAGAGCTGTACGGTCCGGATTGGGGTACATGTCTGGGAATTCGTCCTCCCAGATCCAATCGCTCAATGTTCTGGACCAAGTTTCAAAGATGGTCGTTGCTATCGAATTAGCTTCGTTATTTCTATCCCATTCTTTCAGTACTTCCACCGCCTCTTTGTGCTTGGACTTTTCAATGACAGGCAGTAAAACCGGAAGAAGTCGTTCAGCTACTAGGTTGTAGTTGTCGTTTTGCAGCATTCTCAAACTATCCGCTGTGGCATTTTTCATACGATCCAGGCGCTGATTGATTCTTTGACCTCTATAAGCAGGAGCGAATTTCCATCCCAGGTAATAAGGGTAGGTAGGATCAGTAGAGAACTGATTGGCGGAACTTACAAAACCACGGGGTGGGTTTTTGACAGTTGGATTTTGTTCGAAAGGAATGTATCCTTGCCATTCGTGCTCCGGATTACTACCGTCCAAAATGAACTTACCCTGGTTCTTCCATTTCAGGGGTAGTCTACCATTAACGGTTATGGCTATATCATTAGAATTACTGGCAAAAACAAAGTTCTGAGCCGGTGCAGAGTAGATGGCTAAAGCTTCCCTGTAATCCTCATAGTTCTTTGCTTTGTTTAATTTCAGGAAAGTAAGCAAATCTGAGCCTACCGTGTTATGGGCAATCCACTTCATGGCGTGTCCCGCAGGAGTAGACTTGTTAAAGTTAGTCTCCTTTTGCTCATTGTAGACTATTGGTCCGTGGTGGGTGTAGATCAAAGTATCCTTTATCACTTTCCCACTCTTCATTTTGAATTCTTCAATGTAGATGGTGGAAGGTTTCCATTGACCATCATACCAGTATTCTTTTTTTGTGTCGTCTTTGAATTTGATTTTATAGAAATCCATCACATCAGATCCCACGTTTGTTACACCCCAGGCTATGTCTTTATTGAAGCCTATGGTGATACCCGGACAGCCCGGTAGAGCTACTCCATAAACGTTCACTCCCGGCGCAGAAAGTTGCATCTGGAACCAAATGGAAGGAAGGCTAAGGCCCAGGTGAGGGTCATTTGCAAGAATTGGGAGGCCGGTGGCGGATTTTGATCCTCCTATGGCCCAGTTATTAGAACCTATGCCCGGATTTGGTTTTTCTATGTATTCACTCAATAATTCCTTGTCAAGTGGAGGCAGGGTTTCCTCAGGGGATTTAACTTCTATTGGAGTAAATTTCCAAGGGGTTCCGGCAGGGATGATAGGAGATTCGTTAGAAGCATAATCTGGAAAAAGATCTTTGATGGTATCTATTCCGTATTGGGCTAAAACATTAGTAAGTCTAAAATCATCACTTTGACCATTGAGGGTTTGACGCATGTTCATCAGCATCAATACGGTCTTATAAGGGGTCCATTCTTCCGGTTGGTATCCCAGAATTTTATATTCTACCGGTAGCTTTTTATAGGACAATTGAGATATGTAGGCATTAACTCCGGCTGCATAGGAAGTCAAAGCATTCCATGCTTCAGGGATCTTCTTTTGCTCTTCTACGATTTGTTGGGCCGCTCTGGCCATGCCTAATCTTCTGTTGTATCGGTCATATTCAAAGGCGGTTTCGCCCACTACTTCTGTCAAGCGTCCTGCTGCCACTAAGGTATAGAATTCCATTTGCCAAAGACGGTCTCGGGCTACCAGATATCCTTGGGTATAGTATAGGTCGTCTTCGTTTTCAGCAAAAACGTGGGGGACATAATTTTGGTCGTAAACTACTTTTACAGGCTCTTTTACTCCTTCCAAGAAGATTTCTTCAGATAGGTCTTCTTCTTGGGTGGTATTTTGCAGGAAACCGTGGAAGGGACTGAAGAACTTACCCAAGGCCGGGGCTGAGCCCAGCGGGTGATCAAAAAGATAGATGAGGCCAATGGCAAGCAGTGGACTCCATATGTACTTTAATAACTTCATATATGTTTATAAGGGTTGATGTTCTTTTCTTAGTAAATCGTTGACTGTTTTTACAGGGTTGAACGTGATCAAAGGTACTTCCACAAAAATGGTATTCCAATTCGCCATGGCACCGTTCCACAGTCCCGGAAGTTCCTGAGCCTTTAAGGTTTTCCCGTTCTGAGATTTCTCTGTGATAAAGCCGGTTTGGTCATCTCTGAAATCCGGAAGATGGTAATAGGTGTTTTCCGGAGTTTTAAATGAGCAGATCAAGTCTACGGGATTGAAATGTGTAGCTTGTTCAAAAATGCTTTTCTGTCTTTTGTTCTGTAAATTAAATTGGGCTGACTCTACCACTTGGAGAGAAACGGAACCGTCTGTATTGCTCACCCAGAATGGACCTCCACCCGGTTCGCCTACGTTTTTCACCATACCGCATACGCGAAGCGGCCTTCTTAACTTTTCTATAGCAAATGCCTTCTTTTCCTCTATGGACCAGTTTCTAAAACCTTTAGGAGGTTCAACATTCAGTTGTTGACGAAGGAATCTATTGGCCTTTTGGATCATGTAAGCACTCACCTCAGTTTTTTCTAACCTTTTGATAAAGGAGAAGATGGTTTTTTGGTAGTCCAAAAGAATTCCCGCCAAGGCTTTTTTGTATTTAACCGTCTCGTTTTTCAAATGGTCCGGTACTACATTATCTATATTTTTGATAAAGATGATATCTGCTTTTAGATCATTGAGATTTTCCAATAGTGCTCCATGTCCTGCAGGTCTGAATAGGAGGTTTCCTTTGTCATCACGGAAAGGTTCGTTCTTAGCATCTACCGCAATGGTATCAGTAGAGGATTTTTGTTCAGAAAATGAAATGGAGTATTTAACCTCGTATTTTCTTTCGTACTCTTCTTTGACTTGATCTATAAGTGTTTTGAATTTCTTCTTGTGTTCCGGAGAAACGGTGAAATGTAGTTTGACTCTCCCCTTATGGTTTGCATACAATGCACCTTCTACCAGATGTTCCTCTATGGCCGTACGAGCTTTCTCCGGGTAAGAGTGGAATTCCAGGAGCCCTTTGGGTAGATTGCCATAATCCAAGCCTTGAGGAGTAAGTAAGGCATTTAGTTTTCCTTTCAAAGTTTCTTCTTTGATAAAGGTGGAAAGGCTATTGTAGAAAGCAAATTTTTGCAGATTTTCTTCAAATTGCTGAACGGAAGCATCTACTTTTCCTTCATCTTTTGCGGAATATAGGGATTTGAACATTCTACTGGCTGCTCCGGAAGCCGGCACGAATTTCAGTAGGTTTTTGGCTTTTTTATGGAATAAGGTCTGATATTTTTCCAATTTTTCCTCGTCCAGACGCAAGATGCCGTCAGAAATGGTTGCTGGTCGGACGGCCTTGATGAATGGAAATCCTGTTCTAAAGTTTTCTAGTTGCGCTTCAATCGTTGAGAGCTCGCTTTTCCTGTCTCTGATTTGTTTAAGGTCTTTTTCGTTGAAATTCATAAGGGGCAATCGGTAAAGAAGTATCCAATTTATAGAAAAAAGGGTTTACCTTGCAAGGAAAGCCTTAAATAATGATGAAAACATATATTGCTTTGATTCGCGGAATAAATGTGGGTGGGAAAGTGATGAAAATGGCGGAATTGCGAGCGGCATTGGAAAACCTGGGATGGATGAACGTGGAAACTTATATACAAAGTGGAAATGTCATCTTCCAAAGTATGGAGGGTATGGGCTTGGAGGAAAAGATGGATCAATGTATTCAAAATACTTTTGGATATAGTGTGGATCTACAGATCTTTTTATTGGAAGATTATGTAAGAATCATTCATCAGAGGCCCGAGCATGGAGATGATAAGTTTTGGCATGTGACCTTTTTGAAGGGAGAGCTGAAGAGAGAGGGTTGGGAGGAGGTTTGTTCAGTTAAAGGACCAAATGAAGAGGTCTACTTAAAAGAGGGGGCTATATTTCTGTACTGTCCGGACGGTTACGGTATCACTCAGATTCATACTAATTTTATTGAGAAGAAACTGGGAGTAAAGGGGACGACGCGGAACTGGAAAACTTCTACGAAATTGAAGGAATTGGCAGGTTTAAAATGAAAAAAGTCGCTTCATCGAAGCGACTTTTAGAAGTTGGCCGACTAGGATTCGAACCTAGAATAAAGGCACCAAAAACCTCTGTGTTACCATTACACCATCAGCCAGTTCTGATTTGGTGATGCAAAATTAGAGGGAAAATTCTTACGCTCCAAATCCTCTCTGAAAATTTTTTTCAGGAAAAGCCCTTTTTAGGCCCTTGAAGGGGTATAATGCTTTGAAATTATGAGAAATAAAAATTTAAAATTTTTTTTCGAAAGGGAGGAAATATCATACTTCTTTTGTTTTTAAAAGCTAGTACTTCTACAAACATTTTGTAATTTTGCGCCAAAATCAAATATGTTCTTATGAAATTCGGAGTGGTGGTATTTCCGGGGTCAAATTGTGAAGACGACACCGTTTTTGCTTTGAAGTATAATCTCGGTCAGGAAGTAGTAAAGATCTGGCACAAGGATCACGATTTGCAAAACTGTGATTTTATATTTCTTCCCGGTGGTTTCTCATACGGGGATTATTTAAGAAGTGGGGCCATTGCTCGATTTTCACCGGTGATGAATGAGGTGATTGCTCATGCAAACAGAGGGGGCTACGTGATGGGAATCTGTAATGGTTTTCAGATTTTAGCAGAGGCAGGACTTGTTCCCGGCGTGTTATTGAAGAATACTACTCAGAAATACATCTGTAAGAACATTTACCTTAAGCCACAAAGTAAATCAGCACTTTTAACTGCGGGCTTAGAGGAAAGAGCATACAAAGTTCCAATAGCGCACGGTGACGGTAGATACTTCGCTGATGAAGATACTATTAAAGCACTGAATGATAATGATCAAGTTCTTTTCCGTTACTGTAATGAAGCGGGAGTAATAGAAGATTCAGCTAATCCTAATGGTAGCTTGCAGAATATAGCAGGTGTTACTAACAAAGGGAAGAATGTATTTGGTATGATGCCGCACCCTGAAAGAGCTGCGGACGGTACTTTAGGAAATACGGATGGCTATCAGATTCTAGAGCAGATTCTCAATGTATTAGTATAATGGAGCCGTATATCATAGGCATTACAGGAGGAAGTGCATCAGGAAAGACTTTTTTTTTGCACAGCCTTCTGGAACATTTTCAAGAAGATGAAGTCTGTTTGATTTCTCAGGATAACTATTATAAATCTAAAGAGCATGTGCCTTTAGATCAAAATGGGGTCTTTAATTTTGACCTTCCTGAGTCCATAGATTTCGCACTGTTTGCGCAGCATCTTCAAGCACTTAAGAGAGGGGAGACGGTAGTGATGAAGGAGTACACTTTTGAGTGTGATTATGAGCCTAAGACCATTACATTACATCCGGCACCTATCATCGTAGTGGAAGGGATTTTTGCCTTTCATGACCCGGTGATATCAAAGATGCTTAACCTCAAGATTTTTATAGATGCTGTAGAGCATGTAAAGATTAGAAGAAGAATCATCAGAGACACGAATGAGCGTCAATATGATCTGGATTCTATTCTATACCGTTGGGAGAATCATGTGGCACCTACTTACGAGAGATTTATTCGTCCTACAAAACAAGACGCGGATATTATCATTAATAATAACCGCGACTTTGAAAATGGATTGAAGCTTCTGTCGGTGTATCTGAAAAGCTTATTGGTTAAAGAGCCGGCTTAAAAGGTTACACCTATTTGCCAGCCCCAGCGTGGTTTATGTCCTTGTTCAATGGCCGTTAAGACTTCTATTCTTAGAAGTCTGAATATGCCGTCTATTCCATATCCAAGTTCTACATAGTTCTTTAACGCAGGAGTTTTAAGGTAATTAATAAATAAGTCCTCCTTCAAACTGCTGTATCGAACTATTGGAATTTGGCTTAGTAATAGTCTCCTAAATTCATTCACTGCATGTAGTTTGATGTAGGAGCCCTGAGTGGAGTATTTGTAGTAATTTTCCGGGCTCAATTGTATCGGAAGACGTGTGTTCAGCATTCTGAAGAATCTGAAATACCCTTCTTGTCCACTGATTTTTATGGTGTTTACGTGACGCATGTCCATCAAATACACTTGTTTATGGTTCAGAAAACTACCACCTTCAAGGTAGAACCTGAATCTTTCATCAGGGCCGCTGGCCATGTCATGATCAATTCCTAAACTGGTAAAGTCATAATCCACTTCTCCCATGCCTTTATTATAGCTAAGTATAAAGCTTGGCCACTCGCTTCCGGCATATCTTTTTTTACCATTCACTAATTTATACTTAGCACCGGGTTTGAATGTGATTGAATTTGACCAAACCCAGGCGTTATGGGTAGGAAAATATGTAGTATCTAGTTCTTCATTTCTTGGGATGTTAGGAGTAGGTGTTCTTCCTCCTATTGCAAGTGGCAATTTATTCAGATTATCTAAGAAGGACCTTTTGCTGTATTCCAGTTGTGTAGAATAAGTAAACCTATTTTCATTCTTATACGTATATCCCACATGTGCTTCCTCTTTCAAATACATCTGGATGAGATTAATCTTGAATAGGTTCACCAAGGAGTTAGCCCAGATAGGCATGGTTTGTTCTCTATCAAATGACCTGGTTAGAGAGCTTGCCCCAATTTCAAAGGTGTTCTTCTTATATTTGGTAATAAATTCAGTTCCTCCCATAAGTTTTTTCAAGCCAAAAGCATATCTGACTTGATTGTTCCAGGCATAGTTGAGGTTCTTGTTTTGAGTTTTGGTGAAATTGACTTTGGCTTCTGTAAAAATACCTTGCACCATATCATAATTTACTCCAAAGAAGGGCAGCAAAGGGGAGGTGTACTGTAGTTTCCATTGGTCTTTCAATTTAAAAGAGCTTCCTATAAATAGCCTGTCCAAATGTTTATTCCGGGTAGTCTTCGTCTTAGGTTCTGTCTTTAGGCTATCTTCCCTTTTTACTACAATTCTAATGCTGTCACCTGTTTTGTAACTTTTGGTCTCTTCAATAGTAAGAGGGATAGATCTGATGGTGTTCCAATACTCTTCCGAGCGCTTATTAGCTAATGAATCCGTGGATGTAGAATCTATGGTTACCACGGGTGATTCCTTTTTCTCTGTTTTTTCTATTTGCTTAGATAGCTTCCGTAAATCCTTCAAGGTGAGTTCTTCCTGTTGGAGGTTTATCTCTTTTTTAGCTCTGTTTTTTGGAACTTCAAATTTGTCTAGAACCTTAACTTCTGCTACGTATTTCTGGTTGATGCGAAGTGATTTGTATTTAGGATGTACCTGTAATTTGGCATGAAAATCAAATCCGAATACCTTGCCGCTGAAGTCTATGTTTTGGCTCACAGGTACCCAAACTTCTTGTTGGGGACTGTAGAGTTGTTTCATTTTTATGGTAAAGCCCTCATTCACCGTTTCAGCGTCTATGCTATGTATGCTCCACAGATCTTCAATGATAAAGATGGTACCTTTGCAAACTCCCGGTCCATACCTTCTGGGAATGATTTTGATTTTGTTAATCACTCTTCCTCTATCTTCAAAATAGCCTAGGTATTCAAATTTATAGTAGGCAAAAGCTTTAGGAGATAGTGGAGAAATGAGGTTCATATCATCCGGAAGGTCATAGAAGTTCACCAGATAGTAAGCTCCGGATAGATCCATTTCATCCATACTGCTACGTTTAGCCAGGACTTTAGTTACTCTTTTGTTTGGTTGAGTGAATTTAATATTTGTCAAACTTTCTGATACGTAGGGTATTCCTACTTTAATATGATTCTCTTCTAATTTCTTTTTGAGGATTCCAGGTACCTTATTAACTAACAAAGTGTTTTTGATATACACGTCTGCGTCGTAATGATCAACTTGCTTGTCGTTGATTTTGCTTTTTGCTATGGCTTTTCGCATGATGGCATAGGCTGGGTCTTCTTTACTTTTTCCTACCTTGATTTCTCCAAGCAGAATGGATTGTTCCTGTAGTTGGATTTCAATAAATACATCATCTGTACCCACTTCCACTTGTTTAATCACCGTCTTATAGCCTAGAAATTGGAATACCAATTCATAGGTTTTATTAGCAGGAACATCCAGAAGGAATTCTCCTCTCTCATTAGCCATAGTACCTAATGTTTGGCCTTTGACTACTACTGAGGCAAAGGATAAGGGGTCTTTATTCTGATCCCGGATTATGCCTTTGATTTTGGCTGCATTGGCTGATCCGAAGGTGATTAAAAGCAGTAGGAGAATTCGCAAAATCATATTATCGGTTATAAATTTTCGTTTTAGAGGAAGGGCAGGTGTGGAGTGTAAATATATATGTTAATTTTGTTGACTGCTCTATAAGGTGTTATGAATAAAGCCACTATTTATATACTTGTCCTTTTCTTCTTCATTGTAAGTTGTGAGAAAAGTAAGGTACTTCCGGATCCCCCTATTATTGTAGTGCCTGATGACACTACAGTAGTGCTTCCTAAATATTTTCACGAAAATACATGGATTTACGAACAAATGCGTCTGCAATATTTATGGGCGGACGATATGCCTGATGAGAAGAGTACTGATAAGAATTTGGAACCGGTAGAGTATTTTTATTCTTTGCTTCGCAAAGATGTAGATAGATATTCCTATGCGAGTTCTGATTATCAGGAGATTTTGGATTATTGGAATGGGCAATTAGAAAGTTATGGGTTCAGATATAAAAAGGTGAGAGTTGATGGTGAATTTGGTCTAGCGGTTTCATTGGTTTTAAAAAATAGTCCGGCAGAACTAGGGGGATTAAAGCGGGGAGATTTGATAGTAGCCATAGATGGGGAGCCCTTAAATCCTGAGAATGCAGAGCGACTGTTAGAGAGGAAGGGGGCAAGTTTCTTGATTAAAAATGATGAAGAATATCGTCTAAGCCTGGCCAAACGGAAATTTCAGGTGGATCCATTGCAATTTGCTGAAATTATCCCTTGGCAAGGAAAGAAAGTGGGATATTTGGTTTATACCCAATTTTTGTTCGAATATGAAGAAAGAACCCGGGCCTTGTTCCAATATTTTAAGGATCAGCAGATAGATGAGATGATCATAGATCTGAGGTTTAATCCGGGCGGAGTTACTCCTAATGCTGAGGTTATGGCATCTCTTCTAGGTCCGGATTTGGGATCCAGTGTAGAGCTTTTCCATGGTACAGGTAATACCTATTCCCAACAACAATCCATTCTCCGAGGGGAATCACCCGTGGGTAGAAGGTATTTTACTAATGAGACTTCTAATTTGTCTCATCTTAGCAGGCTATTTGTGTTGACTTCAAAGTCTACGGCTTCATCTTCAGAATTGGTCATTAACTGTCTTAGGCCGTATAGAGCGGTATATACGGTGGGAGGTTATACTTATGGTAAGAATTTGATCTCGACTATCATTTATGATGAAACGGGGAGATATTCCTTTGGATTGATGCCGGCATGGGCTACACTTATCAATGCTCATGATCAATCCACTTATGGCAAGGATGGTTTGATCCCGGATTTTCCGATATTGGAGGACGAATGGCCCTATATGCCTTTAGGAGATACTACTGAGACTTTACTTCGCAAGGCACTATATGCGATCTCTCCAGGTGAAAGTAAAAAGGAGTTCAAAAAGATAGAAGTACTGGATGGGTTTCATCATTGGGATACAGGAAAAGGATTTTTAGGCAATAAACGATATAACCCATGAGGTTGACTATTATTTTTATTTTATGGTGGAGTGCTGCAAGTGCACAGTTATTCACAAAGGAGGTAGCATTACAACTCTCACATTTACCTTTGGAATGTATCCAAAAGGAATTTCCTAACAAGACTAGTCATAGTTCTGATGGTCCTGAGGATCATAAACTCTTACCCTCTGAATTGCATCCCAGTTTTTACGGTTGTTTTGATTGGCATTCCAGTGTACATGGGCATTGGATGTTAGTAAAGTTACTTAAAGTATATCCTGACCTGGAGAATAAGGAAGAGATTCTAAAGGTGTTAGCTGAAAGTTTCGAACCTGGTAAGCTTAAGAAGGAAGCAGAGTATTTCAATAAGTACAGTACCTCCAAAACCTTTGAAAGGACCTATGGATGGGCTTGGTTGCTGAAGCTAGATGAAGAGTTGATGACTTGGAATGATCCTAGGGCAAAAATTTGGCATGCGGCTATGCAACCTTTGACGGAAACCATAGTCCAATTGTGGACACAATTCTTACCTGTACAGACTTATCCCAATAGGACAGGGGTGCATCCCAATACTGCATTCGGTTTAGGGTTTGCTTGGGATTGGGCGAAAAGTAGCGGGAATGTTGTGTTTCAAAAGGCTGTAGAGCAAAAAGCTATGCAGTTTTATGGAGAGCAGAAGGCAGCTCCTGCTTATTTAGAGCCGGACGGTTCTGATTTCTTCTCGCCTAGTCTCGAGACGGCAGATCTGATGCGTAGGGTACTTGACGAGAAAGAATTTGAGGCATGGTGGAGTACATTTTTGGAGCCGAAATCCTTGGAGAATTTACTCCAAATGCCTGTAGTAAGTGATAGGAATGACTATCAGATAGTACATTTGGATGGTTTGAGTTTGAGCAGAGCATGGTGTTTTAGAGGGGTCGCTCAACACCTTCCAAAAGGGCATCCGCATAAGGAGCTTTTGGAAAAGAAAGCACAGGAGTTTTTGAAAGAAACTCTACCTAATGTGGTGTCAAGTAGTTATGGAGGCTCTCACTGGTTGGGATCTTTTGCAGTATTTGCAATTTTCTTCTTCCAGTAAACTATTAATCTTTAATTTTGGACCGAATGAAAAAATGTAGAATGAAGAAAACCATTTTTACGCTGTTATTTACTTTGATAGGACTTTCTACAATTGCGCAGGCTAAGAAAGTAACTGTAGCATATATTTTTGAAGATTATATCTTTGAAAATTACAATGGAGTAAAGAAGCTGAACGAGGAGTTGCAGAAAAAGCAGGAAGAGTATCAGACGGCGTTTAATAAGATAGCATTGGAGTATCAAGATGCTAATGTGAAGTATCAGGAGAGTATGAAGAATATTGCTAATGAAACTTCGGAATCTATAAATTCCAAATTGAAAAAGGTTCAGGAATTAAGAGCGGCAGCTGAGCAGCAACAAAAGGATGCAGAGAAGGAACTTCAGGAATACATGGGTGTGAATATTGCCCGAGTAAAGAATGAGATCAAAGCTGCAGCTGAAAAGGTTTCTCAACAAAAGGGATTTCAGTATGTGCTTACTCGAAATAAAGCAGATACGCCTATGAGTCCCTACCGAGTAGTGTTGTACACTAAAGATACCGCAGTGCCGAATATATCTGACGAGGTTTTGAAAATACTAAACGGCAAATAAGAAAAGAGGACGTCTCAAAACCTAAATGAGGCGTTCTCTTTGTTTTCAATTTATTTAGGCTGGGATTTCTTATTTGATTTTTTATATTCCAACCTCAGGAGGTTGAATTTGCAAATAGTATTGAAAAAGGTCTCTCAGGAGGCCTTTTTTCGTATATTTTGTGCTATGGCCAATAGGCCGAACTCAATTTCGACCTTATGCTTACCCCGAAGCATAAATCGTTTAAAGCCGTGATTGCTTTTTATGTTTGCAAAGACGGGTTCCACATCGTAACACCTTTTCTTTCGCCTTTTTATTCCTTCTTCACTGTTAAGAAGTTCATAGGCCTGCTTCCGCTGTCGCTCCAGTCGTTCATTGACTTGGACTATCCGATTCCCTTCCATCTTATTACAAGTTCCGTTTAGTGGACAATGCCCGCAATTTTGGGCTTGATATTTTCTTGAGGTTTGTTCAAAACCTGTGCTGGTCTTCCTTTTACTCTCTCCAATGAAATTCATTTGCTGACCCATCGGACAGATGAAACAGTCTTCTTGGGCATTGTAGAATAGCTTATCGGTACTAAATGGGTCCTGGTTATTGGTGTTCTGCTGTCGGTCAAAGAGATTGTATTTGATGTAGGCCTTTACTTTTTTGCCTTCCAGTAAGGTATAATTTTCCTCAGAACCGTAGCCTGCATCTGCCGTGATAACTTTGGGAGCTTGCTGATAGCTTGCTTCATGCTGAGCTATATGCGCTGCCAGAGTGGTGGTGTCGTTGGGGTTGGGGTGAATCGTGTAATTTACAACGAATTGGTTGGAGCTGGAAATTTGAACATTGTAAGCCGGCTTCAATTGCCCATTCCTCATGTGATCCTCCTTTAACCTCATAAATGTGGCTCCCTCATCCGTCTTGCTGTAACTGTTACGCTCTCCAAGAATCTGCTCCTGTTCTTCGTATTTGCCCATGTTCTGTGGAAAGTGTTTGGTGGCATAACTCAGTTTGCCTTTCACCTTCTTGTCAATATCTTTTTTCTTGCCCAAAACCTCATTGAGCTTATCGACGGTAGACTGTACTTTTTCTCTAGTAATGGTGGTGAAGTCAGGGGGATCGGGAAGGTTATCCTCTTTGCTGGCAACACTTTGAGCATATTCCCAAATGCCTTTCAATTGCTGCTTCATCTTCTCTTTATTGGTCGCAATAGCCTTTTTCCAAACAAAGGTGTAACGATTGGCATTGGCCTCTATTTTGGTCCCATCAACACAAACCTCTTCAATACTCAAAAGTCCTTCCTGGGCTAAAAGCTTAACTACTTCTTCGAACACACTTCGAAGACTTTCTCGAAGGCGGTCACTTCTGAAACGGTTAATGGTGTTATGGTCAGGATAGCTCATGCCGCTTATCCACATAAAATAGATACTCTCTTTACAGGCTGCCTCTATCTTCCTGCTCGAATATACATTGCTCACATACCCATAAACCAACACTTTAAGCAGCATCTGAGGATGATAACTGGAGGCACCGGTCAATTTATACGAAGCATGCAGAGGAGCGAGATTAATTTTATTAATGACCTCATTGACCACCCGTACCGGATGATTCTTGGGAACCAGTTCCTCCAAACTTGGAGGCAATAGCATCATTTGCTGCTGGTCGTAAGGCTTAAAAGTGGGTTTTCTTGATGCCATACCCTTGATTTTTTATACCTAAATATATGAAAATCAGGATAATAACGCAAGTTTTAAAGAGAAAATGTGAAGCCAAATCTAAAAAAAACCTCGGCTTCAAAATAAAAACGAGGGTGCCTTTATGAGACACCCTCTTTTTATTTGATTCCATTTATTAATTCTTCTACGGAACTTGCTACGTGCAACTTATCTCTGTTTTCTTTTAGTAAGAACCCATCTTCTACCATCCTGTCTAGTTGAAGGAGGAGGTGGTCATAAAATCCTTGGGAATTAAGTAACCAGATGGACTTATGGTGAAGTTCTAGCTGGACGTTCGTCAAAGACTCAAAAAGCTCATCCATGCTACCATAGCCTCCGGGGAAAGTGACGATGATATCTGCCATTTCTTCCATCATGACTTTCCTTTCCTGCATGTTAAGTACTACTCTTAAATCAGTGCAAAGAGGGTTAGCTACTTCCCTATCTACCAAATGTTGAGGGATTACACCTATCACTTCTCCTCCGTTTTCTAAGGCAGCATTAGAAATGATGCCCATCAAACCCACCTTTCCACCTCCGAATAGGAGTCGGAATTGATTTTCAGCAAGTAGTTTTCCAAATCTTTTCGCTTCTTGTGCGAAGATTTCATTTTTTCCGGTGCGGGATCCGCAGTAAACAAGTACAGAAGTCTTTGACATAGCTAAAAAGAAAAAGAGGCAATCAACTTGACTGCCTCTGCTAGTAGCGGGAACAGGACTCGAACCTGTGACCTTCGGGTTATGAGCCCGACGAGCTGCCAACTGCTCCATCCCGCGATATTGGATTGCAAAGGTAGGGAGAAAATTTCAAAATGCAAACTTTCTTGCAAAAAAAATCGCTAAATATCGCCCTGTTGAGGACGGATGATGATCTCTTCCACACAGGCTGAGGGACTTAGCCCATATGCAGCCCAGATCATTTCTGCTACATCTTTTGGAGAAATAAATCGCTCGGAAGGTAAAGTAGTGCCTTCCCAACTGTCAGTAAGGGTAGCTCCGGGAAGAACTGCACTCACTCTGATCTTAGATCCCAATAGTTCTTGACGGAGACTTTTGGTAAAGCCTAATAAGGCAAACTTCGAGATCGCATATGAACCGCTTCGGGGATAAGCGGCTAAGCTAGCTATTGAACATATATTAAATATATAACTTTCCTGTAAGGAGGGAATGAGCGCTTTAGTAAGGTAGTAGGCACTCCAAAGATTTGTGTCTAAGTGAATCTGCAAGTGATCTTCTTCAAGAAGAGATCCGGGGATAAAGATCCCGGCATTGTTTACTAAAACTTTGATGGGAATAGCCAGGTGTTTTACAAAATTGGCAAAATTAAAGACTTGTTCTTTTTGAGAAAGATCAGCTGAGAAGATGTGTACTTTTTCTTTGCCGTACTGATTCTGAATTTGAACAAGTGATTCCAGGTTTCTGGCACAAATGGCCACTTCAAATCCTTGTGCCAGGAACTTTTCTGTGATAGCTAAACCAATGCCTTTACTGGCTCCGGTGATGACGGCTAAATTCTTCATTCGACAAAAATAAGTGAATGTTTCCATAAAATTTCAAGGACAAGGAAAGGCATAACTACCCGTAGATGATTACCTTTGTATCTTAAAGCATAACTTATATGTTTAAAAAATTCGGGAAATTTCTATTGTTTCTCTACGAACTCTTCACTCGAAGAGAAAGTCTCAAGGTGTATTGGAAGCGCTTTATCGACGAGTGTATGATGATAGGAATTGATTCATTACTTATCGTTTGTATAGTAGCTTTTTTCATTGGGGCTGTGACATGTGTACAGATCAATGCCAACTTAGTAAGCCCTATTATTCCTACCTATATAGTGAGTAATATCGTTAGGGACATGATGCTCCTGGAGTTATCATCCACCTTTATATGCGTTATCTTAGCAGGTAAAGTGGGGTCAAATATTGCTTCTGAGTTAGGGACAATGAGGATTACAGAGCAGATTGAAGCCTTGGAGGTAATGGGAATAAATGCTGCCTCTTATTTAGTACTTCCGAAAGTGCTGGCTGCATTTGTAATGTTTCCCATCTTGGCTATTTTATCCGGATTCATTGGTATAGTGGGTGGATATATTGCAGGAACAGCAACGGGTATTATCACTCCTGAACAATACATCTACGGTATTCGCTTCTCCTTTATCCCATTTAACCTGGTGATCCCCATTATCAAATCAGCAGTATTCGGTGTTTTAATAGCTACGATATCTGCGTATAAAGGGTTTTATACCAGAGGAGGAGCTTTAGAAGTAGGTAAGGTTTCAACAACAGCTGTAACCAATAGCTGTATTGCCATATTAATTGCTGACTACCTTTTAGCAGAATTGTTGACATGATAGAGATCAAGGATATTAGTAAATCTTTTAATGGCCGCAAAGTGCTGGATAATGTTTCCGGAGTATTCAAAGATGGAGAAACCAGCCTGGTCATAGGTGCATCTGGTACGGGTAAGTCAGTCTTATTGAAGTGTATGCTGGATTTGGTTTCTCCGGATTCCGGTGAAGTATATTATGATGGCAGACCTTTTCTTAAGATACCCGAAAAAGAGAGGATTGATATCAGGAGGGAAATGGGGGTCCTTTTCCAGGGGGGTGCACTGTTTGACTCTAAGACCGTTTATGAGAACGTGAAGTTTCCTTTGGATATGCTCACTCAACAAAGTGAAGCAGACAAAAGAGATAGAGTTATGTTCTGTCTAAAAAGGGTAGGATTGGAATCTGCAGGATCCAGAATGCCTTCAGAGATATCTGGTGGTATGAAAAAGCGTGTGGGTATAGCAAGGGCTATTGTACTTAATCCAAAATATCTGTTTTGTGATGAGCCAAACAGTGGTTTAGATCCTTTGACCTCTATCAAGATAGATGAATTGATTCAAGAGATCACTCAAGAGTATGGTACCACTACGGTTGTAATTACTCATGATATGAACTCTGTGCTGTCCATTGGACAAAATATTAAATTCTTATACCAAGGCAAGAAGATCTGGGAAGGGGATAGTAAATCCATCTTAGAAACGGAACTTAAAGAATTGGACGAATTTGTATTCTCTAACCATGCCTTAAACCAACTTAGAGGTTAAGGTATGGCTCGGGATGCCGTATGGCTTTCCGGAGATAATTGAATAAACGACCGCCGTGTTCGGCATCCACTACGCGGTGATCTAATGCTGCGGAAAGTTTCAGTATTTTTCTAGGTACAATATTCCCCTCATGTACCCAGGGCATTTCTCTAACTCGTCCTAGCACTAGTACTAAGCTCAGATTTCCAGTGGGTAATAAAGCAGGATATCCTCCATCTAGTCCTAGTGTACCTACATTAGAAATGACATAAGTGCCGAAAGACTGAGCGGAGAGGAAAGGGAAGGATAGTCCTAGGTCTAAAGTAAGAAACTTCAAGAGTTTATATAACCAGGTGCGGAATGGCCAAGGAATCTTACCTAGGGTACCCTTCATCTGGTTGGTATTGGATTCTGCACCCTTCCTTGCCTCGTCAATTCTGGCTTGTAAAGAGTCAACTATTTCTTTAATATTTAACTTCTCCGGAGAATTGATCTTCATGGAGCTAAGCTCTCCGTTTGGAAGTTTTAAGGTTACTGATGCTACTAATTCAGGATATGCGTGAATAGCTCCTCTTTTGAGATAGGTATTGAACTGAGGGACTTCTTCCGCAATTGCCTTAGCCGTTACCAGGGTGATGAAGTGAGTAAGGGTTACTTTAACTCCTTTCTTACGAAGTTCAGAGATTTTTTGTTCCAAATCAGTCACGTCCAAGTACACTGAACCTAGGATTTTGGATTCAGAAGGTTTTTTGTAAATGGTAGCGGCGGTTAGGCGCCAGGGTGTATTCAATGTCATAGTCAGAAATTCTGACCCTAAATTACCTTTAAAAAAAGGCATCTTCAAAATGTACGAGTTCCCATTCCGGAAATTCCACTATGGCGATCATGTCAAATCTGACCTTTTTGGGCAGGTCTCTTTTTTGGAGGAAGGCCTCTGCACCTCGTTTTATGGCTCGGATTTTAGCTTTCCCTAGGGATTGTTCCGGAAATCCATAGTCGGAAGTAGCTTTGTACCTCACTTCTACAAAAACAAGTATATCTTCTTTTTGGACAATTAGATCAATCTCGGAATGTTGGGAAGTAAAGTTTCTGTGTACGAGATGATAGCCTTTTTGCAACAAGAAATCCAGGGCTTGTTCTTCGGCAATTTT
The DNA here is from genome assembly GCF_000166395.1 of Leadbetterella byssophila DSM 17132. Taxonomy (GTDB): domain Bacteria; phylum Bacteroidota; class Bacteroidia; order Cytophagales; family Spirosomataceae; genus Leadbetterella; species Leadbetterella byssophila. The sequence continues at coordinate 3,475,064 of NC_014655.1, forward strand.
TCCTTTGTCGAGTTTTTCCATGATATTTGTCTTTCAAAAGTTGGGTGAATGAAGAATAAACAGTTGAAGTTCCAAGATCTGGGTCTTTTGGACTACAAAGTAGCCTGGGATTACCAGGAGGAACTTTTCAAATCTGTAGTGGATATAAAGTTAAAAAACAGGAATGAAAACTTAGAGCTTCCTACTCCAAATTACCTCTTGTTTTGTCAGCATCCGCATGTTTTTACTTTAGGGAAGAGTGGATCATTGGATCATTTATTAGTTCAGGAAGATGAATTAGTCCTAAAGCAGGCTAGTTTTTATAAGATCAATAGGGGTGGAGATATCACCTATCATGGCCCGGGTCAGTTGGTGGCATATCCCATACTTGATCTGGATAACTTTTTTACGGATATACATAAGTACGTTAGATTTCTGGAGGAGGCGGTGATCAGAACCTGTGCAGATTTCGGGGTGAGTGCTACACGCATAGAAGGTTTGACCGGTGTATGGATTACGGAAGGAATGCCCAGGAAGATTTGTGCTATAGGGGTTAAGTCATCGCGGTGGGTTACCATGCATGGTTTGGCGTTGAATGTAAATACTGATCTTAGTTATTTTGGGAATATTGTTCCTTGTGGAATAGATGATAAGGCGGTGACTTCATTGCAAATGGAAATAGGGCATGAAGTATCTATGCTGGAAGTAGCTGAGAAATTAAAGCTTCATTTTGGAGAATTGTTTGAAGTAGAATGGAATTAAAAGCACATATCGTTTACCTGAAAAGTAGGTACCCCTTCCGTATAACCCATGGAGTCAGAACGGAGACTGCAAGTTTTATACTGGAAATGGAAGATCAGGGCATTAAAGCTTATGGGGAAGCCACGCCAGTTCCTTACTATGGAATTACTCCGGAGAGTATGGCGGAGTTACTGGAGAAGTATAAAGAGGAGATCACATCTTATCAATGGCATCATCCAGAGGAGCTTTGGGCTTATATGGATGATAAGATAGGTCACAACAGGTTTCTGCAGTGTGCTTTAGATATAGCTGCCTATGATATGTGGGCGAAGAGATCGGGACTTAAATTATATGAAAAGTTAGGTCTAAATATTGATTCTGTTCCTTATTCCAATTATACCATAGGGTTAGATGAGATACCGGAAATGGTGAGGAAAATGAAGGAGTTTGATTTTCCGGTGTATAAGATCAAGTTAGGCACAGATCATGATTTAGAGATCTTACGTGCTTTGAGGGCTGAGACTAATGCCGTATTTAGAGTAGATGCCAATACAGCCTGGACTGCAGAGCAAACGGTAGAATATGCTGAAGAGATGAAGGCTTTAGGTGTGGAGTTTATAGAACAACCTCTAAAGTCAAAGGAGTATGAGGAAATGGAGTCTATTGTAAATAAGACGGCCTTACCCATTATAGCTGATGAGAGCTGCATAGAGGAAGCGGATGTACAGAGATGCATAGGTAGGTTTCATGGAGTGAATGTTAAATTAGCTAAATGTGGAGGAATCACTCCTGCATTAAGGATGATCAAGGAAGCTAGGAAGCATAATATGAAGGTAATGATGGGATGTATGACAGAATCCAGTATAGGGATTTCTGCCATCGCTCAATTATTGCCACTATTAGATTATGTAGATATGGACGGTGCTTTGCTGATTTCCAATGATCCTGCAAAAGGGGCTGAAGTGGTGAAAGGTAAAGTAATTTACCCTGAGGGTAATGGTATTGGTGCCTTTTTAATTTGATATACAACCATTTAACGAAAGCTTGAGTCTTATAGAAAAATCATTCAACTATGAGACATTTAATTTTTCTTTTTCTCGGCTTATTTTTCTTCTCTTGTGATGAGAAGTCCGTCACTACATTTTCTGAATTAGAGGGAAGTTGGAATTTTGTGGGTTATGAAAGTGGCTACCTGGACTGTCCAATAGACTCCGTTTATCTAAATATAACGAAGGGGGATAAGGAGTATAAAGTAGAAGGCAGAGCCTTTGTTAATCTATTCCATTCTACTGTTGATATTGGGGAGGGCAAGTCATTTAAGTTTGGAACTATAGGTTCTACTAAAATGGCCGGACCACCAGAATTAATGGAGTGTGAAACTGCATTTTTTGAACAGCTAAAACACATTTCCATCTACAAACTTAATGGGAATCGTCTACACTTAACTTATGAAGCAAAGCCCGAGCAATCTAGCATTCCCCCTGTTTTAATCTTTGAAAGGAAATAATTTTTATCTCTCAAAAGATATTTTAATGTATTGATTTGTAGTGATTTAGGTTGTTTTTGTTTGCTACATGCTGTGCAGTTTGAGGTGCATAAACTAAATTTGAAAAATATCAAACTTGAAAACTTTGATAATCAATAGGAATATTTCTATTTTTGCACCTCAAATTTTTTTACTTTAGGTAGAATATATATAAGATTAACAGCATTTTTTAAACATATACATGGCAATAGTAAACAAAATCAGAGAAAAGTCAGGAGTAGCCGTCGTGGTGATCGCGATTGCGCTTATCCTTTTCATTGTTGGTGGAGATTTCGTGGCTGGTTCAAAAGGCGGCGGTCTTTTTGGAAACAGCAACGCAGTAGGTGAGATAAACGGAACCACCATAGATTTCCAACAATTTGCAAATTTGGTTGAAGGACAGAGGATGCAATATGAAGCATCTGTGGGTAGATCAGCCAATGAGCAAGAACAAGCTCAGATCAGAGAGCAAGTTTGGGAAAAACTCATCTTTGAACATGTTTACTCCGAAGCTTTCGAAGATTTAGGCATTACCGTTTCTGACGAGGAATTGAGAGAAATGGTTCAAGGTCCTAAAAACATCCATCCTTTTGTGAAGCAACAATTTTCTGATCAAAACGGAAACTTTGATGCTACTACACATGCCAACTTTATAGCGGCCTATGCGAATAATAGCATGCCTGCTGAACAAAGAATCATGTGGGACAACTTCAAGAGAGAGTTAAGAGATGTTAGAAAGCGAGAAAAATATGCTAACCTACTAAACAGCTCTTCCTACATCACTAAGGCTGAAGCTAAGGCAGAGTATTATAATACTACGAATAAAGCAAGTGGTAAATATCTTTATGTACCGTTTTATTCTGTAGCTGACTCTACTGTTAAAGTTTCAGACGGAGAGATTAAGAGCTACTTCAGTAAGCATAAAGATGATTTCAATGCATATGATAGCCGTAGTTTAGTGTATGTTACCTTTAGTTTATTGCCAACTAAAGAAGACTCGGTAGCATTGATGAATGATTTGAGAGAACTAGCTAAAGGTTTAGCTGCTGCTCCGGATCCAGTAGCTTATGCTAATGAAAATTCTGATATTAAAACTCCAGGTGTACGTGAAGCTGGTGATTTAAGCCCTGAATTAAAAAGTACACTAGCTAGCACCATTGAAGGAGGATTAGTGGGACCATTCAAAGAAGGTACTGCTTACTCTATTCATAAATTCTTAGGAACGGAAGTGGATGAGCATTATACAGCTAGAGCTAGTCATATCTTGTTCCGTGCTGATTCTACCATGACTCAGGAACAAAGAGATGAGGCTAAGAAAAAGGCCCTTGAGATTTTAGCTCAGGCTAAGAGCGGTATGGACTTTGCCTTTTTAGCTCGTCAATTTGGATCAGATGGTACAGCTCAGCAAGGTGGAGACCTAGGTTCATTCAAGAATGATGGCACTATGGTGAAGGCTTTTGAAGATGCTATCTTCTCTTTCTCTGGAACTGGTGTATTACCTAATCTTGTTACCACAGATTTCGGTTACCACATTGTGAAGGTAACTGAGCCTAAATCTAATTTGAAATATAAATTAGCGACTATCACTAAAGAACTACATGTTGGTGATGAAGGTTCTAATTTGGTGTTCCAAAAGGCTTCAGAGTTAATGAATTCTGCTAAGAGCATCAAAGACTTGGAAGAAGCTGCGAAAAAGGATAACAGTATAGTTCTTTTCAATGCTGAGAATGTTCAACCGGGTGCTACTGTAGTGAATACCTTAAGAAATGCTCGTGAGCTTGTTCAGTGGGCATACGGTAAAGATGCTAAAGTAGGTAAAGTGGCTGATCGAGTATTTGTTTTAGAAGATAATTATGTTGTTGCAGCTTTGAAGAGTGCAGCTGATAAAAATGATCCTAAAGCAGAAGACTTCAAAGATTTAATTGCTGCAAGAATTCGTAATGAGAAGAAAGCAGAACTAATCACTAAGAAGTTAGGAGATGGTAAAGGCTCATTTGAGGAAATTGCTAAGAAATATGGTGCCGGAGCATTGATTGAAGAAGTTTCAGAGATTACTCTTCAAACGGGTATGCTAAACAGTGCCGGATTTGATCCGGTAGCAGTAGGTAAACTGTTCGGTTTGAAACCAAACACTCGTAGTAAAGTATTTACAGGAGATTCAGGAGTATTTATCATGGAAAATACGGCTAAGGTTGTAGCTCCGGAAATCGCTGACTATAGTGCGTATAAAGCGCAGATTCAACAGAGAAGCTTTGGCCTAGGAGGAATGATAGGTGAGGAGATTCTAAGAGCTAACGCTAAGATTGAAGACAACAGAGCAAGAATGTTCTAATAAAGGATAACATCCTATATATGAAATGCCCCTGACTTTAGTTAGGGGCATTTTTTATTCTTCTGGAAAACTGTAATTCGGTCGTACGCTTAGGTAGGCGGTTTTCAGCAGTTCTAATAATATTTCTGGTTTTATTTCTTGGTATAATACGTGGGTCCATCCGTAGGTTCCCCATTTGTTGGGTACAGGGAATATGGCAGTGGGATGTACCTTACAAAGCATACCTTGCTCTTCAGGGAGGAACTTGAGTGTGGATCTGGATTCCTTCTCGTTTAAGGTAGCAAAGATTTTAGATCTATAGGTGAATGCGATCTTATCGTGGTGGATTTGTTCCTTAGCCCCGTCAAGTGACAGGGCTAAGGATTTAAAATCATGCAGGGAACTCATTATTCAAAACTTCTGAAAGGGGACGCATGGTAGATGTAATTACCGGTTCTTCCGGAGCTGCTTCTTCCTCTTCATAAGGGATAACGTCAAGGATCTTAGTAGCTCCAATGTCCGTTATGATATAGTCCTGTACAGTTCCTAATTTTGATTCTAGGATCATATAAGCATCCTTGATGGTATGCGCATTCAATAGGAATACATAAGGTACCTTCTTGTCTTTTTGTGATTTTTCGTCAAAGACAATGTAGGACACTTTGCATTTGAACCAGATTTCTGCGCTGTTTTCTTCGAAGAAGACTTCATTAATCTTCATCTTAGTCAGACCGGCCAATTGGAAGTCCGGCACTTCAGCCGCTAAGTGTTGGTAAGCTCTGGCTTCTGCATCTGTGTATGATACTGCATCAAACAAGTACACTTGATTGATATTCTTCGCTACTCCTTTTTCGTCTTCTTGAACAAATTTAATTTTTGCCTGAAACCAGGTTGCCATGGGTAATCGTTTTTAATTTCTAACTAATTCTATTGCACCAAAAACGCCTGCACTATCACCTAGTTGAGGTTTTAGGAACAGGGTTTCTACTTTTCTATTATTGAAGATATGGTCTTTTAACTTTTCGGGACCATCTGTGTATAATTCCTCAATGTGACTCACTCCCCCGCCGAAAACTATGGCATCAGGATCAAGTACGTTAATGATATTTCCTACTGCCTTTGCGAAGCTAGAAGTAAGAAAGTCTACTACTTTTCCAGCTTCTTGTTGGCCCTCTTCTTTATATCTTCTGTAAATTTCTTTAAGTTCTACTTTTTCTCCTGTAAGGTTAGTGTAGTATTTTTCTAAGGCAGGGCCTGCAAATACGAGCTCATTGCACCCTTTTCTGCCACAGTAGCAAGGTTCTCCATCAGGATCGAAGGTATTGTGCCCCCATTCACCTCCTATACCGTGTCTTCCGGGAATAACTTTGCCGTTAACTACTACGCCCCCACCTACGCCTGTGCCTAAGATAACACCAAATACTACATCATGTCCTTTTGCAGCGCCTTGTGTAGCTTCAGCAAGAGCGAAACAATTAGCATCATTAGCCAGTTCAATTCTTACTTTCAATAGATCTTTCAGGTCCTTTTTGAGATTCTGACCATTCATAGCTGTAGTATTACAGTTTTTCATGGTCTGAGTCGAAGGATCCAAGGTTCCCGGAGTGCTGAAGCCTATGGCTTGGGGTAGAATTCCTGTTTCTTCTTTGATTAGATCAATTAATCTCTTGATCTGATTCAGGATATGTTCATATCCTAAATGGGCCTCTGTGGGTACACGTTTTCTGATGATTATTTCGTTCGTTTCTTCTGCTAGAACAAGGCCTTCAATCTTTGTACCGCCCAGATCTACACCCCAGAGGTATTTCATACAATCTGCATTTTTTACTGAGACGAAATTAAGCATTTCCCTCGGTTTGGAGATAATATTTCTGAACAAAGTCCCAGAGTTCTTTTCCTTTTTCTTTCATGAGTTGAGGTGCTTGAGCCATGGCTTGTGGGATTGAAATAGTTGAGGATGTCAAGGAAGATTGGTAGATGATTTGCTTGTTTTCCAGTGGATGACTGATATGGCCGGCTACTAAAGCAAACTTCTTATCGGGGACAATAGTCATTAATTTTTGTATCAGTTTTCCGTGTCTGGTTTGTAGGTCTATTTGGCCTTCTCCAGATATAATTAGATCTGCAGATTCTAGTTTTGAGCGAAGATTTTCCAAAAGTAGGTCAGAGGCCGAACCTATCTTGGCATTTAGAAAATAATTGAATCCGGCACCTATTCCCCCTGCTGCACCGGCTCCGGGAGGAAGTTTAACGTTAGGGAATAGATCCGTCAGGTTCTTCATTCCCTCTTCCAAAAGGGGTAATTGCTCCGGTGTGCCTCCTTTTTGGGGAGCGTAGGTATAAGTGGCCCCATTGGGACCGAGCAAGGGATTATTTACATCGGTAGCGATCTGTATATTGATCTCTAATTCTACTGCTTTGTAAGAGTGGATATCTTTTAAGGTTTCACCGCATATCTTAATGAGCTTCCCCTGTTTGTCATAAAATTCGAAACCCAATGCACTTAAAGCCCCTAATCCTGCATCGTTAGTGGCAGATCCGCCTACGAAGATGATGAAATCTTTGTATCCTTGTGATAGGGCAAATTTGATTCCCAGACCTAAGCCGTATGTCGAAGTCTTTAAAGGGTTTCTTTCTGAAGGTGCCAGAAGGTTTAATCCACAAGATAAAGCAAGCTCAAAGTAGGCGGTTTGATTCTGAACTTTGAAATGGGATTTTATATTGCGGCCTAGAGGGTCTATCGTATCAAAGTAGATTTTCGGGAGTGGGAGCATATCTAAAGATCCTTCTCCACCATCAGCTACAGAGATTATTTCAATATCTTTTGCAGGAAATGAAGAAGCAAGTAGGGAACCTGCTTGTAAAGAACTTAAGCTGCCTTTAAAGGAGTCTAAAGCAAACAGAAACTTCATAATACTATGAAATTTAGGTGATTTGCTATGAATGGGAAAATTTTAGTCCGCTTATTTCGTATTGTATTAGAGCAACACCCTGCCTTTTACTCGATAAAAATCATAAATTTGAATTGTAAATCAGAGGGCTAATCCAGCAATGATGACGGAAAAGACTTTTTATTTGGAAGCATTTGATGGCAGAAAGATGTATTTTCATCAGTGGACCGGGGATGCTGAGGCTAATTTAGTCCTCATACACGGTATGGGTGAGCACAGCGGAAGGTATAAATCTTTCGCCTCCTATTTTGTAGAAAGGGGGATCAATGTTTATGCTATAGATCTCTTTGGTCATGGAAAAACGGAAGGTCCAAGAGGACATACCCCTAAAATGGAGGATTATCTCTGGCAGATTGATTTTTTAGTGGGAATGATACAGCAATTAAAGGCTCCTTTATTTCTGTATGGACATTCTATGGGAGGAGGTTTAGTGCTAAACTATCTCTTTCGTAAGAATCCCAGGATAGCTGGAGTAATAGCATCTGCACCTGCCATAGAAACGGCCTTTGAAGTACCGAAGAGCAAATTGTTCTTAGGAAGGATGGGAAGAAAATTAATGCCGGCCTTAACCCAGAGGAACGGAATTAATGCAGAAGCCTTATCAAAAGACAAATCAGTGATCAATGCCTACCACGCTGATCCTTTGGTACATGATATTATATCAGCCGAAGTGGGGATAGGGGTAATAGAGTGGGGGAAATGGTTAGCTCATTTAGGTAGAGATGCCGTTGCTACTTCCCTTTTGGTAATGCATGGAGATAAAGATGAGGTGACTAGCCCTATAGCAAGTGAAAGATTTGCTTCTAAATTCCATAGTGGAGATGTGACTTTTAAGTCCTGGGAAGGACTTTATCACGAACTGCATAACGAGCCTGAAAAAGAAGAGGTCTTATCCTTTGTATCACAATGGATTAAGTCCAGGATATAACGTGGTATAATATAAAGATTTTTTGGTATTTTTATTTTCCGAACAAAGGGGATAAGTGGAATTGTTCTACATTTCGAAAAAAAGCGAAGGCGTGTCTCGTAGTTCCTTATCTCTAATCATTTTGATCATCCTCGCGGTAGCCTGGGGTCTCTCATTCTTGTTTATCAAAAAACTTACTGTAGCCTTTAGTGGAGTGGAGATTGGTGCAGGCAGAATCTTTGTAGCCTCAGCATTTCTCCTGCCTTTTGCACTGTATAATAGAAAAGGTTATCCTGTAAGTAAGACAGTACCTATAATGCTTTCAGGATTATTTGGATATCTACTTCCGGCTATGGTTTTTGGAACGGCAGGAAGCAAGATTAGCAGTTCATTATCCGGTACTCTGAATGCTACCACTCCTATTTTTGTCCTCTTGATAGGAGGTCTGTTTTATAAGAAAGTGATTTATAGATATCAGTACATTGGCATCTTCTTAGGATTTATAGGGAGTTTGATCTTGATATCCAATGGGGAGAAATTAGCTTTGGATTTTAGCAATCCCTATGCACTTCTGATTATGATTGCCACCATGATGTATGGTTTAAATACCAACATTCTGAGTTTTCATTTGAAAGAAGTTAAGCCCATCATTATCAGCTCTTTTTCTGTTGGAATGATGATTATCCCTGCTACGGCTATTTTGCTGACTACAGATTTCTTTGGGAAAATACTTTTAGAAGAGAATAGGCTGTATTTGTTGTATTTCCTGATTTTAGGTATGGTTAATTCCGGTCTGGCGGCAATACTTTATAATTATCTATTAAAGATTACTACCCCCATTTTTGCCTCATCTGTGACCTATTTAATTCCAGTGGTAGCCATTATTGCCGGGATGTTAGACGGTGAGATGATAGGTGTTTCTCACTTGGTTGGAATGGGTATTATCTTGCTCAGTATTTTCATTCTTAATAAGAAGGTTTCCGCTTAGCCTTTCAAATTGGAGATTTAGAATTTATCTTTGTTCCAAAAAATAATACTCATGTCTCTGAGATACAAAAGAATTCTCCTGAAATTAAGTGGTGAAGCGCTAAATGGTGGAGATAAAAGTCAGATCATCAATCCTGATATTTTAGAAAGTTATGCAAAAGAAGTGGCTGAAGTGGTTAGAGCCGGCGCAGAAGTAGCCATAGTGATTGGAGGAGGAAATATCTTTCGCGGTGCAGCCAGTAAATCAGGTATAGATCGTTCTCAGGGAGATTACATGGGTATGTTAGCTACTGTTATTAATGGCATGGCTATTCAAAGTGCCCTGGAAACTGAAGGTATCAAAACCCGACTACTTTCTGCCATTAAGATGGAGCAAGTGGCTGAGCCATTTATTAGAAGAAGAGCTATTCGTCACTTGGAGAAGGGAAGAGTAGTGATCTTTGGTGCAGGTACCGGTAATCCCTATTTTTCAACGGACTCAGGTGGTGCTTTACGTGCCATTGAAATCGGAGCAGAAATACTTCTGAAAGGTACTAGTGTAGATGGGGTATATACAGACGATCCTCGCAAAAATCCGGAGGCCGTAAAGTATGAGACCATAGGATTTGATGAAGTGATTGCTAAGGGATTAAAGGTGATGGATATGACAGCTTTTACCCTTTGTAAAGAGAATAAATTGCCTATCATCGTATTTGATATGAATGAGAATGGTAACTTACTTAAAGTAGTAAAAGGAGAAGCTATAGGAACTAAGGTTAGCTAATTATATACAAACAGACAATATGGAGGAAATCGATTTGATTCTTGACCTGACTCAGGAGAGTATGGAAAAGGTAATAAAGCACACTCAGATTGAGCTGAGTAAGATCAGAGCGGGCAGGGCCAGCACTAACATGCTTGATGGTGTTTTAGTGGAGTATTATGGCGTTATGTCTCCTTTGAGCCAAGTGTCTTCCGTTACCACCCCTGATGCTAGAACCATTCAGATTAAACCGTTCGAAAAGAAGATTATTTCTGATATTGAAAGGGCTATTATTAACTCGAACATTGGCTTAAATCCTGCTAATGACGGAGAAACCATCCGCTTGAACGTTCCACCATTAACGGAGGAAAGAAGAAGGGAATTAGTGAAGCGTGTTAAAGCCGAAATTGAAGTAGCTAAGGTTGGTATTAGAAAGGTAAGACAAGAAATGAACGATGATCTTAAGAAGCTTAAGAACGATGGCGTTTCAGAAGATGCTATCAAAAGTGGAGAAGAGAAGGTTCAAAAATTGACTAACCAATACATCGAGAAAGTAGATCAATTGTTAGCAGCGAAAGAAGCTGACATCATGCAAGTGTAGTGGATATTTAATGCTTTATAAAAGAAAAAGGAGGCTTAAGCCTCCTTTTTCTCCTCTTTGGCTAATTTCTGTTGTAAAATATAGCTTCGATTGCTGGATTGTTGATTTTACCCAACTTTGCCATTTTTTGTTGGAGTTTTGCGAAGTCGGTTAAATTAATTTGTACACTTTCAAGCCAGTTTTCCATTCTCACACGATTGAGTAAATCTCCTGTGGTAATTCTTTTTCTTTTTGCGTTTTTGTACCATTTAGTTCCTGGAAGTTGCTGCGATTTTTTTTCGTTTGATTTGTGAGCTGCCAGTAAGATCATTGCGTAACATGCTGATATAAATTGGGGCACTTTCTCGACAGCTGTTTTCTCACGCACTTGTGCCTGTCCGCAGCCGATCAATGTTTTTTGATCACGAAAGCCTACCTCTATTTCCCACCTTCTAATATAAGCCTGTACAAGTAATTGGATATCTATATGCTGGGAGGTAGAAATTAGATAGGCAGGGTTTCGGTAAAGTAATTTGGAGCTTTTTGTAAGTCGGTAACTAACTGGACGAATAATGACTAGCATCAGGTTTCGCTCCCCGGATTTCCTCCACCTAACATTTTTTAGTGTTTTCACCTCAAAGACTCGTTTTTTACCTGCTGCCCATGCTTCTATCTTTTGGTATGGTATTTCTGGACTTTGCCGTATTTGTTCTGGTGTAGGTAACTCTCTTCCAAAATAAGGTTTTCTTCCCCTTTGATTTATTTTTACTTCGGCAGGAGAAAATAGCTTTGCATCTTTTCTTATTCTCCCTATTAATTCCACTCCGGCTGGCAGCTTTTTTATTACCGTTTCGTTGGTGTAACTACCATCAACACTTAACACCACTTTCTTATTAGAAAAACCGTCCGCATTTAAATCTTCTCTCAGAGAGAGGATACGCTGCAGACCTACTGCACTCATCTTCTCTTTCTTGTGTTGTTGCAAAAAAGTAGCTGTGGTTTGCTCGTCAGCGCCTTTAGTAGGCTTTTTTACTGGTGGACAATGGGTAAAGTCAACAGGAATTGCTCGAGAAGGCCCAAACACTCCCTTTTCTAGTAGCGATAAAGACACTTGAATAAAACGCTGCCCCCACACAAAATTACTGCTAAATGGCGGACCAAGTGGATCACGCATCCAACCCGTTCCGAAGATTTTCTTTCCTCGTTTACGTAGTAATGTATCGTCCATATGAGCATAAATATAAGGATGCTCCCAACCGTTAGTAAGTACTACTTCTTTGCGTATACAGCCAAATATCTTGCTCATATTCATTCGGCTGCCCTTAAAAAGGCGATAGGTAGCCGACCAGTCCAAGAACTGAGCACCACTGGCCGTTACCATTCCCGTAATAGTACATCGGCCAACACACGATAAAACACCTAAAGCAAGAGTCCGAGCTCGCTCAAAGGTTCTAAGTTGATTAAACGCTGGTAAGCACTTTTCAAATAATTCCCGAAAAGAACAAATTAGACCTTCCTTGGGAGTTTTTTTTTAAGCTCTTTTACAGAGTCGTCACTACGCTGTAGAACCAAACGTTGATGATCGTCAATCACCCATTCCACCACTTCTCCTTGCTGGAACTCTATGGCTTGCGCAACAGCAGCAGGAAAATTTACGTACCACTGCTCACTCTTGGCTCTCTTAATTAATTGAATTTTCGTCGGATATCCCATGTCTAGTCGTGTAACTAGATATAAATCTCACAAAAAAATGCGACAAATCAAAATCTGACGCACTTTTTTTTTAATATCTAGTAAATAACCAAACTCAAGAAAAAGGAGGCTTAAGCCTCCTTTTTATTCCTCATCTCCACCTTTGGTATCGTCATTATTGATACCCCTTTTCTTCGACTGCACAAATTTCATATTGCCCAATTTATAAGAGAAGGTCAGACGTACGTTCTGGTTGTACATATAACTAGTGCTGTTAGAGATGAACTGTGTAGTAGCAGAATTGTTTTTCATGGTCATACCACCGAAGAAATTGTCTGCTCCCAAGCCCAAGCTCGCATCTTTATTGATATCATATCTAATAGCTACTGAGTAATTAGGCATCGCGCCAAAAGCACCTTGTAGATTTACACGCTTTCCTCTATAGCCACCGTTTGCTTGGAATGACCACTTGTCAGATAGTTTTAGATTAGTGGATAATCTACCTCCTAATACCACTCCATCTGTGGTTCTGCTAACCATACGGTCACCTTTGAATTCTTTACCTTCGATATTGACATAGTACATATCAAAGTTACCTGTAATGTTCCAGTTTCTAGTGATCACGATATTAGCGAAGATATTACCGCCTACTGTAGACTCCTTACCCACGTTCTCAAATGTGGTTACAATGGCAGAAGGATCTAAGTTTTGCAATTCTGGGATATAAGGATAACGAGTAGACGCATCAGCTGCAGTCATACTTATACGTGTAATGTTATTTCCAGAATACCTACCGAATGTAGATAAAGTAAGGTAAGATTTACCGATGGATTTACTTACGCTAAGTTCAACATTGTGCGTTTTTTCCGGATTTAGATCCGTGGTACCCATACTTACATTTAAAGGATCTACTATGTTGATGTTAGGGTTTAACTGTCGCATACCCGGACGTTGGATTCTATAGTTGTATGACAACTTAGTAGTATACGTTCCGAAAGGTTTGGACAAGTTTACGCTAGGTACAAATACAGGGTATTTATCTGAGAAGTATTGCTTCACCGGTACATCTGCTCCAACCTGATTGATGGTTTGGTCAGCGTCTAGTGTAGTATACTCAAATCTACCTCCGGCTTTGATGGTCCATTTACTTGCTGTAGAGTAAGTATAAGCTGCGTAAGCAGCATAGACGGTCTGGCTGTATTTAAGCCCACCACCAGGGTTTTTGGGGTCGGCAGGAAGGTTATTAAAGTTCTCTCTGTCTTGGCTTACCCCCGTTGATCCTAAAAGGTACAGATATTTACTGTCAATCTCACGAGTTACACTCTTTGCTCCAACTTCCAACTGCTGATTTTTACCTATGGATTTCATGAAGTCCGTTTGGAAGGTTAATTCAGTGTTTAGGTTGTCATTATCATTCCACTGCTTCTGAGTTATGGTATTGTTTATGCCGTTAAGATAATTGGTATAGTTGTCGCTTTTGTCTTTGCTATGGCTATACATGGCTGAAACCGACCATTCTGTACCTGGAGAAAACACCTTTACATAGTCTAAGTTATAGTCAAAGGTAAGTCCTTTAGTTAAGGCCTCCATATCTCTTAATTCCTGGCGAATCAGTTCATAGGCATTACCTAATGAATCCAAACCTGAGTAGTTGAATCTTTGATCGTTTTTACGGTTGAAGTTTCTCACGCCTACCGCCATACCCCCATAAAGAGTCTGGCCACTTCCTAAATCGTAATCAAATCCTAGGTTATATCTACCAAACATACCGTTGTTTTTACCGGTAGCTAGTTGGTCTGTTCTTAAGCCGGTTACTAAGTTTTCATTGAAACTTTCGCTTTTCGACTTGTTATAATTCATTCTTCCAAATCCACCGAAAGATATGCCCAGTTTTCCGGTTCTATAGTTTCCGTTGAATCCTAAGTTTGATGCTCTGTTTCCTAAACCACCATTGATATTTAGGTTAAGACCTTGAAGGGTAGATTTTTTGGTGATGATATTGATGATACCTGCTGTACCTTCTGCGTCATATTTTGCAGAAGGAGAAGTGATAACTTCCACGGATTTGATTAGTTCTGAAGGAATCATCTTCAAGGCATCCGCTATGCTGGATGCTACGATAGTAGACGGTTTATTGTTAATCAATACCTGGATGTTTTCTGAACCTCTTAAGGATACGTTACCGTCTAAATCCACACTTAGCATAGGTACGTTCTTTAAGACATCAGAAGCGTCTCCACCGGCAGAAGTAAGATCTTTTTCGGCATTGTAAACCAAGCGGTCAACCTTCTCCTCTATCAATGGTTTTTCGCCCGTCACTACCACACCTTCAAGTGTGATAGAGCTTGATTTTAACTTGATAACACCCAGATCTACATCTTTTCCTTTCTCTACTTTTACCTTTTCTATCTTCAAGGTTTCATATCCTACAAATGATACAGTGATAGTATAGGTGCCTTCTCCAATTTTCTTGAATTCGAACTTACCGTTTTCATCCGCCATGGTTCCATCAAGCGCTTTTCCGGAGGTTCCATCCAATAGGGCAACTGAAGCAAATTCCACTGCAGTGGTAAGTTCAGAGTCTACAATATTACCAGTGATTTTTGAATTTCCTTTCGGAGCTGTTTCAAGATTTAATTCTCTATTTTGTTGTCTATTAGGAGGAGTACGTTCTTCCTGTCTTCCATGACCACCACCTCCACCGGGAGGTCCCCACTGTGCAAATGCAGTTGTGCTAAATAACAGGCTAATCAGTATTAATGTTTTACGAGACATCATTATAATATGTGTAATTACTAGTAATTTGGACGTAAAATTAACGCTGAGGTTTAGTTTTGGGTGCCTCTGATAGACCAAACCATGTTTTAAAGCGACCAATGCTAGAGTTTTAATGACTCATTTTATCTGTATCGCCAAGGATACAATATGTGCCGTTAGAGCGGTGCTTCTGTGGTAAATTCCGTATCTTATTTCCATTGATTTCCAGGAGTTTATTCCTAAAATCCCACCTGGAGTAGATACTCTCATTCCTAAACCACCAAAATGTGAGGTAAATTTAGATAAGTCCGTGTCACTGCTGTAATACTCACCTAAAGGATCATGTGCCTGATAGGGGGCGTAATACCTGATTCCATTTTGAGCATTAAACCTGTAATGTGGAGTGAGAGAGAAAAATGGATTTATTTTCCACACGGTTTCCAGGTTTAAGGTATGTGCTTGTAAACCCCAGGTGTCAAGATAATAACGGTATAAGGTTCTGAAGATTAGATTATCACCAGCGAAGTAATTCGTTCGGAGGCTAATAGGGAATTTTATTCTGCTTCCAGGAAGTTTCTCCACCCTAAGACTATTGTCATTAAAATATACTCTATGAAAAGGCGTGCTTAAAAGTCCCTCTTGATAAGAAGGATCAAAGAGTATCATGCCCTGTAATTGGGGATTGATAATTCTACTATAACCTAAGCTAGCGCTATAGGTGTTCCGTGGCTTATATGGAATTCCTTTAGAATCTTCTTCAGCTCCGGTAGGATACCCCGGAGGACGTAATTCTGCAGGTAGGATCATTTTCCATTTGTCTAGGAAGACATTGACCTTAGCAGAAAATTCTCCATTATTATCCGGAGTAGCCTTGGCCCATTGAAATCCAAAACCATAGGATTTGTAGTCAAATTCAGTGGAATATGATGCATTTAGGCCTAGTGTCTGTCCATTTTGATCATTTTTTCTGGTCCATACTATAGATGGATAGATGTGTTGATCCGTGCGGGATGCTGAGGATAAGGTGGTGGGATCAATTTGATCAGAGGAGGCAGAAGTATATTGTTCTATTGCGCCTTCTACAAAGAAGGTGTTTTTCCGCAGTTTTTTATCTAATAAGCTAAAAGTTAGGTTCAGACTGCTGCCTATATCCGTTAGTTTTTCTGAACCTATACCTCCTGTAACGGCAGCCATATTTCCGTTCTGGGTATAATATGAGCCTACTAAGTTAGCTTCCTCAAATTTTAATTTACGGATCTTAGTGCTATCCTGCGCCTGAGAGCTTAACCAAGCACATAATATTCCTGCTGTAAGAATCAGTTTTTTCATAATTAATTACATCCGCAGCCTCCTCCGCTTTTTCCACCGTTTGCTCCCGCTGCACCTTCTCGATACAGTTGGAAACTATTCTCAAATTTCTCCACAGACCTATTAGATAGGCTCATTTCTGCATCGTTGATCTTCGCTTTTTGATACTCCTTTACCGGAACACAAGAGCTGAGAAGGAAAAGAAAAAGCAATTTTTTCATGCACGGATATTGTTTGAGGTGTAAACTCTATTATGATCATCTACTAAGATACAAGCTATTTGATTCATTTGATTGATCAAATTCAGCCCATCTTTTACTCCTAAGATAGAAAGTGGGGTAGTCATGGCATCTGCTAGTTCTGCATGAGGACAGATTACTGTTACACTTTTAAGGCCAGAAATTGGTAAACCTGTTCTGGGGTCTATGGTGTGCGAGTATCTTTTTCCATTTATTATGGCATATTTTTCATAGGGGCCGGAGGTGGCAACTGCCATTTCTCCTACCTCTAATTGAGAAAAGGGATATTGAGGTGCATCCGGGTCAGCTATGGAAATGGTCCAAGGTTTACCATCGCAGCGTCCCCAGGTTTTTAGATCTCCACTGGCATTCACCACACCGTTCTTTACTCCTCTTTGCTTTAAAATAGCTACTGCCTTATCAGCCGCGTAACCTTTTCCAATTCCCCCAAATCCTATACGCATTCCTTTCTCTTTTAGGAAAACGGTGGATTTCTCTTGGTCTATTTGAATGTTCTTATAATTAACCAGTTTCAAATTTTGTTTAGCCTCTTTTGAGGGAAGAATGCTCAGGTTTTTGTCAAAATTCCATAAACGCTTATCAATAGACCCATAAGATAGATCGAATAAGCCTAGGGTTAATTCAGAGATCCTTTGGGCTCGAGTTACTAATTGCAAGAACTCTTCAGGAACCTCTACGGCCTGTATTCCTGCCATGGCATTAACTTTAGAGGTAACACTGTTATCTGAATAGGTAGTCAGCAAGGCCTCTATTCTGGAGATCTCCTCTATAGCCGCATCTATGTGTTCTTCACCTTGATCAACACTGATGACAAATCGATTCCCCATAAGTTTGACTATTCTGGATATCATTTGGCCTTTTGTATAGTTTCAAGGAATTTTTCTTTACTAATAGATTTAGTATATCCATCCCAAGTTTGTATGACCTTTCCTTCAGGATTCAAAAGAAGGGTTAATGGGAATTTTCCATGGGGATTGTATCTCTCAGCTAATTGTTCATTGTAGGCCTTTTGCTCTGCGGGAAGCTGATTCTTTTTCATCCTGGGGAAGTCAGCTCTGACAAGGACTAGTCTGGCTTCAGCTACACCTTTAAATTCATCAGATTCGAAAATCTCCTTTTTTAGCTGTATACAGGGAGCACACCAATCAGAGCCGGAGAAATTCAGCAGAACTAATTTCTCTTCTTTTTTTGCCTGATCTAAAGCGGACTCCAGGTTTGTACCCCATTGAAGTAGTAAATAGAAAAGTAGACTTAGCATTACTCGTATATAATTATGGTTTCACCGTCAAAAGCTGTTTTATATACCTTGATTCCTTTTGTCCCATATTCATTCAGACCGGTGCCGGACATATTGTATCGCGCTCCATGTTCGGGACAATACCATTCCCCAAATCGGTAAGAAATGGTTCGGTTATTCTCGTGAGAGCATACTACTGTTGCAGCGATATATTTTCCTTCTTTTGAAAGAGCTAAGACAAAAGTATTCCCTAAGGTGATGTATTGATTTCTAACCAAAAGTTTGGCGTACCTTGGATCTGAAATGTTGATCCTATAGAGGTATTGGATCTTTTCCAATTCTTCCGTAGTTATCTGATAGTCAGGATCAGGTCCAGAGCCGGTGATCTCTTCAACCGGACTGCCGTCTGGTTTCAGTAAGGTTCCATCCGGAAGGCGGGTTAAAGCTCCCACTTCCTGTTCTCCCACGCAGGAGAGAAGGGCCATAAGAGCTCCTCCTGTAAATCCGCAAGATTTTAAAAATTCATACCGGGTCATATAGAAGCGGTTTTTGTTGTAAAAAAACGCAGATTTTCTTCTTTATGGGTGCATTTTGCAGTTTTTTTTAGAATGTAAATCAGGTATTAAGGGAAAAAGGTGGATAGAACTTACTTTTGTGGTATTAATCGACTTCTATGAAAATCAGCGTTATTACCGTTTGCTTTAATGCGGTTCAAACCTTGGAACAAACAATCACAAGTGTTTTAAGTCAAGATTATCCGGACTTTGAATACATAGTGGTAGATGGTGGATCAAAAGATGGAACGGTAGCTCTATTAGAAAGATATGCTGATAAGATTAGATACATTTCTGAAAAAGACAATGGGATTTATGATGCCATGAATAAGGGAGTCCGTCTAGCTAGCGGAGAGGTCATAGGTGTAATTGGCGCTGATGATTTTTATCCAGACGTTCAGGTATTGAGTAGAGTGGCCAAAGGTTTTACTGAAGTGGATACAGATTCTGTGTATGGAGATGTAAAGTTTGTAGATCCTCTCGACACAGAAAAGGTAGTGAGATTTTGGAAAGATGCTCCATATGATAAAGCGAATTGGCTTAAGGGATGGATGCCACCGCATGTAGCCTTCTTTTTGAAAAAGTCAGCCTATGAAAAGTACGGTCTGTATCATACTGAATTTACTTGTTCAGGCGACTATGAGCTGATGCTAAGAATGCTATATAAGAATGACTTAAAGGCTCATTATATTCCAGCCACACTGATGACCATGCGAGTAGGAGGTACCAGCAGTGCCTCATTAAAGCACAGATGGGTAGCGAATCAAGAAGATAGAAAAGCTTGGAGGATGAATAATTTGAAGCCAAAGTGGTATACACTTTGGCTCAAACCTATATCTAAGATTAAACAACTTTTCATGAAGGGTTAAAGGCGCCCAAACTTGCCCTCGTCAAATTTGCGGAAGGCCTGTAAAAGCTCAGCTTGAGTATTCATAACAAATGGACCATAATGTGCTACAGTTTCATTTAAAGGCTGACCACTGAGGAGCAGAACTTTGGAATTCTTCTCTATACCTTTTAATGTGAAGCTATCTCGCACATTATTTTCCATTAGGACAAACTGATCTTTATTTACAGTAGTCTCTCCATTCACCAAGATGCTCCCTTCTATCACGATGAAGGCGGTATTAAAGTGCGCGGGTAGGAGGAATGGAACTTCTCCGTTCAATGTTATATTATATACGTGCATAATGTACTAGCTGCACCTTTTACACCTTCGTATTCACCTGCCACTACTTGTACTGTCCCACCTGTCAAATTAACCTTCGGGATTTGGACTAGATTTTGATATTTCGGTGTAGTGTTTTTGTCTTTCGCCGGAAGGTTAACCCATAACTGTACCATTTGAAAAGCTCCACCGTTCTTTGACCATTCTTTTTCATGAAATTCTTCATGTAGAATGCCGGACCCGGCAGTCATCCATTGGACTTCTCCTTCATTTAGGATGCCATGATTTCCTCTACTGTCTCTATGTTCAATCTTTCCTTTGTAGGCAAAAGTTACGGTCTCAAATCCTTTATGAGGATGTACTCCTACTCCTTTGGGAATTTTAGAAGATGGAAATTCTATTTCAGTATTATATCCTATAGCAAAGAACGGATCTAAACGGTGCCTTGTGATATCTCCTCCTAAGAAGGAGGTGGTATAAAAACCATCGCCCACCCATTGGAAGGACTTTGGACTTAATATTTTTTCAATTTTTCTCATTTGTGTAGCTTTTTGTTCAATACAAAGTTACTTTAGTACGGAGAGATCCTTGCTATGCGTTACTTTGCGGTAACTAGTTACCTGAATGTTACTCATGTTAAAGAAACCTAATTCTGATCCGGCCGGTTGTACAGCTGATATTTTAGCTTTGCAAGATACCCTCGGCATTTTGGGAGGGAAATGGACCCTCCTACTATTACATTATCTTTTAGTCAGGGAGGATGAGGTGGTAACGTTTAAAAAGATGGAGAAGGATTTAGTGGGTATCTCTGCTAAAGTTTTGACTGCCACCCTAAAGTTGTTAGAAGAGAACAGGTTGATTCAGAGGGAAGTTTTAGAAACCAGGCCCATTAAGGTCCAATATTCTATTACTCCGTATGGAAGGGAAATTCAGGAACTTCTCCAAGTCATGGTGAAGTGGGGTTGAACGCATAGATTGCATATAACGCAATTAAATAGGGCGCCGAAGCGCCCCATTGTTCTTATTTTAATACTTCCGGAATAGGTACTCCGATAGATCCGTTAGGTTCTAAGATTTTCAATAACATGGCCAAGGTAGGCGCAATGTCCGAAATGTACGTAGGTTTAAATGTCTCACCTTTATTGATACCCCAGCCGTAGAATAACATTGGTACGTGAGTATCGTAAGTATACATAGTGCCGTGAGTAGTACCTTTTATTCCACCTTCAAAATAAGCAGGTTCAGGGATGATCATGATCTCTCCACTGCGCTTAGGATTATAAAGGGTGTTTAATTTTCTTTGGTAATAATCAGGCAACTGAGTGAATTTTCCTTCTGCTAGGTTAATTACGGCAAATACACCCTCTTTTTGAGACATAACATGGTTTAAAGTGGCAGTGATCTCGTCAATGCTGAGATTGCGCTTAGAAATCAAATCTCTGTTCAAATAGATCTGATAATTATCGTAATAAGTGATTAATTTATCATCTCCATATTTCTCCGTTAAAATGGTTTTAGCCATTCTAGAAAGTTCACTACCAATAAATACTCCTGAAGGAATGCGGTGTTTCACGTTAAATGCTGGAATATTAGATACGGCATGGTCAGCTGAGAGGAATACTGTATAGTTTCCTTTTCCTACTCTCTTATCCAAGAAGTTCAAAAGCTGTTCTATTTCTCTGTCTAAACGTACATAGACGTCTTGTATTTCCTTTGATTGAGGTCCGTAAGAATGACCTGCATAATCTGTTCCAGAGAAACTGATAGCTAGGAAATCAGTTACGTCACCACCACCTAGGTTCTCACTAATTACCGCTTCTTCTGCAAACTGTCTAGTTAGAGTATTTGAGAATGGAGAATGATATAAGCTCTCCATGTTCAGAGTATGAGGGAAGACAGATTTCTTCTCTACAGTTGCGGTATTTTCATACCCTTGTTCGTCCGGCTCTGATTCCGTGTACTGATCTATAGGAAAGAATGTTTCCCATTTCTGAGTGATATAATAGTCTGGAAGTTTTTTAGCATTAAACTTACTTACCCATTCCGGAAGAGTTTCTTTATAGTACGTACTGGTAATAAAGTTACCACTGCTACCATCATACCAATAGGCATCACCAGTATGTCCTGCAGGCATAATGGCACCTCTGTCCTTAAATGAAATACCTATCACCTTGGATTGGAATTGAGTAGCAACTCTCAGTTGGTCTGTAATAGTAGTAACCTTTAGATTTACAGGAGACATTTTACCGGCAGAAGCTTTGCCTTCTCCTACTATTTTAACCGTAGAATCTCCTGCTACATACATTCTGGCTCCTATGGTTTTTTCATACCAATCGTTACCTACGATTCCTGAAATGGCCGGCGAAGATCCAGTATAAACGTGTGCATGACCAGGTCCAGTTACGGTAGAAGCATAGTGATAATGGTGATTTCTACAGGTAAATCCTTCTCCCATCATTCTCTTAAATCCTCCCGAAGAAAATTTTCCGCTAAAACGGTGCAAGTATTCGTCGCGCATTTGGTCTACGATTATCCCTACTACAAGTTTTGGTCTGGCTGGGCTAGCGTTTTTTTTCTGAGCCTGGGCTGGAGGGATAAAGCCTAGGATACACAGAATTATAATAAATCTTTTCATTAACTTTTTTGGCAAATGTACGGGGTTCTAAAATTTTGGACAATAAAACTGTAATCTTATTCTCTATTAATGACGGAATAACCTTTTTCATAGCCGCTTTTAATGCAAGCTTTTATGTCATCCAGATTAAAACTGGTTAATTTTATGGGTATGTTTTCTTCTGGGCGAATGACCTTCAATTTGATCTTTTTGTTAATGGTAAATCCATACAGAGAGACCAGGTTCTGGTTGTAGTTCTCTGCCCAATCAATATCATTATTCTCCAATTGGTTAACGGAGATATCCTTCATTCTTTCAATAATATTGAGAAGGTTTTTATGATTGATAGGTTCCATGTTTCTATGTCTCGGATGGGTAGCTACGGCATAAATTTCTGTAGCTCCATCTTCTATAGCCTTTCGGATAGGAATTACTTCTCTTAAACCACCATCCATATAAACTTCTTTCGGGTCATCTCCTGCTTGAACAGGTGGCATTATGATGGGAATAGACGAACTGGCTCTCAGGTAATCCATGAAATAATCTTCAAAGGGAGAAGCATATTTCATATTTCCTGTGTGAATATTTACTGCACCTACCTTTATTTTGATGGGGCTTTTTTGCAGATCTTCTACTGACACGTATTTCTTTACTTTTTCATGTAGAGGATTGACATCCAAAAGCCCGTCAAACCTACCCAGCATGGTATCTACTCCTAAGGTCCAATAAGATTTTGGGATTCCCACGTCTTCCGGCTTGGTGATATTATTCAACCAGAAGCTGATGAGTTTTTTGTTGGCTCCATTCCAGTCAATGTATCCGTACTTGTGTTGTTGCCTTCCGGCTTCTGCAACTAAAAATGAAGAGTTCAGGGCACCGGCAGATATACCATAAATCATGTCAGGTACGAATCCCTTTTCAAAAATGGCTTGAATGGCACCTACTTGCCATGCCCCTTTGAGTGCTCCTCCTCCTAGAACTAATGCTTTCATATGGTTTTCAGACTATTGCTACGGTCAATCTACTGACGCAAACTAACTTTTGATTTTCGTCAGTTATCTTGATGTCCCATATGTGTGTCCTTCTTCCAATGTGTATGGGAGTCACTTTTCCATACACCCATCCTTCTGATACCGGTCGGAGGTGGTTAGCATTGATCTCCAGTCCTACCGCTTTCTGTTTCATGGGGTCATCTAAGCATAATACGGATGCTATACTACCTAAGGTTTCTGCCAAAGCCACAGAAGCACCACCATGTAGAATGCCAAAGGGCTGCTTCGTTCTATGATCTACCGGCATTTTAGCTATAATATAATCTGTGCCTAATTCAACGAAGCTTATTCCCAGGTGATCACCTAAGGTGTTTTTGCTCATTTCCAGGAAAACATCCAGGTCAATATTGTTCTTAAACATATTGGCAAATCCGTATTTTTGCCAAACTTAACGAAACTTTATGTCAAAAAAAACTATATACCTGATCCGTCATGGTGAAACTGAATACAATAAATCAGGTGCTGTGCAAGGAAGAGGAATAAATGCAGATCTTAATGAAACAGGCCAAATGCAGGCTCGGGCATTCTATGAACACTACAAAGATATCCCCTTTCAAAAAGTATATATTTCTACGTTAAAGCGCACATATCAAACGGCTTACGGGTTTATTGATGCCGGAATTCCTTACGAGTCTCTGGAAGGATTAGATGAAATCAGTTGGGGTACGGTAGAAGGTAAAACCTTGCACGAAACAGGCTATCAGGTTTTTAAAGAGGTATTGCACAGTTGGGAATCTGGAGATACAAAGGCCAAATTAGAAGGCGGGGAGAGTCCGGAAGAGGTGGTAGTTCGTCAGAAAGCGGCTTTTTCTCACATTTTATCTCATAAAAATGAGGATTTGATACTCATTACCATGCATGGTAGGGCCATGAGGATACTTTTATCCCACCTGTTAGGTACTCCCTTAAGCATGATGGACCAGTATGAGCATTCTAATACCTGCCTTTATATTTTAGAATACGACTACGATAAGGAAGCATTTAGTCTGGTTTCTGCTAACAATACAGATCACCTAAAAATCCATTTAAATCTATAAAATCTGTAAAAAACTCTACAGGTTCTGAGATTTGATCGTAATTTTAAGCTGATGAATCAAAGACAGTTTTATTGGGCCTTTCAAATCATCGGATGGGTGTTTTATGCCCTATCTGATTTGGCTTATTTTGTGCTTTTTCTACAGCCAAATAGTTTGTCAGAATTAGAGGCCATGGTTTTTAATTCTTGTATTTATGTGCTTACAGGGATTTCATTGACCCATTTTTTTAAATTGATATTTAAGAATTACGAGTGGATCAAGTTGCCTGTAAACCAACTAGTCATTCGCTGCCTTTTAGGAGTGATATTGATTACATCTCTCTTTACTGCGATAAACATTTCCCTTTACGAAGAATATTTCGGGGAGAAGACAGCACGTATCTCCTGGTATTTTAAGGACTTTGCTTATATTATCAACTTTAGTAAACCTATGGTGATCTGGGTTTTGCTATATATTTTCGTAGCCTACACCATTGAGATTCAAAAGAATAATATAGAAAGGATTAGGATGCAAGCTTCCATTGAAGCTTCAGAGGCAAAGATCTTAAAGGCCCAAATCAATCCTCATTTCATGTTTAATGCCTTGAACAGTATACGGGCCTTGATTTTAGAGGAGCCCAAAAAGGCTCAGACCGGTATTACCCAACTTTCCAATATTCTCCGAAGTTCCCTAGTGGCTAACCGGCGAACGACCATCCCTCTAAAGGAGGAACTGAAAACCATAGAGGATTATTTGGCACTGGAAAAGGTGAGGTACGAAGAAAGGCTGCAGTCAACTTTGGAAATAGATCCTTCTACGCTGCATATTGAAGTTCCTCCAATGATGCTTCAGACCCTTGTAGAAAATGCTATTAAGCATGGGGTTCAAAAGGCTGAGAAATGGGGATTTGTAGAAGTGAAGAGTTTTATTGAGGAAGGCATTTTGACCTTAACCATTAGAAATACCGGGGTGTATGTAGAGCATAATAATCATGGAGATGATTCAGGCTTTGGATTACAGAACACTCGAAGAAGATTGAACCTAATCTATGGTACAGAGGCTTCGTTTAATATTTACCAAGAAGAGCCTCTGATAGTTCAAGCCATAGTGAAAATACCCTTAGAAAAGAAAGTAACTTTAAATTCCGAAAACGATGAAGACCATCATAGTTGATGATGAGAGACTTGCTCGCAATGAGTTGAAACGTCTCCTTGAAGATTTCCCTAAGATCAATGTGGTTGCAGAAGCAGCCAATGCGGACGAGGCCATAGAATTGATAAATGAGCATAATCCGGATCTCTTGTTTTTGGATATCCAAATGCCCGGGAAGAATGGTTTCGAGCTTTTGGAAACCATAGAGGATAAAGTTCCTGAAGTGATCTTTACCACTGCCTATGATGAGTATGCATTGAAAGCTTTTGAATATAATGCCTTAGACTATATCATGAAGCCTATTGACACTGCCAGGTTAGCGGAGGCTATCCAAAAGGTGGAGCATGAAATGAAACGCACTGAGACCATCAGTCCGGAGAGCTTTCTTGGTGAACACGATCAGGTTTTTGTGAAAGACGGAGAAAAATGCTGGTTTGTGAAATTAGGAAAGGTCAGGTTGTTTGAATCTATGGGCAACTATGTTCGTCTGCATTTTGAGGATCAAAAGCCCATGATTCTAAAGTCCTTGAACAGTTTGGAAGAAAGATTGGATCCAAAGGTATTCTTCCGTGCTAACAGGAAACATATCATTAACCTGCACTGGATAGAGAAGATTGAACCTTGGTTCTCCGGTGGTTTGTTAGTGACCCTACAGGGGGGAACTACTGAGAAGATAGAGATCTCCAGGCGGCAATCCATCAAGTTTAAAGATCTTATGAGTTTATAAAATAAATGGCGGTCATTTGACCGCCATTTTTACTTTACATCTTTCAGTAACTCTTCAATTGCCTTTTCCAACTGCTGATCTTTGCCTTCTGCAATCAGTTTAGGGTCATTTTTCACTTCGAAAGTAGGTTTGGTTTCATTGTTTTCTAACCATTCCCCTTTCTTATTTTTCGCTGAGATAGGCACTGCACCCCATCTGGTACCGTCACTTAGTACTTCCCATCCTGCGAAACTACATGTTCCTGGAACCGGCATACCCACTGTCTTTCCTATGTTCAGATCAGTGTATCCGCAAGAGAAGCAGTGTCCGTCACTGTAGTTAGCCTCGTTAAACATAGCTAAGGTAGGCTTGGTCCACCGGAATGTAGGCTCATATCCTACAGATCTGTCTTTTGTAGCGTAATCAAGGAATTTATCTCCTGTAAAGAACATAGCCAGGTCTGATACCAAGTCACCGCCTCCATTGAAACGGGTATCAACGATCACTCCTTTTCTGTCAGCGTATTTACCCATCATTTCTTCATAAGTATTACGGAATTGTCCGTCATTCATTCCAGGGATATGAACATATCCAAGGGTACCGTTACTCAACTTGTCTACTTCTTCCTGATTTTTCTTCACCCATCTCTTATAAAGCAATGCAGATTCTTCAGCTAAGCTGATTGGCTTTACGGTAATCTGACGCTTTTCAGCATTACCCGGTTCAGAGATTTCCAGTAAGGTAAATTTACCAGCCTTTCTGTTTAAATACCACGCTAGGTCCTTTTCAGGAGTGATAGTTTCTCCGTCAATCTTCTCGATGATGGTTCCAGGCTTGATTTGGAACGCTACCTTGTCTAGTGGTCCATTAGCCAATACCTCCAAAATACGAATCCCGTTACCGGTATGCTTGAAGTCTGCAAAAATACCTAGAGAGGCGGTAGCATCTCCGTTTGGAATAGATCTGCTATATCTTGCACCTGCATGCGAAACGTTTAGTTCACCCAATAGTTCAGAAAGCATTTCAGCAAACTCATAACTATTTCCAATATGAGGAACGTACTTCTCATATTCTTTTTTCAGTTTGTTCCAATCTGCTCCATGCATATCCGGAGTGTAGAACATCTTTTGAGTTCTTAACCAAACGTGCTCAAACATGTATTTTCTTTCCGCATCGCTATCCAAATTCACTTCGCCGGAAATGTTGATATTATCTCTTTTCTTAGAATCAGGATTGATCTTAGATAATCTACCACCACTTAGGAAATAAAGGTTCTTTTGTTCTTTGTCCCATTCTAGACTTCCTCCCATACCATCTAATGGAATTTCCATTTTGGTTTCTTTGGTACGAAGATCTGTACTCCATAGGTTAGCATTCTTCTCAAATCTGGCTAGATAATAAAGTTTCTCACCATCTTTAGAAAGTATAGCGTCACTTAATGAAGAAGAGTGTATAGTCAAACGAGCTTTTCTGTCTGTTAATCCATCCCAGTCGATCACTATTGGAGCCACCTCTTTGGTTTTAGCGGTATCCTTTTTAGTCGGCTCCATTTCTTTTAGGAGGGCAACTTCATCTTTCGACAGGTTGAATTTCTCCCAACCTTCTTTGGTTAGGAATAAAGTATAAACGTCAGCCTGAGATCCACCACTGTTTGCGTGATCTTTCATACCGTGTCTATTGCTGAACCAAAGGATTTGCTTACCTCCGTTAGCCCATTTGGCATTATAATCATTATAGCCACTCTGAGTGATGTTCACCATAGGCTTCTTTCCTTCAGCGTCCAGGATCACTATCTCACCATTTGACATGGTAGGTTTATACGAAGCGAGTAACCATTTGCTGTCCGGGCTCCATTCGAAGTATTGGTCTCCATCACGCATATGGTATAATTGTTCAGGAGTAAGAAGGGTAACAGTCTTAGAAGAAGCTAAGTCCATTACCTTTAAGGTTCTTCTGTTCTCTATGAAAGCTAATTTCTTGCCGTCTGGTGAGATCTTTGGAATGTAATTATCATTCTTATTACTTACTAAGGCTTTCTCCTCAATTAGTGTAGAAGCATAGAACAAAGGTTCTTCTTTTCTCAACTTCTGGGTTTGGAAGATCTGCCATCTGCCGTCTCTTTCACTAGCATAGATGATGCTCTTTCCATCAGGAGAGAACTGTACAAAACGTTCTTGTTCCGGAGAGTTAGTCAATCTTTTTGTGATCTTACCGTCAACAGAACCTACAAAAACCTCACCTCTGGCAATGAATGCTACTTCCTTACCATTAGGGGAAATGGAGAAATCACTCACACCACCGTTCACCGGTGAAACTCCATCCTTGTTAGAGATTTCTTGAGTGTAAATAGTAATATTTACCTTCTTAGGTGACTCACCTTCTTTTACGGTATAGATCTCGCCATCATAGGAGAAAGCTAATAGACCGGAATTAGAAGATGAAAGGAATCTAACGGGATGAGTTTTTAGCTTAGTTATTGCTGTTTTCTTCGAAGGATCTGCTAAGCTAGTCTTGAAAATGTTAAACGTACCACTTTCTTCGCTAAGGTAGTAGATGTCCTTATCGCCATTAGTAAATATAGGTTGGCGATCTTCTCCGTAGAAATTAGTGATCTTCGTATGCTTCCCGGTCTGGGTATCATACGTCCAAATGTCTCTGGTTATAGATGATTTGTGGTACTTTCTCCACTCGTTTTCTCCACCTTTCTTGTCGTGATAGATCAGTGTTTTTCCGTCTTTGCTAAATCTGGCATATTCTGCAGGAACAGAAAGAATCTGATTCACTCTTCCGCCTTTTACCGGAACGGAATATAGTTCCGGTTGGGAAGCTGTAGGATACTGGCGGTGTTCAGGTAAGTCCTGACGAACTCCACCGAATACTACTGACTTTCCATCTGGAGTGAATGAAAACGGAATTTCATCGTTAGAATGATAGGTAAGGCGAGTAGCTTCTCCACCTTGAGCATTCATGATAAATAGGTCAAAATTACCGTATCTATCAGAAGCAAAAGCTATCTGCTTCCCGTCCGGACTCCATACCGGCTGGTAGTCGTGTGCTTCATGGAAAGTCAGCTGAGTAGCTTGACCTCCTGCACTTGGAACTTTGTACAAATCACCTTTATAGGTGAAAACGATAGTTGAACCATCCGGAGAGATAGCAGGGTATCTCGCCCATTTAGGTTCTGTTTGGGCATGCAATTGCTGCCCCATGAGGGTCAATGCGATTAGGGTAATCTTCTTGATCATAGTAAGTAATTTGCTAAAGGCAAATATACAATTAGAAAAGGGGCATTTTGCCCCTTTTTAGAACCTTATTTTTAGTCCTACCAAAAAGTTTATACCTGCTTGAGGAAAAACGAAGTTTTCAGTTACTTTTCCCCCATATATATAGCTGTATGTGTATCCATTAGATTCGTATTTCGCATTGAATAGGTTATTAACTAGTAAGGTGAGCGTTGCGGCTTTCCAGGTATAGGATGAACTAAGGTCAGAAACAAAGTAAGCATCTAGTTTTTTATCCTCAGAAGATGTATTGTCCAAATACTGCGTCCCTACATATTTTGGAAGTAGACTGAGCTCCCAATTTGTCACTGGCTTGTAGGTCAGGGTAGCTCCTCCTATGATGTTTGGAGAAAAGGAAATGTCTGTATCTCTTAGGTCTGTGACTTCGTCAGGACTTCCATCAGAACTTGGGACTACGTAGGTAAGGGAATTGATTTTGTTACGGCTCAAGCTCAAGTTGGCGCCTGCACTTATCTTTGAACTAAGCAGGGCAGTTGCTTGAAGTTCTATACCTGCCCTATAACTATTCGGTACATTCATGCGGATGGCTTCTCCTACTTGATTGATTCTCCCTGTTAGTACTAGCTGATCCTTATAGCTCATGTAATACAGATTCACTTCTGACACAAATTTCGTTTTCTGGTATTTGTATCCCCCTTCAAAGTCATGTAGATTTTCCGGTTTAGGAACATTTGGGGCAGTATCCACAAAATCTGTGCGATTGGGCTCCTTTGCTCCTTTGGCATAAGAGATATAATAGGTAGTCTGTGGAGTGGGTTTGTAAGTTAGACCTACTTTGGGATTAAAGAAGTGCCAGGTATTTCGGAAATCTAGGTGTTGGAGCACATCACCTGTACCTACCATATCGAAGCTTACGGTTCTATACTGGAGGTCAACGTATGCATTCAGGTTTTTTGCTAAGTTGTAGTAAAGTTTTGCATAGAGATTGAAATCTTTTTTTGTACTGTTATTTTCATAGTACCTATGATTGATATTCCCATTGGAGAAATACTTTGCCCAAATCACTTCACCAAAGTGTTCACCTTTATACTCGTTATATCCTCCACCAAATGAGGCGTTGATGTTTCCTTCGTAGTCTAATGACCAAACCCCTCCGTAAAAGGAATTATCCAGATATTTTCTCCTGATCAAGTCCGTTCTTTTGAGGGTATCTCCTCCTATGATGACATCATTTAGTCCATAATCAGAGAAGTATCCTCTGTTCTTAAATTGCTCATAGTATCCGTCACCTTTAGTAAAGAATAGGGTAGGGTTAAATCTCCACTTGGGTGATAATTCAAAAGAGGAGATCAATTGCCAGTGCGACTGTACATAATGATCCACTTCATTTTCATAATTGTAGTAATTATATCGTCTTCCGGAGGCCAGTAACTCTTCTTTGTGTGACTGGTCATATCCATTTCTTTCGATATACTCATCTAAACCCTTCATGTCTCCTTTAGCGAGTGCTTCAGGAATACCGTACCAGGACTGATAGGTGACTTCTTTTCCACCAAAGTGATTTAATCTGATAAAGTTATTTTTGAAATAATATCCACCAGAAAGATAATAGGATTGAAGATCAGAGCTGGCTCTGTCTACGTAACCGTCTGATTGGATCTTGGATAAACGGGCATCAAATACAAATCCGGACCCTAGAAGACCTGAGGAGGTTTGGAAGTTTGTCTTTAGGGTTCCAAAGGATCCTCCGGTGACATTTACCTCTGCAAAGGGTTTGGCGTTCATTTGGAGGGTGCTCACGTTAACTGAGGCTCCAAATGCTCCAGCGCCGTTTGTAGAGGATCCTACGCCTCTTTGAACCTGTATACTTTGAACAGAAGAAGAAAAATCAGGCATGTTCACCCAAAAGACCCCTTGAGATTCTGCATCATTATAAGGAATACCGTTCAAGGTTACATTGATGCGGGTGGGGTCAGATCCTCTTATTCGTATGCCCGTATATCCAATGCCCGTTCCGGCATCAGAAGTGACCACTACAGAAGGTAATTGATTAAGAAGGAATGGTAGATCCTGACCTAAGTTTCGTTTTTCTAAGGCAGTTTTGCTTACATTGGAATAGACCATTCCGGAGTTTTCATGCGCTCGGGTAGCCTTAACTACCACTTCGTTTAGATTTTTAAGAGTGTCTAAAGTTTGGCCGTAGCTGAAGAACGGCAGCAATAGAAATAAAATACGATAAAGTTTCATAATAATTTTACATTATTACGAAGGCGTCAAAGGAGCAAAAACCGTCTTCGGTTTTTAATTTAAATACAGTTTCATCTACAGGCAATTCGGCCGCTATTTCCTTTTGATGTTTACTGCAAAGAATCCAGATGGATTCCTCAAATCCCTTCGTCGGTATTAGCCGCATCAGGTTCAATGGGTATGATCTCAGCCCGTTATATTAAGGCACCCCTTTTTGAGATTTACGCTACAAATGTAGTATAGACTTTGTAATATTCAAATTAGTGCAACATTAATTTCCTTGAATAGGCATTTGCCATTCCGAGGCTTAGCACCCCTCCGGCCAGTAACAGATGGTAAAGACTGATATTAAAATCACTTTCCCCAAACAGTGCATTTCTGAAGGTACCCAAAGCAAAGAAGGTTACACCTACCACTATCCATAGTCCTACCATGATTTTGCCTCTGATCATTCCCACTATACCAATAAGGAGTACTAATAGCATAGAGACGGTGGGAACCCAAAAACCAATCTGTTCAATATTAAAGATGGCATAAAGGATAAAGAGTATAAATCCAACGGTGATGATCCCAAAGCTGCCGAAAGTAGAAATGTCCTTGTTGAACACTAACGCAGCGCTTCCTCCAATTAGACCTATACCTCCGTTTATAGCGGCTAAACCTTGGAAAAATTGAGAAATACTAGCCCCTTTTTCCCATCCGAAAAATCCTAAGGCTCCAAAAGTGGCGGCTGCTACCACTGAAAGTACAAAGGATTCCCAAAGAATAGTTGAAGTGAATTCCAAAGGCACCAAATATCTGAAGAATACGTATAGCCCTATGAGCGCTAATATGACGTCAGAAATGCCGTGGTATAAATTCATTGTAATGGTTTTTAAGTAAAGTTAGGTATAAAATTAACTTCGGGGTTAATTTTTATCCCAAATTTCTCATAAACAGATGCTTGTATCTCACTGGCTAAGTTTGCAATTTCTTTGCCTTTACCTCCACCAAAATGAACTAAAACTAAGGCCTGCTTATCATGCACACCCACATGTCCCGTTTTCTTGCCTTTCCATCCAGCCTGTTCGATTAACCATCCGGCGGGAACCTTTACCGTTTCCGGATTTATGGGATAAGAAGGTAAATTAGGGTAAGTTTTTTGAAGTTCTTCAAACTGTATTATAGGGATTTCAGGATTCTTAAAAAAGCTTCCGCTATTTCCTATCTGTGCTGGATCTGGAAGTTTACTTCTCCTGATATGTATCACCGCATTGCTCACATCCTTTACAGTGGGAGCGGATATTCCCCATTCGTTTAAAGTATCTTTTATGGCACCATAGGAGGTGTTAACGGAAGGGTTTTTCTTTAGTTTGAAACTAACTCCTAATATGACATATTGGTCTTTTCCCTCTTGCTTGAAAAAGCTTTCTCTATAGCCAAATTTGCATTGTGCATTATCAAAAGTAACTACTTGAAGATCCTGTTTTCTAAGAGCTTCTAACTTTATAAAGGTATCCTTTACTTCTGCGCCATAAGCTCCTATATTCTGCATAGGTGCTGCGCCTACTGTCCCCGGGATGAGACTCATGTTCTCTAATCCTCCCCAACCATTTTCTATAGTGAATAAAACTAGATCATGCCATATTTCTCCAGCTCCTGCATGAACTACCACAGTATCCTCAGTCTCCTCTACTACTTTTATTCCTTTGATATTCATCCTTATCACTAAGCCCGGAAAGTCTTCCAGGAGGAGTACGTTACTACCTCCTCCTAGGATGAGTAGGGTTTGAGCTAAGGGAGAAGAAATTGCTTCTTTTAGTTCCTCTAAATTTTGTACTTCACAGAAGTATCGAGCTTTAGCATCAAAGCCAAAAGTATTATAGCCCTTAAGGGAAATATTTTCTTTAATGTTGATCATATTCAGTTTTTAATGGTTTGAGTTCACCAGCAGTGATTCTCAATGAAAGCACATTATTTTTCGGAGGAATGGGACAATTCCAGCCATCTGAAAAAGCACAATATGGGTTATATAATTTGTTAAAGTCTATTTCAACTTGTCCATTTTGGAAATCTCCTAGTTTTAGATCAAGGTATCTTCCTCCTCCGTAGGTTTCATCCGGTGCAGTAGCATCTTTTAAGGGTAGGAAAAGGAGATCTTTGTAAAGAGGTAATACAGGTTGTGGTTGATATACGGTTAGTTCATACTTCTTACCTTTGATCTCAAATTTAATCTTAGCGTACTCCTTGTAGTCTTTGATCTTGGTGCCTGTGGTAGGTACGGAGATGATCTTACCTTTCTTAAGTAATCTGTATTTAGCTTGTACCTTAAACTCTTCAGAAATAGGGAAGAAGGCCTGCTCTGAATTAGGAAACTGCTTTTTGGTTCTTTCTTGATAGGCAGTCCTATAGGTGTTTATGTCCTGAGCACAAACATAAAACGGCAAAATTAACAGAAGAAGGATGCTGCGCATAGATAAAAATTGTTTCTCAAAAATAGGAGGGCATGGGTTAAAAAAATAGGTTTTTTCGTGAATTTTAGATTAAGGTAGTAGGTAAGGGAAAAGCTTTTCCGTCAGAATGTTTAACTTTGTGGATATTGGACGCCAAATTTTAAATAAAATGTCAAAAATAATTTATACCATTACGGACGAAGCACCCGCTTTGGCTACGTATTCTTTTTTACCCATAGTAGAAGCTTTTACCAAACCGGCAGGAGTTGAAATTGAAACCCGTGATATTTCCCTTTCAGGTCGTATTCTGGCTAACTTTTCAGAGTTCTTAACAGATGAGCAGAAGGTCTCTGATGATTTGGCATATTTAGGGAAGTTAGCAGTTGAGCCGGAAGCGAACATCATTAAACTTCCTAATATTTCGGCATCCATTCCTCAATTAGTAGCGGCGATCAAAGAACTTCAAGCTAAAGGATATGCGGTTCCTGATTACCCTGAAGAACCAAAAACGGGAGAAGAAACCTTTATCAAAGCGAAATACGACAAGATCAAAGGTTCCGCAGTTAACCCTGTATTAAGAGAAGGAAACTCTGACCGTAGAGCACCGAAAGCGGTGAAAGAATATGCTAGAAAACATCCGCATAGCATGGGAGCTTGGAGTGCAGATTCTAAGTCGCACGTTTCTTCCATGACAGAAGGTGATTTCTATGGTAGTGAAAAATCTGTAGTTGTTCCTAAAGCTACTAAGTATAAAATAACCTTCGTAGGAGCAGATGGAAGTACTAAGGTTCTAAAAGAAGGTGCTTCTTTACAAGAAGGAGAAACTGTTGATTCTGCTGTAATGTCCTATAGCAAGTTGAATGATTTCTACGCCAAAGAGATTGAAGACGCAAAAGCAAAGGATGTACTTTTCTCCGTACACTTGAAAGCTACCATGATGAAGGTTTCTGACCCTATTTTATTTGGTGGAGCTGTGTATCAATATTTCAAAGAAGTGTATGATAAGTATGCCACTTTATTTGATGAGTTAAATATCAATCCAAATAATGGTCTAGGTGATCTTGAGAAGAAAATCGCAAGCCTTCCTGAAGATCAAAAGGCTGCTATTGAGGCTGATATTAAGGCAGTGTACGAAAAGAATCCTGCATTGGCAATGGTGAACTCTGACAAGGGAATCACTAATCTTCACGTACCTAGTGACGTTATCATTGATGCATCTATGCCTGCCGCTATCCGTACCTCCGGACAAATGTGGGGGCCTGACGGAAAACAAAAGGATACAAAATTTGTTATTCCTGATCGTTGTTACTCTGGTGTTTATCAAACGGTAATTGATTTTTGTAAAAATAATGGTGCTCTAGATCCTGTTACTATGGGTTCTGTATCAAACGTAGGTTTGATGGCTCAGGCAGCAGAAGAATATGGTTCTCATGACAAGACTTTCCAATTAGCAGGTGCAGGTACTGTTCAGGTTACAGATGAGGACGGTAATGTGTTAATGGAGCAAGCGGTAGAAGCTGGTGATATCTTCCGTATGTGTCAAACGAAAGATGCACCGGTTCAGGATTGGGTAAAACTTGCAGTAAATCGGGCAAGAGCTACTAACACTCCAGCCATCTTTTGGTTAGATAAGAATCGTGCACATGATGCAAATCTGATCCAAAAAGTAGAGAAGTATTTGAAAGACCATGACACTACAGGTTTGGATATCCAAATCATGAGCCCTGCTGAAGCTACCCAATACTCTTTAGAAAGGATCGTAAAAGGATTAGATACCATTTCCGTAACCGGAAACGTACTTAGAGATTACAATACTGACTTGTTCCCGATCTTAGAGGTAGGTACTTCCGCTAAAATGCTGTCTATCGTGCCATTGATGAACGGTGGTGGATTATTTGAGACAGGTGCAGGTGGATCTGCTCCTAAACACGTACAGCAATTCGTAGAAGAAGGGTATTTAAGATGGGACTCCCTAGGAGAGTTTCTAGCTTTAGCCGTTTCCCTTGAGCATTTCGCACAGGTAAATAATAATCCTAAAGCTCAAGTTCTTGCAGATACTCTAGATGAAGCTACCGGTAAGTTCCTTGAAAATGACAAGTCACCTGCAAGAAAAGTAGGACAGATTGATAACAGAGGTAGCCACTTCTATTTAGCACTATACTGGGCTCAAGCCCTTGCTGCACAGGATAAAGATGCAGAATTGAAAGCTATCTTTGCTCCAATTGCAGAAGAGTTGACAGCTAAAGAAGCTGCCATCAATGAAGAATTACTAGGGGCACAAGGTAAACCTCAAGACATAGGAGGGTATTATAAACCTGAGTTCGCTAAAGCTTCAGCAGCCATGCGACCAAGCACCACTTTCAACAGCATTCTTGCTAAGTTGTAATAGGTTATTCAGAGAATCCCCCGGAAGTTTTCGGGGGATTTTTTTGTGTGCCCAGCATGTGCAATAACTCTAGGGTGTAAGTCCCGAACACGCCTTTACAGTGGGAAGTGTTAGCTTATGACAAGGGTGTCCACCGTGAGGTGGAATCTGAAGGAAGTCTGAGGCAAAACCTCGATCCGACGAACAGAAACTACATACAAGGCCGCAAGTGTTGGGTGAGGCTGCAAAACAAGCCGAAGCCCTAAACTGTACGGAAACACTATGGTAAATGTAGCGGATATATGAGGTGAAAGTTATTGTTCTTACCTGGGGAGATCTGACTAAACTCTGTCAAAGGTATACGCGAATGCCCGCGAAGAAACATATAGCAGAATAATAATGCTAGTATGCTTTAGTCAGAAGTCAGCAGAGGACATAGTACCCTGCTTCTCTACTTTATACAGGGGAAGGTCTGAATGTTAGAATGGCAAAGGAACCATGAAGTTTATGACGAAGTGTTAAAAGCCGAACCACATAAGAGAACTGCTTGCATGAGGGTAGGTCGGAAACTGATAGTAAAATGCAAGAGGAGCTTAGCTGAGTCGTGCAACGAAGTGGACACAATGCCTGAGGTTTTTTTTAGTAATACTATGTTGGAAGAGATATTACACATCCGAAATGTCAAACACGCAGTTGATCGTGTCATCTCTAATGGAGGTGCTAGCGGAGTTGATGGTATGCAGATCGATAATCTTCGTGACTACCTTAACACGCACTGGCAATCCCTGCGATCGGATATTCTCTCTGGCACTTACCGCCCACAAGCTGTTCGGAAAGTAGAGATTCCCAAAGCAAGTGGCGGCAAGCGTATGCTGGGTATCCCAACGGTCATCGACCGTGTTATTCAGCAAAGCATTTCCCAATGGCTTGGGTTAAAGTATGAGGGTGATTTTCACGATAACAGCTACGGCTTCCGTCCGAATCGTAATGCTCATCAGGCCGTCATTAAAGCGCAAGAGTATCTGAACTTGGGCTACACGTGGGTCGTTGAACTTGATTTGGAACAATTCTTCGATCAAGTGAACCACGACATACTGATGCATCTTTTGAGCAAGAAGATTACGGATCGTCGAGTCCTAGCGCTGATCGGGAAATACCTTCGTTGTGGGATTATGGATCATGGTCTTGAACAAAAGCGAACCAAGGGCACACCACAGGGCAGTCCTTTAAGTCCACTTTTGTCAAACATCATCCTGAACGAACTGGATACGGAACTCAGCTCCCGTGGACATCGATTTGTACGTTATGCGGATGACTGTAGTATCTACGCGAAGAGCAATAAATCCGCCACTCGTATTATGCGCAACATCACCAGTTACATCGAATCTACACTAAAACTGAAAGTGAACCGTGAAAAGAGTAAGGTAAGCAAACCTTCCCAAAGTAGTTTACTCGGCTTTAGTTTCTTCAAAACTCAAGGAGATTGGCAGATTCGTATCTCTGCAAAGAGTATCGAACGAATCCGAGAGAAGTTACGTCAAAATACTCGACGTAATACAGCTACTCCTATGCATGAGCGACTGACTAAACTACGGCAAATTATTCACGGCTGGGTGGATTACTTTCGTATAGCAACGAATAAGAAGGTGATGGTAACACTAGATGAACTAGTGCGAAGACGCTTGCGTGTTCTGCTTTGGAAGCAATGGAAGACCGCAGGTAATCGAATTCGGAACTTAATGAAACTGGGAGCCAAACGCTGGCTTGCCTACCAACATGCGAACACCCGTAAATCCTATACTCGGACAGGGACAAGCCCTATCGTTCAAACAACGCTAACAAACTCATACTTTACTAAATTAGGTTACGAAGGATTTGCAGACTACTATTACTGGAGAACAACGCATCAAACGACGTTATTCTAACAAACCGCCTTGGTACGGATCCGTATGCCGGGTGGTGTGAGAGGACAGATAGGGAAATAATCCCTATCTTCCTACTCGATTGTCCAATAAGTACTTATAAAAGATAGAATTCTCTTTCATTAGATACTGGTTAGCTACCGTTTTACTCTGATAATCTCTCAATATCAGATCATAATTATCCTTTATTTCCGAGGGGACATAATGAGGTCTCCAAGAAAAATGCTTAAGGTTTGATCCTATATACTTTATAGGTAGAAATGAAACTATACCTATCAGAAGGATTTTCGCCCACTTCCACTGGGAAGGATAAGTTAAAGATTTGATAAAGTAGAGATACAAGATCAAAAGCAAGGGCATGGTGGCACGGGAATACAAGTCATTTCCCACTCCCAATTTTACCATAGGCAGAAAAAGTAAGAGCACTATAGTGATTTTCATTTCCAAAAGGAGTTTATACCTCTTCTCTGTAAAGATGTAGAAGATGATTATTTCTCCAAATAGCAAAAGGAGGTAGTTAAATATGGTTTCTGAACTTGTCAGGGTGAACTCTATTTCACTACTGGTTTGATTAGACAGTAGATAGAGGGCTACTCCCAGCATGGCAAGAACATTTAGGCCCAAGTATATGCTAAGGTTTTTTACTTTGGTTTTGGAAAACTCCGGCCAGACCTTTAATAAGTAGATTATGCCCAGTATTATGGCGACAAATGGAGCCCAGAACAATCCTGCTATAAATAAGGACGATAGATTTACCAATTCCTTCGGACGGAGATACAATACTATTCCGGTAACAATAAGGGTGTATATGAACTGATTTGGTACCCAGCGCAAAGAAAGATACATGGGTAGTAGATTCCAGCGGGTTTCGTAAAAGTAGAAGTAAGAACTGGACAATAGATTTTTCCCTTCCAATAGAGGCATGATAAAGCTAAGTACGCCACTGATAAAAAACAGAAGAAGAATGTGGTAGAAATTTCTTTTGCAAATGAGATATAACCAGGTTAATCCTAAGTATAGACCTAGCATTTCCCAGATGCCTAGTAATAGATGTATGTTAGAAACATGTTTTAAGATTAACCCCGGAACAATGTAAAACCCGAAATAGTAACTGGCGTAAGCTGAGGGATTATCATAATATATGGGTAAACTCTTGCTGGAAAAATCGTAAGTTTTCTGAAGATGATGAATAAGATCTAAAGTGGAGCTACCCCCTATACCTGTGATACCTGAAACGAGTATAAGAGCTGCCGTTAAAAGGAATATTTTAGTTTTTTCAATAGCAGATATTTGTATCTGAATATTTGATGAGGCGAAAATCTGGTAAAAGGTTAATCCTGTAAATAAGGTAGCTGTCAAAATCTTCCACGGATTTACCAGCCAATAATAATAAAATAATACTAGTGGTATATTGATATAAAGTACTGCTAACGCCACCGGGTAGTTGGCGGATCTTATACGAATCATCTGAAAAAGGGTTCAGTAGGGCATATACCTATGTTTTTAGTATTAAACATTAGGTAATGTAAACAAAATTAAGAATTTATTAAATGGTACCAAAAGGTGATTTTTTGAACAAAGCTTTTCTACCCCGAATCTACTGTTTATTTTAAGGGTAGAAATTTCCAGAATCATGGCTTCTCCACAAATCAGTAACAGGATAATTAACCAGATTGTGCTTATTATAGCCATAGTCTTTTCCTGTCTTCTGATCTTTCATTATCTAAATTACTACTTACCCGGATTTCTGGCCGCTATTACTTTGTATATCGTTTACAGAGAATGGTACTTCCGTCTGACTGAACAAAAGAGGTGGAATAAAGTATTAACAGCCTTACTTTTTATCTTTTTTTCCATCGTTTTTATTGTCTTGCCGCTTTGGGGTTTGATTGACTATATGATTCCGCGTCTGTCCGTTTTTCTGGATAATACGGATAGTATCATGCAGAAGTTTAATCAGGTCAAAGAATATATGAGCAAGAAGCCGGTCCTGGAAAATATTGATCTTTCAGATGAAGCACTAGCAGATTTCCTCCAAAGCCTTACAAAATACCTTCCTAGAATCTTGAATTCAGTAGCAGAAGTACTGCTGAACATGCTTGTTGCTTTCTTCGTCTTATATTTTATGTTGGTTTCCGGACGGAAATTGGAGAATCAACTGACCCATTTTTTTCCGTATTCGGAGGTGAGCCGACAGGAGCTTTGGTCAGAGATCAAATTAATGGTGAGAACGAATGCCATTGGAATTCCTATCTTGGGCATGTGTCAGGGTCTGGTAGCCATGCTAGGGTATTATCTTTTTGGGGTAGAAAATGCGGTGCTATGGGGAATCGTTACCGGAGTGGCTACTGTATTTCCTGTCTTAGGTACTATGGCCGTATATGTTCCTATATGTATTGTATCCTTCGCTACCGGTGAATGGACAAATGCGCTGTGGTTGACTTTGTACTGTTTCTTTCTTGTAGGAGGTATTGATAACGTGTTGAGGTTTACACTCTTGAAAACCCTGGGAAATGTACACCCTTTGATTACTGTTTTTGGTGTGCTCTTAGGCTTGAAGTTGTTCGGAATGTTAGGTCTGATTTTTGGCCCTTTACTATTATCATCTGTAGCCGTGTTATTTAAAGTTTATCTCAATGAATATGGAAGACCAAAAGAAAAATAGGCTGCTGTCTATAGACATCTTTAGAGCCCTAACCATGTTCTTTATGATCTTTGTCAATGACCTATTTACGGTAAAAAATGTACCGAAATGGATGCTACATACGGAAATGCACGAAGACGGTATGGGTTTTTCGGATGTCATCTTTCCCATCTTTTTACTTATTGTGGGTATGTCCATCCCCTTTGCAAAGGCAGACTGGAAGGGAATAGGAATGAGAACTTTTGCCCTACTTGTTATGGGGGTCTTTTTGGTTAATTATGAGTATTTTCCTTCAGGACCGGGCAAACCATTGATGAGTATTCTGGCGGTTACCTCCTTCTTTCTGATTTGGTCAGTTAAAAGTACCGTACTTACCAGGGTGCTTGGTGTAGCGGGACTGATTCTTTTTGTGTATTTATATCCCGGTTCTATGAAGACCCATTGGTGGGGGATTTTGGGATTAATAGGTTGGAGTTACCTGATAGCAGCAGGGCTTTATAAATTCTGTAAAGGCAATCTGAAGGCCTTGTACGTTGTAGCCTTTTTATTGCTATGCCTGAGTGTTGCTGACCATTCAGGAGCACTTGATAGCATAAAACCTTTCCGTGTCCATTTTTGGGTAGTAGAGAGTGGAGCTTTACCCTTTTTGTGTGTGTTGGGTATTATAGCTTCAGTAACTTACAAGAAGTCTCTATCGTATTTCTACACCTTGATAGCCTTAGGTGTGCTATGGATGGTATTAGGGTTTGTCCTTCGGCCTATCGGAGGGATCTCAAAAATACTTGCTACACCCTCTTGGGTCTGTATCTGCGGAGGCATTGGATATTTAGTGTATGCAGTACTCTTTTATGTTGTAGATTTAAAAGGGAAGGAAGGATGGGCAAAGCTACTTATGCCCGCGGGAGCGGCTACTCTCACGTGCTATTTGATTCCTTATTATTGGTACAGTTTAAGAAGTCTAACCGGATGGAGATCTCCGGAAGTGAATACTTGGATAGGGATAATTTTATCTCTCGGTTTGGCGCTTTTTCTGATCCAAGTCACGGGTTTGTTGAAGAGAATTCGATTGAGATTGTAGGTCGAAGATTAACTCCGACCTACCGTCCTATTATTTCAAATTAGACAATGTTTTTTCTAATAAGGCCTTAGTAGCTTTGATACCTTCGTCTTCAGAAAGAACATTTCCTTCATATTCTATTCCTATAGCCCCTTTGAAGCCGCTGTCTTTTACTATTTTCATAATGCGGGCATAATCCTTTGTGGTTTCATTGCCATCTGCATCAAAATCATTCGTCTTGGCAGAAACACCTTTTGCATATGGCATTAGTTCTTCTATGCCTTTGTACATATCATAAGATTTAGTACAGCCTTCAGGACCGCGTTCCATGCAGAAGTTCCCGAAATCAGGTAAGGTTCCTACATTTGACATGTTCACCGTCTTCATTACTCCAGATAACCAAGATCCATCAGAACTATATCCACCGTGGTTTTCTACTACTACATTTATACCTTTTGTAGCAGCATATTCCCCAAGCTTCTTCAAACCATCTGCAGCATTAGCCGCAACTTCTTCCGCAGTACCTTGTCCGGCAGCATTTACCCGAATGGTATGCGCACCCAGATAGGCGGCTACATCCACCCATGGGTAATGATTTTCTACTGCTTTCTGTCTTTCTGCTTCATCCGCATTTCCCAGGTCACCTAAGGCATCACACATGATTAGACCTACATTTACACCTGCCTCATCGCAGCGTTTCTTGAAGTCTTCCCAGTATGCCATGTCTTTAGCTTTGCCATAGTAGAAGGTATTTACAAGTTCTATTGTAGATATCCCGTAACTTTTAGCGATCGAAGGAAAATCAATAGGTTTAAGAGGACCCTGTAGTAAAGAATCCGGGGCTTCTCTCAGGAGTCTACCAAATTCCTGCCAGTTGCCATTTAAAGCATCTCCAAAAAAACTTTTGTGTAAAGACCATTGTGCAAGTGAAATGGTATAATCAGAGGCAGTTTCTTCTGCTTTTTGGGTGCAAGACTGGAAGAATAATGCACCTGCTGCCATGAAGCTAAGCATAATACTTTTTTTCATAAAATGGTTGAATATTTTGGTTAGTAAAACCCAAACCTACAAAAAATATCATTTTACTGGCACAGTATTGACTTTTATTTTAAAGGTCTTGAAATCAATTTTTCCGACACATTGTTACTACTTTACCTATTCTAAATTTATGATCTATACTTCACGTGCTGCACAGCTTACTGTGCTTATTGCGCAGCTAGAGAAAAGAACCACTATAATCAGCTTCTTTCGTGTCTTATTTGCGGGATTATCTGTTTTCTTCTTTTACAAGTTCTTAAATTCTGCTTCTAGTGTTTTTTTAGGAAGTGCCGTAGTAGGTATTTCCGTTTTCGTGTATCTGGTAATCAAGTACTATAAATATCAAGAAGATCTGGATCAGAAAAGGAGCGAAAGGGAGATCAATCAACAAGAATTAGATTTTATTAACCAAAGGAAATTTCCTCTTAGTCCGGGTACTGAGTATTTGTCAGAAGCTCATCCTTACACCTTTGATTTGGATATTTTTGGTCAAAATTCCTTGTTTCATTACCTCAATAGAACCCATACCTTCCCGGGGGAAAAGGCATTGGCCGGTTCTTTATTGCAAGCTTCGGATGTAGTAATAGAGAGACAAAATGCCGTGAAGGAGTTGGCGCAGAAACTGGATTTTCGACAAGAATTCGCGGGTAAAGCAAGGAGGTTTAAGGACTCCAAAAAAGAGTTTGAGGAAATCAATCAATGGATAGGAGACACAGATTATCCCGAAGTAGATAAAATCTTCTGTTTCATAGTACCCTTGATCTTTTTGGGAACCTTAACCGCTTTTAGTTTGGGCTTACTCCCATTGAGATGGCTTATACTTTCCATTGTCGTTAACTTATTTTTGACGGGCAGATTTTTAAAATCTATCC
Source organism: Leadbetterella byssophila DSM 17132 (assembly GCF_000166395.1). GTDB lineage: Bacteria > Bacteroidota > Bacteroidia > Cytophagales > Spirosomataceae > Leadbetterella > Leadbetterella byssophila. The sequence continues at coordinate 3,519,122 of NC_014655.1, forward strand.
AAAAAGAATTAGCAGAAACCAAAAGAGTAGGTGAGATATTTAACTATTACTCAGGATTGATTTCACGTATCGAAAGAGAGGAATTTAAAGATCCATTATTGCTAAAGTATAGATTAGAATTAAGTCAGGCCGGAGTGGAATTAAAAAAAGTAGGTTCCCTTTTTCAGAGTCTTTATGGCATAAGATTTGGCTTAGGGGCTCTGATGTTGAATTCTACTATTCAATACCATGTACACGTATTACGGAATCTCATCCAATGGAAAAAAGTTCATGCCTCTTCAGTTCCCAAATGGATAGAAAGCATGGGAGAAATGGAAGCATTGATGAGTCTGGGGAATTTTGCTTATCAGCATCCGGAATTTGCTTATCCGGAACTTACAGACCATGTGGAAATTCATTATTCAGATATGGGTCATCCACTAATTCCTGATACCAAAAGGGTGAATAACAGCATAAGTCTGACACAAAAGAACTTCATGATACTGACCGGTTCTAATATGTCCGGTAAGAGTACATTTCTGAGGTCTATTGGTGTAAACCATGTTTTAGCCGGAGCCGGTGCTCCAGTCTGCGCCAAGAGTGCCAGTGTATCCATACTTCCTCTTTATGTCAGTATGAGGCAATCTGATTCTCTGATCAGTGGGGAGTCTTACTTCTTTGCAGAGGTGAAAAGGCTACGTACCATTATGGATGCATTGGAACAAGGACCTACCTTGATTCTTTTAGATGAAATTCTGCGTGGAACGAACTCTGACGACAAACAATCCGGTACCATGGGTGTGATCCGAAAAGTGATTAATGGGAAAGCTTTGGGCGGTATTGCTACACATGACCTGGAAGTTTGTAGTATGGTGGAGCAGTATCCAGGTCAACTGGAAAACTATAACTTTGAAGTGGAAATTAAGGATGACCAACTACTTTTTGATTACACCTTAAGAAAGGGAATCTGCCAAAATAAGAGTGCTACCTTCCTGATGAAAAAGATGGAAATTATTTAGACTTTCTGAAGCTTAATTTGGCTGGTTTTCTATCAAAAGACTGAAGTGCACCGATAGGTGAAATTTCCACCCTTTTTTCACCGGGTCTTACATAGAAAACATATCCAGAATTCACCCCCACTATAGAAACTTCTTGTTTTTTGCCATCTGAGAATGTGATATGGTCAGTGTATTTTAGTGTCCCTTGTTCCAGTTTTCTGGCAGTACTTGATCCAAAACCTACGTCTAAGCCCACGTAAAAGCTAAATAAGAAAAAGACGAAAAAGAGTACCCAGGTATCTAAGGTCTTATCTGTACCATCCCACTTTAGAAAATTTTTGATCTTATTTTTTTGCTCCTTCGGCAATCCGCTTAATGTAAATAAAAGCAGGAAGGTGGCTAAGAAGAAGAGGATAAGCACATAGTGGGAAGTTAGTTTTGCTACAGGGCTTATAAGTATATCCGTAAGATTCGAATAGTTTATGATATTTACATACAATTGGCTGTAATACAGAGCTTCGCCAAGAATACCTAAGATTACAATGTAGAGATAACCTAGCGTCAATACACCTTGAAGGCCTTGAGTACGGAATAGTTTTCTGATCATAGGAGGCTGTTGTTAATCACAAAACTATATAAAAAAACCGCCCTATAGAAGGGCGGTTTTAAGAAGATTAGTATTCTTTTACATCCTTATGGTCATAAGGCTCTGTAAGTAATTCATCTATAGGTAGTTCTGGTTTGTTCAAGCCTAGACGATTAAGGAGACTGTCGAATAATTGATAAACCACAGGCACCACAATTAAAGTCAGGAACAAGGAACTGATCAAACCACCAATAATAACCCAGGCTAGACCGTTTTTAGATTCTGCACCACTACCTGAGGCCATTGCAATAGGTAACATACCAAATACCATGGCAATAGTTGTCATCAAGATAGGTCTTAGACGAGCATGGTTAGCTAGGATTAATGCTTCTCTGGTTGACTTGCCTTCAGCTTTCAATTGGTTAGTAAAGTCAACGAGGATAATGGCGTTTTTCGCCACCAAACCAATTAACATGATCATACCTAACATGGTAAAGATGTTCAGGGTGTTATTAGTCAATGCCAATGCCAGCAAGGCACCGATCACCGCAAGTGGAATAGAGAACAATACCACAAAAGGGTGAACGAAACTGTTATACAAGGCTACCATGATAAAGTACACCAAGATCACTGACATTAAGATGGCAATACCTAAGGTACCAAATCCCTCATTCTGCATTTCAATATCACCACTCCAAACGTAACTTACACCCGTAGGTTTTGGTATAGAGTCAAGTTTAGGCTGCCATGCCGCAACCACCACAGAGGCTGGTACACCCACCGCTTGTGATTGAACCTTGATAGAGGTACTTTTATCTCTACGCTCGAGCTGGCTAGGTCCTGAACTTTCAGAAATAGTGGCAAACTGTCCTAAACGAATTAATTCGCCTCTTTTGTTCGTGAATACGGTATTACTCACGTTATCTACGTTCTTACGATCGTAGTCGTCAAAACGGATATTGATATCATATTCATACTGCCCTTGACGGAATTTGCCGTTAGTGTTACCGTTAAATGCGGTTTGCATAGTAGCACCTACAGTAGATAGGTCAAGACCTAAAGCGGCCATTTTGTCTCTGTCTACTTCAACGGATATCTCAGGATTACCACTTTCTGCAGATAATTTGGCTTCTGATGAACCAGGTATCTTTTTTAATTCCGCTAATGCAAGTTCAGCGTACGCAGTCACACTATCTCTGTCAGATCCTACTACCACTAATTCAATAGGTGCCTGGTCTGCTGTTCCAATAAAAGATACAGGAAGAGCCTTAATCTTTGCACCCACCAGAACTTTTTGCAGTTCCTGCTTAGTTTTTGCAGCATAAACATCTGTATCATCCTCTCTGTACTCCTTGTCTACCAATTTCACCAGGATCTCAGCTTTGTAAGTAGGAGATAAGGTAGCTACCATACCATCACTGGACTGACCTACAGAGGTAATCATATTCGCTACCTCAGGTTTTTTACTTAAATACTCTTCCGCCTCCTGAGTGATCTTATTGGTTTGTTCAATAGCTGCATCCTTAGGAAGTTCAATCTGAAGGTAGAATTCACCACGATCAGAAGATGGGAAGAATTCCCCATTGATATATCCCGCACCTACCAATAAGAAAGAGGAGAAGAACATCACAATCACGACAAGTGAAGTAATTAACTTGTGATTCAAAGCCCACTCTAGGATAGAAGTAATCCAACGTGTAAACTTATTCAACTGCTCTTCAAACCATAAGATGAAACGGTTGAAAATGTTAGTTGGCTGGATATGTTCCAACTTACCAAAACGAGAAGTAAGTAGCGGTACAATAGTAAATGAACTCAATAGGGATAGTAATACTGAAATTACTACTACCAAACAGAATTCTCTAAGGATATCTGCCACAATGCCGGTTGACATGGCGATAGGTAGGAATACCACCACAATTACAAGGGTGATAGAGATTACCGTAAACCCGATCTCCTTAGCCCCGTCATAAGCTGCTCTCACCTTGTTTTTACCCATCTCCATATGACGGTAGATGTTCTCGATAACCACTATGGCGTCATCCACAAGAATACCCACCACTAAGGAGAGCCCTAACAGGGACATCATGTTCAACGAGAAGCCCATTAGGTTCATTCCAATGAACGTAGCGATCAAGGATACCGGAATGGAAACCATTACGATCAGGGAGTTTCTAATAGAGTGCAAGAAGAACAACATGATCACAGCTACCAAAACAATGGCTAGGAACAAGTCAAATACCACCGCATTAGCTGATTTCAAAGTATACTCTGAAGTATCATTCGCTACGGCAATCTTCAAGTCATTCTCTGCGTATTGTTGTTCTACTTTAGATAAGATTTCTCTTGTCAGCTGACTCACTTGTACGGCGTTAGCATCAGATTGTTTCAATACCTGTAGAGCGATAGAACTTTTCCTGTTAACACGAGAAATCTTCTCAACGTCTTTTTGAGTGTCCTGTACGTCTGCTATGTCACCCAAACGAATTTGTCCGCCGCTTGGGGCATCAGCGATCACTAAATTTCTGAGCTCTTCTACGTTTTTGTATTTACCGGCTAGACGGACTAGGATGTCTTGGTTGTCTGACTTGATACTACCTGTAGGGAAGTCCAAGTTTGCACCTAAGATGGCTTGTTGTACCTGAAGAATAGATAAGTTATATCCTTCAAGTTTATTGGCATCAATGTTTACCTGAATCTCTCTTTCCTGTCCACCTACAAGGTTAACTTGTGCTACACCCGGAACACGGGAAAGGATGGGCTGAACCTGCTTATCTATCAAGTCATAGAAAGAGGCATCATCCATCTGAGCCGTAGCTGAAAGGGTCAAGATAGGTAAGTCATCAAAGGAGAACTTGTTCAAAGAAGGGGCCTCTGCATCATCAGGAAGTTCTGATAGCATGGCATTGATCTTTCTCTGCGCATCATTCAGGGCTAAGTCTACATCCGCTCCAGAACGTAATTCTATCACCACAAGAGACAAACTCTCGTAAGAAGTGGCATCTAGTTTCTTAATGTTTTCTAAGGAGGCTACAGCATCCTCTATTTTTTTTGTAACCGTGTTTTCCACCTCTGAGGGGGAAGCACCTGGGTAAACAGTACTAATAGAAACCACAGAAGGAGAGAACTTTGGTAAAAGTTCATAGTTCAAACTGAAGTAACTAAGAATACCGAATAAGGTCAGTGCTGTGAAGACCACGATCACAATCGATGGTCTCCGTATGGATATATCAGCTATTTTCATGTCTTCTTATTTCTGGATTTCAATTTTAGCTCCGTCTTGCAAGTTGATTTGACCTGCTATAACTACTTGTTGACCTTCTGTAAGGCCGGCTAATATTTCTACTTCGTCTCCGAAGATGGAACCTGCAGTTACTGTAGTAAGTGTAACGGTGTTTTGTCCCGGATTTACTACATACACTTTACCGTTCTTAACACTTCCTATGAAAGCGGTTCTAGGAACAGTTAAGATAGGCGCAGTTTTTTCAAAGTTAAAGTGCGCTGATGCATACATCCCTGACTTAACCTCGTTAGCACCTGTAGGGTTTAACTTGATTTCAATAGGGAAGTTTAAGGAAGCATCAGACTTTACAGAAATAAATGAAACTGTACCGGTGAAGGTTTTGTCAGGGAAGACAGGAATAGTAATGTCTACTTTGTCCCCTTTCTTCAATTGTACTACTTGCTTTTCATTTACGTTTACGTTCAATTTCAAAGATGAAATATCTACGATATCAAATAGTTTAGTACCCGGAGTAGCGTATGAACCTAATTCAATATGTTTTTTATTGATGATGCCAGAAATGGGAGCTTTTATGTTCACGTCTCCGATTCTCTTTTGAATTTGCTCAATACCTATTTTAGCATTCTTCACAGCTAGGTTGATTTCGTCTACTTGAGCCTGAGTAACTCCACCTGTTTTCAATGCATTTTCCAAGCGAGTTTTGTCGTTCAATAGCTTTTGATACTGCTCATTTGCATTTTGTAGATCTAGGGAAAGGTACTTGTCTTCAACCGTAGCTAGCAGTTGGCCTTTTGCTACTCTATCACCTTCTTTAACACGGATAGAAGTAATTCTACCTGCTACCTCTGACATGAATTCCAGGTCTTGATTAGGTACAAAATTACCGTTGGCAGTGAAGTCTAGGTCTATTGCTTTTACAGTAGCTGTACCTAATTTAACTAATACAGCTCCATCAGCAGCGTTTACTACTTCAACTTTTGCTTGGTTCTCCTTTTTGTTTTTGTTTAAGATGTATCCTATGGCTGCTCCAAAACCTACGAGAACGAGTATGGTAATAATAATTCGTTTCATTTTTTCTTACTTTTATATGATTAGTTTATCGCCAGGTTTTTGATTTCACCTCTGGCTTTCATCAATTCTATTTCAGCTACTTTAAATTGTAATAAGGCATCACTGTATGCATTTTGAGTACTGGTTAACTCAGCTTCTGCATTCAGTAGGTCCGTTAAATTTGCTAGACCCAATCGATAATTATTGTTAATGTTATCGTAGACTTCTTGCGCAAGTTCTAAGTTGGCTTTCTGATTATGTATAGATTCCAAACTATTCTTCATTTGGATCTTCGCACTCTCGTATGCCATTTTTAAAGCATTACTTGTGCCCTTGATTTCTTCTTTTTGTTTAAGAAGGTCAACTTTAGCCTGATCTAATCTCGCTCTTTTGGCACCACCATCATAAATCGGAATGTTGATATTCAAGGTGAAGTTCAGCATACTATAATTCAGGGCATTGCCGGTATAAAGATTGAATTTATTCGACTGTGTATTCTGAATCCATTGACCGCTTAAGGAAGCGCGAGGATAGAAATCAGCACGCATAGCATCTCTATTTAATCCTAATAACTCTTCCTGCTTTCTTAAAACCTTGATATTTAATAGTGATTCCACATCCACTTCCGGACTGATGTTCAGAGATGCTGCTAGTGTTTCCAACTTCTGCAGATCCTCTGTATGCAGTTCTATAGGTTCTGAAATAGGCATGGACATAGAGTATTTCAATACGTTTTTCTGAAGGTCAATAGCATTAAGCAACTGAGTCTTCTGGGTTTCCAGATTGACTTTGTTTACTTTAACTCTATCCACGTCAATCTTTTTGCCCAGGCCATTGTCTACAAGACCTTGTAAAACAGATTCTAATTTCTTTACTCTTTCCAGGTTATCTTCAATCAAACCTAACTTATGTTGATTGACAAGGACTTGGTAATAGTTTGTGGCTACTTGTTGTACTACATTCTCTTCACTGAGTTCTTTCATCAAACTATAAAACTCAGCAGAACCTTTCGCAGCTTTCAAACCTGTAAATAGCTGCTGGTTGTATAACTGTTGGCTCACTTGGACCTGAGTCATACCGTTCCAGGTTTGTCCTGCTTTAATAGCAATAAACTCACCAGGAGTTCCACCAAAAGCTTCTGCAGGTAATACGAATTGTTGTACTACCGGGTTTAAGGTAACTGTGGAAGTGGCATTCACTTGTGGTTTGGCGCCGGCTCTGGTCTCTTTTACTACATTTAGACCATTTTCTATGTCATACTGAGCCTTCTTGATGGCTTCACTGTTTGCCAATGCATATTTTAATGCATCTTGCAAAGTGATGACAGTCTGAGCATGTGTTCGAAGTGCCCCGAAGAAGAGTAGCACTCCCGTTACAAAAATTTTTGATTTCATCCCTTGAAGGTTTTTGTTGTTTTCACAATAAAGTAAGTGCAGTGTTAATGCCTTAAGTGATAGCTTTTTTTGAGCATACAAATTTCGCGATGAAATGTCCATCGGAAAACAGTTATTCCTTTAAACGGACATTTTTCGGTATGAAATTCATCTGAAATATTTGGTAGTCTCAAAAAATTTCATTATATTTATTATTTTTTGCATTATGTGATTATGGTCAGGCTATTGGTGCAAATTAGGGCCTTTAAATGACAGAGGCTTGTCAGTAGGTTGCTTCTAACCAATTCATCAATGGTGTATGTTTCTCCTTGCTCACCGTGATGGTTTCATCGTGGGGAATAGTAAGGATTATGGCCAACTTTCGCGCTCCATAGTTTTCTACGGATTTTACCGCACTTCTATTGACCAAATATTGGCGGTTTGCTCTAAAGAATCTGGTCCCTAATTTACTTTCCAGATCGTCTAAAGTTTTGGTCAAAAAATAAGATTTCTGATCAAAAGTCTTCAATAAAGTAGTTTCATTTCGTATACAAGCCAAAGCTATCTCTTTCTCTGATACTGGTATGATCTGATCCTTGTAGTGTACCAGTACAGAAGTAACTTTGGGTCTATGGTCTAATGAGCTTAAGATGGCTTCAATATGATGATTGGTGGGTGCCAAAGCCTTCTGTAGGCTTTTGTATTTATCTATAGCCTCTTTAATAGTGGTGACTGAAAAGGGCTTTAAAATGTAATGTATACCATTTGTCTTAAATGCGTTAAGGGCATATTCATCATAGGCAGTACAAAATATCACAGGTATGTCTGATTTTCTGTCGCGGAAGATCTCAAAACTCAAGCCATCACCTAATTGGATATCAGAGAATATCAAATCAGCTTCCAAGGGATGCTTAAAATATTCCAATGCTTCATTAACAGAACTTAAAGAAGCTATGATCTCAGCTCCCGGTTCTACTCTTGTTATGGCATCCGCTAAGTCTTCAGCCGTAAGTTTTTCGTCTTCTATGATGATAACCTTCATGCTATTGAGGTGGGATTCTCTTTGGATAACAACTTGATTTTTACACTAAAATATTGATCACATTCTTCAATGTGAATCTGGTCTCCGGTAAGGAGTTTGTATCTCTCAGCTAAATTACTTAGACCATTTCCGGTAGATTCAGAGATGGATCTTTTAGGCTTCAGATTATTTTTAACCTCTATCCAATCCCCCGAATGACAGATTCGAATCTCCAATGGAGAGGAATTCGTCAGTTCATTATGCTTTATGGCATTTTCCAATAGGGGTTGTAAAGAAAAAACAGGCAAATATCCTTTCACATTTTCGGGTATATCTACGATGTAGCGAAGAGCTTCCCCGAAACGGATTTTCTGCATCTCCATATAATCCTTGCAAGTTTTCAACTCCTCCTCCAAACTTACCAAAGCCTTCTTGTTTTGATTTACGGAAGCTCTAAGGAAATCAGACAAACTGATCAAATACTCTTCTGCTGTATCCGGATATTTTCTAATCAAAGACTTCAATACATTCAATGCATTAAACAGGAAGTGAGGCTGAATCTGTTGGCGAAGAAGCTGATTAGCAGTCTCCGCATTTCTGGTTCTTAACTCAGAATTTTCCAGATCTACTTTGACCTTAAGATCCTGTAGGATAATGAAATTATGTAAGAAATATACTACTGTATAAGCTATCGTGCTCAATAAAAGCAAGAAAAAATAGAGCCAAGGGCCCAAGCTATTGATCTTACTCTTTAAGAAAGCAGGAGAAACTATACCACAATCAATTAAAAACAAAGTGAAAAAGTGAGAAGCAAAGAATACAAGAGCAGTTACTATTAAACCACAGAGGTACTGTCTTTTGTCATTGATGGTAATAAAGCTGTGGTTCAAGCTGCTTTGCTTGTAAAAGCTCTTAAGCATTAGATAGTTAAGTAAGCTAAAGATATAGAACAATACAAAGGCTGTCCCCGTACGATATAACACACTAGAATACGTCTCTTCATGCATAAAAGAAGAAAGAAACGTTATCAGTGATACCGTCAAAGAAAAAGCTAAACTATATTTAAGAATATTCCTAGTAGGAATCTCGTAATCTTTCATGGCGCAAAGGTAAGTCGCTCTATATCTATATATAAATACTTCCTTACTAAAACGGACAAAAGTGGTACTGAATCCGTTTGAGTATGTCTTAAGATTTTTCTATTTTTTAATTAACTTTAAGTCTTTACAAAACGTCATTATATGAGAGCTATACTAACCTTCTTACTATTAGGACTATCCATACTTCTAAAAGCACAAAAATTCCCCTTAGATAAAGCCTTGCCTATGGACCCCGAAGTTAAAGTAGGGACTCTACCAAACGGCTTAAAATATTTCATCAGAAAGAATACGGAACCCAAAAATAGAGCGGAACTGCGTTTGGCAGTGAAGATAGGTTCTATTGTAGAAACCGAAGAGCAGAGGGGTTTAGCCCATTTCATGGAACACATGAACTTCAATGGAACTAAGAATTTCCCCAAGAATAATCTGGTGCAGTTTCTGGAAAAAAGCGGGATCAAGTTTGGAGCAGATATTAACGCATATACCAGCTTTGATGAAACCGTATATCAGTTGCCAGTTCCAACAGACTCTTTGGCACTTCTTGAAAAATATTTTTCAGTATTAGCTGACTGGTCAGGGAATGCTACCTTGGACCCCGAAGAGATAGACAAAGAAAGAGGGGTAGTATTAGAAGAAGCAAGATTACATAAAGGTGCTTCTCAAAGAATCCAAGAAAAGCTTTTACCTGTTCTTTTAGGTGGATCACATTATGCTAATCGACTTCCCATAGGTTTAGAATCCGTCATACAAACCGCTCCATACACTGAATTTCAAAGATTTAAAGAGGACTGGTACAGACCTGATCTGCAGGCGGTAGTGGCTGTAGGGGATTTTGATCCTAACGTCATTGAGAATATGATTAAAAAATATTTCTCGGAATTTAAAAATCCTAAAAATGCCAAGCCAAGAACTAAATTCAAGGTTCCTCTTAGAGAGGGTACTCAGGTAGTAGTTGTGAAAGACAAGGAACAACCCTATACCATAGCGCAACTATATTATTTGCATAAGCAGAAAAAGGAAATGACCGGGAAGGATAGGAGAGAAGCTATAGTAAGGACTCTATTCAATGTGATGATGAGCATGCGTTTCTCCGAGCTACAAAAGAGTGCAAATCCTCCATTTCAATTTGGTAGTACAAATTACTCCTCTTTCCTAGCAGATTTGGATGCTTTGAGCTCCATAGTGGTAGCCAAAGGGAATGACCTGGAAGGAGCCATTAAGGCAGTGATGCAAGAAAACGCAAGAGCCGGAAAGTTTGGATTTACGGCTACGGAATTAGAAAGAGCAAAAATGTCCTACAAAAGCAGCATGGAAAAAATGTACGCTGAGAAAGATAAAACCTCTTCTATCAACTTTGTAGAAGAATTAGTAGAAGCCTTTCTGAACGATCTGGTCATGACAAACATAGCTTTTGATAAGGAGTTTTTAGATCAATATCTGGCAGATATTTCTTTAGAAGAGGTTAATAAATTCACGAATGAAGTTTTTTCTTCCAAAGGGAAGGTTCTTGCCGTAATCGGTCCTGAAACGGCAGAGCTTCCGGAAGAAGGGATTCTCAAAGAATGGGTAAGTGCTGACCAGCAGAATGTCCAAGCCTATGTAGATGATGTGGTGGATGTGCCTTTGGTACAAAACCTTTCAAATGCCGGGAAATATGTAGCTCAAAAAGAGATTAAGGAAATAGGGGTTACGGAATTAGAGTTAGATAACGGGGTGAAGGTGGTGCTAAAACCCACTACGTTCAAGAATGATGAGATTCTTATCAGGGCAAGCAGATGGGGAGGAACCTCTTTATATGACGATATTGACCATCCGGCTTTTGCTAGTTTTGTGGCATCTAACAGCGGAAACGGACCACTGAACAATAAGCAGTTGAGCAAGTTCTTATCCGGTAAAGTAGTGAATGTTTCTGTAAGTGTAGGTCAACTGAGTGAAAGCGTTTCCGCATCCAGCACAAGGAAGGATTTAGAAACGGCACTTCAAATGATCTACAATAAGTTTACAAATCAAAATCTTGACGCGGAAGCTGTTTCAGGTGCCTTAGCGAATCAAATAGAGATCTTGAAAAATATAGAAGCTACACCCACGCCTGAAAAAGTATATGATGATACCTTGCAGGCCGTATTATCTCAAAATCATCCCCGAAGAGCACCTATGACCTCAGATAGGGTGGCAAAGATCGATGCTGAAAAGGCTTTAGCCATCTACAAGGAAAGATTCTCAAATGCAAACGGATTCGTCTTCGTTCTGGTGGGCGCATTTGAAGTAGAAGAAATCAAACCTCTGTTAGCTCAATACTTAGGAAGTTTACCCAGCAACGGTAAATTATCTACTTTCAGAGATTTAGGAATTACTCCTCCTGAAAAGAAGATGAATGTGGTGGTTAAGAAGGGGAAAGAAGATAAGGCTACTGTCACCCTGGTTTATAATGGTACTTACGAAGGTAAAGTAGAAGAAGAGAGGGTTTTAAATGCGCTAGGTGAAATCCTTCAGATGCGACTAACAGAAGAGTTAAGAGAAAATGAAGGTGGAGCATATTCTCCGTACGCTACGATCAATTATAGCAGATGGCCTACACCTAGGTACCAGGGGGTTATCAGTTTTGGATGTGCGCCTGTGAATGTAGAGAAATTAGTTGCCATCTGTAAAAGTGAAGTAGAGAAGTTAGTGAAGGAAGGTGCTCAAGAAGATGATATCCAAAAGTATGTGAATAACGAGAAGTTGAACTTTGAGACCTATCTCCAAAGGAATGCCTTCTGGGCCTCTACTCTTTTAAGCAAATATCAAAAGGGAGAAGATGTAAAAGGTATACTCCATGAAAATGATTATCTGAAGGAGCTTAGCACATCCAGTACAAAGGCAGCTGCTAAGAAATTTTTGTCTGATGATCGCTGGGTACAGGTAACCCTTTTACCTGAAGAATGAGACCCATTATCTTTGTGTAAAATTATATACTATGGCACTTACACCTTCTAATATGCTTAATCTGGGTACAGTTGCCCCGGATTTTTCGCTCATTGACACCAGGACGGCTAAGATTACTTCCTTATCTGACTGTAAAGGAGCTATGGGAACCTTAGTGATGTTCATTTGTAATCATTGCCCATACGTAATCCATGTTATGCCTGAAATCATGAAGGTGAGGCAGGATTATCCGCAAGTAGGATTTGTGGCCATTAGTTCTAATGATGTAGTGTCCTATCCACAGGACGGTCCGGATAAGATGAGAGAGTTTGCCAAGGAATGGAATATGGATTTTCCTTATCTTTTTGATGAGACACAGCAAGTAGCTAAAGCCTACGATGCTGCCTGCACTCCAGACTTTTACTTGTTTAACGCAGAGGATAAGTTAGTATATAGGGGAAGATTAGATGAGTCTAGGCCTAGAACGGAGGATCCAAAACCTTTGACCGGAAAAGATCTGAGAGGGGCTATAAATGCCTTGCTGGCAGGTGAACCCCTCTCAGAGATTCAATTCCCTAGTATGGGATGCAATATCAAATGGAAGGTTTAGAAAAGACCTCTTTCACGGCTTCTAAGAACTGTCTTCCAAACTTTACGCAGGGTTCGAGGTGATTTCCCTCGGCCCATTCATTCCATGAGTTGATAAAGACGATCTGCTCCTCTTCAGGGAATTCCTTCACATCTTCTACTGCGTCTATCAAGGAAGCTTTGAAGTCTTCTACATTTTGATTCTTCAAGATAACGGCGTTTTTGCCCTTTCTAGCAGTATTATCAAATCCCACTATGGGACATGGGAATCCCTTGTATTTGATCTTATGAATTTTCGCTCTCTCCTTGTATTGCTTGTAATCGTAGATCTTCAAGGTAGGGTTGATCACGCCTTGTAGCAAATTTCGAATCATTCGCTTTGGAGTAAATCCATCAATCCAAAACTCGGAAAGTAAATTATGACGGGTCTGGAAATGAATGGCCGTGTCAAAACCTATATCAGCAGGATTTCTGTTTGGATCGTGCGAATTACTTCCTACAAAATAGGGTTTTGGAACCCCATTTTCTGCACAGACTTCTTCAAAAATCTCAAACATGCGTCCCACCTCCGGAATATCAAAAGGTTTATAGATCAGGAAAATGGGTCGGCCATTGATCTTCATGTATCTCTCGTCTTTAAAAGACGGAATGAGCCATTCTGCATGAGCTCTGTGATCTTCCTCACTATACTTTTGCTCAATAAGAACTACACTTTCCTTATCCTGCCCCTCCCATCTTCTTGACCAATTTTCATTGGCCCAGAAATAACAAAAAGGGAAATCAGGCTCTTTGGAAGCCAGGACTTCATCTATTGGTTGATGAAGCAGGCGTTTGCCTGAAAACCAATAGTGGTAATAACAAAAACCGTGTATGCCGTATTCCTTTGCCATGTCCGCGTGCAATTGCCGGGTCTCCGGTACACGCAGATCATAATAGCCATTGTCAGTTGGCAATTGAGGTTGGTAGTGGCCTTTAAATTGTGGTTCTGCCGACGAAACATTTGTCCATTCCGTGAATCCTTTTCCCCACCACTTATCGTTCTCTGGAATAGGATGGTATTGCGGCAGATAAATCGCTACAGCTTTGGGCATTTACTTCTTCAAAAGATTAGTTACGAAAGGAGGAAGAATTTGACCAATAAACCAGTTAAAGTTCTTCTTTACCTTCACTCCGTCATAATTATCTCGTGTAAAATGAGTTCCTTCTGGCACTTCTTCACCCGGACGTGCCTTAAATAATGTAGATTTTTTTCCAGGTATTACTTCTCCTTCTGGTCTACCTACGGTGAAGTAGAAGAGACCTATGGATTTTCTTGTCATTCCTTCCGGACAAGAAATGATCTCTGGTACTCCATGATAGTTAAAGTCTGTTACATCAAATACCACCAATCTATTGAACAAAGGAGCAATCTTTACTTCGCATTTGGTCATGTCAGTATCCCAGAGTTCAAGGTCTCCGTTGTACTCCGGTTTCCAATCTTTATTAAGATAAAGAATAGCATTTATCCTTCTGGATAGATGAGGCAATTTCCCATGCATATTAAAGTCGGCATGTACACCTAACTTACCACCCGGTTTTAATTGATGTAAGCCTCCTCCTACGAAATAGGGGTCAGGCATCAAATTAGGTATGCCTGTCAGTGTCTCCAAAAAATAGATGAAGGGAGCCGAGTTAAATTGATACAGTAATTGGGACGTGAAGTCGGATACTTTTTCTTCTCCTTGGGCTTCCAGTTTTCCTTCAAAATAATTTTCGTACTCCTTCCAGATCTTTACATCCGGACTAGGAAAGTCTGCCAGAACCCTTTCCAGAGGTTCGGGGTCCATGAAATTATCAATAGAAATGTGTGGAAAAGGTTTAGCGGTTTTGTATTCCTTAGCTTTTGACTTCGCTAGTGCTTGAAGTTCAGCCGTGTTAAAATATAACTTCATATTTTAGTTTAGGTAAAGGAACAGGGGTTGCAAAATAGTTTTATTCGGCAAATATACAATCAAATAAGCGAGTACCCTAAGCGCCCGTCTCTATTTTGTGTAAACGTTAAGATCTTCCTTTTGGTCTACATACTATTCTGTTTCTTCCTCGTGATCTAGTGTTTTTGTGATCTTGTCAATGTTTAAACTGTTAGCCATGGCCGTAAAGATTTCATAGTATCTTCCTTTCTGGTCAAAGAGTGCTTCATGATGTCCACTTTCCACCGCTCTGCCCTGTTCTAGAACTACGATGTTATTCGCGTCAATTATTTGGGAAATACTATGTGATATGATGATTACCGTACGGTTTTCTTTTATAGCATCTAAGCTCTTTTTGATCTGTTCGGTAGCTATTGCATCGAGACTGGCTGTGGGTTCATCTAGGAAGATGATGGGCGGATTTTTTAGGAATAATCTGGCAATAGCTATCCTCTGCTGTTGTCCTCCTGATAAACTTCTTGCATCTGACTCGTAACCTTCTGATAAGAGCATGACCTGGTCATGGATATACGCTTTTTTCGCAGCATCAATCACCTCTTCATCCGTGGCGTCTGGTCGGCCGTAGCGAATATTTTCAGCTATAGTTCCCTTAAAGATGTGATTCTTCTGTAGTACTAGACCGATGTGCTTTCTCAATTCTGTAGTATCATAGTCTGCCAAATCCACGCCGTCTATGAAGATTTGACCACGAGTAGGCTCGTAGAATTTGTCCAATAGATTTACGATAGTACTCTTCCCTGCTCCACTTAAACCTACTAGGGCGGTGGTTTCATCAGGAGGAATGGTCATACTGACATTGAAAAGGGCTTGGTTACCGTTTGGATACACAAAGTCTACATTTTTCAATTCTATTTTGCCTTTCATCTGGGCAGGAATATACTTTCCGCTGTTCTCTATCTGATGCTCTGATTCCAAAATATCGAAGAATCCTTCCGAATAGATCAGGGCATCATTCACTTCATCGTAGATGCGGTGCAACTGCCTGATGGGAGCTGAGATATTACCAAATAACATCACATGGAACATGATAGCACCTATAGACATTTGGCCGTCTAATACAAAGTAGGCGGTCAGGATGATGATGATCACCACGCCGATTTGTTCTATCAAACTCTTGATACTATCAAAAATAAAGGCAGTTTTACGTGTTTCCAGTTGGTTATTCGTCATGTCCAATTGGATCAATCTATGTTTCTCTGCTTCATCATTCTCGCGGACAAAGGATTTGATGACGGTGATAGATTCTATTAAACTGATGATGCTATGGTTTTTAGTTTCTCTGTAGTTCCTCATTTTTCTACGGAAACCACTTAGTTTATTGGCTTGGTATTGGCTGATATAGAAATAGATGGGAACTATACATAAACTCACTAAGCCCACCCAGAAGTTGGCCGAGAACATAGCGATTAAGGCCACAATGGCATTGGCAAATAATGGGAAGATATCAATGAAAAAGTTCTGTACCAGACGGGTTAGGCTGCTGATTCCCGTATCAATCCGTGTTTGAAGTTTACCACTTTCGTTCTCTGATGAGGTGTAAAATGCCAAACGATAGGTGAGGATCTTTTCCACTATTGATTGAGAAAAATCTCTGGCAATCAAGATACGTAATCGTTCTCCGTAATATTTCTGTCCAAACTGAACGACGGAGTTAAGGAGTTCCTTTCCTAATAAAATAGAACTAATGACGGTAAGTAAGGAAAATCCTTTACTGAGAGGTTCCTTTGCTACCATCAATTCGGAAATAGAATCTACTGTATATCTAAGAATATAGGCATTTACTTGGGCTGCAAAGGAACCTATCACGGTCAAGACCAAGGTTAAGATGACGAGTACTCTGTAAGGTCTTACAAAGGGTCTTAACTTTTTAAATAAGGCGGTTAATGTCACGGATTTGCGAGAGTTGTATGGACAAATATAGATTTATATTGTTAGTTTTTACGAAGCATTTCCTTTAATTAGCATCTGAAACAAATTTTAACGATCATGAAAAACTTCATCCTCATTACTCTATTATTGGCCGTTTTCTCTTGTGCCAAAAAGCAGTATTCTTCGCATAATAGTATGAATTCACTGGACTGGAATGGGGTCTATGAAGGTAGACTACCGGGTGGAAATGCCGTGCTAACTTTAAATCAAGATCTTACCTATAGTTTAAGCCAGGGAGGGAAAACTACTAATGGAGATTTTGTTTGGGCTGAAGATGGGGGTAGAATACTTTTGGCAGAAGATAACATTCATTTAAAGGTGGGAGAGAATTTTGTAAGAATGGTTACAGTGAAGGGAAAGGACTTAGGAGATTACCAGTTAGAGAAGAGATTCGGAGGGGATTTAAGCATCAAAGAAAAATATTGGAAACTTGTGGAGCTTAATGGAAAACCCATAAAAGCAGGTCAAAAAGAACCTCACCTGATCATTAAGGAAGGACGAGTAACCGGAAATGGTGGCTGCAATGGATTTAGCGGTAGCTATGAATTAGATGAATCTACCATGAGAATCAGCTTTAGTAAAGTAGCTGCTACACAGATGGCATGCATGGATGCAGAATATGAAAGCGAGTTCTTTAGCGTCCTAAACACGGCTGATAATTATACCACAGATGGAAAGACATTGAGTCTCAATAAGGCCAGGATGGCGCCATTAGCAAGATTTGAAGCGGTCTATATGAAATAGTAAGAAGGGTGCTACAATAGAGTGCCCCCAAAAAGTTAGACACTAATTGGGGGCATTTTTATGAGCAGGAAAGTAAAGTATGATCTAGCGTTTAAGCTAAGATGTGTAAAAGATGTTTTAGAAAAACATCAATCAATAGTAAGAGTAAGTGACAGCGTGGGGATTAAGGAAGTTCTTTTACGGAAGTGGTTACAAGAGTATGAAATAGGTGGTTTAAAAGGCCTGGAACCTAAGGTGAGCAATCGGACTTATAGTTCATCTTTTAAACTCAATGTTTTAAAGGCTATCGAAAATGAGAATTTAAGTTTAAAGGATGCGCGATTGAGATTTCGTATTCCAAGTGACTCAACCATAATCACTTGGCAAAGGAATTTTGCTACCTTTGGAGTCAACGGTTTAGAAAGCAAACCCAAAGGCCGTCCCATAACTATGAATCGCAAACCCAAAGCACCTTTAACGAGATTAGAAGAGCTAGAATTAGAAAACGAACGTTTACGTTGTGAAAATGCTTTTCTAAAAAAGTTGAGAGCCTTAATTCAAGCCGAGGAGGAACAACGCCGCGGACAATCGCAAAAGCCATACAAGAATTAAGGCCGGAGTTTAATCTACAGTTATTGTTAGATTGCTCTCATATGGCTAGAAGTAGCTTTTATTATCATCAACTCTGCAGTAAAAGCGACAAGTACCGTGAGCTAAAGGAGCTCATTAAATGCATTTATCATAAGCATAAAGGGCTTTATGGCTACAGAAGGATTACAGATGAGCTGCAAAAGCTAGGCCGGATCATCAACCATAAAACGGTTTTAAAGTTGATGAGTTTATTGGGATTGAAGAGCTTGATTCGAAGGAAGAAATACCAGTCGTATCGGGGAGATCAAGGTAAAATAGCACCTCATATTTTACAACGTAACTTTAAAGCGGATCGGCCAAATCAGAAATGGGTAACAGACATCACAGAATTTAAAGTTCGAGACAAAAAACTTTATCTGTCGCCGATAATGGATCTTTATAATCAAGAAATTATCAGTTATCAGTTAAGTGAACGTCCTAGTTTTGACCAAGTGGTAGATATGCTCAAAAAGGCATTCAAAAAGATCCCTACTAGTACCGAACTACTGTTCCACTCTGACCAGGGATGGCAATATCAAATGAAACAATTCCAAGCTCTGCTTAAGAAAAAGGGAATTGTACAAAGCATGTCAAGAAAAGGAAATTGCCTAGACAATGCCATTATTGAAAATTTCTTTGGAACACTAAAAGCTGAAATGTTTTACATCCAAAAAATCAATTCAATTGAAGAACTAAAAAAGGAAATCAAAAACTATATTTACTATTACAATCATGAAAGAATAAAGTCAAACCTAAAAAAAATGAGCCCGATTCAATATCGAACTCATTTCTCAGAAACTTAATTTTTAACCGTCCAACTTTTCGGGGTCAGTCCACAAAGCACCCCTCTTTTTTTAATCTAGATTTTTGGAACCTTCCACTATTTCTTCAACCACACTTGGGTCTAGTAGGGTGGAGGTGTCTCCTAAACTATTGAACTCTCCCTCTGCTATTTTTCGAAGGATTCTTCGCATAATTTTTCCGGATCTGGTCTTAGGAAGTCCTTTTACAAATTGAATCTTATCCGGTTTTGCTATTGGTCCAATGATTCTCGAGACGGTCATTAAGATGTCTCTTTTCATCATAGAGTTAGCTTCCTGATCTTCTTCGAGGATGACGAAGGCGTGTACCCCTTGTCCTTTCACGTCGTGAGGATAACCCACTACCGCGGATTCTACCACTCCAGTATGACTATTGATAGCATTTTCAACCTCTGCGGTGCCTATCCTATGACCGCTTACATTGATGACATCGTCTACCCTACCTGTAATGCGGTAATATCCGTCTTTGTCGCGGAGGCAACCGTCGCCCGTGAAATACCTTCCAGGATAGGTGGAGAAGTAGGTACTCTTGCATCTTTCGTGATCTCCCCAAGTGGTTCTAATTATGGATGGCCATGGGAAGGTTATACACAGGTTTCCACTCACGCTATTCCCTTCAATGACGGTTCCGTTCTCATCCACAAGGGCTAATTGTACCCCAGGTAAAGGCAGAGTAGCAAAAGAGGGTTTAGTGGGAGTGATACCTGCAAGAGGAGAGATCATGATCCCACCGGTTTCTGTTTGCCACCAGGTATCTACTATGGGGCATTTTCCTTTTCCTATATGTTCATGGTACCAGTACCACGCTTCTTCGTTGATAGGTTCGCCTACGCTACCTAGAACTTTAAGAGAACTAAGGTCTTTGTCTTGAACATATTCTAAGCCGAATCCCATCAAAGAGCGTATAGCCGTAGGAGCAGTATATAGAATATTTACTTTGTGACGAGCAACGATATCCCAAAGTCTACCCGCGTCTGGGTAAGTAGGGACCCCTTCAAACATCACGGAAATAGCCCCAGAAAGTAAAGGTCCATAAACCAGATAGGAGTGTCCTGTAATCCAGCCTACGTCAGCGGTACAGAAGAATACATCACCTGGATTATATTGGAACACGTTTTCAAAGGTGTATGAGGTGTAAACCATGTAGCCTCCACAGGTATGCACTACTCCTTTTGGTTTGCCGGTGGAGCCTGAAGTATAAAGGATAAATAATGGATCTTCTGCGTCCATTTCTTCGGCAGGACATTCCGCTTCAACTTTCTTGATTTCTGATTCCCACCAGAAGTCACGCCCTTTGATCATGGATACAGGAGTACGCGTATGTGTAGCCACGATCACCTTCTTCACTGTAGGGCAAGCTATCAGGGCGTCATCCACCGTATCCTTCATAGGGATATGTTTTGATCCACGGATGGATCCGTCTGTGGTGATGACTAATTCACATTGAGAATCATTGATACGATCTGATATAGAGTGAGCAGAGAAGCCCCCAAAGATCACGGAATGTATGGCGCCTATTCTGGCGCAGGCAAGTACAGCTACAGCTAATTCAGGGATCATGGGCATATAGATACATACCCTATCGCCCTTACTTACTCCGTGTTTCTTCAGTACGTTAGCGAATCTGCAAACCCTGTCTAATAGGATTTTGTAGGTAATAATTTCCGGTTCGTCTTCCGGGTCATTAGGCTCCCAGATGATAGCGGGATGATTAGGTTTAGAAGCTGCATGTCTGTCTAAGCAGTTCTCTGTGATGTTCAGCTTACCATTTCGAAACCATTTAACTTGGTAATCCTCAAAATTCCAATCCAGTACCTTAGTCCATGGTTTTTTCCACTGGAACTCCTGCGCTATTCCTGCCCAAAAGGTCTCCGGATCCTTTACACTCTCCTGATAAGCTTGATGGTATTCTTCTATGGTTTTTATTCGCATATTACTTAAGGTTTAGTATTGAAATATAGCACCGCCCTTAAATCGGTGCAGTTTATAAAAATTTATCTACTTCTTGATAGGCTTTGATCAATGCCTTTTCTCCCTCTATTCCTTTGCCAAAATTCCCGTGCTCCATCCCGAAGATGAAGTTCCTATTAGAGGCTTTGGCTTTGTTGTAGATATGTTTGAAAACGTTTTTGTAATTGATTTCTCCTGTGGTAGGTTCTTTTCTCCCTGGTTCATCTCCGATCTGGAAATACCCTATTTCATCCCATGCCCAATCAATGTGTTGTATCAATCTGCCTTCATTTTTTTGCATGTGGTAGATATCAAAAAGGATCTTACAGGATGGGCTGCCCACAGCTTTACAGATCATATAGCTTTGGTCAGAATAACGGAGGAAAAGATCAGGATTATCACTTAATGGTTCCATAACCATCACAAGGCCATGCGGTTCAAAGATCTCCACGGCTCTTTTGTATAGTTCTATGACGTTTGCTGTCTGTATGCCAATTGGTAATTCCCTTGCAAAGTAACCCGGCACTACTGTCATGTATTTACCATTAACTCTTTTAGCTACCTCTACGGCATCTTTACAAAGTTTTAGAAATCCGTCTACCAGCTCTTTCTTTCCCGTAGTGTAGGAAACCTTCCAGTTTTCCCCCGCATCTAGCACAAAGACGCCCATTTCCATGTTATGTTTGGCTAAACGCTCTCCTATCTGCTTTTGTACTTCAGGTGTTCTTCCCATTAGGCCGTTATCTTCAAATGACCTGAAACCTTGGGCGGCCATGAAGTCTATCTGAGCCATAAGATCTTCTCCTGCAGATGCTCTGAACATCCCGAAGTGAGGAGCGTAACTTAAATTGAAGGGATATTTTTCAGGTGTGTTAGCAGCGAAGGAAAAACCGCCTGTGCCTAATACTGAGGCAGTTGTAAGGGTCTTCTTTATAAAGGAGCGTCGGGAATTCAACATAGTTAGATTTGGTTTAATTTCTAGCTAGTAAAATAATAAAAAAAATATTGAAAATTTTAATCTTTATCTTGAATAAATTCTATATTTGTAACACTATTTAACCTTAAATGTCATTCATAGACCTCCCGAAGTAACCCCCGGGAGGCTTTTTTTTATTTTACTGCTATTACAGAGATTTCGACATTGACGTCACGAGGAAGTTTGGCTACCTGTACGGTTTCCCTGGCAGGTGGGTTAGTGGTAAAGAAGCTACCGTATACTTCGTTCACTGTGGCAAAATCATCCATATTCTTCAGAAAGATGGAAGCTTTAACCACATTTTCGTAGTTCATCTCTGCAGCTGCCAATATGTGTCCCAGGTTTTCTAAGACCTTTTTAGTTTCTGCTGCTACATCATTTAAAGGAGCGATGTCTAAGGCAATTTGACCTGAAACATAAAGTGTATTTCCTGCTAGAATAGCTTGAGAGTAAGGACCAATGGCCGGTGGAGCCTGTTCGCTATAGATTACTTTTTTCATTGTATTAGATTAGATTTCCGTAAAATTAAGCGTAGACTTCTAGCATTCTAACCGTTATGCCTAAATTAATTGTCTTGCTTATGAATACTCCCTACCTTTGTTAAAAAACAATCATACTTTATGCATAATGCCATATTTCATATTCCTCAACCTGTGAACGAGCCGGTTTTGGCTTATGCTCCCGGGTCAAAGGAGAGAGCTGCGCTTGAAGCCGCTTTAAAAGAAGCGCGTAGCAAGCAAGTAAACATTCCTATGTATATAGGATCAAGAACGGTAGAAACGGATAAGAAGATTCGTTTGTCTCCTCCTCATGATCATCAACATGTATTAGGTTATGCTTCAGAAGGTGATGCATCGCATGTGACTGAAGCTATTGAAGCTGCATTAGCGGCTCGTGGAGCCTGGGCGGCTCTGCCATGGTCAGAGCGTGCTGCTATTTTTCTAAAGGCTGCTGATCTACTTTCAGGTCCATATAGATATAAAATGAATGCTGCTACCATGTTAGGTCAATCCAAAAATGCCTTTCAGGCAGAGATTGATTCAGCATGTGAGCTTATAGATTTCCTTCGTTTTAATGCTGCATTCTATCAGGAAATCATGGAAGAACAACCTAGTTCTTCTCCTGGTGTTTGGAACAAAATGGAATATAGACCTCTAGAGGGATTTGTGTTCGCATTGACTCCATTTAACTTTACTGCTATAGCAGGTAATTTGCCAGCTTCTGCTGCTATGATGGGTAACGTAGTAGTATGGAAACCATCATATACGCAGATTTATTCTGCGCAAGTGATCATGGAAGTGTTTAAGGCTGCAGGATTGCCTGACGGAGTGATCAATCTTATCTACGTGGATGGTCCTACCGCCGGTGATATCATCTTCTCTCACCCTGATTTCGCGGGTATCCATTTCACTGGAAGTACAGGTGTGTTCCAAAATATCTGGAAAACCATAGGTACCAATATTCATAAATATAAATCTTATCCGCGAATTGTGGGTGAGACAGGGGGTAAAGACTTTGTTATTGCACACAAATCTGCAGATCCTAAGGCGGTAGCAGTGGCATTAGTAAGGGGTGCATTCGAGTTCCAGGGTCAGAAATGTTCGGCCGCTTCAAGGGCCTATATCCCTGCATCCTTGTGGGAAGATGTTAAGAAATTTATGTTAGAAGACCTGGCTACCATCAAGGTAGGTCCTACAGAAGACTTCTCTAACTTCGTGAATGCAGTGATTGATGAAAAGGCTTTTGATAAGATTGATGCTTATATACAAGGCGCCAAAGGTGCTGAAGGGGTAGAGATCATTGCTGGTGGTAATACTGACAAGAGCAAAGGCTATTTTATAGAGCCAACCGTCATCCTTACCTCTGATCCACTCTATAAAACCATGCAGGAGGAGATCTTTGGGCCTGTTTTAACTGTATACGTATACGAAGATGAGAAATGGGAGGAAACGTTGAAATTAGTAGATTCTACTTCCCCATACGCCTTAACCGGTGCTATCTTCTCTACTGACCGTTATGCGATCAACCAGGCAACTCAAGCCTTAGAGAATGCTGCAGGTAATTTCTATGTAAATGATAAGCCTACCGGAGCGGTCGTAGGTCAGCAGCCATTTGGTGGAGGCAGAGCTTCAGGAACAAATGACAAAGCAGGTTCTAAGTTGAACCTATTGAGATGGGTGAATGCTAGGACCATTAAAGAGACTTTTGTCTCTCCTACAGATTATAGATATCCATTCTTAGGATAATGAAAATGGGGCTAAAACTAGCCCCATTTTTTTATTTTGTAAATTCTCCACTTGCTCTCAATTGGACTACATCACTGATCATAGTCTCTCCAAATTTGCTCCCAAAGTTGAAGTCGGAGCGCTTAAGGGAACCTTCAACATCAAATCCTGCTGTTTCTTTGCCGGACTGTTGATTCGTTATCTTACCGTTTGGTTTAAGCGTCAAGGTTATTGATTTGGTTACACCGGCCAAAGTTAGATCACCCGTTACTAAAAGTGTTTTCTTCTTTCCTTTTTTAACGCTGGTGCTTTTGAAGGTCATAGTAGGATATTTTTCTACATCAAAGAAGTCTGCACTTCTTAAATGTTTATCGCGCATATCCACCCTTGTGTTCACAGAGTTTGTTCTGGCCTCCATTTCAAAGTAAGCATCGCTAAAATCATCCTTGTTCGACACAATTTTTGCATCAAAGTCTGTAAAAAATCCTGTGACAGTAGAAACACCTAAATGTTTTACACTGAAGGATAGCTCTGAGTGGGCTTTATCCTGATTCCAGTCAGTCTTCCATACGAAAGAGGTTAGGAGAAGGAATAAACAGCCCAGTGTGGTTAATCGTTTCATATGAATATTTAGTTTAATTACCTATTGGTTTGGCTAGTGAAGGTACTTTCAAAGATTTTATCCGCATTGCCGGTCTCGAAGCCTTCTCTTCTGTGTTCTCTTTTGATTTCTTTCAAATGTTGGAACTCCGGAAGCACTTTCCTTTCTGCAAATTCCACATAACTGCCGGAAATCATATGTTCACTTCCGTCAGCAAAGGTGGCACTTATCATTTCCGCAACTGTAGAACTTTGAAGCAAGCCTCCGTCAGGACTGACTTTAATCTTACCTCCGGCATCATTTAGCTTGATCCCTATTCTTTCTAAAAAGTCATTGAAACTTTGGATAGAATTATAGCCTTCAGGTAGATTATGTACGGAAATGGTATAATGGTTTAGATAATACCTGTTGTAAATGACCCATGCTGCATATTCACTTTCCTTCAGTAATCTTTCATAGTCTGCCCAGTCAGGAGTTCTCCATAGCGGTTGATGCAGAAAGGCATCTATGGCTTTCCCATCTTTCAGGTCCAGCAAATCCACAGGGTCTTGTTTAACCTCTGAGGTATAGGATTTAATTATCTTTTGTGCCTCTTCGCTCAGATCCTTTACCCTTAATTCACTAACAAAGATTCGGGGGTATTTCGGTGCGGGAGGGGAAAACCAGTATGCGTTTAACTTCTTGCCTTCAAAATAGAAATAGTCTCTTTTCTCATAACCTAGGGCCAGAAAGATCTTCTCAAAAGAGGCAATCCCTAGGTGCGGAACCCCCATAGTTCTGAAGGCTACATGATCATTTTCTATCTCATTGGGAGAGGAAATCATACCTTCCTCTACCATAGCAGAGGTGATTTTTTTGACATCTGGTACCCTTTCAGCATACCGACGCATTAATCCCTCTAAAACTACCTCAAGCGTGTTCTCCATAAAGCTTACCGTTTTCCGTACTTAAATAGTCTTCAAAGTTAATCTCTTCTTGCTTGATAAATCCTTTTTGCGGAAGTTTTCCGTCTGCAACCATTTCCATTACTGCTGCAATTGACGCTGCTGTGGTCCAGGAAATGGCTCTCCACTGCTCCCCGTCTATTTCTTTCGGATAATATGCCTCGTAGAATTCCTCTCTGGCTATCTCGGAGCCTTTCCATCCTTCCACTACTGCATAAACGTAAACCACGTCTTCCTGAACGGGAGGTTTAGCTTCTGTTAAGATTTGCTCAATTAGTTCTCTCTTTTCTTTAAGGATTAATTCATACAATAAGAACTTCATCAATTTAGCATGACCCGGATAGCGAATAGTCTTATAATTCAGTGTGTCTACTTTCCCTGCAAAGGTATCACACATGGTACCTAAACCACCAGAGGTACTGAAAGCTTCGAACTCGTTTCCTTCTATTTGGATATACTCCAAACCATCTAAAGAAGGGACCATCTTCTTTTGTCCGTTATGTATCACTTCGGCATCATTGATGTATTCATTGATCACACCTGCCGGAGACCAGGTAAAAGAATAACCTAAAAGGCCATTGGGGTATCGAGGTAAGGCACCTACCCTAAGTTCAATGTCTCTAAGTTTCGTGAATCTTTTAGCCAAATGAGCCCCCACTATTCCAATCAAACCCGGGGCAAGACCACATTGAGGAGCCATGACTGCCTTAGAAGTCTTTGAAAGCTCCATAATGGCATTTGTGGTAGGTACATCTTCTGTTAAGTCGAAGTAATGAATCCCGTGTTTATGTGCCGTTTTTGCAATGTTCAAATTTAGATTATAGGGCATTGCTGACGCTACAGCATCAAAACCGGGCATAATTTTTTCTAAGAATTTGATGTCAGAGACATCACCTTGAACTACCTCAAATGGTAGTTTTTTCTCCGGAATGCGTTTGTCTAATCCGGTAACTGTAAAACGTTTTGAAAGTAGGATTCCTACCAAAGAACCCACCTTTCCCATGCCAATGACAAGGACTTTATTCATAGGTATAAATGATGTTTTTGTGGCCTCGATAAAGGCCGGTTGAATGAAGATTATATGTTTTGCCCATCGGGCACGAAGGAGCAAGCACTACGTAGGTAGGCTAGTCGGGCGAGGAAATATTTAAGGTCTTTGAACAATTATAATGCTGTGAATCTCATTCAAAGATAAAACTTCCTTATAGTCAATGCAAATTTTTTAGAGATGCAGCCTGCATTAAGGCTCTTCGGTATATATTTTCTCTCTTTTTAACGCATTCCAAGGAGGAGTAGTCTTGATTAAGTACTTCCGAAGCTTTTTGAATAAATGTATTTTGGAGTTCCGGATTGTTTAAAATCTGGTGTGTAGCCAGGATAAAATCTTCCGGGGTATCAGCTATCTTACAGTTTACATCATTTGTCATGGGAAGACCTTCTGCACCTACTGAGGTACTGATTACTGGAACATGGTAAGAAACGCCTTCTAAGATCTTCATGCGCATACCTGAACCTATCCTTAATGGAACGATCATGATGGAACCTTCCATGATGGTGGCTAAGTCTGGGACAAAACCTTCAAAACGCACATTGGTATATTCTTCAAACCATTTCTTTTTTTCTTCTGACCATCTCCCTACCACGCTTAATTGAACATTAGGATTCAATCTTTGGATCTCACTCCAACAATTGCTCAGGAACCAATCTATCCCATCTAAATTTGGATAATGCTGGTCGGGTCCTAGGAAAATAAGTCGGTTTTTAGAGACAAAAGGAGTGTTTATTTCATGTTCTGACATGATCATGGGGAGGGGAGAAACTTCCAATTTTTCGCTTGGTACCCCATCCGCCAATAGAATTTGCTTATCAATTTCAGTCAAGCAAACCACTTTGTCGAAATGATTGATTAATCCTATCTCCATCACTTTAGTATTGTAGATCTTCCAATCGTCTTCCGCCTTTTGATCTAGAAGCGTAGCTTTCTCTAACATCATGCGTTTATATCTCAATTCATGATGCACAAAGATCTTGGGAATGTCTTTTGGAATAAAGTGTACCAAAGGTGCCAGATCAATAAAATCTATCTGTACCAGGTCAAAGATGCCTAATAGGATCTCACTTTGGAACACACTGATTAGATCTTCGAAATAGTAGTTCATGAGGTTAGATGCGTTCAATTGCATCTCTCTCTCCATGATCTGGGCTTTAGTGAATTTGAGTTTTCTACCGAATAATTGTCGAACGAGTCCCACAACTAAACCGTCCTGAGGTTTACCTTGAGGCAACTTAAATGTGCGGATGTTTACGTCCGGCCAAAGGTCTTGTAATTCTTTTACAAAATTACTTTCAGGAAGTATGATTGTGACATTGTGATCTTCTCTAAGAGCATCCACCATACGGAAAGTGCCGCTTTTTCCCCCATCATTAATAGGGTACGGAAAAACCAATGTGGCCAAGAGTACGTTCATCAAATCGGAAGTTTTTCAAAAAAGTGGTAAATTCTAAATGTTATACCTGTGAGTACTCGTTTAAGAAAACTTTTCTTTGGAGCTTCTTGAACAGGTTTTAAGTAGTAACAACGAATTTTTTTCAATTCATCGTGCCCATTTTCTTTTAATTGGGCTCTATATCCATTAAATAGTTCTACCAAATCTGGTCTGTTATTAAGATCAAAACGATTTTGCCAACGAGAAATATTTATGGGATCCTTAACGTCTATCCCGCTATAGTGGTAAAAAACCAGGGGCTGACCATTACTAAAATATTTCCCATCCGCCTTCGTGAGTTGTCTTTCGTGCAAGTTCCAGTAGGATATATTGTAGCCTGGATATTTATCAATCTTCACCCCTTCGTAGTACAGAGGAACCATATTGCAGTACAATTGGTCCACAAACATTCCGTTTTGAATGTCCATATAGCATTCCGTACGGAGTTTTGTCATCCACCAATGTAAGAATTTAAACGTTTCCTCCGACCTTTTTACTGCTAAAAATCCGAGATTATATATGCCGTTTACGAACATTTGCTGCTCTGTTCGCGATTTGTTATCAAAAATAGGAGTGTAAAAGTGCGGTGTTAAGACGATGTTATGATCTACCAGACCTTCCTCTATTCCAGTTAATTTATCGAAGATTTCGATGTCCGGATCAAAGTAAATGACTCTTTCTAGATTTGGGTCCTGATCAAAAAAGTATTGGAAGTAAAAAGGTTTTACTGCCGTATTTAGCTCAGTGATATCATAGCGTTCTGTCATGTCTGCAAATCCATCTATTCCTATGTTATGGACTTCCAACAGATCCAATCCTTCAATGAGTTTTGGATCCACTCCGCTACCTTCAAGCTTATCGCAAAGACCTACTACGAATGTATAGTCCGGATTAGTCTTTTTTAAGGATTTGGACAGTATTTTGGCTTGAGCCAAATAATTTATAGAACAAATAGTAAAAGCAAACTTCTGAGACATACGCCTGAAAATAAAGTGACAAAAATACTATCGCTTTGATGAAAATGGGTAGAAATAAACAAATATTAGTCCTCTATTTTCATTCTTATCCTCCACTCTGCGGGGAGATAATTGTTAAATCGCTGACCGACTGCCTTCGCCCAGCCCAATCCTAGATTCTTATATTTCATTAGAACCCAACCACTGATAGGCTCAGGTAATTCAAATGGCTCCTTTTTTAAGAATAGTAACGCTTGCTTTTCGTCTAGTTCTAAAGAACTTACCTCCTGATTCAGCAGAGTGGATAGTGCCAAAGCATGTGAGGGAATAAAATCCTTACCTTTAAAATGGCCCACTTCCAAACCGGATGATCTTTTTTGTAAAGCTTTTAAGACGGAACCATATTCTAAGATTAGATGACCCGGAATGGCCACTATGCCTCCATCATTTTTTTGAAAGAGTTCATAGTTGTCCTCATTTAACCAAGGGCGAACCTGTTCTGTAAGACTTCGATTTAAGCGCGAAAGTTGGGGCCTGCCTTTTACATATCTTTCGTCTCTGCTTCTGTTTCTAAAGGCGGAGATATAGAAACCTTCTCCTTTTAGTCTGTGAGGGTAAAATTGTAAGCCGAAATCTGTTTTAACTATTCCCCATTCTTCTGGCATTTCTAGGGAGATGGCTTCAAAATCTAAGGTACGAGTTAACCATAATCCGTTTTCCTGGTTTTCCTTTTTGTTATAGGTGCAAGTGGAATAAAGGAGCAAGCCGTCAGGGGCTACTAGCATGGCGGCTGCACTTAGAATCCGCTTTTGGCGAGCAGAGCATAGTTCTACGTTGTTCAATGACCATTCTTCCGTTGCCTCCGGTGTTTTTCTGAACATACCTTCTCCTGAACAGGGAGCATCTACCAGAACCACATCGAAAAAGCCTTCGAGGTCGGAGAAGGTTTCTGGGTCTTGTTGGGACACTATGACATTGGGATATCCCCATTTTAGGAGATTTTCTTTTAAAATGCTTACTCTGCTTTTGATAACTTCATTCGCTACCAGTAGATCCTCCGGTCCTAAGAGAGAAGCCAGATGCGTGGTTTTTCCTCCTGGAGCAGCACAAAGATCAAGGACACGTAGGGGTTTATCCGCTGGGACGTGTTTTTTGAAGATCTCCTCCACAATCATGGAAGAAGCTTCTTGCACATAGTAAGCTCCTGCATGGAATGCCGGATCCAAGGTAAATATCGGTCTTTCTTTTAAATACCTTCCTGCCGGAGTCCAAGGGATGTTTTCCAGATTTTGGAAGGGGAAGTCGTAGGTTTTGGCAGGATTTAGTCGGATACTAACCGGAGTTTCTTCTTGCAAGGCTTTTTCAAAGTCCGGAAATTCCGAACCTAATTGAGCTTGCATCTCCGTCACGAAATCTATAGGTAGTTTCATTTGTTTTGCATTAATACGATGGGCCTTTGTAGGGCGAGATTATTGGGGTAGGAAATAATGATTCCTTCGTCTGTTTCTATATGAATATTAAAAAAGGTGATATCGTGCACCTTGCCTTCTACAGAATCATCTTTGTCCATGATTCTGATCCTAGATCCTATTTTAAAAGGAGAATTAAAAAACAGAATGATGGATGCGGTGATATTACTGATGATGGACCACTGGGCAAATAGTGCTACGCCAGCGACCGCAAATACGGAGGCAAAATATACGGATAAGCCTTTTACGGAAATGTCCCAAACAATACCTAAGACAATAAAGAGTATGATGGCAAAGGCGAAATTGAAGAATTTGTTAGCATACACTCTTTGGCTGTTATCTAACTCATATTTGTTCGCATGGTTACGAATCATGATACGAGAAAACTCCCGAAGGCCAAGCAGAATGATGATGGCTATGACGGTGATGACTACTTTCAGATAGATGTCTTCTGTCTTCATTTCAGGATATTTTTTTACAAAAATACCGAAATCCTTTTACAATTTGGCCATCACTAGCTGGCTTTAAGCGCCACTTTTTGAGGGATCACATGGGAAAACAGGGGATGGTGATGGATCATATAAAGCTTCGCACATGCCATAGCATCAGAAAGGGCATTATGATGTGTAAGGTCTATACCGTAGAGCTTAGAGCAGGCTGCAAGATTTACTTTTGGAAGGCCCTTTTTTCTATAGATCTTTACCGTACAATCCCATTTCTTGGGTAGTTCAAGTTCGGAGTAGTCTAATCCGGCACTTAACATGGTGTAGTAGAGCACATCTTTATCAAAAGCAGAGTTATGTGCCACGATCTTTTTGCCCTGGAGTATAGATTTAAGTTTGGGATAGATGTCTTTGAAGGTAGGGGCATTTTCTGTGTCCCGGGCGCGAATACCGTGCACCTTGGTATTGTAGAAATTGTATTCGTTA
Source organism: Leadbetterella byssophila DSM 17132 (assembly GCF_000166395.1). Lineage (GTDB taxonomy): Bacteria > Bacteroidota > Bacteroidia > Cytophagales > Spirosomataceae > Leadbetterella > Leadbetterella byssophila. Next base: position 3,550,574 of record NC_014655.1, read on the forward strand.
TTGGGTGGCTGGATCAAGGTATAGTACTCCTCTATAATGTCAAGTCCCTTAACCCAGACCACGCCTACTGCGCAGGCGCTATCCTTTTGTGCGGTAGCAGTTTCAAAATCTATTGCAACGAATTCCACTTTATCTAAGTTTTCTTTCCCAATACTCAGCTTCTAATTGTTTTCTGGCTTGTCCTGTATCTAAGAATCTCTTCAGTGCGGGGTGCAAATTACCTTTTGAAGTCAAATGCCACAGCCCACAATCTTCACACTGGTACACGGTGACTGCTTGATTGTTTTCGAAACGACCTCTTACTTCCAGTAGTGCAGTCAAGGCCAATTCCTCTGAACTATAAGAACGTTTAGAACAACTCATGAATTTTTAAGCCAAAAATAGAGAACTTAGTTCGTATTAGGTTTGCTTTTTTTTCGAAAAGTGGGTAGAACAGGAATTTTTTCTCTGATTTGGAAGTATCAAAAATTTTTCGTAAATTTATTTATAAGCCTTTTGAAATCAGTAACATATCCGTTTTTAAACGTTTATATTCGTTTATAAATGTTTGTTATACGATTATTGACTTAGATTTAGCCAGCTTTGCATCGTAAAACTATTCAACTATGGCAGCAGTAAATAAAGTATTATTGATCGGGAATCTGGGTGCAGACCCGGAAGTTAAGACTCTTCCAAGCGGGGATAAGGTAGCAACCATTCGTATGGCCACTACTGAAACCTATAAGAACAAGAACGGTGAAAAGGTAGAAGACACCGAATGGCACAGGGTAGAATTTTGGGGAGGATTGGCCGGTATTGTAGAGCAGTATGTGAAGAAAGGTGACAGCATTTACGTAGAAGGTAGGATCAGAACGGAAAAGTACACGGACTCTCAAAATGTGGAGAGATATAGTACAAAGATCCGTGCTTCTCAGATGCAAATGTTAGGTAGATCACCGAAGACTGAGGAGAACATTGCCGCTGTTGAAGATGATCATCTTCCATTTTAATGGAAGAAATCTTCCGTTTTGATCTCAAAACACATTAATTTTAGGGGTATTTTTTTACCCCTATGAACATTCTTTCGGGAATTGCTGCATTTTTTATGCTCCTGTGCACCTTATTAGGATTTAAAGGTGCAAATGGGGTACGCGTGTTTGAAAGAAAGCACAAAGTTTTCTTACAGTGGACTTGTATACTATGCGTAATCTGCGCAATAGAGGTAGCATTTCGTAAATTCGCTTGGACTTCTAAAGATCCTATACTTTATCTGGAAATCTTAGGATACCTGGGTCTAGCGCTTTGGTTTTTAATGATTATAAGTCGGATTAGTACCACGCTGACGCACGGAAAAAAGTTTGGTATTATGGCTTTATACTCCTTAGCTGGATTATTGGGACTGATCATCATTAAAGTGGTTCTTTATTATATTTGAAGAGTTCGTGTAGTGGTTTTGGATTCAAATGCTTCGTACCTTTGCCTCCAATTTTCTCCACGTAGTATGTTAAGAAATACACTATTGTTTTTTGTTTTGCTGGGCTTTGGGTCGTGTAAAAAGAAATCCGCTGAAAATTTTGACCGCTTCCCTGAAGGTAAAAAGAAGGAATATATTACTGTGGAGGGCCTGACGGTTCCTGATTCTGATCTTGACGTGAGTCTCTTTGCCTCTGAACCTATGCTCTATAATCCTACTAACATGGATATAGACCATAAGGGTAGGGTTTGGCTTTGCGAAGCATATAATTATAGAAATGATGTTAACCATGTTCCATATGAGAAAAAGGGAGATAAAATCCTTATTCTCGAGGATACGGACGGAGATGGGAAAGCTGATAAAAGCAAGGTTTTCTATCAAGGGGAGGATGTGAATGCAGCCCTGGGTATATGTGTGCTAGGTAACAAGGTCATAGTGTCTGCATCACCGAATGTGTTCGTATTTACAGATGAAGACGGAGATGATGTGCCGGATAAAAAGGAAATCCTATTTAAAACCAAAGGAGGGCTGCAGAGTGATCACGGGGTACATGCCATGATCTTCGGTCCCGACGGGAAACTGTACTTTAACTTCGGAAATCACGGAATTGGGTTGACAGATGCAAAAGGTCAGACCTTGAAGGATATTTATGGAAGAGAAATAGATCAAACGCGTCAACCCTTTCAAGATGGAATGGCCATCAGATGTGACCTTGAAGCAAAGAACTTTGAGGTGGTGGGATGGAACTTCAGGAATAATTATGAGCTATGTCTAGACTCCTTTGGTAGAATCTGGCAAAGCGATAATGACGATGACGGAGTTAGATCAAACCGTTTGAATTATGTGATGCCGTACGGAAATTATGGGTACAAGGATGAGATGACGGGTGCCGACTGGCGCGCGTATCGTACTAACAAAGAAGACTCGGTGTGGAAACAGCATTGGCATCAGAATGACCCGGGAGTTGTGCCGAATTTGAAAGTGATAGGGGCCGGATCACCTACAGGTATCTTCGTGTATGAAGGTGAACTATTACCTGAAAGATACAGAGGGTCTGTGTTTCTTGGTGACGCAGTAAACAATGATATTTCGGCTTATCAAATTAATAAGGAGAAAGCAGGTTATACTGTAGATCGGAAGTACATTATCCATGCTACGGATCAGTGGTTTAGACCCTCTGATGTGGCAGCGGGACCAGATGGGTCTGTTTTTGTAGCTGACTGGTATGATGTGGGTGTTGGTGGCCACTTTGTGGGTGACTTGGAAAAGGGTAGGATATACAGGGTATTTCCCAAAGGTAATTCAAAGTATCAAGTGCCGAAATATGATTTCTCAGACCTTAATAGCAGCTTGGAAGCTTTGAAGAACCCTAGCAATTCTGTCCGATATCTGGCCTACCAAAGTCTAAGAAAATTCGGGAAAGTGGCAGAGGCAGGTCTCTATGCCATAGCTAAGGGCGATGATGTAAGATATGCTGCAAGGGCTCTTTGGTTGCTGAAGGAATTAGATGCTAAATACTTGGAAGAATTTTCCGCACATCCTGATGAAGATCTAAGAGCCGCTTTAGTGCGTATGAGTCCTCAAGTGGATCATTCAGAATTTCTGATTAAGATGTCAAAGGATCCTTCATATCAGGTAAAACAGGCGGTAGCTACTCGAATCAGTCCCACGTATAATCCTGTGGCTTGGTTAAATCTGGCCTTGGCCTACCAAGGGAATGATCGCTGGTATTTGGAGGCTTTGGGAATAGGTGCAGGTGCAAATTGGGATAAATACTTGGAAGCTTATCTCAAGTTGAAGAAAAATGGACCGGAATGGAATGATATCCTATGGAGAAGTCGCGGTAAAAGAAGTGCAGATCTTTTGGTTGATCTTATAGCAGGGACTTCCCATGAGAATTCATTGAGATATTTCAGAGCTCTGGATTTTCAAGATAAAGCCTTGCGCAATAATGCTCTCCTCCGACTACTGAAGATGAGTCAGTCGGAAGAAAGGAAATTACTCATCTTTAAACATTTTGATACTGAAGATATATTAAAAAATCCTGAGTTTCATTCCCTAATACCTAATGTCTTAAAGGGTATAAAGAGCGATAAGGACTTTTTAGATATTGTTTCCAAATATGGATTAATAGAACAAAAGGATAGAGTACTTTCCATTTTGGATAGAAGCGAAGAGCCATCGGTATATAGGCAGGCAGCGGAGGTTGCCAACCAACTTTTTGGTATCGGTGTATTGAAAGATGCTTTAAGTCAGAAACCTCTACGCTTGGACTTTGCAAAACGAAGAATAGAGAGAATTGGTCTTGTGGATCATGAAGTGGTGACTCGACAATTGATTCAAGTGTTCACAAACAAAAAGTATCCTTTTGAGCTACGTGAAGCAGCTGTATTGGCCATGGAAGGGTATATGAGTGACGTACGCCTCTGGGAGTTGATGAAGGTGAACAAGATCAGTAAGGATCTGCTTCCTGCAGCAAAAGAAGTGATGCGGAAAACCTTCCACAATGATATCAAAGTGGAATTTGAGCATATGTTTGGAAAGGCAGAGAATATACAGGTACATCCTATGCCTGATTTTAGCCAGAAGGGTGATGCTATGTTAGGTTTGAGTAGCTTTGCTAAAAACTGTTCTGTCTGCCATAGTAATGGTAGTATTGGAGGGAATTTCGGTCCGGGTTTAGGGTCTATTGGTAATAAGTTGACCAAAGAAGCGCTATATAATGCTATTGTGTACCCTAATCAAGGCATTAGCCTGGGTTACGAAACGTCTATCATTACGTTTAAAGACGGGTCTAGTATGCAAGCCATTGTTACCAGTAAAACCGCTAATTCATACTTGGTGAAACTGCTAGGAGAGACTGAATTGAGAGAGTACCCACTGGATGCGGTGAAATCTGTGGAGGTAGTAGAAAAGGTCTCATTGATGCCTTCTTTCCCTCTGGAAGAGAAGGAAATGCTGGATTTAATTACCTATCTTTCTACTCTTAAGCAAGGGTCATAAAGATTTGATGCTTTAGGAAGAATACACCGTTTTGTGTCTTGAATTGATGGAATCTCTTTCGAGTGGGGGGAATCATCCTATGTTTTAGTAGAACTTTTTTGGCGAGATGAAGGAAGATCTTAGAAAAGGTCTGTCCTTCATAGGTATGTCCATCTTTTTGATCTTAAAAATCTTCTTATAAAACTTGGTCACGTAGGTGGGTCAATCTTTTGACATTAAAGGATCTTAATTTGAACCCGAACGTATACTAGAACAAGCATTGGGCATGTTTAAAGAATCTCCTTGAGTTGCTCTAATTGGGAGATCACTGCATTGTTGGTTTCTGAGGCCTCAGGATTGAACCAGATAAAGGGAAGACCTGCATTCTTTGCTCCTTCTTTATCGGCAATTTCATCATCTCCCACATAAACGGAGTTTTCAGGATTTGCGTTTGCTTTTCGAAGAGCGAATTGGAAGATGGCAGGGTCTGGTTTTCTACTATCAGCCACATCTGAGGTGATAATTTCCTGGAAGTAGGAGAGAATACCACTACCAGTCATTTTGCGCGTTTGGATATCAAGGTATCCGTTGCTAATGATGTGGAGATTATATTTACCGTGTAAGTATTCTAAGACTTCTAAAGCACCTTCCATCAGATAGGTTTGATGAGGGAGTAAGCGCATAAATTCTTCATTCATGGCTAAAGAATCTGCGTCCGTACAACTTACAGAATGAGTTTCTAGAGTCTCTTTGAATCTACGTCTACGTAGTTCGTCGTGGGTGATCAGATTCTGTTCTAAATCACGCCAAAGTCCCCTGTTCACACGTCTGAAGGTGCCAGTAAAGGTTTCAAAATCCAGGTACGGTTTAATCTTATTTGCATGGATTTCTTCCAAGCAAACACCTGAATTCCTTTCGAAGTCCCAAAGGGTATGATCTAAATCAAAAAAGATGTGTTTAATCATTCCGGGAGTCTAAGTCTTTCTACTGGAATTCCATTTTCCAAATGGCTTTCAATGATTTCATCCACGTCTTCCGGGGTGACATTGCCATAAAATACGCCTTCCGGATATACTACCATTCCCGGTCCGAAAGCACATACATCAAGGCAACCTGTTTTTTGAGCTCTCATGGTTTTATTGAGGCCTTTCTCTTTCATTTTTTCTTTGAAGAGATTAACCAGAATCATGCCTCTTTCACTCCCACAACATTTTTTAGGAGCTACTTTGTCATTGGTACATATAAAGACGTGTTTTTCGTATTTCATAATTCATTCCAGATTTCCCAGGATTTTTCTGCCTGGTAAACTAACATTTGGTATCCGTTTAATACTTTGGCTTCCCTGTTCAAGCCTTCCTGCATAAAACGTGTTGTTTCAGGGTTATATACTAAGTCGTAAAGGAAATGCTCACTTCCTATCAAATCATAATTCAGGGGAGGTGCTGTTTCCACTTTAGGGTATGTTCCAAGTGGTGTACAATTGACAATCAAATGGCTGCTTGAGAGCAGGTTATTTGCTTCCTCATAGCTAATGCTATTTTCGCCCGGGTTTCGAGAAACCAAATGGTATTCGATACCAAGATCTTCTAAAGCTACCCTGATGGCTTTTGCTGCTCCACCATTTCCTAAAACCAAGGCATGGGAAACAGTTCTGCCGTTTAGGAATTCTTCTAGTGATTTTCTAAAGCCATAGTAGTCACTATTGTATCCTTTTAGTCCTCCCTCAGGTTTCACTTTTAGGACATTTACCGCACCTATTCTTTGCGCGGCCGGGTCAATTTCACTAAGAAAAGGTAATACGTTCAGTTTATGCGGAATGGTGACATTAAGTCCCACTAATTCCGGATTTTCTTTAAGGACTACAGGTAGTTGATCAATATGTTCCATTTCGTAGAGATCATATTGATTCATATCGCTGATGCCTGTTTTTTCAAACTTTTCTGAGAAGTATTTCCTAGAAAAGGAATGTCCTAAAGGGTAACCAATCAATCCGAACTTTCTCATGCTTCTTTTTTAGCAAACTTCATCTTTATAGCTCCGATGATCATTGGAAGTACAGAGATAAAGATGATGCTCAAAACTACCTTTTCAAAATTCTCTTTTACCCATTCGTTTGTTCCAAGGAAATATCCCAATAAGGTTATACTAGTTACCCAAGTAACAGCTCCTATGATACAATACAGGATGTATTTTGGGTATTTCATGCTTCCGGCACCTGCTACGAAAGGTGCTACGGTACGGATGATGGGCATAAAACGGGCGAGAATTACGGCTACACCCCCGTGTTTTTCATAAAATTCTTCCGTTTTTTCTATGTATTCTCTTTTTAAGAAGAGGATCTTTTCCCGTGATTTGATATAACTACCAAATCGACTTCCAATGAAATAATTGACATTGTCTCCTAATAGGGCAGCACCTATTAACAGTGGTATCACCAAGGTAACATCTAACTGTCCCGTGGTGGCAGCCAAAAGGCCAACGGCAAAAAGCAGTGAATCTCCGGGTAATAATGGCATGATGATCAAGCCAGTTTCCACGAAAACGACTAGAAATAAGATGGCGTAAGTGAGTTTGTCATACTCCGCCAAAAATTGTTGTAAAACGGATAGTGGATCCTTTAGGAAATCAATGATAAAGTGTATAAGTTCCATTAATTGTCTTGTTTTAGGCGCTCATCTTGGAAGTATTTGCCAAGTTTATATTTTTGTTTGATGTCTTCCGGTAAATAGGAGGCAAAGGTATCACTCCTAAGCCCTAAACGAGTAGTTTCTAATGCTATTACTTCTTCAGGTGCAATATTTCCTAAATTGACATTTGGTCCAATCAATTTAACGAAATATACCTGTTGAGGACGTTGAGGTGCTTCCCAAATGATATTCTCAGCAGAGATAGCATTTATAATCTCATCTACCAATCCCTGCCTAACTTCTCCAGTACTTCTGTATAAGCCAATGTTTCCGCTTTCTCTGGCTTCGCCAATAACTTTCCAAGAGCCTGCCTGTAATTCACTTCGCATCAAATCAATCCACTTATACGGAGCGAAGATTTTTTCGGCGTCTTTTGATCCTACTTCAGATAGAACCTTTCCGCGGGTAGCTAATTTGGCAATGTAATTACATTTTTCCTCATGAGGTAATGTAATGGAGCCGTCAGACACCTCTGCATATTCCAATCCATATTCGTCTAATACACGCAAATAATCTTCAAATTGATTTCTTACAACAAAGGCTTCAAATAGAGTGCCTCCAAAATATACAGGGATATTATGAGCGTGATAGAGTTGAATCTTTTCTTTTAAGTTTTCCGTTATGTACGATGTGGCCCAACCTAATTTTATTATGTCCACAAACTTCGCAGCTTTAGAAAGGAAGTTCTCCGCTTCAGCCAGACTTAGGCCTTTATCCATCACCATGGTAACACCATTGTTGCGAGGTTGTGCAGTACGTTCCGGAACGTGAGATAAAGAATAATTCATTGATTACGTTTGAATATAAGAAGGGCAAAAATACGAAATCATCGCGGGTTTCTTTTCCTATTTGAACAAAAATTAAGGGGTGTATATAAGGTCTTACCTAAACTTTTCTCGTATTATTGGTGATAAATTCATCTTCCTAGCGACTTTGAAAACTTATTTAAAGATTTTCATGTTATTTCTCATGGCCTCACCTGTATGTGCTCAGGTTTTTACTGTGAGAAACATTGAGGTTCAGGGGAATAAAAAAACCAAGACTGCAGTCATTTTGCGGGAAGTGCATATGCTAAAGGGGGATACCATCTCCGAACCTCGACTCACAAAGCAGCTCCAATTGATAAAAGAAAATGTAGTCAATACCAATCTATTCCTAGAAGTGGAGGTGACACCTTTATCTGACGCCGAAGGATATTTAGATCTGTTGATATGGGTAAAAGAAAGATGGTATATGTCTATATTGCCTATGTTAGCATTAGGTGACCGTAGTTTCAACGAATGGTGGTATGAAAGAGGGAGGGATTTGAGTAGGTTAACGTATGGTTTGAATGTAAATCATTTTAATTTTTCAGGTAATGGAGATGTGTTAACCGCCAATGTGCATTTAGGATTTACTCCCTATTACCAATTGGCCTATTCGCGGCCCTACATCGATAAGCAGAAGAGGCTGGGTTTTACGGCAAGGGCATTTTATGCTTCCAGAAAAGCTTTGCCGTTTAAGACCTGGAATGATAAGCTCACTTTTGCCAGTTCAGATCATACTTTGTATCAAAGGGTGGGAGGAGCTATTGATTTTAAATACAGAGATAGAATCAATTATTATCATACCTGGACCGGAGGTTTTTCAAATACGCAAATTAGTGACACTATAGCTCTGGCAAATCCTGAGTATTTCGGTGATTCCAGAACGAATCAGAATTTGTTATATACCGGTTATGAGTTTAGGGCGGACTTTAGAGATTTTAGGCAATATGCTGAAAGAGGCCATCTTTTTTTCAGCAGTGTGTATCATTATGTGGCGTTTAAAGGGAGAAATCAAACCAATGTGAATCTAAACTTCCACTATTTCCAACCCCTTGGAGCACGATTTTTCTGGGATTCTCAAGTAAGAGGGAAAGCCTCTTTTCCTAGGACTCAAAGCTATTTTTTGGTGAGCGGTTTAGGTTATGGAGGGAATATTGCGAGGGGGTATGAATTGTACGTGATTGATGGTCAGTTCTTTGCCCTAAGTAGACATACTATAAAAAATAAAATAATGGACAGGAGCTTTGATATTTCCTGGCTTATCCGGAAAAAGGAGTTTTCCTCTCTACCACTTAAAATCTATCCCAACGTATATTTTGATGTTGCGTATGTAAGGAATTTTCAGCCCCAATGGAGTAATTCTCGACTGAGTAACAGAACTTTGCTGGGAGGAGGAGTAGGTTTGGATATCGTGACTTTTTACAATGTGAATATAAGAGCCTATTATTCTGTGAATGAGATGAAAGAGAGGAATTTGTTCTTCACTTTTGGCAGGGAGTTTTAGCCGTTCATCTCCATAATCAGCCGTTTGATGATTAGCGTAGTGCAACTTGCTTTTCTTATTGTAATTTTGTAATCTACTATACTAACACTATTATGCAGTTTTTGAAGTATGTTTTAGCTACCATTGTTGGCATCTTCTTGTTCTATATTCTTTTCTTCTTCTTGTTTATGGGGATAGGCTCAATGTTTTCCTCTTCTGAAGGTACGAGCGAGGTCAAAGAGGGCACAGTGCTAAAACTGGATTTAGATGGTAAATTCACTGATTTGAAAAAACCGGAGGATCCTTTCACGGGGATATTGGGTGATGAAATAAATTATATCAGTATTAGAGAGCTACAGACTTCTTTAAAAAATGCAGCTTTAGATCCTAAGATCAAGGGTATCAGTATTTCTATCAACGATCCATCCATGGGTTTTGCGGAGCTAGAAGAAGTCAGGTCAGCCTTGCTTAATTTCAAGAAATCCGGGAAATTCATTTATACGTACGGAGATTACTTATCAGAAAAAGCTATCCTCCTATGTGCAGTGGCTGACAGTGCATTTATACATCCAGAGGGTTCAGTAGAATTTAATGGCTTATCTTCTGAGATAACCTATTTTCAAGGTACGCTGGAGAAATTAGGAATTGAACCCATCATCTTTAGGGTGGGAGAATACAAAAGTGCAGTAGAACCTTACTTCAGAAAGGATATGAGTGAGGCTAGTAAGGAGCAGATTAAGTCTTATTTAGGATCCATATCACATAAGGTTTATAGCAATTTTGCACAGGATAAAAATTGGGCATTAGCTTCCGTTGATAGTCTTTTAAACAAGGCTCCAATATTCACTTCTGATGAGGCTTTAAAGTTTGATTTGGTACAAGCTGTGGCTTATGCTGATCAATACGAAGATGCAATTAAGAATAAGTTAGGTGTCAAAAAAGTAGAATATGCTACCTTATCTACTTACAGTAAAGCCAAAAAGTTGATAAAAGAAAGTACTTCCTCTGATAGAGTGGCGGTGATAGTTTCTGAGGGTGAAATAGTTGACGGAAATGGTGGAGAAGGGTTTATTGCTGCTGAAGAGTTTATCAAAGAGATAAAGAGAGCAAGGAAGGATAAGAAGGTTAAGGCCATAGTATTGCGCATAAATTCACCTGGTGGATCTGCTATGGCATCAGATAAGATGTGGAGAGAAATCCAATTGACCAAGAAGGAAAAGCCGGTATTTGCTTCCATGGGAAATGTAGCAGCATCCGGAGGATATTATATGGCCATGGGTTGTGATACTATAGTAGCTCATCCCACCACCATCACCGGTTCAATAGGAATCTTTGGCGTCATGCTGAATTTCCAAAAATTCATGAATGATAAGTTGGGCGTTACCTTTGATGAGGTAAGTACACACACTTATTCCAATTCTCCTTCTTCAGTGAAGAAGATGACAGAGGTGGAAAAGCAGTCCATCCAAAACATGATCAATAAAGGATACGAAAGTTTTACTACTAAAGCTGCTCAAGGTAGGAAGATGGATTTGAATGAATTGAAGTCCCTAGCAGGTGGAAGAGTGTGGACCGGTGAGCAGGCTAAGGAAAATGGATTGGTTGACATTCTGGGGGATTTAGATACTGCTATAGAATTAGCAGCTAAAAAGGCTGGGATTAAGGATTATCAAGTGAAATACTATCCGTACCCTAAGTCTGACTTTGATAGGTTAATAGAAAAGTTTACTAAATCAGGGAGTGAAGCGCAGCTGATAGAAAAGCTTGGAGAATTTGGTCCTATATATAAGACTATCAAAGGATTAAGTAAAATGGATCTGGTACAGGCAAGGATGTTTGAGGTGCCGGAAATTAGATAATCATGATTTGTCGCCGTTCTTCATTTCAGTCTGCCACTTGTGTACTTTGTATTGCATAGTACCATATATAGCAGTAGCTTTGAATCATAAAACAAACAAATTATGAAAAAGCTAGTAAGAATTAAAGGTGAAGGGTCCATGTTAGGCGGTGTTTGTACCGGATTAGCAGAATACTTTGATGTAGACGTTACCCTTATCCGTATCCTGTTTGTGATGGCGGTAATCGCTCCCATTCCAGCGGTTATTCCTTACTTGGTGATGTGGGCTATTATGCCTCTCAAGTCTTCTGTCACTACACTACATACATAAATTAGAACAGGGCCTCATCGAGGTCCTGTTTTTTTTGAACAAGATTATAGATAATTTTGTTATACAGTAATTAGGGTTTTGTCCAAAAAGCTGTAATGAAAAAAACAATTCTGATCCTCCTTCTTCCTTTTTTATGTGCAGCTCGTATACCTGAAGGATTGGATACGAAGACCCCTCCTAAAAGAATTATCAGAACCTGTTGTTCCTTTGGTGTAGACGTAAAGGTTTCTGTACTGTCCTTCCTTAAAGTTACGGATATTACTTCACTATCCGCTATGGGTGACCATACGTTTATGGGTAACAAAGCGGAAAAGAACGGGATTATATATACGCATAAAGGCGGCTTTATAGATATGGGGCATCTCAGGGATATAGCTGATTATACAGCCTATTTATTTGCTCTGATCAAAGAAAACAGGAACGTGGGTTTGCATGAGTTTAAACTTGGCAAAGAAGGTGGCACAAAGAAATTGAATGTTTTTATTCCGGATCATTTTACGGATGAGGACATAGCGAATTTAGCTGGAAAGATAGCCTATGATTTATCTGCCTGGCATGAGATCTCCACGTGGTATGGTTCGTCTTATATTCCTTTGGTTCCTGAGAGATACTCGAGTTTTTCCGTGGAAGATGCCTATTCTAACTTATTGGGCGCACATCTGGGTATAAAGGCCGTTTTGAGTGATAAGCCGTATGAAGAGGAAATGACTCGAAGTATCTTAGAAACTTTACATTACCTAGGAGCCGTTCAAACGGAAGAGGAAACTCGCCAGGCCATGAATGATGTAAAAGATATTTGGTGGTCAGGTACGGCAAAATTGCCTAGCAGAAAGGTTTTGATCAAACGTCAGTTTGAAATTCTAGGAAGAGTTAGTCCTCTTGTAGTGGATAGTGATTTAAGAGGGGAGAGTGAATATGATTTACTGGTTCCGGAGTTTGCTTCAGATGGAAAGAAGCTAACAGATTATTATACCTTACAGATAAAAACCAGTTACAAAATACCCGTACGTAAGGTCCTAGGATTTACTTCAAGGGAAAGGTATATCACTCAAGAGGATTTTCCTGCATTGATTGAATATGCTGAATACCTGGCTACTACCTCAGAGCAGCCTCAAGAGTTATCATCAGCGCGATAGTACTTTACTTCAAACTTTTCAAGGAAGTCTATAATCACCTGGGGGTGTATACACCATCCCAAGTTGATGAATTGATTTTCTTCTACATGTACTCCACCCTTGTTGATAGATGGAGAGAAGCCTAGTGGCAAATGCCTGGTCATGGACTGAATCCCCCATAAATTAGCTTCACGATCAAATAGAGGGCCACCACTTTGCCCGCGTAATCCCGGTGTGCTGGTCTCTATCCATTTCCCCCATTCATTTGAATCACCTTCAATGATTCGAGTTAACATTCCATCCAAAGGGAAATGAGGGATGGGAAACAAGGAAGCATCATATTGAAAGGTATTGCCCGTAAAGGTTGCGTGTATATCGTAGAAGGGATAACCCAATTTACATAGGGACCTTCCTGCTGCAATTCTGCTGGGAGAAATGATTTTAGGGTAAATTTGCCCTGGCGCAGCCTGATAATCTTCTATTTTACCGATGGCCAAATCGTTTTCAGGTAGGAGGTGAAAGGTCTGTATCCGGTGATGGTCTGCTCCAAACCATAAGGAATGATTTAATATCCATTTTGGATTTAAAACCATTCCGTTACCATGGATATAATTGTGGTATTCTTGCACATGTTCATGGTGTCTTTTGGTTTCTGCGATGATGTGAGCAGCGGTGATAATCCATCCTTCTTCATTTAGGAGAACGAAGCTCCCTAGATGGCTGCTGGTGCTACCGTCCTGATAATGATTAGATATGATCAAAGGAAAGGTGAATTTGGCTACTTGATTAATCGCGTTTACAAACATGGTATTTTGAAATTTCCTTGTAAATTTACTTTTAATTCTTGTACAAAAAATGCAAAGGAAACTTCAAAGAACAATAGGTAAAGAGGCCATGATCTTAGGTGTGTGTGGAGGCTTAGGCAAATATCTGGAAGCAGATCCCACTATTATCAGGATAGGTGCAGCTTTATTGACCATTTTTAGTATGGGAGGATTGCTCCTGGCTTATTTTATAATGGCTATTATCATGCCTAAGGAAGCTTAGAAGAAGCTGAATTTCTTGCCTGGCGTATTACAGTTTACTCTATAAATCAAATAACTCAGCGTAAATGAGGCGTGGAAGTATTTGTCGTTTTGTTGAGTATTACCAAAGAAGAATTGACGAGGTGGAGAATACGAATTGTTAAGAGTAGAGCCATCTACTCCATCAAACATAGCTCCATTCTTCTTATTAAGGAAGGTTCTAGTGGAAAACTCTCCGCTCAGATTCCATCTCGAGCTTAGTACCTTCTTGAAGCCAATACCATAAACAAGGATATTGTCAGATCCTGACCCCGCCTTATCTATTGGTGCTCCCTGAAAATTTAATTTCTTCTGTAGGATTTGGGCTTGTCCCACTCCTCCAAATAAGTATGGGGTCCAGTCGTGCTCATATCTTCCATCATGAGTTCGAAAATTCAGGAAATTGTATTCCAATTGAACCAAATAATCCATCACTACATTACGAAACTTGAAATCTCTTTCCTTTTGGAAGGGATCAGTAGATTTGCTATCGTCACCTACTACTAGTCCCATCATAAAGTTGGCTCTAGCAGAAACAATTCGATTGAAGTTGTATCTGAGCATGATATCTCCTGCTGCACCCGGATTGATTACATTGAACCTTGGGTGCAGGTCTCCTTTATAAAAGGTAGGTCCCAGTCCTGCTCCATATTCTACTTTTTGGGCAAAACAGAAGAGCGGTGAAACAGTAAATAAAAGGATTATTGACCTAAAGGAGGACATTTTACTCTGCTGCCGATAATATAGTTAAGGGTAACCTGGGTTAAAATATACATATCATTTCTCTTTGAACCTCTGAATCCTGTACGAGGTTCATGATTCTCTGCATCTACAGAAGGGTACAAGCTGCCTACCGCTTGATTTCCTGTGGCTTTCATATAGGATTCCAAACGTGATTTTCCGGTTAAAGCGAAGTAATCTTCATTCGCCCTGTAGGATAATGCATCCGTGCTATATCGTCCGGTACTTACATCATCCAAATAATCAGTGAAAGTAAACCTTATACTGCCTTCGATTCCTAAGATCAGATTAGGTTTCAACATGGTTTTGATTCCTAGTGAAAGAGGAATGACAGGAGTGATGGAAGAGTACTTTTTGTCTGTCTCTGTATCTGCGTTTCTTAGAGCTGTCCAACCGCTTTGCACCTTATCTCTTAATATCCCCCCGGTATTATCTGTGATTCTATCTTTTGCCATAGGGTTATTACTCACTAGGCCTATTCCCAGACCTACATAAGGGCTCCACTGTAGACCATCATTCTTTCTGCGGTTCATGTCTAAAGGTCTGAAGGAATATAGCCCCATCACCGCAAATTCCAGCATGTCATTTTTGAAATGTAGGTTGCGGATTCTTTGTTGGTTGATCCCTGATTTTCCATCGGCTAGTTTCCCCCCATAAGTAGCATCGTTCCCAAACAAACGCAAATAGGTAACGGAAGCTCTGGCGGCGAATTTGGAATTCAATTGAGCGGTATAATTGATGGTTCCGTTCCAACGAACATTGGAATATATGGCATAATAAAAAGTACGATAAGGAGAAAGATCTCCAAAATAATGGGAGGTTCCTGCTCCAATGCCTACTGATGAATAGCTATCGCTAGTTTTTTTGAACAATTGTCCTAATGCTAGGTGTGTTTGTAGGAAAGCAAAAGCTATTGTAATAAAGAAAATCTTATTCTTTAGCATAATTGTTGATTTAATCCGCATCACCCTCTTTTAACGAGACGGGAGGCAAATTTATTTACTTTTTATATTCTATTTCTAACGTCTTCGCCCCATTTTAATTTGTTTCTTAGGGTAGATAGGAAGCTCATTCCATCTATTTTCAGAAGTTTAGCTTTAAATGTCTCTAAACTTACCGTGATTTCTCCCATCTCATCTCCCACTATTCTGGCTCTAGAATCCATAGAAACCAGGTAGTTGTTACTTCTACTCTCTACTTTAAGCGTAATCTTACTCTGGCTGGAAACGATAATAGGCCTTACAAAGAGGTTATGAGGGCAGATAGGAGTAATGATGAAGTCATTTGAGATAGGCATGACCAAAGGCCCGCCACAACTCAAATTATATCCTGTACTTCCCGTAGGTGTGGCCACCATAAGACCGTCAGCCCAGTAGGAGTTTAGGAATTCTCCATCAATGTAAGCGTGAATTACGATCATCGAAGAGGTGTCCGTCTTCGATATGGCTATCTCATTTAATGCGAAGTTCATGCCGTCAGGGAAGATAGGCTGCGCCCCATCTGCATGTAGCATGATGCGTTCATCAATGGTATATTCTTTCCGTAATATCTTATCTAAAGTTTCTTGAATGTTTTTCGGTGCAATGTCAGTCAGGAATCCTAGTCGACCAAAATTTATACCCAATACCGGCGTTTCTTGGCGGGCCACCATACCTAAGGTTTCTAGGAAAGCACCATCTCCTCCTAGACTAATGGCTACATCTAGGTCGCAAAGCTCCGCCTTCTCCCGAAAGATCATGCTTTGATCATGGTGAACTCCGCTTTCCTTTAAGAGGTTTGAAAATGTATCCGAGATTTGATAAAATATCCCTCTCTGGTCGAGGGCGTGAAATATATTTTGAATCTCCTCGCGAGATTCCGGTTTAAAGGGTCTGCCATGGATAGCAAATTTCATAAGGAAAGCAAAATTTATATACTTAGGTATCGCATTAACTGCTCATACCTGTCTTTTTCAATATTGGTAACCGGTTCCGAACTGTGATAGGAAATCACATCATATCCGAATCTGGTTAAAGCACTGACCACTGTACTGATCTGCGTTTTGTCTAACTTCAAAGTTAGAATCAAATCATCTTCCTCTTCCGCATGTACAAAACTACTTAAGATCTTTGTCGACTCACTTTCCACAATCCTGGAAATTTCAGCCAATGAATAATCTCTGCCTTTCAGGTGTATTTCTAATAGACCACCTGCGTTTTGAAGCCCCATTTGAATGGTAAGTTCATCAATTAGACGAACCTTCTCTACAGTGCCTAAGAACCTATGGTCTTCATCACATACCGGTAACAATGGCAGCTGAGCAGTCATGAACTTTCTGATGCCTTCTAACAGGGAATCGGATTCCTCTAGAACACATTCCCCAGGTAGGGCTTGAATGTCATTCAAAAGGTCATCATTGTCATAATTGAGCAGCAAATCTTCTGAGAAATATCCACTGAAAACCTCGTCCTGGATATAGGGCAGCAGATCCAACTTGTAATCATTAAAGAGTACAAGTGCATCATCCACCGTATCAGACGGCTTTAGGACCGGGATATTTGGGTTAATGAACGATTTCATTCCAAAAGATTAACGTTCAAGTGACCGCTTAATTGTTATGCAAATAGGGAAGAAATATAGTAAAAACCTATATTTTTTGGCCTAAATATTCTCGGATTTGGTCTTCACATTCTTTGACAATATCTTCCGGTGTTCTGTCCTTTGGTTCTATTGCTTCCAAAGTAGTCCAAGACATTGTAGTAAAGGAGCTTAATGGGAACAAACCCGTTGGATTGAATTTGCCTGTATTCTTGATAGCTATGGGTACTACAAGAGGGTGCTTCGTTTTCTTTAAGAGTGTAGCCACACCTCCTACGGCAAAAGGCTTTAGCTTCCCGGTTCTGGATCTGGTACCTTCCGGGAAAATGGCAGCAGAGAAAGTATGCTCAGAGATATGCTTGGCAAATCTTAATATCTCCATAATGGCCTGTTTGGAATCAGAACGGTCAATCAAAGCTGCTTGTCCTACCCTAAGATTATAGGAGATGGCAGGTATTCCCTTTGCTAGCTCTTTTTTAGAAACAAACTTAGGCGTATGCTTTCTCAGAAACCAGATGATTCCCGGGATGTCAAACATACTTTGGTGGTTTGAGATAAAGATGATAGTGCGATCAGTAGGTAAGGGTGATTGTTGGTAAAACTTTGCACGTGAACCCGTTAGAAAAAAGCCTCCAATAATAAATAGGTTCAATATTTCTACCGATCTTTGATGTGCACGTGGACCGAATAAATGAAAAGCAATCACCTGTACCACGTGGAAAACACATAAAAGTATCCCAAAATAGAGGGCATAAATGGCGCTTAACAAATAATCCAGAATCTTCTTCAAATGTGTATTTTTTTGCAAAGTTAAAGGGATATTTTGGGTTTGAAAATTGGTGGTTTGGAATTAATTTGCATTTGTAATGTAAGAATGGCATGGAACCAAGTCGCATAGAAGTCATGAAACATATAGGGAAGGAAGTGGACGATCTTTCTCTTGAATTTCTAAATCCTATTGAGTCCAACTGGCAGCCGGCTGATTTCCTTCCGGATTCGGGAAAGGAGAATTTTTTTGATGAGCTAAAAGAGTTACAGGATGCCTGCAAAGAATTGCCGTATGATTACTTAGCGGTTTTGGTGGGTGACTGCATCACAGAAGAAGCCTTGCCTACGTATACTTCTTGGCTAATGACCGTTGAGGGGATTAAACAGGTAGAGGAACCAAATTCCGGTTGGGTGAAATGGGTAAGATGGTGGAGTGCTGAAGAAAATAGGCATGGCGATTTATTGAACAAGTACCTTTATCTCTCCGGTAGAATAAATATGCGGGAGATGGAAACCTCTACTCAGTGGCTGATTGCTGATGGCTTTGATATTGGTACAGATGATGACCCTTATAGAAACTTTATTTATACTTCTTTTCAGGAATTAGCAACTAATATTTCTCACAGAAGAACGGCCACACTGGCAAAGAAGTTTGGTAATACTCATCTGTCTAAGATTTGTGGGAAGATAGCTTCTGATGAGATGAGGCATGCTAAGGCATATAAGACCTTTATCTCCAAATTCTTTGAGGTGGATCCTTCAGAGGTGATGTTAGCCTTTGAAGATATGATGAGAAAAAAGATAGTGATGCCTGCACATTTTCTTCGAGAAACGGGGGAAAAGATAGGGGAGGTGTTTTCTCATTTTTCTGATTCCGCACAAAGGCTGGGTGTGTACACTACCATAGATTACATTGAAATTCTGGAAAGCTTACTTCAGGAATGGAAGATAGAAAAAGTGAGGGAACTTAATGCTCAGGCAGAGAGAGCCAGAGATTATTTATTAGCTTTGCCGGCGCGTTTGCGTAGAATAGCAGACAGAACTAAGATACCGGAATTGGAATACGAATTCAAGTGGATTACAAGATAATTAAGATCTTTCGGAAACCGCATCTCGCTTATTTAGCGATATTTGTTGTAACTATTTTGTTGGGAATGCCCACCTCAGATATAGACACTACCAGCGTGCCCTTTATCAATGATAAAGTAGTGCACGCTACGGTCTTCGCGGGTTTAGGATTCCTTTGGCATCAATACAAAAAAAGCATAATAGGAGTGTCTCTTGGGCTTTTTCTGTACGCAGTGGGTTCTGAAATAATGCAGTACCTGTTACCGGAGAGTTTTGGAAGGTCCTTTGATGTTATGGACATCGTTGCAGATGTTTGCGGCATACTATTAGGAATAGTAGTCAGTATTATAGTGAACTCAAAATTCGGGGACTTAAAGTAGGTGTTTCCCTTTTCTTTAAGAGTTCAACTCTGGACACATAACTCAAACGAATCGTAGCATTGTTTTCCTGAATTGTATTGTTAAAACTCTTGATGGTTTGATGGATGTAAGCAAGCTGAACTTGATTCCTTGGGTTGAATTTGTAAGCCATTCCCGCTATAATCCGGTTTTGGTTCAATAATGTTTTTCCGGCATTTTTCCCCATATTGAGAAATACTTCATTACCTGCCAGGATACTGAAGGGACTTTGTGCCAAAGGTTGGTTTAGGATCAGCATATACCTCATTCTATTTCTATAGGCATAGGGTTCGTCTTCATTGATGAATACCCATCGGCTTTCATTTCTCCATCTGTGCGTAAGATTTGTTTTCTTTATGGGAGTGTTTAGCTGTGCTTGAATCCATGCATGATTTTCGTGCATGTTTCTTTTGTTTAAGGCAGGTTCCCCATACACTCCGGTTAACACATAGGTATAGCCTAAGCTGGTTGTAAAGCGTGAAGAGACCTTATAATCTAAAGAAGGTCGCAGAAAAAACTGTTGGAATTCTTGGGTTACATTCGCGCCTCTAATGGAGGTTTCAAAGGAAGAACTCCATTTCGGGTGAAATTGGAAAGTGCCCATATAGTGCAACCAGGCATTGGTGTTCGTAGAGATGGTTTGGGCGAATGAACTTAATGGTAGTAAAAGGGTAAAAATGAACTGTCTCATAATACCCCTATAACCAAATACTTATTAAAAAAGTGTGATTCTAATCAGATTCTAATGTGAAAGGGCCACCTTTCGGCAGCCCTTTGGATTTTTATCTTACTTGAATGTTAAGTTCTTTGAGTTGATCCTCGTGCAGAGTTGATGGAGAATCTATCATGACATCCCTACCACTATTGTTTTTAGGGAAGGCGATGAAGTCTCTTATGGAATCCGCACCTCCGAAGATGGCACAAAGTCGGTCAAACCCGAATGCAAGTCCTGCATGCGGTGGCGCACCGTATTCGAATGCTTCCATCAAGAAGCCGAATTGTTTCTTCGCTTCTTCAGGAGTAAAACCAAGGATTTCAAACATCTTACCTTGTAGTTCTTTTTGGAAGATCCTTACTGATCCTCCACCCACTTCGGTACCGTTGATGACTAAGTCATAAGCATTAGCTCTTACTTGTCCTAGGTCTTTATCAAGTAGAGCCAAATCTTCTGGTTTAGGAGCGGTGAACGGATGGTGCATAGCAAACCATCTTTGTTCCTCTTCTCCGTACTCTAATAGAGGGAAGTCTAAAACCCATAATACTTTATATTCTTCCGGATTTCTTAGGCCCAAGCGTGAGCCCATTTCCAGACGTAGTTCGTTCAGTTGTTTACGAGCTTTGTCCTTGGTACCTGAAAGTATTAGGATTAAATCTCCCGGTTTCGCCTCAAAACGTGCAGCGATGGCTTGAAGGTCTTCTGGAGTGTAGAACTTGTCTACGGAAGATTTGATAGATCCGTCTGTATTTACACGAATGTATACCAGCCCTTTTGCTCCGATTTGTGGGCGTTTTACCCAGTCGGTTAGTTCGTCTATTTGTTTACGGGTATATTCTGCACATCCATCAGCTTTGATACCTACTACTAATTCGGCATCGTCAAAAACTTGGAATCCTTTTCCTTGAACCAGGTCATTCAACTCTACGAACTGCATACCGAAACGGGTGTCAGGCTTATCTGAACCGTAAAGTCGCATAGCATCCGCATAGGTCATTCTAGGCACTTCAGGAAGATCTATTCCTTTGACCGTTTTGAACAAGTGGCGAATAAGTCCTTCGAACATGTTCAATACATCTTCCTGCTCTACGAAGGACATCTCACAGTCGATTTGCGTAAATTCCGGTTGGCGGTCGGCTCTAAGGTCCTCATCGCGGAAACACTTAACGATTTGGTAGTAACGGTCGAATCCGGATACCATCAACAATTGTTTGAAGGTCTGAGGCGACTGTGGAAGAGCGTAGAATTCGCCCGGGTTCATACGGGAAGGAACCACGAAATCCCTAGCTCCTTCCGGAGTAGATTTAATAAGGACCGGAGTTTCTACTTCTATGAAGTCATTGGCATCCATATAGATTCGGGTTTGCTGAGCCACTTTATGGCGCAGCGCCAGGTTTTGTCTGACCGTATTTCTTCTTAAATCTAGGTATCTGAACTTCATTCTGAGTTCATCACCTCCATCGGTATCGTCTTCGATTAAGAATGGAGGTAATTTAGCAGGATTTAAGATTTGTATATCATCTACAGAGATTTCAATGTCACCTGTAGGGATTTTATCGTTTTTGGCTAATCTTTCTTGAACCTTTCCGGTAGCAGAGATGACAAATTCACGCCCTAAGCTACGGGCTTTTGCAATGACCGCAGCATCTGTTTTGCCTTCTTCAAAGATCAATTGGGTAATGCCGTAGCGGTCTCGGAGGTCAATCCAGATCATGCCCCCTTTGTCTCTAATCTTCTGTACCCATCCGCAAAGGGTAGCGGATTGATTTACCTCTGACATGCGGAGCTCTCCGCAGGTGTGCGTTCTTAACATGAGCGTATTTCTATAAATAAGGCGCAAATTTAAGGATTTCTTCGTTATACTTTCTTTAACAACAATCTAAAATCCAGGTGCTAGGTAAAAATCTTGATCCACAACGTATTATTTGGGTGTCATCTTTTTATTACTTAGGTATTTTTATATTTTTGCAATCCCTTTTTTACCTAAACTTTTGGAAGAGATCAGTCTGAACAATTTACCGAAGCATGTTGCCGTTATTATGGACGGCAATGGAAGATGGGCAAAGAGCAGAGGTGCTTTGCGTATTTTCGGACATCAGCATGGCATCAAAGCGGTTCGAGAAACCGTGGAGGGATGTGCTGAATTAGGCATAAAATATTTAACGTTATATACTTTTTCTACTGAAAACTGGGGAAGACCTAAGGCAGAAGTAGATGGGATTATGGACCTGTTAGTAAAAACCATTGGTGATGAAGTTCCTAGACTTCATAAAAACAACGTGCGTTTGCAGTGCATAGGAGATATGGACGCATTGCCGGATAGCGCGCGTAAGAATATGGAGAAAGGGATAGAAACTACAGCAGGTAATACAGGACTCGTATTAAATATTGCCTTGAGTTATAGTGGTAAATGGGATATTCTTCAGGTCAGCAAAAAACTGGCTACTGAAGTAAAAGAAGGAAAAATTCAAGCTAGTGATATTGATGAAACCCTATTTAGTCAGTATCTTTCTACTTTCCCGGCTCCTGATGTGGATCTATTGATCCGTACCGGTGGCGATCACAGGATAAGTAATTACCTTTTATGGCAGTCTGCTTATGCTGAATTATTATTTTTAGACATTTTGTGGCCCGATTTCAGGAAAAGTCACTTACTGGATGCAATAAAATCATTTCAAACCAGAGATAGGCGTTTCGGTAAAACCCATGATTAATTTTCAAATGACGTATTTTTTTAGACTTTTCTTTGTTCTTCTACTTTTATCTGGTTTGACTGCTAATGCACAGAGAATTGGTGTAGGTAGACAATCTACTCCTACAGCACCCACTTCTTTGGTTGATTACAACAACCCTAAAGAATATATCATAGGCGGGATTACCGTGGTAGGAGTTCAGTATTTAGATAAGAATACTTTAATCTCTGTAGCAGGTTTAAATGTTAATGAGAAAATCACCATTCCCGGAGAGAGAATCACTACGGCTATCCGTAGATTGATGGATCAGGGTATCTTGGAAGATGTTTCTATAAATATTACTAGTATAGAAGATAACAAGGTATTTCTTGAACTAGACTTGAGGGAGAGACCCCGATTAAATAAGATTGTTTTGAATGGTATTCGGAACGGTCAAAAAGAAACCATAGAAGAGAAGATCAAAACCTATAAAGGGAAAGTGATCACTGAAGCTATGGTGAAGAACATGCAAAACATTATCAAGAAGCACTATTTAGATAAGGGATTTTTGCATACCAAAGTTCAGGCCCAGCAAATCAACGATACCATTCGTACTAGCACCGCGCAGATCGTATTTAATATTGATAGAGGGAAAAAAGCGAGAATTGATAAGATTGAAATTGAAGGACTTAATGAAGTTCCTAAATGGAGAGCTTTGTCAAAGATGAAGGGTACCAAAGAGAAAGCCCCTTTGCGTATTTTCAATCCTTCTAAGTTTAGAGAGAAGAAATACAAGGAAGATAAAGAGAAGCTGATTGCGTTCCTCAATAAGAACGGATACCGTAACGCTAATATCGATAAGGACTCTGTATACATCAATCCAAATGGGAATGTAGGGATTAAACTGGAGGTAACGGAAGGGCAGAGGTTCTATTACAGAAATATCACATGGGTAGGAAACTATGTACGTAATACAGATACATTGAATCTGATTTTGGGCATAGAAAAAGGAGATGTTTATAATCCTGAAGATCTTCAGAAGAGACTTAATGGTAAACCTACCGGTGGTGACGTGAGTTCCTATTATCAGGATGATGGTTATCTGTATTTTAACGTAGAACCGGTAGAAGTAGCAGTGGTAGGTGACTCTATTGATATAGAACTTAGAATTAGAGAGGGTAAGCAGGCTACCATTTCAAAGATCATTTTGAATGGTAATACTAAGACTAGTGACCACGTAGTGCTTCGTGAGATCCTTACTAAGCCGGGACAGAAATTCAGTAGGTCAGATTTAGTGGAGAGCGTTCAAAGTTTAACCCGTTTGGGATACTTTGATCCTCAGAAAATAGACCCTAAACCTGTTCCTCAGGCTGACGGAACGGTGAATATTGAGTATACGGTAGAAGAGAAATCTTCTGATAATATAGAGTTATCTGGGGGGTATTCTGCCATGCAAGGTATTATCGGTACCTTCGGGGTAGTCTTTAATAACTTCTCTATCCGTAAGATTTTTGACTTTAAAGAATACAAACCTTTACCTAAAGGTGACGGACAGAAGTTTTCCATTCGTTTGCAAGCGAATGGTGGTTTCCAGAACTACTCTCTATCTTTCTCTGAGCCATGGTTAGGAGGTAAGAAACCTAATTCCTTGACCGTGTCGCTTTGGCACTCCGTACAGGATTTAGGAAAGATGTACGATAGATATAGAAGGTATTATGCAAACTCTGCTTATGCTGACTACTATAATACTCTTTATAGCAGTGCTTATTATAACGGTTACTTTAAGAACACCGGTTTGTCTGTGGGCTTTGGTAAACGTTTGAACTGGCCGGATAGGAACTTTAACTTCAGCTCAAGCTTAAGTTATCAGTTCTATGATGTGAAGGATTCCTGGTATCTACGTGGATTCAGCAATGGTGTAGCTCACGACTTGTCTCTTGGATTTAACCTTTCCAGATACAGCTTAGATAATCCACAGTTTACCCGTACAGGTTCTAATGTGTCCTTGAGCGGTACGTTTAACCCTCCTTATTCCGGATTAGGTATAGAGCCTAAGAATAATAGAATGTTTATAGAAGGGCATAAATGGATGTTTGACTTAGACTGGTATACGCCGGTAGTAGGTAAGTTTATTTTCCATGCTAAGGCCAATATGGGCTTCTTAGGAAGATACAATAGCAAGAATGATTATAGCCCATTCGGAAGATTTGTACTAGGTGGTGCAGGTATGGGAATGCAGAACAGTAACAGTATCGGTATTGAACTGATAGGTTTAAGAGGATACGAAGAAGGTATAGTATATGAGCCTACTTATAATGAGGCTGCGGATGTCTTGAATCAGAGTGCATATACGCGTCAAGGTGGTATCATATATAATAAATACGCTGTGGAGCTAAGATATCCTGTGTCACTGAATGCTCAGGCTACTATCTATCTATTGACCTTTGCAGAGGCCGGTAATAGCTGGGGAAGTTATAAGGACTTCAATCCATTCAAGATTCGTAGGTCTGCGGGTGTGGGTGCCAGAGTATTTATGGCAGCCTTCGGTCTATTGGGTATAGATTATGGTTATGCATTTGACCCCATTCCGGGATTACCTAACCAAGGTAAGAAGGCATTTACCTTCAGTATAGGGCAGCAAATACGTTAATCATTTGTTAATCGTTTAAACTATTTAAGATTTCGAACGTCTTAGTAGCAGAAAGATGAAAAAACTAGGGTCTTTAATCATATTGCTGATGTTGGCTCTTCCGGGATTTTCTCAGAAGTTTGGATACATCGATAGTGAATACATCCTGAGTAGAATGCCGGAATATAAAAAGGCAGAGGAGACCATGAATGCTTTGACTGAGCAGTGGACAAAGGAGGTTTCCAAAAAATACGAGGATGTGGCTCAGATGAAGTTGAAGTACCAACAGGAGGAGATTCTCTTAACGCAAGACATGCGGGTGGAGCGACAAAAGGCAATTGAAAAAGCGGAAGAGGACCTAAAGAGTTATAACAATAGTATTTTCGGATTAAATGGGATGTTGTTCCAAAAAAAGAAGGAATTGTTGAAGCCTATTGTGGAGCAGATCTATAAAACGTCCGAAAAAATTGCGAAGAACCATAAACTTAGCTTTATATTTGACAAGGCATCTGATCTGAGCATGTTCTATGCTGATCCGAGACATGACTATACGGATTTCATGTTAGAAGAGTTAGGTCTGGTAAATAAATAGTAAACCAAAGTAAATTAATAGTTTAAAAAATGAGAATCAAATTGTTTGTAACTGCGCTGGCACTTTTGGCAAGCCTAACCGTGAACGCCCAAACTAGCGTAAAAATTGGTTGGACTAATGTTGACCACATTTTGCAGAATCTACCTGATTTCAAAGACATACAGACCAAACTTTCTACAGAACGTGCTCAGTACGAGAAATTGTTTAACGAGAAATTGGCTGAATATCAGAAGTTAGTAGAAGATTATCAAAAGAATGCGGCTACTATGTCTGAAGTTATCCGCAAAGACAAAGAGAAAGTAATTCAAAACAAGCAAAACGAATTGCAGGAATTACAACAAAACTCTGAAGCAGCTTTAACTGCTAAGCAGCAAGAACTTCTAAGTCCTGTAATGGATAAGATCCAAAAAGGAATTGAGGAAGTAGCTAAAGAAAACAACTATACTATAGTACTTAACTCTGATGCAGGTTATGGTACTACTCCGGTGATTTTAGTTGCTCCAGACGCAGACAATATTACTGAGAAAGTATTCAAAAAATTAGGAGTAACCGTTCCGGCAGCTTCTAAATAAGACTTTGGCGCAGACCTTCGGGTCTGCGCTTCTTACCAGACCACTAAATCATCTGCATGGATGATGAGGGTATTTTTCCCTGCAGAATTTGGAATATCCACTGAGGATATCCTGACCTTTCCTACACCAATCGTTTCTCCAGCTTCATTTTGGATCTCTACCAGTTCACCTTTGGTGAATTCTCCTGTGTAGTTTTTAATACCTACGTGTAATAAGCTTTTGCGGGCTTTCAAGGCATCTTCTGCACCTTTGTCTATACTTACCTTGCCTACTGAGATTCCGGAGCTTGCAAGCCATTTATTTCGCGCATTGATCTTAGTAGGGTATGCTCGGAAAGTAGTTCCACTTTCTCCTCTAAAAGCTTTTAGGATACCATCTGTTTCTTTCATTCCAAAGATCACTACTTCAATCCCCATTTTATTTGCCAAATGAGTAAAGGTCAGTTTAGATGCCATGCCCCCTGAACCTAGGGATGTCTTTGAAGGAAGGACGTAGGAAAGAATTTTTTCGTCTATTCGTTCGACTTCTGGAATTATTTGACCGGAAGGGTCCAATAGACCACCGGAGGCAGTACAAAGCATTAGTTTCTTTGCCCCAAATCCGCTGGCTATTAAAGTAGCTAACTCGTCGTTATCAGAGAACTTTAATTCTCTGTTACTTACTACGTCATTTTCATTCGCTATAGGAATGATGTCTGACTTCCATAATTCTTCGTAGGTTTCTTTTAGCTGAAGAAATTGTGGCCTTTGAGAAAAGTGTTGCTTCTCAATTAAACTTTGTGCCACTACAATATTATACTCTGCAAATACCTCCTGATACATTTTTAGTAGCAAGGGGTTCCCTATAGCGGCCGCAGCTTTTTTTTGCGCGATAGTAGCTTCGTAGCGAGGTATAAATGATTTTCCCGCACCTACTGCCCCTGAGGATACTATAACGAGGTAATGCTTTTTATGAAGTTGTGCAATTTGTCTTGCTATTTCTTTTAATATCTGTACATCAGGTTCTCCGTTCCCGAGGGATGCTGTACCAAACTTGATGACAAGTATGTCTTTTTTCATAGTTGTTTGTAGTCTTTTTCCAGTTGTTTTAGGTCGTCCATATATTCCAAATGATAGTCTTCGTGTAAACCTTCAAGGAGAGTATACATCTTAGAAATTTTCTTGAGAGCATTTTCTTTGAATTTAGGTTTTAGTTGGCTATCCCTCAAAGTTGCTCTATATTGTTTAAAGGCTATTAAGGCTGCTTCACAAAGGTATTTCCATAGCTCAAGTTCTGATTGCTTATCTTTTGTAACCTTTGCGAATCGATTTATTTTTCCGGAAAAGGTTCTGAAGTAAGTTAAGATCTGTTTAAGCGTTAATCTACCTGATGTGAAATCTATTTGATCCTGAACTTCTTGTTGCCTAAATTTCAAGTCAGACGGTGTATTTTCCAGCAGCTTGTATTGCAGTTGGTCTGTCAATAACTCATCTTTTGCAATAAGTCTCAGAAGTAATTTGTTCTTTTCCTTAGTAGGCAAAGAAAGTATAGCTTCCTTCAGTTCATCTGATAATTTAGCCATAGATCATTAAGATTCTCCATGCTGCAGAAAGTCCTAATAAAGCTAATGAAAATGGTGTGAGGACTTTCCAGCATAGGTACATTAATTGGTCAACTCGAATACGCGGAAAACTCCATCTAACCCACATTTGGATAAGCATTCCCAGATAGGCTTTTGTGAAGATCCAAAAGGCTCCCCAAAGGTTTCCTGACCATTCTCCGGGAGTTCCGGAAGTCCAATCAGCTAAGCGGATAGGTCCTATATTGGGAAAGATGGTGTTCCATCCTCCAAAGAAAAATATGGCGGCTAAAAAGGACATGAGTAGCATCATTCCGTATTCTGCCAGAAAAAGTATAGCCCAGCGAAATCCGGAGTATTCCGTTTGGAAGCCGGCAATCAATTCGGATTCTGCTTCCGGAAGGTCAAAGGGGGCTCGGTTAGCTTCTGCTAATGCGGCAATAAAAAAGATGATGAAGACGGGGATCAAGATTGGACTTCTAAAGATGTTCCAAGTAAGAAAACCTCCCACCTGAGTGGTATCCCAGCCTAGGGATTTGATTCCTAAGAAGTAATTCGTTTCGCTAGAAAATATTCCCTGCTGAAGGGTCATTTCCTGAAGGTTAAGGGTAGTGCTAATTAAACAAACTGAAAGGATAGATAAGCCCAAGGGAACCTCAAAAGAGATGATTTGGGCCGCTGAACGCATTGCACCTAATAATGAATATTTGTTGTTAGAAGCGTATCCCGCGAGGATCAATCCCAAAATGTCTATGGAGATGAGTCCTAATAATAGAAATACGCCGGTTTGTACATTTACCCCTTGAAGTCCATGGGATATAGGTAAAAAAGCAAAACCGGAAAATACAGCCGCAAATATGATATATGGCGCGGCTTTGAACATTTTCCGGTCGGCAGCAAAAGGAATGGTATCTTCCTTTTGGAATAATTTTATAAGATCAGCGAATAATTGTAGAAGTCCCCACTTACCTACCTCCATTGGGCCTAGTCGGTCCTGAATAAAAGCAGATACCTTACGTTCCAGATAAACGCTAATGATCACATTAGCTCCTATTACAGCCAGGAAAATAAGGAGGGGCAACCACATTAGAATTCGGCATTTTTAGGCGTTCTTGGGAAAGGTATCACGTCTCTGATGTTTGTCATACCTGTAACGAACAACACTAAACGTTCAAACCCTAATCCGAATCCGGAATGTGGGGCAGAACCGAATTTACGAGTTTCTAAGTACCACCAGATGTTTTCAGGATCTATGCCCACTTCTTTTACTCTGGCCATCAGTTTCTCGTAGTTGTCTTCTCTCTGAGATCCGCCTATGATCTCTCCGATTCCAGGGAAAAGAACGTCCATAGCGCGTACTGTAGCTCCAGGGGCGCCATTTAGCTCATCGTCCTGTTTCATGTAAAAGGCTTTGATCTCCTTCGGATAGTTCGTTAGAATGACGGGTTTTTTGAAATGCTTCTCTACTAGATATCTTTCGTGTTCTGATTGTAAGTCAATACCCCAAGCTACCTCGTATTGGAACTGTTTCTTTTGAGCTGGCTTGGATTTTAGTAATATGTCTATCGCTTCTGTATACGTTAATCTTTCGAAGTCATTTTCTACTACAAATTTTAGCTTTTCTATAAGCTTCAACTCTGATCTTTCGTTCTGTGGTTTTTGCTTCTCTTCTTCTAATAGTCGGTTTTCCAAAAACTCCAGATCTTCTTTGCAGTTTTCAAGTGCATAAGAAATGACATATTTCACGAAACTTTCCGCCAGATTCATGTTATCTTCCAGTTCGAAGAATGCCACTTCTGGTTCAATCATCCAGAATTCCGCCAAATGTCGAGAAGTGTTAGAGTTTTCAGCACGGAAGGTAGGTCCAAAGGTGTAAATTCTAGACAAAGCTAGGGCGCCTAATTCTCCTTCTAACTGCCCCGAAACGGTTAATGCTGTTTCTCTACCAAAGAAATCCTGACTGAAGTCAATATTTCCTTCCGGTGTCAAAGGGGCTTTGTTAGGTTCAAAAGTACTTACCCTAAACATCTCACCTGCACCCTCAGCATCAGAAGCGGTGATGATAGGAGTATGTAAATAGAAGAAGCCTTGTTCGTTGTAGAATTTATGAACGGCATAAGCCAGGGCGTGACGAATACGGAATACCGCACCGAATACATTGGTTCTGAAGCGTAAATGGGCTTTCTCTCTCAAGAATTCCAAACTATGCTTCTTAGGCTGTATAGGGTAGGACTCATCAGCCGTACCGTAAACTTCTATGGTTTCAGCTAAAACCTCCATGGTTTGTCCTGCTCCTGCCGAAGCTACTAGTTTACCAGTCACAGCTATTGCTGAACCGGTGGTAGCTAACTTCAGTATATCTTCAGAAATTTTGCCGTTCTCCACTACAGCCTGAATATTTTTCAGGGTTGAGCCGTCATTTATATTGATAAAAACGATATTGGATTGTCCTCTTTTAGTCTTCACCCATCCTTTCACCACGATAGACTGCCCTTCAGGAGTCAGCTTTAAAATTTCTTTGATCTGCATACTACATACTGTTATTTTAGCAAAAATAAAGAATTACATGTAGCTATCCGAGTTTAGGCTAAGGGAATCTTTAGCATTTGTCTCGGCTAACTTTAGAATCTACAATATTTCCTTAATCTTGTCCAGTCTGGTATCCGTGTTTTGGTGTTTTTGGAATTCAATAATCAGCTGATTTATTGTGATTTGATGATTAATGCTTTAAATTTGCGCGCCTTGCCGACATAACAAATAATATTTGACCTTGAATAGACAAACCATAAGACTTGTAATCCTGTTAGGTGTGATCGCCATTTGTGGAATTATTGGAATTCAGATCTATTGGATGAAGAAAGCCTTTGATCTCCACGAGCAGCAATTTAGGCAAAGTGTGATGGTAAGTCTTCGAAACGTAGCTAATACCATTGCGAAGTCTTATAATATGTCTGTCATCGAAAATCCGGTTGAACAGCTTTCTTCAGATTACTTCGTGGTTAATTTACGTGTTCCATTAGAGCCGGGGATTTTGGAACCTTTGTTGATTGAAGAATTCAAGAAGAAGAATCTCAGCACTGACTTTGAATATGGAATATATAATTGTGATACGGACAATATCATTTACGGGGGATATGTAAAGGAGAGTTTTGAACCCTATTATGTAGAAGGGAGTAATGAACTTCCTAAAACAGACAAATTCCTTAATTACTTTGGCGTTAGATTTCCCGGAAAATCAAGCTATATCACAGGTAAATTAGATATTTGGATCATATCCTCCTTGATTACATTGGTATTTACGGTGTTCTTTGGTTATGCCATGTTTGTCATTTTACGGCAGAAGAGGTTAAGTGAAGTTCAAAGGGATTTCATTAATAACATGACCCATGAGTTCCAAACCCCTATTTCTACTATTAAGATAGCTACGGATGTATTGGCTACTGATAAGATCACCTCTCAGCCTGAAAGGTTAAAGAAATATGTAGACATCATCCGTTCTGAGAATAATCGTTTGAAGAATCAGGTAGAGGCGGTTTTGTCCACGGCAAAAATTGGTAAGGGGAACATTCAAATCAATATACAATTACAAGACCTTCATGCGCTTATATGGGAGGTGACAGAGAGTATAAGAGTAGAATTAGGTGAGGATTTCCATTTGAATCTGGATGCCCAAAAGACCAGTATCAAAGCAGACAAAATGCATTTGATGAACATCATCCGAAATCTATTGGATAATGCATGTAAATACTCTGGAGATCATCCTGAAATTACCTTAAAGACCCTAAATGACGATAAATACATCTATGTAGCCGTAGAAGATAAAGGAATAGGAATAGCTAAAGAACATCAAGCGAAGATCTTTGATCGTTTTTATAGAGTACCTACCGGAAATGTACATAATGTAAAGGGCTTTGGCTTAGGATTGAATTATGTCAAAGAAATGGTAAGATTACACAAATGGGAAATAGATGTTAGTTCTGAATTGGGACATGGTACTACCTTTGTGATTAAGATTCCTATAAGTGAATAAGAAAAATGGCCAAAATATTATATGTGGAGGATGATCCCAACCTCGCTTTTGTGGTAAAGGATAGTTTAGAGGAGATTGGCGACTTTGATATTTCGCATTTTAGCGACGGAAAAGAAGCATGGAAGGTATTCAAGAAAGAGAAGTTTGATCTCTGCCTCTTGGATGTCATGTTACCTGAATTGGATGGTTTTTCTTTGGCTGAAAAGATCAGAGAGCAAAATGCTCATATTCCTATCATATTTCTATCTGCAAAAGCCTTACCGGAAGACAGGATTCAAGGTTTGAAGGTGGGAGGGGATGATTATATCACAAAGCCATTTAGTATTGAAGAATTAGAACTGAAGATCAAAGTATTCCTGAAAAGGAATGCCGTATCTTTAAACCCGGTGGTGCAAGATAATATTCCATGTGGGGATTATATTTTTTGCTATTCTCAATTGAGTCTGACCTTTGATGAGGAGGTTCAGAGACTCACACATAGAGAAGCTGAAGTGTTGAAATTCTTTTTGGACAGAAAGAACCAAATTGTTAAGAGAGAAGAGATCTTAGTTGCTATCTGGGGAAGAGATGATTATTTCTTAGGTCGAAGTCTTGACGTTTTTTTAACTCGCATTAGAAAGATGTTAAATAGAGACTCAAAAGTGAAATTAGAGAATATTCATGGGGTCGGATTTAAGTTGATCGTACCTTAATCTTTTTTTAATCTCTGTTAGAAAGCTATTAGAATTTCAAAATAGCTTCGGTTTCCATAGGGCTATGTGCTAATTTCGTATCCAAATCAAAATTAAGCTTATGGAAATCGCACAGATTTTTAAGAACAACGAAGAGTGGATAGGTAAGGTCTTAGAGAATGATCCTACTTATTTTGATAGGCTTGCTGAGGGTCAGGAACCTAAATATTTATATATAGGATGCTCTGATAGCAGGGTGACAGCAGAAACCGTTATGGGCGCTAAGCCAGGTGAGGTATTTGTACATAGGAATATCGCTAATCTCGCTCCAAATAATGACCTGAATGTTCTATCCGTGGTGGTTTATGCCGTAAAACATTTGAAGGTAAAGCACATTATAGTATGCGGTCATTACAATTGTGGCGGTATTAAAGCGGCTATGCAACCAGAAGATTTAGGAATCTTAAATCCTTGGTTAAGAAATATTCGTGATGTGGTGAGGATTCATCAGGCAGAACTGGAAGCAATACCATCTGAAGAAGAGAGATATAAAAGGTTAGTGGAGTTAAATGTGCAGGAACAATGCCTGAACATTGTGAAGATGAAAGAAGTACAGAAGGCTATGCAAGAAAGAGGTCTTCGAGTTCACGGCTGGGTATTTGATCTGCATTCGGGAAGAATAATAGATCAGAAACTTGATATGAAAGAGATCGCTGATCATTTAGGCGATATATATAAGTTGGTGTAAAATAAGGCCCGAATTAATCGGGCCTTATTTATTATTTCAATCGTTCAATACTTCTATGTATGAACTGTGTCAGATCTTTACCGCTTAGCATACCTTGAGATAATAAGGCTAAATCTACCAGTTGTTTAGCTAAATCAGCGCCTTCTTCTGTCACAACCTTTTGAATGATGGGGTGATTTCCGTTGACCACCAAATTATACATTAGAGGCATCATGTTAGCTTGTCCGTTCACTTTTGACATATCCGTATATCTACGCATGAATTCAGTTTGGACAATACTTACAGGTAAATCATCTACCGGTAATGCTTCAATTTGTACTATATTATTTCCAATCAAAGGCTTAAAT
This sequence comes from Leadbetterella byssophila DSM 17132, assembly GCF_000166395.1. Lineage (GTDB taxonomy): Bacteria > Bacteroidota > Bacteroidia > Cytophagales > Spirosomataceae > Leadbetterella > Leadbetterella byssophila. The sequence goes on from NC_014655.1 coordinate 3,584,418, forward strand.
ACTTCTTCTACTTTCTTTTTCTCATCTTCAGAAAGAACAACCTCCGCTTTGATCCCTTTATCTATAATCTTCTCTAAAGGTTCTGAGTCAACACGTTTGAAACGAAGTTTTTCAACTTTCATTTCAAGAGCATTCAGGAAGTGAGCATCTAAAACATCGTCCAGTATCAATACATCGTATTCTCTTTTAAGAGCACCCTCAATGTAAGCATCTTCTTTATTGAGATCATTGCAGTAGAGTGCTATGGCATTTCCATCCTTGTCTACCTGATTGCTCTCTAACTTGGTTTTATATTCGTCTATAGTGAAGTACTCGTTCTTAGTGTTCTTTAATAAAATAAATTCTTTTGCTCTTTCATAGAATTTATCATCAGAGATGATACCATACTTCACAAATAGCCCAATAGACTCCCATTTTTCTTCAAAAGCCTTACGATTATCCCTGAATAGTTCTGCCAGTTTTTCTCCTACTTTTTTGGTAATGTAGGTGTTTATTCTCTTCACGTTACCATCAGCCTGTAAATAACTTCTGGATACGTTCAATGGAATATCAGGTGAGTCAATCACCCCGTGAAGTAATTGTAAGAATTCCGGAACAATATCCTTCACATCATCCGTAATAAAGACTTGCTTGCTGAAGAGCTGAATCTTCTCCCTGTTTAATTGGAAGTCTTGCTTAATCTTAGGGAAATAAAGTACACCGGTAAGATTAAACGGATAGTCTACATTCAAGTGAATCCAGAATAGTGGATCTTCAGAATAAGGATACAGTTCTTTGTAGAAAGCTAAATAATCCTCGTCTTTTAATTCGCTAGGCGCCTTAACCCAAATAGGATTAGGATTATTAATCGTCTTTTCCTTGAATTCTATGGTGGTAGGTAGGAACTTACCGTATTTGCTAAGTATTTGCTCTAATTTAAATTCGTCTAAAAACTCTTCAGAGTCTTCAGCAATATGTAGGATAACATCAGTACCTCTTTCAGCTCTTTCGGCTGCAGAAATCTCGAATTCAGTGCTACCGTCACTGAACCATCTTACGGCCTCAGCTCCTTCCTGGAAGGATTTGGTGATAATTTCAACCTCTTTGGCCACCATAAATGCAGAATAGAATCCTAACCCAAACTGTCCTATGATGGTGGATTTATCTGTAGTTTGCTGATACTTTTCTACGAATTCTTTTGCACCGGAGAAAGCAATCTGATTGATATATTTCTTTACCTCCTCTGCCGTCATCCCAATTCCATTGTCTGAAATGGTGATGGTCTTTTTATCTTTGTCGAAGCTAACTTTAACCTTAAGTTCTCCTAATTCTCCATTAAACTGACCGAGTGAGGATAATTTCTGAAGCTTTTGAGTGGCATCTACTGCATTTGAAACTAATTCCCTAAGAAATATCTCATGGTCAGAATACAAGAATTTCTTGATGATGGGGAAAATGTTTTCCGTATTGATTGAAATAGTACCTTTTTCTGTAGTCATATCTTTATTGATCTTCTTACAGACATTTAATCAAAGGCTGTTCCAATACAGGAAATCGTGACAATTTGTCAGAAAGTCTTATTTTTTCTGCTCAAATCTGTCTTTGGTGTATTCAATTTTTGTCTTCCCATGTGGTGTGGGATTACCTTCCTCATCAAGGGAGACCATGACAATCTTATCTATTTTGATAATGGTTTGGCGTGTCATTTTGTTACGAACTTCACAGGCTAAAGTCAGAGAAGTATGTCCAAAATGTGTAGCTACAATCCCGATTTCAATGATGTCTCCCTGTTTGGCAGAGCTGATAAAGTTGATCTCTGACATGTATTTTGTTACACATCTGGGATTCTCTAGTTGGATGATGGAATAAAGGGCAGCTTCTTCATCAATCCACTCCAAAAGCCTCCCTCCGAAGAGGGAAGCGTTTGGATTCAGATCTTCAGGTTTTACCCATTTTCTGGTGTGAAAATTCATGAGTATATGGCTTTTTTACTGGCTAAAAGCGTATTGTACATCAAGGCTGCCACGGTCATCAAACCTACACCACCCGGTACAGGAGTGATAAATGAGGTTTTAGGAGCAACTTCTTCAAAAGCCACATCTCCCTTTATGGCAAATCCTGATTTTTTGGTCTCATCCTTTACACGGGTTATACCCACGTCAATCACCACTGCTCCTTCCTTCACCATATCAGCTTTGATGAATTCAGGTCTACCTAGGGCTGCCACCAATATATCTGCTTGTTGACAGATCTCTTTTAGGTTAGCCGTTCTACTGTGTGTAAGGGTTACGGTGCAGTTGCCAGGATAGTCGTTCCTAGCCATCAATAAGCTCATAGGTAAACCTACGATTTGGCTTCTTCCTACTACCACACAATGTTTACCTGCAGTTTCTATCTTATATCTTTTGAGTAGTTCCAAAACCCCAAATGGCGTAGCTGATATGTATGCCGGAAGGCCCTTAGCCATTCTACCTACATTGATAGGGTGGAATCCGTCCACATCTTTCTTAGGATCAATGGCTTCAATCACCTTGTCTACATTGATATGGTCAGGAAGGGGTAATTGTACAATAAACCCGTCCACATCTTCATCCTTATTCAAGCTATCAATAATTTCTAAAACCTCTGCTTCTGTAGTTTCTGATCCTCTTCTGATCAAAGAAGATTTAAAGCCTATCTGTTCGCATGATTTGATTTTGCTGGCTACATACGTTTCTGAAGCTCCATTGTCGCCAATAAGTACAGCGGCCAAGTGCGGAATTTTTCCACCGTTTTCTCGGATTTTATCCACTTCTTCTTTAAGCTCCTGCTTTACCTCTGCTGAAATGCGCTTTCCGTCAATAATTGTCATATCGTAGATACTGAATGTTTTCTGTTATAAATCAATAGGTAAATCAAGGCTATGGACACTACTGCAGTAGTAAAAATAAAGGATGCCGGTAAATTCTCCACTCTATTCTGATAAATAAATGTAGGAAGTAAAGCACCTAACCCTATACCTGCTTCTAAGGCGATATACATGGTAGCTACGGCTTTACCCCTGTTTTCTTCCCTGCAAAGGTCAATGGTCCAAGCCTGAGTGATGGGTGATACTATTCCATTACCTATCCCAAAGAGTACCCCAGAGATGGAAAGGAGTATGATTTCGTGGGTGAATGCCAAGCAAAGCAAAGCTAAAATCATGAACAAGGTTCCAATGATCAATACATTGGGCCTACCTTTTCTATCTGACCATCTGCCCGCTATAAATCGAATACCAATGGATGCTAATGTATAGACAAGGAAGTAATAACCTTTGTTCTTTAAGCCGATACTCTGACTTAAATCTGGAATTAAAGTAATCACTGCACCATAAGAAAACAGGCAAAAGAAAACTACTATAACCACAGGAAGCACACTTCCATCAAAAATGTCGTTTCTGTTAATTTTTAATAGTGACCAACTATACTTCTCTTGCCTTTCTTTAGGTAAAGTCTCCTTCATATTGAAGAGAATGGCTATAGAAAGAAAGGAAAGTAAAGAGGAGGCATAAAATAATATATTGATGTCATAGTGTTGGACTATCCATCCGCCGAGAAACGGACCAAAGGCCATTCCCAAACTCCCTATCAAGCCATGAATGCCCATGCTTTCACCTCTTCTGTTAAACGGTACTATGTCTGCAATATAGGCAGAGGTTCCTGTGGGTTTAAAGCCGGTAGAAAAACCGTGGATCAGACGTAAGAATAGAAATGGGAAAACCGTAGTAGTCAAGGGGTATAAGAATCCACATACAAAGCATACCAGGGAGCCAAAAGCCATCACCGGCACACGACCCACCTTGTCCGAAAGTTTTCCACTAAAGGGTCTCGAAATGCCAGCGGTTAGAGTAAATAGGGCTATGATCAGTCCTTTAAATTCTCCTCCACCCATATCCGTCAGGTACTGAGGAAGCTCAGGAATGAGCATATTAAAGCTGGAAAAAAATAAGAATGAGCTGGCACACAAAAGCCAGAATTGTAAGGTAAATACCCGGTTCAATGATTTTCTAATGTAATTTTCGACCTCTTCACTATTCCACCCACAGGAGGATTACACTTGGATACTTCTATAGTCATCTTTCCGGCCTCAGGAAATTCTGCCCTTAATCTGCTTAATACCCTGTGACCTATATTTTCAAGTAGGCGACTAGAAATTCTCATTTCCTCCGCCACAATACCATATATTTTGCCGTAATCTAAAGTGTCTTCCAGATGATCCGTAACTCCGGATTTTTCTAAATCAGCTTCTATATGAAGGTCTATGATATAGCGATTCCCCACTTTTTGTTCTTCATCCCACACCCCATGGTGAGCAAAGAACTCCATCCCCTCTAAGCTGATCTTCCCCATTTATATGCTGTCAAAAAATGATCCGCTTTTTGGCTTTTCCTCCTGTGTTTTGTCTACCATTGCCTTACGAATGGCAGCCTTTACCTTATTGACCTTATCTAACATCTCTTCGGTATTAGAACCGTCCACAGTAGGTGTGCTTGAAGGGGTTTCAGGTAATCGTCCGGCTATCAATCTGGCCTTCAATTCCTCTAATTTATCCCATTGTCCATTCTCTGCCAGTAATGCCTGTTCATTCCATGAACCCGGATCATGCGCCGCATAGATAGGACCGGCAGCAGATAAAATATCTCTAAGTCTATATTCAGGAGTAGTGGCCAAAGTACGGAAATCATATATTCCTGCTCCGTTCAAGATTTCTTTTATCTTAGGACCAATACCTTCAATCACTTCCAAGTTTGTCTTGTCTTCTTTCGTAGTTTCAAGACTGATATCATTCACTGCAGAAGGTAAACTTACACCTGTAGAGAAGTCGTCTTCTATGTTAAGGTCAACAGGCGTAGATTCCTCTACTGGCTCAATCACAGCGGGTATATCTGCGCCATCTAACAATTTGGCGATTTCTACATGATAGCTTTGTAGTTTGGAAAGTAGTTCGTTTTTCTTCCTTTCCAAATGGTTATATCTGGTGTCAAGTTCAGCTATTGCCTTTTCTGAAGTCTTCTGAATATCCAGAGCTTTCGTTTCTGCTTCTAGGATTAACTGCTTTCCGGTATGTTCAGCTTCTTTAACTAACTGTGCAGCTTTAAGTTGTGCTTCTTCAATCGTCTTCGCTGCTTCTAGCTTAGCAGATTCTATGGTTTTAGCTGCTTCTTGTTCTGCTGATTCTATCTTTCTCGTGGCTTCAGCCTGAGCTGTTTCTGCAATTCTTGAACTGGTGTCTTCGGCTGTTCTTAAGGTTTTAATGAGTGTCATTTCCACCTCACGCAATTTAGATGCCTCCTTCTCGGCTATGTCTAATTGCATCTTCAACATCTTTATCTCATTAAACATCTTGTCCCATTCCTGAGCCAGATCACCCAAAAATTGGTTCACCTCATCCACGTTATATCCTCTGAATGATCTCTCAAACTCGTGCTGCTTAATTTCTAAAGAAGTGATTTTCATTTCGATTAAATTTCGGTTATGTAAAGCCGGACTATTGCCACAGTGTCACCTTAATAACGGTGAATGTCGAATTAAGACACAAAATAACAAAAAAATACTAGCAAATTAAAATAATTTCCACTCCGATATTGTCCGGTCATCGCTGGCTGAAAATAGCGTTTCTGAGGTCTCATTCCACCATAATTTGTTCACAGAAGTACCATGTGAAGCATATTTGCCTTTGTCAATCACTTTTAACAGGCGCATGTCATCTAAGTTCCACAATTTGATGGATTTATCCATGGAGCAGGTGGCCAGAAGCCCTTTGCTTTCTATAGGTAAAAGGTGATTTATGGCATAGTTGTGCGCGGGAATTTCAGTAATAGGCAGATACTCTAATTTAATATCCCATAATCTTATCTTCGCATCTCTTCCTGCTGAAAGCAAAAGATCATTCACATAGCACACAGAAAATACTGAGTTGCTATGTCCTTCTAAGGTGTATTTTATCTTTAAAGTATCCAAATCAAGGATATAGATTTGATGGTCAGAGGTTCCAATGGCCATTTCCTTCTTAGTCTTATTAATGGCTATACTCCTCAGGCTTTTATGGCTTACCTGTACATGTTTTGTAAATGTCTGATCCTTGATGACGTGCAGATATCCTAAACTGTTAGCTACATAGGTATACTCTCCCAGGGTAGTTATTTGGAATATTGAAACCTTTCCCAAATGCAAGGAAGTCTCTACCTTTTTAGCTGATGGGCTAATTTTATGAATACCTTCTGAGTTTTCGCCTACCCATAGGGTATCTGAATCCCTTATGTACTCAAAGGCATATATAGGGTGATTTACTTTAGCAATTGGCACACCCTCATCAGGTGATTTCCACTGAACCAAATACCCATCTCCTCCAGCTGAGAGCAGTTTTCCAGCTTCCGGGCCTTCTGAAATGTGGTATACACTATCTTTATGGCCATTGTAGCTGCCTATTTTTTTGATTTCAAAATGCATGGAGGATTTCTCAGTTTAAACGTAAATTTGTAACAAATTTAGTTGGGATGGCGCTTTTTAGCAAAACTTCTCCCGTGCAGGGAATTCAGGTGGTAGTGTGGAAATTGACGGAAAGCTTTGAAGAGCTGTTCGAGGATACTTCACTTTGTAAAGAAGAAACCCAAACCTGCCTGTCCATTCCGGTACCAGCTAAACAAAAGGAATTCCTGGCAGGGAAATATGTTATTGAAAGAGCCTGCCTACTTCTCGGCATACCCTATGAAGGTTTAGAAAAGGATGAATATGGAAAACCCTATCTGAGAGGAAAACCTTGTGAAATATCTCTAACACATACGGAAGATTATGTGGCTGTGGCATTTTCTGAAAACGGTGCCATAGGTATTGACCTTGAGAAATCTAGAGATCAAATCATGCGTATTTTCCCAAGATTGTTTTCTCAGTTAGAAGTGGAAACGGTCAATGGAGACTTAGAAGAAGCTACGGTGTATTGGTCGGCTAAGGAAGCCATGTACAAATTGTATGGTAAAAGATCAGTGGATTTCCGTGCGCATTTGATGCTAAGAAAAGAAAATGGAAACCTTCAAGGTGAGATTCACATCAAAGATTTCCATTATCCCTGTCAATTCCATATCTCTAGAATAGCAGAGTACTATATGGTTTTGGCCTATTAAATTTGCTCAGCAATCTCGGAGACCTGAATCCCAAAATGAGACTCATGATACACTGCCTTGCCATTTTTTAATAATATAAACTGAGGGGATTCATGTGTAATCCCAAATGTATCTTGTATGGCATTGGAGATGTCCCTATGGGCTATTAGATCTAAGTAATAGGGGCTTATTTTTCCATCTATTTTCGACCAATTCCTCTCCAATCTGTCTTTTGCTGTGGCACTAATGGAGCATCGGGTACTGTGCTTAAATAAACCTACAGGGGTTTGGTGTGATTCTTCTATGGCCGACTGTAGATCTTCCATAGTGCTTAGTTTTTTCCAGTTCATATATAAAAAACAGTAGACGGAAAGGGTTTAGTTCACCAAAGGATGTTGTCTATTAACCTAACTCCACCTAAGTGCGCGGCAAGTACTATGGCAGTTTTGACTTGAGGATCATAAGTACTTATATTTTGGAGGTTTTCGAAGTCTACAATCTCATAATATTCCAGTTCAAATTCCGACCGATTATTAAACATTTTCTGTATTTCGGTCTTTACTTCCTCTGGCGATTTACCTTCTAACAGCAATTCTTGTCCTGCTTGTAATGTGCTATATAAGAAAGGCGCCTTAGCTCTATCTTCTGTACTTAGTCTTGCATTTCTGGAAGACAATGCTAATCCATCTTCTGCTCTTACTGTGTCGCAAAACACAAGATCAATACCAAAGTTGAGGTCTTTTACCATTCTGTTAATGATGGCGCACTGTTGTAGATCCTTTAATCCAAAATAAGCCCTTTGAGGTTTTATCATATGAAAGAGCTTACTCACTACTATGCCTACACCGTTAAAATGTCCCGGTCGGAAAGCACCTTCTAAAACTCTTTCCAGAGGTCCAAAATCCATTTTTAGAGCCACAGGTTCCGGATACATTTCTTCTACACTTGGCACGAAGACCATATCACAACCTGTTTTTTCTAATAGATCCAAATCTTTTTCTAATGTTCTTGGGTATTTTTCCAAGTCTTCCGGATTATTGAATTGTATGGGATTGACAAAAATACTTGCTGCACAAACTTCGTTATCTTTTTTGGCTCTCTTGATCAAAGATAAATGTCCGTCATGTAGAGCTCCCATAGTAGGAACTAATCCAATTTCATGACTTTTTGCGTAATTTTGCGTCTCAATTCTAGTTTTAAGTACTTTCATATGAAGGTTTTCCGCATTATAACGGTTTTAATACTGTCCACATTTACAGTAAATGCTCAATTGTTGTACAAAGGTACTTCGAATTTAGAGGATTTGGAGGACTATTGGGAAAAAGAACTAAGTCCTATGACGGAGTTGAATGAAATAGTCTCCTACATCCATAATGACCCGTTCAAAAATGTTTTTATCTCCCATATCCCCGCCGGTAATCCGCTTATGAGAGAACTTGAAGTGAACTCTTTTTATGGAGCACGTACGCATCCCATTCATAAAGTAATGAAGTTTCACAGAGGTATAGATCTGCAAGGTAAAAATGGAGAGGTGGTTATTTCAAGTGGAGAAGGTTTGGTTACAGAAACCGGCCACGATGAGAATCTGGGTAACTTTGTGAGGATAAAGCATAAATATGGTTTTGAATCCTTATACGGGCATTTGAGTAAGATCACTGCTAAGAAGGGGCAGAGGGTAGAGAAGGGAACTAAGATTGGACTAGTAGGTTCAACAGGTAAAGTTACTGGTCCTCACTTGCATTATACGCTGAAGAAAAATGGCCAATATCTAGACCCATTTGATTTCCTATTTATGAGATTTGAGTAAGGTTAAACTTCGTAAAATCACCTAATTGGACTTGATATTGTGTAGGAATAACGCAAATAGAGTTTTGTCCACTTCATTTTGCGTCATTAGTATTTTGGGAGATCTGCATTTGCAGATCTCCTTCTTTTTTAGGCATTTAAAGCTTTTGTTACAGCATCTGATAAGCTGGTAGTGGGTCTGCCTATGATTTTAGAAAGTTCCTTTCCGTCATAGTACAGATCTCCATTTTTAGCTCCTTGATCAAAGGAAGCGAATACCTGAGCAAATTGTTCCGGCATACCTCCCTGAGCTAAAGCTTTTGCATGCTCCTCTACACTTAGATCTTCGTAAGGGATAGTCTTATGTGTCTGTATGGAGATTTCCGCAGCAAGTTCCTCTAGAGTGAAGGCCTCGTCACCTGCTAGTTCGTAAACTTTTCCTTGAAGTTCTGGATGAAGAATAACTTTAGCCGCCGCTTCTGCATAATCAGCTCTGGTGGCACCGGAGATTTTACCTGCACCGGCACTTCCCACTAATTTCCCCATCTGAATAGCAGGCTGAACACTTCCGGTATAGTTCTCTGTATACCATCCGTTCCTCAAAATGGTATAAGGGATGTTACTTTCGGCTATAAGCGCTTCAGTCTCTAAGTGCTCTTTTGCTAGCATTAAACCTGATTTATCAGCTTTAAGTAGACTTGTATAGATAATGTGTTTAACTCCTGCTGCTTTTGCTGCTTCAATTACATTTTTGTGCTGCTGTGTTCTTTGACCTATAGCATTTCCGGAAATCAAAAGTAAGGTGTCTATCCCTTTTAAAACATTGGCATCAGCATTTTCATAGTCGAAGGCTCGTGCTTCTACTCCTGGTGCTGAAACCTTTTCAGGGTTCCTAACTAATGCAATAGTGTCTTCTTTTGGTAAGTGTGTGATGACAAGTCGGCCCAGTTGTCCACTTGCTCCTGTTACTCCGTATTTCATAATGTAATAATATTTGTTACAAAATAATATAAAAAAAATTAATCAAATCCTTTTGCGAACTCTGCTAAGCTTTTCTTATCTAAATATTGTCTAAGTAGACTATCTGCCTCATGGCTTAATTCTTCTAATTTTTGGTTAATTCTACTTCCAACCGGACAATTGCTATTGGTGTCTTTGTTTTTCTTACCTAAGATTTCAGAGTTCTTAACGGCAAGGTAGACTTCACCTAGACTGATTTCTTCCGGCTTTTTACTCAATTTAGAACCTCCGTCTTTTCCTTTTCTGCTATAGATAAGTCCTGCTTCATTCAGAGAACTTAATTCCCTTCTAACCATGACGGGATTGATGCAAATAGAGCCGGCGATATAATCAGAACTCACCCAATCTTCCTGGTTTTTAGCCAAAAGCGTCAGTACATGTAGGGCCGTTGAAAATCTAGTATTGCTCATAATTATGATACAAAGTTAATAGGAATTTTTATATGTAACAAAAAATGTTACAAAAAAATTATTTCCAGGTGAAGCCTAGTTTTTTCAGAGCAATTTGTATTTCTGGATTCTGCATGAACAGTTTCCAGATCAGTCCGGTTCTATAATTTTCTATCATGACCACTATAGGTCCCTGGTCTATAGCCAGGTAGGATGAGGCTACCCAGTTTTGTTCATCAGAGAATGCATCATAAAATCCATATGGCCCCCAAAGGTCTTTATGTCTTACTTCATAGAAATAACGTAAAGCTTCCATACTCTCCTTTGGCGTGTAAGGGAAAGAGGACAAAGCTGCTGTTGGCGTTATCACCCCTATATCATTTGTAGGAGAGTGGGCGTCATATCCCTTTGGGCTATCTGAAGCTGTTAATCCCCAGCATTTTGGCCCATAGTTCTTGAATCCTTTGGGATTTTCTACGCAGTATCTATAGTTGATCAATGCATGATTTACATTTTGTTCCCAATAATCGGCGTATCTATCTTTTAAATTTCGTGGATCAAGTCCCAGGAAGGAGTAGTGCGTAAAGAATAGGGGACCACCATAATCAAAACCTAAAGGTAAAGATAAGTCGTAAAAGGTTTTGCCATTGTAAAAATGATCTCCTTTTGCATACACTTCGTGATATAGGTTTGGGTCAATGGGATGGGTAGGTGATGCGGAAGCTAAGATATAGGTTATCAAAGTTTCATTGTAGCCCCTCAAGGCAAAATTCATGGCCCACTCATGATTAGGACTCCAATGCCAGTACAGAACCTGATCTTTTACATACGCGTTCCAATCCACCTCTTCCCATATCCTTGTGATGATTTCTCTAAGTTCCGTTTCAATAATAGTATTTTGGTCAAAATAGGCTCTTGCTGTAAGTAGGCCTTGAATTAAGAAGGCGGTTTCTACTAGATCTCCTCCATCATCCTTGGGACTAAATGGAAGAGTTGCTCCCGTTTCTCCATGTATCCAATGCGGAAACGCGCCTTTGTATCTTGGACTTTTTTCCAGAAATCTTGAGATCTTGAGTATCCTTTCTGCTGCTTCCTTTCTGCTCACCCAATTGCGCTCAGACGCTACTATCATAGCCATGATGCCCATGCCCGTTCCTCCTGTGGTACAAGTTTCGTCGCCATAGCCGAAAGCTTGATTGCTTCGCTCTCTGGCAAGCCCGGAAACAGGATGGCCAAACTCCCAAAAATATTGAAAGGTGGCCTTCTGAACCTTTTCTAATACTACTTCATCAGAAAGGTCCTGGGCGAAGAGGGAAGTGCTCAATAGTAGTGCTAGCAGTATCCTGGTCATGTGTTTAAGGTTTTACTGCTAGCAATCTACGTATATAGCTTTATTCTACCGTAACGGATTTAGCTAAATTTCTGGGTTGGTCTACATTTCTCCCTCTTAATACGGCTATATAGTAGGATAGGAGTTGTAAAGGTATAACACTTAATAAAGGTTGAAGCATCTCATGCGTATTAGGGATTTCTATGGTGAAATCAACCATTTTTTGAACCTCCGTTTCGCCTGCGCTGACTATGGCTATAACTCTTCCTTTTCTGGCTTTTACTTCTTGGATGTTAGAAACTACCTTTTCGTAGGAGCTATCTCGGGTAGCGATGAATACTACGGGCATGTCTTCATCTATAAGGGCTATAGGTCCATGCTTCATTTCTGCTGCAGGGTATCCTTCGGCATGTATATAAGAGATCTCTTTCAACTTCAACGCTCCTTCTAGGGCCACAGGGAAATTTAAACCTCTACCCAGGAAGATAAAGTTAGAAGCAAAGGTGAATAATTTAGATATGTCTTTGATCTCATCCGCTTTTTGCAGTATCATTTCTACCTTTTTAGGCATCTCCTGTAATTCCCAAAGTAACCTTCTAAAGGTGTCTTCCGTAATGGTCCCCTTTTGGTGAGCTGTGGCTATAGCCATCAGGGACAGGACGCTTACTTGCGCTGTGAATGCTTTTGTACTGGCCACCCCAATTTCCGGACCGGCGTGAGTATACACACCGGCATGTGTAACTCTGGCAATGGAAGACCCCACCACATTGCATACCCCTAAAATGATAGCTCCTTTGGATTTAGCTAATTCTAGAGCGGCTAAGGTGTCTGCGGTTTCTCCAGATTGGGAGATAGCTATCACAATATCCCCCTCTCTAATGATAGGGTTTCGGTATCGGAATTCAGATGCATACTCCACTTCTACGTTGATTCTCGCTAGTTCTTCAAAAAGGTATTCTCCCACTAGCCCTGCATGCCAAGAAGTTCCGCAGGCTACGAAAACTATACGCTTTGAATTTGCTAGTTTACCTATGTAATCCCGGAGACCTCCTAGTTTGATCCAGGCTTCCTCGGGGTGAATTCTACCTCGTAGACAGTCGGAAATGGATTTGGGCTGTTCGAAGATCTCTTTGAGCATGAAATGATCAAACCCTCCTTTTTCAATAGCCTCTAATTCTAGATCTACAGTGTGAACTTGAGGGTCTGAAACTTCATTTTGAAGGTTTTTTATTTCCAAACCTTCCGGAGAAACTTTGGCTACCTCTAGATCATCTAGGTAAACCATCTCTTTCGTGTATTCTATGATAGGAGTAGCGTCAGATGCAAAAAAGTATTCATTTTGGCCTAGACCTATCACCAGAGGTGATCCCTTACGGGCTCCAATTAATACATTAGGATTCTCTTTGTCCATAATTACTATGGCATAGGCCCCAACCACGTCTTTTAAGGCTTTACGCACGGCTTCGTCTAATTCATAGTTGCCTGCCTTTTGAACTTCCTCTATGAAATTCACCAGCACTTCCGTGTCCGTTTGGCTTGAGAACGTATAGCCCTTACTGATTAACATTTGCTTGATACTGGCATAGTTTTCTATGATACCATTGTGTACCAAACTTAAACGGCCCGAATTAGAGACATGTGGATGTGCATTCACATCATTTGGCTCCCCGTGTGTGGCCCAACGGGTATGTCCAATGGCTATATGTGAAGTGAGGTTTTGGTTTTGTAATAATTGTTCCAGTTCTGCTACTTTGCCTTTCTTTTTATACACAGTCATTCCTCCATCCATGACCGCAACGCCAGAACTATCGTATCCTCTATATTCTAATCGTTTTAATCCCTTGACTACCACTGAAGAGGCTAGTCTTTCTCCCAGGTAAGCTACTATTCCGCACATAAGTTATGATTTAGTTATTGTGCCAAATATAGGAACTATGCACACGTGTGCACAAAGGAAAAAATATTAAAAAAAATTAATAATTGATTGTAAATGAATTGTTTATGAATAGTTCAATTTTTTCTTTGGAATGCTATAAAAAAAGAAAGCGCCCTGCAAAATTACAAGGCGCTTCTCCTGATGTTATTGGGAATTAGTATCTGTTGTAATACAATAATAGTCTTGGCTTTAAGAACACTAACCTTGATAGATTATCATTTGATAATATAAGCGTTCCGGTAGTGGTGGTGGGTGTTCCGGGCAACAAAAGAAGTTGCTTGTTCAGATCCCCTTTAAAGATTTGTTTCTGCAAATACTGTGTGATATCTACGTTGAAATAAGTAGTGGTATCACTTAACACATATTGATCTCCCACAGTCACATCACCTTGTCCGTTATATAGGTACACCAATTGGTTAGCTGAATTCCTCCTTTGCTGATTCTTTGCGTCTGCTTCTGCAAGGGTCATGTAAAACTGTTTTCCAAATTGTGGACTCAGTTTTGAAGCATCTATCTGGAATTCTAAAGTGGCTTTTGCCACTTTCATGTCCTTTCCTAAGTATTTTAAGGCACTTAGATCAATTTTTGGCGAGATCCCACTACCTGCTTGTAAATATAATCTATCCGTAGATGCGTTTAAAGGCATTTCATTTTTCGATTTACTCAAAGAGGCTAGAGCAGTTTTGCTCCTGTTAAAATCGTAATGAGTATATCTAGGACCGTTTATATTGAATATATAGTACGTACTTGTGGTATCTCCTGAGTAATGCCAATACGGTATCATGGAACTATTTAGTCCGCTCAGGTTAATAAGTCCTGTTCCAAAACCGTAAATGGCTTTGTTATTTTTATCCGGAACGATAGCGAACCCTTTGAACTTCTTAAGGAATTCATCATTATTTCCTTTCGCTTCATGAGCAGCCTGAACCATTTCAGTAGCAACCTCCTTCGGCAAGTAGACAAACTTAGCCATCAAAGCATTAGTGGAATCATGCCTTAGCTGAGGCAAGTTAAAAGAGAACTCCGCTATAGGTTGAGGGTCATATTCTAACTTCTCATCACTATTGTAATTCGAAGATTTCATGACATTTTTAAGTCTATGAATTCTAAAGGTACTAATAGCGTTTGTGTCTCCAAATACTCTTGATCCGTCGCAATATAACCTAATTGCTAGAGAGTCTATTATTGGATTTTCCTTTAAGGAAAGAGTATCATAAAGCAGTGATCCATCAGCATTCGTCAAATAGTTTCCTGACGAATTGAATTGAGGAAGAAAGGAAGGCTGAAAGTAAGCTACCGCTTCCACGTCACCGAACACCGGATCTACAGCTTTCCCACTAAGAATATAGTAACCATTCCCGTTTACTGAGGAATCAGATAAGACGGTGGAATATTGGACGCTTACAGTATCTGTAAAGATAGCATTCAATTTTCCATCTGTACCTAGACCAAATCCTAACTCTGAGGGATCATGACAGGCCGAAAAGCCTAGTGCTAGTGCAATAAGCTTTACAAATAAGTTTTTTTTCATAAATAGCTTAATCAGCCAATTCAGTATAAAGGTTATAGAAAATATCCGCGGCGTTTTCATCATCCACATAAGAATGGATCTGCTTTTGTGCCGTCTCATCTAAAGCCAAAGATAGAGCTTCATTCAGAGCTGGATTCGCTTTAACCACTACGTCAGAGTACTGACAACCGATTTTTATAAATCCGTAGAAATCTCGTGATCTTAAATTAGCGAGGTTCTCATCACTGATGTCCATCATCTTCACTTTAGGGAACATGTCATCAGAGAACGTATGATCAAACGAGTTATTATAAACCGTAAAAATGGTTTTTGTATTCTTGAAGATAGGATCGTTCTTGTACGTAGTTTTTAGATATAATGGCACCAATGCCGTCATCCAATCTGTACAATGCACTACATCCGGAGCCCATCCTAATTTCTTAACCGTTTCTAATGCGCCCTTACAAAAGAAGATAGCTCTCTCATCATTGTCATCATAGAAAGTACCTGCTTTGTCAGTGAATACCGTTTTCCTTTGGAAATAATCTTCATTGTCTAAAAAATAAACCTGAAGCTTGGCGGCAGGAATTGAAGCAACTTTAATGATCAAAGGTTTCTCCTCTTCTCCAATGCTAATGTTGATTCCTGATAATCTAACTACCTCGTGCAATCTGTGCTTACGTTCGTTAATCAAACCGAAACGAGGAATCAGGATTCTTATCTCCATACCCCTTTCTTGCATTTCTTGAGGAAGTTTTCTCAGTAGGGAAGCAATCTTTGAAGTTTCTAAGAAAGGGTCAATTTCACTGGAGATGTAAAGAATACGTAATTTACTCATAAATACCTTTGAATGTTAAGTCAACTTCAGATTGTATTTTTACAAATACGGGTGCAAAGATACTATAAAAAAATCGATAAATTCCCAAAAAATACTAAAGTTATTTATTATAACCCCCTGTGAAATACCGAATTTCATACATTTTCTTGTGCCAAAATGTCTTCGAGCACAACTGTATTTTCCTTTCTTACTAACCTGAAATCAAAGTATTCTAAAGCTTCCTTACAAGCTTCAAAGATAGGGGCGGTGCCGGCTACAAAATCTTCATAATACGACGCCAAAGGTATGCTTGTTTGGTTTTGTGCTATCTCAATAATCTCTTTATAATCATATCCTTTACTAAGGTTGCCAAAGATGTTGTACAGTTCCTTCATATAGGTTTCTAAACTCGAACCTTTGGATCCTTTTCTAATGTAAACATCTAGCATTAATGCCACAATAGCACCTTTGTGATACACACTTACCTTTTTGCCGGGTACTCCCTGTTCATAGCCGTCCACCCAAAGATCAAAACTCGATGTTAGTAGAGACTGATAAGCGGGTTCTGAAAAGTCGAAATGCCTCCTTAGGGTAGTTTCAAGCTCATGTCTGTATTGTTCCCTACTAAACACTCCGCTATCTAAAAGTGTCCGATCTCCCATATAAGTAGTGATACCTTCCGCTACAAAACAAGTGTCAAAATAGCAGGCTTGGGTATAGTCATAAGGAAGTAATTCTTTGGGTCTGATCTTACAAATGTTCCATGCATGGAATAACTCGTGAGACGCAAGACCTAAGAGATCCTGATAGGAAGAAATGCCTAATCTTCCGTGTTCACCCAAAACCATAACCGTAGACTTTCTGTGTTCCACGCCATGATAATAGCTATGTGGAGGGACTATTAAGAGGAAATGATATTCAGGTTCCGGGAATTCTCCAAAGATCTCTATTTGATATTCCGCAACTCTCTGTAGATCCATCAAGACGATGTCCATGGGCAAATCCGTCTCTCCTTGAATCCATAAATAGAAAGGTACTCCTGCGGCAGTGAATGGATATTCCTTCAGATGAGTGCCAAATAACAAAGGAGAATCAAACCAATCATATAAACTGCTAAAGGTGCTGGTTTGCCAGTTGCCTTGCTTGTCAAATGCTATCCCTCCTGCAATTTTTTCTTCTGACTCTATATGTATTCTGAATTCACTTTGGGAAGGGTGGAATAAGGTAAAATTGACAGAGTTCAGATAGACATAATCTCTATGTACATAACTGCTACCTGCATTAAGCTCAAATGCATAGTAGATGTAATTTATCTCTATCTGACCTCCATCTTGAACTTCAAACTCCCAGGTTCTCCAATCTTTCTTTTTTACATTTACAGGTAAATTTCCCTGTGTGGCTTCAATGTTTAGCAGGTTCTTGGGGAAGTTTTGGAGTTGGTATCTGCCCGGCCGCCAGGCAGGAAGTCCTAGTTGCAAAATCGATTCTGACCAACTTGGAATCAGTATTTTGCCATATATCAGATGTTTTTCCCTGTCAAAAGAAAAAAAGTAGTCAAACATTGTGGAGGTTATTTGTTAATAATTAAAATATTGTCTATTTTTGCAGTCCGATTTGAACAAAATTAATATAAAAAGGATATGAAACGTACATTCCAGCCGTCAAATAGAAAGAGAGCTAACAAGCACGGATTTCGTGAGCGTATGTCAACTCCAGGCGGAAGAAGAGTATTAAGGGCTCGTCGTGCCAGAGGAAGATGGAAGCTTACAGTTTCAGATGAGAAGACTCACAAGTAATTTGTCAAGTATTCGCATTGAAGATATTAGCCACGGTAAGTGGCTTTTTTTTATGCCTAATTCTCTACCTGCCACGGAAAGACTGAAAAGCCTGAAATTGATTCAGAAGCTTTTTAACCGGAATAATCCCAGCGTTTCGGCTTATCCGCTTCGTGCCGTAATCTACAGAGAAAGCTCCTCAGAAGAACCCCAATATCCCCAAATCCTTATTACCGTCTCTAAGCGGAATTTTAAGAAGGCGGTGGACCGAAATCATATCAAAAGACAAATCCGGGAAGCTTATAGAATGAGTAAGATTCAATTTCCCGGGAATGTGATTTTGGCCTTCATCTACCTTAGTAAAGACCTCCCTCAGAAAGGTCAAATCAAACACCTGATGCCAATCTTACTGAATAAGATAAAATCTGTGTAAGTTTGTCATACGCATTTTAGAAAGACCGCGTTATTCTCGTATGAAAAGAAAGTTCTTAATTCCTGCATTCACGGTTTTGTTAGGCGGAGCCATGGCTTTGCGCTCAGATGATAAGCTCTTCGAAATGGCGAAGAACATAGAAATCTTTGTCCAGGCCTATAAGGAAGTGAGTGGACTATACGTGGATGAAATCAATCCTACACGAGCTATGCGCGTAGGTATTGAAGCCATGTTGAAGGAATTAGACCCTTACACTGTTTTCTATCCGGAAGATATGATAGAAGAATACTTCACCTTAAACGTGGGAAGTTATAATGGGGTAGGAGCTACTTTTGAAAAGCACCAGGATAAGCATATCGTAACGGAAGTGTTTGAAGGATCTCCTGCTGACTTAGCAGGAATTAAACCTGGAGATGAAGTTCAAAAGATCAATGGGGTGGATGTTCGTTCTCGGAAACCGGAAGAGTTCGGTAGATTATTAAAAGGTCAAAAGGGTTCAAAGGTCCAATTGTCCGTTTTGAAATTTGGAGAAAAGAAAGCACAGGATCTTTCATTGACCAGGTCTGATATCAAAGTGAACCATGTACCACATTATGGGATGGTGAAAGGGGATGTGGGTTATGTTCAGCTAACTTCCTTTATGAATGCACAGTCAGGTAGAGAAATCAAAAAGGCCATCACTGAGCTTAAAGAGAAAGGCATGAAGAGTTTGATTTTAGACTTGCGTGGTAATCCCGGAGGTTTGCTGCAACTGGCCGTTGAAATTAACAATCTATTCTTGCCTAAAGGTCTTCCTGTAGTGGAAATGAGAGGAAGGGCTGCTGATCAAAACCATAAGTTCCAAACCACAGCTCCGGCATGGGATGAAGATATGCCATTAGTGGTCTTAATAGATTCCAAAAGTGCTTCTGCCTCGGAAATTGTTAGTGGTACTTTGCAGGATTATGACAGAGCGGTGATCATAGGCCAAAGGACTTTCGGAAAGGGCTTGGTACAGATCACCAGGGATCTGCCTTACAATACTCAGGTGAAGATCACCACAGCGAAGTATTATATCCCTTCGGGAAGGTGTGTTCAGGCCATTGACTATGGGCATAGAAACCCTGACGGTAGTTTTCCTAAATTGCCTGACTCTTTGCGTACTGCTTTCAAAACAAAAGCCGGAAGAACGGTGTATGACGGAGCAGGGATTGATCCGGATATTGTCACCGGTAAAAGTGAGCAAAGTGATTATGTTAAGGCCTTGGTAGATCAGAAATTGATCTTTGATTATGCCACTATTTATTATCATACCCACAAAGACAGTAAGCCGGAAGAAGGTTTTTATTTGTCGGACACGGAGTTTAAGAACTTTGAAGCTTGGTTAGCTAAGCAAAAGTTCACCTATGAATCTCCTGAACAAAAAGCCATCAAGGCATTACAAAAGGAATCACTTGACCTGCAAAAGATGAAGTCTTCCATTGAACAATTGAACAAGATAGCAGAGTCTAATGTGCAGCAATTGTTCCAAAAGAATGCCACAGAGATTAGAAACCTGCTGGAATTGGAGATCCTGGGTAGATACCATTACCAAAAAGCCATGAAGTTTGTGGCTTTTGAACGCGATAAAGATATTCAGGAGGCCTTAAAGGTTTTTGCATCTCCTGATAGATATAAAGCCCTGTTAAAGAAATGATTTTAGCCATAGATGCTAGTACTACCGGTTGCTCGGTAGCCGTCTTCCTGGAAGGAAAGGTTGTAGTAAGTTTGGAGTCAAAGAAAGACCGCTCGGCAGCTGAAAGTCTTACCCTGATGATAGAGAAGGTGCTGGACCTTTCTGCTTGCAAAAGGGAGGATTTAAAAGCAGTGGCTGTGGCCAAAGGTCCTGGATCTTATACCGGTCTGAGAATTGCGGTTTCAACAGCTAAAGGACTAGCCTTTGCTTTAGGCATTCCCCTACTTTCTTACGGGACCTTAGATGCCTTGTGTTATGCTATTCCGTATGTGGACGCTGTAGACTTTTTATGTCCTATGATCGATGCCAGACGGATGGAGGTTTTTTGTGGTTTTTATGATGCAAAGACCAAAGAACTCGTGCAAGACATCAGTGCAGAACTAGTAGACGAAAATAGCTTCTCAGATATTCTGTCCAAAGGAAAGGTACTATTCTTTGGAGAAGGTAGTGCAAAGTGTAAGGGGGTGATTCTTCACGAAAATGCCGTTTTTTTAGAGGAGGTCATTTACCCTGAGGCTAGAACAGCATGTAAGATGGTAAGTGAAAAAATGGAGAAGGGAGAGTTTGAAGATCTGACTTCTTTTGAGCCATTTTATTTAAAGGAATATATGTTCAAAAAGTAAAAGAGCGGGGAAACCCGCTCTTTTATTCTTCGTCTTCTGCTGATTCTCCTATTTCTACCGGCTTTCGTCTACCTATGCCGTTTGTCTTTTCTTTAAATTGTTTGACCTTCCTTGTTAAGGCGTCCATAGCTATGTCAGTAGCCTCTTCAAAGGTGGTGCCGGATTCTTTTACAATGATGGTATCGCCAGGTAAGTTGACTTTAACTTCAACCTTCTTTTGGTGGGTATTGGCCTTGTCTCCCTTGTCTAATTTTAAGAAGACTTCACAATCCACTATTCTGTCATAGAACGTGTCCAGCTTGTTTAGTTTTTTTTGTAAAAACTCGTTTAGTGAGCTGTCTGCTGTGAATCCTACCGCATTTATCTTCACTTTCATACCTGTAGATGTTTAAATGAAACTTGGGTTTGTTGAGGATGTATCCTCAGAAATGAAGTTAATGAAAGAATTGATACGAAGCAAGAAAATCGTCATATTTTTAGGGCTAATTGTACAAAAAAAGGCCGGGGTAAAACCCCGGCCTTAAAGTTCCTTTTTTCTCTATTTTACCACATCACGAAGTCCTTGAAGGTCTTCTTGATATTGCTTTCAGACGCTTTTTTCTTGTTCTCCCAGGTAGCATTTAGTTCAAGGGCAACTAATCCTTTAAGGTTCATGGTATTATTAAATTCATCCACCTTTTTAATGAAGTCATTGCCTCTTCTGGAAGATTTTAGAGAGAAGTCACGTGCAAAAATATCTCCTTTCGTTTGAATCTCGTTTTTCTTTTCTATCACATAATTCAAACGGTCTATAACATCCTTCATGGATTTTCCAATAACCTCAGTGGCTTCTAGAGTACTGATGGTCAATGTGGTAGTACCACCTACAGCGGAGATTAGTTTTTGAGTATCCGCATTTCCATTAGCTATGACGGAGGACAAACCGGTGGTTGCACCTAAAGAGGCATTGACTACGGACCTATTCTTTTTCCCTTTTCTCGCCCTGTTATAGTCTTTCTTGAGTTCTTCTTCTTTTTCTTTTAATTGTTCCAAAAGTTCCCAAGCATTCACCAGCACTCCGTAGTAGATAGAATAGTTTTTACGATCCAATTCTACCTCATTTACCGTATTTTTTACTACGAAGTTTACTCTCTTTACCTCCCTATTTTGGGTTTTGTCCAAAACAAAGAAATCTATATAGAAGCTCAAAGTATCTGCGGGATCTTGTACAAAATCATAACCAGGACTCCAGGTGAATTCGTATTGATTATTAGAGTTCTTCACCAAAGTATTCTGCTTAGGGAAATCTGGTGCATTCGTTACGAAATCAAATACTTCTATATCTTCTTCTCCATTCGGATCACTCAGATAAAATCGGAGGTTAACCTTCTCGTTTTCTTTTAATTGGATCTTGTCTGCTTTAGGTACTACCGTAATTTGTGGAGGTAGATCCATTTGAGTTACTTCTAATTTAAGAGTCCCTTTTACACTACTCTTTGCAGGTTGATCCTGAAGGGTGAATTCTATGTACTGAGGGCTTTCTTTCAATTTTTTAAACTGATTGATAGAAGGGTTCCAGGTAATTTCCCCCTGTGTACTCATGTTCATGCCTTCCGGTAGGGTTTCTAGATTAGGGACAAAGACTATAGGGTCATTGTCCTCATCATAAGCCTGGTCCTGGGTGATTTTGTACACATTATTATGATTGTACTGCACGTAGAACGACTTAAGGTTATTCAATACCGGAGGTCGGTTCGTATGCAAAACCTTGAAATCCACATTGGAGGTAATCTTGTTCTCCTTATTATCTTTCGCTTCAACAATGATTTGGAAGACCTTCTCTTGTTCTACACGGTCTACCAGGTGACAGGCAGGGACCCACAGAAAATTTCCAGAACTGTCCAGCTCCATACCGGCTACTTTCCCTTGTTGAATCTCGAATTTGAAATGCTTCTTCAGCGTGTCCGGTTGCAAGCGCATCGAAAAAGCTAAGGTATCACCTTCACGTACTACATTCCATCCTGGTGTCCTAGGCATGATAATTCTAGGTCCAGAGGTTTGTGCAAATGCTGAAATAGAAAAAAGGAATAAAAAGAAGAGTTTCTTTAACATTACACTTGTTCTTTTTTAGGAATCACTACACATGGAAAACCAAACAGGCAACGGTCCTTGATGAACTGGGCTACTCCCGCAGGGACGTTTTCTTCCCATCCGGGTTCGCCTGCCTGTATAAGACTGAGCATATCGTCAGTAATTATATTGAGATTGGCTTTGTTGTAATGATAGATGTCTTCAATTTTGTTATTAGCTATTAAGTATCGATATAAGTCCGACAAATGTGCCATTGGGCTAAATCTCATACAGTTCATTATTACTCCGTCTTTCAGAGTAGGGTAAATATAGGCCTTTATGTTTTTACTAAATAACGTAGCAAAGGACTGAAGTATTTCCCCCGGAAGATCTTTATAGTTCTCTTCTTCGAAAATGTACTCCAAATTAGGATAGCCCATGATCAAACCCATTTTCAATTTACTGAATACGGATAAGTAGCTAACTAATTTATAGTATTCTACGTAATTACTAATCATTACCGTATGACCTAAGGCGCAGAGAATATCTACTCTGTCCAAAAAGTCTTTTTCGTCTATATCTCCACCTGATTTGAGTCCTTGTAAGGTTAACTCCACCATAAGTAGGATCTTTTCAGGATCAACGTCTGCCTCTTCCTTGAATTGTACAAGACCATTTTCTAACATGTCCATATGCACATTGGTGATAGGTCTAAACCTACCCCTAAGCATAAGGATATGTTTTTTGTATAGAATATCAGAAGGCTGAACATTTTTTCCGTCAGGTCCAAAAATGGCCACGTCAGAGAAACCGTTTTGTACCAGTCGCAAAGACATCAGTCTTCCGTCAACATTCTTAAATGAAGGTCCAAAGAATTTAATGGAGTCTATTTGAAACCTATCCATGGCCAGATTGTCCCTCAATGATTCAAGGAATACCTCCGGATCTTCATGGTAGTAAAAACAGGCATAAATAAGGTTAACTCCCAAAACACCTATGAGCTGCTGTTGCAATAGGGTATCATTATCTAACAGCCTAACGTGGATAATGACGTCATGGTGTTCGCCTCCGGGTTGTGTTTGGAATCTACAACCCAACCATCCATGGGGATGATTATTCTTGTGGTAGTTTAAGGTCACTACCGTGTTCGCAAATGAGAAAAATTGTGTCCCGGCTCCCCGCTTCTCGTTCAGACGCTCGATCAAAAGATCATACTCATGATCCAGCATACTGTTCAATCTCTCCTGACAGACATAACGCTTGTCTTTTAGTTGGCCATAGATAGCATCGGAAAAAGTCATATCATACGCTGACATGGACTTTGCTACCGTGCCGGAAGCACCGCCGGCCTTAAAGAAAGTGCCCGCTACCTCCTGCCCGGCCCCGATTTCCGCAAATGTGCCATAGATCTTAGGATCAAGATTTATTTTCAAGGCTTTTTGCAGGGTTCCTAGGCCCGAATCGTGCAATGTGGCCATAATTCTGAATTGATGAATAAATGCAAAGATACAAATTTTTTCCCGCTCTAAGGGTCAGAAATGCATAGGCTTTAGCGGATTTGTAAATATTTCAGATAGCACTTCCTCTTTATGCTCATATTTATTTATATATTAGCTTAAGTTTGTCTTTACCAAGCTTTAGGACTCCAAAAAAAACATATTTTACAAAAGAATGAGTGATTTAGTACGACGATTTTACGATGCTATGAAGGTAAGAGATACTACTTACATAGCAGAGCAATATGCTATTAATGCTCTTTTTAGTGATCCTGTTTTTCCCGGCCTCTCAGGCTACGAAGCAGGTAAAATGTGGGAGATGCTCCTCAAGAACAGCAAAGACCTCGAAATTGAATATCATATACTCGAGTCTGGTAAGGACAAAGCCAAAGTTCGGTGGGTGGCGAAATATACTTTCTCTAGGACAGGACGTAGAGTAAGAAATGAAATTATTAGCACCTTTGAATTTATGGACGGGAAGATTCTAACTCAAAGAGACCGTTTCAACTTTCGTACATGGGCTAGACAAGCTTTAGGTTTCCTCCCATGGTTATTCTCCTTTACTGGTGTTACACAAAAGAAAGTTCAAGAAAGTGCAGGTAGAAGTCTGAATGACTTTATTCGTTTGTATCCATAGTTAAGTGCAAAGTATCATTCTCCCTGGTGAAACGGTACACCTTTTCAAAATCCCTCATGGCATTGATGAAAGCTATTTTCTTATAAGTAGTAATTTCTGATGCCGTAATAGCTTTTTCAAAGATCTGCTTGGTTTGGAGCAAGTAAGATCTCTTTGTTCCCCTAAGTAGAGGGGTATGAGGTGTGAACCATCGTTCTCCATCAAACAAGAGGATATTACAATAGGTGGTATCAGTAAGGTATCCTTCTTTAACAAAGATGAGATCGGATATCCCTGTTCGTCTTTTTAATTCCTGTTCAAAGAAAGTTCTATCGGAATACTTAAAGGAATAGTCAAAGGCCTCTATTTCCACTAAATCCAGGGTATGATGGTCCTTGACTTCGTAAGGATATACAGCTATGTTTTCAATCTTTCTCCCATAGTCTACCCGAACTCTAAATATTCCTTCTGCACTATCAGAGATCGCATTGAATAGGAGGGAAACATCGAAATTAGCCTTATCATAGTGATGGATTTGTGTTTTTGCAGCCCTTTCCAAATGGAATTCTAGATGGGAATATTGCCCATTCTCTAATCTTATGGTTTCGAAGAATTGAATCATAGGGGAATATAAATCTTTTGTAGGATTTCTTCGTATTCTTTCTCTACCTCACTCTTGAAGGTGATTCCTCCTCCGCTTTTAAAGATAAGTCCGTCTCTGTTTTTTTCAATAAAGCGTATTAGGACATAGGAAAATAATTGTTCCCCATCATAAATACCGGCCACTCCGGTGTAAAAGCCCCTTTTTCCGTCCGGGTGGAGGTTTTTTTCTGCCTCTTGAATGATCTTCAGGGTTTCTGCTTTTGGAGCTCCGCAAATGGATCCGGCAGGGAGAAGCTTGAAGAACCATTCACCTAAAGTTTCGTTCCAATTCGGTCCTAGTTTGGCGGTTATTTCAGAACTCATCTGGAGTAAAGTACTACCGTCTGATCTGTTGATGGGTTCAATGTAACGGAACCTCCTTACATGTACCTCTGAAGAGATTTGGCTGAGGTCATTTCTTAAGAGGTCTACGATGGTGGTATGTTCAAAGAGCTCCTTTGGATCTTCCAAAAGTTCTCTTTCCGCGTGTGCGCCTATTTCAACTTTGGTTCCTTTCATGGGGAAAGTTGACAAAAGTCCATTTGGCTCTACAGAGACGAATTTTTCAGGTGTAAAACAGACCCAACGGTCCTCTAACATTAATTTAAAGGGTGCCTTAGCTGAGTGGAATATGTCCCTCAATTCAGGGCCTTTAATACGTGTGGATGCGGTGAGATTGGTGAGGAAGGAATTGCCTTCTAATAGTTGGCCATGAACATAGTCAAAAGCCTTCTTATACGTTTTGAAGTCTAAAGGCTCTACTTCGATGTGTAAAGGTATAGAGGAAGTAGGAGTTTTGAATTGAAGATGACAAGGTGAATCCTCTATTTCCTCCCATTCTACGATATGATTTTCCTCTTTATCATAGGAAATAACAAATAAAAAGGGGCGTCTTTCCCGCCCCAATTTATTCATTATCGTAACGGTATCCTTTTGATCAAATACCTTCATATTTATTATGCGTAAGCCTCAATAGGTTCACAAGAACAGATTAAGTTTCTATCTCCGTAAGCAGAATCAATTCTACTTACCGAAGGCCAGAATTTATTGGCTTTCAGGCTCTCTACCGGGAATGCTGCCTTTTCTCTGCTGTATGGTAGATCCCAGTTCTCTTTAGTGATTACCTGAAGCGTGTGAGGTGCATTTACCAGGACGTTATTATCTTGAGGATACGTTCCTGCTGCGATCTCATCTATCTCTTCCTTAATGGCTATTAATGCATCACAGAATCGGTCAAGTTCAGCTTGAGATTCAGATTCTGTAGGCTCAATCATCAAAGTTCCAGCCACAGGGAAGGAAACCGTAGGGGCATGGAAACCGTAGTCCATCAAACGTTTTGCTATATCCTCTACTTCTACACCAGTAGTGTGTTTATATGGTCTGCAATCTACGATCATCTCGTGGGCACATCTACCGTTCGTTCCTGTATATAGGATAGAGAAGTGCTTCTCTAAGCGAGACTTGATATAGTTAGCATTGAAGATGGCATATTTCGTAGCATTTGTTAAGCCTTCTCCACCCATCATGCTGATAAAGGCATAAGGAATAGGTAATATACCTGCACTACCCCAAGGAGCCGCAGAGATACCGTTAATGCTGTTTTCACCTCCAGTCTTCACTACTGCATTGCCCGGTAAGAATGCAGAGAGTTCTTCTGTGCAACAAATCGGTCCCATTCCAGGTCCACCACCACCGTGAGGAATGGCAAAGGTTTTATGAAGGTTCAAGTGGCAAACGTCAGCACCTATTCTACCAGGAGAGGTTAAACCTACCTGTGCATTCATATTGGCACCGTCCATATAAACTTTACCTCCATATTGGTGAATGATATCACATAGTTCAGTAATACTTTCTTCAAATACCCCGTGAGTAGAAGGATAAGTAACCATCAGGCAAGCTAGGTTCTCAGCATGAGCCTCTGCTTTCGCTCTTAGGTCCTCTACTTCTATGTTTCCTTTTTCGTCACATTTTACAACTACCACTTTCAAGCCTGCCATTACCGCAGAAGCAGGGTTTGTACCATGCGCAGACGAAGGAATAAGGGCAATGTTTCTTTGGTGTTGGCCATTATGCTCAAAGTAAGCTTTGATGACCATCAACCCTGCTAATTCACCTTGAGCCCCAGAGTTTGGTTGTAAGGAGGTTTTAGCAAAACCAGTGATCTCAGCAAGGTAAGCTTCCAATTCTTTGAACATTTCCTGATATCCCTGAGTTTGATCCAAAGGAGCAAAAGGATGGATCTGCGCAAAGCCCGGAAGAGTGATAGGCATCATTTCAGCCGTAGCATTCAACTTCATGGTACAGCTACCCAAAGAAATCATGGAGTGTACCAGAGAGAGGTCTTTGTTTTCAAGACTCTTCAAGTAACGCAACATCTCATGCTCTGTACGGTATGAGCTAAAGATAGGATGTTGAAGGTAAGGGGTAGTTCTCAATAATGCAGAAGGTAGATTAGATTCTACTTCTTTCTTCAATTGAGCTACAACTTTCGTACCTTTTGCTTCTGCCAGAATCTCTAGTAGAAGCGCCACATCAGCAAGGGTTTTGGTTTCGTCAAAAGAGATGCTGATGTTTTCAGTGCCGTGGTAACGAAGGTTTACTTCTTTGGCTTCAGCAATTTGACGAATCTTAGTATTATCTTGAACCTCTAGAGTTACTGTATCAAAATAGGTATCGTTAACAACTCTGTAATCTAAGCCTTGTACAGAATTAGCAAAAAGAGTAGTTAGTCCATGAACCTTAGAAGCTATTCTTTTCAATCCTTCAGGTCCGTGGTATAGGCAGTATGCTGCAGAAAGTACAGATAATAATACTTGAGCAGTACATATATTGGAGGTAGCTTTTTCTCTACGGATATGTTGTTCCCTGGTTTGAAGGGCCATTCTTAAGGCTCTGTTACCAGAAGCATCTACAGAGACACCTATGATTCTACCCGGAATTTGTCTTTTATATTCTTCTTTTGTAGCAAAGAATGCAGCGTGAGGTCCACCGTACATCATTGGAACGCCTAATCTTTGGGAAGTTCCAACGGCTACATCTGCTCCCATTTCAGCCGGAGACTTAATCAGAGTTAAGGCTAGTAAGTCTGTATTTAAACATACTTTGATATCCTGCTCATGTAAAGCTGCGATCAGGTCAGTGTAATCTTTTACTTCTCCACATGTACCCGGGTTTTGTAGTAATACACCGTATACATCTGAGGTGCTGAAATCAAAAGTTTCCGGATTCCCAATCTCAATATTAATACCGATACCTTTCGCTCTACCTCTAACTACATCCAAAACTTGAGGGTGAACATTTTCAGCCACGAAGAAGGTTTGTGCATTCTTCTTTGTTCCTTTCCTTAGACCTGCTAACATGGACATGGCCTCTCCGGCGGCAGTCCCTTCATCTAGTAGGGATGCGTTCGCAATTTCCATACCGGTTAAATCTGAAACTACGGTTTGGAAGGTAAGTAACATCTCCAATCTTCCTTGCGCAATTTCCGCCTGGTATGGAGTATAAGCCGTGTACCAAGCCGGATTCTCCAGAATGTTTCTCTGAACCACTTTTGGTAGTACGGTATCATAATAACCGCAGCCAATAAAGGAGCGGAACACCTTATTCTTGTCAGCTAGTGTAGTGATCTTCTCTAAGAATTCCGTTTCACTCAAGCCGGCAGGTAGGTTTAAAGCCTTTTCACTTCTGATGTTAGAAGGAATAGTTTGGTCAATTAATTCTTCGAGACTGTTAACCCCGATAGAAGCACACATGGCGGAGATTTCACTTTCTGATTTTCCTTGGTGTCTATCTTGGAACAGTTCCGACGAATTCAAATCAATTAGCATAAGAATAAGAGGAGATGAAGTGTAAAAAAAGTGTTGCAAATTTAGTGGATTTGTACGGTTGTTTAAATAAAAAGTTTTGAAGTTATTTGTTGTCAAATTAAATGTTACAACATGAAAAAACTAGTTAGTACGATTTTAGGGGTGGTCCTATCGGCGAGTCTCTTCGCTCAAACACCTCTAAAAACTTATGAGGCTACTATTTCAGCGGATGATCTGAAAAAGCACCTCTATTACATAGCCTCTGACGAGTTGGAAGGGAGAGATACAGGCTCAGAAGGACAGAAAAAAGCAGCAAACTACATCATCGAACACTTGAAGGAGTACGGTATTCAGCCTATCGTGGAAACTCCTTCCGGAAAAAGTTACCTTCAAGAATTTCCTTTATATAAGACAGATTGGGGTGAGGGTTATGTGAAGGTAGGTAAGCAGAAATTTGAAATGTTCAAAGCTTACATTCCTAATGGTATAGTTTATGTGCCAAATGTTCAGGCTTATCAAACGGTATTCGTAAAGAATGGAGTGAAGGACGGAGACAGAGATGATTATAAAGGCTTAGACGTCAAAGGCAAAGCTGTAGTGTTCTTTGCAGGCGACGGTACGGCTGAGGGTAAAGGTTGGGCCGGAACGGCTGGTCTTCGTAGAAAGAGTACTATAGCTCAGGATCTAGGTGCAACTGCCGTATTTGAAATCTCTACAGCTGAAGAAGCTGCTTTTACTACTTTGGTAGCAGAAAGAAAGGCTATCTTAAGTCGCTTTTCAAGAATGACTATTGAGAAACCTACCTTGACAGCCTCTGCATTGCCTTCTTTCCAGATTTCGAAAGCTATGGGAGCAGCCATGCTGGGATTGAAGTCGGGAGATGCTAAGAAGTTTGTGGCAGGCAAATGGTCAGATTTAAAAATCAAAGGTTCAAAAGTAACCGTTAAATCTGATCGTGTAGAAAAGCCTGTTCATACTGCAAACGTTATGGGCTTTTTAGAAGGTACGGATAAGAAGGAAGATGTATTGGTTATTTCTGCGCATTATGATCACGTAGGAGTGGATGAGAAAGGACAGATCTATAATGGTGCTGATGACGATGGTTCGGGTACTTGTGCTGTTTTAGAATTAGCTCAGGCATTCTCTGAAGCTAAGAAAGCTGGTCATGGTCCTAGAAGAAGTATCTTATTCTTGTGGGTTACGGGAGAAGAAAAGGGCCTATTAGGTTCAGAATATTTCACGGACCACAATCCTGTTATTCCTTTGAACAGAATCTTCTGTAACCTGAACATTGATATGATAGGAAGGGTAGATAAGAAGCATGAGAATAATCATGATTACACGTATGTAATAGGTAGTGATAAATTGTCTTCTGAATTACATGCTATCTCAGAAGAAGCTAACCGTCAGAGTGTGAACCTGGAGTTGGATTATGAATTCAATGATCCTAATGATCCAAATAAATTTTACTATCGCTCTGATCATTATAACTTCGCAAAGAATGGAATTCCTATTGCATTTTACTTCACTGGTGTGCACGAAGATTACCATAGACCGGGTGATACTCCTGATAAGATTCTATACCCGAGATATGCTAAAATTGTACGTTTAGTATATAACACGGCATGGGAGCTGGTGAACCGTGACAAACGTATTATTGTAGATAGCAATAAGAAATAACTAAAGTTTTAGTAGTGAACAGTTCTAAGGAAAAATATAACTAAATAGTTATCAATGATTAATCGTGTTAATTGGTTGAAAACTGCTGATAAAAGGGCATTTTTAAGGATTAATGGATATTAATTTTTGGTAAATTATTTTCCAAAATAATTTTTGTTTTAAATGTTTTTCTTTAGAATTGCCAAAGAATTATTTTCAAAATCAGTTAAAAACAATTAAAAAATTTCAGAGTAGTTCAAAAGGACTTATTTGAAGAAACTTTTTTAACCCTAAAAATTTTTTATCCAAATGGCAAAAACGCAAAATGCTCCGGTTGCTAAGGCAGCAAAAAAATCATCTGGCGGAATTAACCCTGTGGTAGTAATTCCAATTCTAATCGCGATTGCGGTATTAATCTACATCTTTGTAATGGGAGATCCTAGTAACTTTAATGATCCTGAGACAAAGCATGATCCAAAAACTACTTTGGGTATCGTATATGCCGGTGGTTTTATTGTACCTATCCTTCTTTCATTCTTATTGATGGTGTTGGTGTTTGGTATTGAAAGATTTGTAACTATCAGCAAAGCTGCGGGTTCTGGTGATTTAGATGCTTTCGTAGCGAAAGTACGTGGATTCTTGAATAGCAACAACATTGCTGATGCTAAGAAAGAGTGTGAAAAGCAAAAAGGAACTGTAGGTAACGTAATCAAAACTGCACTTGACAAATACGAGCAATTGCAAAATGACGGTGCGTTAAATAAAGAGCAAAAACTTGCTGCTTTACAAAAAGAGGTAGAAGAAGCTACTTCACTAGAATTGCCTATGTTGGAGAAAAACTTGGCGATCTTATCTACTCTAGGTTCTGTATCTACTCTAGTAGCTCTATTAGGAACGGTATTAGGTATGATTCGTTCATTCTTCGCTCTTGGTCAAGGCGGTGGCTCTCCAGATGCAGCAGCACTTTCTAAAGGTATCGCGGAAGCCCTTATCAATACAGGTTTAGGTATCGGTACTTCAGCTATTGCGATCATCGTTTATAACTACTTTACTGCATCTATTGACACTCTGACTTACAAAATTGATGAGATCGGAATGAGCTTGCAGCAAAACTTTGCATCTCATAACTAATAGGTAAAGAGTTTAATAAACTATTTAAAAGAGATTAAATGGCAGCAGTAAAACCGAAACGGCATAAACCTTCCATGGATATGACCGCCATGTGTGATGTGGCCTTTCTCTTGCTTACCTTCTTCATCATGACTTCTTCTTTTAGAAGTGAGGAAGCGGTAAGTATTAACACTCCTTCTTCAGTTTCTAAATTGAAGGTGGAAGAAACAGGAATCGGAACTGTTTCAATAACTCCGGAAGGTAAATACTTTTTCGGTGTTACAGATCCGATCGAGAAGAGAAAGTTCTTGAACACACTAAATACGAATCTTAAGCTGAACCTTACAGATGCAGAAAAGAAATCGTTTTTAGAAGTTGCGGAAATAGGTGTGGGTAAGGAAAGAATCAAATCCTACCTATCGCTTAGCAAAGCAGATAGAGAAAGAGCTACTTTACCGGGTATTCCATTGGATTCTACTAATACAGAATTGATTGATTGGGTTCGTGCATACGCAGAAGCTAATCCTCAAGGACAATTAGCGATACGTGGAGACGTTAAGACTCAATATCCGGCCGTAAAAATATTGTTTGACGAGTTAGCTAGGATTAAGTTCTATAAGTTTAGACTTATCACTAAAGGAGAATAACCCTAAATTGATTTAAGAAATGGCAGAAGTACAGGAAAAAGAATCAGGCGGGAAAGGTGGTAAGGTAAGATCTAAGAAAGGCTCTGGTAAACCCGATATGACTCCAATGGTGGACTTGGGTTTCCTCCTACTAACGTTCTTTATTTTTACGACCACGTTTAGCAAGCCAAACATGATGAAGCTAAACATGCCGGATAAAAGTGACGAGAAAGTTGAGAAGCAAGAGAAGCAGGATATTAAATTGTCAAACACTATTACTATCGTGATGGGTAAAGACAATAGAATCTTCTGGTATCAGCAAGCTCTTGCAGACGTGACAGCTGATGATTTAGTTGAAACAGATTATTCTGCTTCAGGTATCAGAGCTGATATTAATAAGAAGCGCGCTGCTGCTATAGATACTTCGGTATTTACAGTGGTAATCAAGCCGACCAACGAGGCTACCTTTGAAAATACGGTAGATATCTTGGACGAGATGGAGATAACGGGGAACAAACGTTTTGCAATCGTTGATTTAATGCCACAAGAATTGAAGGCATATGAAGAGAAGATCGCAAGACCGAAGGGACAATAACTAAGGTAAAACGATAAAGAAATGTCACAGAAAGTAACCTTAGACGATATAGTATTTGAAAACCGGAATAAAGAGTACGGTGCATACTATTTGAGAAAGAATTATAGTAAGTACTTGACAAAGGCTACTCTAATTGGTTCTGCCATCTTCGTTGCAGTTTTAGGAGGAGCGTTAGCTTTTAATAAAATTACTGCTGCGAATGCTGAGAAGGAAATCATGGTTGACCTGTCAGCAACTGATTTGCAGGAGGAACAGCCTGAGGAGGAAATAGAGATTCCTGAAGATGTTCCACCTCCACCATTGGAGGAACCACCTCCAGAGGTAGCACAGGAGAAGTTCTTACCTCCAGAGCCGAAGAAGGACGAAGAGGTGAAGATCGAGGAACCACCACCGCCAGCTGAAAAGTTGGAAACTGCGGTGATCTCTAATAAAACCGTGGAAGGGGCAGAAGCGAAAGACGTTTTCATCCCACCTCCACCACCAAAAGAGGTTGCAGTAGTTAAAGTGGAAGAACCAAAAGAAGAGCAGGTATTCGTAATGGTTGAACAGCAACCTGAATATCCAGGTGGAGAAAAAGCGATGTATGCTTTCTTAGGAAAGAACATCAATTATCCTGCCGCTGCTACAAGAGCGAACATTTCCGGTCGTGTTACCGTACAGTTCGTTGTTGAAAAAGACGGTTCTATTGGTACCGTGAAAGTTTTGAAGGGAATTGGTTTTGGTTGTGATGAGGAAGCCGTAAGGGTTATCAAGTCCATGCCGAAATGGTCTCCTGGTAAACAAAACGGTAGAGCCGTAAGGGTGTATTACACCATTCCAGTAGTATTCCAACTTAGCGAATAATACCTAAAGGGACACAGTGATGTGTCCCTTTTGTCATTCCACACTATACTTCTCTTCCCAAGTTTTTTATTCATCTTTTCCATTTAGCTCAGTTTTGTGCGTAAATTGGCATTCAAACATTTTTTGTTGCGTATGAATTTTGATGTAATGCTGGAAAAGCTTCGTTTTGTATTAAGTTTAGTTATTCCGGTAGGGTATGTTGTGTTAGGCATTTATGTGATGGTGGAGCAGATTTTTATCGTTAAGATTAAGCCGCCAATGATGGCTTATAGCTTAGGAGCCGTGTTGGTGATCTACGGTCTCTTTCGGTTATATAGAGCTTTTAAACCTTCCAAAGAATCATGAGAAATTGGTGTTTGTTTTTAATCCTTGGCATAATTTGGGGTTGTCAAGGTAAGGAGAATAAGCGTCCTTCCATTTACGAAGGGAAGATCAATGTAGCCATGGATGAATCCATCATGCCTTTGATTCAAGCAGAGACGGATGGGTATAAGATGCATTATCCTAAAGCTGGATTTGAAACATTTGTCATGCCAGAGACTCAGGCGGTGAAATGGTTGCTTTCAGACTCTATGGATGTCATTTGTATCACTCGTTTGTTGAATGAGGAAGAGATGGCCATCGTTAACAAAAGAGAGATAAAGTATATTCCTGCTCCCATGGCTCTTGATGCGGTAGTTCTTATTACCCATCCGGATTCAGATTTAAAACAACTTTCTCTAGATGAGTTAAAGGATTTGTTCAAGGGTAAGGGGAGAAAACTAGTATTTGATGTAGGTAGTTCAAGTAATTTAAATCATGTTTTGAATACCTTAGGGATAAAAGAATTCGATAAAGATGCTGTGGTAGCTGCTGGATCAAACTTGAAGGTTTTTGATTTCGTAAAGAAGGATAAATCAGCTATTGGGTTCGTTGGATTTAATATGATTTCTGAAAAAAGTAATGAAGGTTCTGTTGAATTAAGGAACTCCGTTAAAATTTTAAGTGTCGACGGTATTGCTCCTAGTAAGGGTACAATAGTAGAGCAAGTTTATCCTTTTCATAGGACTATCTACTTACATACCTTAGGTACGGCATGGGGCGTAGAAAACGGCTTTATACGCTTTGCATGTACGAAACCTGGACAATTGATAGCTGAAAAGATGGGTTTAGTGCCATACTATGCTATACCTAAAGAGTTTTATCTTTCTAAAGAGGATCTTCAATAATATTTTAACAATTCATTAATAAAACTTAGAAAATTCTAAAAGTCTAATGAATAAATCCATTTAAAACATGGAAAATGGGCTTTTAAAAGAATTGGTTTTTTTTTAAATTGCGAACCGATTTCAATTTTTAACCGAAAAAGTAACTTTACAGCTTATTTAGAAATGATGATTAGAAAGACAAAAATTTGGGCGGTAGTAGGATTGCTGCTGACTTATACCTGGTCCTTTGGACAGAGTATTGATCAGGTAGTAAAAGACCTAGATGCGGAACGGTTTACAGCTGCCCTTGATGGAGCTAATAAGCTGGTAGTATCTGCACCTTCAGTAGATACCTATTTTTTGAAAGGTTACACTATACTTTCAAGCCCTGATTATGCGAAGGCGGAAAATTTAAAAGCTGCTCAGGAAGCTTTTGAAGCTGGAAATGCTCTAAGTAAAAAAGGTGATCCTTTGAATCAAGTAGGTTTAGGGATGGTGAAATTAGCATCTAAAGATTTAGCGGGTGCAAAAGCGATTTTTGAGGCCGTTAAAAAAGAAACAAAATCAAAAAATCCTGATGTACTTTACAGAATTGCTGAAGCTTACACTATGTTCTCTGAGGCTAATGATCCTGCAGAGGCCGTTTTGACCATAGATCAGGCTATTGACAAGCATAAAACAAAAGATAATCCGGAATACTATCTAGTTAAAGCACAAGCTTATTTGATGAAAGGTGATGGAGGTTCAGCGATGAATGCTTTGGCTAATGCTGAGAGAGTAGGAGGTAAATTAGGAAAGACTTATGCTTTGATGTCTAAGATTTGGTTACAATCACGTAACTATCAAGGTGCTCAAGAAGCGATTGAAAAAGGTATAGCTGCAGATCCTTCTCATGCGCCTATCTATAAGTATCAAAGTTCTTACCATCAGATCTTCCACAAGTATCCTGAATCTGCTGCTGCTGCTGCACAGTATTTGAAAAATTCTGATGGTGACGTTAAAGCGAAGTTACGTTACGCGAAGTTGGCCTTCATCTCTAAAGACTATACCAGCTTGAAGAGAGTATTAGGTGAGATTAAAGGTTCTACAAATGATCCTTATATCCACAGAATGGAAGGTATAGTAAACTATGAAGAAGGTCAGTACACTCAAGCTATTGAGGACTTCAAGAAGTTTATCGCAGCAAATCCAAAAGATGAAAACTTTGGTTTAGATTATGGCTATATTGGTAAGTCATTCTTAAAAATGACTGGGGATGAAGCCCAAACGGCTATTAATGACTCTCTAGGTATTTTAAATATTGATAAAGCAGTGTCCTTAAATGATACTACTATGGAGGTAGATTATTATGGAGAAGCTGCAGCTATCTTATCTGAAAAAGGAAACTTTGATAAAGCTGCTCTTTTAACAGAAAAGGGTGTTTTAGCGAAGAAGGATCCTACAGCACAAGATTTTGCATCCTTAGGTACTATATTCTTCAGAGGTAGAAACTGGGTTAAAGCGAATGATTATTTAGAAAAGGCATTGGTAGAATACAAAGATGCTTGGCCTGCTGGATATGCTTTAGCCGGTTTAGCTAAAACGTATAGAGATGCTGGTGATTCTACTAAAAACCATCTGTACTTAGGTGCTGCAGACTTTGAAAAGTACTTGTCAGTACTGGGAGAAGAAGGTATCAAGCAGCCAGCAAACCAAAACTATGTGGTGATTGCTTTGAAAACCTTAGCGGGTAGAGATTTCTCTGCTCAAAAGATAGAAGATGCAAAAGCTAAGATTGAGAAATTATTGCAAATCAAGCCGGACGATTCGGATGCTCAAGCCATGTTCCACCGCTTTAGCAAATTACTTGATCCAAGTTACGTGATTCCTGAGACTCGGAAGGATTCTACGGGGAATGGAAGATAAAGAAAAAAAAGCCTGAGTTTCAGGCTTTTTTTTATGCCCTTATGTTTATCTTGCGACCCGATATACTAATTTGTAAACGAAATAAATGTTTAATCTTGTAATTTTTGGCCCTCCGGGCGCCGGTAAAGGCACTCAGTCTGAGAAGATTATTGACAAATACAACCTAGTTCACCTGTCTACAGGTGATATGTTTCGTTCCCACATAACGAATGATACAGAATTAGGAAAGAAAGTAAAGGAGATTTTGGCAGATGGTAAACTTGTGCCAGATTCCATTACTATATCTATGTTAGAAGAGGAGGTACAAAAAAATCCGAATGCCAAAGGTTTTATTTTTGATGGTTTCCCTAGAACGGTACCACAAGCTGAAGCTCTAGATGCATTCTTAGAAGGGAAAGGTTTTAAAGTAGACTTGGTATTGCAACTTGATGTTACTCAAGATGTGATCAAGGCACGTATCGCCGAACGTCAGAAAGTTAGCGGTAGGGCTGATGATGATGCTGAAAAGCTTTTGAAGCGAATAGATGAATATTTCGATAAGACTATTCATGTATTACCTTATTACCAAAATCAAGGGAAAGTAACTACTATTAATGGTGTAGGAGAAATTGAAACCATCTTTGGGCAAATCTCTGAAGCTATTGACGCAAAATATTAATCTGTATAAACAGATGCGGAAAACTCCTTGTCTCAAGGAGTTTTTTGCTTTTTAGAACTAATTACCCCACAGTATAGGTTCTATTAAGAAGGGGGCTGCCTCTAAAATGGATTGAAATATGACATCGAACTTTATAGATTACGTAAAAATTAATCTCAAATCCGGCAACGGAGGAAGAGGTTTTACCCACTTCCGCAGAGAGAAATTTGTGGATAAAGGTGGTCCGGACGGTGGTGACGGAGGTAGGGGTGGACACATTATACTGCGGGGCAACAAGCAGTACTGGACACTCATTCACCTAAAATATCAGAAGCACATCAAGGCTGATCATGGTGAGTCTGGAGGTAAGAGTAGGAGCACCGGTAAGCAGGGCAAAGATGTTATACTAGAAGTGCCTTTGGGAACCGTAGCAAGGAATGCGGAGACAGGAGAAAAATTGGCTGAAATCATTGATGACGGACAAGAAGTTATTGTGCTTCCCGGTGGGATGGGTGGTCTGGGTAACTACCACTTTAAAACCAGTACGAACCAAGCTCCCGATTATTCTCAGCCAGGTATTCCCGGACAGGAGATTTGGGCTATTCTTGAGTTAAAACTATTAGCAGACGTGGGTCTAGTGGGATTCCCGAATGCCGGTAAATCTACTTTGCTGTCTGTTATTTCAGCTGCTAAACCGGAAATAGGGGACTATCCGTTTACAACGCTGGTGCCTAATTTGGGAGTTGTGCCTTACAGAGATTTCCAATCCTTTGTGATGGCGGACATACCGGGGATTATAGAGGGTGCAGCAGAAGGCAAAGGTTTAGGCTTGCGTTTCCTTAGACATATTGAAAGAAACAGTAACCTTCTTTTCATGGTAGACGGCAGTAAATTGTCGCCAGCCGAAGAATATGAAACCTTATTAGGAGAGTTAGAAAAGTATAACCCTGAATTATTAGATAAAAATAGATTGTTAGCTGTAACGAAATCTGACCTTTTAGATGAGGATTTAAAGAAGGAGATTGCGGCTACATTGCCGAAAGGTATACCTCATGTATTTATTTCCTCCAAGACTATGGAAGGGATAAATGAGCTCAAAGACCTCATATGGCGCAGTCTTAATGATTATTTAGAATAATTTCAAACTGCAAATTAAGGGGGTATTCTACCCCTTCATCTATTTTTTTTATCTGCTTGGGATAGTATTTTTGTTTGTTAAAATTTCATTCAATGTCAGTTAGTGTTCCTCAGGATTATTTACCACTTTTAATACAATTAGTTCTGGCTTTGGGTTTCGTAGTGATGACGCTGATTGCCACTCACTATTTGGGTCCAAAATTGCGAAGCAAAAAGAAGGATTTGCCTTTTGAATGTGGAGTAGAGAGTGTGGGTGATGCCCGTATGCCATTGAACGTTCGCTATTTTTTAACGGCGATTCTTTTTGTATTATTTGATGTGGAAGTAATTTTCATGTACCCTTGGGCGGTAAACTTTAAGGGCTTAGGATGGTTGGGCTTTTATGAAATGCTATTGTTTGTGGCATTCCTTATGGCCGGCTTCTATTACGTGATAAAGAAAGGAGTACTTGACTGGGAAAAAGAATAATTATGAGCAGTGTTAAAATGGCAGATGCGCCTCCAGGATATGAAGGCCCGGGATTTTTTGCCACTTCCTTAGATAAAGTTATTGGATTAGCGCGGAGTCACTCTTTGTGGCCTCTGCCTTTTGCTACTTCCTGTTGTGGTATTGAGTTTATGGCCACCATGGGAGCTCATTACGATATCTCGCGTTTTGGTGCGGAGCGTCCAAGTTTCTCTCCTAGGCAGTCAGATGTATTATTAGTAATGGGTACCATAGCTAAGAAAATGGCTCCGGTAGTGAAACAAGTTTATTTGCAAATGGCAGAACCTCGCTGGGTGATTGCCGTGGGTGCTTGTGCTTCATCCGGAGGAATTTTTGATACCTATTCTGTACTTCAAGGTATAGATCGTGTAATACCTGTTGACGTGTACGTACCTGGCTGTCCTCCGCGTCCTGAACAGATTTTGGATGGTTTGATGCAGGTGCAGGAACTGGCTAAGAATGAGTCTCTGCGTCGTAGAAATAGTGAAGAATACAGAGCTTTATTAGAATCCTATAATATCCTAGAAAAGAATGATCAATAATCAGACTCTGGTAGAAGAAATCAGTGGACAATTCGGTGAGAAGGTACGTGGGTTTGAAGAAAATTCAGGTATACTGTCCTTTGTAGCCTCACCGGAGGATCTTTTGGATATCGTTTCTTTCTTGAAAGAACACCCGGTTCTTAAATTCAACTTCCTTACGGATATCACCGGAATACATTTTCCGGATAATGAAGGAGCAGAATTTTGCTCTCTTTATATGTTACACAGTTGGGAAAACAGAATCAGAGTTAGAATCCGCGTTTTCCTTTCGAAAGATAACTTAGAAGTTCCATCCTTAACTCCTATATTCAAAGGAGCGGACTGGATGGAAAGAGAGGCTTTTGATTTCTATGGAATAATATATACGGGACATCCTAACCTGAAACGCATATTGAATATGGAAGATATGGATTATCATCCAATGAGAAAGGAATATGCATTGGAAGATCCTACCCGTAGGGATAAAATTGATGACTTGTTTGGACGATGAATAATAGCATAGTAGCACGTACACAAGAAGAGGCATTGGCCTTGAATATACCCATTCAAGAGGAGAATAATTATACTACTCTGAACCTTGGGCCTACTCACCCTGCCACTCATGGGATTTTCCAGAACATCCTGACTATGGATGGTGAGAGAATCGTGTCGAGTGAAATGACGGTAGGGTATATTCACAGAGCTTTTGAAAAGATAGCTGAAAGAAGACCTTTCTATCAGATCACCACCCTTACTGACCGTATGAACTATTGTTCATCTCCGATCAATAATATGGGATGGCACATGACGGTGGAGAAGTTGCTAGGCATCACCGTTCCCAAAAGAGCTCAGTATATCCGTGTGATCATGATGGAATTAGCGAGGATCGCTGACCATTTGATATGTTCTTCTATCATGGGTGTAGATACGGGAGCATTCTCCGGTTTCTTGTATGTAATGCAGGAGAGGGAAAAGATCTATGAGATCTATGAGGAGATGTGTGGAGCTCGTTTGACTACGAATATGGGTAGAATTGGTGGTATGGAGAGAGATCTTTCGCCTACCGCTATCAAGAAGATTAAAGATTTGGTTTATAATTCCTTACCAAAGGTTTTTGCTGAATTTGAATCTTTGTTTGACAGAAACAGAATATTTAGAGATAGAACCATAGGAGTGGGACCTGTTAGTCAGGAAATGGCCATGTCTTATGGTTTCACGGGTCCTAACTTGCGTGCCACAGGTATTGATTATGACGTAAGGGTAATGGAGCCGTATTCTTCGTACGAAGATTTTGAGTTTGAGATCCCTGTTGGACATAACGGTGATACTTACGATAGATACAAGGTTAGAAATGCAGAGGTATGGGAGAGTATAAAGATCATTCGTCAGGCTATTGAAAACCTTCCGGAGGGTGATTATCATGCGAATGAGAATCATTATTACT
Source organism: Leadbetterella byssophila DSM 17132 (assembly GCF_000166395.1). GTDB lineage: Bacteria > Bacteroidota > Bacteroidia > Cytophagales > Spirosomataceae > Leadbetterella > Leadbetterella byssophila. The sequence goes on from NC_014655.1 coordinate 3,625,608, forward strand.
TGCCTCCAAAACAAGCCGTATATCAAAACATGGAAGCCCTGATCTATCACTTCAAGATAGTTATGGGTGAGATAGATGCTCCTGTAGGTGAAGTGTACCATGCAGTAGAGGGCGGTAATGGAGAATTAGGTTTCTATCTGGTTTCAGATGGAGGAAGAACGCCTTATCGTTTGCATTTTAGAAGACCATGTTTCATTTATTATCAGGCTTTCGGTGAGCTGATAAAAGGAGGTACAGTCTCTGATGCCATTCCTATTATGAGTAGTTTGAACGTTATCGCCGGAGAATTAGACGCCTAAGATTATGGAGAATATAGCATTTACTGAAGATAACTGGGCGAAAGCTCAAGAGATCATAGCCAGATATCCGGAAGGAAGACAGAAATCTGCCTTGTTGCCTTTGTTGCATTTGGCACAAGAACAGCACGGTTGGGTTAGTCCGGCTGTGATGGATTATATAGCGGAAATCTTGAAGATCCAACCCGTAGAAGTGTATGAAGTAGCCACGTTTTATACCATGTTCCATTTGGAACCGGTAGGTAAACATGTAATTGAGTACTGTAGAACAGGTCCTTGTTGTACAGTAGGAGGAGAAGAGGTTTACGATCATCTTAAGGAGCGATTGGGAATTGCTTCTAATCAAACTACTTCTGATGGTTTATTCACTTTGAAAGAAGTAGAATGTCTGGCCGCCTGTGGCTGGGGACCTTGTTTCCAGATTAAAGAGAAATTCTTTATGCAATTAGATAAGGCTAAAGTAGATCAAATCATTGACGAATTGAGCAAGTAATATGGGATTAAAGATTCTTACCGAGCATATACATATTCCGGGAATTAACACTTTTGAAGTTTACCGGAAGCATGGAGGATACAGCGCCGTAGAAAAGGCTTTAAAAACCATGAGTCCGGATGAGGTGGTGGAAGAAGTGAAGAAATCCGGAATCAGAGGTAGAGGTGGTGCCGGTTTTCCCATGGGGATGAAATGGTCATTCTTAGCAAAACCGGAAGGTGTGCCAAGATATTTGGTATGTAACGGGGACGAATCAGAACCCGGAACCTTTAAGGACCATTACTTGATGAAGAATATTCCTCACCTCCTGATTGAAGGGATGATTGTTTCCAGCTTCGCTCTGGGTGCAAATAAATCTTTCATCTATGTTAGAGGAGAGTTAATGTATGTCATCCGTATCCTTGAAAAAGCTATTGAAGAGGCCAAAGCTGCCGGCTTCTTAGGTAAAAATATTTTGGGTACAGGTTATGATTTAGAATTGGTTGTTCAACCTGGTGGTGGAGCTTATATCTGTGGAGAAGAAACGGCTCTTTTGGAATCTCTAGAAGGGAAACGTGGTAATCCTAGAAATAAACCTCCTTTCCCTGCGGTTAAAGGTTTATATGAAAGTCCTACGGTTGTAAATAACGTAGAGTCAATCGCCAATACTCCATGGATTGTGAATAATGGAGGCGATGCTTATGCATCTATAGGTATAGGTAGAAGTACAGGTACTAAATTGATTTCTGCTTCCGGTAATGTGAAGAAGCCGGGGGTTTATGAGATTGAGTTAGGTGTACCGGTAGAAGAGTTTATCTATTCTGATGAGTATCTCGGTGGAATCAGAGATGGCCATTATCTGAAAGCTGTAGTAGCCGGAGGTTCCTCTGTGCCTATTTTGCCGGCAAATTTGATCTTGAAAACGGCAGGGGGTGAACAGCGTCTTATGACGTATGAATCATTGTCGGACGGTGGATTCGCCACAGGTACCATGTTAGGTTCCGGCGGATTTATAGTGATGGATGAAACCAACTGTATTGTTCGTAATACTTGGAATTTCTCCAGATTCTATCACCATGAATCTTGCGGACAATGTTCTCCTTGTAGAGAAGGTACGGGGTGGTTAGAAAAAGTATTGTATAGAATAGAACACGGCCAAGGAAACGAAAGAGATATTGACCTTCTTGTGGACGTAGCGAAGAGGATAGAGGGAAATACCATTTGTCCGCTAGGTGATGCAGCTGCATGGCCGGTAGGTAGCGCCATTCGTCATTTCCGTGACGAGTTTGAATGGCACATAAAAAATCCGTCAGAAGCTACCCGTAAAGGGGCAGTATACATGCCGGAAAATGTTTTAGCTTAAAAATTTTGAAGAGATTATGGATGCTCCGCAATTGATAAAAGTAACCATAGACGGAAGAGAAATACAAGTGCCTGTAGGTACAACTATTTTGGAAGCTGCCAGACAAATTGGTCCGGATGTAGCTCCTCCGGCCATGTGTTATTATAAGCCGCTTAAAGGTTCCGGTGGTAAATGTAGAGCTTGTTTAGTGAAGGTGACTCAAGGTTCCGAGAAGGATCCACGTCCTATGCCTAAACTGGTGGCTTCATGTATTACAGGGGTTCAAGACGGTATGGTCGTTGAGAACTTCACGAACCCGGATGTGGTGAATGCCAGAAAAGGCATCGTAGAATTCTTATTGATCAATCACCCTCTGGATTGTCCGGTTTGTGATCAGGCCGGTGAATGCCATTTACAGGATTTTGCCTATGAAAATGGACTTGCTACTACTCGCTATGAGGAAGAGAGAAGAACCTTTGAGCGTGAAGATATAGGTGATAAGATCCAGTTGCACATGAATCGCTGTATCTTGTGTTATCGCTGTGTTTATACGGCTAACCAGATTACGGATCAAAGGGTACATGGGGTAATGTACAGGGGTGATCATGCGGAGATCAGTACTTATATTAACAAGGCTATCGATAATGATTTCTCAGGTAACGTTATTGACGTTTGTCCTGTGGGTGCATTGACAGATAAAACCTACCGTTTCAAAAGCAGAGTATGGTTCTCAAAACCGGTAGATGCACATCGTGATTGCGATAAATGCTGTGGAAAGGTTAATCTTTGGTACAAAGGGGATGAGGTGATCCGTGTCACTGCACGTAAGAACCAGTGGGGAGAAGTGGAGGATTTCATTTGTAATACCTGTAGATTTGATAAAAAGAATACTTCCGACTGGGTAATAGAAGGACCTACCAAAGTTTCTCGTGCTTCAGTGATTTCTGCTAACAAGTATGGTAAGGATGTCATTAAAAAGACTCCATATGGCTTGCAACATGCAGCACTTAACTTCAAGCAGATTGATGACGCTAGGGAGTATAATAAGGATTTGAAGGAAATTGCTCAATCAGAGGATTACAAAGCGCTGATGGAGAAAAACGAGGCTTATTTTTCTAAGAAATAATGGATTCAATTTTACTAATAAAAGGAATTATCATCTTAGTGATCTTTGCACTAAGTTTAGGAATAGCCGCATATGAAACGTACTTTGAACGTGTAGTTGCTGCCTTTATTCAAGATAGGGTAGGTCCGGACAGGGCTGGGCCTTATGGAATTTTCCAGCCCTTAGCTGATGCCGGGAAACTTTTCTTTAAAGAAGATTTTGTGCCCTCAATGGCTGATAAATGGCTGTTTATCATAGGACCGGGTATAGCCATGTTTACTGCATTGATGAGCAGCGCCGTTATACCGTTTGGGGATACCCTGAAGATTGGTGAACATCTTGTTCCTATCCAAGGTATGGATGTGAACATTGGTGTTTTATGGGTGTTTGGTGTAGTGGCCTTAGGAGTGTATGGAATGCTGATCGGTGGATGGGCATCAAATAACAAATACTCCCTATATGGTGCTATTCGTGCTGCATCTCAAGCTATTTCTTATGAGATCGCATTGGGACTTTGTTTACTTGCCGTTATTCTGGTAACAGGTTCTCTTTCGTTGAGAGAGATTGCTAATAATCAACATGGCATAAACTGGAATGTGTTCTATCAGCCGGTTGGCTTTATCTTATTCTTCGTTTGTGCTCTTGCAGAATGTAACCGTACTCCATTTGACTTACCTGAAGCAGAAGCGGAATTAGTAGTAGGTTATATGACGGAATACGGTTCCATGAAGATGGGTCTTTACATGTTCGCTGAATACGTTAACATGTTTATTTCATCTACTATCATGGCTACACTCTATTTTGGAGCGTACAACTATCCCGGCATGGATTGGGTAAGAGAATTTTTGATCGCCAAAATGGGTGATGTAAGCGGTCATAATGTGGCTACTTTGATCGGTACTGCCGTATTATTCCTGAAGATCTTTATGTTTATCTTCATTTTCATGTGGATTCGCTGGACACTACCTCGTTTTAAATACGAACAATTGATGAAATTAGGCTGGCAATGGATGGTTCCATTAGCTATGGTGAACTTGGTAGTTATGGCAGTAGCCACTTTGACAGGTAAAACCCTGTTAGTAGCATGGTTAGGTATGGGAGGCTTCTTGCTGATCTACTTTACCGGTAGAAGTATGTACGAAAAACGTTTTAATTGAGCCGTATGCAGTTAACTAATAGAGCGAAGAAGACGGATAAGTCCGACTTGAATGTGGTGGAAAAAACCTACCTTCCCGGAGTATTTAAAGGGATGGCCATTACATTAAAACATTTCTTTTCTCCTAAGCCGACCATTCGTTATCCGGAGCAAAAAAGATATTTAGGGCCGGTGTTTCGTGGCCACCATATTCTCAAAAGGGATGAGCAAGGTAGAGAACGTTGTACGGCTTGTGGACTATGTGCTGTAGCCTGTCCTGCGGAAGCTATCTCCATGGTAGCCGCAGAGCGTGTAAAAGGCGAAGAGCATTTGTATAGAGAAGAGAAGTATGCCGCGGCATACGAGATTAATATGCTTCGTTGTATCTTCTGTGGGCTTTGTGAAGAAGCTTGTCCAAAACAGGCCATCTATCTGCGCCATGATAAATTTGTTCCTGTATTCACCGGAAGAGAAGATGTCATTTATGGCAAAGACCAGTTAGTAGAAGATATGAACGAAAGATACAATAGAGAGGCTTGGACAAAAGAAGAGATGGCCAAACTTTGGGATAAACAATAATCAGACTATGGAGTTTTTTAAGAATATAGCAATGGTGGAGTGGGTATTCTATTTCTTTGCAGTACTTGCTCTTTGTGGGGCTTTGGGCACTATCCTGTCTAAGAAACCAATGCACAGTGTAATTGCCCTAATTATCACCTTCTTTTCTTTGTCAGGAATTTATGTTTTGCTTAATGCTCAGTTTTTAGCTGTAGTTAACATCATTGTTTATGCCGGTGCCATCATGGTTCTTTTCTTGTTTGTGATTATGTTTCTTAATCTTAGACAAGAAAGTAATGAACTTCGTAACACTCCTATGATCCTGGCTGCTACCATTTCTGGATTAATTTTGGTGTTAATGCTCGTTGCCGTATACAGAAAGGCCTATTTTGCTCCTGTAAATCCGGTTACTTTTAGAGCTGAGACAGGTATGATAGAAAACCTCGGTACTTTATTGTACCGTCATTATATGCTACCTTTTGAATTGGTTTCTGTATTGTTCCTAGTAGCAATATCCGGAGCTATCTTGATCGGTAAACGTGAAAAAGGTGGAAGACACTTCTAAGATTTGTTCTTCAGAAAATTCTTAAGGGAAGGGTAAAACCTTCCCTTTTTGTTTAAATTGCTTTTAAAAATATTTGACTATGGCATTGTTTCTTCCGGTACAGGGAAAGAGTCCTGAGTATGGTGAAAATTGTTGGTTTGCTCCGAATGCTACCGTGGTAGGTGATGTAAGTATGGGGAAGGATTGTACCGTGTGGTTTAATGCGGTGATACGCGGCGATGTGAACAAGATCGTCATGGGAGATAGGGTGAATATCCAGGATGGTGCAGTAATCCATTGCACGTACAAAAAAACAGAAACGAGGATTGGAAATTATGTTAGCATAGCACATAATGCTATAGTTCACGGTTGTACCATAGAGGATGAGGTATTGATAGGTATGGGAGCCATCATTATGGATGGTGCTCATATAGGTAAGAATGCCATTGTAGGGGCAGGTGCTATAGTGACACAAAACACGGTGGTGCCTCCTGGAACAGTTTGGGCGGGTAACCCTGCAAAATACATTAAAGATGTTAGTCCGGAACTAGCTGAAGTGTTTATGCGTACAGCAAATAATTATGTGATGTACGCAGATTGGTTCGCTAATCCTTAGTCTTTGCGCGGAAGATTTCACTCCTGACATCTTTTTCGTCAGGGGTGACGGTGCTGGTGTTTAAGCCTTTTAGGAGATTTCCGTTTTTGACACTCTTAATAAAGTTGACCCAACTGCCCGCATTTGCCAGAGGATTTAGGGTAGTAAATCGTGAGTTTTGGGCATGATTATATTGCTGTTCTAAAGCATATCTGTAGTTACCCATGGAGCTCATTGGCATAGACATGGCAATGGACCTCAGGGTGTTACTACCTAAATTCTTTTCTATAATCTTTCTTTCTTCTTCATTAGGGGTTTCCATGGATAGGAAAGCTAATTTGAATTCCTCTTCGGTACGGAAAGGATATACTTTTACCTCTTTAAGCCATTTGTTGTCTATATTCAGTTCTACCACCGCAGAGTACGACAACCCTGTTCCTTTAGGTATAATGTGATACTGTGGCTTGAATCCTAGGAAGGAAAAGACTATAGAGTCGCCGGGGAAAACGTCTAAGATGAAATATCCTTTGCTATTGGTTTGAACACCTTTGCCCGCCCTGTGATTGATCACGTATGCGCCTACCATGGGTTCATCTGTATTACCATCTATGACAAAGCCGGAGAAGGTAATAAACTTCTGCTCCCCTTGAGCAAATACGGTGGAAACTGCGCTAAGGGATAGTAAAAGGATTAGGGTAAAGATCAGGCGTCTCAAAACAGCTTCTCAAAAATTTTAATAAATGTAACTATAAATGGCATGGATAGCAAAAGTCCGTCAAAACGGTCCAGAAATCCTCCATGTCCAGGTATAATACTACCGGAATCTTTGATTTCTATACTGCGTTTAAAGAGAGATTCTACTAAATCACCTAGGGTTCCCGCTACCACTATGATCCCCGCTATGGACATCCATTGCCATAATGGTAAACTTTCGGTAAACTTCCAATAGAAAAACGAGGTGATAAGGGCGAATATTGCACCCCCAAAGAATCCTTCCCAGGTCTTTTTTGGAGAGATTCTCTCAAATAATTTTCTCTTCCCAAAGTATTTTCCAGAAAAGTAAGCCGCTACATCAAAGCTCCATAAGATTAATAAAGTACCTAATGGAAGCAGAGGGAGGAAATTGCCTCTCCAGAAAGTCATCTCCACGAGCAAAGCGAAAGGCAAGGCCACATAGATTATACCCAAGTATGTATACCCGAGATTAGCAAAAGGGTGCTTGTCTCTCTTTCGATATAGTTTAATAAAGAAAGGCAAAGTCAAAAAAGGTACCACTATGTAATAAAACTCAGGTGGGGCCGTGTAGGTTTCTATGAGGTAAGTAAGAAGCACGATTAATGTGCCGCAAAACGTCCCATAACTTTTCAAGGGTAAATTTCCCTGTAACATAATGAGGCGATATAACTCATATTGAGTCAAAGCCGTCAATGCCAAGACCAGGAACAGGAAAGATAAGGGATGATAAAATATTAAAAAAATAACGATTGGCGCTCCGATCAGGGCGGCAACTATTCTTTGGGTTAAATTTGACCGGTTTCTAAGGTTCTTCATTCAAACTAATATCTTCAATATACTTCAAGGCCTCCTCCGCTTGTTCTTCCGGAACATGGATGGCTATTGGCCCTAAGACGGGAAAATTTCCGTCAATCTTGTCCAAAATAACTGCATTAATGCCTTTGTTGATTAATTCATTTTTGATCAATTCAGTACGTATGCGGTCATTTGAGTTATACACGGTGGTCCAGTTTCCCATGTTATTTCCATTTTAAGGTTTCAAGAATATGTCGTGCGTCTACTTTCAAATATTCCACTACAGGTTTTAATGAGTCTGTCAGTGTAGCTTCATTCAAATATACGGCTCCTCTGAGAAAATGTCTAGAAGTGTCTGTACTATAAAATTGATAGTGACTAGGTACTTCTCCGTCTATTTCTATAGCAACAGCCGTTCTTCCGTTTTTCAGTTGCACTATAAATTCCTTTTGAGCCAAAGCCTTGATGTGATGTTTAGACGCTAATTTATAGGCATCCATTACATGTTCATCTAGCTTCTTTAAATCTCCCCTGAGTGGTTTATAAGTAAACTGTATAAAAGCGTTTAATGAAGGATATTTCACTAAAATCCAATACGGCTCCGCACCGGGAGTTTTATCCGGCACTACCTCAGCGGAAGTAGAATATTCAAAAGCATATGGATAGTCCCCCTTCAAGTTTTGATAGGCATGCTCAGGGAACTCTATCCTGGCATATCCTTTAGGTTTCTGAAAATATACTTGCTCTTCAGAACCACAACTTACCAAACCTAAAATAAGGACAAACAGATACTTCATTCCTACAAATATAGGGTTCAATTCTTATAATTTAAACGAAGAAACAAGAGAAACATTGGCTTGGAATACCATGGGTATTCCCGTATTTTTACGGTATGAATTACTTATCGGTGGAGAACCTGGGCAGGAACCTGGGTGAAAGGTGGTTGTTTAGAGACCTGACATTTGGTATCTTACAAGGTGAAAAGGTGGCTTTAATAGGGAGCAACGGAAGTGGGAAATCTTCCCTTATGGACGTATTAGCAGGGAAAGTCCCACCAGATGCCGGTATTGTAAGTATTCGAAAAGAAATCAAAGTGGGATATCTGCATCAAAACCCTGACTTCAATGATGCTCATACCGTTTTAGAGGTTCTTTTTACTTCCGACAATGAAATAACTCAGGCCATTCGCCAATATGAGAAAGCCAATGAATCCGGTGATGCCGAGGCCATTTCTCATTACGCAGAAGTGCTCACCCGATTGAACGGTTGGGACTACGAAGCGAAAGTAAAGCAAATCTTAGGTAAACTTGGAATTCATGATTTTGATAAAAGGATAGGGGAATTATCCGGAGGACAAAAGAAAAGGGTCTTTTTAGCTAAAGTGCTTATTGACGAACCGGATTTCCTTATTCTGGATGAGCCTACGAACCATTTGGATCTTGAAACCATAGAATGGCTGGAATCTTACCTTTCTGCCAGTACCATGACCTTGTTCTTGGTGACTCACGATAGATATTTCCTGGATAAGGTGTGCAATAGAATCATGGAATTAAATCAATCCAAGATCTATAAGTACCAAGGTAATTATGCCTATTATCTCGAAAAGAAAGCAGAGAGGGAGGAAATTGCTGCGACTGTCCTTGAGAAAGACAGAAACCTCTTAAAGAAGGAGTTAGAATGGATGCGAAGGCAGCCTAAAGCCCGTACCCATAAAGCACAGTACAGGATTGAAGCTTTCCATGATTTGAAGGAGAGGGCAGCAGGTCCCAAAAAGGAAGATAAGTTAGAGCTTAGCATGAAGACCGAACGCATGGGGAATAAGATCATGGAGATCCAACATGTAAGCAAAGGCTTCAACGGCACCACCTTCATTAAGGAATTTTCCTATACCTTCAAGAAAGGAGATAGAATAGGCATAGTGGGTAAAAACGGCTTGGGTAAATCCACTTTGCTTAGCTTAATTACTGAAGAGATTAAGCCCGATATGGGTAAAATAGTGAAGGGTGAGACCATTAAAATTGGGTACTATAAGCAGGAAGGCCTAGTTTTCAGCCCTGATCAAAAGGTCATAGAAAGTGTTAGAGAAAAGGCAGACTATATAAAAATGGCTGATGGCAGGGAGATCAGTGCTTCGGCATTTCTTACCTTATTCCTGTTCCCTCCGGAGGTTCAATATAGTCCCATTTCTAAACTTTCAGGTGGAGAAAGAAGGAGATTGCAGTTGCTTAAAGTCTTGGTTGAAAATCCCAATTTCCTTATTCTCGATGAGCCTACCAATGACCTAGATATAGCTACCCTGAATGTATTGGAAGACTTTCTGGCAGGTTACGGTGGGTGTCTTCTGGTAGTTTCTCACGATCGTTATTTCTTAGACCGACTGGTAGATCACACTTTTGCTTTTGAAGGTGACGGATATATAAGAGATTATCCCGGTAATTACACGGATTATAGAAATTGGGCTGATGAACAAGCTAAGGAGCTGAAAAAGGCACCTAAAGTAGTGGAGGTGAAGAAACCGAGTGCTAGTGCTGAGACCAAGAGAAAACTTTCTTTCAAAGAAAAGATGGAATTTGAGGCCTTGGAAAAAGAGATCCCGGAATTGGAAAAGGAAAAGGAGGAGTTGTCCCAACTTTTATCTGGAGGCTTGACTGATTTTGAGGAGATTGCAAAGGTTTCTGCTCGTTTAGAGGAACTGGTTTCAGCCCTAGAGGAGAAGGAAATGAGATGGCTGGAATTGAGTGAATTTGCTTAAATCATATTAGCATTCCAATAAGTTTTAGAACTGTAGAAGGAATCAAAAGTGAGGAGGGAACAAATGGACTTGGCTTGCACGTAATTTTGTATTATGAAGAAGAGTCTGATATCCCTTGCTTTTGGTTCTTTTGCTATAGGAATGACGGAGTTTACCATGATGGGTATTCTTCCGGATATAGCAAAAGATTTAAATATTGATATTCCTACGGCCGGTCATTTGATCGCTATATATGCGCTAGGTGTAGTTATTGGTGCTCCCATTTTGGTTCTGTTTACTGCCAAATATCCCCCTAAAAAGGTTCTTCTAAGTTTGATGTTCCTTTTCTTGGTGTTCAATGGGCTTTTTGCAGTGGCTCCTCATTATGTGACCTTGATGTTAACCCGATTCATGGCTGGATTACCGCATGGAGCTTTCTTTGGGGTAGGTTCAGTGGTAGCTACTCGACTAGCAGATAAGGGTAAAGAGGCTCAATCCATAGCGGTGATGTTCACCGGTATGACTATTGCTAATCTCTTAGGTGTGCCGCTTGGAACCTATTTAGGGCACGAGTATTCCTGGAGGATGACTTATTTTTTGATCAGCCTTTGTGGGGCAGCTACCATGTTAGCTATTTATTTTTGGTTACCCGCTTTAGCCACATCTTTTCAAGGTAAAGTGGTGAAACAATTGAATTACTTCAAATCTCCTTTGGCCTGGATCCTAATTGCTATGATCTCTGTAGGTACAGGCGGTTTATTTGCTTGGATGAGTTATATCGCACCTTTGATGACTGAAGTTGCCGGTTTAACTTCTAAGGAACTGCCTATCATTATGGTTTTAGTGGGATTAGGAATGGTTGTAGGTAATCTGTTAGGAGGCAAATTAGCGGATAATACCACCCCTATCAAAGCTTCTATTCTTTGCTTCCTTTCTATGGCAGTTTGTCTTTTGTTGGTTTACTTCACTATACATATCCCTTACACTGCTTACTTCTGGGCTTTTGTTACAGGTATGATTTCCTTTACTCTGGGTTCACCTTTACAGATGGTATTGATTCATTCTGCAAAGGGTTATGAGACTATAGCAGCTGCAGGTGGTCAAGCCAGCTTCAATTTGGGGAATACATTTGGTGCTTATTTTGGTGGTCTTCCTATTGTTTATGGATTTGCCTATAATTCTCCTTTGTTAGTAGGGGTTATATTAGCCTTAGGTGGTGTGGGAATAGCTTGTTATGTGGCATACAGTGGAATTTTACTTCCAAATGAGATGGCGAAAAAAGAAGAAGAACTTTGTGCAGTAGAATGTTAACTGCTTATCTTTCGAGAAAACTTTTATGCGAACTCTTTTATTGCTGTTACTATCCTTTTCTGCTTTCGCCCAAACGGATTTTTTTGAGAAGTACTATCCTCTCATAGATCAAGCAGAAGAGGCATTCATTAATGAGGAGTACAATAGTGCCATTTTATTCTATGAATCAGCGTTCAAAGAAGTAGAGAAGCCTTTAGCCAGAGATATCTACAATGCCATTGTGTGCTATTACATGGCAGGAAATATTGATTCAGCAAAGCCTTTGCTTTTACAGTTAGCATCCAAAGGGATAGATCCTCAGATCATAGAGTCTCAATCTGTTTTTGATGTTTCTACAATACGAGAAGCCTGGCAAGGTTTTAAACCTATTTACCTTCAGGTTTATCAAATGTTCACTCCGGATAAGGATGTGTTAACGGATGGACTTATCTCTAAGATACAGGAGGAAATGGACAAGGTCAGGGATCTTCACCAAAAACTTCCTGACGTTTATTTTGAGGAGGAAGGAAAGCCTACCTTAGAAGAGGTAAAGAAGATCAAGGAGATTGAAGCTCAGATGGATGAGCTTTATCTGGAAATCTCTGTGGCATCAGCAGATTATATTTTAGTGAATGGTTTTCCAAAGGAATTTCAATATGGAATCGTAAGTGAAGACCTGGGTATGGACGCCCTAAGAAACTTTTTAAGCAATATTGGTTTCTACAATCAGCTACAGAAGGCTGCTTCAATGGATAAATTCTCTGCAGAGAAATTGAAGACGCTGAAAGAAAAGCTTATAGAGGAAGTAGGAAAGGGTAGTATTCATAGAGATTACGTTTGGGATTTACTAAGTGGTGATGCCAAACTTGAATTTGTAAGAGTAGTGCTTCCTGAGACGGAAGAATGCGAGAGTACCTATGTAAAACCACGAAATGGTGAGGATTTGTTCTCCTTTGAAAATGAGGAGCTACTCATAGCTAAGGCTCATTATTACTTGTTTAAAAATCTATATTTCCTGATGTCTGACCTGGCTACTTCTGAGGATATAGAACTAGCATCCTGTAAAGATATTTCTCCTGATTGGATTCCTGTGAATAGACCTGTGGAGTAGGAAATTTATTCCGAGATAGTAAAAGATTTCTGAAAATCATCTACATTTGTAGGGTCAATACATTCCTTCCTAAGAATTATTGATTTATAAAGATGGGCGGAGAGAATAGGCTCTATGAAACCCGGGCAACCAAACGAGCTCTCGTAAAGGTGCCAATACCTACCTGCCAGTGTGCAGGAATGATAAACCAATAATGTGATTTAAATCCCTTTTGGTTAAGAGCGGAGCATCCGTTCACTTAATGTTAACTAGTATTTTGGAATGGTAAAAAACCACCTGTTTAAATGTAGTACGCCCTTTCACCTGGAAAATGGGGAATGGCTTCAAGAATTTGAATTGTCCTACACCACTTACGGTGACTTAAATGAAGACAAATCCAATGTAGTTTGGGTCTGTCATGCCTTCACCGGAAATGCCAATCCGTCTGATTGGTGGAATGGCTTAATAGGGGATAGGAGATTATTTAATCCCTCTGAGCATTTTATTATTTGCGTGAATGTTCCAGGTTCACATTATGGTTCAACCAATGCTTTAAGCATTAATCCTTTAACCGGTCAACCTTATTTCCATACCTTTCCTTTGATCACTATTCGAGATGTAGTGAATGCATTTGAGCTACTTAGAAAGGAATTGGGCATTGAGAAGATTAATTTTTTGTTAGGAGGCTCTTTAGGAGGTCAACAAGCATCAGAATGGGCCGTGTCTTATCCGGAAGTGGTGGAAAATCTCATCTTGTTTTCTACTAATGCTATTCATTCGCCTTGGGGTATTGCCTTTAACGAAACCCAAAGAATGGCTATTGAGGCTGATCCTACTTGGGAAACTAGTACGCCTGATGCAGGAAGAGAAGGGATGAAGGTAGCTAGAGCCATAGCCTTATTGTCTTACAGAAATTATTATACCTACAATAGAACCCAAAGTAGGGACGAAGGACAAATCGACTTCTTCCGTGCTAGTACTTACCAAACCTATCAGGGTGAGAAATTGGTCCGTAGGTTCAATGCTTATTCCTATTGGACACTTACTAAAATGTTTGACTCACACGATGTGAGTAGAGGAAGAGGTTCATTGGAGCAGGCCTTGTCAAGAATAGAAGCGAAAACCTTGGTAATTGGTATAACCACAGATATTCTTTTCCCTCCGGAAGAGCAAAGGATCCTGGCGAAGTTCATTCCGGGGGCTACTTATAAAGAGATTGACTCTACCTATGGTCATGATGGATTCCTTATAGAATTTGAGACCATGGCTAAAGAGATCAAAGCATGGATGCAGGACTACTGAGAAAATACTTTTCTCTATAGGCTTTAGGCGTAAGTCCGGTCAGGTTTTTGAATAATTCCCTAAAACTTTTTAGATCCTGGTAACCGGAAGATAACATAATGTCTAAGATGTCGCGGTCAGTAGTCTCTAGCAGGTGTTTGGCCGCTTCAATCTTAATTTTCTGCATGTACCTGATAGGGGTCATGCCTGTAGCATTTTTGAACCTTCTTACCATATTCCTTCTACTGGAGGGGATTTGATCTAAGGCCTCTTCTACATGTTTAAGTTCGCTGTATCTTTGATGTATGGTTTCTTGGACCTGTCTTACTAATTTATCGTCTTTGGAGAGAGAAGGCGTGAATTTCTCGAAATGTAACTGGGTCTGTCTATCCAGATCTATAGCAAAGTTCTTGGCCAGTCGGATGCCATATTCCTTACTTGTCAACTCTTGAATTAAGAATATCAGCATATGAAATGTGCTGGTGGCACCTCCACTGGTGTATAAATGATGCTCCACGGTAAAGATAGCATGTGGCAGAAGCTCCACTTCCGGGAATATGGATTGCAGGGCGTCACAGGCTTCTACGTGTGTGGTGGCTTTCTTACCGTTAAGTATACCTGCGGCGGCAAGTAGAAAGGTACCTGTGCAGCAAGAGGCAACCCTTATGCCGTTTTGATAAGCTTTTATCAGCCAGGGTATAAAAACTGCATTCTTCTGCAGATGATCTTGAATATTGTGATCTCTAAATGCAGGAACGATGATAATGCCTTCTTCTATTTCAGATTGCTCGAAAGTAGAATAGGGAAGGTGTTTGAATGGGGTTTGGAGTCCTTCATTTATTCCTATTAAATGTAGATCAAAAGTTAGCGTATGTCCATCTTCCGATAAGTATGCGTTAACGGTGTCAAATACGTCTACTATAGCTGCTAAGCTTAGAAGTCGGTGATTTTCAGTGTATAGTATATAAACGTTCATGCGCCAAAGGTAATAATTTGTCTGAATTGCCCCTATAATTTGGCAGTATTTACCTCCTAATGTAAGGTGGCATTCCAGTATTTTTGGATTAAAACAATTCAACCCATTATGAAAAAGTTTCTTCTCATTATTGTTGCCCTAATAGCCCTTCTACTGCTTGTTGCAGCCTTCTTGCCTAAAGATTTTATGAGTGAAAGATCAGTGGTTATTAACAGACCCTCTCATGAGATCTATGAGTATGTTAAGTATGTACAAAATCAAGATCATTATGGTGTTTGGAACTTGAGTGATCCTGAAATGAAAAGAACTACGGAAGGTGTAGATGGCACCGTTGGTTTCAAATATTCATGGGATGGAAAGAAGGTGGGAAAGGGTTCCATGACCATTACTGAACTCGTAGAAGGGAAGTCCATTGTTAGCTTATTGGATTTCGGATTTGGTGAACCTGCAAAGTCACACATGATCTTGGATCCAATAGATGCAAACAGTACCAAAGTAACCTGGGGTCTGAGTGGTAGATCTCCTTGGCCTTTGAATCTAATGTCCCTGTTCTTTGATGTGGGTAAGGATTTTGAAGAGGGACTACAGAACCTAAAAGGAATTTTAGAGAAATAATTCCACTATTCTAAAGGGCAAGGCTTAGTAGATATGAGTAAAATTCATCTTATTTGCGTATCTATTAAGCCTTATGAGAAAATTAATCCTCTTTTTATTTGTTTGTATAAGCGCTTCAGCGCAAAAATCGGATAATTCCTTATTGTTTTACGCCCCTGCTAGGCATTTTACAGAAAGCCTACCATTAGGTAACGGTAGACTGGGAGCCATGGTCTTCGGTCAAACCGCTAAAGAACGCATAGCACTGAACGAGATCTCCCTTTGGTCTGGAGGCCCTCAGGATGCAGATAGAGAGGAAGCATACAAATCACTCAAACCTATTCAACAGCTTCTACTTGAAGGAAAGAACAAGGAAGCCCAGACTCTACTTGAGAAGGAGTTCATTGCCAAAGGTAGAGGATCCGGATTCGGTCGGGGAGCGAAAGACCCCTACGGGAGTTATCAAACTCTTGGAGATTTATTCTTAGAGTGGAAAGACGGAGAAGTAAGCAACTACAAGCGTTGGCTAGATCTAGATAATGCTTTAGCTACTACCCAATTTACACGGAATGGAATTCAGATCACTGAAGAGGTGTTTACTGATTTTAAGAATGATTTGATTTGGGTAAGATTACGTTCTTCTAAGGCGAAAGGGCTCTATTTGAAGGTAGGTTTAAGTCGTGAAGAGAACGCCCAGGTACAGGCAGATTCCAAAGAGATCAAATTGTGGGGCCAACTACCAGCAGGCTCTGAACCTGGGATGAAGTTTGCCGCAATTCTACAGGAAGCACATGTAGATGGAAAAGTTGAAGTGGAAGGAAACACATGGAATATTGTAGGGGCAAGTGAGGTGATTCTTCAGATTTCTGCAGCTACAAATTACCACGAAGGTAAACTTATAGAGGAAGACGTTACCCAAAAAGCCAGAAAGTACTTCCAAAAGGGATTAACCTATTCTGCAGCTTTCAAGTCCAGTCTTGAAAAGTTTCAATCCTACTTTCATAGGAGTGAATTACAGCTAAAAGGTCAAGATAAGCTCGCTCATCTTAGTACTCCGGACAGATTGAAAAGACTAGCAGAAGGAAAGTCAGATCTGGATTTATACGCTCTTTATTATCACTATGGTAGATATTTATTAATATGCTCTTCTCGCCCCGGTCTTTTACCTGCTAACCTTCAAGGATTGTGGGCGGTGGAATATCAAGCCCCCTGGAACGGAGATTATCATTTGAATATTAATGTCCAAATGAATTACTGGCCGGCAGAGCTGACCGGTCTAGGTGAGTTAGCAGAGCCTTTGCATAGATTTACGGCTAATCTGGTTAAAAATGGAGAGAAAACGGCAAAAGCTTATTATCAAGCTGAGGGTTGGGTAGCTCACGTCATCAGTAACCCATGGTTCTTTACCTCCCCAGGTGAAGGTGCAGATTGGGGATCCACTTTAACAGGCGGTGCATGGCTGTGTGAACATATCTGGGAACATTATAGATTCACTAAGGATATTGAATTCTTGAGAAAATATTATCCCGTTTTAAAGGGATCCGCACAGTTCTTATCATCCATCTTAATAGAGGAACCAAAAAATGGCTGGTTAGTGACCGCGCCTTCAAATTCGCCTGAACATGCTTATGTATTGCCAGATGGGACTAAAGTGAATACCGCCATGGGCCCAACCATGGACATGCAGATCTGTAGAGAGCTGTTTAATGCTGTCATTCAATCTGCAGAAATTCTAGGTGTAGATAAAGAGTTTCGGGATGAATTGAGCGCGAAAGTAAGGAATTTAGCTCCTAATAGGGTAGGTAAGAATGGAGACCTGAATGAATGGTTAGAAGATTATGAAGATGAAGAAGTACATCATCGTCACGTCTCTCACTTGTATGGTTTACATCCATATGATGAAATAAATGTCTACGATACTCCGGAGCTAGCGGAAGCAGCTAGAAAGACTTTAGAAATACGTGGAGATGCGGGAACGGGATGGAGTATGGCTTGGAAGATCAACTTTTGGGCCAGGCTAAGGGACGGAGATCACTCCTTAAGTTTATTAAATCAACTGCTTAAACCTGCTTTTGAAGAAAAGATAGTGATGAGTGGAGGTGGGTCTTACCCCAATCTATTCTGTGCGCATCCACCTTTCCAGATAGATGGCAACTTTGGTGGAACAGCAGGAATAGCTGAAATGCTTTTACAAAGTGGAGACCACTTCCTTGTACTATTACCTGCCCTTCCCAAAGCCTGGAAAGTAGGAAAAGTCACCGGCCTGCAAGCTAGAGGAGGATTTAAGGTGGATATTGAATGGAAAAACGGTCAAATTTCAACTGCAAATATCAAATCTCAAGTTGGTTCAAGATGTAGACTATATGTACCAAAAGGCTTGAGGTTATACAATAGTAAAGGTCAGGTGATTTCCTTAGATAATGATTGGGCAGAATTCTCAACCCAAGCGGGAGAGACGTATGTTTTGAAGAAATGATCCTAATACCATTCCTATTATACTGGCAGCTAGTCCGTATAATAGGGATGGATATTTTGCCGGATAGAACTCTAAGTAGGTCCAAAGTATTATACCAAAGATCATGGAGAGTATTGCTCCCCAGTTACTGGCCTTCTTCCAGTAGAGACCGGCTGTTAAGGGCACAAAGAGTGAAACAAGGCTAAAGGCTGAAGAATCTGCAACTAACTCAAAAATGTTAGTTTTTTGAAGGGCCAAAAAAGTACTTACCAGTGCAATGCCCAAAACGGAGAATCGCATGGTTTGCAATAGACCTTTGTCATTTAGTTTCTTGAAAGGTTGAATCAGGTTTTCTGCTAATACAGTGGCTGGTGCCAGAATAGCTCCTGAACAGGTGCTGAGAATAGCAGATAATAGGGCACCAAAGGTTATAATCTGAAATCCTATACCCATGTGTGACATCACCACTTCGGGAATGATCATTTGTTTATCTTCTACATTTGGATAGAGCATGTGCGCACATAGAGCTATCATTAAGGGAAGGAGAGCTACGGTAAAATACATCAGTCCGGAAAGTAAAGAGCCTTTTACTGCAACAGATTCTGACTTGGCTGCCATTACCCTTTGGAACACATCTTGTTGAGGAATAGAACCCCAACCAATGGTAATCCAAGCCGCGAAATAAATGATCCAATTCTCCCAGCTGTTTTCCTTCGGAATTATTCTCCAAAAATCCGGTGGTACGTGGCTATTGATCTTTTCCCATCCACCTACTGCCCCCCACAATTCCCCAAATAGGATAAGTAAACCAATGATAATGATGACCGTCTGAATGGTGTCAGTAATACTCACTGACCACATTCCACCATAGTATGTATAGATAACCACAACTAAAGCACAGATGATTACGCCATAGGTAAAGGGTATATCCGCCAGTGATTGTAGAATAAAAGCCATAGCTACGAGTTGGGCGGCTATCCAACTAAAATAAGAAGGAATCACTAAAATGGCTGAAATAAACTCGGAGGTCTTGCCAAACCTAAGTTTGAAGTAGTCACTAAAGGTGAGCAACTTCATGCGGTAAAGGGGTTTGGCATAGAAAAGTCCTACAAATATCAAACAAGCTGCGGCACCTAAGGGGTCTTCAATAACCCCCAAGACCCCATGTTCTACAAATTCTCCTGTAGCACCCATCATGGTTTCAGATCCAAACCAGGTGGCAAATAGTCCGCAACTTACCATAAAGGTGGGTAATTTCTTACCGGCAACGGCGAAGTCGCTAGCAGATTTTACTCTCCTAGCCGCTAAAGCACCTACGAAAACAGTTGCCAGGAGATATAGTATTACAAAGCTTAAGACCATTTCTTGATTTTTTCCTCCCGAAAATACACAGCTAAAAGCTCCAAGCTACATTTATGATCAAGTTTCTTCCCATTCTGGGTAATTTGTTCCAGTCGGAAAAGGTAGTATAGTACTGATCCATCAGGTTCTCTCCTCTCAGTTTTATCTGCCAATCCTTGCTCTTGTATAAGATTTCGGTATGGAATATCGAGTACGAGGGGATTTCATGGGTAGAGCGTGCTCCTTCCATTTCGGCCTTCATAAGCCACCTATTCTTGGCATATGAGAGGGATGAACTGTAGGAGAGGGGTGGAGTGAAAGGTAGCGTTCCATAATCTTTTCCGTAGGTGTATTGAAATAGGGCTTTCAAATCCCAGTACCATTCTGAAAGAAAGGGGATTCCAAGAGAAGCATTTGATCTGTAAAGTAAAGCATAGTCTAGTGGAGCATAAATTTTTACCCCTTGAGCTCCCAGGGTCATGGGGCTTAAATTTTCTTTGACCTGACCTAATATATAGTTATTTAGGTGGAAAAACTGATTATCCCACTTTAGTTGATAGTGGGGTTTACTTAAGGCTTGCGCCAATTCAATGGAATAACTATTTTCCTTAGGTAGATCTGGATTTCCTATGTAGTCATAGCCGTCATTGCTATTGAATAAGTAAAATCCGTAAGCTTCGGATACGCTTGGTGCTCTCTCTTTGTAGCTGAGAGAAAATTGGAAATGGTAGGGGTTGCCCTCATAACTGATGCCCCAAGTGGTATTAGTCAGGAATCTTGATTGGGATGAAGAAGCTTCTGGGAAGAAGATATAAAGACCTTCAAAATCTTTCATCATTTTTTGTTGATTCACTGAAAGTGAAAGATTAGCATTTAGGTACAAGTGCTTCTGCAAGTATACTTTGTCGTCCAGACTTAGACTCCATTCTGAGGTATTTATTCCCGGCCAAGTATACATGAACATATCCTTTTCTCCCGGGCTTTTCATGGTCATTTCGGCGAGGGAATAGTTGGTATGAAAATGCACCAGTCCCTTGAACGAATGTGCCTTTTTCACTCCGTTCAGGGAGGAATAGATGCCTGAGGTTTTTGACCACCCGGGCATATCCATTCTGATGGGCACATTTGGCCTTTGGCTATCGTCCATGATATGAGTGATTCTATTGTGGTAAATTCTGGTTTTCCAATCTAGAAATACGGGGTGGAAATGATGTTTATTAAACTGAAAGCTACCGATAAATGCCTCTGCTTTTGCTACATCCATGGGCAGGGAAGGGTAGCCTATATTTTGAGCCAGATCATAGATCATGGAAACTTCATAGGCATGATGTTTGGCCGGTTGGAAACCTATATTTAATCCTCCATTTATTTTTGAAAATTGAGAATAAAGTATCTCCCTTTTATTACCGGCCTTATAGTTCTCTGCATTTCTCCATGTGATATCGCCATCTATATAGAAATGTTCACTTGATTTGGAGGATTGGATGCCTAAGGACTTGTGTTTATTGTTTGTTTCAAATCCACTCAAGATGGTTGTTTTTAAATTAGAAGGGGCAAATTGAGATTTTCTTCTGATAAGATCCATCCCGCCTGAAGTAGAGGGGCCATTTCCGGAATGTATATCTACTTTTTGCAGATTGGTAACTTCCATGTAGGAAGTTACCGGATCCATTTTATCTGTGCATGCAGAATAAATCATCATTCCATCTAAAGTAATCCTGCTACGTTCTGAGCTCATTCCGTTAAGAAAGGGCTCCGCTGCATAAACCCCTCTTTTAAGAAGGGAAACTGTGCCTGATTTTTGAAGATGGTCTTCTATAGTCTCCAAAGATCTGCCTTTGATCTTAATCTCAGGCAAAATCTTAGAGGTGCTGTCATTTTGAAAAAGACAGATCCAGAGCAATAGGATTTTCATTGGATTAGAACTCTAATTCAAAAAAGATTTGGTCTTTAACCGTCTCGCCTTGTTCATTTAGAAGCACTACATTCAGTTTCCAATACCCCGTCATGGTCAAGTTGAGAAGTCCTTGGTACAGGCCTTGTCCTTTGCTAAGGAGGTCTTGATTATTAGGAGAGCTATGATTTCCCATACCCGGCATTCGAGGATCCAGTAAGATCATACAGTTATTCACTGGTACAAAGTGATGGGAGTCTTTCATCTGGTAGAGATAAGCAGAGATGGTCTGGCTACCTACCTTAGGTTTATTCGGTTCTGCCATGGCCAAAACATACCTTGAATCATCTGTCCCCATAAAAGACTGAACAACCCTTTTTGAGGATTCTTTTACTTCAATTCTCTTCGTAATCCCTAAGGCTTCTAAGGTCCAGAACTCCATTTCATTACTTGCCATTTGGAAGATAATAAACCCTTTAAACTTTCCTTTATCTGTTTTTTCAAAGGTGGAAACCGGAGAGGAATGGCTCATCATCTGCATTTGCATGGAAGGTACCACTTTGAATTCAGGAAGATCTATGAATTGGCCTGATTTGTCCTTTATATGGACCTCTATAGGATTATAGCCCGTTTTCCAGGAACTATCCGTAATGAAGAATTCAACAGTGTATAAGTCGTTTTCTAGCGTGGTAATAGGTCTTTTGACCTCATTTGGTGTAATATCAGAGCTAGAGCATGCCCATAGAGACATACCCCATAAAAATATGAGTAATTTTTTCACGATGATAGAGTTTAAGTTTAACAAAAAGTGAGAGGATTGTTAAACAAACTCTGGAGGTTCAGAAAGGTTTAAAAATAAGGTGTAGCAATACAGATCCTGAGTGTAGGGACAAAGCTTTATCTCTTTTTCAGGAAGGATGGGGGCAGGGAAGGTAAAGGAGACTTGTTGGTTTAAGAATACATGATCCAACTGCAACTGAAGGAGTACTTGTGAGGTTTTTTCCTTTTCCTTCTCTTTTAGGATTTTTGACAATTCACATTTTCCGTCACAGTGTAACTCCGGCCTGTCTTTGTTGATACAAAACAGTTCCACGAATACCTCTTGATTCACGCTGTACAAAGTATATAGCAGACTATTCTTCATGAGGCAAAGCAACATCACAAAGACCAGCAGTATTTTACCTATAGACTTGCTCATGGTGCAAATTTAACCCTTAGAAGCAATACTTTCAGCGTATGAGGTGAAATTATTTAGTATGGCTTGCCAACCGGCCCTTTGTAATTCTAAAGAGTTTTGGCCTTCCGGATCAAAGGACACTTTTATTAAGGTTCCGGTTTCTTCCTCTATAAACTGGGTGTCTACTTGTCGGCCATCTTCCATGGTATACGTAAATCCTTCAAGAGGGTAAACCGTATCATACACGGCTTCAAAATCAAATCCAAAACTACCGTCCTTGGCTTCCATTCTGGCTGAGTATTTGCCTCCTGGTCTCAGGTCATTTTGTGCACTGGGGCAATGCCAGTTGGGACTAGCAAAGTTCCAATTTACTATATGCTCCGGATTGGTATAAAATTCCCAAACTTCTTTGGTGGAGACGTTTACGAAAGATTGAATATCAATTTTCATTATTTAGTGAGGAGGGTTGATCGTAAATTAAAATTAAGCTTTCCCTTAGTCTAAGGCAAGATATTTTAATAAAAAATATCATTTTCAGGGGATATTTTGGATATTTAAATTCCAATAATAAGTTCATGCCCTTTGACTAAATCTTTACTGATTATCGGCTTTTGTTTCCTTTGCTTTACCCTGAGGGGGCAGGATAATCTTTCGCAAGCCGAGAAAGACAGTATAAGGTATACCCGTATCAAAGAGCGGATGTACAAGAAGAAAATCACCCGTGAACTTTATCAGCTCTTTTTCCGGGATGTTTATAATCAAAGGAAATCCAAAGGATCAGAAGTAACAAAGGTGGAAAGTAATCCATTTGACGCGGTGAGAGGCAAGACTATCCGTGAGATCTATGTCAAGCAATTGGATGTGATGGGAGCTTCTGTATATGATACTTCAAGGACTGGAAATAAGTTGCAAAGGTTTATGAGTGATCATCTACATATCAATACCCAAGAAAAGACGCTCCGGAAAAACATGCTCCTTTTTAAGGAAGGGGATAAGATAGATCCCCTTTTAATGAAAGAGAACGAGAGGATTTTGCGCCAAAGTACAGTCTTGCTAGATGCACGATTAGTTCCCATCAATGAAGATGAGGAAGGGGTTGATGTGATGGTTATTGTACAGGACGTTTGGCCTATACTGCCGGAAGGTAGTTTTAGTGGGTTGGATAATTTTGGTGTTGGATTTACTAATCAAAACGTAAAAGGGTGGACCCACAGTAGTACGAACATCGTGCGGTGGAGGGGTAGAGATACTTTGCAGCGATTGGGTTTTCGATCTATCTATACGGTTCCTTACATAAAGAGATCTTATATTTCCGGCCAGGCGGGTTTTATTTGGGAGAGGGATTTAAAGCATCAGTACTTGAAATTTGAAAAGCCTTTCGTAACGGTGGAAACCAAGTATGCCGGATCCTTTGATATGGGATTTCACGAGGTCAGAGAATACAAGAAGAAGACGGATAATCTGGATAGTACACTTATATATCCGGTACAAAGAGCCTATCTGGATATGTGGGGAGGTAGGGCCTTTAAACTAGGCAAATCTGATGAGAATCAAACCAAAAGGCTTGTTTTTGCTAGTAGATTCTACAGTTACGCCTACTTGAAAAGGCCGGAGGTTTCAGCAGATTCCAATAGGGCGTATTGGAACCAAACTAATTTACTTTTTAGTGTGGGATTCTCCAACAGGAACTATAGAAGAGACGTATTGATCTTTGGTTTCGGTAGAACGGAAGACGTGCCTATAGGTAGCATGGTAACTGCCACAGTGGGGAGAAGTAGGACCGAATTTGGTACCAGAGGATATGCGGGAATTAGGATGTCCAAAGGAGGTTATTTACCTAGACAGTATGGATATCTCTATGGATTAGTGGATATGGGAAGCTTTCTAAAAGCTGGAGAGCCTCACCAGGGCGTGCTTAATGTATCTGCGAATTATTTTACCCCTTTGATGCGCTTGGGTTTAAGTCAAGTGAGGCAGTTTATGAATCTACGGTATACCAAAGGATTTAATCGTGATCCTTTGGAATATATAAATCTTACGGATAAATACGGTATCAGGGGAGTTAACTCTGACCGATTGATAGGTAAGAAGAGATTGAACCTGGGTTTGGAAACGGTTCTATTTACTCCTGGAAGTTTTCTAGGTTTTAGGGGAGCTCACTTTGCCTATGTTGATCTAGGTTTGATTTCTGATGCAGGAAAAGTGTGGCGGGGACCCTTGTATCATGCCTATGGTTTAGGTATCCGCTTGAGAAATGAGCATTTGACCTTTAATACCATTGAACTTCGATTGTCCTATTATCCAAATGTGCCTGCACTAAGTAGTCCTTTTCGTGTAGGAGTAAGTGGTGCCACCAGTTTGCAATTGATGGACTTTGATATTTCGGCACCTGACATCGTGCCATTGAGATGAAAAAAGGTTGCCTTTTGGGCAACCTTTAGGATAATCTTCTTTTTACCAATTGGAAGAATTCTATACTTTCATCCGAATCGGATTTCCAATTGTAAGTATTTGCGAATTTCGCTTCTAAAGCCGCCTTGGCAACTTCATAATTTGAACTTTCTTCTACCAGATTTAAGGCAGCTTCAAAGTCTTGGAGATTACCTCCGAAGAGACCGTTTAAGAAGGCAAATCTTTGGTTAAGGCTTAAACTTCCTTTCAGAGAATCAATTTTGCTTCTCTGCTGAAGGTCTGATAATGAATTGCCTTCATTAGTACTCATTTTATCGTTTAGCGTAGGGACGTTGTCAAATATGCTCGTTTTTGAAACGGTTACCCTTTCTACGATTCTATGGGTTTCAGCTGGAGTTTCTATTACCACGTGTACCGGTGTCTCCACAACTGGCGGAGCTGCTATAGTGGTAGTCTCTACCTCTATGATCTGCTCTACTTTTTGAGTTTCCTGAACTTTGCTTTTTTGAACTATACGTTCAAAAGGCGAGATTTCAGGTTCCTGGAAATTTGCAGTTGGTTTAGGAGGATTAGCCACTAGTCGCTCAAAGAAGGAAAGGTTGTCATTTTCCGGTTCTGCAGGTGGAGGCGTGAATCCGGCCTCCTGGGCAATAGCATCTATTTCCTCCTCTAGATTTTCTGTATGAGTTTGCAACAGAATCTTTACTCGTTCTAAAGCGTGATTGGCGTATATGAAATCTTCCTCAATATGATTCTGAAGTTCACGTAGAATCCAGTCGTACTTTTTGAAGAAAACTACATTCTTATTGATCCATTCTTGTGTCAACTTGAAATCAGGCAGATTTCTGAAATCAGCTATGAAGAACGCCTCAGGGCGCATGTAAAGCTCTAGGGTTTTCTTAACCGCTGATTCTAAAAGTGGAGCGAAGTTTTCTTTGTTAACCAGAATATATCTGGACAAGGTATTTTTAAAGTCTAAGAAGGATTTCTGAACCTCTTCCGCTTGAAAGTCAAAATATTGACTTTTAAACTTTTGGGTTTCTTCTTCCCAGCGCAAAAAGATCTCCCTAAGGATAAAGTAATTCACTTGAGGGATAGCGGTAGAGCTGACGATGTCCTCTCCACTGATTTGTTCATAGTTTTGAAAGCACTTCTCCAGGTTTTTATGGGTGAAAGCCGTAGAAATTTTTTCAATGTCGGTGGTATTCCACTTGTTGGCCATTGGTAAATTCTGTTTTTTTGTAAAAAAATCCTTCGGTCAAATTTAATAACTTGTCCGGATATTATACTAACGAAATAATTTAGAGAATGTTTATAGAACCGGGCACCCGGCATACAAAAGATAGAGGAACAGGTTGGATAGAGGTGATTTCAGGTTCCATGTTCTCCGGAAAAACGGAGGAATTAATTCGTAGGTTAAACCGAGCAAGGATAGCGAACTTGAATGTGGAGATCTTCAAGCCGGGTATAGACGTTCGGTATGACGAAGAAGATATTGTCTCGCACAATAAGAATTCCATTCGTTCTACTCCGGTGAATATGGCGGAAGAAATTCTATTGTACTCCGGCAGCTGTGATGTAGTGGGCATTGATGAAGCCCAATTCTTTGACGATGCCTTAGTTGATGTAGTTAATAAGTTGGCAGATGCCGGCAAAAGAGTGATTTTGGCCGGATTAGATATGGACTCTAATGGTGTACCCTTTGGCCCTATGCCGCACTTGATGGCAGTGGCAGAGTATGTTACCAAAGTTCATGCAATTTGTGTAAATTGTGGGGAAATTGCCCATTATTCCTTCCGGAAATCAGCCTCTGAGTCTCAGATTTTATTAGGTGAGCACGATGTTTATGAGGCCAGATGCCGTTCCTGTTATCTGGAAGGACAAAAGATTCAAAAGAATGAGTAAGAACCTTTGGATGTTATTTACCTTGCTGGCAGGGGCGTTGCTCCCCATTCAAGCGGCATTGAATACTCGCTTAGGCAAGGTAGCACAAAATCCTGTATGGGGTTCAGCCTTTTCTTTCCTAGTAGGTAGTATCGTTTTACTTTGTTATCTTTTGGTTACTAGGCAAAATGCAGCCTGGTCTGCCCTTAAAGCTTCACCTGCCTATTTTTGGATGGGTGGGCTAATCGGAGCTTACTATGTTACCTTATTGGTGTTTGCATTTCCTAGATTAGGACCGGGATTGACTTTTGGTCTTGTGGTAGCAGGTCAAATGATTATTTCTTTGGTTCTGGAACATAATAATTGGCTGGTGCAGGAGCAAACCCCGGTGAATTTTATGCGTATTTTAGGGGTGGTTCTCATCATTGCGGGTGTGATTATACTAAGAAGATTCTAAGTCATGAAAAAGTCCTTCTTTAAAGCCTTGAATAAGATCAATAAGTTAGTTCTGCCGAAATTAAGTAAGAAAGATCCTGCCCAACTATCGAAGTTCGAGCAGGCGATAGTAGCATATAGATATTATGTGCTTATTCAGTCTCTGGACTAGACTCCAATATATCCCCGGGTTGACATTCCAATGCCTTGCATATGGCTTCCAAAATGCTGAAGCGGACGGCTTTTGCTTTTCAAGATGGAAAGATTAAATAAAGTTATGTCTACATTTTCTGAAAGCTCATTTAGGGACATCTTCCTTGTCGTCATCATCACATCAAGATTTACTATAATAGACATACTTAAATGGTTCTCGTCTTGAATTTCGATACCCTTTCTGAGGATTTGTGCCACAATGATTCCCAACTAAATCCATACGCCCGCTCCATCCAGATACACCAGGGCTAAATTAGGTATGACTGCATTTTGAGTCTCTAACCATGCCCCATATTGGTGTCCAAAGCAGCAAACTACTCCAATCCCCTTGATACCTTTGCCACGGCCAAAATTGATTTTACAAGAGATACAGAAAAAGGTTGATTCAGTCTGCCTTGTAAGAAGACATGAAGTAAGATATAAAATTAAACAAGTGGACAGAGCCATAAAGGCCGTAAAGGAAGAATAGTGAGGTCTGCTGTATAGTTTCAGATCTAAGAGTTCCCACATCGGAGGCGAATCATAGGGCAAGAAGAAACTGGTGTAAACGGTATTGAAAATCACATTTCTTGCTTGAATGCATAACCCTATGAAGAGGATGGAGGTTAAGAAGACGGAGGAATGAGGCAGGTTTCCTATTACTTGTTGGTTGCTTTCCCACAAGTAATAAATATTTGTTAAAAACCAATAAATAATAACTGAAAAGGGTAAAATATTGCCCGAAAAATAGAAAAAGCCCGAAAATCGGGCTTTTTATTATTTGAATTTTAATTCTTCAATAAACTTGTTGATGTTCTCTTTTGTCTCTCCGGTTTTCTTCTGAATCCGTCCCAGGAGCTCATCTTCCTTTCCTTCTTCGTAGAGAAGTTCGTCATCAGTGAGGTCTGCCCACTTTTGCTTTAGATTTCCTTTGATGAGATTCCAATTTCCTTTCAACTTATCATTTAGTGTGCTCATGTATTATATAGTTATGTGAGTTTATATAACGAAGAGCACAGGTATTTTATTCTATGCTTTGATCTCTTTGCGCATGAAAAGGTAGTAGGCTAAAGCAAACCAAAGGGTGGTTCCAGCCAGTAATCCTGTGACCTGAGGCCATACGGCTAACAGACTATTCATGAAAGATAATGGCGCTGGAATGGCACCCGACATCTGTTCCATTGATATGGCACTTACGCTCCTTACACTAGGTAGCAGTAGAGTTGTTGCCGCATCATTATACAAATGGCCAGGGTCTAGACGTAAGAAATTAATAATGACTTGTTGGTAGGAAACGATCTCTTCCGGCATAAGGTAGCCTTTTGGTACTAGTGCTGCAGCTACTGCATTAACCAGCATTTTATAGATGATGGTTAGAAACAACCAAATTCCTATGCACACCAAAGCGGAGGTAGCTACATTTTTGAAGTATACTGAGCTGCATATGGCCAGTCCTAACCAGAAGCTGATATAAACCAAATTCAGTAAGGTAAAGGCAAGTATTCTTAATACTTCTGCAGGTTCTGGGAGGACACCAGTATAGAAAATTCCAGCGCCCATCATTATTAAACTGATGCTAAAGAAAAGCACCGCCAGAACCTGAATAGCACCAAAGAACTTTGCCAGGAGCAAATGGTCCCTATACACAGGTTGAGCCATGATCCGAATGAGTGTTCTTTTATTCCACTCTCCGTTAATGGCATCAAAACCCATGGCAATGCCCAATAGTGGTCCTAGGAAATTAAGGAATACATGGAAGGTAGGGAGGGTACCATCTGATAAGGAGAACAGTTTTAGGATGACAAAGTTCGCATCATTTTCTACCGGAACATCTTTTATTCTAGTTAGGGCCAGGTATAAGGTGCCGGCAAAAATGAGGATCAATAACCCTAAAAGTATTAAGAATCTCCTACTTTTGATATGGTCAGTCATTTCTTTGTTGACCATTACCTGTAGGGGAGAGGTAGTTTGCGCTATCATTTTCTCTTCTCAAAATATTGGTGGTAAATTTCATCCAATCCTTGTTCCTCCTGTGAAACTCCCGTGATTGACAGATTTCCTTGGACACAAACTTTGACCAGTTCATGACAGATATTTTCTGCACATTCAATCAGGAGTACGTTTTCACGGGCTTGTACACTTGATACCGCCGGGATAGATTTTAAAGCTTCAATCAGCTCAGGTGCTGCCGGCTGTAGGGATTGAATTTTTACTTGTATAGCGTCTGATCCAAATAATTGCTTTCTCAATTCTCTCAAATCCCCTGAAGCCAAAAGTTTCCCTTTGACGAAGATACCCACGCGGTCACACACTTGCTGTACTTGGTGTAAATGATGAGAAGAGAGAAGAATGGTCTTTCCATGTTCTTTACTCAGCTTTCTGATCATTTGTAAGAAATCTCTAACACCTTCGGGGTCTATTCCTAAGGTAGGTTCATCCATGATGATCACCTCCGGATCACGTACCAATACGTCAGCAAGTCCCAGTCGCTGTTTCATACCTCTAGAGAAGGTAGAGGTTTTCTTGTCTTTGTCCTCTTGTAGGCCTACCCATGCTAAGGCTTCTTCCATCTTTGAGGTGGACTGCCCGTTTAGGTTAGCAATGTACCTTAGGTTTTCTAATGCGGTCATATCGTCATAGAATCCTAAGGAGTCAGGCATATAGGCCACTTTCTTCTTCACCTCTATGGGTTCATGCGTAGGGTTAAGGTCACATACCCTCACCTTACCTGAGGTAGGTTCCACAAGTCCTAGCATCATCAGAATGGTAGTGGTTTTACCCGCACCATTAGGTCCTAAAAGGCCAAAGACTTCGCCTTGATGGATTTTTAGACTAAGCTCATCTACTGCTTTTACTGAACCGTAGTGTTTGCTCAATCCGTTCAGCTCAATTCGTACCATGAGTTTATCTTCTTCCGTACTTTTTGATTAGTCTGTAAACAATGCCAAATGCTCCCAAAATAACTAAAATGCCTAACCATCCAGATAAGATGGAAGTCTTCACAGTAATTCTGAAGTTAGCACTTGCCGTGGAATAATTGGTTCTGGCAGAAATGGTGGTTTGATAGTCACCGGCAATGGCCTTTTCAGCAGCAGACAGTTGGAGTTTTACTTCCACTGTTTTTCCCGGTTCTAGCTTTTCTATTTTAGCGGGTTCAAAGGTGGCCTGCCAGCGACTAGGAGTGGTTGAACTCAGCTCAATGTTTTCCTGAGGAAGTGTACCGGTATTGCTCACGGTAACTACGATCTGTTTTGTTCTACCTTCAGTGATATTTTCGCTTAGTCTGCCGTCAGGAGTGCTGATTTGCAGATCATAATGCCCTTTTACCACAGCTTCTAAGGTCAAGTCGAGGGTTTTGTCTCCGCTGATGGCTTTCACTGGAATAGTATACTTACCTGGTTTTGCGATAGGGGACGCATGGATTTCTAACTCCAGATCTCGTGCTTTGTCCTTAGTTACTTCTACCGCAGTTACCTGGCTACCTTCTGTGCGGAAGATGCTGCTCCAACCGGCAGGTAATTCTGCTTGTAATTCGTAAACTATGTCCTTACCATCCGCAGGTTTGATGTTGAGGTAAAAACGGAAGGGATTTTTTAAATCAGACTCTAGGTTGATGAGTCGGGCGGAAAAAGGTGTATCCGCGAATGAAGTTTGAACTTGTAAAATTAGGGAAAGTAATACGACCCAAAAGAAGGCCTTTTTTTGTTGTCCTGCTAACATAAGATTAATAAAAGTTAATTCATTAATAAAACAATAGCAATAGAATTCTTAAGGTTTTAGCTTTTTTACAAATTTAAAATACAGGGGATTTTCAATCCAAATTTTGTCTAAGAAAAAGCCTACTTTTCGTAGGCTTCCTTAACAAAACGGGGGATTTCAGGTTCTTTCAAGCTGGTTTTTTGTTTGGTACTTATTCTCCAGCGGTGGAGCCATGAAAATCCTCCGGGTACGATTACCGTATCCGGTTTTTGGTAGATGGGATGACTTAGCGCTTTATCTACTGAAATAAATTGGTAACCTCTATCCTTTAATGCTTGCAAGATTGTGGAAAGGTACTTGGCATTTAAAGGGTTAGCATGAACTAGGAAAATATGCGCGGCACTGCCTTCATGGATTTCGGCAGTAAGCTTTTCCAGATAGGCTACATTGTCTAAGGTATAATTGATATAGGCCTTAGCTATTTCTTCTTTTCTATTGCTTTTTACGTAGGCATGGTTAAAATACCAGTCGCTACCGTCAAGTGTTACGGGTACAGCTTGTAAACTCATGCCTTGTAATGCCGCTTCTAATCCATACCTTTTTAGGCTATCATTCCCGGTTTGTAGATAGGGATGTCTGAAATATCTCATTTCCTGCCCATTGTACTTTTTCTGTAATTCAGCGGAATATTGTTGGCCTGCTTTAATGTCCTCGATATAGTCCTCCAGGGGAGATTCTGTTAAGGACATGTGCGAGAAGGTATGATTTCCCAGTTCATGGCCTTTTTCCAGCCAGGCTTGCAATACTTTCGTGCCTTTGTCCTTTTGGTCTAAAACAAACTTATCATTGACAAATCCTACCGCTTTGATTCCAAACTTATCAAAGGCCTGCAAGATACCTTCTGAATAAATGGAGGCACTATCGTAATTGCCAACAAAGGGTAAATCATCCATGGTAAAGGCTACATACTTCTGTGCCCGGGCAGTAAGGGTAACTGCAAATGCAAACCCCAGTAAAACCAATTTTTTCATTTAAAAAGTGTTTTAATCATGAGATCCGCCACAAAGGTGTTCCCTTTCTCGTTTAGGTGAACACGGTCAGTAGTAAGTATGCCCTTCTCCGCGTTCTCGGGATTGTTTTTTAAGCTGTATTCTAAGAATGCTTTTCTAAGGTCTATGCATTCTAATTGTTCAGACTTAGCCAGGTCTCTGATCAGTTTGGAATAATGGTTCAAGTCTCCGTCTTGTGGGTTTGAAGCATCATGTCTTTCACCTATCACCGCAGGAGTTGCAAGAACTACTTTAATGTTTTTGGCTTTCAGGTCCTTGATGATTTTGGTATAGAATTTCACGAATTTATCAGGGTCAGTTCCTGTGCCGTGAGAGGTCTTATGCCATACATCATTCACCCCTATGTAGATCACCACTACATTAGGCTTTAAGGCCAGCATTTCATCCATTCTTAGGTAAAGGTCATAGACTTTATTTCCTCCGATTCCCGCACCTATGGCTTCGTATTTTCCGGGATGGTTTTTGGCTATATACTCCTGGATTTGATGTACATAACCTTTAGGCTGTACTCCCATTTGCGTTATGGAATCTCCAAAGAAAACGATCTTTATAGGATCTGGTGATTTGAAGGATAGCAGGGCTAGTGTAAATAGGAATAGGTATTTCATTTTAAGGTTTTTTATTGCAATATAAATGTCAATATGAGAAATCGGGCTTGAAACTTTTATTTAACGCTTAAAAATACTTTCCTTTGTAAAATATTTCGTGCTTTAACTAAGTTATTAACCCAAGTAAAAAACTGACGTATGCTCCTGAACCTCCTACTTCAAGTCACTGACAGCACTGCTGTAGCAGCTCCGGTTGAAATCAATTACTTCTCATTATTACTCAAAGGTGGATTCGTAGTATATCCAATTTTGGTCTTATTACTCATCACCATTTATCTGGGATTTGAAAGATACTTCTTTATCAAGAGTGCTTCGCAAATGGATTCCGGATTTATCCGTTCTCTAAAAGATAATCTAGTAAGAGGAGATATCAGAGCGGCATCTGCTTTGGCCAAAGGAACAAACAAACCCATTTCACGTATACTTGAAAAGGGGATTAACCGTATCGGTAAGCCGGTAAAGGATATTGAGAGTGCCATGGAAATTCAATCCAATCTAGAAGTTTCTAAGATGGAGAAGAATATGGGTTACCTGGGATTGATTGCCGGGGTGGCTCCAACTCTTGGTTTCGTGGGTACCATTAGCGGTATCATCCGTATCTTCTATGAGATCTCCACTACAGGTAACTTTACCATTGAGACGATTTCAAACGGTCTATATGAGAAGATGATCGCATCATTCACAGGTTTGATCGTGGGTCTTATAGCTTATGCCCTGTACCATGGAATCAACATGATGATAGATAAGTTCTCTATTCATCTACAAAGTACCGTGATGGATTTCTTTGATACACTAAATGAACCTACACGCTAATGAAACTGAAGAGACAAAGAAGATTTCATGCGGAGGTTCAAACGGCCTCTTTGAATGATATCATGTTCTTCCTGCTCCTGTTCTTTTTGATCGTGTCTACTTTAGGAAGTCCAAATGTCATTCGATTGATGCTGCCCAAAACCTCTGAATCTACAAATGAGGTAAGTAAACAGCCTATCACCTTGTCCATCACAGAGGATAAGAGATTTTTTATAGACAGAAAGCAGATTAATTTCCCTGATCTGGAGAATGCCGTTCTTGAGGCAACCAGTGGGATGGAGGAGCCAACTGTAGTGCTGCGCGCCGCAGAATCTTTAACCATTCAGGATTTGGTGGATGTCATGGCCATAGGTGCCCGACTAAAAGTGAGAATGGTATTAGCAACAGACGTTAAATGAAAAGGGTAGCATTTTTTCCGGGATCCTTTGATCCTTTTACAAAAGGACATGAGGATATCGTTCGAAGAGGACTTAAGCTCTTTGATGAGATCATTATTGGTATTGGTACAAATTCTGCAAAGAAGAGATACTTCGAAATTCCGGAAATTGAATCCGCTATAAAACGCGCATTTCAGGATGATGAACGTGTAAAAGTGGTTCATTATGATGACTTGACCGCTGCCGTAGCACAGCAATATGGTGCAAGATTCATTATCAGAGGTCTTAGAAATACCACTGATTTTGAATATGAAAACACCATTTCTCAGGTTAACCGTCAGTTAGTAGCAGACCTAGAAACGGTCTTTTTGATCACTTCTCCAGAGTTTGCGCCTATAAGTTCAACGATTGTTCGAGAACTGCATAAATTCGGAGCTGATATCTCATCTTATATTCCTTAAATTTTGATAAAAGGTAGGGTAGTATTCCCTATTTTTAGATAATATTTTCCTGAAGAGAGGAATTCGAGAGGAATCTCGGATTCCCCTTTTTGTATCTGCCCATTTGTAAGGATTTTTCCTTGCTGATTAATGATCTGATAGGGAAGGGCTTCTTCAGAGGTCTCTATTCTTATTAGATTAGATGCAGGATTAGGATATAGAGAAAACAGGGGTGATTCTGCAGAATAGGTTCTATCAAACTCATAAAAATTCAGGGCCCATCCTATCTGGTAAAGGACTGCCAAGGTGGCTTGTCCAGGGAATCGTACGCGTACTGCGGGTCGGATGGAAGGATACATCAATTGATCATCTGAATCTAACCTTTGGGCTTGAGAGAAATGTGAAAGACTTGCGCCTGAAGAGAAGGGAACTTCGGTATGAAGCATGATTCCATTTGAGGCATATTGTCCTTTTTCTATGGCGAATCTTACATCACCTTCGGTAATGGCATGTAGGAGGTTTTGGGAGTCATTAGTATAGAATCTGGGGTTTGCTATTTCGTTACCCTGTTCATCTCGCATGAATTTATCGTAGATAAAGGGAATATTTTGGATTCCCCATCTAACATATGTAGCTTCATCTTCTGAGAATGAACTCATGAAACCAATTCCGTGAGCCACTTCATGTAGAACAACTGAAACCATGTCATATTGAAATATGCTTCCTGTACCGGTAGGTGGTGCCCAGTTCGCCTCTGAATTAATACGAAGTATAATATCCGCTCCATTTCCTGTCAGGTTTTCCCCTTGTATGGCTTCTGCTAAGGCGGACGGGTACCAGGTTTCTTTGAAAGGTGCATTCTTGAAATTCTTATATACTTTATCTGCACCTGCACTAGCCAAAGTGCGAGGATGCATACTTTCCCAATACACATGGATATGTATGGGAATCTTGCTGATCAGGATTTGTTCCCAAATGGCTAAGGCTTCTTCCACATTTTGCTGTACTCCTTCAGGGACCGAATGGTAGGTTGGGATGAATTTAGAGGTAGGTTTAGCTGAAATTCTAAAGCCAAGAGATTGATTTATATAGAATGCTCCTCCATCGCCAGCTGGACAATCTATATGAAGACCCTGAGCGGATTCTTGCGCAAAGAGAGGAAAAGACAAGCCTAAGAGCAGTACAATTCTAAACATGCACTAAAGGTAAGGAATTTTGGGGTCAAATCTCTAGGCCGAAACATTGGTCCATATTATAAATATACGCAAAAAAAATGTTCAATGCAATAGTTTTCAATTTATTAAGTTTTGGAAAGGCGGTATTGTAGCTCTAAATTTTGATACATTGCTCTTTTTTTATGAGTTTTGAGATTATTCGTTTAGTATGTGTTATCACGTGACCTTACTTCCGGGGAATTTTCATAATCTGGTAGATGTAACCGGGGTAGCTCCTATTGATCCAAAGAAAGGGGACAAGTTGTACAAACCGGGCTTCCATCTGAATGGTTTTGACCATCCTCATCTTCCTGTGATTCTTCCTCAAGGCCTGGATATGTATAGATGGGGATTGATTCCACATTGGGTGGAGGATACCTATAAAGCAAATACCTTAAATGCAAGGAATGACGAATTGTTTGAGAAGGTATCCTACAGGAATTATTGGTCCAATAGGTGCTTGGTGGTAGTTTCAGGTTTCTTTGAGCCACATACCAGAATGGGTATAGCCTCTAAGAAACAAAAAACGGAAAGTTGGTTCATCAAGCATAAAGAAGATCCCATCTTGACTTTAGGTGGAATCTTTTGCGGTGGTACAGTTTCAATCATCACAACGGATGCCAGTCCCTTGCTTTCTGAGATTCATAATGATGGTAAAAGGATGCCACTAATATTGAGTAATGAGGCTATTAAAGAACGATGGTTGGATCCGAAATTAGGCATGAAGGATATGTCTAGGATCATGGATTCCTACCCTCCGGATGAAGAACTAACCGCCTATAGAACCATTGACGGGATTATGAATACTCGTCTGGATACTAATGTCCCTGAAGCTATTTTACCCTTTTCAGGTACAGATTCAGGCCTCCTAAGTTTGTTTGATTGAGGACTTTGCCTCTGTTAATATCGTTGAATCATTAGCTAAAAAAGACTCATTTCTTGAGTTCTATTCTTCCTAGTTTTGTACCTAGTAATGAAATATGAATATGTATAAGATTGTATTGGGTATTTGTGCTTTCTTAATGGTTTGTAGTAAGCCATTGCAAGCACAAGATCAGATTTTAGATGGCATAGGTGAGACGGCTATGATAGCGCGTTATATTTTTAATGGAGATACCAGGGATTGGTCCCGAAATAATCACCATGCAAAGGTAGAAGGGGGACAAGCCCGTTTCATAGATGATGCGAGATTTAAGAAAGTGATAGCCTTATCTGGAGGCTCGTATGTAACTCTTCCTTCTGAAACTTTATCCGACTTAGAATCCATCAGTATTTCTGCCTGGGTGAACATAAAATCCAAAGAAGAAGGACAGCGACTTTTTGCTTTTGGTAAGGATGCCAATAAACAATTTTCTGCAGCTCCTACCGGACTGAAGGGTCAAGATGGTTTCCATGCTTTGTTTACTGCAGGATCCTCAAAACCTGCCAGTTCTACTGCTATTGAATTGAACAAGTGGGTTCATGTAGTGGTGGTGGTTGATATTACTTCAAAAACGTTAACTACTTATCTTGATAATAAAGCCCTAGCTGAAGTTTCAGGTATCCCTCAGGAGCTTGATGCGGTATTAGGTCAAACCAATACCTTATATATTGGTAAATCATTGACTGGAGGAGATCCTACCTTGAATGCTTTAGTGCATGACTTCAGAATTTACAGGGTTCCATTGACTCGTCGTCAAGTAGCAGGTATTTACTTTGGGGCTAATAAGTCTCAGGAAGGAGCTGTAAATGTAGGAAAGCCGGAAGAAAACCTCCCGCAATTTGGGAAAGAGGAGTCTCAACTTTACCATAAATACTTGGTGAAGGTTTCAGATATTACGGTGGAAACGGAGGTAGGTAACTTGCCAAGGCTTCCTTCGCATGTACCTGCCCAATATTCAAATGGCTTGAAACTAGATAAAGTTAGGGTGATTTGGCCTGCGCCAACGGATAACTCCTCTGTACTAGAGCCAGGGAAATACACCATTAGCGGGAAGATTGCAGGTTCTGATTTTGTACCTAAAGCAACGGTAATAGTAAAAGCAGATAAGAAGGTTACTCCAAAAGCAAAATTGGCTGCATTCCCTTTGAGTGCCGTAACCTTAGAAGCCGACCGTCATCAGCACGATACAAAATTTATTGAGAATAGAGATAAATTTATCCAAGGATTAGCTAAAACAGATCCGAACTCCTTCTTATACATGTTCCGTCACGCTTTTGGTCAGAAACAACCTGAAGGGGCAAAGCCATTAGGCGTTTGGGATAGCCAAAATACGAAGTTGCGCGGACATGCTACCGGTCACTACTTGACGGCCATTGCGCAGGCATATGCAAGTACAGGTTATGATAAAAACTTACAAGCGAACTTTGCAGGCAAGATGGATCAGCTGGTAAATACCTTATACGAGTTATCCAGACTTTCAGGTACTCCAAAGGTACAGGGAGGAGAGGCCGTGGCAGATCCAACTAAAGTTCCTATGGGTCCAGGTAAGACGGAATATGATTCAGATCTAACTGACGAAGGTATCCGTACGGATTATTGGAATTGGGGCAAAGGGTATATCAGTGCCTATCCACCGGATCAGTTTATCATGTTAGAGCAGGGTGCGAAATACGGTGGTCAGAAGAATCAAGTTTGGGCTCCGTACTATACATTGCACAAGATCCTTGCCGGTCTAATGGATGTGTATGAAGTGAGTGGCAACAAGAAGGCTTTAGACGTGGCAGTAGGTATGAGCGAATGGGTGCATGCCAGATTAGCGGCTTTGCCTCAAGATACTTTAATCAAGATGTGGAACACCTACATTGCAGGTGAATATGGTGGAATGAACGAGTCCATGGCGCGTTTGTTCTTCTTGACCAAGAATGAGAAGTTCCTTAAAACCGCTCAATTGTTTGACAACATCAAGATGTTCTATGGAGATGCAAGTCATTCTCATGGTTTAGCGAGGAATGTAGATACCTTTAGAGGCTTACATGCTAACCAACATATTCCGCAAATTGTAGGTAGTATAGAGATGTATGCTGTGTCTCAAAATCCCGACTACTATTTCATTGCTGAAAACTTCTGGCATAGAACCGTTAGTGATTACATGTACAGTATAGGTGGTGTAGCAGGTGCCAGAAATCCGGCTAATGCGGAGTGTTTCATTGCTCAACCGGCAACTATCTACGAAAATGGCTTCTCTCAGGGAGGGCAAAACGAGACCTGTGCTACCTATAACATGCTAAAATTGACTTCCAGTCTGTTTATGTTTGATCAGAAGGCAGAATACATGGATTATTACGAGCGCGGTTTGTATAACCATATTTTAGCTTCAGTAGCGAAAGACAGTCCGGCAAATACCTACCACGTGCCTTTAAGACCGGGCTCCATCAAGCAGTTTGGAAATCCGAATATGACTGGATTTACATGTTGTAATGGTACTGCTATTGAAAGTAATACCAAGTTGCAAAACTCGATATATTTTAAAAGCTTAGATAACTCTACGCTTTACGTTAATTTGTTTATACCTTCTACTTTGAATTGGGAAGAAAAAGGAATAAAGGTGGTGCAAACTACAAGTTTTCCTAAAGAAGATCAGACCAAGTTGAGAATAGAAGGCAACGGCAAGTTTGATTTACAAGTGAGGGTGCCTGGTTGGGCGAAAAAGGGCTTTGTGGTTAAGATCAATGGTAAGAAGCAAAAGATCAAAGCTACTCCAGGATCCTATGCTAAGATTAGCAGAACTTGGAAGAACGGAGATGTGCTGGAGATCACCATGCCTTTTGAGTTCCATTTGGATTATGTCATGGACCAACCGAACATCGCAAGCTTATTCTACGGTCCGGTACTGCTAGCAGCTCAGGAGACAGAGGCCAGAAAGGAATGGAGGCAGGTTACCTTTGATGCCAAAGACCTTTCGAAAAACATCAAAGGAAATCCGGAAACCTTAGAATTTACCATAGACGGCGTGCAGTTCAAACCTTTCTATGAAAGTTACGGAAGGCACTCGGTTTACCTAGACGTTCGATTAAAATAAGTTTCAGCCCCGGTAAATGCCGGGGCTTTTCTTTCTAATTGTTTTGTGATATGCCTGCTGGTCTGTAGATTTGAATGGAATCCACATCCTATGATCATTATATTTTATCTTTAGAATGAGATTTCTAATTAGTTGTGGATTATTATTATTCTGTTTATGCTCGTATGCGAACCGGGCTGATTCTCTATATCATGCCATATCCTCCACTACAGATGATGTGCAAAGAATTAAACTTTATAGAGAGCTTCTAGAGCATTTAATGCAAAAAGAGGTTCTTGATACTTCCACTATCACCTTTTATGCTCGATTAGGTATTGATCAAAGCTATAAGTCAAAATTTGAAGAACATTTGCCCTATTTCTATAACACACTGGGGTATATGTTCAAGTTTAGTAAGGATTATGATAAGGCACAAATCATGATTCGAAAGGGTTTGGAGATTGCGCAAAAATTAGATAATTCTACAGATATTTCTAGAAGTGGTTACACCTTAGGTATAGTTTATTTAGACCAACAAAAAGTGGGAGAAGCCATCTCTCAGATACAGCAGAATTTTAAGCATTTGAGGCAGTTTCCGGACGACTATTATTCGCATGCCAATTACCTCTTGATGGCGTATCTAACCTTGTCCATGGATAACTACCAGCTTTTCCAATATTTCTATGAAAAAGCCTCAAGGTTATACGAGTATGGAGAGAGTAGTAAGCGTTTGATTTATGATTTTAAGATTAGAGATTGTCTCCTAAAAGGAAAGGT
This sequence comes from Leadbetterella byssophila DSM 17132, assembly GCF_000166395.1. Taxonomy (GTDB): domain Bacteria; phylum Bacteroidota; class Bacteroidia; order Cytophagales; family Spirosomataceae; genus Leadbetterella; species Leadbetterella byssophila. The sequence goes on from NC_014655.1 coordinate 3,665,915, forward strand.
GGAGGAAGCTGATGAGGTATTAGAGAAAATGCTTCTAGAGTTTCCACCCCAAAGTAGAAATAGTGCCATAGAAATTCCTGAAATGTATCTCAATGTAGCTGATGCATATATCCGACAAGGTTTCTATAAAAAGGGGGTGGATTTGTTAGAGCAGGTTTTGAGTGTCAAGCATGGTGAGAATGACTACCCCATTTACAAGTGCATGACTCTATTATCTCGAGGATATATTCAATTAGAGAAAATTGATCTGGCTGATAAGTGGAATAAGATTGCCTTAAGTAAGGCTCCTAATATGATTTTGATGGACCATCGTTTGATGGCTCTTGAAAATGATGTATTTATCAAGCAGGCTAGGGGACAATATGCAGAGTTGAGGGGTGTACTGTTAGAACTAGGGAAATATAAAGACAGTGTAAATTCAGCTATTAACAATAAAAGCTTTTTGCTGGTTTCTCTACTCCAGGATTACGATGAGATGGAGGAAGATTTTGATCAAGTAAAAAGCTTGAATTTAGAACAAAAGGAACTACTTCAGAGGGATAAGCGGATTCGAATTCTTCTATTGGTGTTATTAGGGCTAATGGTCATTTTTACGGCCACAATATATAGATTCTATAAGAAACTAGACGAAAGGAAGAAGGAGATACAAAGAAAGCGCTGGGAGCTAGCTTCACAGGCCCAGGTTTTGAGTGAAGCTAATCTGCAAAAGGACAAGTTATTATCACTGATAGGACATGAACTTCGGAGTCCGGTGGCAGAGCTGATCAGTATTCTGGAAGTGAAAAAGAGGATAAATAAATATGAGTCGGCTATTGATTATTTAGATAGTATATATGTAAAGTCAAAGAGGGTTCACCAGACTTTAGAGAACATTCTGACCTGGTCTGCTTCACAATTAAAGATGCAAGGGTCTGCAACTGTCCCTATAGATTTAGGTAAATTAGTGAGGTACACGCTTGAATTTACAGCTGAGTCATTAGGTGAAAAGCAATTGAAGGTGAATAATAAGGTCAAAGATGTTTGGGCCATGGGGCAGGAAGCTGAAATGCTGATTGTACTTAGAAATTTGATCAACAACGCCATAAAATTCTCTCCAGAGGGAGGAAGTATCCATCTTTACTCTTATCAGGAATCAGATTTACTGCACTTAGTTATAGCTGACGAAGGTGAAGGTATGAGTGAGTCCGTTTTGTCTACCTTGTTCACCACTATACAACAAAGTGAACGGGGTACTTTTGGAGAGAAAGGAACCGGAGTAGGATTGTACATTTGCGCCGACTTGATGCGCGGTATAGGAGGAGATATTAGAGCCAGGCGCAGGCCTGTTGGTGGCACAGAGATGGTGCTAATTTTTCAGGCAGCTGAGCATTGAATTATAGGGTATCCCCGTATATTGTGCTCAAATCCTGTACTTGATGAAATTACAATTACTTCTACTCCTATTTCTAGTTACATTTTCAGTTAAAGCCCAAAAGAAGAAGGCCTTGATGGTCATTGTGGATGGGATTCCGGCGGATCTTCTTGAGAGTACGGCTACTCCGAACATAGATCAGATCTCTGCTATAGGAGGATATAGCAGGGCATATGTGGGAGGAGAGCGGGGGACTTACAGTCAGACTCCTACTATTTCTGCCGTTTCCTATAATAGTATGCTCACCGGCACCTGGGTTAATAAGCATAATGTTTGGAACAATAGCATTACAGCACCTAACTACCATTATCCTACCATATTCTATTTGATAAGGAAACTACGTCCCGAAAAGAAATTGGGGATATTTTCCACATGGACGGACAATAGAACAAAGCTTTTGGGAGAAAATCTTCCTGAAACTAATTATTTAAAGCTTGATTATAAGGTAGATGGTTTTGAATTAGATAAGCAAACATTCCCTCACGATGATCAGTCGGATTATATCAATAAGATTGATGAAGAAGTGGTGAAGAATGCGGTTCATATCTTGAAGGCGGAGGCGCCTGATTTGTCTTGGGTTTATTTACAGTACACGGATGATATAGGACACAAGCAGGGGGATAGTGAAAAGATGAAAGAAGCTATTCAAAAGATGGATCGGCAAATGGGGGATTTGTTTCAAGCCATTCGGTTCAGGGAGCAATATATGGGGGAGGATTGGTTAATGATTATTGTGACTGATCACGGTAGGGATTTCGTGAGGGGATTGAATCATGGAGGTCAGAGTTTTAGGGAGAGGATGAGTTGGGTAGCCACAAATTCTAAACAATTAAACGCTTACTTTGATGTTTATACTCCGGGGATAGTGGATGTATTGCCTACTGTTGCCAGGCATTTGGACTTAGATATTCCTAAATCCTACACCTATGAATTAGACGGGATACCTATGATTGGTCAAGTATCACTTGCGGAACCTCGAGCTATCAAGGTAAGGGATAAATTGAGATTGGAATGGACGCCCTTAGAAAAGGAGGGTAAAGTTAAGATTTATATAACTTCAGAGAATAATTTTGAGAAGACGGGTCAATCAGATCCTTATGAATATTTAGGGGAGTTTGAGTTAAGTAAAGGAAAAGCGGAGATCCTCCTTTCTGAGAAATATCAAGATTCTAAATTCCTGAAGATAGTGTTGGAAGGAGAGAAGAATGTGGTGAACAGGTGGATCATCAGGGAGTGAATGGCTCGTAAGATCCATGGTTTGTTAAAGGTTATATATAATGGCTGAAAAAATAAGGACTAAAAGGTAGGATTACAATGTACCTCATAGTCCTTTTTTAGTGGAGAAAAGCTAGTGGCCTTTCTTCGTGTCGACAGATAAGGCTTACCTTTTATAAACCCAAGTATACTTTGTGCCTTCACTAACTAAAGACTTGATAAACTCTTTTTCGGTGAGTTTTTCTATAGTGAAATCTTCTCCGTTCCATGATACAATTTTTCCGTCATTTTTGAGTGTCCACTGGGCTTGGGTGGGATAAGGTCCTCCGCAGGTATAATCAGGCATGCGGACGTAGGTGTTGAGATCTAAGACGCCGTCAGGGTTAAAGATGAGATTGGTTTGTTTTACACAGTCGTATGCTTCCCCTCCATTGATAGACCAGAAGTACCAGGTACCTGCAGTCAGCAATTCTTCAGCGCTTGATTTTGCATTTACACTTTCGTTATCGCAGGACGAAAAGAACAAAATGCTTAATAGGATTACGTTTAGTGGTCTCATGTGAATTGTGATTTAGTTGGTAATCATGAAACGCGATTAAAACACAGGTAGTGCCTTGATAATGAAGATTTAAGCCAATTTTAATTTGCTTAAAATTGGGATAAATGAGAGTAGGTGGTAAGTTAAAAAAAAGAGGGTTTTAAATGGTCAGGCTGGGATTTATTGCCGAAAGCGGCAGTTGTGGGAAAGGTGTAGTTTAGTATATAGAGACAGAACTTATTCTACGATGTTTACCAGGAAAAATGAGCCAAGTAGTATTAGGGGAATGCCTAGGAACAACCAATTCATATCACTGCTATAAGCAGCTAAAGTGACAGTTGCAGCTAAGCCATATGTCCTAAGTCCTAGTTTTCTAAACTGTTTTGCTTCGGCTTCATGGTAAACGTTTTTTGGGATAGCAGCTAACCAAGGAAGTAGAAATTGGGTAAGTCTTTCTTTGGTATTTAAGGGAGGCTGCAGGACCTGTTCTTTTACAATTGACTCAGAAGAAAGGGTGTCAAATAGTACTTTTTCTTCTGCACTTAGGGTTCTGTACTTGAGTTCCTCTTTAGCTAATTGAAGGGCTAGAGGAGTGTACTGGTTTTTGTGGTAGAGCATTTCAAAAAGAACTTCATTAGGAAGATCCTTTAATCTGTTTTTTAGTTTTTCCATAGCGGCCAACTTATGGTTAAATAGAATAGGACCCGAAATAAGCAGATAATGAGTATATTATAAAATGTTTAGGTGCAATTTTTATTGACTGGTACCAAAAGGGTATTGAAAATTCTTCAGAACATCACTAAAGTTAGTACCAAATAATAAATTTTCTTATTAATGATTTGTGCCAAAAAATGTGATGAATTGCAGGTTTGGTCGTTTTTAAGATGGTTTTCGAAGGATAAGTGTAACTGAATTTTTGGGGATTTTGGTGCATTTGAACTTCAAGAATTTGGAGTGGGATTTTTTCATTTGCATAATCTGAAAAAGTGTTCTAGTTTTCACGTGACTTATGTTTGAAAATCATGAAAACTCCCTACCGTCTGATATGGAATGCAAAAGCCAAGGAGGTGAATTATCGGGTACCTTCTTGGACTCTTTATCCTTTTCCTATTGCCCAGTGGCAAGTAGAGACGCGTTTCCGGGAAGGTATGGTTTTTCATCAATCTTTGACCAAGGATTCCTTTCATATTGGGGTGGTGGAGGTCATGGATCTGTATAGTTACACTATTCATTGTCAGAAAGGACGGGCATATATAATATTTGTCCTAGGTGGGTCTGCACTTATGAGGAATAAGGAGGGCCTGTTTATTGAATTCATGCGAAATGGTAGATTTCGTATTGGGGTTACGCAAGATCAGGAGCTGTTTTTGGAATTGCCATTTGGAAAACTTAGTATCCTTACCATGAGCATGGATTACGAATTGTTCAAGGAATTGAGTAGAGATGACAGTGATGTAGATTGGACAAGAATACTTTTCGTGCCCATGGATAAATTTGTCAAAGACCTGCTTTTAGATCTTCAAAGGAGTGCTGCACAGGGGAGTTTGGATACAAAAATTAAGTATTTCTTTAACTATCTTTTAGACTATTACAAAAGTAATCTTCCCGTTTGGGAACAGGATGAGATGTGGAAGGTCCGTAAATATATAGATGAGGACTTCCAAAATCCTGAATTAGATCTCAATGCTATTGCAGCCCGAGAGGGGATTCCAGAAACCAGTTTTCGTCAGCAATTTCACAGGGCTTATAAGGTTACTCCACATCATTACCTTACTTCACGAAGGCTCCAACACTATTTGAAGAATTATTCAGATGTTTCACCGGCATTGTGCTATCTGGAATGCGGATATAATTCAGAGTCTGCATTGCGGTATGAATTGAGGAAGTTTGGGATTGCACCGCAGGTGGTGTCTAAGAAAGTTTAGGGGGCGAATGGGATTCACCTTTTTGGAGCTTATCATTCTAAATAAACGGCTCTTTTGCTGAGGGAGTTTGTCCTGCATGCGTATTTATTTTAATAGTAAGGTGGAAGTTAGGAATTTCTAATCATTTTTCTGGTTGAGGAAGAGCCACCGGGGCTTCGGCTCCGCTCAGCCACCGGTGTGGGGATTCTTTTTCGCTCAGCCACCGGGGCTTCGGCTCCGCTCAGCCACCGGTGTGGGATTCTTTTTCGCTCAGCCACCGGGGCTTCGGCTCCGCTCAGCCGCCGGTGTGGGATTCTTATTCGCTCAGCCACCGGGGCTTCGACTACGCTCAGCCGCCGGTGTGGGGATTCTTATTCGCCCCCATCATCCCTTGTTGGTTTTAGGAGGAATGGGTTGTGGGTTAAGTATGGGCTTGTCTATAGGACGAACCTTTACGGGAGGGATTTTCGGAACAGGAGAATAAGCTAAGGTGTTCATCCCTTTAACTTCTGCGTTCCATCGGAAGGATTCTTTGCTTCCCATTCTTTGATAAATAAATAGGGAGTAGGAGGTCTGTTCTGCCACTAGATATTTTCCTCCTGCTAAATGTTCAGGATGAGGCTGCACGTCCAGTCCAGAGATCTCCCAACTACCATCTTTTCTGAGTTCTGTAGTTTTTATGGTTTTATTAGCGTACAGTACGTGGTCGCCTTGCACCTTATAGGTCATGTAAAGTTCTGCTACCATTTGGGCGTCTGGCCTCCATACACTTCCTGGCATCTTAGCATATGGTACTCCTGTCAGCGTCAGGGGTAATCCGTTTAAGGTTCTTCCTGAAGTGTACCCCTGAATCTGGGGTGTCGTAGGTCTTTGGGCTTCACAAGTGGCTAGAATGAATAGCCAGAGAATTAGAGTTTTCATATTGCAGTTAGATTAAAGTGGATTGATAATTTTTTTGGAAGAGTAGTCGCCCGGATTAAACCAGGTGACTACTGCTGAATTAGGCTATAACTATTAATTTATGGATTTACTTCTGTTCATTGAATGTGCCGTAGTAGATCTTGAAATTTCGGTAGTCGTGGTAACTCACATGAAGTTTTCCTTCATGTAGAAACATGATTTCTCTATCATTACTCAGTCCGGCGATCTTATCATTGTATGCTGCCAGGTTTCCAATATTGGTATAAGATCCTTCTCTATCAGCTTTAGGGAAATTAGTGCCTAGCTTCATACTTCCTGCATCAAATTGATAAAAGAAACTTTGGTGCAAAACACTGCCATCTCCGATATAATAGGTGCCGGAAAAGGTCTTACCTGAAAGTTGATTGTTTTCGGCTTTTTTAATGAGGTGGAATTCTTCGTAGGTATAGTCGTCAACCACCAGGTTAGTGGTCGTTACTTCGCCTTTTTCGTTAAAAGTAAGTAGTATGTTAGGGGAATTTATCTTTAATGTGTTATTGTCCACGACAGTATAATTAGAGTTCCCGATTTTAGATAAGGTAATGGTTTTGACTTTCTCTCCAGGTTCAAAATCGAATAGTCTGATCTCATTTTTCGAAATCCCAAAATTGTATTTCACCTTAGAAAAAAGAAGGTATTGACTTAAGTCTGCTGTGTTTAAATCAAATTTTTGAGGTTCTTTTTTCTCTTCTTCACAAGAGGTTAGAACAATCAATAGCAGCCAGATGGTGTTTTTTAGCAAAGTTTTCATTGTGAATATTGTTTAATATTGTGTATTTAGTAGGGGTAAGGCCCGTACTCTGATCAAAGCTATTCCGTACCTTCTAGTCTCACAATGAACTCTAGACCATCGACCATTTAAATCGATGAACGTCTTCCTTTCTGTTTGATTTTCTTTATATTTGATAGTATATCCGCTATAACTTATGACTTTCCGATGCATCATCGTAGACGATAATGAGGTAGATCGACTTACCGTTTCTGCTTATGTAAGGAGATTTCCTTTCTTAGAGATTACAGGTATTTATGGTTCTGCGGAAGATGCATTAGCAGATATCCAAAGTTCAGATCCGCAAGTGCTTTTTTTAGATATTGATATGGGCGATCAGAGCGGTTTGGATCTGAGAAGAGCTTTGTTGGAGGTTGAAGCTTGTATTTTTATCACTTCGCATCCGGAATATGCCGTTGATAGCTTTGAGGTAGCGGCCCTGGATTTTTTGGTAAAACCCCTTCATTTGGATCGATTTACTGCTTCTATGCAGCGATTAGAATCCTATCTAGAGATTAAGAATAAGTCTCATCTCTTTGATCATAGTCTTCAGGGAGATACCGTATTTATTAAAGATGGACAAAGGCAACATAAAGTCAGATTGAGTGAAATACTGTATCTGGAAGCCTTAAAGGATTATACCAGAATTGTTACTACTGAGAGGAAGTATACCGTTTTGTCTACCTTAGGAAATTTGTTGAGAGAGAGTCCTTTTACCGGCTTTGTACGCTCACACCGGAGCTTTGCGGTTCAGCCCCACTTTGTGCAGGAGATCAGTAGCAATGATTTACTGGTAAATGGAATAAGCATTCCCATAGGCAGAAGTTATAAAGATCAAGTTTTACATCAAATTAGAGGCTGATGTCACGTTTATGTATCCTTCTGATTTTTTTGACCCGGTTTGCTTTAGGACAAAGCAAGGTGGATAGTTTACAGATGGAGCTTCTAACCGCAAAAGATGATACTAACAAAACCCGATTGTATTACAGGCTTTGGCAAATACATAGAAATGTGGATCTGGAAAAGGCTAGTAAAATTGCCGATGAAGGCCTGGCACATGCAAAGAAAATAAAATGGGACAAGGGTATTGCCGCATTTTATACCAGTAAGGCTGAGGATTTTGGGAATAGCCGACAATTAGATTCTGCAGAACACTACCTTAAAGAAGCTATCAAGATTTACGAAAGGATAGATTTTCCAAAGGGTTTGGCAGGTGCTTTAACAAACCTCTCTGCGCAATACGGGAATTCATCTGACTTCATACGGGCTACGGAATATGGATTTAAGGCCTTGTATATCGCTCAAGAAATTAGAGATACCTCTTATATTGTTATTGCAACATCTAATCTAAGTAAGTACTTCTATGATCATAGCGACTTTGGCAAAGCTAAGGAGTATGCAAATAGAGCCCATAAGTTAGCTACTGAAGCAGATTTGGGGGAACAGATAGGTGAAACTCTGACCATGTTAGCCATGTGTGCGGCTGCTGAAAAGGATACCCTTGGAAGTATTGAGATGTATAAGAAGGCCTTGCAGATCTATGAGGAGTGGGAATTACCTAGAGAAAAAGCTTCTGTCTATGCAAATCTGGGGGTACTATACTCAGATTATGCTAAAAAGATAGAATATTCGAAAAAGGCCAGGGATATGTTTCTGGAATTAGATCTGGAAAAGTATCCCGTTGCCATCTCCAATTATGGGAATATGGCGGTGGACTATTTTAATCTGGTGCGATTTGACGTGAAGGATATTCCTCCCTTTGGTACAAAAGAAAGATTGAACCTGGCAGAGGAAAATCTGAAAAAATGCATACAGTTATTAAGAGAAACCGGAGATGCCGGAGGATTGGTGCACTTTCTCAAATTATACGGTGAACTGGAAGAATATAAGGGGAATTATAAGGGGGCGATTGATTTATATAAAGAGAGTTTTACGTTAGGGGATTCTTTGTATTCTCAGGAACATAAGAATAGAATAGCCAGGTTAGAGAGTGAAAAGACCATTGAAGAAAAGAATAGGGAAATCGAGATCCAACAATTAGAATTGAGTAATGCGCAACGTACGCGGGCAGCCCTTATAGGTGGAGCGGCTCTATTGTTCGTTATTGGAGCCTTGCTATTTTATCAGAATAGGATGAGGGCAAAGTCAAACGAAGCGTTGAAGGCCTTGAATCAACAACTCGCAGAAGCAAACCAAATAAAGGCCAGATTCTTTGGCATTCTAAGTCATGATCTTCGTAGTCCGGTGGCGAGTTTGATTCATTTTTTACAGTTGCAAAGGGAGGTTTCAGATCTGAAAAATTCCGAACACCTACATGGGATCATCACAGACTCTGCGGAGAATTTATTAGAGACCATGGAGAGCGTATTGCTTTGGAGCAAAAGTCAAATGGACCATTTCGTTCCGCAAAAAAGGGAGGTGCAACTTGCAGATCTCTATGCCTATATCAGAAAGAACCTGACCTCAGATAGAATCTCCTGTGATAGTGGAAATGTGGAGCAAATATTCACAGATCCGGATTATCTTCAAGTGATCATGCTGAACTTGAGTAGTAATGCACTGAAGGCCGTGCAAAAGCAGGAAGATGGGATGGTAGTTTGGGATGCTTCTTTGGAAGGGGATGAAGTATTACTTTCTGTGAAGGACAATGGCCCGGGGATGAGTGCCGAGCAAATAGAAACTTTATTCAGTAAGGAGACCATCATTAGTGCGAAAAAAGGATTGGGGCTTCCTATTGTTCGGGATCTTGCGGAGGCCATTGGGTGTCGACTGAAAGTAGAATCGAAGATAGGAGAAGGGATGGTGGTCTGCTTGTACTTAAAGCAGGAATAAGTCCTTTGAAAATCGCATCTGTGATCTTTAAGGTTTTGATGATAGAGAATTATTATGCCCACAATAGGTGACTATGCACTTACTCTAATAAGCTAAACATAGATCCTTTGGTGTGAAAGTGAAGCGAATTATATATAATTGCTGCGGGGTGTAGTATATGATAATGGAGACAATTCTTGAGCAGACTCATAGGTTTTGATAGGGAATTGCTCAATGAGTGTATCCAGCTAATACAGAGATTCAGTTGCCTGTTAGGTATGCAGCTTATTTGAAAACAATGTTACTCCTATGATGTGATGGGGGAAATCCTTCAAGTACCCCTCTGGAGAACATAATTGAAGAACTCTATTCTTCCTCCTCTCAGATACAAGGGTATTACTATCCCTATGAAGATCGCAGACAATAAACCCAAGATTGTACCGATGATGTAAACCCTTCTCTTTCTTTTAATTTCTTGGGGCAGCATCTCATGGTTGTAGGGGACTGGCTCTAATTTTTTTAGTAATAAATAGGTTATTATTAAGATAGGGGAAATTAATATAAAGCCGTGCAGTAGCCTTACAATAGTTGGTCCGTCCTCACTCAAAAACGATGTATAGTTCAGATGGCTGGATATATTTGCTATCATAAACAACAATGTCATGTAGTAAGAGAGTAAAAAAACGCCAAACTTAATTCTTCCGTCTATTCCGCCAGGCTCATTTCCTTGGGTAGTTGACCAATAAAATGCAAAGTCTCTAGCATCAATCAATATTTTTTTCATCGATCTTTTCAAAAAATTATGTGTTAGAATCTTATCCCCCCAAATTAAAATTCAACTTTTACATAAAGAGGAAGCTGTTGTGTGTAAGCTCCCCCGAAAATAGTACGGTTTAAAAGTAGAATATTTTCTTCCTGAAATTAATACTACTTTTGTAAGCTCCCTCTTTTTAGACTGTACTAAAAAGGTGGAGCTTACATACCCATTTCTAGAAATTCATCAACAACCATCATATTTCCTTCTTTAGAGATTGACTTTTTTTTAAAAGGGAATCCTTAATTTGAATAGCTAATTCTTTTTCTGCAACTATCCTTTATAGAGCCTCATTTTCACGTCGTGGCTCCCTATACTTCTCAGTCCGCTTCACTAATACCTCCTCCTCTCTCTAAACCCTTCTTGCCCACGCTTTCTAATGTCATTCGCCATTGATAAATACTGGCAGTTCAAACTCCAAATTCTCGCTAAGAAGCACTAACCTCATTTTGAGTTGAATGAAGAACTATTCTTTCCTTCTCTTCAGAACTCCATGTTTTGCGATGTTTTGACATACACAAATCTAATAAATAGTTAACTTAGTTTTTTGACCGATTTTTTATCAAGCTATTAGGAAAAGGGTTGCCGAAAATCGACAACCCTTATATTATTAGTCAACTAGTATGACATACTTTGGAGCAATAATAACATCCATTAATTTTCTTAAGGGGATGCCTTCTCTTCGCAGTTGTAACTGCTAAACTGCATGAAGAATGATAGCCTAACTCGTCATAATTTAGCTTAGGTCTATAATTACAATCTTCTGAATGCACCTCATAATCGCCGTTTGACTGAGGTATTAAATTTAAATAATACTTTTTCATAATTACTTCTTTTCGTTTCTAACTGATTTAAACTTACCACCTGTTGTTTTTGCATCCATAAACCTACCCGTTTCGGTGTCTCTCTTAACAAATAATCCTGTTTTAGGATTTTCTACTTGTGAACGATCTTTAATCGATCCGTGGCGTCCACCGCCTTTAGTTCCATTTGTTGCCATGATTACTAATAAATTTTAAATGATTTAAATAATACTGGTAGCAATGAGCCCAGGTGTAGTTTTCAGAAACGCAAGAAAAAGCATAATTAATTTGTTGGTTTAACAACAAATTGTAGCTTTGCGGCGTTTTTAAGTAAGAAAACGCACGGTAGCCCGAAACAAGATGGATTAGTCTTGTTTAGATTCTACTACCAAAAATCTACAGAAAAATGCTCTCGTGGTCGCCAAACTTTAAAGAGCATTTTTCTTACTTAGTATCCTCTCTTTGTAATTTTCTGGTTATAAAATAGTATAAATATTCTTTTTTTACGAAAAGGAAATTCCTGTCCTTAAGGTTTAAGGTTTCAAATCCTCTGCCAATTAACTTTTTTATGACAGATTGTCAGCTAATATTTGTTTGCGAACCTGTAGTTTACTATAGATTTATTCTGCAAATTACCCAAACAGGCATCTTTTTGATAATTAGCAAGTAGTATCTGGCTAATATTATAGGATTCATGCCTGTCAGTCCCTTTCATATTGTGGCAGAATTTATGTCACAAAAATCTGTAGATCTTACATGATTCCTACATCATAGGTTCCATTAGACCCTTCATTCTCCGCAGCACACCTATCTCTCGTAATATAGCCGCTTTCCGCTCCGTATTCCTGCAGGCTTTCAGGCTGGGGAACTATGACGTATCATATGGTTCTGTAGTCTAGGCCCAAAAATGACACGCTTTGCTTACTTAAGTGTATAAAGTGTACGTAAAACAGCGACTTGACAAATCCTGTATTGGTCGGGTTTAGTTTAGAGATAAGAAACTGGATCACGCTAATGGTCTTTTGGATAACCGTCTATTTGTAGCTATTATACTTGGTAAGCTAGTTTTCTGCTCGCAATAAGTATCCCGCTTTTCGGTTAATTACTGTAAGCCAACTTTGTTTTCCTATAAGTTGTTCTACTCGTTTCAGTACTTTCACCTTTTCTATCAGGACTCCACGTCATAAAACTAGCTCTCTACACTTACTAGGGGCTTCCGTCAGAGGGATCAACCGGGCATTGGACTGGCTCGGTATTTCTCCGGATTCATAATGCTGGTATATGTTGGCACCCAAATCCAGCACCTCTGCCATCTTGATCGCTGCAAGCTGGTATTTTTCCGGTATGTTTCTTATTTCTTCAATAAATGGCAGGTTATGCTTTTTCCTATACAGGTGGTACTTCCGTTTTTAATATTTTTCGTCCAGTTTATCGCTGGTGAACTGCTGCCGCGGATTCTTCACCATAGTGAATGAGCACACTGAACATGTCTTTCCTAAAAAGACATCAGCTCCTCCTTAATTTTATTTCCAGCAGCTTAACGCTGAATGGACTCGGTATCTACTTCATTTCTTTGAGGGTCCTAAGGGGAATTAAATTGGGTAATCTGCTGTAGGAAACGAGAGGCAAAACACCCCATGGCCGGCATAACCTAAAGTTATTTGATATCTATCCTGCTGTTTCACCTTCTTGCTAAGCACTAACAGGTCATTGCCTATTGCCTAGGAGGAATAAGTCCTGTGGCATCAAAAGTCTGTTGTTGGGCTCCGTTTCGCCACGCTCCACTGCGCCCAACAACAGACTGAAACAAAATGTATTTTGTCTCTTTTTAGACTGTACTAAATAGGGGAGCTTACACATACACAACACACATAGCCATTTAACAAACACTTATTCGTAATATTCATACAATAACCGCTCTTTCTCTTTCCACTCTTGGCTTGAAGTGTTAGTTCTTTCAAAAATAATTTGCTCGCTTGGGTATCCCTGATTATTTAGGGTGCTTTCTATTCTGATTTCAGAATTTTGCAAGAACAAATTTATGTTTGATATGAGATTTTCGGAGAGCGAATGGTAATGATCACCTGGTATGCGTAGTACTTGTCTATACACGCGATGAAGAGGGTTTTTGCCACTGCCGTATTGGAAGTCATATTCCTCCAGAAAATTGTTTGTTTGCAATCGTAAAAATCCAACATTTCCCCCACGCCAAATGAGTGAGATATTTGACAACTGAGTTACTTCATTTGATTCTTTTTTCTCCCTTATGATGTGGGTAACTTTATTTCCTCCTTCGAGATAGTAGTAGCGTTGTATAATTTGTTCTGATGCTGGTAATTTAGGCTGATTTACAATAGAGGAAAGTTTGCCGTCTTTATACTCATAGAATTTAGTGGTATCGTTAGAGATAGAAGTCCTTAAGGTATCATTTTTATAATGAAAAGTTTCAGTCCACTGTCTATTTCCATAGTTGTAAATTATACTTTTTAGCGTCAAACTATCCATATATGAAAATTCAATATGGTAATTACCCAACTTTGAAATTGCTGAAATTTTTTTAAGTAAACCTGGTACTGCAGCTGGCCCTGGTTCAGTGGGATGTATTCTTCTATCTTCCTTGCATGAGGATAAGAAGCAGATAGTAAAAAATTGTAATAGGATATACCTCATAGTGGAAAGAAACACTTTGGTTTGGATCTTTTACTGAGATTTATTTGCATTCCTATTTCAAAAGAAGGTTCCATCCATACTGTATTGTGGTTTGCTTCAGTAAAGATTTTGAAATAGTTTCTTCCAAGCTCTAAGCCGGCGCCAACCTCTGGTAGAATATTGTTTTGTTTAGTCTTTGGGATTTATGGTGGGTGCATAATTTATCCATCTGTTGTAGTGTACGCCGCCAATAAGATAAAGTGCAATGAGATTTCGGTGCTGGTATCTATTACCCAAGGGCGTGGAAGGTTTTATTAAATAATAGTGCGTATTGATTCCCATCGTTACTTCATGAAAATCTTTTATTGGAGGAATATACTCCATTTGTGGACTGATATAAAATTTTTGGTTTAATGAGAATTGTGCCCGAATTCCTATGCCAAAGGTTTGTAATGCAGCATTATAAGTACCCGCCAAACCGGCACTTGTCTTGGATTGCGAATGTGCTATTATTGGAGTTACGTATACTAGGGCCAGCAAGAGATACTTCATATAGGTAAGAAAGGTTCCACTTTGCAAACTACAAAGTGACGATGTATTTTCGTCAATGTCCACTGTTTATTTTATTCAAGGGAATTCATCTGGCCTAAAAGATTTATTTAGAGGTCCTTTCAGTTCAGTACCGTTTAATAAAAAATCTCTTTAATGCTTTTTTTGATTTGATAGTGCATCTAGATTGCCGCATCCTTTTTGACGCCCTATGAATTACATTGCAACTATCATCTTCCTTAAATGCGCTCGTGATGAACCACATTTAAATGTGCATTTAGACACTCCCTGCTTTTTTTGCTGACGTGATATGTGGCTAAAACAGTCGCCTAATCATCTTTATACTCACTAGGCAACTTTTTAAGTATTCACATTTTATATTTCTTGTCATATGGCAAGGTACTGAATCATTTATATGACACCAAAACACCTATTCTATTTATGAGAGTAAAATTTACCGTCATCCTCATCTTCTTATTTCACCTTTCTGCTTTAGCTCAATCGCGATGGGAAACGACTAAAGTTTACGGAAAAGAGAGTTTTTAAAAGCGCACCTTTGCTGTGGCAGTATAAAGACAAAGTGTTTCTGTATGCAGATAAAAGTGGTGTTGAGATTTTTTAAAGAGCAAGGTGATGACCATATGTTCGTAGGTTCAGCCGATGAAAAGTCGAATCCTGTGATACGAATTGACGCTCTAAAATGGGTTACTGATCAAGGGCTTTGGTTATTTGGAGGTGTTTCCTCCACTAGTAATGAGCTACTAAATGATTTATGGTTTTACAGCTTTAAAGCAAGCAAGTGGCAAAAAATAGAAGTAAAAGGGAAAATTCCTGGTCCTCGAAGAGGAGCTGGTGGGTGGATTGACGAAAAGCAAAATTTATACTTATTTGGAGGCTTTTTAGATTCGCCATTAACGGAAAGGTCAGGTAACTTTTCCAACGAAATCTGGTGTTTCAATACCTTAGAAACGAGTGGATTGACAAATCAAATATAAATTCTCCTTCGGCACGAGTAGATATGGCCATATGGTCTCCAAATCCAGCAGAAATTTATTTGTATGGAGGATTTGGTTATGACAAGGATTACAAAGGTAGTAGGGTTCTAGCTGATTTTTGGAGATATAATTCTACGAGGGGAGAATGGGAGGAAATGTCCAAGGAGTCGCATTCGATTGAAAGAGTTTTGGGAGAGGGCGGTAGGATCATCTACCCGGGATATAGAGTTAAAGCAAAACATTGGATCGATGGCGATGGAAATTTGTGGCTTGCTTTTGGTCAATCCATTATTTCAAGTGAGAAAATAAGTATTGAACCATTTATATGGAAATACGATACCAAGAAGGGAATCTGGTCATATACATACGTTGCAAACGACCCAATTATCGAATCTGCGGAACTCATTTGGATGCCCTTGGGGAATAGAATTGAAATGATTTTTCCAAATTCTTTAAACAAGGATTTTCGATTCAGTGTTAAACCCGAATTATTACAACTTAATTTAAAAAATTAATGAGAGTCATTATTTTCTTGTCATTATTTGTTGTTTACCAAGTATATGGACAAAAGACCCCATTTGATAGAGTCCGCCATCACCGAATGCTGCTAGTATTGGAAGGTATTCGTTAGCGCCTGTAAATTTAAGTTCAGGATCCATTTCGCCAAATGTAAAATTATTTGAAATAGATGAGTATGGACTACCATTAGATATATCTGCTAATTATTCATATCGAGGGTACCGTCCGTCGGAATTAACTGGAATTCTAGGAAATGGATGGAATTTATTAGCTGGTGGAACAATTACAAGAACAGTAAATAGTAAGAAAGACGAAAGGTCCAATGCGGGTTATTATCACATTGGGAGTGAGATACAGACGGCTATCGATCAATTTCAAGCCACTCAGGTTCCAAATAGCCTAATGGCTGAAAGTAACATATGGTAATATTGATTCGGAGCCTGATTCTTTTTAATTTTAGTTTTGGGAGCAATAGTGGTAGTTTCTTTTTTGGCGCTGATGGAAAGATACACATAGTTTCACAGAGTAAATTGGCGATTAAAGCTGAATATTCTCCAAATCCAATTCCCATTCACGCCGCATTACATACCGTTCTAGATAACTTCGTGGGATTTTCAATAACGACAGAAGACGGAACTATTTATAAATTTTATGCAGTGGAATATAGTAGGTCCACCAGTGAAAAGGGTGAACAGAGTGGATTTAATGACGATGGAGTTCGTGGAAAGTTAATTTCTGCATGGCACTTGACCGAAATCATCGGTACTGGTGGGCAAAAGATAAAACTTGAATATACAGATAGCCCAGCCTCAGCCAACAGGGCACAATTTACGCCTGTGGAAAGTTTTTTTGCATATGTTCCATCTCCAAGTTGGTTGCAGTCATCAATCACAAACTATGCAGATGTAAATATTAATATTTCCTATGAAGTTTATTTAAAAAAAATCACAGGAAATGGCTGGAAAATTGAATTGAAATATGAAGATTATTCAACATCTACTATAGTAGGAGGGTTTAGAAATTATCCTAAGAGATTGGTAAATATTACACAATATTCAACTTTAAATTCTGGACAAGTTTTTGTTAAAGCCTATAATTTCACTTTTGCCAATTTTGGAGAAGGTTTTTCTCTAAGTGCTATTAAAGAAATTGGCACAGGTAATGTTGAAATGGCACCTTATACATTTACTTATTTGGGTACTAGTTCGCGAATCATAAATACGAAAGGGATTGACAAATTTGGCTTTTACAATGGGAAAGTTACAAACAATTCTTTAGTACCAGCTTTTGGTGCTAATAGAGAGCCTGATTTTGAATTTGCAAAGATTGGGCAATTCAGTCTATTACATATCCTACGGGTGGGAAGGAAACATATGAATATGAACTTAATGACTATAGTTACGTAAATGGAGAATTTCAAACAGGAACTTTATATATCGATAGTTTAAAATTTTTACAAGTAATAGAAGGGACTATTGTAACTTCTCCAAATATCTATATAACAACGAACACACCGGTGGATATTTCAATTGTAGTACCACCTGGTAGTCCATCTGGTTGTGGCAGTACCTATAAGATTCTAAATCATACCTTAGTTCCAAAAGCAGGGAATGCTCCATATACAATACATGATTTATTTACAATTTTAACTAACCATGGTTATTGTTTTGGTAATCCAACTTCTAACCCAAATTGGTCAAATGTTACATTCATGTTGTATGTAACTGTTAAATATCCTTATATATCTAATGTTCTACCCGGTCCAGGAATAAGGATAAAGTCAATTGCTAGGATAGACGAGTCAGGAAATGAGCCCACTTTTACTACCACCTATACCTATACAAGTCCAAGTGATGCATTTTCGAGTGGTGAAATATTTGGTAAACCTTTTATGATATTTGGGCTGAAGGTCAATTTTCTTCGGCATATTTTGCATTTTCTGAGCCATTTAATTCCATGTCTCAATTTCCAATTAATTATTATAGAGTAAATGAATTTAAAAACGGTGTAAGGAAGGCATTGCATCATTTTACAAGTAATACTGAGGACGGTTATTCAAATGAGCTTGGGACCCCAACTAGGGCAGGAAATACAGCACTTATTGGTCCTGTAATAGATTATTCTGGAATGCGAGGACGGCCCATTGAAACTATAAATTATGCCAATAATTTGATGACGTCAGCTAACTCTACCCAATATGATCCTAAAGAAAATTACACTACTAATAAATATAGTACGACTGCACTTTTATATTAAGTGGGGGGTAACTAAACAAGGTGATTGGCAGCATATTGCTGATTATGCTAAGTATTATAAGCCAGTTAGTTACTGGTTTTACCCTAAAAAAGAAATTACTTACACTTACGACGCCAACGGCCAAAACCCCGTTACAACCACTACAGACCTCTACTACGATAATCCTGAGCACTATCAACTGACCCGGCAGGTTTACACAAATTCTGACGGCATCGTTCACGAGGAAAAGCTAAAATATCCTTTAGATTATAAGAACGTATCGGGGAAAGACCCTATGCTGGATTCTTTGATAAATAATCATAGGCACAATATCGTAATAGAACGCACAATCTCAGCCGCTGGCACAGTGCAGGATGCCACAGCATACACTTTTGCCCAGTTTACTGGAAATAGCCGTAAACCTCGCTTGTTCCTGCCTTCAAAAGAATACCGCTACCAAGCGTCGGGCACTTTTGTACCTTACAGCGGTACAAGTAGCGGTATAAATTCATCCAGCTACTTTGAAAACTATGCTGTAATAGCTTACGATACGCTAGGGCAGGCTATTAATGTGCGCGATGCGGCCGGGATTCATACTTCAGTTTTAAGAGCCTATAGGGCTAGGTACATAGTAGGACATCTTAAAAACGCGCTAAAAACGGATCTTGACCTAGCGCTTTCCAGTGCGGGGACCTCGTACAATAACTTCCTCAATGCAGCGGATAATACTACCATCCAAAATACTTTGACTTCAGTGCAGAACTCCTTAACTGCGGCGCAAATGAGTGGGTTCTTATACAAGCCCTTCGTGGGTATGAGTAGGGGTATTTTACCTAACGGAACCCGGACTGATTACGAGTACGATGTTTTCGGACGCTTGTCAGGCATTAAGGATCATAACGGAAACTGGGTAAGTGTTTACGAATACCAATTAAGGGGCAATAACAATTCCTTAGCTAACCATGTAGTCAGCAGAAATCTGAGAACGGCCACTACAAATGCTTCTAATGCTAGCAACCATTTAAACGCTACCTCACTATATGAATTTTACAATGCCTTTGGAGAGTTATCTCAGAAGGTGTTGTGGCGTCAAACTCCTTCTACAAATAATATCATCGCGGAAAACTTGGTGAGGGATAATGTGGGTAGAATAAGTAAAGCCCACTTACCGGTTTCTTACGCATCTACTTCTACCACGCCACTAGCAAGTGGTACGGTGGAGAGTACGGCAAATAGCTTTTATGGGGAACAGGCTTACTCAACGACAACTTACAGAGGAGTTTCTGATGAAGTTTCCCAAACGCGAGGCCCAGGTACAGCGTGGGCTACGAACAATAAAAATGTGAACTATTCTTACGGAACTGCTGGGACCAACGTGAGAAAATATACCATAAATACTAGTAATGACATTACTCTAGCAGGTACATATCCGGCATGGAGTTTGATTTCCAGTACAGTAACGGATGAACAGGGCAATGTTACTACTGTTTACAAGGACAAAAAAGGACAGACCGTGCAGACGCAATCGCAGATATCCTCTGGCGTATGGGCTGTTACCTACTATATATATGATGGATTAGGTCGCATCCGGGCTGTTTTACAACCTCTAGGATATGACTTAAATAGTTCTATAGGTCAAAGTAGTAGTTCATTCTCCAATTATGTGTTCTGCTATGAGTACGATGCCCGCGGGCGTGTTACCCGTAAGCATGTACCGGGAGCAGGATGGACTGAAACAGTATATGATAAGAACAATAGGGCAGTGATGCACCAGGATGCTTATCAGAAAACGCTGAACCGCTGGAATTTTACCCAGTACGATGTACATGGAAGAGTGGCGGTTAGTGGTGAGACCACAAAAAGCACTACCCGGGCCTCAGCCCAGAGTTTATTTGATGCACATACTACGGCCTTTGAGAGCCGGACTGGAGCTACATATAACGGTGCTAGTTTTCCGTCTACTTTGCAGCCGGTGTCCACGGAAAAGAAACTGCTAAATTATTATGATGATTATTCCTTTCTTGAGCCGCAGTTTGCATTTGCTGCTACAGGGGCTTTTCATACGCGAAATACGAACATCAAGGGATTACTGGCAGGGGTGAAGAAATTGAACTCCCGGGAGAATGCAAAAGTATATACGGATGCCTTTTATTATGATGTACTAAACCGAATGATTCAAAGTCAGCATACTCATTTTCTAAGTACTTCCAATACCGCAAACATCTTAGTAAAGAACCTGGAATATAATTTTGCCGGTGAGGTGACAAAACAAAACGTAACCTATCCCTTTGCTACAGGTACGTTGACGGTGAAAAATAGAAACGACTACGATCATGCTGGCCGGGTTACCACGAATGCACTGGGTATAAACTCAGAACCAGTTGACATCGTTCACCGCATCTATGATGGAATAGGCCGGTTAAGTGAGAAAAAGTTCATAGGTACAGGAACAGTACCGTTTGATTCTTGTGCAGTGCTTACAGATGGTATAGTCTTAGGAACTTGGACAGTCAACGGAGCCGCACTTGTAGCGCGTAACTTTCACAATTCATGGTGGGTAACGCAGCGAATCGGAAGCAATCCAGATAGATTCATTGTTCGAGCCTACGAAATGCTTTTGAGAGGGGATGTAACGCTTGCTAATCCGGCGTTTGCTAGCATGGCGTCCTGTTTCTCATGGCTTTCTAGTCCATATGGAGGATTAGAGCCGCCAGCTACCCCTTCTCAATTTGGTTACGTACCCGGCTACGATTATGTATTTGAAAATGGAGAGCACTTCTTCAAAGAAAGCTCACAAGCCGCTTGTTCTACGCCAGCTGCTATTACTTCAAATGTTCCGTCACCGACCATTAGCCAAAGTGTTACGCTAACTACCAGCTGTTCTACGGGTACGCCAAAGTGGAATACGAACGCTACTTCTAACAGTATTACTGTGACGGCAACGGCTACAGCGACCACCTACTCGGTAACTTGTCAGGGCTCGAATTGTACTACAAGTAGTTCGGTTTCCTACACAGTAACTGGTTCAAATGGCCCTTGCTCAACTCCAGCGGCTATTACTTCAAATGTCCCATCACCTACCATTAGTCAAAGTGTTACCCTTACCACCAGTTGTACTTCAGGTACACCTAAGTGGAACACTAACGCTACTTCCAACAGTATCACTGTTACGGCTACCGCTACAGCAACCACGTACTCGGTAACTTGCCAGGGATCAAATTGTACTACCAGCAGTTCGGTATCCTATACAGTGCAGGCTAGCGGCTGTAATGTGTTGACTGATGGGCTAGTGATGGGTACGTGGACGGTAACCGGCCACTCTTTAATAGCGCGGTACTTCCACAGTCAGTGGTGGCTGGTGCAACGCATCCAAAGCAGTCCAGAGCGCTTTATTGTTCGGGCTTCAGAAATGCTAACACGGGGTGATGTTAATTTGAACAATTCATCCTACTCAGGTTTAGGGGCTTGTTTTCAATGGCAAACCAGCAACTACGGTGGTCTTGAGCCTCCTGCTACTCCTTCTGTATTTGCCGTACCTTCTGGATATACCTATATGAGTGAAAATGGGGAATACTTCTTCCAAGCCAGTGGACCTGTTGCCTGCTCAACACCAGCTACGATAAGCGCCAGTGTAACTTCTCCTAGCATCAGTCAATCCCTTACTCTGACCACGAGCTGTAGCACGGGTACTCCTAAATGGAATACAAATGCCACCAGTAATAGTATAACGGTAACGGCCACACCAAGTCCTGTAGTTTATTCGGTAACTTGTCAAGGAGGGTCTTGTACTACCAGCCCTTCAGTATCCTACACGGTCATCGCTACGCCTTGCAATACGTTGACGGATGGACTGGTGATAGGTACGTGGACAGTTACAGGTCATCCGCTAATTGCACGGTATTTCCATAACAAATGGTGGCTGGTGCAGCGGATCCAAACCTCACCGGAACGGTTCATAGTACGCGCAGCGGAGATGATCAGCCGGCCAGATGTCACGCTGAATAATTCAGGATATACGGCATTAGCGGCTTGTATGGAATGGCCTACGAGTAATTATGGTGGACTCGAACCCCCAGCTACACCTTCCTTGTTCCCAGTTCCTGCCGGTTATACTTACTTGACCGAGAATGGAGAGTCATTTTTCCAAAAGAATGCAGGAGGCAGAATGGCGGCAGATTACACGTGGGAGGATGAAGTGTTTGCACAAGACATATTGCTCTTTCCTAATCCTGCCAATAATGCATTTGAAGTTAAAGTGAATGTCCTTTCTGCACTAAAAGGAGCACGTGTGCAGGTAGTTGACATGAAAGGCCGCGCTGTCCATACAGAAGAGTACGATTTAGGTCCTGGTATAAATACTATAAAAATCAACAGTTCCGGATTTGAGAACGGGACCTATCTGGTTAATGTGCAGAAGGGTGGATATGTGCGTAGTGCCAAAATAGTCATCTTAAAATAAAGTACCCATGAACCTGAGAATCATACTAATACTATTCGTTCTTTTGGCGCAGCAGGGGAACGCTCAAAAGTTGGGAGTGAATACCCCTACACCTGACCCTTTAAAAGGACTGTCTAACCGTACGTCCACGAGCTACATGCAGATCGTAAACTACAAATGGCACGTGCGGGGCGGGCTGGCAGGAATAAATTTAGATGGTTCTGGAAATGCGAATCCAAATTCGGGTGAAAATGATCTGTTTGCCTACAAACTTGAGTACGAAACGGCGGGGCAGTGGTCGGGTAACATCGGCAAGCAAACCTGGAGCCATAAGAAGCCCAGTCCACCAGCAGACACGCGTAGTTACACGTTTAGCTACGACGGACTCAGCAGGCTGACGGCGGCAAGCTATAGCGGCTTAACCGGGGAAAGCTTTGGTCTTCCCTTGGTGAGTTACGACAAGAACGGAAACATCACGGCCTTGCAGCGAAATGGCAAGATGGGAGGACCGCACGGTTTAATGGATAATTTGACATACACCTATTCAGGTAACCGTTTGAGTGCCGTAAACGATGCCATCTCCGGAGAGTACGAAGTTGATTTTGTGAAGCGTGGGGGCGGCACCTACGGGTATCATGTCAATGGGGCCTTAAACAGTGACGAAAATGAAAAGATCTCTAGTATTACTTACAACACTTTTTTAAATTTACCGGAGCAGGTGAATTTGAACGATGGCCGCTGGATCAAGTACACCTATGACGGAGCCGGCACGCTCTTGAAAACCGAATACAGTAACGGTGAGTATTGGGAATATGTAGAAGGGGTGGTGTTTAAGAACGGGCAGCCTTACCAAATGGCCATTCCGGAGGGACGGGCGGTATACGAGTCCAGCCAATGGAAATTGGAGTACGATATAAAGGATCATCTAGGAAACACTCGGGTCAGTTTCCGGGAGGGTGTAGGCGGAGCAGAATTGAAGGCCAAGACGGATTTTGACCCTTGGGGGGTGAGGTTAAACGGCACAGGAGTAGTTAATGGCTTTCAGAACCGCTGGGAGTTGCAGGGCCATGAAAAAGAAATGACCTTTAACCTGAACAGGGTTAACTTTGGGGCCAGGGTTTACAATCCAACCATTGGTCGTTTTGATAAACCGGACAGGTATTCAGAAAAGTATATGCCGTTATCAACTTATCAATACGCAGCAAATGATCCAATTAGATATGTTGACATTAATGGGGATAGTTTATGGATAACACATAAAGGTAATAACTATCTCTATAACGATGGGCAGCTATTTAATTCTGATGGCTCTCAATTTGAGGGAAAAATGAAAGGGTTTTTGAAACAAACGTTCAATGCATTAAATAAAATTAACAAGGTAAGTGAAGGGAAGGAAGTATTGGGTGACTTATCTACGTCAACAAATAATTTTTACATAAGTCACGCATCTAATAATCCAAAGTCTGCAGGAGCTAATCAATTTATAGATTTCAATAGAAATGCGTCTTATGCAAATGCTATGCGAGAAGAAAACCAAGGTAGACCTATACCTGGTGGTTCGGGAGGTACAGTTTATTGGAATCCTAATGAAGGAGGGGTTACAGAACTTGGAGGTTCAATTGGGGTTAGACCTATTTCTAACTTAGGACACGAACTTTTTCACGCATTTGATGCAAATCATGGTAATTCTGATAATAGAGCCTCACACATTCAGCTAAATAGGGGTGAAGTACGGGCGGCATATTTTGAAAACCAGCTAAGAAAAGCCTTTGCTTATCCATACAGAGAATCATACAACACTTCTCAATTTGGACCAGTTAGGATATTGGATTCTAAAAATCAACCCATAAATTTCTCAAAATGAGAACTATATTTTTTTGCCTTGCTGCCCTTTTATTCTTAGGCTCTTGTACAAAGATAATTCAACTGAAAAACTCAGAAGGTTCAGTTTGTACTTTTAAATTTCCTAAAGGAGTAAAGATTACCAAAATTACTTCTGATGATCCTACCCTGGACTGGCTTGTCGATTTCTCACAAAACAGGAAGATTTTTGTTTCCAACAATGATATTAGCGGTAGTCCTCTTAACAGTTATAAACTGCAAGAATATGGAGAGAATATAGTAGTGAAGATTGTTGCAAGTGATTCTTTAATCCTTACAGGAAAAAACAACTATGGAAACTGGAAAGAAATAAAAAAGAATGGCATTATTTACGGCTATATGAATATCTCAGATGACGAGATTGATAAATTTGAAAAGTTGATTATTCCTGAATGTAAAAGTAAGTAATGTGCCATAATGAAAGAGGCTGCCCCATCCGGGCGGCCTTTTATCACATAATACTTTGCAGTTTAGTTTGCTTAATAAAAGCATCAAGGAGAGCGAAGACGTGTTGTTTATCGTTCTCTTTTAGTTTTTGTATGTCGAGTACCCGGTTAATGATGCTTTTTCCAGTAGAATATCCGCAGAGCCAAAAAGATAAGCCCAAGATACTTCGAGGATTTTGGCCATTTTCGTAGCAATATTGCGAAATGGTATCAAACTAAATAGTGAGTACGAAACCGCGGGGCAGTGGTCGGGTAACATCGGCAAGCAAACCTGGAGCCATAAGAAGCCCAGTCCACCAGCAGACACGCGTAGTTACACGTTTAGCTACGACGGACTCAGCAGGCTGACGGCGGCAAGCTATAGCGGCTTAACCGGGGAAAGCTTTGGTCTTCCCTTGGTGAGTTACGACAAGAACGGAAACATCACGGCCTTGCAGCGAAACGGCAAGATGGGAGGGCCGCACGGTTTAATGGATAATTTGACATACACCTATTCAGGTAACCGTTTGAGTGCCGTAAACGATGCCATCTCCGGAGAGTACGAAGTGGATTTTGTGAAGCGAGGGGGCGGTACCTATGGCTATCATGCGAATGGGGCGCTAAACAGTGATGAAAATGAAAAGATCTCTAGTATTACTTACAACACTTTTTTAAATTTACCGGAGCAGGTGAATTTGAACGATGGCCGCTGGATCAAGTACACCTATGACGGAGCCGGCACGCTCTTGAAAACCGAATACAGTAACGGTGAGTATTGGGAATATGTAGAAGGGGTGGTGTTTAAGAACGGTCAGCCTTACCAAATGGCCATTCCGGAGGGACGGGCGGTATACGAGTCCAGCCAATGGAAATTGGAGTACGATATAAAGGATCATCTAGGAAACACTCGGGTCAGTTTCCGGGAGGGTGTAGGCGGAGCAGAATTGAAGGCCAAGACGGATTTTGATCCATGGGGGGTAAGGCTGAACGGTACGGGCACGGTGAATTCTTTCCAGAACCGCTGGGAGATGCAGGGGAAGGAAAAAGAGTCTACATTTAACCTGAATATGGTCAATTTCGGGGCAAGATACTACAATGCAACATTAGGTAGATTTTTATCAATAGACCCCAGGGCTACTGAGCGTGAATGGCTAACCCCGTATAATTACGTACAAAACAATCCGATAATGCGTATTGACCCGGATGGGGCGTTTGATGATTACGCAATGAGGGATGATGGCAGAGTGGTGCTGGTACAGAAAACAGAGGATAAGTTTGACCGTTTAACGGCATCAAATGGAAACGAAATAAAAATCAATAAAGCTACTGCCTCAAGCGGAAGTATAATTTCACAGCTATCAAAAGAGGATTCTGGCGGTTTTAGTATGGGTACTACCACCAATGCCACCGATGCCCGAAATCTGTACAATTTTATGGATGCAAATACTACGAGGGGAACAGAGTTTAGTTTAGCGGGTAGTATGGAAAATGGGAGAGTTAATTACTCTGTATCAACATCTCATGAAATAGGAAGCACTAGTTTTGATAAAATAGGTATTAAGCCTACAAATTTAATATTTCATATACATAATCATGATGGAGATTTGAATAATAGCACTGCTACGTATCCATCAAATGCGGATAAAACAAAAGTTGATGGGGTATTAAGAGAGGTTGTTAAAACCAGTAGATTTTTACCTCGTTTTTTCCTTTCTTTAGAAAATGGAGCTATGAGAGAAGTTTATCAAAAAGGCAAGAAAACAGAAACTACTAACTTAAATATTAGAACTGCTAATCTTAAAAATATAAAGAGATATGATTACTATAGCAAGAATCGCAAAAACTAGTATTTTGATATTCATTTTGTCTTTGCAGGCATGTTCTTTTGGTAAACAAGACGGTTATCTTAAAGACATTGCTATTCAAAATGTTTTAGATAAGGCGATAGACTCTCTTTTAGTAGAAGTTCCAATTCAAGACTACGTAAGGGTTTTATTTACTGAATCAGAGGGGAAAACCTATGTCTTTGTAACAGGTCTTTTAAGTCCGTATAATTTTAAGACTAAATATTATTTCGAAAAAGGAGGAAAGAAAATACTAATAGGGTATAGTAATCTAAGTTTAGAAGAAAGGTTTGCAAACCTAACCTACAAGAAACCAGAAAAGGTATTTGAACACCTGGATGAGGTTGCTGATATCTTCGATGGTAACTCGGTAACTTATGAAGTAGAAAATAATAATACCATAAAACGAATAAATCCTAGTGATGAGATATGGGAATTGCAGTTTCATAATGTAGAACCATTGCCAGAGCCTCCATTAGAGGAGTAAAGCCAGACAATAAAACTGCCCTCCGAGTGAGGGCATTTTAATTGGCTAAAGTTTGCAGTTGTCTTTTGGTAATATGAGCATCAATAAGTGTTTTGACCATATTTTTGTCTTCAGGATTTAGGAGCTGTACGCCTTTAAACTGCTTCAATAAATCTTTATCATTAAACTGAGCTGATAGGGCTTCGTTTTGGTCTCCATTCATTGGAAAATGCGCAGAAGTTTCCAGTACTGCAGCCAGTTTTTGCAATACTTTAGAAGAGGGGCTGGATTTACCAGTTTCATATCTTCCAATCTGCACATAAGTAAGACGGACCTTACTTTTCTAAATTTACCTGAACAGGTGAATTTGAATGATGGCCGCTGGATCAAGTATACGTATGACGGAGCCGGCACGCTATTGAAAACGGAATACAGTAACGGAGAATATGTAGAAGGAGTAGTGTTTAAGAACGGTCAGCCTTATCAAATGGCCATTCCCGAGGGCAGGGCAGTATACGAGTCCAGCCAATGGAAGCTGGAGTACGATATCAAGGACCACTTGGGAAACACCCGTGTCAGTTTCCGCGAGGGCGTTGGTGGTGCAGAATTGACGGCAAAGACAGATTTTGATCCATGGGGGGTAAGGCTGAACGGTACGGGCACGGTTAATTCTTTCCAGAACCGATGGGAAATGCAGGGCAAGGAAAAGGAAATGACCTTTAACTTGAATAGGGTTAACTTTGGGGCTAGGACGTATAATCCTACGATAGGTCGATTTGACAAATCTGACCCTAGGGCTACAGAACGTGAATGGATAACCCCATATAACTACGTTCAAAATAATTCTTTATTACGTATCGATCCAGATGGGGCTTTTGATGATTACGCTTTGACAGCGAATGGTTCGATCAATCTTGTTAAAAAAACCGATGATGATTTTGATACAATTACAAGTACAAAAAAACCTGATAAAAGTATAACAGTAGCAAAAGGTGTGTTAAACAAAGTAGTTGATGTAAATCAAACTAATTTTTCGTACAATGATGCCCATGAGATTTTTGTGACAGGCAATAACTCTGAAGCTCACAAGTTATTTGAATTTGCAGCCGAAAATTCTGATGTGGAGTTTCTGTTAACTACGGTTGAAAGTAAGGGAGGTACTGAAGTTTCTGTATTAAGAACAGACCATAGATCTAGAAGTGTTCGAACTGAGCACCTAAGCAAATTGGAAAATGCTGGTTTTACGATGAAAGATCTCAAGCATAGCCATCCGGGCGGTACCGGAACACCATCAGGTTTTGATGACTATGGAAATATTAATCATAGAGCTTCTAGTAAAGGGGATTTGCAAACTGCAATAGCTTTTCCAAAAGCGACTCATTCGGTTTACGATACTAAAACGAAAAAATATACCAAGTATGACCAAAATAAAGTATATCCTCCTAAGTAGTTTACTGTTAATAGAACTTAGCTGTAAAGAACAAACTCTTGAAATTGAGTTACAGCCTTTGACGGTTAAACTTTTAGAGCAATTTTCCTTGGAACAAAAATCGTATTTGGATACATTGGTCTTCTACAATGAGCCTGTGTTTTATTCTCTTGCTGTTGACAAAGTAAAAGATGAAACTAGAATACAAATGTATTTAATAGAGAATAATTTAGATGTATATGTAACCCTCCCCTTTTTAGGACATAGAATAATTAAACAAAGATATTGATTTATTGTTCTTCCAGCAGGGGGAGCTAGCTCCCCCTGCTGGAAATGAAGTGCTCAAATTTTTAAACTTTTCCGGGGTGAATCCTCCTAGCGATTCATGCGGTCTTTGGGTATTATAATCTTTCATAAATTCTTCTGCCAGGATTCTGACCTGATGGATATTTTCAAACACATAGGCGTCCAGTATAGATTCTCTAAAAGTTCGGTTAAAACGTTCAATATATCCATTCTGAAAGGGCTTTCCGGGCTGGATATAAAGGAGTCTGATGTCATTCTCTCTACACCAGTCAGCCAACACATTTGCAATATATTCAGGGCCGTTATCAACTCTGATTTGGGTAGGCTTACCTCTATATGCGATTAGATCCTCCAGACTTTGAACTACCATGTTCGACTGTATACTGAAATGAGCCTCTACGGCCAGAGCTTCCCGGTTATAATCATCGATGATATTCAAAATTCTGATCTTCCGGCCATTGCCAAGAACATCATGCATGAAGTCCATGCTCCAGGTATGATTGATACCTTCCGGCTGAATCAACGGTACTTTAACACGTGCAGGAAGCCTCTTGCGAGTCTTTTGACGAAGGTTTAGACCCAATAGAAGGTAAATCCTGCGGACACGCTTGTAATTCCATTTAAGGCCCTGATTCCGTATCCTTTGATACATCTTATCCTGACCCTCCTTCGGATGATTTTCGGCTAGACCTAGTAGCTTTCCTCTTACTTCTGTATCGTCTTTTACAGAAGAATAGTAATAAACGGAACGACTTAAATCCATGATCTTACAGGCCTTTTGAATGCTCATGCCATACTCGTTTACGATATAATTCACCACCACTCGCTTTTCAAAAGGCCCTAAAACTTTTTTGATAGTACGTCCTTGAGAACGGCGTGATCCAGGGCCAGATCAGCATACATCTTCTTTAATCTGGCATTCTCCTGTTGAAGAGATTTTAGTTCTGCCAGATCCGTCCCACTCATCCCTGAATACTTCTTCTTCCAGTTATGGAAAGTGGCTTTGTGAATATTTAATTCCCGGCAGATGTCTTCTACCTTACGACCGTTCTCGTACTCTCCGAGTACTTTCACAATCTGATGTTCTGAGTGCTTACTCTTTTTCATTGTTACAAGTTAATGTTAAACCTTTATTGTTGCGTTTTAACTTGTCCTATTTTTGGGGAGGGTTACATATATGTAGAAGATTTTAAAGCACATTCAAAGTTTAATAGTTACGATGTAGTTATTTATGGGGATTTAAATTCTTTATTTTATAAGATAGATAAATCCAATAAGAGTACCTACGTACATAAATATGGTAGTTACCAGGGTCTTTACGATCCACCGTATTGGAATTTGTATTTTGACAAAAACGGAAAACTGATGAAAACATCACCTAAAGATGTGTTTGATAGAATTGAAATGGATAAAGCGAAGTAACAAAAGTAGCCTCAATAGACTGCATTTTTGTCAAATATTACCTTGCAAATACGAGTACAAAAAAGGTGCAAATACGACCTCCTGATTTAGTATGAATAGGATCAACTTCGGGCCGAGGTTTAATACGATCATTGGGAGGTGGGATAAGCCAGACAGGTATTCAGAAAAGTGTATGCCCTTATCTACCTATCAGTATGCAGCTAATAATCCGATTCGATATGTGGACATAAATGGGGATAGTTTAAGAGTAAGCTTTTTAGAAGAAGGAACTATGCTGACATTAAACTACTACAATGATGAGAAATTTGGGTGGGGCTTTTACGATAATTCTGGCAATTATTATCAAGGAGATAATGCTTTTGTAAAAAGTGTGACTTCAGCCCTTGCCAGAATAAACCTTGGAGAAGAAGGGCGTGGAATGCTAAATAATATGATAAGTGCAAATGAAACCATTACCATTGCTCAGGGGAGAAATGTATATAATGAAGAGAACCGGATGGTTGGATTTAATCCGCTAGGGAATGCTTCTATGCCGACAGAAAATGGATTTCAACCAAGCCCTAATTTTATAAGTTTAGCACATGAACTTGCCCATGCAGAAGACCATCTAAAAGGCACGCTTAATCAAAATAGAACATGGGGAGGAACACTTACTAATTATGCCGAAGCGGAGAAGTATTCGACGCACAGAGAAAACCAATTTAGAGCTGAGCAAGGACAGCCATTAAGAACTCATTATGGTGTAATGCTAGATAATAGGACTAACACATTTCTACCAGACCCTAAGAGCAGAATTATTGATGCAAAAGGGAATAGTATATTTTTCAAACCATATAACTATCGAAAAAGATGAAATGTATATATTATTTGGTCATTCTTTTACTTACCAGCTGTACAGCTAGTAACAGCATTAGGAGAACTGCAAAGGTGTCGAAAGAACTTTACAAACAGCAAGTTAAACTTAGTGGCTTTGCTAAAGTATCGCTTCTGGCAAGAGAACAAAATATCAGTACTTTATCTCAGCTTAAGTTGGGAGATAATGACACACTATTTCTAATCGAAAGAGTTAGTGAACCGGATTTACAATACTGGTGTAATGTTTGGTCATCTAGAAGGGATAAAGTTTTAGAATATTCAAACTTGGACGGAGCAAATATCTCAAAGGTTTTAGAATATCCAACCTGGAATATAAAGCTAAAGGGTATAACAGAGAAATTTGATACCCTAAAAGTTGAACAGGTGCAACTTTTAGGTGGATATAGAACCTTTATTTCAGTTATTGACTCAAAAGAAATAAAAACTTTTTGGTTTTATGACAAGTACTCTTCTTTCGAGGAATAAGGGACTGCCGAGAATGAAGGGTGAGAAAAAAATGGCCTTTAGTCTACACGAAATATTCAAAACGAATAACAATAAAAAAAGCTCTCCGTCGAGGGCTTTTTTATTGCAATATAGTTTGTATTTTTCTTTTAGCGATAAAGGCATCAATGACGGAAAAGATGTGATTGCGGTCGGCTTCTTCAAACTTGGCCACCTCTAAAATCCGCTGGCTGGTGATCTTGTCGATCTGCACATCTTCCTTACCGGTGAGGTAATCCAGCGACACCTCAAGAATATCGGCGATCTTGCGGGCGATATCAATCGAAGGGAAAACCTCGTTGCGTTCGTATCTTCCCAATACGTTTTTATGAATACCCAACTGCGCCGCCAGGTCGGTCTGTGATATCCCCTTTTCCTTTCTGAGGTCTGCTACCGTAGTTCCGAAATCCATAGTAAGCAACTTTATAGGTTTAAAAACCCTTGATTATTATTATAATACAAAGATACGAAAACAAAACAGGTTCTTCAAAACTTAAAAAGTTTGCATAATAAAACTAAAATGGTATCTTTTCACCTAAATAGGTGTCAAAAATATTTTTAATCTTTTTTTATTATGTCGAAGAATGAGAGCAAACAGGTAAAAGTGCAGGGCAAGTATCGCCCCAGTCAGAGCCGTTGCAGCGGCACATCCGGCAAGGAAGTTCCCTAGCTGAACCTAAGCGGAATATGGTTAGCGGAAATGGGCTTTAATATCGGAGATGTGGTACGTATAGTAAGCCGCTCAGGGCTGCTGCTGATAGAACGTATGGATTTAAGCGCAGAAGAAGCGCAGGCCGACTACCGAGCGGCTCTGAACCAGGTGAAGCAAACGCTTAAAAAGCTGGTTAAATGACCATAGCAGAAATCAAGGATCAGCTAAGCATTTTAACGGTACTGGAGCATTACGGCCTTCGGCCTGGTGGGAAGCATCCGGGCGGGAAGTCGATGATCTGCTGCCCCTTCCATGATGACAAAACGCCCTCCATGCAGGTCTATGAAAAGACGATTACAGTGTACTGCTTCAGCGCTAACTGCAAAACCCACGGCAAGAGAATCGACGTTATCGACTTCATTATACATAAGGAGAACATCACCAAGCACCAGGCCCTGATAAAAGCGGGGGAAATGGCCGGATCTCCGGCCGCGCCAGGCGCAGAGCTTGAAGAACTTTTTAAAGCAGGCCGTATTAACGCTTCAAATGTGAAAGGGCTGGAGTATCTGCAGAGCCGGGGGCTGGACTGGCGGCAGCTGAAGGAAAAACACGGCATCCGGGCTTCTTAAAATGCTGTTCGCAGCACGATGATGCGCAACTGTGTGCTGTTCCCCCTGCTGGATGAGCAGGGCCGGCTGGTCAGCCTTTACGGCCGCAGCATCTTTGATATTACCGGTAAAAAGCATTACTACAGTACCGGCCGCAGGGGGCTGTTCCCCAAATACCCCGACATCAGCACCCGCCACCTGGTACTTACCGAAAGCATTATCGATGCCTGCAGCTTACTGCAGCATACCGCCTGCACGGCCCTTGCCCTGTACGGAACCAAAGGGCTGACGACCGAACACCAGCAGGCCATAAAACGCTTAAGCGCTTTAGAAGAAATTACCCTGTTTTTAGACGGGGATCAGGCCGGCCGCAACGCGCTTGCAGCGGTGGCCAAGAAATTAAAAGCCGTTACCACGGCCCGTATCAGCTACGTGGAAACGCCGGAAAACGAAGACATCAACAGCCTTACCCTGAGCCATGAACCGCAGATCCTGGACTTCCTGATGGGGCAGAGGAGGACAATATCAATCGTAGCATCAAAGTGCGGGGAGGGATCTATACAGCAAGGGCAAAAGAGGGGCGCTACGCGGCAAAACACGCCCCTTATGGCTACATAAAGGTGGGAGAAAAGCGAAATCAATCCTTAGTGGTGGACAAAGATAAAGCGGAAGTTGTCAGGTTTATTTACGATGCCTATTTACATGGTATGCCTTTTTTTGAGATCAGGAAAGTTGATAAGGGTATGGGTTTCGATACCAAAGGTAACTCAGCTGTCCAGAAAGTGTTGAGTAACCCCGTTTACGCTGGCTTACTCGGCGTCAAGCCATTTAAAGATTTCCCTGGGGGGTATTTCACAGGTAATCACGAGCCTATTATCGATATAGCTAATTGGCATTTAGTACAAAGTAAATTAAAGAAGCCAGAAAAGTTAAAGGTACAATTAGACGAGAGGTTTCCGCTCAGAGGTGTGCTTAAATGCCATTGTGGGCAACTGCTTTCCGGAGCGCCTTCCCGCGGTAAGTCAGGGCAATATTATAATTACTATAAATGTCAACATTCGAAGCACAATAATGTAAATGCAGACAAAGCCCATGATCAGTTTCTTGAGGTCTGTAAATTGATGAGTATTCCGAAAGCTAAAATTCAACTCATTCAAGCCAATAGCGAAAAGGAGTTGGAGCTAAGTCTGAAATCCAACAAAAGTAGGGCAGAGCAAAAGCAGCAAGAATTAGACGCGGTACAGACAAAATTGATGCGTGTTGAGGAAAAATGGATAAACAATGAGGTCACCCGAGATACGTACGAGCGTTGGTATAAACAGTATACACAGGAAGCGAGTGCTTTAACAGGTGAAATAAGGAAATTAAAGACCAACCATCAGCACGCGTTTCAAAAATTAAGTGGGCATTTAGACAAGCTTTCGGACATGCATTATATCTATTCAAAATGCTCCATGGAAGATAAGCAATCTTTCATAAAACGGATCAACGTAAATATTTGTGGGGGATCTTAGATTAAGCATATAATTGCGTAAGCCTATAGAGGAAGAATTCGGTATTTTTGACGCCACGAAACTGGGCTCTAAAGGCTTTAATTTTGGCACGGTCCGCCGCTGCGGTTGAAGGATTCTGCTGCAGCATTGGTTGAGCGATTGTCAAAGTAGTTTAAAATAGTTTGGTAGTGATTTTCTATTGATTTTGCTACGGAATTAAATGTTTTAAATCCCACCTGCCTGACTTTTTCGTGCCATTTGGCCAGTCGAGTTAATCCCCAGATTTTGTCGGGAGATTTCGTAAATATTTGACTTAGTTGGTTGGTTAAGTCGTAAGCTACTTTTATGTCTGGATATTTTTCAAATAGAATTTCAGCGCGCTGTTGCTGGCTTGCAGTCCAGCTTTTTTCTTTTTTGTATAGCACATATCTGCTTCGCGCCAGTAGCTGCCGCAGCGTGTCTCCATTAGGCAATATTGGTATTTGGTAATCCGTGCCGCTTGATTTAGCTTTCTCTATTGCTTCATTTTCCTTGTCTATGGCTTCCCATCTATGTCTAATGCGCATATCTTGTAATGCTTCAATGGCTAATCTTTGCACGTGGAATCGGTCTGTCACCCTTCTTGCCCCAGGGAAGCATCGTTTTGCAATTTGCTCCATATTCGGAGCCATATCTAGTGTAATTTCTTGTACCTTCTTACGCTTTTTTTCCGGTAGCTCTTGTAGCACTTTTATGACTGCATCAGCCTTAGTTCCTGCTACTATGGCAACTACGCTGCCTTTCAGCCCTTTTGCAGCTTTAAAATGGTATATAGTTCACCGTGCGATAGACTAGCTTCGTCAATGGATAGGTGTGTGCCCAGATTCTCAGGATATAAAAGCCACTCTTTGGCATGATTCCAGCTCAAAAAATCAGATAAATGACTTCGGTATTGACGCTGAAAATGATGGCCACTTACTCCATACAATTCAGCAATGCTTTTGGCACTATGGGGGTTGGAATCAATGGATAAAAAGCGGAAAACTCCTTAGTCATCCGCGTCCCCTTTGCTACCTCATCCCAATCCCTTTGATGCATCTGCCCAGTTTTGGTATTGAGCCACCGTCTCCTGCTCACATGAAGAAAAACGCGCTTGTTACGTATAGGAAAATCCTGAATAGTGCGTTCCGGTAAAAAACCTTTAGATTCTAAATCTACTTTGACAGGATCTGATGAGTCATAATTTTTCTCCTCAAGATAAATGTGTAGTGTGCCAAGAACATTATCTACTTTCTTTAAGTGAAAATAAGATAAAATAAAGTCTGGTAATAAAAATTCAACAAGAGGTAGAAAGCTTTCCAAGATCGACAAGTTAAAATATCTACAAACTTAGAAAAATGCAATGCATCCCACAAGTTTTGTTGTTGATCCGTTAAAATATCTACAAACTTAGAAAAATGCAATGCATCCCACAAGTTTTGTTGATCCATGAAAGATAAGGGGTTGTTAATCTGCAAAAAAATAGGGGGAAATCGCAATGACTTCCCCCTAAGTGACCCTACGGGGAATCGAACCCCGGTTTCATCCGTGAAAGGGACGTGTCCTAACCGCTAGACGATAGGGCCGGCTGGTCCCATAAATCGAAAATTAGCGTGCTTAAACGGCCTCTTTTTGTTTATGTTTCGATGTCGTTTCCGAATCGAAGTGCAAAGGTATAGGATGAGATTTTATTATGCAAATGTCAGAAGGAAGTTTTTTGATGTTTTTAATGGGGATAGACCTAATTTGTTCTTTTTCAGGAGAATGAATTTTGAACTTTTTTTGCCCCTTTTATTACATTCTTTTCCTTTGCCCATTTGACATCCATTTTTTTTAGTATTTTGAAGCACCTTAAATAAAAAAACTATGGAACTACGCTCTAGAGGATGGTTCGGAAAGAAGGATAAAGACGGTATTATCTACCGTTCCTGGATGAAGAACCAAGGTATGCCTACCGATATGTTTGATGGAAGACCCGTCATCGGGATCTGCAATACCTTCTCCGAACTTACACCCTGTAATGCTCATTTTAACGATATCGCAGAACGCGTAAAAAGAGGTGTCTTAGAAGCCGGTGGGTTTCCGGTAGAATTTCCCATTATGAGTTTAGGGGAAACCCTCTTGAAACCCACCGCCATGCTGTTTCGAAATTTGGCGAGCATGGATGCAGAAGAATCCATAAGAGGGAATCCCATAGACGGAGTAGTCCTTCTTACGGGTTGTGATAAAACCACGCCTTCCACTGTCATGGGGGCAGCCAGTGTAGGGCTTCCCACCATAGTAGTACCCGGAGGTCCTATGCTAAACGGGCATTATAAGGGACAAACCATTGGTTCTGGAACCCATGTCTGGAAGTTTGACGAAGACATGAAAACCGGTAAGATGACTCAGGAAGAATGTGAGTTCGCTGAAAGTTGCATGAGTAGATCTATAGGGCATTGTATGACCATGGGTACGGCTTCTACTATGGCCTGTATGGTAGAGTCATTAGGGCTTACCCTTTCCGGCGCAGCAGCTATTCCTGCAGCTGATTCTAGGAAAAGAGTACTAGCTCAATTAAGCGGAAGAAGAATTGTAGAGATGGTAAAAGAAAATTTGACCATTGATAAGATACTTACCCGAGAAGCCTTTGAAAATGCCATAAAAGTAAATGCAGCCGTTGGAGGTTCCTCCAATTTGATTATTCACCTCCTAGCTATTGCCGGTAGAGTGGGAGTAGATTTAAAATTAGAAGATTTTGACAGGCTTGGAAGCAAAATTCCACTCTTAGTGAATCTAATGCCTTCCGGGAAGTATTTGATGGAAGATTTCTTCTATGCAGGTGGATTACCTGTGGTATTGGACCAGTTAAGGCATGAGTTGCATGAAAACGTTATCACCGTTACTGGGAAAAATCACCATGAGAACATAGGGCAGAAGCAAGAATGTTACAATACAGATGTGATAGCTCCCTATAGCTCTCCTTTGCAAGATCATGCCGGAATAGTGGTGGTCAAAGGGAATTTGGCTGAAAATGGAGCCGTATTAAAGCCGTCTGCCGCTACTCCGGAACTTTTAAATCACACCGGTAGAGCTGTGGTGTTTGAAAGTATAGAAGATTATCATGCTCGTATAGATGACCCCGATCTGGATATCGATGAAACCTGTGTGATGGTTTTGAAGTATGTAGGACCAGTGGGCTACCCCGGTATGCCGGAAGTAGGTAACATGGCTTTGCCGAAGAAGCTTCTTCAAAAAGGCGTGAAAGATATGGTGCGCATCTCTGACGGAAGAATGAGTGGCACGGCCTACGGTACTGTGGTCCTACATGTCTCTCCGGAATCTGCTATTGGAGGTAATCTGGCATTGGTAGAAAACGGAGATATGATTCGACTGAATGTGGACGAAAGACGCATAGATCTTTTGGTTTCTGAGGAAGAATTGAAGGAAAGAAGAGCGAGATGGACTCCGCCGAAACCTGCAGCAACTCGTGGATATGTGAGCATGTATATCCGACATGTAAATGGGGCAGATCAAGGTGCAGACCTTGATTTTCTGAGAGGTAGTTCAGGTTCAGTAGTCACCCGTGATTCTCACTAATCATGACTTTACTGATCATCTTTGCTTGTATTGCGATACAAGTGTACCTCACGGTAAAAAAGGTTAGTCCTTATCTATCGTTGCTGTTGGTAGCTATTATGGCCGGATTGCTATTAGGAATGGAGCCCTCCGCCCTAGTAAAATCTATAGAGAAGGGAGTGGGATCTACGCTGGCCGGTTTAGTTTGGATCATTTTTCTAGGCGGAGGCTTAGGTAAGATCTTAGAAGTGAGCGGTGCAGCTGAACAGATTTCCGGGACTTTGATTCAAAAGTTTGGAAAAAAATACGTGCAGTGGGCGGTTCTCTTGACCGGATTTATGATAGGTATACCGCTCTATTATAATGCGGGTTTTGTTATACTTGTTCCTTTGATATTTTCACTTGCGAGAAGGACGGGACTATCTATACTCTATTTGGCTATTCCTATGGCCGCATCCTTAAGTACCACTCACTGTTTTCTTCCTCCTCACCCCGGACCTGTGGTTTTAGTTAATGCATTCGGGGCAGATATGGGGAAAACGTTGGTTTATGGCTTAGTTGCTGCCGTTCCTGCGGTGATATTGGCGGGTCCTATTTTGGGTAATTTATTGAAGCACATTCAGGTAAAAGATAATCCATTATTCGGACAAACGGATACCACAGTTTTTGATAAACTTCCGGCGGCCTTGCCCAGTTTTGTGATAGCCTTGATGCCCGTGATTCTGATCTCCATTGGTGTTCTGGCAGATAGGTTTTTGGACGTAGACCATACCCTTAGGGCCATACTCTTATTTACAGGTAATTCTACCATCGCCTTGCTATTGTCAGTCTTGATTGCTCTTTATTACTTTGGAGTGAGGAATGGAGTAGACATGAATATTCAGATGAAGTGGCTTAGTGATTCTGTGAGTGCTATATCTACGATATTGCTTATTATCACGGCAGGTGGTGTGTTTAAGCAAGTGCTTGAAGATAGTGGTACGGGAGCGTACATCGCCTCATTCTCTGATGATTTGAGTATGCCACCTTTGATTTTTGCTTGGACCATAACGGCCCTATTGAGGATGACTATAGGCTCTGCTACTGTGGCGGGTTTGACGGCTGCGGGCATAGTTTTACCTTTAATTTCAAGCACAGGGGTATCTCCAGAATTATTAGCCTTAAGTGTGGGTGCGGGTTCTGTCTTTGGCTCTCATATCAATGATTCCGGATTCTGGATGTTCAAAGAGTTCTTCAATCTTAATTTGAAGCAAACCTTCCTCTCTTGGTCACTGATGGAGATCACCATCTCTGTGAGCGGACTGATGGCTATCTTGTTGATGGATAAGTTTCTCATATAAAAAGAAAGGGCCTGTTTAGGCCCTTTCTTATGCTTTTCTTTCTATCTCTTTCAGGTTCTCCATTTTCTTGTTCTTCAAGAAGCTGTCAATGTCTTCAAAGTGCTCTTTGATTCTTTTGTTCCCAAATTCAAATACTTTCTCCGCTAAACCGCTTAAGAAATCTCTGTCGTGAGAGATTAGAATAATGGTTCCGTCAAAGGCTTTCAAAGCACCTTTTAAGATGTCTTTGGTACGAAGGTCCAGATGGTTTGTGGGCTCATCCAGAATCAGAAGGTTGACAGGTTGAAGGAGTAATTTTATCATGGCTAGCCTGGTTTTTTCTCCTCCTGAAAGCATTTTAACCTTTTTATTCAAATCATCTCCTCTGAACAAGAAGGCAGCTAGAATATCCTTGATTTTTGTGCGGATATCTCCTTCGGCCAGTTGGTCTACTGTGTCAAATACCGTAATGTCCTCGTCTAGTAGAGAGGCCTGGTTTTGGGCAAAGTATCCTATTTGGGCATTATGGCCTATCTTTAGTTCTCCTTCATAATCAATTTCGCCCATGATGGCTTTGACCAGGGTAGATTTACCCTCACCATTTCTACCTACAAAGGCTACTTTTTGACCTCTCTCTATTGCAAAACTGGCATCTTTAAAAACCAGATGATCTCCATAGCTCTTGCTTACGTATTCAGCTATGACCGGATAGTTTCCAGAGCGTGGAGCCGGAGGGAATTTGATATTGATGGCTGAAGTGTCTACTTCATCTACTTCTACAATCTCCAATTTCTCCAACATTTTCACCCGGCTTTGTACCTGAAGGGTTTTTGAGTAAGTGCCTTTGAAACGCTCAATAAATTCTTGCGTTTCAGCGATCATTTTTTGTTGGTCGTTATATTGCTTCTGCTGTTGTTCTAATCGTTCTTTGCGAAGCTGCAAATATTGAGTATATGGTACTTTGTAGTCATAAATTCTACCCATAGTCACCTCAATGGTCCTATTGGTGATGTTATCTACGAAGGCTCTGTCGTGTGAGATGACGATAACAGCTTTTGCGCTATTGATCAGGAATTCTTCCAACCACTGTATGGATTCTATATCCATGTGGTTTGTAGGCTCATCCAAAAGGATGAGGTCAGGATTTTGCAGGAGTATTTTGGCTAATTCTATACGCATTCTCCATCCTCCGGAGAATTCTGAAGTTTGTCTCTGGAAATCTTCACGTGTGAATCCGAGGCCTTTCAGTACTTTCTCTACTTCGGCATCATAATTTACTTCTTCGAGAGAATAGAATTTTTCAGACAATTCAGAAACTCTGGTGATGATATCCATGTACTCGTCTGATTCATAGTCGGTACGGGTTTCCAACTGACTATTTAGCTCTTCCAGCTCTATTTGCATGGCTTGATTAGCTGCAAAGGCTTTCGAAGTTTCTTCGAATACGGTGGTATTATCCTCTGTTAGTAAATGTTGAGGAAGGTAAGCAATAACGGCGTCATTTGGTGCAGATATTTTACCTTTGGTGGGTTTATTTACACCTGCAATGATCTTAAGAAGGGTGGATTTCCCGGCCCCGTTTTTGCCCATCAGGGCAATTCTGTCTTTCTCGTTGATGTTAAAGGTTATATCTGAAAAAAGCGCTTTTCCGCTGAACTCTACGCTTACACTATCTACCGAAATCATGCTACCTGTTTAAAATTAGTCTGCAAAGATAGTGCTTTTTTAGTTGTTCAATTTGTGATGCAGGATTTGGCCTATTTCCATAGCTTTATTCTTTACAAATTCCGCTTTTTCTCCAGAATATAGGGCGTCAACGGTGGTGATCCAATAAGCCAACCAGCGTTCAAATCTCTCTGTAGTCATGGGCTGGGTTTGGTGCCTGGCAGAATGTTTCCACATCATTCCCCCGTCATACGCTCCGGTTTGGAAAAGCCAGTTCTCCCAGAAATTTACTACTCTACCTTTATGGTGTTCCCAATGGGGCAAGGAGTCTTCAAAGACCGGACGCATGATGGGGTCGTTTAAAACTCCGTCATAAAAGGTATCAATAAGACGTTTTATGTCTTCTCTATTTTCAATATCTTTCAATGTGCTCATAGATATATAACAGCAGAAGGTCTGAGAAGGTTTGAGAAAAAATAGTATATTGCATCAACATTCTAAGGACCTATACGTTTCTTAGACATCAAAGAGCGTTTGATGAAAAGAGGATTACTATTCATTTTGTTTGTGGTGGCCTTGTTAGGCTGTAAAGTAAAGGAGAAAAAGCCCATTGAAACTGCCGCCAAAGAAATTACACCCGCTAAAGTAGACAAGCCTATTGTAAATTCCGTGGTAGGAAAATATAATTATATAGATTCTACTACTGCGAAGGTTTTTATAAAGGCTAACATTACTTTGCTGGGAAATCGTATGTCTTTAGCCAAACTCAATGAAAGCTTCCGTGTACAGTGGTCGCTTCAAACAGACTTTGGCATTAGAGAAAAGATAAGTACAGGAAAAGTGGCTTTTACACCTGAATTTGCTAGGGAATTAGGGGATGCTTATGTACTTAGTTTTGATATTCCTAGGTCTAAGGACTACACAGGAGGAATACTCTTAGTAGAATTTATTCATCCAGCTTCTGGTACGAAGTATTCCTATGATTTAGCTATAGATTTTTCAGCCAAAAGAACTTCTTCACGTTATGAGATTTATAAGGGTGTAGATGAGTCTATTCCGGATTTTACCCCTTATGTGTATGAGGGTCAGTCTTTTGTAATTAAATCCATATTGCCTTCACAAAATCCTCTGTATTTAATCAGGTACCGAAATCTTTCGAAACCCGCTTTGTCTCCTATGTCAGGCACTAAGCGTACCCCCGAGTCAGAGTTTGAAATAGCGGAAACCATAGATATCAAGGATAGGGAAGTGTTGACTTTAGATCAGGGGATGTATGTTTTGACTTCAAATCCGGAGGATGTAAAAGACGGGTATGGTTTCTTAGTTGTGCCGGAAAGGTATCCGCGAGATACGAATCCTGAGACATTAAAGGAAGCCTTAGTGTATATGAGTACTTCCAAAGAAATGGAAGGAACAGGAACCTATGAAAGTGGTAAAGATGCCATGGATATGTACTTTTTACAGTTGGCTAAAGGAGATCAAGAGCTAGCAAGGAAGATCATACGCGGGTATTACAAGCGAGTGGAAGAGGCCAATGAATTCTTTACCACCTATAAGGAAGGCTGGAAAACGGATAAAGGCATGGTTTACATCATCATGGGGCCACCTGCGAGAGTACAAAGAAACAGAACCAGAGAAGTGTGGATGTATTCACAGAACAGGAATACATCTGAAATTATTTATACATTTTATAAAAAACCAAACGTATTTACAGAACAAAATTACGAGCTGGTGAGATATCCGGAGTATAGTGCGTTTTGGTACCCTTATGTAGAATCATGGAGAACAGGAAAGGCAGCGGAGTAAAGAAATTTCATAAACACATTAACCGTCCGAATAAGGAGGATTTTGTGTTTGGAGTAAATTCAGTTATTGAGACGCTAAAAAGTGAACAGGAAATAGATAAGATTCTACTGCTCAAAGAAATGAAGCATGTAGAAGAGATTGAAACATTAGCCAGGAACAGGGGAATACCGGTTCAGAAGGTTCCTATGGAAAAACTCAATAGAGTGACCATGAAGAACCACCAGGGTGCCATAGCTTTTGTTTCGGCAGTGAATTTTGCCATTCTATCCAACGTAGTAACATCGATATTTGAAAGTGGCGAATCACCTTTGGTGTTGATATTAGACAGGATTACGGATGTTAGGAATTTTGGAGCTATTTGTAGATCAGCGGAATGTAGTGGAGTACATGCTGTAGTAGTTCCAGCCAGAGGATCCGCGCAGATCAATGGTGATGCTATGAAAACCTCGTCAGGGGCGCTTAACTTTATTCCGGTTTGTAGAGAGACAGATTTGATCAATACCGTGAAGTACCTAAAAAATTCCGGATTTCAGATCATCTCCTGTACAGAAAAGGGCAATGATCTAGTTTATGACGCAGACTACTCTTTACCTACGGCCATTATTATGGGTTCTGAAGAGGACGGTATTTCTGATGCATTGATTGATTTGTCAGATTTTAAAGCGCAGATTCCATTGAAAGGGAAAGTAGAGTCATTAAATGTTTCGGTAGCCGCAGGCGTAATACTCTTTGAGGCGGTGAGACAAAAAATGAAGCAGGCATAGTCCTAGTTTAAGGATATTTTTTTGCGAAAAGCATCTTTTTAAGACTAGTTCAACTGTGAAAATTGAGCGCGGAACAAGGAGAGATTTTTGGAAAACTTTAATTTGAAATTTTACTATTTCAAAAATTGATGAAAAGCTTAATTTAGGTTAATATCTCTCAGTGATTGGATTTAGGTGTACTATTTTATAGTTGAGAGCTATAATTTTGGGATAACTCTTTTGAGTCCATTTACAGCATTTAAAAAAAGAGGTCATGTTTTATGACCTCTTTCGTTTTCTAAGCTTTCGATTGCTCTATGATTCTTTCTTCTGCTTCACTACCTATGGTGGCGACGTTGAAGATACCCCAACTGTCAGCACTTGCATTTTTGAAGTCTTCTCTATATTTCGGAGTAATGGTTTCCTCTTTTAGATAGGCTCCAATAGGAGTAGTAGGGAAGATTTCTTCATAACTGAGCATTTGGCTAAAGGAAATCCTTCTGTATATATGACTTCTCGAAAGGTTTTTGACATCATCTAAGCCTGTAGCACCTAAAAGTTCCACTACACTCTTAAGGGTATTATTGTGGTAGTTTGCTACCCTTGTGGTTTTGTCTTCTACCACCAAGCCTACGGTTAATTGTGGATCTTGAGTCGCAACACCCACAGGACATTTGTTAGTGTTACATTGCAGTGCCTGAATACATCCCACGGCAAGCATCATGGCCCGAGCTGAATAACATGCATCAGCCCCTAAAGCTAAAGCTCTTACCAAATGGAAACCTGAGGTGATCTTTCCGGATGCAAATACCTTGATATGTTTCTTGATATCGAGTCCTCTTAATACGTTTACTACAAAGTCTAATCCATCCAAAAGTGGAGCACCTACGTAATTGGAGAACTCTTGAGGTGCAGCACCCGTACCTCCTTCTGCTCCATCTACGGTTATAAAGTCAGGGTAGGTGTCTGTGGCGATCATGGCTTTACAGATGCTGATGAATTCGCTCTTGTGACCTATACAAAGCTTGAATCCAACCGGCTTTCCGCCTGAAAGTTCTCTACATTGCTTAATAAATGCTATTAGTCCCATAGGGGAATCAAAAGCCTTATGGTAAGGAGGGGAAGCCACCAAAGTATAAGGCTCAATGTTCCTGGCTCTGGCAATTTCCGGAGTGTTTTTAGAGGCAGGCAAAATACCACCATGACCAGGTTTAGCGCCTTGAGAGATTTTGATCTCTATCATCTTGATGTTAGGATGAGCCGCTCTTTCTTTGAATTGAATAGGGTCAAAGCCTCCATCCGCTGCTCTACAGCCAAAGTATCCCGTACCTATTTGCCAGATAATATCTCCTCCGGGTT
Source organism: Leadbetterella byssophila DSM 17132 (assembly GCF_000166395.1). Taxonomy (GTDB): domain Bacteria; phylum Bacteroidota; class Bacteroidia; order Cytophagales; family Spirosomataceae; genus Leadbetterella; species Leadbetterella byssophila. The sequence continues at coordinate 3,710,878 of NC_014655.1, forward strand.
CCAGATGGTGTTCACTAACTCCACCTTCACCGGTGTTATGTGCAAATTTCCCCAATTTAGCTCCTCCGTTCATAGCTCTAACGGCATTTGAAGATAGGGAACCAAAACTCATGGCGGAGATATTCAAAATAGAGCAAGAATAGGGTTGTTTACAATCTTTGTTCCCTACCATGATTCTCAAATCGTGATCCAGTTTATGGAAATCTTTCGGTGCCATGGAATGGGCCAGCCATTCATAACCTTCTGAATAGACATCTAATTGAGTACCAAAAGGCATGGTGTCATTTTCTTGTTTTGCCCTTTGATAAACCGTTGATCTGTCAATTCTGTTTAGAGGTCTACCGTCAATATCTGATTCAATGAAATATTGATAGATCTTAGGTCTCATTTCTTCCATGAAGAATCTCAGGCGACCAAAAACCGGATAAATACGCATGATGGAATGCTTTTTTTGGTACATATCATAGTACCCCATTCCCGTAAAAAAGACAACTGCCCCAAGTACTACGTACCAGTTGGGGTTCATATAAACAGAAAGCAGTAATAGAAAAATTATAAGTGCTGTTGAGAAGATGACAAACGTTTTACGCATGTTAATTTGTAAATTAGTCTGCAAGCTACAGCCAATTCTGAAATAAAAAAAATGCGTAATTCTTTTTCAGAATAAATTTAAAATAGAAAGAAGGGGGGAAAAGATAGGACAGAAAGGGGAGAAAAAAGTAGGGGCGTTTTGCAAACGCCCCTAAATACTTATTATAAATTTTGTTTTTTCAACTCATTCACGGCAAAATCTGCTGCTCTTGCAGTAAGTGCCATATAAGTTAAAGATGGGTTCACACAGGAAGATGAGGTCATACAAGCACCGTCAGTCACGAACACATTTTCTGCACCCCATACCTGGTTGTTGCCATTTAGTACGGAGGTCTTAGGATCTCTACCCATGCGAGCTGTACCCATTTCGTGGATACCTATACCCGGAGCATACTCCTTGTTTTGATAAGTGTTTACGTTCTTTAATCCGGCAGCTTCTAGCATGTTTCCGGCTTCTGCTTGCATAGCTTCTCTCATTTTCCATTCGTTTTCTCTCCAAGCTGCATCAAAGTTGATGATAGGAAGACCCCATTGATCTTTGTTGCTTGATAGAGTGAAACGGTTTCTTTCATCAGGTAAGGTTTCACCGAAACCACCGATGTTGAAGCCCCATCCGCCTAATTGGCTATAAGTAGCTTTCAATTCTACACCGATTAGGTCTCCGGCACCTTTATTTCCGCGGCTAGCTCCACCTTGGTATCCGAATCCGCGTAGGAAGTCGCGTTTATCTGATCCCCAGTTGGCAAAACGTGGGATATAAATACCGTTCGGACGTTTACCGTAGTAATACATATCCTCAAAACCTTCCCATTTTCCGGAAGCACCTACTCCTAAGTGGTGGTCCATAATGTTTCTGCCCAGTTGGTCAGATGCATTACCTAGTCCGTTAGGATGTGTTTTGGATTTTGACTGCATCAAGATCCAAGCTGAACCTATAGCTCCCGCATTTAAGAAGATGATTTTAGCGTAATACTCTTCAACTTTTTTCGTGTTTCTGTCAATAGCTCTTACCCCTACTGCTTTTTTCTTCTCATCGTCAAAGATCACTTCATAAACGATCTTGTCGTTGATTAGAGTAAGGTTATTAGTCTTCATTGCCGCTGGCAGAGTAGCTGCTTGTGTACTGAAGTATGCGCCATAAGGACATCCCTTAATACACTTGTTGCGATATTGACAAGCTGTTCTACCCAGTTCTTTTTGTTCTTCAGTTGGGTTAGTCAAATGCGCTACACGACCTACAGTCAAATATCTTCCAGGGAATTTAGATTCAAGACGTTTTCTGACCTCTCGCTCTACGCAGTTCAATTCCATGGCAGGTTGGAATACGCTATCAGGTAGTACATCCAATCCTCTCTTTTCTCCTGAGATACCTGCAAATTTCTCTACATAGGCATACCATGGTTCAAGGTCTTTGTAGCGAATTGGCCAATCTACGCCAACGCCCTCTTCCGCGTTTGCAGTGAAGTCTCTTTCGTTCCAACGGTAAGATTGACGTCCCCAGTGCAGAGATTTTCCGCCTGTATGGTAGGCTCTCATCCAGTCGAAACGCTGCGTTTCTTCATACGGATCTTCGCTATCTTTTACAAAGAGATCCTTTGTAGCTTCTGTGATGGTATATCCTGTACGGATACCCGCCCAATAATCCTTTTTCATTTGAAGGGTAAGACGGTTGCGGTGAGGAAAATCAAAGTTCTCCTTCATAGCAGTATCATATCCTTCTATATGTTTTAATTCACGTCCTCTTTCGATCATGAGGACCTTTAGGCCTTTTTCACTAAGTTCTTTGGCTGCCCAACCTCCCGAAATACCTGATCCCACTACAATGGCATCATAGGTAACGGATTCTTTTCCTTTTCCTTGAATGTTCATGTTTCGAAACGGGTTTATGAATATGCTCTTTGATCTGGTGTTACTTTGATACAAGGATCAAATCTTCCTGGTACAGGGGTATATTCAAACTCTTGAGTAATACCTGGCTCAGATGAATAATATCCGAAGATGGTTAGATCTCTAACCAATGTGTAGAATGGAATTAGAGGTTCCTTCTTCGTTAATTCTTCTTTCTCTTTGCCCGTTTCTGAATCAATAATCTTCACTTTCTCAGCTTCTGCTTCTTTTTCCGCAGCAGCTTTGTCACGCATAGTGTACAGTACTTTCAGCTTGTCAGCTTCTTGTAGAGACACAAAGCTGCCTCCCAATTTTTTCGCTTCTGCTTCCAGATCTGTCAGTCCGGCAGTAAAATGCTTCTGCTGCTCTTCAGTGTAACAATCTTTCAGAAGGATTTCTATCACTTCTGGCACTCCTGCTTCTTTCGCTCCCGGGGTGTCAGTTTTAGGGATTATTATTTCCGCTATTTCCGCTAGTAGAGAACGTTGATCAGCGTCTAAGGTAAATCCAGAGGCGGCTGAATCGGAGGGCGACTTACAACTGTTGAGAATGGCAGCTAAACTAGGTGCGGTGATGGCCCCACCTACTAAGAGAGCTACTCTCTGTAAGGCTAATCTTCTTTTCACGTAGTATAATAAATGTTATGGTTGTCAAAAAACAGGTCTAAATGTAAAGAATTAATCCATGAATTCTGAGTATTGTTAATGGAAAATATATAGAATTATTCTTATATGGAATATGTATAAATAAGGGAAAGAGTTAGTTATAAGTAGAATAAATTTTATTTAATATATCTGGTGTTCAGGTTAATATTTTATAGGTTTGGTTAAATTAAATGATGGATTATCTTATTTTGAGCTTTAATTATGGAAAAGCGAAAGGCTCAATTACTCGTAGTTTTCTTAGTCGTTAAACTACTCTTTCAGTTCCTACATAGGGATGTATAATGCATCTCAATTTTGCTGATCATTTGGCCTGGGGCTATTTTTCAGTTCCTCCCTTTATCGGAAGTGTAGCGTATTGCCTTAAACTTCTAGGTAATGATCCCTTTTGGGTTCATTTGTTTCCTGCTTTGGTGTTCATCTCACAGTCCACTAAGGATTATTTGACTATAGATTCAGCAGAAATAATAGTAGCCAAAGGGACAAGTGGAAAGATGCTACAGAACATCCCATACCACAGGATTTCGCTGATATGCTTGGGTGGCAAGGATTAGCAGAGAAGACTGATCGTGTACTTGGAGAGATGCCATCATCCACATTAGTTTTCTGCGACAATTACGGTCAAGCAGGTGCTAATAACTTCTTTACCAGAGGAAGGGTAAAAGCTCAAGGGTTTGATGGAGATTACGGGGCATGGTTAGATAGAGTAACTCCTTACAGGCACCTGGTCCTTTAAAAACTGAGAAGAAGAGTACAAGGCAACTTTACCGTTATTTGAGCATGGAGAGCTAAGGGATTCCGTATCGAATCCCATAGCTAAGGAATATAGAACCACTATTTACGTTTATAAGAATGCGCGGGTTTCTATTAATGATATCATAGAAAAGGAGCAAAAAGAAGAGGTTTACCGGGGATTACTTGAGAAATAACTCATCGTATTCTTCCTTTTTGAAACCTATTCGCTTGTTGTTGCCGTTTTCAAGTATAGGCCTTTTGATCATAGATGGAGTGGCCTGAAGGATTTTGATGGCAGATTCCGGTGTTTCAACTAAGGATTTATCCTCCAAAGCTCTGTATGTGGAGCTGGATTTGTTAACTACCTTGTTAAAACCAAAGGTTTCAAACCATTCTTTTAGTTTTTCTGGTGAAATTCCATCCGTCTTAAAATTATGAAAGATATAAGGCACCTGATTGTCCTTTAAATAGGTGATCGCTTTTTTGACGGTGTCGCAATTGGGAATGCCGTAAATTTTAACTGTATCCATAAAAATATAACTTCAAAATAGTGAAATTAGTTCTTAGGTTTTGTTTCGTTTTATTACCCTTTTTGGGGAATGCTCAAGGGATCAAATGGGAGAAAAGTCTCCATGCTGCCTTTGCAAAAGCTAAAGCAGAGAATAAGGTTCTTTTTGTCGAGTTTTACTCGCCCACCTGTCCACATTGTAAGAAATTGGCGCCCATTCTGAATGACCCCACTGTAGCAGGTCTGTACAATGGGAATTTTGTCAATTACGCCTTAGATGTGGACTCAGAGGAAGGGAGGAATTTCGCTAAAAAAGCTAATTTAGAGGTATATGGGATTCCTTATTTTCTCTTTTTTAGAGGAGATGGAACCCTGATTCATTCCAGAGAAGTATCTGCAGAAGTAGCTTCTGTTTTGCAACCCGGAAAGATGGTTCTTGAACGTACTTATACGGCGGAATTTTACCCGAAGAGGTTCGCATCAGGAGAACGTTCAGAGAACTTCTTAAGCCATTATGCTATCTTTAGTAGGGTTAAGAAAGATTCCATGACAAATTTTAAGTTGGTTGATGCACTTTGGTCGATATATCCCGTGGAGAAGAGGGAGGCTAGTTGGAATCTATTTAAGAAGATAAGCACAGATACGGAAAATGGATTCGCAAGATTTTGGATACAAAATCATAAAAAAAGTAATGATACTCCGGAGAATGTAAAGGCTCAGTTCACCCGCTTATTGCACGGCACCCTCTTTGGTCCTAGAAAATTTGAGAATTGGGATCAGTTGGCTGCAGAATACGGTCCAATTGTAGGGCAAAAGGAAGTCGATGCACTATTATGGGAGAAGCGTACGGAAATTGCCTGGAAAAAGGGTGAGGATCACAAAGCTTTACAGATAGCTCAAAACGTTTCTAAACAATTTGATGCTGGAGGTTTATTATATTTATGTAGAGTTTTTAATCAAAAGGGCAAGAATGCTGAAGCCGTGCAACAATGGTTGAAAAAAGTAGCTGCTAGTCCCACTTATAATAAGGTGGAATATTTTTACCAAAATGCTCTTTTGGAAAAGAATAGAGGCAATAAGGATCAAGCTAAGGTTTGGGTACAGAAAGCCTTAACTTCTGCAAAAGCTACAAAGGCAAGCACGATTGAATTGGAGCGATTTTTGAAAGAATTATGATATCTCAGTAACACAATTTCCATTTTAACTGTTAAATATTTAATAGACCTATAAAAAACATGAGAATTGCCTATTTGCTCTTATTTCTAACATTTGCTGCCTGTAAAAAAGAGAATAAAACTTCAGAGGATTCCGGTGTGGTGGATACCAAAACGGTAACTTGGACTTCTGATATTTCTGAAGCTTTAGCGAAGGCCAAAGCTACGGGTAAGTTGGTATTTGTGGAGTGTTACTCTCCCACTTGTCCCATTTGCCAGTCGATTGAGCCTTATTTTAGTACTTCAGAAGTGGCCACTAAGTACAACTCTGAGTTTGTCAATTATAAATTAGATGTGGGGGTAGCAGAACAAGTGAAGTTCTTAAACGATCATAATATATGGTTACCTAGCTTCCCTCAGTTCTTATTCTTTGACGGGGATGGTAATTTGGTTCATCAGGCTGAGGTTACCCCATCTACCGCATCACTCGTAGCAGCAGCTGATGAGGCATTGTCTACGGATAAAAGAGCTAGCTTATATAAATCACGCTTTGATGCTGGAGAAAGAGATTTTGATTTCCTAGTTAAATATGGTGTGTATACCCGTTTGGTGAAAGATACCTTAGAGAATCTGAAGGTGGGAGAGGCTTTGTTTGCCACATTTGATCAGAATGAGTTGGGCTCTGAAACCAGTTGGGCTGTCACCAAAAAAGTAGTGACGAGTGTAGATAATGGCTTCTTTAAGTATTGGATTGATCAAATGCCAAAAGCCGCAGCTTATGAAAAGGCTCAGGGTCATGATGGACAAGAGTTGAACACTTTAGGTGGCATTGTTCAGGCCTCCATTTTTAGAGACGGTAGAAAGTACAGCACTCAGAAAATAGCAGTGGTGAAGGACTATATAAGGAAAGTAGGAGGTGGAGACTATGCAGATACCTATGTATGGGAACAGGAAACCTTGGCTAATCTTCGTGAAGGAAAACCTCAAGTGGCTTTGAATATAGGTAAGAGTATGGCTGCGAAATTTTCGAACAATGGTCCATCATTGGTCTATATAGCCAAAGTTTTCAATGATAACTTCCCAAATAATTCTTATCTGCCTGTGGCAAAAGAATGGTTAAGTGCAGCATCGAATTTGGTAGGAGAGCCGGCTCAACAAGCCGAATGGCATTTTGAGTGGGCAAGAGTTCATCAAAAGGAAGGTGATTTGAAGAACGCTTCAGAAAGGGCCAAGCAAGCGCAAAAAATGGCAGAGACAGCAGGTTTAGATCTTAAGAAATTCAAAAATTTAGTAAATACTTTACGTAATGTATAGAGTTCTATTCTGCCTATTGTGGTTAAGCACAGGGGTTTTTGGCCAACAAGGAATTCAGTGGGAGAAGGATTTGTCAGATGCACTTGCCAAAGGAAAATCTACAGGTAAATTAGTATTTGTGGAGGCATATTTACCTACCTGTCCGGCATGTAAGGCTATGGATCCCCAGTTTCAAAATGCTGATGTGGCTAAGTTTTATAATCAAAACTTCATCAATTATAAGATGAATCTAAGTATTGAAGGTGCTAGAGGATTCTTAGATGAACGGAAGATAGAGATTCCTAGTTTCCCGCAGTTTCTTTTTTTCAATGGAGAGGGGGAGTTAGTGCATCAAGGTGAAACTGTTCCTACTCCAGCAGGGGTGCTTTCTATTGGTAGGGAAGCCAAGGATCCTTCTTTGTGGAGTTCCAATTTTGTTAAGCAGTTTGAGCTGGGAAATAGAGATTTTGACTTCTTGATTAAATATGGAAACTATGCACGTGTATCCAGAGACATGGCTGCATCCAAGAAGATTACAGAAGCTATTTGGGCGAATTTTAATAGGGAGGAAATAGGGTCTAATGTAAGTTGGCAAATCACCAAGAAAGTGGTCAATGATACCGACAATGAATTCTTTAGATATTGGATAGATCATATGCCGGAGGCGGCGGCCTTAGAGAAAGCAGAAGGACATGAAGGGCAGGAGGGGCAGGTTCTAGGTAGGATTTTGCAACAGACCATTTTTTCACCCGAAAGTAAGATGTTTCCTATTGAAAAGGTGAATCAATTAGAGCAATACATGGGGAAGGTAGGAGCCGGAATGTATGCAGATGCTTTTCTTTGGGAGCATAGAGTCAGAGCTTACCTAAGAGACGGTATGAAATCTACCGCTTTACAGGAAGGAGAGAAGGCGGTGGAGTTGTATAAGCAAAATGGTGCTGCCATGTTATATGTGGTTCAAGTATTTACTTCTCATGTACCGGAATTTGTGCCCTTGACCTTGACATGGTTGCAGAGAGCGTATCCCATGTTGAAGGAGAACAATTACCTCGCAGAATACTTTTACCAAATGAGTGTGGTGAGTAGAAAAAGAGGTAATGTAGAAGAATCAAAGCAATTTGCTGAACAGGCTTTAGAGAAGGCGAGATTGGCTGAATTGCAATTGGATAAATTTATTATCCAAGCTTCACAAGACTAAGGAGATTCCGTCTTCATCCAGACGGATTTTCCCTTCTTTATAAAGGCCACCTATGGCTTTTTTGAAAGCCTTTTTGCTCATATTAAGGTGTTCCTGAATATCTATAGGGTCAGAATGATCTGTCAGCCCTAGTTTTCCTCCATTCTGGCTTAGTTTGTCTAAGATAATTTGGGTGTTTTCATCTCTTGCTTGTAGGAAACCTAATGGCTGCAAAGACACGTCAATCTTGCCGTCTTCTCTAATATTCTTGATATACGCGGTAGTTTGATCACCCCAGGCTAATCTTCTGAAGATTTCGTTTTCGTAGATAAGTCCTTTGTATTTGTTATCGATGATGACATTGTATCCAAGGTCCGTTTTCTCATATACTAATACCTCTACTTTTTGTTGAGGTTCCAGGTCTGAGATCTGGTCGTTTTGGAAGAACTTATTGATTTTGGCAGAAGCTACTAGTCGGTCAGTCTCCTCATCAAGATATAAGAACACGGGTACCCATTGACCGGTTTGCAACTTATGGTTTTGCTCCTTAAAAGGGACGAAGAGATCTTTTTCTAGTCCCCAATCCAGGAATGCTCCAATGGAGGAGGTGGCTACTACTTCTAGGATAGCAAATTGGTTAAGTTGGATGGCAGGTTGAAGGGTAGTGGCTATTATTCTGTCTTCAGAGTCTCTGTACACAAAGACATTTATTTCTTGTCCCATTTCGATCTCTTCAGGGACATATTTATGTGGAAGTAGGACGTCATTCCCTTCATTATCTCCTAAGTAGATGCCCACACTAGTAGCTCTCAGAACGGTTAAGACATTGTATTTTCCTACTTCCATATTAATTTTTTTCCAAAGGTACGGAAAAAGACTTAGTCCTTGTCCGGTTGTGGAGTATATCGTAGATAAGGCTTAACGATTTTTACTCCTTTAGGGAATTTTTGAATAGCATCTTCTGTAGAAACGGCAGGTACTATGATGGTATCATCTCCTTGTTGCCAATCTGCGGGAGTTGCTACGGAATAATTAGCTGTCAATTGCAGAGAATCTACAACTCTTAAGATTTCCTGGAAGTTTCTACCTGTGGAGGCGGGATAGGTCAACGTTAATTTGATTTTCTTATCCGGTCCGATAATAAATACTGAGCGTACTGTGGCTTTTTCCGATGCGTTCGGGTGGATCATATCGTATAATTGTGCCACGTTTCTGTCTTCGTCAGCGATGATTGGGAAGTTGAATTGTACTTGGTTTACCTCTTCAATATCCGGAATCCAACGATTGTGAGAATCCAAGTCATCTACTGAAACTGCAATTACTTTTACTCCTCTTTTTTCAAATTCTCCTTTTAGCAGGGCTGTTTTACCTAACTCCGTAGTACATACCGGGGTAAAATCTGCCGGGTGAGAAAATAGCAATCCCCAGGAATCGCCAAGCCATTCATGGAAATGAATCTGGCCTTGAGTAGTATTGGCCGTAAAGTCCGGTGCAATATCTCCAAGTCTAAGTGACATACGATTAAAAATTTTAGGTTAACAATTAGACTACAAATTTAGTAGACTATTGCAAAGTACGGGATTTTTTTTGAGTTATTCGGGGTTAAGTGTAAAATATTTACGATTTTTACTATTAAATACTTTTAGGTGTAGATGTTAAATACTCATTCTCTGCGCTTCCAGTATCCGGGAAGTACAGATTTTCATTTTCCTGACCTCAGGTGTGCTGCAGGAGAGACTTTGCTGATCTTAGGAAATTCCGGTTCCGGAAAAACGACTCTCCTTAATTTAATGGCATTATTGCTTTCTCCATCATCCGGGGAGGTCAATATTGATGGCGTAAATACTGGTACTTTGGCTCCGAGTGAATTGCCCACGTTTAGAGCAAGGCATATTGGCTTGGTCTTCCAGAAGCCATATTTCGTGCATTCTTTGAATGTGGAAGAGAATCTTTTGATGTCTAATTATTTTGCCGGGAAACCTCAGGATAAGGCAAGGGTAAAACATTTGGCAGATCACTTAGGATTTGCACACGTTTTGAAAAAGAGGGTGACGGAGCTTAGTGGAGGTGAGCAGCAGAGAGTAGGTATTGCTCGAGCCTTAATGAATGAAGCGAAGGTGATTTTAGCTGATGAGCCTACTTCCGCTTTAGATGATCTGAACTGTGAAAGGGTAGCTAACTTACTAGAGGTGCAAGCTAAGGAAAGTGGTGCAGCTTTGATCGTAGTTACCCATGATCAGCGTCTAAAAAATAGATTCCCTAACCAAATCTCACTCTAAGATGTTACTGAAGATTGTTGGAAAGAATATAGTAGACAAAAAACTCAATAGCACATTAGCTGTGCTTCTAATGGCCTTTGGTATTGGGATTATTTCCTTGTTGATTACTGTTGGCAAGCAATTGGAAAGCAAATTCGCTAAGAATATTTCAGGAATAGATATGGTGGTGGGAGCCAAAGGTAGTCCGCTGCAACTGATCTTGTCAGGGGTGTACCAGATAGATTCTCCTACAGGGAATATCTCCTTACAGGAATTGAGCTTGTTGAGGACGAATCCCTTGGTGAAAGAGGTTATTCCGCTCTCTATGGGTGATAATTTTAAAGGATACCGCATAGTGGGGGCAGATCCAAAGTATCTGGATCATTTCAAGGCTGAATATGCTGAAGGTGCCGGTTTCAAAGGGTCTCTGGAAGTGGTGGTGGGCCATACGGTAGCTCGAAATCTGGGACTCAAAGTAGGTGATGAGTTTCATAGTGCGCACGGTTTTGAAGAGGAGGGAGACCATCATGACCATGAACATTACAAGGTGGTAGGTATTTTGAAGCCTAATGGGTCCGTGCTGGATAATTTATTGATCTCTGATTTGGCTTCCGTTTGGCAGGTACATGGGGAACATGAAGGGATGGATCCGGAGGTGACTTGTGCATTAGTAAAGTTCAGATCTCCTATGGGGCTTATGACCTTGCCTAGAATGATCAATCAAAATACGAAAATGCAAGCAGCATTGCCAGCTATAGAAGTGAATCGTCTGTTTGAGTTGATGGGTATAGGTATGGATGCGCTTAAAGCATTAGCTGCTGCTATAATGATTATATCTGGCATAAGTGTTTTTATTACCCTATATAACGCACTTAAAGAAAGGAAATATGAATTAGCTCTGATGCTATCCATGGGCGGGACTAGGGTGAAATTATTCCTGATGCTATTATTGGAAGGTGTTATCCTTTCCTTTGCAGGCTATGTTTTGGGTATTCTTATGAGCAGAATAGGCCTGGCACTGGCATCTGGTGCATTAGAGCAAAACTACAATTATACGCTTGATATTCAATTCTTGCAAAAAGAGGAAATTTATTTACTTTTTGTTGCGTTATGCATAGGTATACTGGCTGCATTAATTCCATCTTTAGGCATATACAAAATCAATATCTCAAAAACTCTAGCAAATGAATAAGAAGTTAATTCTAGCCCTTTTTATTATTCCGGCATTCGTATTTGCCTTCAATCCAATCAAGATCACTTGGGAGCAATTAAGTGATGTTACCTTTAAGAAAAAGTGGAGTTCTACTGAAAATATGTTCCTTTTGGAGCCACAGTTTGGTCCGAAAGTGACGGCTCTTAAAGGTAAAGAAGTGGCTCTTACCGGCTATATGATACCGGTTGATGTGGATGCAAATTACTATGTGCTCTCATCAAATCCTTTTGCCTCTTGTTTCTTCTGTGGTGGCGCAGGTCCTGAGTCTGTGGTTTCCATCAAATTCAAGAAGGTAAATAAGCGTTTTAATACAGATGACAGGGTTACCATCAAAGGCGTATTGCGTCTAAATGTAGATGACATTAATGATCTGAACTACATTTTAGAGGGAGCAGAAGTAATAGGATAATGTATTAACCAACTTTTAATATATGAAAAAGAAGATTTTATTGTGGGTGGCCTTATTGATGAGCAGCAGTGCTTTCGCGCAGAACTATAACAATTGGGCTATAGGAGTAAAGGTAGGAGAGCCTGTAGGTTTGAATATTCGTAAGTATTTTGATTCGGGAAGGAAGAACTTTGATGTGAACTTTGGTACTTATGGATTTCTTTGGGGGGCAACTCGTTCTCACAATAATAAGCCTTATTATAAGAGCCAAACAGGCTTAATGGTACAAGGGGTTTTCCATTGGAATAACCAAATAGGATCTGCAGAAAGGTTCCAGATCTATTACGGTTTTGGTGGTCAAATCAACTCTAGAAAACGCGTACCCCCGGTATCTAATAACGTGCCTGAAAGACATATCTCTTTAGGTGGAGTGGCAGATGCAGGTATGGAATACAGTTTACCTAATAATAACCTGAGCATTTTTGCGGAATTAGGTATTTATGCGGAGATAGCTCCGAAACCTCTTTTTATTCACGTTCCGGGTAGTATAGGAGTTAGATTAAATTTAATCAACTAATTCCAACCCTTTTTGGGGGCTTTGAGTCTATAGGATAGTTAAAGCCCCCAACTATGGAAAAGATATTACTTGTAGGAAAGACCAGCGTTTCAGCAGAATCCGTAGTGTACATGAAAGCGGATTCCAATTATTCAGATGTTTATTTGGAAGATGGACAAATCTTAACCTTGTCCAAAACCTTAAAAGAATTAGAGAGTATGTTTGAACCCTATGGATTCTTCCGTACTCATAAGTCCTTTTTGATCAATCCTAAACACGTGGTTTCTTCTTCAGTTTATGAGCCTAAACCAAATGTACGTTTAAGCAATAACCACTGTGTAGATATAAGTAGGAGACGAAAAAACGACTTTTTACAAGTTCGTAGAAAAATAAAAGCGGGTCAAATTTGACCCGCTTTTTATGTTGAATTATTCTCTAAAATCGATTTATCTTTGGTCGATATCAACGTAATGTTTCTTAGTAGGACCAGTGTAGATCTGACGCGGACGACCGATAGCCTGTCCTGATTTTCTTAGCTCTAACCATTGTGCAATCCATCCCGGTAGACGACCAATAGCAAACATTACAGTAAACATGTTTGTAGGTATTCCTAAAGCACGGTAAATAATACCGGAATAGAAGTCTACGTTTGGATATAATTTACGAGATACAAAGTATTCGTCTTTCAAAGCTGCTTCTTCAAGGCCTTTTGCGATCTCAAGTACAGGGTCATTTACGCCTAATTTGGCTAAAACATCATCTGCTGCCTTTTTAATGATCTTAGCTCTAGGGTCAAAGTTTTTATAAACTCTGTGGCCAAAGCCCATTAAACGGAAAGTAGAATTTTTGTCCTTAGCCATGGCAATGTACTTCGCAACATCACCACCATCTTCTTTGATGGCTTCTAGCATTTCAATGACCTCTTGGTTAGCACCTCCGTGCAAAGGCCCCCAAAGAGCAGAAATACCAGCTGATATGCTAGCGTAAATGTTTGCTTTAGATGAACCTACTAATCTTACTGTGGAAGTAGAGCAGTTTTGTTCATGGTCAGCATGAAGGATCAAAAGTTTGTTCAAAGCACTGGATACAATAGGATCTACCTCGTAGTTTTCTACTGGTAGAGCAAACATCATATGCAAGAAGTTTGAACAGTAATCCAAATGATTTTTTGGATAGTTAATAGGGTGTCCTTGCGACTTTTTGTAACACCAAGTAGCGATGGTAGGGATCTTCGCTAATAATCTGCGAATGTGAACCTCTGTAAAGTCTCCTTTGTGCTTTTTGTCATTGTCCGGATAGAAGCTAGACATAGCTCCCACTAAGGATGACATAACGCCCATAGGGTGAGCGTTTACAGGAAAACCATCAAAGATCTTACGCATGTCTTCATTTACCAAAGAACGAGTGGTTACCTCGTGCTTGAAAACTTCGTATTGCTCTTTAGTAGGTAATTCACCGTATATTAAAAGGTAAGCTACTTCAAGGAATTCAGCTTTTTCAGCCAGTTCTTCGATAGGGTATCCCCTGTAATGCAATATTCCTTCCTCACCATCCAGATAAGTTATTCCACTTGTAGTAGAACCGGTGTTTTTGAAACCCTCATCTATTGTGATGTACCCTGTTTTGGATCTTAATGTAGAAATATCGATCGCCTTCTCGTTTTCAGTGCCCTCCACCACCGGGAACTCATACTCTTGTCCCTCGATGATTATCTTAACAGTTTCTTGCATTATTCGAATAGGTCTGGTTTGCCCAGGTTTTTAATAATATTGTTGCTAAAATACTAAAAAAAGTACTAAAACCCAAAGAAAAATTTAAAATGTCAGTCCATCAGAGCTTTAAGGAGGTTTAATTCCTCAAAACCCTAAACAAAATTGATTTGAATTAAAGAATTTAGCTTCTTTTAGATAAGCTAAATATTGAAATAATACAATTGTATACATTCTATAATTTCTTGGGATAGGAGGACAATTTAGGTTAAAATATGAGAAGGTCAAGGTAAGTGCATAGGTTTTTTTTGAAAATATTCTTAGCATATTCTGGTGTTTTGAACGCAAATTCCCAACTTTCAGTAACTTAGACTCTTGCTTAATAGATTAGTCTAGTTAACCTAGGGTGGAAATATTTTAATTTTCCGTCAATTATCTCGATCTTGCGAATAGAAACCATATTTATTATGTCCAATATAGATCTGTTTAAGGAAGTCCTTTCGAAAGGCTATACCCACAAAGGGGAGTCCATTGTTTTAGGGGCTGCTAAGCTGGACGGCGAAGTAGTACCGGGGACTCAGGTGAGAATACCCTTAAAAACCATGAACCGCCACGGTCTGATAGCAGGAGCTACAGGTACCGGAAAAACAAAGACTTTGCAAGGTTTAGCCGAAGGCCTATCCAAAGCCAGCGTACCTGTACTTTTAATGGATATCAAAGGTGACCTAAGCGGCTTGGCGAAGCCGGGAACCGCTGAATCATTCATTCTGGAAAGAAGTGATGCTGCAGGAGTATCCTACACACCACAAGGTTTTCCGGTAGAATTTCTAAGTTTAAGTGAGGAGAAAGGTGCCCGACTGAGAGCTACGGTTTCTGAATTTGGACCTATACTTTTATCAAAGATCTTAGGATTAAATGATACTCAAGAAGGCATTGTATCGGTAATATTTAAATATTGTGACGATAATCAATTGCCCCTACTGGATCTTAAAGACTTTATTCGTGTAATCCAGTTTGTAAGTAATGAAGGCAAAGCTTCCTTTGAAGGTAGTTATGGCAAGATGTCCACTACCTCTCTAGGAACTATCATGAGGAAAGTGATAGAGCTTCAACATCAAGGTGCTGATTTGTTCTTTGGAGAAAGATCTTTTGATGTTGATGATTTGATGAGAATAGATAATCAAGGTAAAGGCATGATTTCTATCTTAAGGGTGATAGACCTCATGGATAGACCTAAATTATTCTCCACCTTTATGCTGAGCTTACTGGCAGAGTTATACGCTACTCTACCGGAGGCAGGTGATGAAGACCGACCTAAACTCGTTATTTTTATTGATGAAGCTCACCTCGTATTCCAAGAGGCCTCAAAGGCATTGCTACAGCAAATAGAAACGGTGATTAAGTTGATACGTTCCAAAGGTGTAGGGATTTACTTTTGTACGCAAAACCCTCAGGACGTACCAGCATCTGTACTTAGTCAATTAGGACTTAAAGTTCAGCACGCCCTGAGAGCATTTACTGCGAATGATAGAAAGACGATCAAAGAGGCCGCGCAAAACTATCCCGAAACTCAATTCTATAAGACGGAAGAAGTGTTAACTCAGATGGGTACTGGGGAAGCTTTAGTGACATGTTTGAATGAAAAAGGTATTCCCACTCCTCTTGCCGTAACTTATGTTATGCCACCGGAAAGTAGGATGGATGTATTAACGGATTCAGAGATTGATAAGGTAATCAATAAGTCCTTTATTATAAAGAAATATAATGAAGTTATAGATAGAGAAAGTGCCTATGAGATCCTAAATGCAAAGATGGCTTCTGCTCCACAAGAAGAAGCTGCACCGGCAAAGCGGGGCAAAGAAGAAAAGGGTACCTTAGAAACTTTTCTAACTAGCTCAGCCGGTAAACAAATGGCTAGAACCGCTGCGAATCTAATTACAAGAACATTACTTGGCGCGATAGGGTTTAGTGGTACTACTACTAAGAAGAAAAAATCTACCAGTTGGTTCTAATATGCTTATCGGAATTGGTGGTGTAAGTCGCTCAGGAAAATCTACTCTCGCTTCGGAATTGTGTAATCTGTTCCGGGGCGAGGGGAAAACCTGCATGGTCATTAGTCAGGATGATTTTGTAAAACCCATTTCAGAAATTCCCAAGATAGATTCAGAAGTGGACTGGGAGCACCCTTCCGGTTTTAGACACGAGACTTTGCTTAAAGCGATTGACTTTCTACGTCCACAGTTTGATATATTGATAGTAGATGGGATTTTAGCCTTTTACCATTCGGAGCTGAAGGAGAAATATACTGCTAAACTCTTTGTAGAGATCTCCAAAGAAGAATTTATGGTCAGAAAGTCCATGGATCATAGGTGGGGATATGTTCCACTGTGGTATTATGAACATATCTGGAAGAGTTTTGAGAATTATGGGATCCCGGATTTTTCCAAAGATTCCTATTTAAAAGTAGCAGGCAACAAGCCCTATGATATGAAATCTATTCTAAACTACTGCGAAGAGGCTCTGAACCCAAAACATAAATAAGCCTGCATATCTCGCAATGACATTTTTAGGGGCTTCTACGGATAGACTATTGTTCAAAAGGTTAAGATCCAATTGATTTACCCTCTCCAGATCAATATTTACGGAAACTACTTCTTTTTTAAATTCAAATTTACGAGGTACACCATCCCAGGTAAAACTTTTACTGCTCCCGTCTTTGAACTGCACTTTCACCTGCACGGGGAGGAGCATATCATATTTATTATCTAGCTCCACTATACTTTTTCCTTTAACAGTACTGATGTCCTTTACATAATAATCGCATACCTTGGCTTCTAAAATGGTTTGTTTGAAGAAGTCTTCTAATTCCGGTTTCCCACTTACTTTAATGGCAGTATTGAAGAAATCTTCCGGGCGGGGATGCTTGAACTTGAATTCTTCAAAATAGGTTTTTAGAATTTTATCCATCACATCCGTACCTAACCATCTTTCCATAGTTCTCAGTACAGTTGCGGGTTTAGTATAGCTGAAGACAGAATAGGTGCCTTTAGGGTATTTCCAGGCATCCATTCTTATAGGTGCTATAGCCGGATTGGGCATACTCACGTAGCTTGTTCTAGAGATTTCAGCATCTGTGACATGAAATCCAAAGAGGCTAACTATAGCGCCAGGCGGATAAGCAGCTTCTAATATTCTAGCTTCGAAATATTGAGTAAATCCCTCATCCATCCAAGAGTTTTCAAATTCATTACTGGCCAAAATGCCTTGGAAATATTGATGGACGAACTCGTGTATAGTTACTAGTTCAGGGAATTTCATCCATTTTCCTAATCCCCATACAGTACCGCAGGTTATTAAGGTGGGGTATTCCATTCCACCGGAACCTGATCCGGTGTAAGAAGGATCCACCATAGTTAGGGTGGAATGAGGATATTTGCCTACCCTCTCTTCCATAAAATCTATGGCTTTTTTTACTGATTCCAGGTAGCGGTTGGCCTGATATTTATTCTCTTTTTGCATCAGTGCCGTTAAGGAAATGCCTTTATATTCTTCTTTAACCGCTATGTAATTTGGTGATGCGGTCCAAGCGAAATCATGCACATTTTGAGCTCTGAAAATCCACAGTTTTCTCTCGTTTTTTAGAGCTTTCTCATCAATAAGTTCGCCTGTAGCGCCTATAAGAAACTCCTTAGGGGCATTGATTTTTACATTATATGTGCCAAAGTCAGCATAAAATTCAGTATTAGCATGGAATTGGTGGCAGTTCCACTCTCCATTCTCTTCGAGTACCCCAATTTTAGGAAACCATTGTCCTACAAAAAAATAGTTACCCTCTGACCATCCTGTTCTAGCGAAAATCTTGGGAAGTTTCGCTTCAAATTCTAGTTCTATCTTGAGACTTTGGCCTGGTAGTACAGGTTGACCAAGGGGATATGAGATGACGGTATGGTCTTTTTCGTTGAAATTGTCAGGTTGTATGAATTTCCCCTTTCCTATTCCTTTGCCTGAAATCTTGAGTATGTTTATGTGTCCAAAGTTTTCTGAATTTGTGGGATCCAATTTGTCGTTACGCAACCTTCCTCCGGATTCTTTCATAAAAGAGGACTCTAGGTCTTTGAAGGCATTCAAGTACAAGTGGAACTGTAATTCAGAAGCGGGATGAGAAGTGGTATTCGTCCAATGGAGAATTTGTGTGCCCTTAAGCTTTTTTGATTTGGGCTCTAGGCTGACTTCAATATCATAATTTGCCACTTGGGCAAAGCTATTTACGGTTAGGAAGAGTAGGGCAAAAAAACGAACTAACGTACTTTTGGGCATTTACATTTCTTTTTGAAAATCCTTTTAAAGATACCGTTTTTTTTCTTCTTTTTAGCCATTACTGTAAAATGAGATTCCTTCATTAAGTCAGTTGAAGGTGCTTCAGGAGAAGCTATTAGGAGGGTTAAAGCAAGTACTAATTTCATCTTTCCACGTCTTTCTGTATCTAGACAACGAGTATATTTCTAAAAAAGTGCCTTTAGGTTTTGGACAAAATACAGGTAATCTTCTTAAGGTTGACATAAGAATGGCTAACTTTGTGCTGCAATGGAAAAAGAAGAGTTTTTAGAAGAATTAAATCGAAATCCTATATTCGAAGCGGTTAGCTCGGCAGCGGAGGATCTAGGAATACAGGCCTATGTAGTGGGAGGATTTGTTCGTGATCTTATTTTATGTAGAGCCGGTAAGGACATCGATTTTGTTTGTGTTGGAAGCGGAATTGAATTAGCTATAGCTACAGCCTCGAAATTGGGCAAGCACATTTCCGTCAATACATTTAAGAACTTTGGAACTGCACAGTTTGTATATGATGGTTATGAATATGAATTTGTAGGTGCTAGGCGAGAGTCTTATCGCTCTGATTCAAGAAAGCCCATCGTTGAAGACGGTACTTTAGAAGAAGATCAAAACAGAAGGGATTTTACTATTAATGCCATGGCTCTGTCACTAAATAAAAAGGACTATGGCAGGCTGTTAGATCCTTTTCAAGGGCTAGAAGATATCAAAAGGCGATTGATTCGAACCCCACTTGATCCCGAAACTACATTTTCTGATGATCCTTTGCGAATGATGAGGGCAGTTCGTTTTGCCTCTCAATTGAATTTCGATATAGAAACGGAGACATTTGAAGGATTAAAAGCTATGGCTCCGCGAATCAGCATCATATCTCAGGAGAGGATTACGGATGAGTTAAATAAGATTATCCTCTCTCCTAAACCTAGTTATGGTTTCAAGCTCTTGTATCAAGTGGGTTTATTGGAAATCATATTCCCAGAACTCGTAAACTTGCTAGGAGTAGAAACTATGGATGGCAAGGGGCATAAAGATAATTTCTATCATACTTTACAGGTTTTAGATAATACAGCGGTCCGGTCAAATGATTTATGGTTGAGATGGGCGGCTATTCTGCATGATATTGCAAAACCTGCTACGAAAAGATTCTCTCCTAAGGTAGGTTGGACCTTCCATGGTCATGAGGAATTAGGTGGACGCTGGGTAAAGGGCATTTTTAGAAAATACAAGTTGCCTCTGGATGAGAAAATGAGGAAAGTGACCACTTTGGTACGCCTTCATCTTAGACCTATAGCCTTAGCAAAAGAAGGCGTCTCAGATTCTGCTGTACGTAGACTTCTCGTTGAGGCGGGTGAATATATTGAAGATCTGATGATTCTGTGTAGGGCCGATATTACCTCAAAAGATGCTAACCGCGTAAGAAGATATTTAAAGAATTTCGACAAGGTAGAAGAACTGCTGAAAGAAATTGAAGAAAAGGATAAGTTACGCAATTTTCAGCCTGTGATCACGGGAGAAATGATTATGGAAGTATTTGGTTTGGGACCTTCAAAGGAAGTGGGACAGATTAAAACAGAGGTTAGAGAAGCTATTCTAGATTGTAGAATTGAAAATAACATGGAATCTGCCTACCCATATTTATTGGAAGTCGGGAAAAAAATGGGCTTTGTGCCTGTCAAAGATCTACAGGCTTAATGGCTGAATAATATTTGAGCACCAACGGGGCATTTTAGACATTTTTTGTTCTTGCAAAAGTGCGTATGTTGCTCCAATAATGCTTGAGAATCCCAGGCTGTCTGGCTCTTAATCCCCAATTCTGCCCATTTTCGGGTAATGAAATTATTCTCTGCTTTAGTATTCTCCAGAATATTCATGGCTCTCAAATAATAATGAGAATCTATAGTTTGAAAGGTTAAAAGAAGAGGTATGATTACATTGATATTTAGGTGGGAATGGGATATGCTGCATTTAAATCTACCTTTCTTGGCAAAATCATAATGTTCGCACCAGTAGGAAGTAGGCACTACTTTGGGGATGTTTAGTTCTTCCGTGAATAACTGAAACCAGGAGGGAAAAGTTGCTATGCAGTTGGCCGTTAAGGCAAGTTTCAGGGTAGGGAAATTTTGAGGTCGGGTTCTTAGAAACTTCCAGTCTGCTCTACACATCCTATCACTTAGTTCGTGTTTATGTGATAAAAAGTCGAACTCCTTTCTTAATGTTTGAGAATAGAGGTCTATGGGTTCATCCAGGAAACCTGCCGCTCCAAAAAGAAGAGCCTCCAGTGCTATGAGCTTGCTTTTGTATTTGGAGAGAAGGGAATAAGGCAAAATGCGAGAAAGCCGGGTAAAAGCTTCCTCGTTAATATAAAGTCCCATAGCTTTCATAAATAATCTGTATGCTGTTTCATTCAGGTCTCTATGGGTTTCTTCATAATGATTTAAGACTTCTTGTCTCTTTCTGTCGAATCTATGCGCTAAAGCATTCTCCTGCATTGAGATGATATAGGTCTTGTCGATTTCTTGAATTTGAGCTTGACAAGGTATTTCATTGGTGCTCGACTTAAGGTTTTTGTACTTGTATTTAAAATCTTCCGCAACGATGTCTTTTAGTACTAAAGTGGGAATAGATGATCCATCAAGTCTGAAGATTTCTTTATCATGTATCCAAACCACATGCAAGATTACTGCATCGTAATTGGGATCTGTTTGGTGATGGTGTTTGAACCATTCAGAAGATGCCCAATGAATCTCCACTTTACCTGCCCAAAAAATACCATCCAATAGTAAATGAGCATTGATAAAGTCCGGGCCGGAATCCGAATGAGGATGACCTGTTTTAATAATCTTTAGGTCCTTTCCGCAGGTTGTTTTTAAATTTTGGGTGTGGAATAGTTGATATTGCCACACATAGTGAAGCAACTCTTCATTTTTCATAATAAAGCAGTGTGGAGATCTATTTGATTAGATCTTAAATAGGGTTGAAGTGCTTAACTTTTAACTACAGAGATCTCTTGAGGGAGAAATGCAATTAAAGAAAACCTTGCATTTCCGTTTGAATCTTCTTCGCTTCTTCTGCCGCGGCCTCTTCAAAATGTTCGTCGGAACGGGCATAAATGATACCTCTCGAAGAATTGACTAGTAGTCCGCAGTCTTTATTCATTCCATACTTAGAAACATCCGCAAGACTACCTCCCTGAGCGCCAACTCCCGGAATTAGCAAGAAATGATCAGGAACTATCTTTCTTATTTGCTGCAATCTTTCCGCTCTGGTTGCACCTACTACATACATTAAGGACTCGGAGCTTCCCCAGTTCTTAGAAGTATTCAATACTTTTTCGAAGATCATATCTCCATCCGGTAGTTGGATTTCCTGAAAGTCCATAGCTCCAGGGTTAGAAGTTAGGGCAAGCAGAATTACCCATTTTCCGGGATATTCCAAGAAAGGAAGTATAGAGTCATGTCCCATATAGGGTGCTACTGTTACAGAATCAAAATCAAGTCCCGAAGATTCTTTATCAAAGAAGGTACGGGCATAGAGTCCTGAGGTATTTCCTATATCACCTCTTTTCGCATCTGCGATAGTGAAGCATTCTTTAGGGATGTATTCCAAGGTCTTTCTCAGGCTTTCCCAACCTTTACTACCCATGGCCTCGTAGAAAGCTATATTCGGCTTATACGCTACACAGTACTCTTTTGTGGCATCAATGATACGTTTGTTGAATTCAAATACAGGATCCGCATATTCCAAAAGATGTTTCGGAACTTTTTGAATATCCGTGTCAAGTCCTACACATAAATAGGATTTTTTTTGAAAAATTTGCTGTACTATTTCTTGTTTAGTCATATAAAAGCCGAACTTTGGGACAAAGTTACGGAGGCTCTCCCTAATTTTTGGCTCGATCAGGAAAATTAAAACGTCAAACATGCAATTCTTAAAAACTAAACTACCTGGTGTATTTGAAATTATTCCGAGAATTTTTGAGGACGATAGAGGTTATTTCTACGAATCCTACAATATAGAACTATTCAAAGCGAATGGTATTCCTGAAGAGTTCTTACAAGACAATCAATCCTTTTCTAAGAAAGGGGTGATTCGCGGACTACATTTTCAACGTGCCCCCTTCGCTCAAGGTAAACTTGTTAGAGTGATTAAAGGTGCTGTCTTGGATGTAGTTGTAGACATTCGTCCCGAATCTCCTACTTTTGGTCAATACGAAAGCTTCCTGTTAACGGAAGAAAATAAGAAGATGGTGTATTTGCCTGAGGGCTTTGCACACGGCTTCTCCACTCTTGAAGATGCTATCTTCTCTTATAAGTGTACTAATGTATACCATAAAGCTTCAGAGGGTGGAATTATCTACAATGACCCGGATCTCAACATAGATTGGCAGGTAAGTAATCCCGTGGTTTCCGATAAAGATTTAGAGCTTCCATCCTGGAAAGAATTTAAGGGTTAATCCATATTTTTTTCATACAAATCTGTCCTTTTTGGTTGCTTGCCTTAACCAGGTATTGACCGGAAGGGACAGTTTTTTTTATGCGTACCTCTATTTCATCTTTTTTTGATGTAGACCATGATAAGGGAATGCTTCTTCCTACTGCATCCCAAATCTCAAGTGTCTGGATCTCTTGCCATTTAAGGTAGAATCGGTCCGATATAGGATATCCTATCAACATGCATTCTCTCTGAGGAATTTCAATTCGTTGAAGCTCAGAATCTCCGTACCGTATGCTATAGTATTTCTCTTTAGACTCATGCTCAGTTACGGGCAAATTTGATTCGGGGGAATTTGGCCAGAAAGTGGCATTCGTGGACTTTTGGTTTTCAATATTTTCCTCTTCACTATTTATTAATAGGGTCGTTGCATTATCCTCGTTTGGAAGAAGAGAGGTATTAGCTGAGGACGCAAGTCTATACCAACCCGTCTCAGCAGCGGTGAAGGAGATACCTAAGATTTCTGCATTGACACTATCTAAAGTTCCATTTATGATGTCCCAAGTATTCTGGTCAGTACTGAAGTACAATTGTGAACCTGGAGTAATTTCCATCCGATGAAAGTACAGGGTTAAGGAAGTAGGTTTTGTGTTCTGGACATAAATTTGTCGGGTAAACGGCCCCTGTATCTTCAGTTCTATTTTTATAGAGTCAGGTTTATTTACAGACTTCCCAAATACCTTTCCATCGAAGGTTGCTAGATAGGTATTATTGTGCTGAAATTGTGTAATAAGGGTGTCAACATTTGCCAATAAATAGGGGATAGCCGTTGAGATATGGATCCTGGCGGTGTCTGTAAAGCAAGCATTCTCTGATTTTATTTTGTAGATGTAGGTATGACTAGAGTCCATCGGAATATTATTTACCCATTTTTCATTCCAGTATATCCACAAGCTATCTACGAATTTTTCTACAATGTGTAGGTTAATGCTAGTATCCTTTACAGATGGAACAGTTCTCAATTGTGGAGAGAAGTTCCGTATTTCAACGGTACATCCATCTAGATTTTTTGCCTTAAAATCAGAGTTTAAATTTTGGACAACTAGGGGAGGTATGGAGTCAATTAGCGTCAAATCATTTTCAAGTAGCCATTCTGCTATATCATTGTAAGGACATAGGGTATCTGTTATGGATATCTCCTTAATTTCTTTTATGGACACTTGGAAAGGATCTGTATATCTAATACATCCGCTCTCAAAAGTAATACGTACCCTGAAAGTGCCTTGCGACTGAGGCTCAGCAATGGTAGAATATGAACTACCATTACGTATTTGCCATTCAAAATCGGCCACTTTACCTTCATAAGGGATAAAGGAGAAGTCGTGCAGTGCATTTTCGCAAAGACTAATTTCTTTGGGTGTGCTTAGTACTTTGTTAACAAATAATCCCGCTGTTTGAGAGTATAAGGTATCACCATCCAGTATGAGTCTACATCTAACCTTGATGGATTCGGTGACCGGTGATATGCGTAGATCTTGTTGAGTGGCATCAGCTATATCTTGATATAATGAATCTACCCAAATTTGCCACTGGTATTGGATTCCAGATCCTCCTGAAGCACGAACACGAAAGGTAGAGGTATTTCCTTCACAGTTTGCCATGTCCTGAGGCTGAGAAGTGATCGTAAATGCTGGTAAAACTTCTGATTCGATCAATAATCTTTCACTTTCACACCCATCTGTTTGTGTCACATAGTATCTCTTTTTCCCATTAGTGGTAAACGTTGGAGGATAGGTTTGACCATTTTTCGTGCTCATAGAAGAATACCATATCAAGTCTTTTCCTTCTGCCGAAAAGGTTATACTTCCCCTCGCTGAGGGAGGAGTAGTGTTGAAGGGAAATCCCGGGAGATCTTTGACTATGATATGGAGAAATGCTTTCTCACTGGTACAGCCTTCAGGACCTTCATAGGAGAAGGGGTAGGAATAGGTAATGGCCTGGTCTGTGGAAATATCTGGCTTCCATTCCAGCCACTTGATCTTCCAGTTGTTAGGAGCCTGAATATTCAGCTTTGCAGGCTTCTCATTGAGACAGTATTGTAATTCTATATCTTCCGGTTTAGTAGGTACTTCGCCTATCTTTAAAGTCATTAGATCAGTAGTAATACTACAACCTTCTTCAAAATTAAGCACACACCTAAATTGAGTGCTGTTTATATTTGATGGTGGGTTATATTGTAAGATTTCTTCACTGCTATACTTTTCCCATTCCGAACCCGTTCCTGCTCTGTTTTCCCAGTTGAATTCTTTGATGTTCCCTTTGATTTGGTTGGAAATGGAAAGTGCCAGCTCTTCTCCTCTACAAATAGTTCGATTGGCTAGTGTCCCAATGAATTCATTAAGTTTTAGAGGGATTTCCTCTATGACTATTACCTCTATGCCATTACTGAATTTTCCTCGGTATACGGTGCCTTCGGGTGATTCGTTATTTCCTGCCCGCGATATTTTCAGCGTTTTTTGTTCACTAAAGATTTCAAATACAGAGTCAGAGGGCCTTTTTCTCTCCCAAACGTAACTTATGGCACCTTCTATCTGAGGATCGAATTCTGCACTTTTTCCTTCGCAAGCGGTGAAGGTAAAATCAGTTCTCGAGATAATTAGTGGTCGCACTACCGTTGTCTCAATCTTCAAACGGTCTGAGCTACACCCGTTTCGATAGTTTGCTACGTACAAGGTATGCTTTCCAAGTATACTTCGGATGGGAGGGGTGGATAAAGCAGTAGTTGA
This sequence comes from Leadbetterella byssophila DSM 17132, assembly GCF_000166395.1. Taxonomy (GTDB): domain Bacteria; phylum Bacteroidota; class Bacteroidia; order Cytophagales; family Spirosomataceae; genus Leadbetterella; species Leadbetterella byssophila. The sequence goes on from NC_014655.1 coordinate 3,736,558, forward strand.
TGTAGCACTGGTGAACCATATTAAACTATCTCCTTTTGCTATAAATATGGCAGAATCTAATTGAAATTCATGGGTTAAGTTGACAGGCAGTGAAGGCTTAGGTACCACCGTTATTTCATATCTGACAGATTTTGACCCACAAAATGTAGGGCAAGTGGCATAAAAAATGGTATCCTGCTTCGCTATCAATGTCAGTTCCATTTCAGAGTTTAAGCAATCATCCAGTTTTAAGATCGCCCCTTCACAAACGGTCATTCTTTTCACCGTGGGTGCACTTACGACTTTAATTTCTTTCGCACTCGTACTAGCATTATTACAGGATGACTTTTCGCAGCGGTAAATGGCCCTGACTCTGATAGTAGTGTCTTGATTAAATGGGGGAATGATCCATTTTTCTCCCACAAACATATTTTTCCACGAACCGTCCCATGCTTCCCAAGATACTTCACAAGGTGCTACTCCACCGCTACTTTCTACTTCAAGGGAAATGTTTTCCTCTGCGCATACGGTCTCAGGTATGTGCTTCCAAAGGATTTGTGGATCAGGGAGAATTTCAAATTTTACAGGGTTTGAAGTTTGCTGTCCACATTGGTTTATGGCCACCCTCCTATAGTAGGTGGTTGTCTGCAAGGCAGGGGGATTAAGGACAATGTTCGTTTCTCCCTGTATGTCAAACCATGTGTCATTTTCGGCGGACATCTGCCATTGATAAGTTTCAGCCACTGGCATTTTCGTGTTGGCTATATTTCCCGGATTATATCCTGCACACTGTGAGGAGGCGGTGATCTGTATTTCTCCCGGATCAGGTTTTGGAATCACCTTTATATGTATAGCAAGAGGGGGAGTGCAGGTATTATCTCCGCACCGAATTTCCAGTGTTTTCGAAATCTCTGCCTCCCAAACCCTCAAGCTTCCCCGATAATCATCAGACCATACCACTTCTTCCGAACATCCTTCAATATTCAAATGCACAGATGTACCCTGACAGTATTTTTCTTCAAGGCCTGTTACGGTCATACTATTGTCGGAGATGAATTGTATTGTTGGTTTATAGGGCTCTGAGTAAAATGTACATGCAGAGCTTTTACATGTCACCCAGAGGGAATCGTTCAGGTTTGCAACCCAATATTTTTCTATACCTGTGCTGCCGTCCCACCACTGAATTTGGCCTGTGCAATTCTTTACTTTAAGTAGGACTTCCTCTCCAATGCAAGCTTTTTCCGGTCCTATAATTTCGGGGATTTGTGAGGTCACATAGCTTATTCTAGTGGTAGGGCCTGTTATTACACAGTTGGAAGTGAATACTATTCTAGCTCTGTAATAACCCGGTTCGTTTATAGGGAATTCCTGATTCTTCAAAGTGGAAAAGGATCCGGTGGTACCTGGTCTATATTGCCATTGAATCTGCTGAATCTCTCCAATAATATCAGGAATAGCGGGGGTGAAAGCTTCCTCAGGACAAAGACTGACTTGTGTATTAGATCCATTTACTTGATTGACGGATAATTCTACAGTGTCAGAATATATATAGCAGTCATTTTGGTAGACTTTTGCTCGGTATAAAGAATGGTGGAGGGAACCAGGCGTTGAGGCTATTCTCAATCTGTTCTGAGTTTCCCCATCAATATTTTCAAATTTTCCGTTACTCCACATCTCCCACTGCACATTTGCAGTAGTTTGTAATTGAAATGTGGCAATATTTCCTTCACAAACGACCAGAGAAGAAGGCTGACTTATAATCTGCGGCAAGGGATACTCCGGAATTTGGATTAAGGTATCAAATTTACAGCCCGTAGAATCCTGATATTTCAACTGGTAATTTCCAGGGCTGAAATACATATGGCTTATGTCAAGATTTTCATAGAAAAAATTAGGATTAGGACTCAGTTTGTAGCCTTTCTCGCAGCTTGTTTCTACGATGTTTAAGATTGGTTTTTCAAATTCTCTGTAAGGAAGTTCAATGGGGAAGGGGTCAGTAAGGCAAAACAATCCTTCTATTTCTTTTCCTCGAGTTAAGAATAGGGTCTGCTTCCCTTGATGGATAGTAATACTATTGTTTTGCCCAATCACTTCATCATTCTGCCACCAGAAGAGGTCCTCCTCTATTCCACTAGCCTTGATTTCCCATCCTTCACAAGACCACGGTTTTATGGTAATTTCAGGAATCATGAAGTTCATTTTAACTTCTGATATGCTGAATGTGTCATTTTGAATGCAAACACCCGCTATGGATTGTACTGTGTATTCCCCTTTTTCAGTGAGTTCAAATTCTCCTTGTGTATTTTCAGATACCTTAATTCCTTCATGATAAAGACGGTATTCCGTTGGCAAGTTGGAGTAAATAGATAGGTATGATTTTCTATTATAGGGCCCTTCTCCACAGATTTGGGTACTTGTCAAATGCGGATAGATGCTGGGATGGCTTTGTTTTACAATAGTAATAGGCTTTGTTAAACTAGAGCAACCTTCTTCATTATAGGACTTTACATATTTGATTTCCTCGGGTTTTACACTGGCTTCACCTTTTAGATTTAGCCATACCACGTCTTGTAGATTAGGAAGCTCCTCACACACGACCAGGGTATCACTCAGTTGAGGTGGAATAGGTTTAGGTATAACATGGAGAAGGGCAATATGGGAAAGAACAGTACATGTTTCTGTCCTTACCTCGCATTGAATGGTGGCATTTGAAAGGTTTTCAGTGGGTAGAAATAATTGGGAATGATTCTCTGCTACCTCTACACCGTCTACCATCCAGCGATAAGATAATATTAGGGAGGTATCACCCTTTATCTTAAAGATGGCGGTATCTCCTGCGCAGACCGACTGATCATCTAGTTCAATTATAGGTTTCTCATGCACCTGAACTTTCCATATCAATGCAGAGTCTTTTCCGCAGGTCCCTTCAAGTACCGCGGAATAGCCTGCTGATTCCTCAGCGATAATTTGCGGCAATGTGAGTACTTGATCTTTATACCAGGTTAAGGTACCTTCACCTGAATATGTAGAGCTTAAGTGAAGCGTATCCCCCTGACAAACCGATAAGACACTTAATTCTTGAGTGATCTTTGAAGCTGGCAGGACTTTAATGTCAAAAGCCAAGGTATCCGAGTAACAATGAGCATTAGTACTCCAATACTTCAACTGAGCGCTCTCTTCTAATTTTGGTAGGGCTAAATACATATTCTCCTGTACCAACAAGCTGTCCCAATCCTGAGTGGGATGCCGGAAAAATAGCAGGTTAGGGTTATTTTCAAATTCTTCAAACTCCAAGCGAATGTACTCCGTTTCAGGACAAATGGGAGAGAGTGGTGATAGGCTAAGCACGGGTTCTGGGTGAATGATTATTGGGAAATAATTCCAAGGGCTATAGCATCCCTTCTCATTTTTAGTTCTGTAGTAATACGTGGTAGATCCATTCAAAGTGTCTGTTGTAAATGCTGTAGTGGGTCCATATAAATCTCCCTTTAAAGTATCTGTAGTCCAATACATACTTTGCTCTGTCTGTATCAAAAATTTCTCCGGACCACAATGCGATAGCGTATCTAAAGAGTGGGGCTTCTCAGGTCGGGGGTGAATGATATAGTTCGTTCTGCTACTTTCTAGATAGCATACTGTAGTATCAAATTTTGAGCCGTTAAAACTTATACTGGGAAAGCCTACGCGTACGCGAAATGCGGTTTCATTGGTTTGAATATTTTTCACCAGGAGGTTTTTCTCCTGAATACCTTTGAATCTTATGCTGTCTTGTATGATTTGGTAGTTGGCTGTGCCTGCACGCATCCACCACTGGAAGGAGAGTGCATCTTCCCCTACTGTAGCAGGGTAGAAGAGCACGGAATCTCCTTCGCAAAAGGGTTTAGAGGTGGTGGGTGATACAGAAGTGCTCAGTTGGTGTACTTTTAACCTAGCCACTGAGGTCCAGGCTTCACATCCATATTCGTCCGTGGCTTTGAGACGAAACAATAGTCCGTCATGTGCATTGATCAATCCTGTGACCTTTAAGGTAGGGCTTAAAGCTCCTGAAAATTTACCTCCATTCACAATAGGACTAAATTCTCCGCCTGTGGAGCTTTCCCACTGAAAGGAGGTAGCTTGAGGTATTTCAGCAATAAAGGTTGCATTAGTGCCATTGCACAAGGCTTGATCTTGAGGTTGAATGCTTGGACTTAGCTTTCTAATAAGGACAGTATGCGGATCTCCTAATACGTTTTGACCATTTTGACCTTTTAGCAATATTCTAATATTTAAATCTCCCTCTGAGGAGGTGATTGGAAAGCTAATTATAGGTTCTGGATGTTGAATAATAGTAAGGGTATCCCATTCACCTGTGATTGGATTTTCTTTGAGGAAATAAGCCTGAAGCGCGCTGGAAACTTTAGCAGAGAATGTGACTGTTTCCCCGGAGCAGGCTACCGCTTTATCTGACTTAAGGGGTTCTATAAACTGTGGATTTTGAGCATATAAATTCCAACTCAAAACCATTAATGGCAGGAGTAATTTCATAGCTGTGTGGATTTTGGTACGAATTTATAGTAGTTCATTCCATTGATCCAAGGCAGCTAGGATATACTTGAAATTTACTTATCTGAGGATAAAAAAAAGCCCCCAAGTTATCTTGGAGGCTTTATAAAATCATTTTTATAGATTATAATTTGATGATCTTTTTGGAGACCTTTTCCTTGCCGTCAGACAAGGTAAGGTTATAGGAGCCTGGAGCCAGGTTTGGAACCTTGATCTGTACCGTTTGGTCATCACTGAAATTGATCTCTTTTTCTAGAACCAAAATGTTCGTTTGGTTATAGATCTTTAAGGTATATTTACTCTTCACATCAGCATTCTCAGCTTTGATACTGATAGATTCCGAAATAGGGTTAGGGAATACAGTAGCATCAAAAACGAAGCCTGAAGCAGCCGCAGGGATAATGATCTTCGCAGGAAGAGAGTAGTTGGAATATTGGAAGGCTCTATTCCATGCCCTTACTCTATAGAAGTAAGTTTTTCCTTCACTGATATTATTATCGGTGTAAGTTTCTACATCTTTACCTAGTTCACCAATCACTATGTATTCGTTTCCTCCATCTGTTGATTTTTCAACGAAGTACTTCTCTTCTTTATGCGTATCATCTACCCAAGTTAGGACAACTGAATTTCCTTGCTTCTTAGCTGTAAGGCCATAAGGGGCGCTTGGAGCTGAAGTGAATCCTACTGTAAATGGACCTACCACAGAATAACCTGATGCACCCACCCAGTTTTCAGCTTTAACTCTGTAATAGTAAGAAACTCCTTCATCAACTCTAACATCTTTAAAACGAACTACATTTTCTTTCACAAAAGCTAAAAGGGTATAATTTGTTCCGTCTAAAGACCTTTCTATATAATACTGACCTTCATCTTTAACATCATCCCACCATATTTCTACGTAGTTGTTCTTGAAATTATCTGCAAATACACCTCCATAAATATTAGCTGGTCTTTGAGGAGGACCATAAGTAGTATCTTTTGCACTGGAATACCCAGAAGGATACAGTTGTTTATCACTGTGGGCTCTCAAGAAAATCTCTACTATTGAACCAGGTTGTAAGTTCTTAATAGAATACTCTTGCGGTGCATAGGGAGGAAGATCTGCTACATGTTGTCTAGGGCTACCATTGATACTGATTTGAACCTCTGTATTGGCAATGATATTTGTTTTACAAGTGTTATCCTGAACACCTAAATCCCATTTGAAGGTGATTTCGTTCGGCGTCTTATAGATCGTCTTGATATTCACCGGGTTATTTGGTTCAGTCCAGTTCTTAGTACCAATAGTATGTACCCCTGAAAGTCTATTCGCTGTAGAATTTTGCGTCTCAATTCTATAGTTATAAACCATTCCAGGTTCTGCACCACTCCAGAAGAAGAATTTCTCATTAGCGTTTACATTACCAATATTCGTAAAATTCCAAGGGTCTGTAATGGTAGAAGCCTGAACCACTACATACATAATATCTTCCTGTCCTGAGGCGTAGTCCCAAGTGAACGCTACACCATACGGACAATCCTGTTCTGTCTTGAAATTGATGGCTGCAGGAGGTGGAGCTACTTTTGTAGTTTCGTATTTAATATCCGTATACGCAGATTGGTCTTTCACTGTAGAACCTGACTTTCTCAATGATTTCACAGAAATCATATATTGAGTTTTAGCTTTTAGAGCTGTCAGTTTGAAAACGGTTTCCGGTCCTGTTTTTAATACTTCATGTTCTACTGCAGGTCCATCACCTTCAACTTTTACCATGAAGTGAGTAGCATACTTGTTCGTGTCTAACAGACGAAGTACAATCTCGTCAAAGGTGGTGTAAGCCGTCTCTATAGCAAAATTAGGTTTAGCCAATTGACGAGCTATAAGTACATTTACAGTAGTACTATACGGAGAGTAAGCGGTGTCTACTTTGGGTACAGTAAGCGCTTTAAACGCACGAACACGCACGTTATATACTGTATCTAATTTTAGATTACTCAAAGTAGCATTCAAAGTAGTCAACTTTACGGTAGAGTCTATTACTGTGGAACCTTTGACATTGTAATAGACTTTATAGCCGTCAGGCGTAGCACCTGAAGTAGGAGCTACCCACTCTATTAAGGCCTTGTTTTCTAAATTAATCTGAGCTGCCGTTACGCCCGTAGGTGCATTAGGAGCAGTCTGAGAATAACCAAATACGCTGCTCATTACAAGAGCAAGAAGTAGTAGGGTTCTTTTCATGGAGGGCTTGTTTAATCCATTTGATGATAATAAGACAAAAGTACAATCAAATTCAAAATTATGGAAATAAGTTTTTATAAATTTATTTATATAGTTTATCATTTATTGGTGATTTTTTCGCTTTGAATTATAAGTATTCTAAGTACATTTGCAAAAACCCTTGGTATATAACGTTATGGAAAGTTACGCCCAAATTCTGTTGATAGCAGCGCCGGTATTTTTGATCTTAGTCTTAAGTGAAAAGTTATACGGTTATCTTCGTTTTAGGCATGCATTTAGAAGCATGGATACCATTTCAAGCCTAAGTTCGGGATACACTAATGTTCTGAAAGATGTATTGGGTTTAAGCATCACTATTCTTAGTTATGAGTGGTTTTATAATAAAGTGGCCCTTTTTGAAATCAAGTCCACTTTTTGGGTATATACCGCCGCATTCATAGCGCTGGACTTTGCGGGGTACTGGATTCATCGCTTGTCGCATAGCATCAATTTCTTCTGGAATAGGCACGTGATCCATCATAGTAGTGAAGAGTTTGATTTGGCTTGTGCGTTGCGTCAAAGCATTTCCGTCTTTGTTAATATTTTCTCCTTCTTTTTAATTCCTGCCGCTATATTGGGTGTAAAGCCTGAAGTAATAGCGGTTGTGGCTCCTTTGCATTTGTTTGCGCAGTTTTGGTACCATACTATTTATATTAATAAAATGGGTTTTCTGGAGAAGATTATCGTCACTCCTTCCCATCATCGTGTGCATCATGCCATTAATCCGGAGTACCTGGATAAAAATCACGGACAGATTTTCATTTTTTGGGATAAACTATTTGGCACTTATCAAGAAGAATTAGAAGAAGTTCCGCCGGTTTTTGGGGTGACCCGACCTATGAGAACCTGGAATCCCATGAAGATCAATTTTAAGCATCTGGCTTTGCTTATCCACGATGCATGGAGAGCTCCAGATTGGAAAGATAAGTTTACCATCTGGTTTAAACCTACGGGGTGGAGGCCTGAAGGTTTTGAGGAGAAGTACCCGGTAGTGAAAATTGAGGATCCTTACCACTTTGAAAAATATGACACACCCTTTGGCTTGCCATCCAGAATCTTTATTTGGGCACAATTCTTAACTACTCTCGGATTCCTTATCTGGTTATTCGCACACGTGGGGCAATTGTCGCTAATAAGTATGCTAAGTTTTGGAGGCTTCATTTTTATCACCATCTATGCTTATACTGACATGATGGATAAGAATAAATCCTTCCTGCTTTTTGAAGGGATTAAGGCAGTTTATGGTACTTGTTTTTTGATGGGAACGGAGTATTGGAAGCCTTTATTCTATGAAAATGGAGAAACCTTTTTCATAGCTTACTTAGGTTTCTCCATCCTTTGTTCTTTGTATGTATATCTTAAAGAGATTACTCCTCAAGGAAGTTCAGATCTCGATTATGCGTCTCTCTAACGGTTAATGTAGAGTAGAAACCAATAACATAGCAGATTAAAGCTACAATTGCTCCTGCCATGATGGTACCTGCACTGGGTTTAATCCAGGTAAATAAGGTGGTCATAATAACTACTGCACCTCTCACCATATTAGGAATAGTAGTAGCGGCGGTTGCTCTTAAATTGGTGCCGAATTGTTCCGCGCCCACGGTCACAAACATGGCCCAATATCCCGTCCAGAATCCTAACCAGACACAAGTGGCATAAACAGTGGTTACAGTCTTCATACCTCCAAACAAGTAGTATAAAACACCTAGTAATGACATCCCCATCATCAAGGCTATGGCCTTCTTTCGGGATGCTAACGCATGACTGATAAATCCACTTAATAAATCTCCTACAGAGATACCCACATACGCCCACATGATGGCCATTCCCGGTTTAACTTTTTCCGGAATACCCAGAGCTTCCCCGAATTGGTTACTTAAATACACCAAGATTCCAATACAGAACCATGTAGGTAGTCCTATACCAATACATTTCATGTACTTGATGAAGCGCTGCTTATCTGTAAAAAAGGCAAAGAAGTTGCCTTTCGTCACCTCTTCTTTCTTAGCAATAGAGGTAAACATTCCTGACTCCAGAACCCCTACTCTTAAAAGTAAAAGTAAAATTCCCATAGCTCCACCAACGAAATACGCTATGGTCCAATCTCCGCTCCACTGAACGGTATAATTTGCAATTACCGCCCCAAATAGACCCACACCAGCCACTAAGGAGGTGCCTTTCGCCCGTAACCTTGGAGGTAAAACCTCTGACACCAAAGTGATGCCTGCACCTAATTCTCCTGCTAAACCAACCCCGGCAATGAATCTAAGCCATTTGTAGGCTACTATATTGTCCATGAAGGTAATGTGTGGTAAAAATCCACAGGCAATATTGGCTATGGAGTAGGTAATGATGGAACCAAAAAGTACGGAGAGTCTTCCTTTTTTGTCTCCTAATGATCCCCAAAGTATACCTCCTAGCAGGAGTCCAATCATTTGGTGGTTAATAATCTGTACACCAATGGAGTCAACCTCTGCCGGACTAAGTCCTAAGCTTTCTAGACTGGGTACGCGTACAATTCCGAATAGTTGAAGGTCATAGATATCTACGAAGTATCCCAATGCCGCTATGATCACCGGCATACTGAACAGGTGCTTTAAATCTGACTTTTCCATGGTAGGGTTATAGTTTACATCCAAATGCCAAGTCGCCCGCATCACCAAGGCCCGGCACTATGTAAAATTTTTCGTTCATTTCACGGTCTACATCTCCTATCCAAAGTTTACACTCGGGCAGGGTTTCACGGATATAGTTCATGCCATCTACACTTGCTATGACACATACGATATGGGTGTTCTTAGGTTTTCCGTATTGAGTGAGGGTTCTGTAAGCTTTTTCTAGGGATTTTCCTGTGGCCAAAATGGGGTCGCAGAGAATAAGGGTCTTGTTTTCTACGGAAGGGCTGGTAATATAATCCAGTTCTACTTTGAAGTTTTGGTCAGCAGCATGTGATCCTCTATATGCTCCTATAAATGCACTTTCTGCCTTGTCAAAGAAGTTAATTACCCCTTGGAAAAGAGGTAAGGATGCACGTAACACAGTGGCTACTACCGGTTGGTCAGCCGTCCTATAAGTAGATTTTGTGCCCAAAACGGTTTCAACCTCAATCGGTTCATATTCCATGGTTTTCGAAATCTCATAGGCAAAGATTTCACCCATTCGCTCCAGATTTCTGCGAAATCTCATGGAGTCCTTTTGAATTTCTTTGTCTCTTATCTCAGATAAGAAATTTTTAGCGATGGAGTTCTTTTCGGAAAGTATCAAAGGAATTGGGTCTTTAAAATTGAACAAATGTAATAAACTCTGATATTTTTTTTCTAATGTGATCATAAATAAATGTAGTTGTAGCGTAGGCTAGTCATTTCTATTGTTATATTCGTTTTTTTCAAAATTTAATTCCAAAGACAAGAATCCTTCACGGCTATGTTATCTAGGGTTGCTGATTCGGTTTACTGGATGGGTCGCTACATCGAAAGAGTAGAGAACTACGCCAGATTTATGAGTGTAAATATCAATCTGTCCTGCGATCTTCCGGAGGTTATCACTGATCATTGGCAGGTTTTACTGGAGGCCACCCAGGATAAATTCACTTATGATCAGTTCTATGCCCAGATAACAGAAGATCAGATTATAGACTTCATGACCTTTGATGCTCGAAATCCGAATTCCATTTATAGCATGTTAGGAAATGCCAGGGAGAACGTCAGGACGGTAAAGGAAGTAGTGCCAAAGGAATTTTGGGAGTCCCTCAATAAGTTTTATTTGAGATTCAAGAATTATACTTTCGAAGCGCATCATGATCTGGAAAGTATGTTAGAGTTTTATGATGGGATCAAACAACAATGTCATTTTTTAACAGGTATGCTAGATGCCTGCCTAACCCGAAACGAAGCCTATTATTTCTGGATCCTGGGGAAGTTTATTGAACGTGCAGATAAAACCTCACGTTTTCTGGATATTGGGTATTTTAAGAATGAAGAGAAATCTATGAACTCCCATGATTTCTTAATTTGGGGAGCCGTTTTAAAGTCGGTTTCCGCTTTTAATATGTACCGACAGCAGTACAAGAGTTTGAACCAAACCAATATTATAGAATTTCTTATCAAAGACAGAAGTTTTCCTAGAGCCATCTGCTTCTCATTAAAGAAGGCAGAATATGCTTTATACAAGATTTCGGGATCCCGTCCTCAAAATGGATACAGGAATAGTGCTGAAAAGCAGATATCTGAACTCAATCATAAGATAGATTTCACGGAAACTTCTGAAATCTTAGAGATGGGGCTGCATCAATTTTTGAATGATTTTCAAATCGCCAATAATAAGTTGGATGCAGAAATATATAAGATCTATTTCGATGTAAGTGGAGGCGTACAATATTAATTTTTATACTATATGACCTTTTGTTTGGGTGTAAAGACAGCAGATGGCCTAGTGGCATTGGCAGATAGAAGAATCACTTCAGGAAGTGAAGTGTCTAGTGAAAAAAAGGTTTCCATACACCAGATTCAAAACCACTCTTTGTTTATCATGACTGCCGGCTTACGGTCAGTAAGAGACAAAGCCATTACCTATTTCCAGGAGGTCCTGGAAGATGATACGGCCCAATTTGAGAAATTATATCAGGCGGTAAATTCCTTAGGGGCAAAGATCAAGAAGGTTAGGGAAGAAGATGAGGCCATATTGCTAAAATCAGGTTTGAGTTTTAACCTCTCGGCCATTATAGGAGGACAACTGGAAAAAGATAAGGAGCATAAGCTCTTCCTACTGTATCCGGAAGGGAATTGGATAGAAGTCTCTGAAGGTTCCCCTTTTATTATTATTGGAAATTCAGGTTATGGTAAACCCATCCTGTATCGCAATATGAAATATACCACTCCCCTGGATGAGGTGTTGAGATTAGGATTCTTAGCTTTTGATTCTACGAGGGTGAGTGCGAATGATGTAGATTTCCCTATTGATGTTTTACTGTATGAGAAGGACAGTTTTAATATAGTGGAACACATGTACGAAAAGCAGGATTTGGAACATATATCCTATCAATGGAATGCTTTACTTAAGAATTCTGTCCAAAAACTTCCAGTGGACTGGATTGATCCACTTTTGCGAAAAAGACAACTATGATTTTAGAGGTAATCCATAAGTTAAGCTACAGGTACAGTGAGTATGTCATACTGAACCCGCATTACTTTTATCTCACCCCCCATGTTACTCCTTATCAAAGGCTCATTCAACATGAGCTATTGGTTCTTCCCCAAGCAGATAGGCTCATCAAAAACATAGATCAGGAAGGGAATCTTCAACACATTTGTTTTGTCAATACGGAAACCCAAAGATTTGAGGTACAAAGCAAGTTTATCATTGATTCAGAGCCATTTAATACCTTTGATTTTATCTTTTTCCCTTATGAGACGGCGAAGTTGCCGTTTCGGTACCCTGAGAAATTAGCGCGTTATACAGATCTCTATTTTCAGATGGAACCCATCTCAGAGCAAGTTAGGGATTTAAGCCAAAGGTTAGTGGAGGCAAATAACTATAATACCATTGATTTTTTAATGGGTGTTACTACATATATAAGTAGGAATTTTCGTTATATCTCTCGTGAAAGGGGCGAAGCCATGAAAGCAGAAGAAACCCTCCAATTAGGTGCGGGTTCCTGCAGGGATTTTTCAGTGTTGATGATGGCCATTTGCAAGGCTCAAGGTATTGTAGCTCGCTTTGTTAGTGGATATCTTTTTGGAAGCGATAGACATGCGCATGATCTGCATGCGTGGGTAGAGGTTTTCCTGCCGGGAGGTGGGTGGAGAGGTTTTGACCCTACGGAAGGGCAGCCCGTAAATCTCAATTATATCACCTTAGCGAACTCCTTAGAACCAAGTGGAATCAATCCGGTCAGAGGTACTTTTAGAGGGGAAGGCCATGTAAATTCTGATCTCGAAACTTTAGTGTCCATTCGCTCAATGTAGACCCCTTTTGTAGGGTAAAAACATTTTAATTTTAGTGGCAACTGTGACCTTTTTTTGATTAATTTTGAACCCTAAATTCAACTCGCGTGACGTTAATTAAGTCAATATCTGGTATTAGAGGAACTATAGGTGGAAGAAGCGGAGAAGCTCTAACTCCCTTAGATGTAGTGAAGTTTACTGCTGCCTTTGCCCGAATGATTCGGACAGAAGGCAATAAGAAAGTAGTAGTGGGACGTGATGCCAGACCTTCCGGAAAAATGATCTCAGATCTCGTTTGTGCTACATTAAACGGAATGGGCATAGATGTAGTAGACTTGGGCCTGTCCACCACTCCGACCGTTGAAATGGCGGTTCCGGCAGAAGGTGCTGCAGGAGGTATCATTATCACCGCCAGTCATAATCCGGTACAGTGGAATGCATTGAAATTACTGAACGAAAAAGGTGAATTTATCTCAGCTGCTGAGGGAGAAAGACTCTTGGAACTAGTAGATAGTGAAGACTTTCAGTTTGCTGAAGTAAAGCAATTAGGAAAGTACGAAAGTAACGATTCTTATATCGATAAGCATATAGAAGCTATACTAGCTCTTCCTGCGGTAAATGTAGAAGCCATCCAAAAAGCTGAATTTAAAGTAGTGGTAGATGCAGTAAACTCCTCTGGAGGAATTGCAGTCCCAAAATTACTGAAAGCCCTTGGAGTAGTTACTGTTAAAGAATTGAACTGTGAACCTACGGGCCAGTTTGCACATAATCCGGAACCCCTTCCTGAAAACCTCAGAGCTATTTCTTCAGAAATGAAGAAAGGGGATTATGATCTAGGAATAGTAGTGGATCCTGATGTAGATAGACTTGCACTTATCTGTGAAGATGGCGAGCCTTTTGGAGAAGAATACACTTTAGTGGCTGTAGCTGATTATCTGATTGGCTTAGCAAATGAAAATAAAACTACCGTTTCTAATCTGTCCTCTACGATGGCACTGAAGGATATCACCTTACAGCAAGGAGGAGTTTATTACTCTGCGGCAGTAGGAGAGGTGAATGTGGTAGAGAAAATGAAAGAAGTGAATGCCTTGATAGGTGGAGAAGGTAATGGTGGTATCATCTATCCTGAACTCCATTACGGTAGAGATGCCTTGGTGGGGATCGCTCTGTTCCTATCTCACTTGGCTAAGTTTGATAAGCCTGTAGGATTCCTACGTAAAAAATATCCTTCCTACTTTATAGCTAAGAAAAAGATAGAATTAGAAGGCGGTATTGATGTGGATTTGATCCTTGAAAAGATCAAAGGAAAATACGCCAAATACGAGATAGACGTGCGTGATGGAGTTAAGATCCTATTTGAGAAGGAATGGGTTCATTTACGCAAGTCAAATACGGAACCTATCATTAGAATCTACGCTGAAAGTGAATTCGAAACCACAGCTGGAAACCTAGCAGATAAGATCATCAAGGACATCAAGGAGCTAATGAATTCTTGATTATGACTCCTCTGGTAAGCGTACACCTTTTGACTTATAACCACGTCACTTTCATAAGACAATCCATTGAAAGTGTAGTGGCGCAAAAAACGACTTTTCCTTTCGAAATAGTCATAGGAGACGACTGTTCTACGGATGGCACTTCTGCTATTGTAGATGAATATGCAGCTCGTTATCCTGAACTGATCAAAGTGGTACGTGGAGAAAAGAATGGAGGTCCTCAGCCTAATTCCATCCGCATTCTTGAAAACTGCCGGGGCAAGTATATGGCGGCCTTAGAAGGTGACGACTATTGGATAGATCCATATAAACTACAGAAGCAGGCAGACTTCATGGAGGCTAATCCTGATTTTTCCATTTGCTTTACAAACAGTAGAGTAGAGTTTTTTGGAGATCAGGGCGAACCCTATCAATTGAACGATGGCTTAGAAAGGGATGTCTTCGAGTTGAAAGACCTGATCGGTGAAAAAGAAATCTGGTTTATGGGGACTGCTACCCTGTTTTATACCATGAAATCCATTTTTCCGGTGCAGCCTTGGTTCCATAAAACGAAGAGCGGGGATATTCCCATGATCATGTTAGCCGCAAGATTTGGTAAAATCAAGTACCTGCCTGACGTTACCGCAGTTTACAGAAGACACCCTGCCGGAGCGAGTAATACAGATCATAAGGACGATGCCGTCTTCTTAGAAAACCGTATCATGATGTATACTCATCTCAATGAAGATACCGGTTATGCCTTTAATAAACTGTTTAAAAGGAATCTAGGTGGATGGTATTATTTGCTCCTGAACGCTAAACAATACCGCGACGATTACTTCAAGCGTTTGCAGTTAGCTATGCGTTATATTCAACTCATGTATCCAGATATTCCTCACCTCAAAGAAGTATTCAGGGATCATATTATACCTCAGTGGGTTATGAAATTGACACGTTGGTTAAGATGGAATCTGGGCTTAATCAAAAAAACAGAAGAATAGTTGAGTAAAAGTACATTGTAAAAACCTTATTTTTAAGGTTCAAAACTCTTTACAATGAAAAGACTATTTCTATTTCTGTTATTCATCCACTCCACTTTGTCTGCTCAGTTTAAAGTAGATTATGAGAAGTTTACTTTAGACAATGGCCTCACTGTCATCTTTCATGTTGATAAATCAGATCCTGTAGTAGCGGTTAATTTGACAGCCCATGTGGGGTCTGCCAGAGAAAAGGCTGGACGTACTGGCTTTGCTCACCTTTTTGAACATTTACTCTTCTTAGAATCTGAAAATCTAGGTAAAGGTGGTTTAGATAAACTATCCGCTAAAATTGGAGGATCCGGAGCGAACGGCTCTACCAGCAGAGATCGTACTAACTATTTACAGACTGTTCCGGCTGATGCCCTTGAAAAAATGCTTTGGGCTGAAGCAGATAAGTTGGGCTGGTTTATTAATACCGTTACTGAACCTGTTCTGGCTAAGGAAAAACAAGTGGTGAAAAATGAAAAGCGCCAAGGTGTAGATAATGCTCCTTACGGGCATACGAATTATGTTATAGACAAAGCTTTGTATCCTGAAGATCATCCGTATAACTGGCAAGTCATAGGTTCTTTGGAAGATTTGGATAATGCCACTCTGGAAGATGTTAAAGAATTTTTTAGGAGATGGTATGTGCCAAATAACGTGACCCTAGTTGTGGCGGGTGATTTTGATCCGTCTCAAGCGAAGCAATGGGTGCATAAGTACTTTGACGAAATAAAAAGAGGAGAAGAAATTCCAAAATTGCCCAAAAGACCGGGTGTAGTAAAAGAGATCAAAAAACTTTATCACGAAGATAACTTCGCGCGAGTACCTGCTTTGACTTATGTATGGCCAACTGTAGAGCAGTATCATCCTGATTCCTATGCTTTACGTGTATTGGCTTCTTATTTAAGCAATGGAAAAAACGCTCCTTTTTATAAGGTTTTAGTGGAACAGCACCAATTGACCTCCAGCGTTTATGCAGATCTGTATGCCTCTGAAGTAGCCGGCCAATTCAGCCTTAGTACCAGAGCTTTTGGCGGGAAGGATTTAGACGATGTGGCAAGTGCCTTTCAAGAAGCATTCGAGAAGTTTGAAAAAGAAGGGATCTCTGAGAAAGATCTGAATAGAATCAAAGCAGGTCAAGAACGTTCCTTTTACTCTTCTCTTTCCAGCGTATTGGGTAAGAGTTCATCTTTAGCTCAATACAGCATTTTTGCAGGCGATCCCGGCTTTGCTACTGAGGATATAAAGCGACTTTTAGCAGTAAGCACAGCGGATGTGAAGAGGGTTTACGAAAAGTACATCAAGGGAAAGAACTATATCGCTACCAGTTTTGTCCCCAAAGGTCAAGTGGAACTGACATTGAAGGGTTCTGTAAAAGCTGATGTAGTAGAAGAGAAGATTGTAACAGGAGCAGAGGCAAATTTTGATGCTAGCCAGTCGGCTGAATACGTTAAAACTCCTTCAAAGATAGATCGTTCGGTGGAGCCGCCTTACGGAAAAGCCCTGAATGTGCCCGTTCCTCAAGTTTGGCAAAAGGGTTTATCTAAAGGAGCGCAGGCCTATGGAATCGTGAGCACTGAGGTGCCTTTGGTTCAAATGAATATTGTACTGAAAGGGGGACAATTATTGGAAGATAAGCAAGGTGCGGCCCAACTGACCGCTGGAATGCTGATGACCGGCACGGCAAAGCGAACAGCGGCTGAATTAGAAGAAGCTATCCAACAATTAGGCTCGCAAATAGGTGTAAGCGCGGACAAGGAAGAGATTAGGGTTTCAGTAGTAAGCCTCAAAAGGAACTTTAATGCAACTCTGGATCTGGTTAAAGAGATCCTCCTTTCTCCAAGATGGGATGAAAAAGAATACCAATTGCTGAAGAGTGCTACTTTAGCACAATTAAAGCAAATGACTGGAAATCCTAACTTCTTAGCTACAAGTGAATTTGATAAGCTTATATACGGTAAGGATCATGTTCTAGCCAAAAATAGATTAGGAACAGAAGAAACCATTGGAACCATAGAGTTAAGAGATCTCAAAGCGTATTATAGTAAAGCATTCGTGCCTTCGGCAGTTCGCGTTCATGCCGTAGGTGATTTGCCTCAAGGAGATGTAGTAGCCGCTATTGAAGGAATCTTGAAAGAGTGGAAGGCCGGAACTATACAAATCCCAAATGTGCCTGAAGCCAAATCAGACGCTGTAGGGAAAATATACTTTTATGACGTTCCTGAGGCAAAGCAGTCGGTTTTAAGGATAGGAAGTTTAGCCTTGAAGGCAAACGATAAGGAATATTATCCGGCCGTAGTTTCAAACTATATACTTGGAGGAGGAGGTTTTGCCTCTCGATTAACTCAGGAATTAAGAGAAGGAAAAGGATATACTTACGGTATTAATTCAGGGTTCTTTGGTTCCAGTTTAGGCGGTTCATTTGAGATAGGATCAGGAGTGAGAACCAATGTTACAAAGGAGTCTCTTGAATCCATTTTGAGCATTTTGAAGGCTTATCCTTCTACTTTCAGTGATCAAGATCTGGAAACCACAAAAGGCTTCTTACTGAAAAGCCAGGCACGTGCTTTTGAAACAGCTTCGGCTAAGCTAGGATTCTTAGAAAATCTAAGCAAATACGGTTGGAAGCCTACGTATATCAAAGACAGAGAGAAAATAGTTCAAAACATGACCATACCTCAGATTCAAAAATTGGCTTCTCAATACATGGATCCTCAGAAGATGGTATGGGTAGTGGTAGGAGATGCAAAAACTCAATGCCCAAGGTTAAAGGAATTGGGATTCGGAGAGCCGATATTGCTGAAATAAAAAATAAGCTCAGGGAAACCTGAGCTTATACTTCAATACCTAGATTTTTATGGGTTTCAGAGATGGCCCTTTGGTTCTTTTCATCCATCCAAGCCTTTCCTTTAGTCTTTCGCATGAAATTATCAAAATATCTTTGAATAAATACGTTATATGCCGCCTTCGCTAAGAACATAGGTTTTTTAGGCAATGAACGCAAACTCATAGAGAAACTAGGAGTCATGTACTTCATATAATGCCAATACCCCTCTGGCATATAAAGCATTTCTCCGTGGTTTAATTCAGTAATAAAACCTTCCGCATATTTTAAAGCAGGGAATCTTTCAAAGTCCGGATTGTCAAAATCTATAGCTTGATGTGAGATCAAGGCATGAGGGACTTTGTACAAGTATTTAGTTTGGTCAGGATGGAAAATGATACACTGCTTCTTTCCATGGAAGTGGAAGTGTAAGATGTCTGAATAATCAATATCAAAGTGCATGAAAACCTTTGAGTTCTCGCCACCGAAGAAGAGCATAGGCAACTGCTTAACTAGGTTTAAACCTATGTCTGGCCATCTGAAGTCTTCCTTCAATTGAGGCACTTCCTTCATGATATTATACAGGAAGATTCTATATGAGCTGGGTCCTTTCTCCATGATGTCCAAATATTCAGACATCTTCATGTGTAAATGAGGCTCATTTACCTTCTGCTCATGTGTGATTGGCCTTCCGTCAAAGATGGGAACGATCTTATCTCCGGCTATCTCACGAATGTAGTTTAAATGCCACTTTTCATATGCTGGCCAGTCTTCAGTTAATTTCTCAATGACAACTGGCTTTTGAGGGATGAAATAGTTTTTTACAAAATCTTCTTTACTGATTTTGCTAACTCTTTCAATTGGTTTAAGATTTAATTTGTTCATAGCAGTCGTAAGATTTATGCTGGGGTTTTTCCAACAAACGACAAATGTAATTTCTTATTTTTTAACTTCATAATACTTGAACTTTTTCGTCCAGTCTATGGCGCCATAAGTTGCTATGAAGCAAAATACGAAGTACAGTAAGGCATATAGCTTGATCTCTTTTTGGTAGTAAATAACAGTACTAACCATATCTATAAGAAGCCACATCCACCAGGTCTCCACCTTCTTTCTCATCATTAAGAATGTGGTAGCAATGCTGGCTGTTAGAACAAATGAATCCGCATAGGGGAAGGCACTCGGAAGATAAAATAGTTTGGGAAACCATTCATGTAAATTAGAAGCAAATCTACCCATCATAAAAGTAGCTAATACTATACCTAATAGGAATGGGAAGTAGAGTTTAGGATTTATGCGAGTGATTTGCAGTTCATGATTGGCATTGGCTTGGTCTTCTTTCGGAAATTTCCACATGTAAAAGCCTATCATATTGGTTATAAAGAAGAAGACCTGCAAAAACATATCAGGATAAAGCTGGGATAAGTAAAACATCCTGAATGCCAAACAAACATTTAGCAAACCTACTATCCAGGACCAAACATTTTCTTTTGCAGATAGCCAAACAGCCAGTCCCCCGGTAACTGTAGCCCAGAACTCTATATGGCTCATTTCATACCCGAATAAGGTAAATATGGTAGAATCAAGCACGAGGTTTCTGTTTAAATAATGGAACAGTACTGCAAGGCTCTCCGAACATCAAACTCCTCACCCTTGGCTTTAAATGGGATACCAAATCCATGTAGACGGCAGTTGGAATGTTTTTATCGGAACAGCCTTTCACCACCACGCGCGCATCTTGATATTCGTTCCAATCTATATGATCAAAAAGGTCTCTGTATAAGCTGATATCTAGATCTTCTAAACTGCCAAATACTACCTTTTTAGCATATGGTTCTAAGTGAATACCTAATAGCATATATGCCCAAAGAGGTACTATGGCGTCTTCGCTGCAATAAACGGCTACGAAGGTGTCTTGATATTGCGACCAATCGTGCTCCTTTAAGAAGGCTCTAAAATCTTTTTCCTTCAGTATCATGCCCATAAACAGATTGTCCTTGATGTCATAGGCTACTCTTTTTCCTTCAGGATACCATTCTTCCAGGTCTAAGGTGACTAATCCACTTTGAGCTACTTTATTAACTATTGCGTCTTCCACAGTCCTTTGTTTTTATTCTAATAACAATTATACTAAGGTCATAGTTTGTTTAAATGCCACTTTTGCCACCTTCTGAAGATATAGGAGACGAATAAAGATAAGGGCTATAACATGAATCTGCTGTAATATTAATAAAATAGGGGTAGGGAAATGGAGATATTGGGTAAGTAGCAGATAGATCAAGCCAGTACATAGAATCAGTAGTCCAAAGCTCAAAGCATATCCCCAGGCTGGGATGGAAGAACTGAGAATCTTAAACGCTCCTTTTAGAGCTTTCCCGAAATTCTTATGTTGAATCCACAGAAATCGACTATAATCCCAAACCAGCCTGAGATAGGCGGAGGCCAAACCCAGGAATACTATAGGGAGAGCATAGCTTAAGGTTCCTGAGCGGTGATGGGTAGCTAACTTGGGGAAGATTTGGAGAGATATTACTGCCAAAATAAAGAGGACAGTAAAAAAGCATAATAGGATAAGTCCTAATCCTACGAAGGGGAAGAACTTTCTCTTAGATTGAATCAAAAATCTCTGAATGCTGAATTTTTCGTAGGCTATAGCATCCATATACCCTCCTGAAAAGAAGGTCTGCAAGAGTAAGTTAATGACAAAAAAAAGAAATACACTTGTGATAAATTCAGGCCATTGTGGATCTAATATCCTTATGGCCTCGCTAAAGGTCTGAAAGTCGAAATTCTCAAGAAGAGGTTGTAATCCAAGTGTGTTTCCTGCTAAAGGCAAAAAGGTTTTATAGATCCAATACCCCAAGCCGATATGACTTAGAAAAGATAAGATGTAGAGCCAAAATGCCAGACGCTTAATCATTGTAGTTTAGGGTTATTTTTATGTCTGTCTTTATCTCTTAAGGTTTTCTTTTTCAGGTTCTTCTTTAAGGCCTCTTCTAAGTCAATGCCCGTTTGGTTTGCTAAGCAGATCAATACAAAAAGTACATCGGCTATTTCATCTCCCAGATCTTTGGCTTTGTCTTCCGGTTTTTCCGACTGCTCCCCATATCTCCTAGCCATGATCCGGGCTACTTCGCCCACTTCCTCCATGAGCATGGCGGTATTGGTCAGTTCATTAAAGTATCGAACACCTAGGGTTTTAATCCATTCGTCAATTATTCTTTGTGCTTCTTTGATTTCCATAATTTAGTCTAATTTTCCTTGCCAAACGATGAAATCTGGAAAGGAGAGGGTAAGGGTTTCCGAAAAAATACCGTACACTGTGGAGCCACTTCCGGTCATGCTGGCATATAGGGCTCCTTTAGCGTATAACTCGTCTTTGATTTCACCTATTAGGGGATATTTTTTGACAATTCCCGCCTCAAAATCATTTTTTACCGCATCACGCCAGTGTTCAATTGGGGTATTTTCCAGAACATCTTTCAGTGGAGTGGGGGATGGGGTTGGTATTACGCCTGAATACGCTTCTGCAGTAGAAACATGAATTTCAGGATTTACCATGACGATGTACTTTCCACTTAAAGAAACAGTTGTTTCCCGGAAGATATTACCTTTCTCTAAACATATCATGGGTCGGTTTTCAATAAAGAAAGGGCAGTCGCTACCTAATCTGGAGGCCAATTCCAACAAGGATTCCTTTTGGTATCCCAATTCTAACACCTCATTGATTAGATTCAGTGCAAAGGCCCCGTTAGACGAACCTCCTCCTATACCTGCCCCCATAGGTAGAATCTTATGGAGATGTATTTCTACGGCTTTATCAGTGGGCTTGATAAGATTCCAAGCTTTGTAAATAAGATTGTTTTCCTGGGATCCAGGTATGGGTAGACCTGTACAGTGGAAACTAAAGGTGGAGGCTGGTACTACTTCTAAAATATCCGACCAGGAAACGGGGTAGAATAGGGATTCTATGTTGTGATACCCGTCCGGGCGCTTTTCTAAAATGTTTAATCCAATGTTAATCTTGGCGTTAGAGAACCCTAGCATGCACAAAGTTTTCTTCAAAAATCCTGAAAGTTTTTACATTACGCAAAATAATCTCTAATTTTGTGGCCCTGTTCGGAGTAAATGGTTCTTTCGATCAGGTATTTATCACTTAAACTAATTGAACCAAATGTCACAAAAAATCAGAATCAAGCTGAAATCCTTTGACCATAGTCTTGTGGATAATTCAGCAGAGAAAATCGTGAAGGCTGTAAAGTCTACAGGAGCTACAGTAAGTGGTCCTATTCCACTTCCTACTCGTATTGAGAAGTTTACTGTACTTCGTTCTCCTCACGTTTCTAAGAAATCCAGAGAGCAGTTTCAGTTGAGTACTTACAAAAGACTCATAGACATCTTCTCTGCTAGTCCTAAGACAGTAGATGCTTTGATGAAATTGGAATTGCCTGCAGGTGTTGACGTTGAAATCAAGGTTTAACCCTTGTAAAAAAGGTATCTGTTTTCAGATACCTTTTTGTTATTTTCCAATATTGACTTCTGTTTTTAAGAGCTCCAGATTTTTAAAATCCTTTACTTTCGGATCGTATTTGATTAAAGCATTCACCCACAATGACCGGGCAAATCTAAAGATAACCCCATTCATAAAGAAGGTCAAGAGCAGATAAGTCACACCAAAGTGCACCCATCCATAAGATTCTTTGAAGAACAAGATATATATCAATAAGGTGGTAACAAAAAGGGCTATGTTTAATGCGTAGGATACGTACATGGAGCCATAGAAATAACCTAATTCCTTCTCATACTTCAATCCGCAGTGCGTGCAGTATTTTTTCATTTGATAGGTTTTCTTCCCAATAGGAAAATAACTCTTATCTGTAAATAATTCTCCTTCTCCACATCTAGGACACTTCTCTGTTAAAGCGAACTTTATTTTTCCCATGAACTTTATATAGGTTTATACTACAAAGGTACAAATTTTAGAGGGCCTTTAACTTACATATTTTTCCAAAAAAGATGTAAAATTATTCCCTGTGGAAGTGGCAAAGCGCATCAATAGGTTTCTGTACTACCTTGCTCAACTTTAATCCATAGTGTGCAAAAGATTCTCCTAAGAGGTCAGAATAGTGATACGCTATGGAACCTACACACCCTATAGCTGAGGAGTTTGCTTGGGGATACTTGATCAAGTACTTTTCTATAAAGGCATGGAAAGAGGAAAGAATCAGCTCTTTGCACCAATTATCTCCTTGATTCTGATGTAAAAAAATGCTATACTGAGCGAAGTATCTATTGGGTTTTTCCTGTTTATAGGCATGATCAAGGATCTCTAAACGGTCTTTAGCCCCATAAATTTCTTCAAAACGGCTTCGGATAGGAAGTGGCATTTCTTTGTGAAGATAGGCCAGGACCAAAGATTTGCCCAGATGACCTCCAGAGCCTTCATCTCCTAGCCAAAAACCTAGAGGAGGAATCTGGAATGAAATGCCTGTACCGTCCCAATAGCAGCTATTAGAGCCTGTGCCTAAAATGCAAGCTATGCCATTTGAATTTCCAAACAGAGATCTGGCTGCGGCAATGACATCCGAGTAAGTATATACATGACAATTCTCCCCTAGTATACTTTGTACACCGGATTGAATGATGCTACCCTTTTGGGCATCAGTAATTCCCGTGCCATAAAAATGAACTTCCCGTATAGGTTCTGATGTTAAAAGAGAGGTGTGGGGAAGGAGTTCTTTTTTGATGTCCTCACTCGTAATAAAGTAGGGATTTAATCCTATGGTTTCAAAGGAATGTTCTTCTTTACCCAATATTCTCCAGTCTGTTTTCGTGGATCCACTTTCTGCAACTAATATCATCTGGGATTTTGGGATTTAAAGGTGTACATTTGCAAGTTATTTTAAATAGAATGTCTGAGTATCAGATTTACACGCTTCCTAACGGAATTCGTATAGCTCATAAGCGGGTGCAAAACACCAAAATTGTCCATTGCGGTATCATGTTTGATATCGGCAGCCGCGATGAGTTACCGCATCAAGCAGGGCTCGCACACTTTTGGGAGCACATGGCTTTTAAAGGCACAAAAAAACGCAAATCTTATCATATTATCAATAGCCTTGAGTCAGTAGGAGGGGAACTTAATGCCTATACTACGAAGGAGAAGATCTGCTTTTATGCTTCTGTCTTAGACGAGTATTTTGTTAGAGCTATTGATTTATTGTCAGATATAGCTTTCCAAAGTACTTTTCCTGAAAAGCAATTAGAGCTCGAGAGAGGTGTGATTTTAGAGGAGATGTCTATGTATTTGGATTCTCCTGAAGATGCTATCCAAGACGAGTTTGACAGTATTATTTTCCCTAAACATGCCATGGGTGTGAATATCTTGGGGACTACAGAAAGTGTTAAAGGTTTTAAGCGAGAAGATTTTCAAAGATTTATTGCTGAAAATCTGGATACGGAGCGTACAGTCTTATCTATAGTAGGGAATATAAGTTTTGAAAAGGCTGTCAAGGTAGTGGAACGTTTCTTGAAAGATGTGCCAGTGGTAAAGACCGGAAGGAAAAGGTCAGCGCCAAATGAGTATGTACCACAAAACATCCGGGTGAAGAAGGATAATAATCAAGCTCAGGTGGCCATTGGGAGTCCCTCATTCTCCTTATCAGATAGTAAAAGGTTGCCTTTCTTTGCATTGGTAAACCTGCTTGGAGGTCCTGGAATGAACAGCAGGTTCAATCTTTCTCTTCGTGAAAAATATGGTTTAGTATATCAGATCGAAGCCAGTTTAGTTTCCTATTCTGACACAGGTTTGTTCAGTATACTTTTTGGTACGGATCATGATAATTTAAATAAGGCCTTTAAGCTCGTCTGGAAAGAATTGAATGCATTGAAGAACAAAAAGCTTGGTTCTTTACAGTTGAAAACCCTTAAAGATCAGTTGAAAGGTCAGTTAGCCATGGCGGAAGAGAGTAAGCAAGGTTATATGCTGATGATGGCTAAGAGTATACTTGATTTAGGCTATGTGGAGCCTTTACAAGAGATTTTTTCGGATATTGACAGGATCAGTGCAGAAGGGCTACAAGATTTAGCTATGGAGGCGTTTAATGCAGATTATCTAAGTACTTTAGTTTATAATTAATTATTCTTATGTGTATAAATGAAGAGGGGGCTTAAATAAGCCCCCTCTTTGTATTAACGATCCTTAATAAAGGTCATTGTTTCCTCGAATATACGAGCTCCATTGTTTGAAGTCCATTTCAAATTAAAGGTCTTCGTTTCTGGATCGTAGTGGCTACTTGCATCTGTTGCAATAGGAAGCAAGGTCACCATTTCTACCGTTACACCCATAGTTTCAGGGTTTATGGTATACCATACTTCGTTGCTATAATATCCCAATAGACCTGGATACAATTTCACTTTAGTAGGGCTAACCGTATGTAGCTCCACTTCAGTGTCTTGGTTAGGTAATAGGGTGTTATTAGCAGAAGTAGTATAGTGATAAACACCATCCCACTGGTTTTTCGCAGAGATCAAAGTAATGAAGTAATCATTACCTGTAGCGATCTTATTATTACCCGGATCAGTGATTCTATAGGCTAAAGCATATTTATGTGCTAGATCCCATTTAGAACCGTCAAGGTTAATCGCGATTTCTTTTGCGAAATCACCGGCGCTATAGTTAAGAATCACATCGTCACCTTGGAAAGTGATACCTGGCTCATTTACGAAAGTAAAGATCTCAGACGGTAACCACTCATACGTTTCATCGTGTTCTTCATTAAATGCTTCTAAGATATCTCTTGCTGCAGTTAATTTAACTGTAGTAGGGGTATTCAAAGCTGCATTTGAAGGTACATTTCTATGAATGTCAAACATTGGGATCTTCTTCACATTAGTAAATGCGTTGAAGAATAGTTCTTTCTCAGTTCCACCACCGGCTACTAAGAATGGGCTTCCCTGGTCTGTCAATTCTACTAGATCATCCTCGATACAAGAGGTGAACAGAAAGGGTAATATTAGTAATGACAAATATTTTTTCATTGTTCTCAATTTAAACTTTTAATTATTCCCACCAAACTTTAGCGTCTTGATCGTAAGATCCACCTACACGAGCTACGGCAGCTTCAACACTCTCTTTGTTAGAAGTATATTCTCCTGCACCATAAAGGTATCTATGAGGGATCTGCTTAGAAGCGTTAGTAGCATCTTTTGCTGGTGTCAATTGAGGGAAACCTGTTTTTCTCCAGATATTCCATCCTTGAAGACCATCAGGATAAGATGC
Source organism: Leadbetterella byssophila DSM 17132 (assembly GCF_000166395.1). Classification (GTDB taxonomy): domain Bacteria; phylum Bacteroidota; class Bacteroidia; order Cytophagales; family Spirosomataceae; genus Leadbetterella; species Leadbetterella byssophila. Next base: position 3,762,886 of record NC_014655.1, read on the forward strand.
AATGTAACGTTGGATAGCTATGTTCTTCTTGTTCGCTGCTGCACCTGCTTCAGCTAGAACCACAGTGGCTTGGTTGAAGTAGGCGTTTGCAGGAGTATTTAAGCCCCACTGCTCGAAGTTCAATTGGATACCTGTACGGTAAACAGTATTCAAGTTGTCATTTGTCCATCCTAAGTTAGCTGCTTCAGCTCTAGCTAAGAAAGCCTGAGAAGCTGTGATGATGAATACTGTGCTGTTAGATTGACGAAGATCTCCTCTAAGTACACGAGCCCATCCTGGGTTAGAAGATGTGAACGCTTCAGCAGTTGCTCTAGCTACACCGTAAGGTAAACCTACGTTAGAAGAAACGCTTGTGTTAGGGATACCATATTCGTCTGTAACACCGCCGTAAGCTTCTTGTCTGCCATCACCTAAGCTTTTCATTAACTCAGTCATGGTATCGCTTTCACCTACGTCTCTACGTCCGTTGTAGATGGTCCAATATGGGCTAGGGAAGTTGCCTCCAGGATAAGTTAATTGGAAGTTATCAGCATTAGTAGTAATGATACCTGCAGGGTCATTTAGAGCCGCATTGAATTCTGTTGCAGCATAATCACCTGAGTTAGGATAACGATTAGAAAGCTGAAGAGCCATTAACATTCTCATGGTATTCGCAGCTTTTTTCCATTTAGCGGCGTCACCATTATAAATTAAGTCTCCGCGAATCAAACTTCCGTCAAACATGGCGTTTGCTTCCTTTAACTTAGCAATCATTCCTTTGTAGATCTCTTCTTGAGTATCATACTTAGGTCTTGCGTAAGAAGCACCTTGTAAAGCTTCGCTATAAGGAACATCACCCCAACGGTCAGTGATAGTCCAGAAGATGTATTGCTGCAAAATGGTGGCTACTGCAGACATGCTCTTGCTATCATCCATATTGATGATGTTCTGCAAGTCATATAAACTTCCAGAATAAGTACCTGTGAAGTCAGACTGAGGCGTAGCATATAAGGATGCAGACGAGTACTGGGATTCTGCAAAATATTGGCAGAAATATCCAGGAGTAATCATGTAAGCATATCCTCCTAAGCCTGCTTGTACGTTTGTCATCAACGCCGCAGGGATGGGAGTAGTAGTAGCTGCCGGGTTATCATTGATATCTCCGAAATCTGAGAACAAGTCGCAAGAGCTAAGTCCTGCGGTCATCAGAGATGCTAATATATAAATACGAACTTTTTTCATAGTAATTAAAAATTGTCTTTGATTAGAAACCGATTCTAAGATTTACCCCTAAGCTTCTTGTACCTGGCAACTGACCAGTTTCACCGTAAGTAGCACTAATCTCAGATGGATCGAAATCTTTAGTTTTAGCGTAGATCAACAATGGGTTTTTAGATACTACAGAGATAGTAGCGTTGTTGATATACTTGTTCCATCCTAGTTTCGCAACTGGAATCTTATATCCAACAGAAAGCTCTCTAAGTTTAACGAAAGTTAGATCATAGATAAACTCATCAACTGTATAGTTTCCGTATAAGCTTTGGAAGTAATGTTGAGCATCTACGTAGTAATCTACCGGTTGACCTTCAGCGTTAACACCTTTCACGTGGATACCACCACCATCTTCAACTGCATCACGAATAGGGTTTCCTTTATCGTTAACTGTAGCAGTGTTAGCTGTTAGACCAGAGTAAGATCCCCACATTTGAGATAGAGAGAAGAACTTACCACCGTACTGATAGTCAAAGTTAACGTTAACTAAGAAATCTTTGAATACGGTGAAGGTGTTTTGAAGACCACCTGTGTAACGAGGAAGAACTGATCCATGGTAGATGCCGCCTTCACGTACATAGGTACCGTCACTATTCAATACCGGTTGTCCGTTAATACGTTTGATACCGTTACCGAATAATTGTCCCCATCTCTTACCTTCTGTATGAACCATGTAAGGAATGTTTGTTCCCCATGCTCCTGCTAATGCTCCGGTTTGAGTGATTTCATATTCTTTACTCAACTCTTTAACATCGTTTTCAATCAGGTCAGCGTAGTTAAATGCTGCATTCCACTTGAAGTTACGAGTGTTAAGGATGTCAGCTTTCAAAGTGATTTCGATACCTTTCTTAGTGATCTCACCAATGTTAGTTAGCAATGAGCTAAAACCACTAGCACCGTTCACCGTTAAAGAGTAAGGGAATCCTTTCTCAGTACCATCCCAGTAAGTGAAGTTGATACCGTATTTGCCTTTCAAGAATTCAAGGTCAAGACCTACTTCTTTTTGCTGAGTTACTGAACCTCTGATGTTTGGATCTACGATCTGGTCAGGAGTGTTCATCAAGAAGTTGCTTCCCCATTTGTATTGTCCAACAGAGTAAGCCATACCTGGATATCTGTAAGCACCAAAGGTAGTTCCTGAACCAAGAGCCTGAGGGATTTCACCCCATGATCCTCTTAATTTACCTAAGCTTAACCATGGAAGAGCATCTTTAGTGAATTCGCTAAATACGAATGAAGCACCAAAAGATTTAGACAATACGTCATTATTATCTGCAGGTAGTGTCGAGTACCAGTCGTTACGTAAAGTTCCGTTCAAGTATAAGAAGTTCTTATATCCAAGGGAAAGTTTCGCAAAGATAGCGTTATAAGCTTCTGTAGTTCTACCGTTACTTTGAGTAGCTTGGTTTACAGAGTTAGACAGGGTAAACAAGTTAGGAACGTTCAAACCTTGGTTAGTATTACCGCTGTTTGATTTAGATACCCATTTGAAGAAGTCAGCACCCACCATAGCATCTATATCAAAATCAGCAATCTTCTTCGTATATGAAGCTACTAATTCTAAGTTACGTCTGTTGCTGTAAGTAGTTCCAGTTGAATAGTAACCAAAGTTTCTGGAGTCGTTACCAGTAGTTTGGGTCTGGCTTTCGTAAAGTTCAGTTCTGTATTTATCTTCGTACCAAGTAGTGTTTTGTTGTTTACGATAAGTACCTCTCAACTTAAGATCTTTAGTAACCTTGTAAGTTAAAGAGATATCTCCGAACAGACGATCACGTACATTAGTAAGATCAATTAGATCATAGTAAGTAAAGAAGTTATACCAGTAGTTAGCTGCATAGAATGGTCTTGTGTTAGACGCATCATATGAAGTAGGGTTCGCTTTGTTCCAGCTGGCATAAATACCTTCTGGAGTTCTAAGTCCTTTTAGTTCCTTCATGATTCCCATGTCCAAATCTCTGTGGAACCACTGGTTAAATGAACCTGTAGACTGGTTAGAATAACCGTCATTGATCTGTCCTTTCAATACTACGTTAGCGTAGTTAACGTTTGCTTGCAATTCTAACTTACGAGAAATGTCATAAGTAGTATTGATGTTCAATGTATTTTTCTTCAAGCTAGAAGTAGGGATTAAACCATTAGTATAGTTATTTCCGTACGTTAATTTGAAGATCATTTTTTCTGAAGCATGGTTGATAGTGATACTGTTGTTTAACACTAGACCCGTTTCAAAGAATTCTTTAGCGTTATTAGGCTGAGGATCTAAAGTAGCAGTTTGATAAGATCTGCTATGACCACCATACCATGCATACCATGGAATATACTCTTGACCTACCATTCTTGGACCCCAAGAAGCATCATCAGAATAGTCATGGTAGTACTTACCATCTAGTGCTTTCCATTCTATAGGATCACCTTCTTTCCAGTTGTAACGAGTCATCGGACCTGAACCACCAGCATAAGAGTTTTGGTAGTTAGGCATTACATAAACGTTTTCGAATTGAGCACCAAGGTTTAAGGTTACACCAAATCCTTGTTGTCTCTTCGCTTTCTTCATGGTGATTACGATAGCACCGGCAGCAGCTTGAGAACCGAATTGGGCTGCAGCAGCTGGACCTTGTAAAATAGAAACACTCTCAATGTCGTCGTTGTTGATGTCGTCAATGTTTGGGAGAATGGTGCCATCTACTACATAAAGTGCGCCAGGGCCACCGGAAGAAAGACCGGAGATACCTCTTAAACGAACTTCAGTTTGTCTACCTAATGCGGCTGCCGACTGGCTACGTACCTGAATACCGGCTACTTTACCTGCAAGTGCACTGTTGAAATCCGTTTGACGGATAGTGTTCAACTGGTCGCTTTGGATTACCTGCGCACTGAAGGAAGTAGAACGTGCAGATTGCTGGCTACCGTATGCTCCTGTTACCACCACTTCTGTAAGGTCTGTGTTGGATAAATCTAGGATAACGTTAACGATAGACTGATTTCCCACCACTACTTCTTTTTCTTTAAATCCAATAAAGGAGAATAATAAAGTAGCATTTGAAGGAACGGTAAGTTGATAGTCTCCATTCTCATTGGTATAGGCACCGTTCGTAGTTCCTTTTACAATGACTGAGGCGCCGGGAATTGGACTATTATCCTCAGAAGACCTAACTTTTCCGGAAATCGTCCGGGTTTGGGCGATGACTGTGCCCAGCCCGAATAATACCATTCCGACTAGCAGAAGTATTCTTTTCTTCATAGTTAAAATTTATTATTTAGTTAGTTTCAGGGTGTAAGTTCAAATAAAAAATAAAAATTAGCAAGCGTATTATTTAAAAAAAATTAAAAACACATTAAGACATTGTATAAGTCAATAATTAGTTTGGCAAAAATTAATTTTTATGGAATTATATTTCGTGTTTCTGGAATGGTTAAGTTTAAGAATTCACCATTTTAATTTATTCCAATTTGCTGTTTTGTCTATGAATTTGGTAGGAATTTTGGTGCAATTAAGTAGGAAAGAGATAGTAGAAATATATATTGAATGTAAATTTCTGTATAAAATTATTGATATATTTTCCAGCTATGGGGCACTTTCTGTGGTTTATGACAGACTAGGATTTAAATTTCATTAATTATTTTAGATGTGACCGTTTAATAAAAATTTCCTAACTGTGTTTGCATTAAATAACTGCTCGTATTATTTCGCTAAACTTTAAATTTTTAGAACGCCATGAAAAAAAATATTTTAATTGCATTATTAGGTATTTTTGCTTCTTGCCAAGACGAAAGATTAGAACTTAAAGAAAAGGATTTGAGCACATCTCAATGACCTGCTAACAAAAGCGCTAGAGTTATTCCAGAAGGTTATGTTCTTCAGTGGAATGGTGATGGTAGGTGGTTTGGCTCATTTGCTGGGGCAACAGTTTGGTTTTATGGGCCTAGTCCTACTCAGTTGGATAATGGTTATCAAGGTGATTGGGATGTTACTTGTCAGCCCAGTGGTCCTTGTATGAATAACGGATATACTGCTTCTGGTAATGGTTCATTCTTTACTGTTTATGCTCCGGCTTGTATGACCCTGAGTACTTCATCTATAGATATTCCTACTATGAGTGCACTTTATATATCTCATCCCTATGTTATGATTCCGTGGTCTGTAACATGGGGTACTACTACAAGAACCGTTAAATCATTCTCAAGTGAAGGATGTTCTATTGAAGCGTATGGGAAAATAATAGTTAATGAAGATTGTAGGCCTACCATAGTTGATTATACATCAAGTTCCGTAAGCTTATGCCCAGCAGTTTATTTACCTACAATTGAATAGTTTAAAATATAAAAATGCATATCTCGTGCTCCTGTATTCTAAATTAGTTTTTTGAATTGGATTTAAAAAAGCATCCTTTTTGTTTTTGCTTATATAAGTGTAAAGTATAATTTATGAAAATAGAAATCTGGTCAGACGTGATGTGCCCCTTTTGTTATCTGGGAAAGAAGCACTTAGAAGCTGCTTTGGAACAAAACCAAGAGGACGTAGAAATAGAATGGAAGAGCTTTCAATTGAATCCTCAGTTGGCTGGCCCCCCTGTTTCCACATTGGAATATCTAAGTAATGCGAAAGGAATGCCAGTGGAGCAAATTTCTGCTAGTTTTGGACCTTTAAAAGAGGCAGGAAAGAATTTCGGAATTGAACTGAATTTTGAAAATGCTCAGATAGTAAATACCAGGCCCGCGCATAGATTTATTCAATGGGCAAAAGCGCAAGGGAAAGGAGACGCTGCGGAGGAAATGCTGTTTTACTCACATTTTACATTAGGAGAAAATGTGGGGGATCTCCATATCCTTAATAGAATATCGGACGAATTAGGTTTGGGAGATGCGAGTGAAGCTCAAACTAATCCCCTTTATGATCAGGCGGTGGATAAAGATTTATTAGAAGCTTCACAAATAGGGGTAAGGGGAGTTCCTTTCTTCGTGTTCAATAATAAGTATGCGGTTTCGGGAGCTCAACCTGTAGAAGTGTTTAAAGAGGTTTTTGAAAAACTTAAAGAGAATTGATCAAGAAGTAAGTATTTTGGTACAATGTTTTTCTGAGTCACCTATTTTAGGTACTAAGTAAATGTTGGAACATAAATGAAATCCTTTATAGGATAGTCTGGCGATAGTGCAATTTTGAGGAGCCTAAACGAATTTTCAGTAGAGAGCAGCCGTAAAGCTGCTTTCTTCATTTGTAGAGTAATTCTTAAGTTTTAGCATCAGATCTTGAGTTGGGCTTAAGGGCAAATGCTTACTGTCAAGCTCATAAAGTAACTTATTGCCATCAATGCGTGATCGTTCACTTTTGCTTATGAGGATTTTGCCACGAAATATTTAAACAAAAACGGAGAATCTTAACTCTGAGGAATATTTCGCTTTTATACCTATAGAAGTTATAGACCGGCTTAAGGATTCTTTTTTATTACTTCTACTCCAATGGATAGTATTCCCGACAATGGATCAGGACGCATGTTATGGGATAGGATCCATTTATATTTACCAGGCTTCGCAAAGCTTACATTCTGCAATTGAGGTGCCTGAATTCTACAGTCAAATATGTCTCCCATGCCATCTCCATACGGTTCTCCCGTCTTTTGATCAAACAGGATCACTTCATCCATGGAGTTTTGTAGGACATTACCTGAACTGTCTACGAGTTTTTGTTGCAAGTAAAGGTTATAAAAAGGGTAGGAGATACTGTTTCTAACCAAGTAGTTGAACTGGTATTTGGCTAATGTATCTTTGATTTCAAATTCAAAGGTTTGTTTATCCACGATTCTCCATTCACCTTTAGGAAAATCCCGCATTTCCTTAAAATTGTCACTTTTGGTACAAGACCATAAAAGACACCCCAAGAGGAGGAGTTTACTGAGCTTTAGGACCTTCATTACCCGGTTTTTTGAATTTCTTACGTTTCTTGTTCTTGGCAGCAGCATCTGTGTTTTCAACTGCTGGCTTAGCTACCGAAGCTTGAGGTTTCTTCTGAGCCGGTGCAGCCTTCTGTGGTGCAACTGCTACAGGTTTTTGAGCGGCCGGATTCTTGCTTTTCTTCTTGTTCTTCTTATACTTCTTGTCCAAACGTTCTAAGTCCGTATTTAAAGCAGAACTTTTAACTTCAGTCATTTCTGAAAGCTCCATCAGATTTTCCAAGGCCAAAGGTTTTTTACCCTCAGCATTCATCTTTTGGATTTCTGCTACTTGAGAGCATGGGATAGGGAACCAGTTGCTATCATCCGGGTAACTAAACCACATGATCCTTCTAAAGATATCTGTCTTTTGAAGGGTAGCGTTACCTTTTTCGGTTTTTAAAGGTTTGTCCACGGTAGGGATACCTTTGATAGCATCAATATAGGTCTCTAGTTCGTAGTTCAAGCAGCATTTTAAGCGACCGCATTGGCCGGAAAGTTTAGCCGGATTAAGCGACAGGTTTTGGTAACGAGCTGCAGCTGTAGGAATAGCTTTAAATTCTGATAGCCAGGTGGAGCAACAAAGTTCTCTTCCACATGAACCTATACCACCAAGTCTACCCGCCTCTTGTCGCAAGCTAATCTGACGCATTTCAATTCTCACCTTAAATTCGGCGGCAAGCATTTTGATCAGCTCTCTAAAATCTACTCTGTCATCTGCCGAGTAGTAGAAGGTAGCTTTAGAATTATCACTTTGGAATTCAACCTCAGAAAGCTTCAGATTCAGATTTAGTTCTTTACAGATCTCCCTGGTTCTGTACATGGTAGGAAGATCTCTATTGATGGCCTGCGTATGCCTCTCTAGATCTTTCTCTGTAGCCAAACGGTGGATAATACGAAGTTCGGAAGTATCGCTAATTCCCTTCTTAAGTAGTTGAAGGCGAACTAATTCCCCTTGGAGAGAAACGTGTCCGATATGATAGCCAGTAGCCATCTCACAAACTACAAAATCACCTGTGTGTAGCTCAATGTCGTGTTTATTAAGAAAATACTCCTTTCTGCCTCCTTTGAATTTCACTTCAACTACCTTGAATTGAGGCTTTCCCAGACTCATGTCAGAAAGCCAATCAAAGGAGTTCATTTTATTACAACCACCGGATGAACAGCCACCGCCGCATCCGACGCTCTTCACACTACCACAGCTTCCAGAAGAACACTGTCCACATGCCATACGTACTATATTTTTACTGTATTATAAGGTTTTGACCCTATAAACAGGTAAGATTCAAGATTCAATAATCTAACAAATTTATGATTTATTTACATATTTCATTAAATCTTGACCAATATCTTTTCGGAAGTATCTGTTTTTAAACTTGATTTTTTTTGCCATTCTTTGAGATTTTTGAACGGCCGAGGCTAATGTTCTACCCATAGCTGTAAGGGCAATAACCCTACCTCCATTCGTTACAACCCCCTGTTCTGTAGGCTTAGTGCCTGCATGGAAAATGATGGCATCCTTGTCAGCTTCAGGTATTTCCATCAGGTCTCCTTTCTTATAATCTTCCGGGTATCCGCCGGCCACTACCATAGTGGTTACCGCATATTTAGGATTAACCTGTAATTTGATCTTATCCAAGGTTCCTTTGTGAGCAGACATAAACATGCGTACCAAATCCGTCTTGATTCTTGGCATCACTACCTCTGTTTCCGGATCACCCATTCTCACGTTATATTCTATTACCTGTGGTTGACCATTGTCATTCATTAGGCCAATGAATAAAAATCCTACGTAATGAATTCCCTCTTCTTGTAGCCCTTTGAGCGTAGGTTTTACTACCTGCTCTTCCACCTTATTGATGAAATCTGCATCTGCAAATGGAACTGGTGAAACGGCTCCCATGCCCCCTGTATTTAAACCGGTGTCTCCTTCGCCAATTCTCTTATAATCTTTAGCTTCCGGTAGTATAAGATAGTTTTTGCCATCTGAAAGTACAAAAACAGAAAGTTCTATTCCTTTCAAATGCTGTTCTACTAATACTTTGGATCCTGCCTTCCCGAATTTACCACCTTCTAGCATATCACGAAGGGTATTTTGCGCCTCTTGTAGGTCTTCTGTGATGATAACACCTTTACCGGCAGCTAATCCATCTGCTTTTAGTACATAAGGGCCCTTTTGATTTGCAAGGTAACTCAAGCCTTTTTCCAGCGTTTCCGGTGTGAAGGTTTCAGCAGCGGCCGTGGGAATGCCATATTTAAGCATAAACTCCTTGGAGAAATCTTTACTGCCTTCGAGTTGGGCACCCTTGGCGTCCGGTCCTATGATGGGAATTCGTTTCAGTTGTTTGTCGGCTTTGAAAAAATCCACAATCCCATTGACCAAAGGATCTTCAGGACCTACCACCACTAATTTTATGTCGTTTTCTAGTACGGCTTTTTTGATGCCTTCAAAGTTATTGGCATCTAAAGGAAGGTTGGTGGCTATGGTAGCTGTGCCCGCGTTTCCCGGTGCAACAAAAACCTGTGTACATCTGGGGCTTTGTACCAATTTCCAAGTTAAAGCGTGTTCTCTTCCTCCTGAGCCTAATACTAGAATATTCATGCAGTTTTTCGAATTAATTTATCGGCAAAATTAGCTAAAGGGAGCCGAATTGAGTGCATGAAGTAGAATTTTCCTGTATATAAGATGCAACTTTTATAAAAAACATCTGTCTATATCATTAAAAAGTCAGAATTATGAAAAAGTTAATAGTATTGTTATTGTTGGCAGCTCCGGTTCTTGGACAGGATCGTAGTTTTAAGAGCATTCACATCGAAAGACGTGGTGGCCCTGAGAAGAGTTTTATTCGTGTTGAAACGGATATTAACGGGAAAAAGGAAGTGGAGGAATTTGAAATTCCATCTGATTCCTTGAGAAAGAGTATTCGTGTTCTTGTTGATTCTACCCGAGCCTTATCTCTCCGATTAGGGGATCCGGAAATGTGGGAGAAAAATGCCAGGATTATCCGTAAAGGTGCCGAGAAAGGTTGGGAATCCGGGAGATTAGCATTCGCTGAAATGGATAGACACTTTCCCATGGGTTTCTCATTAGATGGTTTGGGGGGAGTTCAGGTATATCCTAATAAGCCCAATAACCATATTCTGAACGTACGTTTCAGGGCTAAACAGAAAGATGATGTCTCTATAGTAGTGGTAAATCCACAAGGCAAGGTGATCAAGAAGGAAGAGATTAAAGGTCACGAAGGGGAATACATGGGGCAAATAGAGCTCCCTAAAAACACCAAGGGTACCTTATTTGTGTTGATTTCTCAAGGAGATTCTGCCGTGAGTAAAACCGTTAAATTGGATTAATTAAGTAAATAAAGATCGGGGCTTAAACCTCGATCTTTATTTCTTACCAAAAAGTCTAGCGAAAAAGCCTCTGGTTTTCTTTGTTACTTCTTGAGCCGTTTCCCCAATTTCACTTGAAAGTTCCTCTGCTTTTTGTCTGGCTTTCACAGTTGCCTCTGAAAGATCCTCTGCTATATCTCCTAGTTTATCTTTTGCTACTTCTGTCACTTCAGCAGCTTTATCTGCAAATTTTGAAGCTACTTCTGATACATCTTCTTTTAGATCAGAGAATTTCTCTGCGGCTTTGTCAGCCACTTTCGTTGCTACCTCAGAAACATCCTCTTTAATATCAGCAAGCTTATCTGCTGCTGCATCTTTTACTTCAGCAGCTTTATTAGCCACTTTAGCCGCCACTTCTGCAGCATCATCTTTTAATTCGGTAAATTTCTCAGCGGCTTCTGCTTTGAATTCATCTGCTTTTTCTGAAAGGTCTGCAGTGATCTTAGAAGCTTTATCTTTAGCTTGATCTAATTTCTCAGTAGCAACCTCCTTGATTTCTGCAGCTTTATCACTTGCTAAATCTTCCGCAGCGTCTTTCGCATCTGTAAGCTTATCCGTTACTATCTCTTTTGCTTCAGAAGCTACTTCTTTGGCTTCATCTATTTTTGCAGATGCCTCCGCTTTTAGCTCTTCAGTTAATTCAGAAGCATTTTCTTTTGCCTCTGCCAACTTCGTTTCAGCGGCTTCCTTTAGTTCATCAGCTTTTTCTGAAAGGTTCTCTTTGACGCTTTCTTTGGCTTCCTCTACTTTGGCACTTGCATCTGAAACCAGTTCTTTTGCTGATTCTTCAACCTGCTTAGCCGTTTCTTCTACCTGCTTAGCTGGCTCTTCCTGGATCTTTTTTGCGTTATCGGACATAGTTATGACGTGTTTTTTACCAAAGAAAGGAAAATTAGATCATATATTTCAATCTAATCACTTCTTTTTCAGTTAAAAAACGCCAATTTCCTCTCGGAAGGTCTTTTTTGGTTAATCCTGCATAGGTAGTACGGTCCAGTTGAGTTACTTCGTATCCTAAATGTTCGAAGATCCTTCTAACTACCCTGTTTTTACCACTATGGATCTCTATGCCGATTACCTGTTGATCTGGAGTAACAATGGAAACTTGATCCGGTTTGATAAAGCCATCTTCTAATTCTACTCCTTCAATTAATTTTTCGAAATCTTCTTTTGCCAATGGCTTATCTATCTCAACCTGGTAAATCTTTCTGATTTCGTTTGAAGGATGTGATAATTTCTCGGCTAATTCTCCATCGTTCGTGAACAAGAGAAGGCCCGTAGTAGCACGGTCTAGTCTTCCCACAGGGTAGATTCTTTCCGGGCCGGCTTTAGCAACTAATTCCATCACCGTTCTTCTTCCTTCAGGATCTTCTGTAGTGGTGATGAAGTCTTTTGGTTTGTTTAATAGAACATAAACTAGCTTTTCAGGATTAAGAATCTTCCTGCCGTATTTTACTACGTCAGTTTTCTTTACCTGATATCCCATCTCAGTAATGGTTTTCCCATTGACCGTAATTTGACCACTTTCAATCAGATCATCAGCTTCCCTACGTGAACAGATACCTGAATTCGCTATATATCTATTTAAACGAATAAGGTCAGAAGGAACTACTTTCTCAGCAACTTTCTTTTTCTGTTTCTCCGGAAGGTTTTTGATTAAATTTTCTTCGGAATAATCAGGTCTCTTCTGAGGTTTAAGGTTTTTACCATACTCAAATGGCTCCCCTTTCTTCCTTCCAAACTGTCTTTTATTGCTAGAACCTTCTTCTTGGAATGCATTATCTCTTCCAGACGTTTTACCAAAACTTCTTTCACCTGATTCGGTATTTCTGTCAAATCTAGGCTTATCGAAGCGTCTTTCACCTGATTCGGCATTTCTGTCAAATCTAGGCTTATCAAAGCGTCTTTCACCTGATTCGGCATTTCTGCCGAATCTAGGCTTATCGAAGCGTCTTTCACCTGATTCGGCATTTCTATCAAATCTAGGCTTATCAAAGCGTCTTTCTCCAGATTCGGCATTTCTGTCAAATCTAGGTTTATCGAAGCGTCTTTCACCTAATTCAGCATTTCTGTCAAATCTAGGTTTATCAAAGCGTCTTTCTCCTGACTTCGAATTTCTATTAAATGCGGGTTTATCAAAACGGCCGGAACCTGGTCTATCGGCACGTCCGGAATCTGATCTTCTATCAAATCTCGGTTTATCGCCGGTTCTATCAAATCTAGAATTTTCTCCGTCTTTCCGGAACGGCTTTTTAAAGCCTTCTGATCTATTATCTTGGACCCTCTTCTCAAAGGAATTTTTCCTGCCTCCTTCGAAGGCTCTTGGAGTTTCCTCCACTTTTTTACGTGGGCGCGGTGCGCGCTTGGAATTTGCGTCTTCTTCTTTTCTTTTCATCACATCTATATACGAACTGCAAAATTAATCGATTAAGAGTGAATAGTTTCGAAAAGATAGAATTATAATATAGAATATAAATAAAAAAGGGGTTAGTTTATATCTAACCCCTTTTTCTTACCATACATTTTCGAAATCTTCCTTGCTATAAGTATGATTTCTAGTATGATAGACGGTGTCTTCTGTGTCCTTTAGACTCAAATAGTTCTTCCGAACAAAGAGCTTTTGTAACCAAGCAAATGGGGTGAGGAACACAAAAAATACTATCCCTAAAATTATTCGTGTATTGATAAAACCTAATACTAAGGCTATCTTAAACCATATGATAAGGATGAAATTCTCTATTGTAGAGGAGAGCAGGGATAGTACTCCCACTCCTAGTGAAACGTACAAGAACCAAACGGTCTTGAAGTGTCCACCAAAAATACTTTCCTTGCCCGCATACAAGAATATACTGTATAGGACTAAAAATCCTACTACGATGACCAGTATGGATTTGGTTTTATCCTGACTTTTCAGTGTTTCTTCTGTCATATTAGAATAAGGTATAGATAAACGGAGCAATAGCTGAACTACCTCCTATCACTACTAGAATACCTACAAGCAATAGAATGATGATCAAAGGGGCCAACCAGAATTTTTTTCTTGCTGCCATGAATCCCCATAAGTCTTTTAAAAATTCCATATAATCGTCTATTTTTAGTCTAATACAAATTCTTCTTTCCAGTTGTCTTTTTCCTGCCAATCCGGCTGGTCTTTCTTATTAAACAGATAATTACCCACTACTAGATAATCCATCTCCGTTCTCATAAAGCAGCGATACGCATCATTCGGGGTCATTACAATAGGTTCCCCACGAACGTTAAACGAAGTATTAACTACTACACCTACTCCTGTTAAGTCTTTAAATCTACTAATTAACTCATGGTAACGAGGGTTCGTTTCCTCATGTACGGTCTGAATCCTTGCAGAATAGTCAATATGAGTTATAGAAGGAAGATCTGACCTTAAGTGATATAGTTTTTCTCTTAAATTCATTTCCTCGTATCCTTGAGGAAGTGCTTTCTTGATCTTATCAGCTACCGGATGTACCAATAACATATAAGGCGAAATGCCTTTATAATCAAAGTATTCTTCTACATCAGAAGCTAACACGGAAGGAGCAAACGGACGGAATGACTCTCTGTACTTGATTTTTAGGTTCAGCTTTTTCTGCATCTCCGCACTCCTAGGGTCACCCAAGATACTTCTGCCTCCTAAGGCACGAGGACCGAACTCCATCTTGCCTTGTACCCATCCTACTACGTTTTCAGAAGCTAGAATCTTGGCAGTTTCTGAAGCCAAGTCGCTAAAGTTCGGGTAATAGGTATATTGGGCATTGTATTTTTTTGACATTAATTCTACATCCAGATCGCTGAAAGTGGGTCCCAAATAAGATCCCTTCAAGGCGTCCATGGTATAGTTTATGGATCTTGTATTTCCATAGTACATGTAGTGAACGGCTAAGGCCGCACCTAGTGCACCACCGGCGTCACCTGAGGCAGGCTGGATAAATACGTTTTCAAAAATGCCTGATTTTTGTACCTTACCGTTAGATACACAATTAAGAGCTACACCCCCGGCTAGACATAAGCTTTTACTCCCGGTCAATTTTTGAGCCTCTTTGGCCATCAATAATACTACTTCCTCCGTGATCTCCTGAATAGCAAGACCCAGGTTACAGTGGTGCTGCAGTAATTCGTCTTCTGGCTTTCTGGTAGGGAAACCAAAAAGTTTCTCCCATTTACTTTCATTGACCATCTTTAAGCCCGTGGCGTAATCAAAATAATCCTGATTTAACCACAAGGAACCATCAGCCTTGATAGAAATCATGTGCGTTTTGATGGTGTCAATGTACTTCTTGATGTCTGGCGACTTAGGGTTTCCGTAAGGCGCTAGACCCATCAACTTATACTCTCCGGAGTTCACACGGAATCCTAAGAAATAAGTAAATGCAGAATATAATAATCCCAAGGAATGAGGGAACCTCAATTCTTTGAGAATAGTAATCTTTTCATTTTTTCCGTGGCAAATGGATACTGTAGCCCATTCTCCTACACCATCAATGGTTAAAATGGCCGCATCATCATAAGGAGATGGATAATAAGCAGATGCTGCATGAGAAAGATGATGCTCAGGGAACAGCAACTTTGTCTTCTTAGTATTATACTTCCCTATTTTATCCAGCTCTTCTCTGATCAAACGTTTTAAGAACATTTTTTCCTTGATCCAAACCGGAATAGCTGTAATAAACGATCTAAAACCGGATGGAGCGAAGGCATAATAAGTTTCTAAAAGACGCTCAAACTTTAAAAGCGGTTTATCATAAAATACAATAGCGTCTAAATCCTTTAATTCTAATCCACTATATTCTAAACAGAAACGGATGGCGTTAGAGGGGAAAGCCGGATCATGCTTCTTACGTGTAAACCTTTCTTCCTGTGCCGCTGCTACTATTTCACCGTTTACCACTATGGACGCCGCCGAATCATGGTAGAAGGCTGATATGCCGAGAATTTTCATAGTTCTGTGTTAAGCTTTCTAAAAAAAGCCCTGCAAATATCCTGATAATTATCCGAATAAAAAAACGAAGATGACTAAGGATCTAGTGCATTTTCAATCGGATATCACACCTAAATATCTGCCTAACCAGTAGGGGAGAAGCCAAATATCTCCGGCACTCAGCTCGTAATTTCCATTTGCTTTATCCAGATTGAACATGTTTGCATTGTGCCTTTGTACAGGTCTTTCGTCAGGAGGTAATACCTCTTGAAGACTCTGCTTGCGGAAATTAGGAGCCATTTTCCGTATGTCTTGTCTATGACTGTTCTTGATTTCCCATTGGATAAGATCCAAAGGATGTTCCTGTAGGTACCAAATAGCTTCTTCTAAATCAAATTCCTTGACCCCTGTTATAGCCGTCATTAAATTCCATAATCCATCTTTTTCCGGCCTCTCTGCATCCCAGTGATCTATAATAGAGACCTTGAATTTTTGCTTTAAGTCCTCATTCAAGGCATACCTGTAGAGTCCCCAGTAACCCAAAAAGTACATTTCATCATCCGAGTGATTCCATGCTTCTGATAGCATCTGTGCGTAAGCATCTCCACCATCAGGAGTGGCCCCTATCTCCTTCATGGGGCGCATCAAGTTTTCCAGATATCCCTCTTTATATAATAGATGAAGTGCTTTCTCTTTGTAGATTTCTTTACCCGTAAACATATAGGCCGTTTGTAGCATAGAAATGATGTTAGAAGAATTGAGCTTGCGGTCGCCCACGTTCGTAGGAAATCCATTTACGTATTTCGGATTCCAACGGCCCCATTGGGTAGGTTTGCCATCGTGATCTATGAGGTACCAGTCGTTTTTAACGATATGGCTCATGAGAGTGTCCATAAGTAGCGTTGCCCTTTTTCTAAGTTCAGGAATCAGTTCAGCAATCACCCCATAAACAAACATGTGCCCGATAGCCTCATCTGAGCTGGTTGTAGCCTTCCAATCCCATTCCGGATCAGGAGACGACTGCCATCTTTCCGGATCAGCAAGTATATTCTTAAACCCTGATCTTTCGAAAGATCTGGCAGGAAATCCAGGGAGGTGATGTACGGTGTATAGTCTTTCCATAGCCTCTAGGCTCTCCATTACATTCTCAAAAGCATCTTTCTCTTGAGTTACGGCATAACGGAAGGCTTCCGCACCTAGATACATGCTGGTCCAGAGTCCGTCATTGTCAGAATCACCTAAATATCCCGTGCTAAGATCTCCGTTCTTGATCCCATAAAGTGTGGCATTGAATCCATTCCTGATATGTCTGCTTCTGACTTGCTTTTGAAAAAACTCAGCTTTCTCTTTTAAAGTCATCTTCTTAAAGCAGATGTTCGCTAAACCTTTTTTTGTTAGAATCAAAACGGACTCTTCGGGACCCGGCTCTATTTGGATTACTTCCTGTGAAGGAATCCATCTTTCTCCATAGTAATAATTGATCTTTCCTTTAGAATCTATAGAATAAGCTCCCTCAGTAGTTCCTACCCACAGCTTTTCACCTATTGACCTTAATGATGTGATATCTATTGAGGGTAGGTCTTTCTTAGCAACTTGGTTAATCAGTAAACCCTCTGGGGTGCCTATAATGACTTGTCCCTTATGGATTTCCAAACATCTGAAACCTTTGCCCGACTGTATCTTTTGTAATGTCTTACCGTCCCACTTCTCAAGACTATTTTCCTTCAAAACATAGTACTGTTTATCTCTATGAAGGATTTGCAGAATTTTGCCGGTACTTGGGATGGTCTTTTTACTCGCAGAACTTATGTGTATTAATGTCTGACCGTCAGAAATGAGGTGATCCTCTTTTGAAGCAGCGGCAAGTGCTTTTATATCCTTTATGGGCAAAGGCAGGAATAATCTTCCTGCCCAGGCTTGGGAGAAAAGATGGGTCTCATCAGCAAAGATTAGCTGATCCTCAACTGTACTGAGGTATTGGATCTTCTTGGGAGCGCTGGTTCTGTATCGGGTGTCTGGAGAGAATGAACCGGGGAATAAAAACTCCGAATGTGTGGGTAACATTACTCCTTGATTTGTCAGAACTCTGACATTCTGATTCCTATCCATGGCCATTTGGCGCATTTCTATTCCCTCTGGAGCATAGTTTTTTTTACTATAATCTTGTTCAAATGCTTGGTCAATGTGCTTTTGAGCAAAAGCAGAGGGTGCTAAGAAGAGTAGAAATAGAATTCGTTTCATAGTTTAATCTTTCTGTACTTGATACTTTTGTTCTTCCCATCCAAATGATAAGAATAGGTTAAATGTAAGTGCCCGTCACTAGAGGGAATAAGGGAGGGATAGGAGAATGAACCTCTTGCAGTCTCTTCCAAAATCTTCTTTCTTTCCCAGTTTATACCTTCATCTTGAGAAACATATAAGCTTAGTCGGTGACGAGAATTCTCTTGGTCATTCAGCACCATGATCCATCTTCCGTCAGGCAAATGAAGTGCTTCTACTGATGCAGCCGTTGGGATTTTGATTTTTCGACTAGCTGACCAGGTATATCCTCCATCCTTTGACTCTGAATAGTGTACTTGATTAGGGGAATCACCTGAATCTCGTAGAAAGGCAGCAATGCTTCCATCCTTTTTTAGCACTAGAGCGGGCTGGATGGGGCCTCGACCCACTAAGGGAAGACTGGGAAGCCAAGTCTCTCCATCGTCTTCAGATAGGGCCATCATACTGAAGTTAAAGCCATCTGAATATAAGGGTAGAAGGATCTTTTGATCAGGAAGGAGTAAAGGTTTGATTCTAGTCATCCAGCCTGTACTGCGTTTTACAGGATCCTGTGCCGCTGTGATAATAAGGTCATCGTATTTTGGAGCATATTCGGCCCATCCATGATTTAATGGTGGAAGGGATTTTAATTTTTGTTCTACTTCTACAGCAAATTCTTCCGCAGGTTTGAGAAGTATATTGTCTTGCCATACCCAGTTGGGTTCATGGTCTTTACTCTTCAGTATTTTTAAAATGGATTGTTCCCAGCGATTAGCTTGCACTGCTATCCAGACCAAATGAAGTTGTTTCTTATGATTAAGGAATAATACCGGATTACAATCCGGCAAAAAGGGCGTATCAGCTAACACAAAGGGAGCTGACCAGCTCTTACCGGTCCTTCTAGCCCCCATTATTTTAACATCATCAGCTGTTCTTTCTCCACTACCTTGAAACCATGCCACGAGTAAGTCGCCATTAGGAAGCTCCACTATGGAACTGGCATGGACATGCTGGCCCTGCAAAGGAAAAATCAGGGCTTCATCTTGTCCTTTAGCAAAAAATGGTAGGAGAACAAAGAGAATGAGTTTTTTCATTTGATGTTTTTACGTCTGTTCATTAGTTCTCTGAAGGTAGTCAGGATGATACCGTTCTTTTCTATGTAATCTTTCAGCTCTTTATCCATCATAGAATACATATCTCCTCTTCTGGATCCCCCGGAGCCTGAGATATATTGAAAGGCATCTGTGATATCGCTACTGTGGACTATAAACATAGCTACACCCGGTTCCATGTCATCAAGGGCTTTGATAAATTGTTTTGCTTTGTAATTGCCCCATTTGACAGGATCAGTTTTATCCTCAGGTGCCCAGTCTCCACTAATGGTATGCAGGTCATCTAGCACCGGTAGACCTGCCGCCCATATTTGTTGGCCTATAGGTCCGGCTCCTTTAACTATGTCAGGCACAGGTAATACAGTGCCTTCTTTCCACTTGCCTTGGGCTTTCAGTTCTTTGATCATGTCACTTTGAAGGCATTGAATGATCAGTTTATTGTTACCTCCCGGAAACATCACAGGGATTTGGTGTTCAATACCCACTTTGATATATCTTTCTAAGAAAGGGCCATGCGCAAACAAGGTGCCCATGTGTGAATCCATATGTGTAGGAGTATATCCCATATCCAGTGCTCTTTTTAACTGTGCTCTGATCTCTTTTTCTACTTCATCTGGGCTGGCATTCTTCACTACTTGTTCTACGGTGTGCCACATGCAGCCTTCTTTATCGCAAAGTCCTGGAACTTGAGAGGCTCCGGCTAAGGGAGTCCATCTGTAATCTTTCCATTCAGAGGTAAGGGTTAGGTGGAGGCCGGCATCATAGTCTATTTTACTGTTTTGGATATATTTTATGAAGCTGGGTGCCCATGGACAAGGCATCATAATACTACAAGAGGTAGCTATTCCATTTTCAATGGATTTAATGGCTCCTTGATTAGAGGAATAAGACATTCCGCAATCGTCTACGTGGAAGATGACTACTTTTTTGCCTTTAGGAAATCCTAATTTCTCCGCATAAGTGCTTTGGGCGGAAACTTGAGTATAAATACAGATGAAGAGGAAAATTAAAAATCTCATGCCTTAAGTGTTTTATTTCCAATAAATATAATAGCTGTGGCCGTAATAAACATGATGATGCTATAGATCGCGGAAGGAATAGACATGGTGGGATTCTGCAAAAGCGTGCTGGCTATAGCAATACCCAAGGTTCCATTTTGAATTCCGGATTCAATAGAGATGGTGAGGCTTTGTCTGAAATTTAATCGGATCCAGCGAGCCAGCAAAAAACTAATACCAAGTGTCAGGATATTAAGGAGTAATGCAGCAGGTCCGGAAAGTTGGAAGAATTCAGCTAAATTATCCTTTTCCTTATAAAGGGCTGACCCTATTATTAAGACAAGGAAGAGGGCAGAAAGAAGCTTGAAGGTCTTTTGTGATCTCTCGGCGAAATGAGGTGCCTTGTAGCGAATTAACATACCGATAGCTACCGGGAGCGCTATAATTAATAAGACGGTAAATATGGTTCGGAAAAGAGGCAACAGCTCGTACTGCCCCTCTGGCATAAAATGCCGAATGGCGAAATTCACTACAAAGGGGATGGTAAAGATGGTTACCATACTAGAGAATATAGTTAATGTGATGGCTAAGGCCGTATCACCTTTAGAAAGGTGTGTGATCAGATTAGATGTAGGACCGGCAGGACAAGAAGCTAAGATGACCAGACCCACCGCTAACTCAGTTCTTAGCCCTAAGAGATAGATGACTAAGAATGCTATGGAAGGTAGAAGGATGACATGGAAGATCAGTCCCAGTCCAATGGCTTTTGGATAGAGGATTACTCGTTTGAAGTCGTCTACTACTAAGGTAAGTCCCATGCCCATCATGATGATGGCCAATGCTAGGGGAAGAAAGATTTCAGTGATGAAATTGGCATTCATGTACTTTAGGGTTTTTAAGTATCACTTCGATTTGTAGCATTCGGACTAATCCTAGTGGGAATAATTTGTCTTTGTTTAGGGTATTAGGCTGGTTATGAAAATGATATTTTTTTAGGGTTTGCGCAAAATGAGGATTATTTTACGCGTTTTGCAAATTTCTTCATCTTAGAATATTATAGTTTTACCTTAAATATTTCATAATCGAGGAATGGAACATCTAACTACAGGACATGATGAAGAGTTCAGGCAGTTGTACCAAAAGTATTATAGGCCTGGTGTTCATTTTTTGACTTCTATCCTTAAAGACAAGGAGGAGGCGGAAAATATGGTGCAAGATGTATTCTTAAAGATGTGGCTTAGAAAGGAAAAACTGAATTTCGACGCCCACCTTCAAGCCTATATTTTCACCAGTTTGAAAAACATTGCCTTTGATTATTTAAAAAAGTTAGCTAAAGATGAATTGGCCAGAGTTCAGTTCTTACAGCAAATGCAAAATACTGAGGCTACGGTAGAAGAAGAAACCTTTTTACGTTTGAGTAGGGCAGTGGAAAGATTATCTGAAAAGAGGAAGATGATCATTCGGCTGACCATAGAAGAAGGAAAGTCCTATCAAGAAATCGCGGACATTATGCAGATATCTAAGAACACGGTAAAGAATCAGTTGATCAAAGCCAAACAACACTTGAGAAACACAGTTGATTTCTCTGTAGCATGAGAATATTATACCTTTTATTGATTGTCCATACTGCTATAGGGCAAAGTATTTTACCTAGCGCTTATCCAGATCGAATTATCCTTAATCTGGGGGCTGATGCTTCGAGAAGTGTGGGGGTTAACTGGAGGACTGATATTCATCAGAAAGATGGCTGGGTTCAATTTGCCAAAGCCAGTACGGGAACTCAATTTTTGTCGCAACTTGATTCCCTAAAATCAACCACAACTTTATTAAATTTTGAAGAAGGTCAGGCTCTCTATCATTCTGCTATAATACGGGGCCTGGAACCTGGAAATTCTTATGTTTATAGGGTGGGAAATGGTCCTTACAAAAGCGAATGGTTTCAGTTTGCCCTGCCAGCTAAGGAATTAACTTTTATCTATTTTGGTGATGCTCAGAATGATGTTAAGAATCACTGGTCGAGAGTTATTCGAAAATCCATCACTCATAATCCTGATTTTATATTGCACGGTGGGGATCTGATTAACCGGCACAATCGGGATCCGGAATGGGCAGAATGGTTTGCCGCCGGCTCCTTTATTCATGCCTCCATTCCTTCTGCTATGACACCCGGTAACCATGAATTCGGCAAAGGAGTGAATAATCTAAGTGCGCACTGGAAGGCCCAATTCTCCTTACCGGAAAATGGCCCTGATACTCTCACAGAAACTTCCTATTCCATACATTTTGAAGATATGGTCTTGGGAGTATTAGACGCTACTATGATATATGATTCCAAAGAATTGGAGAAAGCCAGTATGCAGTGGTTAGATGGAGTCTTCTCCAGATCCAAACAGAAGTGGAAGGTGGTACTCATCCATTTTCCATTGTATTCTACGAAAGCTAATCGGGACAATACAGATTTGAGAAATGCCTTATTACCTGTCTTAGAAAAGCACAATGTAGATCTCATTTTGCAGGGACATGACCATTCCTATGGAAGAGGTATAATGAACAAGAATAATCATGATATGGCATTTGTGGTTTCTAATTCAGGACCAAAGATGTATGCGGCCGGAGAAGACAAGACGTGGATGCAGAAGAAGGGGGATTTTATCCAAAATTATCAAGTCATCAAGATCAAGAATGATCTATTAGAATATCAGGCTTTCACGGCTGATGGAGCCCTTTTTGATCAATTTGTCCTTCAAAAGAAAGGAGAAAAATCTACCTGGTTAAAGAATTAGTTTTTTTGAGTAGTCCTTTGCAAAGCATCATAAGTATAATGATAGTAAAACCATTAGAACTTATGAGTATGAGCACTAAGCGAATTAGTAGGTTACTCTTTGCTCTTCTTTTTATGGTGCCATCCTGGATGGCTATGGCGCAAAACCGAACCATTAGAGGAAAGGTAACATCTGCTGCAGATGCCGGAGAATTACCCGGCGTAAATGTTATTCAAAAGAACACTACTCGAGGGGTTACAACTGACCTTCACGGGGATTACCAAATAGACGTTTCTGGACCAGATGCGGTATTGGTATTTACCTTCGTAGGTTTTCAGAAAGTAGAAGTCCCGGTTGGAAATCGAAGCATCATCAACGTAGCTCTAGATTCAGATGAGAATTCCTTAAGTGAGGTGATTGTCACCGCTTTAGGGATCAAAAGAGAGGAGAGAAGCTTAGGCTATTCTGTAGGTAAAGTAGACGGAAAAGAACTGAACCGAGTAGTTCAGGAAAACGTCCTCAATGGTTTGGCCGGGAAAGTTTCTGGTGTAACCATCAATTCTACCGGTGGAACCGGTTCATCTGTGTCCATGGTGATCCGTGGTGCTAACTCCCTTAACTCAGATAATCAACCTCTGTTCGTTATCGACGGCGTTCCCATAGCAAATACTTTGAACAATGTTAGCACAGGTGGAAATGATAACCGTGTAGACTTTGGTAATGCTATAGGTAGCTTAAATCCGGATGATATAGAGAATATATCTATCTTAAAAGGGCCAAGTGCTGCAGCACTCTACGGATCGCGTGCAGGTAATGGGGTAGTTTTGATTACTACAAAAAGCGGAGCAAACGTCAATAAAATGACCGTTTCCGTAAATAGTAGTACCGTATTTGATCAACCCTATAAATTCCTGAAATGGCAAACCATGTTAGGTTCAGGACAGTTTTCGGCTATTCCAACAGAAATTACCGGTACTCCTTTTAGTAATCCATTCGGAAAACTGATAGAAGAAAACGTGGCAGGTACCTATGGAGCTGCCTTAGATAAAGGGTATGAAGAAGTACAATGGAACAGTCCTATCGGTCCTGACGGGAAACCTATGAAAATGCCTTTGGTCTCACATAAAGATAATGTGAAGAACTTTGTGCAAACGGGAATCACTACTACAAATGGTCTTTCCATTGCGAATAATACAGGCACTTACAATTATCGTCTCTCTTATTCCAACATGTGGAACAGAGGGGTTATACCTAATTCTGACCTATTTAGGAATACCATCAACCTGAATACCTCTATTAAGGTGACAAATCAGATCAGATTGAGCTCTGTCATTGACTTTAGTAGAAATAATTCTAATAACCGTCCGGCAGGAAACCGTGGCGCAAACCCTCTGCAATGGGCCTATAGTGTATCTCCTCACATAGACATCCTTGACATGAAAGAATACTGGATGCCTGGGCAAGAAGGATTGCAGCAACGTTCCCAAGCAAATGGGGTTTACAATAACCCTTATTTCCTAGCTTATGAAGTGAATAATGCTTTCGTTAGAGATAGGATCTATGGAAACATTCGAGCGGATTATCAAATCTCACCTGCCTTCAGCATGTTTGCCAGATATTCTATGGATAAGTTAGACGAAAGGAGAGACCTAAAAGTGGCCAATAGCTACACCAATGACCCAAAAGGTGCCTACGCCTTGATCAATATTGGTAATTTTGAACATAATATTGATTTCTTAGCTACTTATCAAAAGGATCTTCAAGATTTTAGTCTGAGCATTTCAGGTGGAGGAAATGTTAGGTACCAAAAGGGTACTGAAGTAAGTAACTCTACTAAAGGTGGCACAGGACTGATCGTTCCTGGAATCTATACGATTCAAAATATAGCACCAGCTAACTTGAATTACGGTAGTTCTTGGTTCCAAAGATCCATTTACAGTGTTTATGGATTAGCTACTTTAGGATTCAAAGACATGGTGTTTCTTGATATCACAGCAAGAAACGACTGGTCATCCACTCTTCCTGAACAAAACAGATCTTATTTCTATCCTTCTGCTTCCTTAAGTATCCTGGCTAGTGAATTTCTACCTCTGCCTAGCAGTGTAAGTCTTTTTAAACTAAGAGGAGGGGTGGCACAGGTAGGTAATGATGCGAATCCATATAATCTATTAGGTACTTTGAATAACCAAGGGGCTTGGGATGGAATACCACGTTTAAGAACACCATCTACCTTACTCGTGCCTGATTTGAAGCCTGAAATAGTAACATCTTACGAAGGAGGGGTGGATTTGAATTTCTTTACTAACCGACTTAGAATGAATGCCACTTACTATCAGGTAGAAAGTAGAAACCAGATTCTAAGTGCTAAGCTTCCTCCGTCTACAGGTTATACTACGAAGAATGTCAATGCCGGTCTGCTGGTAAGTAAAGGTTGGGAACTTGGATTAGGAGGAACTCCTATTCAAACCAGAGATTTTAGATGGGATATCAATGCCAACTGGACCAGGAACCGCACCAGAATTATGGAGCTATCTGATGAACTTCCCTATTATACCCTTTGGACGGATGCCAGAGGAGGAGCCTGGACATACGTAGGTGATGAGATAGGTGATATATATGATGCGGAAGTGGTTACCGTGACGGATCCCAACTCTAAATACTTTGGATACCCTATTTTAGATGAAACCGGAAAATGGCAAGCCATTGAGGCCGCTAATACCAAGAATAAGATAGGAAATTTCAATCCTAAATTTATCATGGGACTTCAAACCAGTTTTCAATACAAAGGTTTGAGCTTGAGCATGTCATTTGATTGGAGAAATGGAGGTGATTTTGTTTCTCAAACCTATAGATATGGGGAAGAGGATGGTAGGTCTCAACTATTCTATGATAAATTGATCAATGCAAACGGGTTAACTGGAGACGCGCTAAAAGAATATTTGGTGGCTAATCAGGAAACCATGATCAAGATAAATGGAAATGTTTTCCCATTGGTAGGTGGACCTACACCTGAGTATAATTCTTATCCTTTTAAATATGGACCCTATACCCTGCCCTATGGAGGAGTTTTTGTTCCGGGTGTAATTCAAACGGGTACAGACGCAAATGGTAATCCTATATATCAAGAGAATTTAGGTGGTCCAGGAACCAGAATACTTCCGTTTGCTGGAGCTACTACCTGGTCTTTTACTCGTCCTTTCTTGTATGATGCTTCCTACGTGAAGTTAAGAGAGATCTCCTTAGGTTATGATTTGCCTAAAAAATGGGTGAACAAATGGAGAATTCAGAATGTGAACTTTGCCTTGTACAGTAGGAACATTATCCTTTGGACCAAAGCAAAAATCAATATTGATCCGGAAAATGCTTTTCAGCTAGAGTCCGGAGTGCAGGGTGGTGTGTCACAGTTCAAGCAAGGTATAGAAAGATACAATGTGAACCCTTGGGTGATGCCGATTGGATTTCGTCTAGGACTAACCTTTTAATTGAATCATCATGAAAAAATATAACTTTTCAAAACTGGCCTGGGTGTTAACCTTCTTTATGTTCTCCTGCTATGACCTCACGGAACTCAACGTGAATCCTAACGGAGTAGATCCGAAAAAGGCCAATCCAAACCTGGTATTGTCCACCGTTTTGACTGAAACAGGTATGGAATATACTCGACTGAACTTTGATAATATTATGGGTGGTTTGATGCAACATACTCAAAAAGACGGTTGGTCATCCGCACATAATGATTACGATTGGGGTGGAAGTCAATCCTGGACGGAATGGTATGCTATCCTTCGCGATAATCAGTATGTTTATGATAGAAGTGTAGAACTGGGGTATGAGCTTCATCAAGGTATTTCTCTAGTGATGAAATCCATGATCTTTGGACTCATTACTGACCTCTGGGGTGATGCTCCATATTCAGCCGCCTTAAAAGGGGCAGAAGGAGGAGAGCAGAACACCTTCCCCGTATATGATAGACAGGAAGATATTTATACCGGTATTTTAGCGGATCTGGAAAAGGCGAATACCTTACTTTCAAAATCTGCAAATGAATACACCGGAACTACAGGTAACGCAGATGTGTATTACGCCGGAAATCCCATGAAATGGAGGAGATTGGCGAACTCTTTGGCACTGAGATTTTACAATAGAATCTCAGCGAAAAAGCCCGATGTAGCACGTGCAGGTATAGAAAAAATAGTGGGCAATGCCTCTATGTATCCTATCATCACTGCCATAGCTGATGAAGCAAATATGGCTTTTGCCGGAAACAGCAATGCGGACTCTTGGCCGGCCAATGCCGTCTATGATGCCAGTGGTAGCAATTTTAGAAGAATAAAAATGTGCGCTACTCTAGTAGATAAACTTCTAGACCTAAAGGACCCTAGAATAGGAGTGTGGGCGGCTAAGGTACAAATTCCACTTGTGGTTGACTCTACTCTTACCGGGGTGGTAGATCGTATTGAGAATGGAAAGAGAATCTTGTCCTTGCAGAGAGTTCAAGGATTAGCAGTGAACACTCACCCTGAATATGTGGGACTTCCTCCGGGTATGTTAGGTGGAGCTGCGTATAACTTGAGTCCTACCGCGGAGCAAGCAGCAAATAATCCGCATGTGTCATGGTTGAATGATATCTATAAACAAGCTAAAGGAAATCAACTTAAAGCCCGACTAATGTCTGCTGCCGAAGTCCACTTTATATTAGCGGAGGCAGCTCAGAGGGGATGGAACGTAGGAATCGCTGAAACCCACTATAACAATGCTATAAAAGCATCCTTTGACGCTTGGGGGGTTGGTGGAAATTATGCAGCCTATATTGCGTCTCCAAAAGTCAAGTATGACGGAACTCTAAAGCAACTAATGGAACAGAAGTGGATAGCTTCTTGGAATGCAGCTGCTCAAAGTTGGTTTGACTATAGAAGAACAGGCTATCCTGAGCTTCAGCCCGGCACACAAGCTGTAAGAAAGGCTATACCATTGAGATTCTTCTACATGTTAGATGAACGAAATCTAAATAAGGCTAATGCAGATGCGGCCATGAGTAGAATGGAATTAACTAATTTCAGCGGACCGGAAGCCGGAAATAGTGCATGGTCTAAGATGTGGGTACTTCAAGGAACAGGTAAACCATATTAATGAGGTTAATACTGATTCTATGCTTGTTCTGGTTTCATACAGCTTGGACTCAGAACTTAAAAGTAGGAGTGGCCAAAAGGATGGTCACTCCTGATCCTCTGCTGCCTGTTTCCGGAGGAATAGGTACTCCTAAATCCGTCAAGGAGAAAAAGGGAGAGTTAAGTATAAGAGCTGTAGTTATCCGTTCAGGGGATGAAAAGGTAGCATGGGTGAGCATTGATAATCTTGGTTGGCCTGCCGCTTTGGGTAATAAGACCAGAGCCCTTTTACCAGATTTTAAACATATACTGATCTCTGCCACTCACACCCATTCTGCTCCGGATGCTTATGCTTTTCCGGATGAAACAGGTCACCATTATGCAGATTTAGAGTATTTGGACCGTTGTACTAGGATCATGGCTGAATGTATAATTGAAGCGGAAAAGACTCAAGTAGATGCCGAAGTGAAAGTAAGCTATGGTAAGGCAGCAAATGGAATAGCCTATAATTATTATGCACCTGATTTATATGATCCAAATGTAGGAGTAATCCAATTTTTGAATGGAGAGAAGCCCATTGCCACCCTAGTTAATTATGCCATACATCCGGAGGTTATTGGTTCAAAACAAGGCATTCTTAGCCCGGATTTATGCGGGCCATTATATGATTATATAGAGGAAAAGGGTGGAGGAATGGGCATGTTTATTAATGGTGCCCAAGGTGGAATGGTAACAGCAGACAATAGGAGAAAGGAGGGTGAAGTTAATACATGGGAAGAGTGCCAAAGGATAGGAAGGCTACTAGGTTCTGAAGCATTGAGATTGTTACAAGTGGGAAAGAGAGTGGATCAGCCCCTCTTGAAGATTAGATCTCAGATTCTGGTCTTTCCTGTTGAAAATCCTCAAATGAAATACATTTTGGAGAAATCACCTTTGGGATATGGAAAGGGAAATCAGGTAGAGACAGTGCAATATTTGATAGAATTAGGGCCGGTGAAAATCTTGACTATACCGGGTGAGGCCTTGCCGAATATCGGATATTATTTGAAACGGAAAATGAACACCCCTTACCCTTTTCTGTTCGGATTGACAAATGATGCTTTTGGGTATATACTTTCAAAGGTGGATTACGATAGTTTTGAAAAATACAATTACATCACACGTACCAGTTTGGGAGAAAGTACGGGTGAAATCTTAATAGAACGCTCCCTAGAATTAATCAAGAAATAATATGAAATGGCTTAAAGCACTATTGATTTTTTGGATCCCATGTGTGGTCTTGGCTCAAACGCCTGAAACCGCATTGAAGTCTTATATAGAGAACGGAGATAAAACCTACAAATGGGAAATCAAAGATACGCATACAGAAAAGGGAGTTACCAGATATAATGTATTGTTGACCTCTCAGAAATGGAGAGAATTTGTATGGAAACACCAATTGACCGTTTTTGTGCCTGAAGATATGGCTTATGATGGAGCATTATTGTTTATAACCGGAGGCTCGGTTAAGAATGGAGAGCCGAACTGGTCAGATAATGACGACAGATATTGGCCAGTTTTGTCTGCTATGGCCAAACAAAATAAAGCGGTGACAGCTATCATTAAACAGGTGCCAAATCAACCCATCATTGGCACTATGACAGAAGATGAATTGATTTCGTATACGTTACATCAATTCAAGAAAGATAAAGATTATTCCTGGCCTTTGCTTTTTCCTATGGTAAAGTCTGCAGTGAGAGGTTTAGATGCTATCCAGGATCTAGTAAAGGAAAAGAGTAAAAAGGAGATCAAGCGATTTGTGATATCCGGTGCATCAAAAAGAGGATGGACCACTTGGTTAAGTTCAGCCATAGATGATTCCAGAGTGGTGGCTATTGCCCCTATGGTGATAGACATGTTGAACATGCCGGAAACCCTCAATTATCAGTACAAGACCTACGGGGAGTACAGCATACAGATTGAGGATTATACCAAGTTAGGAATAGCTCAAGATATCAGCTCTGCAGATGGTAAGGCATTACAAGCCATGATAGATCCCTATTCTTATAGATCGAAACTGAAGCACCCTAAGATGATTTTTATAGGGACTAATGACGAGTATTGGACTTTAGATGCCATCAAGTTCTCCTGGGATGAAATCCCGGGGACGAATATGATACATTTAGTGCCTAATGCCGGACATGACCTGGGTGGAGGCGCACAGGCTTTTGAAGCGCTGAATGGATTTTTTGCTACCACCCTTCAAAATAAGCCTTATCCTGTACCTAAATGGAAGGTTCAAAATGTAAAAGGAGGAACGGAGATAAGCATTGATGCTCCCCGTGACGGTTTGATGGAAGCTTCTTTATGGTATACCAGTTCGTCTGATAAAGATTTCCGGAACAATTTCTGGCAGAAAACTCGTGTTAAGATAGGTGAGGAGATTAAGATGGTAGTTCCAAATCCTCAGAAAGGATATCATGGATTTTATATTGACTTGAAATATAAAAATCCTTCGGGTGGAACTTATTTGATCAGTACCCGTGCTTTTATTTCAGATAAAAACGGATTGCAGCCTTAGTATGCCCTCTACACGAGTAGAAATATTAATCCATAAATTAATCAGTAACTCTCTGACTCCTGAGGAGTTAGATGAGTTGCTGATGCTTTTGGAAGATTCAGAAGAAGATATTACTAAAGTTTTAAAAGAGTACTTTGACAGATTGGTCAATGACCAGTAAACTGCTTTCTATAGGCACTAGGTGGTACTCCCTTCATTTGTTTAAACTGTCTTGATAGGTTTTTGGTGTCATTTAAACCCAGCTCAAGGGCTATTTCAAAAACGTTCATGTCCGTTTCTAATAGTCGGTTACTTACTTTCTCCATCCTTAAATTAGATATGTACTTGTAGATGGGATATCCTGTGATGCTTTGGAATCTCTTTTCTAAGGTTCTTCGGGAAAGGGGGACTTGTTTCACCACATCGTTTACCTGTATGGTCTTTTCCAGGTTTTGGTGGATGTATTTCAAAACGGTGGCAATGTGATGGTCGTTTGTAGCGTATATGTCTGAGGATTGTCGGGTAATGACTTGTGTAGGCTTTACCACTATATCTCTAGTGGGTGTGTTCTTATTTTTGATCATTTCCTCCAATAGTTTGGCGGTCTGGTAACCTCCAAATTCGGCGTCTTGGGCTATACTGGAAAGAGGCGGATCTGAGAATTCACAGATCATTTCATCATTATCTACTCCCAGGACGGCTACCTCCTGGGGAATGGCGATTCCTGAGTGTCTACAAGCTTCAGTGATGTGCTGGCCCTGGTTATCGTCGCAAGCCATCAGGGCTATGGGTTTAGGAAGGGATTTTAACCACTGACTTAAAGCGCTGGGTCTATAGTACCAGATATTATCTGAGTCGCTATTGTCATTTTCAAAATAATGAACCTTGTATCCCGCTTTATTCACTCGATTTTCAAATCCTTCCGCTCTTTCCCTTGACCATACTATTTTCTTGAAGCCATAGAAGGCGAATTGTTTAAACCCTTTTTTTAGGAAATATTCCGCGCCCATGATTCCGGCTTCTCTATGTGCTCCAGTGATATTGGGGATTTCTGTGAATCTCTCTTTAAAATCCTGAGCAATTATGGGAATGCCTGCTTCTTTGAATGCTATGACGGTGGGGTCATTGTAGAACTGTCCTATGATACCATCTGCTCCCCATTCCATGGCCCATTCTAGGATTCCTTGCATGCCTATGGTTTCCCTTTGGAAAAGGGGCATTCTGCAGAATACCCAGGGTCCATGTTCTTTGGAATACTTTGCTATGCCCCTCAATAGTTCCTTACTGTAAGATTCCGCAAAATCTATCATTAGTATTATTTTATACATAGCTAATTAGTTATATTATTTATAGGAAATATTCAAAAATAATAAAAAGGTGCCGATTTTCAAAAGATGTACCCCTGCAGGTATACTGGCACTCTTGCGTCATACTATTGGCTTATCTTGCCACAAAAACTAAACTGTATGCGATTCTTCTTACTCTTGTGTTTTCTGGGGAAAATGGCCTTTGCCCAGCAAAATATTCAATCTCCTGATGGAAAATTAAAATTGGATTTTTCATTAAATTCCAAAGGTGAGCCGGTTTATACCTTGAAGTTTAAAGATCAGACCATCATCTTTCCAAGTACTTTAGGTTTCAAATTGCTCAATGACACCGTTTCTCTGAGGGACGGGTTTGAAGTGGTGAAACATAAGGTCAGTTCTCAAGATTCAAAGTGGACTCCGGTATTGGGACAATACAAGGAGATTAGAGATCACTTTAATGAACTGGAAGTGGAATTGTACCAAAAGAAGAGAGCTACGCAGGTTCATTTGAGGTTCCGACTGTATGATGAAGGCTTGGCGTTCAGATATGAGTTTCCTAGGCAAGCTAATTTGCAATATTTTATTGTTCAAGACGAATTGACCCAGTTCAATATTGAGGGAGATCCTTTGGCGTTTTGGTTGCCCGGAGATTACAATACGGAAGAATACAGAACTACCACCTCTAAATTTTCTGAGATTCCGGCTATTCTGGCTTCTGGAAGGCTAACCGCCGGAGAGAGTTATCCTTTGTTCCAAAATAGAGGTATTAAAGCTGTTCAAGCTCCTTTGCTTTTAAAAAATGAGAAAGGAATCTATATCCATTTTCATGAGGCGGCTCTAGTGAACTACCCTGCCATGAGTTTAGAGCTTACTGAGAAAGGATTCATCAGCCATTTAACTCCGGATGCGGTGGGGAATAAGGCATATTTACAAACGGATTTTGTAACTCCATGGCGGACCGTCATGGTGACAGATGATGCACGAAAGATCATAGCCTCATCTATGATTTTGAATCTCAATGAACCTTGTGCTTTGAAAGAAACCGACTGGATCCAGCCTGTGAAATATGTAGGTGTATGGTGGGAGATGTTTGTTAAAGGATCTACCTGGGCTTATACTGACGAGCAAAACACTAAATTGGGGATAACAGATTATAAAACATTAAAACCAAACGGTAAGCATGGAGCCAATACAGCTAATGTGAAAAAGCATATTGATTTTGCAGCCAAACATGGTTTGGATCAAGTGCTAGTAGAAGGCTGGAACGAAGGATGGGAGGACTGGTATGGCCTATGGAAAGAGGATGTATTTGACTTTGTAACTCCTTATCCCGACTTTGATTTGCCTTATCTAAGAGATTATGCAGCCTCCAAAGGAGTGAAATTGATGATGCATCATGAAACTTCGGCATCTGCTACTAACTATGAGCGAAGGATGGACCAAGCTTTTCAGTTCATGAAAGACAATGGTTACAATGCCGTGAAAACCGGGTACGTAGGTTTTCCTATACCTAGAGGTGAGTTTAGAAGCGGGCAGTGGATGGTCAATCACTACATCCGTGTGGCTAAAACGGCGGCAAAATATAAGATCATGGTGAATTCTCATGAGGCTGTGAGACCTACCGGGTTAAGTAGGACGTATCCCAACTGGATAGCCCAGGAATCTGCCAGAGGTACAGAATTTGAATCCATGGGAGGCTCTGATCCGGATCACACTACCATCCTGCCATTTACCAGATTTACTGGAGGTGCAATGGATTATACTCCGGGGATTCTTCAAACTACCTTTGATTATTATAATCCAAATAATGACCAAAGAGTACATACCACATTGGTTAAGCAGCTAGCTCTTTACGTGGTTTTATATAGCCCCTTACAGATGGCTGCAGATATAATTGAGAATTATGAAAGGTTCTCTGATGCATTCCAATTCATAAAGGATGTAGCAGTAGACTGGGACGATACCTATGTACTAGAAGCTGAGCCAGGTGATTATCTAAGCGTTGGCAGAAAAGCCAAAGGAAAGCAGGAATGGTTTATTGGGGCGATAACAGATGAAAACTCTAGAAATGCGAATTTGAATCTAAATTTCCTGCCGAAAGGAAAGAAATTTACGGCTACCATTTACGAAGATGCTCCCGGAGCTCATTGGGAAAAAGATCCCATGAAATATAGAATCAGAAAGGTTCAAGTAGACGCAAGTACGGTTTTGAACATTCCTTTAGCCCCGGGAGGAGGTACTGCCATTACGATCCGGCAATAGGAGATCCAAAGATACCTACTGCTAATTCTGCCCAGATTAAGAAGAGCAGAAGTAGTACTGCCCCTGAGAGAAGTAAAACCTTTTTCAGGGGTTTTATTTTTCTTTGGATATAGTCTAAGGTCGTGGCCGTTCCAAAAAGTAAAATCCCGGCAATGATAAAATCCAAAGCCTCCCACTTCACTTCAGAAGTAAACTGCATGGCAATTAATGGGAGTAAAAGTAGTGCTGTGGCTGAGCCAAAGTAGAAGATGGAAATTTGATCTTTATTCATAAATAAAAGTACTTTGATTTTCAAAGTAACTGAATAGTAGTTTCTATTCCTAATGTTTGGACAAAAAAATTAGTCTTAAAAAAATTTAAGACTAATCCGATTTCAAGTGAATCTATACAACTTAATTTTTTTGATTGTCGCTTCGCGACGTTATGGGCTTAAAAAAGGAAAGCACAGTAACTCGGTAAATTTGCACGTTAGCCGAAATCCTGATACAATTATAATTTATTGAAAATTTATTTCCAAATAAAAGGACAGAAAATTTCATATTTTCAGTAATAATTGAAAATTCAGGATAAAAAAATAGAGCTACGGCTCTATTTTCTCCATTTCTTATAAAGATTGATCAACTGATTCGTGGAGCCGTCATGAGAGCTCACAGGTTCAGCATCTTGTAATTCGGGATAGATCTTATTGGCCAATTGTTTTCCTAATTCCACACCCCACTGGTCGAATGAGAAGATGTTCCAAATAACCCCTTGAACAAAGATTTTATGTTCATAGATGGCTATTAGGCTACCTAATACCCTTGGTGTGAGTTTTTTGAACAAGAAGGAGTTAGTAGGTCTATTGCCTTCAAACACTTTGAATGGAACCAGGAAGTCTATCTCTTCTTTAGATTTCCCCGCCTTTTCTAATTCTGCTCTGGCTTCTGCCTCTGATTTACCATTCATTAAAGCTTCAGTTTGCGCAAAGAAATTTGATAGCAGAAGTTTGTGATGTTCTCCTATTGGATTATGGCTGATGACCGGTGCCATGAAGTCGCAAGGAATAAGTTTAGTGCCTTGGTGAATCAATTGGTAGAAGGCGTGTTGTCCATTTGTACCCGGTTCACCCCAGATAACTGGTCCGGTATGGTAATTGATCTTTTCTCCAGAACGGTTCACACTTTTACCGTTAGATTCCATGTCTCCTTGTTGGAAATATGCCGCAAAACGGTGCATGTATTGGTCGTATGGCAGAATAGCATGGGATTCTGCTCCATAGAAATTATTGTACCAAATGCCCAGCAGACCCAGGATCACAGGTATGTTCTTCCTGAAGGTGCTGTGTCTGAAATGTTGGTCAATATCATGTGCTCCGGTTAATAATTGTTCATAATTTGAGAACCCAATATAGCAAGCTATAGACAGACCTATGGCACTCCATAGGCTATATCTTCCACCTACCCAGTCCCAGAATTCGAACATGTTTTTCGTATCGATGCCGAATTCCGCTACTCCTTTTGCATTCGTAGAAATGGCTACAAAATGCTTTTTAACAAAGTTTTCATCCTTTGCAGCCTCCAGGAACCAAGCTCTCGCGGTGTGAGCATTGGCCATAGTTTCTTGGGTAGTAAAGGTTTTAGAAGCGATCATGAAGAGGGTAGTAGCCGGATTTAATCCCTTCAACGTTTCTGAAATATGGGTTCCGTCAACATTAGAAACAAAATGTACTTTCAGACCTTTTTTACCATAAGGTTTTAGTGCTTCTGTTACCATTACCGGTCCTAGATCAGATCCTCCGATTCCAATATTTACTATATCTGTAATCTTCTTATCGGTATATCCTTTCCATTCTCCTGACCTTACACTTTCCGAAAAGGTGCGCATTTGTCCAAGCACCCGGTTGACATCTGGCATTACATCCTTTCCGTTGACATAAACAGGCTCATTAGATCTGTTTCTTAGAGCGGTATGTAGTACGGCACGGTTTTCAGTGGCATTAATGGCTTCTCCTGTGAACATCTTATTGATGGCCTCGCTCAATCGGCATTCGTTTGCCAGGTCAATAAGATACGATAATGTTCTTCCGTTTATTCTATTCTTAGAGAAGTCTACAAAGATGTCTTGAAAACGTAGGGAGAATTTTGAGGCGCGTTTAGGATCTGCATCGAATAGCTCGGCTATACTTTGTTTAGATATCGTTTTGTGGTGACTTTTTAGCTTTCTGTAGGCCGTAGTCTGATCAAATTTAACTGATTCTAACATAGGAAATTAAAAAAGATATTTTTGAAATTTGTGGTGTGAACCGTAGAAGACATTTAGGTCTACAGCATGAGGTATGCCGGGGACCACTCCTCCGTCGCTCAGTTGCCACATGATAAGTTTGTTTAATTGATAGTGCGAAGGATCATACACGGAATAATCTGCTAACCAAAGGTCGTATTCCGGTAAATGCTCCTTGATATACTTATGATATATCTTATGATTGGTATAAATGATGGGCTTCTTGCCCGTTTGTTCTTCGACAATCTTTAACCATACTTTGGCATTTTGAGCTAGGTTTTTCCTTTCACTGTGTGTTCTTCCGTCATTTTCAAAATCGAGTACTGGTACAAAGTCGCCTACCTCATGTTTTACCGTGGATAGATAATTTATGGCTTGTATCTCCGGATCTGTAAAGGAAGTAAAGAAGTGGTAGGCGCCGCGAACAAATCCATGTTCCCTGGCTTTCTTCCAGTTCTCTCTAAAATATGCGTCAACTAAATCCCCACCTTCTGTGGCTTTGATCACCGTGAAATGAAAAGGTTCATCTGCCCAGCGGTGACCTTGAACTTTTTTCCATTCTATTTCTCCATTATGCTTAGAAATATCAATCCCGTGGATATGTTGCTCATAAGGAGGGAAATATCTGGCAGATTCAACGGAGAGCGTATTATGACCGTCACTGACAAAAATAGGAAACATGACGATCATCACGATTAACGTCAGCACATAGCAACTACGTAAGGAGATTATCTTGCTCACATTCATGGGTTTAGGAAAGTAACGACAAACAAAAGTAAATATTTAAAATGGATTTTTTTTGTTTTTTCTTCAAAATGAATGCCAGTAAAAGCCTTCGGTTTAGATTTTTTGCTTTGTCTTTTGTAGTTTAGGAGTCTATCAACCTTTTATACTATGAAATTTATTACCTCATTTTTTTTACTGTTATGTCTCAGTTTGGGTCTAAGTGCTCAGAAGTACGCTAGTGGTCCTCAAGTTCTTAGTTTTCATTCCCTTGTAGATGGTACAGATCAGCCTTATGCCATTTACATTCCCAAGAATTTTGACGAAAAAAAGTCTTATCCCTTTGTGGTCATGCTGCATGGCGCGGGATCTAATCATCGTCTCGCGCTGAGAAGGGTTTTTGGAAAAAGTAATAACAAGGGTGAAAATGATGCTGACGCTAGTTTGTATTTCCCGGAATGGGAAGATGTACCTTACATAGTAGCGGCTCCACTAGCCAGGGGAACCATGGGTTACCAGGGTGTAGCAGAGTCAGATGTATGGGACATGATAGCTGATGTAAAAAGAAGATTTAAGATAGATGAAGACAGAACGTATTT
Source organism: Leadbetterella byssophila DSM 17132 (assembly GCF_000166395.1). GTDB lineage: Bacteria > Bacteroidota > Bacteroidia > Cytophagales > Spirosomataceae > Leadbetterella > Leadbetterella byssophila. The sequence continues at coordinate 3,800,318 of NC_014655.1, forward strand.
GACCGGTCTTTCTATGGGAGGAGGCGGTACACTTTGGATAGGACTTACAAGGCCTGATTTTTGGGCGGCTATAGCGCCGGTTTGTCCTGCACCTCCTGAAGGTACTGCTGCTTATTTGCCTAATGCATATCATATACCTGCAAGATTCTTCCATGGCGATGCAGATCCTACAGTGCCTATTGCCTCCGTAAATAAATGGGTGGAAGATTTTAAGAAGGTTGGAGCGAAGGTGGAATATGATGTTTATCCAGGGGTTTTACATGACAGTTGGGTACCAGCCTACGCAGACGGACAAGTGTTTAAATGGTTCTCTAATTTCAAAAGGAATCCGAACCCTGACAAGGTCATCTTTTCTTCTGCTAGTCTAAAGCATAACAAGGCTTTTTGGATAGAACTGACCGGTTTAGAGCCGGGAAAAACTGGAAATGTGGAGGCTATTGCCATTGGGAATGGTAAATTCAAAGTGAAGTCGGAAGGGGTAGAATCCTTTAGAATATTACCGGGTGTAGCTTGGAAGAATGGTCAAAAAATCAATGTAGAATGGAATGGGAAGTCCATCAATACTTCTGTGGGAGAAGAGATTGGAACTGTTCCGTCAGGAGCATTAAGGAAGACCTCTACTCTAACCGGGCCCATGGATGATATCAGCAGCGGTAGGCATATTTATGTTTATGGTACATTGGACAAACCATCTCAAGAAGAGTTGGAAAGAAGGAGGAAGGTGGCTGAAGTTGCGGCGGATTGGAGCTTTTACAGAGGGGAATTCCTAGGTAGAGTGATGGTGTTTCCCAGAGTATTGCCAGATTTTGCCTTGAGTCCAAAGGATCTTGAAAATTCTGATTTGATTCTTTTTGGTACAGATAAGACAAATAAAGTGATAGCAGATATTAAGGACACCCTTCCTTTTAAGTTTGTAGAAGGGGTGAATATGACATATATCTATCCCAGAGGGCAAAAAAGAGTGTTAATCAATTCCGGAGTTCCTTTTTGGGAAGTGAAGGACAAAGGGAATCCGGCTCTGAGAATCCTAAGAGCTACCTCAAAAACCGTTTCTCTCATGGGCTATGGGGATTGGACCATGGAAAAAGACGGAGATAGAATCTGGGGATATTTTGATTCCCAATGGAAAGTAGCCCCTTCTGATGAAGGGAAACTTAAAGTTTTAGGAGTTCGTTAATCCACTCGTCCATAGGTTCAAAGGAGCTAGAGTTCCTTTGAACCTTATAACATTTACACAGACGTATAAGATCTGCGGAGGCTTGGAATCTCCTCATTTGCTCTACCGGTGTGAGTACAGTTCTGGGTAAAGGAAAATTCCCAAATAAATCCAAATGAAAGGTGTGGTCCGCCCCATTCCCTACTTCAAAATGCTCTCCTTGTTTAAGCGATATGGCATTTTTTAAAGGGAATGCTTCTTCGAGTGGAGGTACAGGGAATTCGTATTTTTTTTCTGAATTAGTTTGCTCATAACCTAAATATTGCGCAGAATTCCCCCATAGTCTTAATAATGGAACAAATGGATAAAGGAAGGGTTTTCCTTCTATAAATTGAATAACTACGATTTCGTCTGACAGCACCTTTGCACCGGATTTAACTAACATACCTAAGGTTGTGGATTTTCCAGCCCCCGGCTCACCGAAAACTACCGTAGCAGTTCCGTCAGGATTTAAGGCTGCAGCTCCATGAAGCAGGTAGGCGCCTCTTTGAAAGAAGATGGAAGCGAATACCTCATTGATAATGAAGTGCTCTAAATATGCTGAGCTGCTGGCTTTACCGTCATAATTTATTAAATTTCCATCTAATATTTGATACTTTCCATGCTCGATCCAGTCAAAAAAGTGACCATTTTTTATAAGGGCAAAATTTGGCTGAATACCCAAACGAGTCAGATTTACCGCCGATTCAGAAGGCTCAGATAATAGGAAGTCTGCTCGTTCTATGCGAACATCTATCTTAGATTCGGCAGAAATGGACGGCAGACTGGGAAGTTCTACATCTGAAACTATGTTTAATTGGGCTGTTCGGTAGTAATGACTCAATTTTTAAACGTATTTTTTGAAAATTTAATCATATTTTTGCAAAACATACACAGAATCTCTACAGAAGTAAAAATTACCATGAAATATTCCATAAATCCAGCATGTACTACTGCTAATGTAGGTGAGGAGGTAGTGGTTTTAAATGCAGACAGTGGCGTCTATTTTAGCCTAAATGAAGTAGGGGGATTCCTTTGGGAAAAGATAAAAGCGGGGCCGGTTTCCGCAGAAGATTTGGTAAATTGTGTAGTAGAGGCCTACGACACAGACGAACCTACTTGTAAGGATGACGTACTGCGCATCTTGTATGAGCTAATTAATGAAAATCTCATCTTTGAAGAATGAGGTATCTACTCAAACTCGGCCGAGTAACGTATCTCCAGATGAAATTCAGGATCTTACTCCTGTTTATGAACTTTGGTAAATTTCAAAAGATATATACCCTTCCTTCCACTCCTCCTTCTCCAGAAAATGTAATAGAGGAATGGGCTATATTGATAAAAAAAACAGGAGGGAAATTAAAGACAACTTGTTTGGTTCAAGCTTTAACTTTGAAGTATTTAGCTCCGGAAGTTCATCTTCGGATAGGAGTGAATAATGCGAAGGGTTTTGAAGCGCATGCGTGGGTAGAGTATGAAGGCAAGGTGATCTTGGGAGACTTGCCAGATTTTGGCTTTGTTCCCATTTGGGAAATGGCATAATTTAGAATTTGACATGAAGAAATATTTCTATTTGGTTTTATTGGCCGTGGCTTGTGAAACTACTGAAGCCGAAAGAGAAGACTACTTTCCTTTGGAAATCAATAAGACTTTGGAATACAAGGTTACCGAAACACGTTACAGTGCGGCCGCCGAACCACAGCGTTCTGTATGGTATCTTAAAGAAGTTGTAGGAGATACGGTTGGCCATGTTCAAGGTACTCCCATACTAAGATTGGAGAGATATAGAAAAAATAGCCTTGATGAGTCATGGAAGATTGATTCCGTTTGGACAGTATATAAACAAGTAGAGAAGGTGGTGCGAGTAGAAAATAATATTCCCTACGTGAAGCTCATTATTCCTCCTGTGGAAGGCCAAACCTGGAATGGAAATACTTTAAATCATCTGCCAAATCAAACCTATAAATGGGTAAGCGCGGGAGAGAAATTAATGGATGTGGTTCATGCAGCAGATTCAAGTTTGATTCATTTGAATAAGAGCTATGAAAGATACCAGGCCGGAGTGGGGCTCATTTTTAAAGAAGTAAGGGTTTATAGTTATTGCCAATCTAACCCCAACTGTATAGGAAAAAGGGAGATTGAATCAGGAAGAGATTTGGTTTACGAACTACTGCCTTAAAAGATTCCACTTGCCCATTTGCTAATAAAGTCAGGAGCGAAAAATAGATAAATCAAAGTAAAGCTAAAGTAACTTAAGGTTAAACTCAAAGCTAAATCAAAGTTGTACAGGGATGTTCTTTCGCTGGGATCTTTGATGATCATGAAGTATGCCGGCCGCAAATAGTAGAATAGGGAAATAGCGGCATTCATTAAACCAAATATCAACAATCCATAAAGTAGGAATCCGCTGGATACAGAGGCAGCGTCTGCCAAGGAACTAAATACTACAAGTTTGGCCATAAAGCCTATAGTAGGAGGTAATCCTACCAGGGAAATGAGGATTACTAAGGCATTTAATCCCAATAATGGATAGGTTTTACCTAAGCCAGCAAAGGAGGATATCTCCATACTTTCCACTTTTTTCCATAAGAAATCAGCCAGGAAAAAGGACCCCATGGTGACGGGTAAATAGGTGACTAGATAGAAGAATGTACCGTATGCATCAGAATGATTTCCTGTTATTAACCCCGTAAGGATAAATCCAGACTGTGCAATTCCGGAATAACCTAACATCCGCTTGAAATCCTTTTGCCACAGAGCAGAGAAGTTTCCTACAGCCAAGCTTAAGAATATGATCAGTGCCAAAGCTAAGTTTAGGTCCGAAATTTCTGACGAAACAAAGCGATAGATAAATGCAAATCCGGCGGCTTTCGGGGCAAAGGACAAATAAGATAAAACAGGAGTAGAGGTACTTTCGTACACATCCGGTACCCAATGATGAAAAGGTGCCGCGGCTATCTTGAAAAGGAAACCTCCCAGTACTAAAAAGCAAAGGCATTCCACTAATGCTGGAGAAGTTTCCCCTAATGCCTTGATAAAATCCGGAGAACTAAAGTCCAATAGATGGGTCATGCCATAGAAAAGTGAGATGCCCCACAGCATGATGGCGGAGGCCGATGCCCCAAAGATCAGATATTTGATGCCCGCTTCAAACTGCCTTTTTTCCTTGCCCATACTCACTAATACATAAGAGGACAAAGAGATCAGTTCCAAAGAGACATAGGCTGTCAGAAAGTGTGTGGTCATGCTGAGAAAACTAATTCCCAGTAAGGTGAATAAGACCATTAGAAACACTTCTCCTTTGTAGGGGTACTTGAATAAACGGGCGTGTACAAAGAAGATTAAAGCAGCTAAACCGGCCAATTGTTTGATGATAATCCCTGTTTTGTCCCAAACTAAAAGTCCACCATACAGTACGTCTCCATTGACTATTTCTCCTGATAACACTAAACTGAAGATATAGGAAATAATAGTTAGAAGGTAGAGAAAGGGAGCCCATTTTCTACGTACAGTCAATAAGATCACTACTGCACCTATCAACAATATCCATTCCGGAAGGAGACGTGAAGAACTTTCAAATATGTGATCTAAAGGGTTCATTTCAATAATTCAGTCAAACTTGCATTGATGTAGCGTAGGACCAAATTGGGCCAAACACCGGTCAAAAGAGTAATAATCCCTAAAGAAGTTAACATAAATAGTTCTCTTCTATCTAAATCTTTTAATAAACTTCTATACTCCTCCGATGGCTGGTACTCACCCAAAAACATCTTTTGGAATGTCCATAAGAAATAGATGGCCGATAAGATGATACCTAATACCCCTAACATGGGTATGGCTTTGGGTAGAACTTCCGATTGGAATCCACCATGTAGCGTCAAAAATTCTCCTATAAATCCGGAAAGAGAGGGAAGGCCTAAAGATCCAAAGAAAGCTACGGCAACCAATACAGTAAAATATGGCATCTTCTTAGCCAATCCCTTGTAATGGTAGATCTGCCTGTCATGCGTCCTGTCATAGATTACCCCGGCTATGAGGAATAACATGGACGACAAGATTCCGTGGCTAAACATTTGAAATATCGCCCCATTAAATCCTATGGTATGGAAGGAAGCAATACCCACAAATACAAAACCCATATGGCTGATAGAGGAGTAGGCTATCATCTTCTTTAGGTCCTGCTGGTTCAAGGCATTCAAAGCACCGTAGATGATAGAAATCAGTCCTAGGATGCCTATTAAAGCACTGTATTTGACACTGGCATCCGGAAGTAGAGGGTAGGCTATCCGAAGGACGCCGTAACCTCCTATTTTTAATAGAATTCCAGCCAATATTACAGAGATAGGAGTGGGCGCTTCCACGTGTGCATCCGGCAACCAGGTATGAAATGGAAATACCGGCATTTTTACCCCAAAACCTATTAATAGCAGCAAGAAAACAAAATCTCTGGCCGGAATTCCTAGGATCATGGTAGGATGTTCTATGCTTAAAAGAGAATGCTCTATGAGATTTGATGCATCTTTTAAGGTGCGGAAATCAAAACTATATACTAATCGCGCATACTCACTGGTAAAGAATTCGTCCTGATGAGAAATGACCAGACAGATCATGGCGATTAAGATAAATACTGATCCGCCGAAGGTATAGATGAAGAACTTCAGTGAAGCAAATGCCCTGTTTTCCCCTCCCCAAATTCCTATCAAAAAGTACATGGGAAGAAGCATGAATTCAAAGAAAACAAAGAAAAGGAAGAAGTCTACAGCTAGGAAACAGCCATAAACAGATGCAGTTAATAAAAGCAATAAGCTATGGTAAGTCTTTTCCCTAGTGTGAACTTTAAAGGAGGAAATGGATGCTATTAAAAAAACGATGCTGCTTAAAGCTATCATGCTGATGGACAAGCCATCTACCCCTAAAATATAATCTATAGAAAGCAGGGAAGAGTTACCTAAAAATAACCGAAACCACTCGCTATGTTCCAGAAACTGATATTCAGCGTTGTCTCTCTCAAAAAGACCTAAGAGCGTACTCACATTGATCATCAATAGGACTTGAGTGATTAAACCTATCCACTTATAAAAGTTTTTGTATGCCTTAGGGAGCAAAAGGATAAGTAAGGAACTTATCAAAGGCAAAACAATTAATGAACTGAGTATCTCCATATCAAAGTAGGATTAACAATACCAAAATGGCTACTAAACTGATGACCCAGATCAAAAGGTACCTTTGTACATTCCCCTGTCCTTGAGTCCTCATCCAATTTCCTAATTTCTTCACCGCCTGGAAACTTCCCATAACAGCGGCATCTATATATTTCTTTTCGATATATCCTGCCCATTGAGCAAAATAAACGGAACTTTTTCCAAGTTTCATTACAGCGGCATCTATTCCCTTCACCTCAATTTTTTGAATCATTCTCAGTATTGGGCTTCGCATGAATGCAGAAAAAAGATTTTCGTACATTCTACTCATACCAAATTGATTGATGGCCAAAAGGGCAAAAGATACACGCCACGCGGGGGCAGGGGTTTTAAAATAAAATCTTCGAATTTCTTCCAGCGTTTGGTTATAACTTATCAGAAGGCCGGCTAAAAAGAGAAAGCCTACCAGCCATGGCAACCAATCATAGATTTCCTTAACTCCTCCAAACTCTTGGAAGAACCAAACTTCATGTAAATGAACGGGTGAGGGACTATAAAAGAACCACAATGCACTTATTCCTAAGCCCAGGGTTACTATATCATAAATGCCTAAACTTCTTACTAACTGAATCACCTTTTCCTCACCTGAACCTTTATTATCTCCGGTAAGAAGATCCTTAAAGGATTTCAAGGCTCCATCCACGGTCTTTTTTGTGGTGTCTAAAAGTATATCTACAGGGCTGTCTTCTCTTTGGAAGAAAACCATAACCACCATTCTTACGGTATATAAAGTAGTAATGAAAGCTGTAATGGTTAATAAAACAGGTACCATTAAATGTAGTATACTTCCGTTTAATCCATAAACCCAAGCGGCATTAAGTATAGATTCTTTACTTAAATACCCTCCCGTAAGTGGCAAGCCCACTAATGCGGCAGAACATGCCAAAAATGAGCCGAAAACAGCGGGTAAAGCCTTGATTAGAGTTCCCATTTTACGCATATCTTGCTCATGGTGCATATATGAGATTATGGCTCCCGCACACAAGAATAAGCCTGCTTTAAAAAAGGCATGCGTAGTCAAGTGGAAGAGAGAAGCAGCTACTTCCCCCATGCCCATTCCGGTCACCATGAATCCCAGTTGGGAAACGGTAGAAAAAGCCAAAACCTTTTTTAGATCATTTTGGAACAAGGCTGAAAGTGCTGCAAAGACACTAGTTGCCGCTCCCACAGAACTGATCCATAGACCTGCGTCTGGAGTGATAAGTACTGAGATTCTTCCCAATAAGAATACCCCTGCCACCACCATAGTAGCGGCATGGATTAAGGCAGATGCCGGGGTGGGGCCTTCCATGGCGTCAGCTAGCCAAACTTGGAGTGGGAGCTGGGCAGACTTAGCCATTACTCCTCCAAAGATCAATACCATGGCCACCGTTTGCCATTGACCACCATCTAAATACCAATACTCCCTTACGATGATCTCTCCATGTGCAAAATCATCAAATCTGAAGGTGCCATATAAATAATATATCAAAAGGGCCCCTAATAGTAGGGATGCATCTCCTAGTCTATTTAAAAGAAAAGCCTTGATGGCTGCAGCATTTGCTGAAGGTTTGGTGTACCAAAATCCAATCAACAAGTAAGAACAAAAACCCACTAATTCCCAGAAGAAGTACAGTTGGAGCATGTTTCCTGCTAGAACGAGTCCCAGCATGGAGAAGATAAAAAGATTGAGATAGGCAAAGAACCTACTGACTCCGGGTTCTTTGGCCATGTATTTCAAAGAAAATAAATTAACAAAGCCACTGATGATCTGCACTAAAAAGAGCATAAACCGGGTTTGCGGGTTGATCAGTAGAGTAAAGGAAATAGAGCTTTCCTCTAAAGAGATCCACTCGTAATGCAGTGAAATGGTGCCAACTGTGTTGACTAAGAAATTAGAAGTGGATATCAGTCCAAGGATATTGATAACCAAAGAAATTACTCCTGCGGTTCTGGCAAATACCGTACGACTGAGGATCATAAATAGTATAAACCCCAAAACATAGATTTGCAGATTAAAGAATACGAGTGATTCCGGGTTCATCCCTATATTTTAGTATAACAAATCTAATCAATAATACGTTTAAGTGCCAAATCTGAAACGGTATCTCCAATGGATAGCGAAGAGGTGGCTGCAGGTGAAGGTGCATTGCAGACATTGATTGACTGCGCATTCTCTATAATGGCGAAGTCATCCAGCAATCCTCCCTGTTCATCACATGCCTGTGCGCGGACTCCCGCACCTCCCGGGATCAAGTCCTCTTCTTTTAGTTCGGGCAATAAAGCTTGCAAGGCCTTAGTAAACGCTGATTTAGAGAAAGAACGATAGTATTCACCCATACCCGTTTTCCAATATTTTCCTGCCACTTTTCTAAATCCCGGCCAAGCTAGTGTCTCTTTAAGCTCCGGCCAAGAAAAGTCCGTTTTCTTATATCCTTCCCGGCGGAAAGCCAAGACAGCGTTAGGGCCAGCCTCCACTCCACCTTCTATCATCCTGGTAAAATGTACTCCTAGGAAAGGGAAATTAGGATCTGGTACAGGATATATCAAGTGCTTTACCAAGTGATGCTTTTCTGGTTTTAGTTCATAGTATTCTCCTCTAAAAGGTATGATTCGAAGATTTATAGGATTTCTCTCTGTCAGTTGGGTCACCTTATCAGAATAAAGACCAGCACAGTTAATGACTAATTTGGTTTCGTAACTGCCTTTTTGCGTCACAATAGTAGATTTTCCTTCTCTTTCGGAGATGGAAGAGACCTTTTCACCTAATTGAATTCGTCCGCCTTTTTCTTGAATCAGGTAGGCATATTTTTCTGCCACTACCTTATAGTTGATGATCCCGGTTTGAGGAACTTTTATGCCTTTCACTCCTGCTACATGAGGTTCTATTTCCCTCATTTGTTCAGGTGAGAGAATCTCTAAACCACTTAAGCCATTTTGAATACCGCGATCGTATAAATTCTGCATTAAAGGTATTTGTTCCTCTGTTGTGGCCACCACAATCTTTCCACAGATCTCATGTGGGATCTCATGTTTTTGGCAGAAATCCAGGAGTTGATGATATCCTTTGATACAGTTGTTTGCTTTAAGACTGCCCGGTTTATAGTATAACCCGGAGTGTATTACTCCACTGTTATGACCCGTCTGATGAGCGGCAACTTGATTCTCCTTCTCTATAAGTAGTAATCTTAAGCTCGGTTTTTTCTCTAAAAGCTGTAGAGCAGTAGCAAGTCCTACTATTCCTCCTCCAATGATGACGGTGTCGTAAAGCATTTCTCTGAAAATAATCTGTAAAACTACAGGGTCTATCTTAGCTTCACAAATTATTTCCTTAGCCTATTTTGCATTTGCAGGAAAATAATGCTCTAATTTTACCTTTCATAGACGATTCAAATATGTCTCTTTATCAAAAGAAGATTGTAATAGGAGTTACCGGAAGTATCGCGGCATATAAGATTGCTACCTTAGTGCGATTGTTAGTTAAGGATAAAGCAGAAGTAAGGGTGGTGATGACAGACAGTGCTCAGCAATTCATTACACCTCTGACTCTTTCCACTCTATCGGGATATCCGGTTGAAATGGCATTTACTCATCCTCAAACGGGAGAGTGGGCTAATCATGTAGATCTAGCATTATGGGCAGATAGAATCATCATTGCTCCGGCCTCTGCAAATACCATTGCAAAATGTGCTACGGGTATTTGCGATAATTTCTTGCAAGCCGTCTATTTATCGGCTCGTTGTCCCGTGATCATTGCTCCGGCCATGGATTTGGATATGTATGCCCATCCCTCTACCCAAGCTAATCTCGCTATTCTGAAAAGTTACGGGAATGAAATTTTGGAGCCAAATTCTGGTGAATTAGCTTCTGGTTTAGTGGGAAAGGGGAGAATGGTGGAGCCGGAAGAGATAGTAGAAGCATTAAAAAGTAGTTTCCTTAAAGATTCCAGATTAGAAGGGAAGCGCGTAGTGATCACCGCAGGCCCTACACAAGAGGACATTGATCCGGTAAGGTATATCTCTAATCATTCTTCCGGAAAAATGGGATATGAATTGGCCAGGGCTTTTTCCAGGGGAGGCGCACAGGTGGATTTGATCTCAGGGCCGGTAGGCTTGTCGGAAATTCAAGGAATAAATCGCATCTCTGTAAGAAGTGCCCAGGAAATGTATGCCGCTGCGTTTGAGTTGCATGCACAGGCTGATATTGTCATTTTTTCAGCAGCGGTAGCCGACTATAAACCGGCAGAGGTGGCTACACAAAAAATGAAGAAGTCAGAAGATGATATGTATATTGACCTTGTCCGGACGGTGGATATCGCAAAGGAGTTGGGGCAAGTAAAAAGAGAGGGTCAAATACATGTAGGTTTTGCTTTGGAAACCAATGACGAGTTTGAGCACGCCCAGGAAAAATTACATAAAAAGAACTTTGATATCATAGTCCTAAACTCACTGCAAGATAAGGGTGCAGGTTTTCGTTATGATACTAATAAGGTTACTCTATTTACCAAAGATGGGCAAAAGCAGGCCTATGATTTAAAATCAAAAGAGGAAGTGGCTATGGATATTCGTGAAGCCGTACTTCGTTATATGAATGATTTATGAAAAAGATCTTTATTCTCTTTGCTCTACTAGGATTTAAGGTTCAAGCACAGGAACTGCAGTGCCAGGTTCGCGTAAACTTCTCTCAATTGAGTTCCAACACTTCTGGTGATAGAGAGATTTTCGCAGAACTAGAGAGAAGTATTTCAGATTTCATGAACGGGCAGCGTTGGACAAACGACATATTTGCGCCCGGAGAAAAGATCAAATGTAACCTAAACATAAATCTCCTGAGATCTTCAGGCCAATATAATTATTCCGGTACGGCTCAGTTCCAGGTGCTACGCCCGGTATATGGATCTACCTATGAAAGTGTAATCTTTTCTTTTCTGGATAGAAATTTTGATGTGTCCTTTGCTCCGGAGAGCCGACAAATGATCTTCAATGAACAGATCTTTACTAGTAACTTAACCAGTATGCTGGCCTTTTATTCGTTAACGGCTCTGGCTATTGATTATGATTCCTTTTCCAGATTCGGGGGCAATCCCTTTGTAGATAGACTTTATAATATCGTCACATTAGCCGGAAATGCGGCTGGTGGAGCATGGTTAAGTAGTGCTGATATTAGGGACAGATATTGGATCATGGAAAATCTAAGAAATCCTCAATTTGCGGTTTATAGAGAGAGATTTTATGAGTACCATAGATTAGGTCTGGATATTTTGACAGAAAAACCGGCAGAAGGGAGAAAGATAATGATGGAATTCATTGAAACAGTCAAAACGCTGAATGAACTGAGACCATCAGCTACTCTATTGACCCTCCTGATGGATGCAAAAGGTGAAGAATTTACGGGTGTCTTTTCGGAAGCATCTAAGAAGGAAAAAGAAGCGGTTTATAAAATCTGTACCACAGTTAGTCCAGATAAGACGGAAATCATGAGATCTCTCCTAAATTAATACAGGTGCTCTAGGTTTTTTGTAAATTTGCCCATCCAAAACAATGAAAATAAAATGGGCAGAACAGCATTGATCACAGGAGCAAGTTCAGGTATAGGTCAAGCTACTGCAAGAGCCTTTGCAGGAGCCGGTATTCACCTGATTCTTTGTGGTAGAAGAAAAGAAAGGTTAGAAGCTTTAAAAGCCGAGTTAGAGGGGAAAGTCAATGTACATTTGCTCACTTTTGACGTGTCAGATTATGATGCGGTAGGACAGGCCATCCAAAGTATCTCAGATCCCATTGATATCTTAGTAAATAATGCAGGTAATGCACACGGCCTTTCCAGTATTCAAGATGGTGATATTCGCGATTGGAACGCAATGATCCAAAGCAATGTCATAGGCTTACTTAATGTTTCCAAGTTTGTGATGCCGGGAATGGTAGAAAGAAAAGATGGGCATATCGTGAACCTATCTTCTGTTGCCGGAAAACATGTCTACGAAAACGGGGCCGTTTATTGTGCTACAAAGCACAGTGTGGAGGCCATTAGTGAAGGCATGAGAAAAGATCTTACTCCGCATAATATTCGAGTGACTAACATAGCTCCGGGAGCTGTAGAAACAGAATTCTCTTTAGTACGTTTCAAAGGAGATGCAGACCGTGCTTCTAAAGTTTACGAAGGTTTTGAACCTCTTAAGCCGGAAGATATAGCGGATGCTATTCTTTATTGCGTAAATGCCCCAGCACATGTTACTGTAGCAGATATGACCCTCTATGCTAGGGCTCAATCTGCACCTACCACCATTTATAAAAAATAATGTTAAGAACATTAAAGAATTTTCTTGGAACTCACAAAGTAAAAGATCAACTGATCGATAGAGTCTCTTATGCTTCTGATGCAGGGTTTTATTACCTCGTGCCTCAAGCAGTTGTCCAACCTGAAAACGACGATGAAATCAAAGGACTCTTTCAGATTTCCAGAGATTATAATGTTCCCTTAGTCTTTAGAGGTGGAGGCACCAGTCTTTCAGGACAATCCATTACTGACGGTATTCTGGTGGACCTCAGCAAATTTTGGAAAAAGATCCAAATTGAAGAAGATGGGAAGAGCGTTAGGGTGCAGCCGGGTATCACAGGTTCCATGGTGAACGCTCACCTAAAGCCATATAAAAGGAAAATAGGGCCGGATCCCTCCAGTATCGGAGCTGCCATGATGGGTGGTATACTCTCCAATAACGCCAGTGGGATGTGTTGTGGAGTAGTACAAAACTCCTATCACACCTTAAAGTATATACGGTTCATCCTTCCGGATGGTAATTCCTTTTCTACTGAGGTGGAATCAGATTACCTCCGGTTCGAAACAGAATGTCAAGGTTTAGCGGCCACTTTGGTTTTACTGAGAGAGGAAATCCTTAGGAATACGGAGCTTTTTGATAGAATCCGACATAAATATCAGACTAAGAACACGGTAGGTTATGGTTTAAATGCATTCATTGACTATCAGAAACCACTGGATATTTTTGCACATCTACTGATAGGAGGAGAAGGAACATTGGCCTTCATTTCTGAAGCAGTTCTGGAAACGGTTCCGGATAAACCTCACAAGTCTACGGGCCTAATCTATTTCACAGACATCTTTTCAGCTTGCCAAGCTATCCCATCTTTAATGGAGACAGGCGCAGCCATGGTGGAATTGATGGACAGGGCATCACTTCGGTCAGTAGAAGATTTAGATGGGATGCCTGCAGTAGTGAAAACACTACCTGAGCCTGCAGCTGCATTATTAGTAGAGTTTCAGGAAGACAGTATACAGGAACTGGAAGATACAGTAGCTTTATTTGAATCTCGACTTCCGGAGTTTAGCTTGGTGGAAGCACCTGTATTTACTCGTGATCCGGCTATTCAAGCTTTCTATTGGAAAGTGAGAAAAGGGATGTTCCCAGCAGTAGGGGCGGTGAGAGCCAGTGGAACCACGGTAATCCTTGAAGATGTGGCATTCCCTTTACATCACCTTGGTCATGCTATTATAGATATCCAAAACCTGTTTCAAAAACATGGATACGAAAATGGAATCATCTTTGGTCATGCTAAAGATGGGAATATCCATTTTGTGGTAACCCAGACATTTGCTACAGATCATGAAATAAAGCGGTACGAGCGCTTTATGGACGATGTGGTAAACCTAGTGGTAAAGAAATATGACGGAGCATTGAAGGCGGAGCACGGTACGGGCCGAAATATGGCTCCCTTTGTGGAAACGGAATGGGGAGGAGAAGCCTACCATATCATGAAAAGGTTGAAGGACGCAGTAGATCCTCTATCCCTTTTGAATCCGGGGGTAATTATCAACCCTCTTAAAGATGCCCACTTGCATAACCTAAAACGTATGCCCTCCGTGGAGCAAGAGGTAGATAAATGTATAGAATGTGGCTTCTGTGAGCCTAGTTGCCCTTCTCGTCAAGTAACTGCTTCTCCACGGAGACGAATAGTCACTCGTAGAGTCTTAGAAAACTTCAAGGCGGATGGCCGTATGGAGGAGTATAAGGTTTTAGCTAAGCAGTTTGAGTATCACGGATTGGATACATGCGCAGTAGATGGTTTATGCGCCTTGAATTGTCCTGTAAATATTAATACGGGAGATCTCGTGAAACACCTAAGGGTAGATACCCATGCCGTTTGGCAGAATAAAACAGCCCTTTGGACAGCAAAAAATTTCGGGACCGTGGTGAAGGGATTACAATGGGGTCTGGAAGTGGCCCATGTAGCTAAAAGGATAGTGGGAGAGAGAACCCTGGAAAAAATCACGAAAGGCATACCGAATATACCTAATTGGACTCCGGAAATACCTGAACCTCCTGCACTCCGATATAGAAATGATGCTGATCCGGATATCGTTTATTTTCCAGCATGTATTACCCGTATGATGGGGACTTATCCCGGACAGAAGAAGAACATGTTAGAGATTTTTTATGCCATCTGTGATCAGGTAGGTATAAAGACCAAAGTTCTGGATCAGATAGGTAGTAGTTGCTGCAGTCAGATTTATTCTTCCAAAGGTTTTTCAGATGCTTACGCTTATACAGCAAATGAGATAGTAGAACGTATGTGGAATTCTTCTTTGGAAGGTAAACTACCCATTGTGATAGACGTGACCAGTTGCGAGTACACAATCAAAAATATGTTTGGAGTATTAAATCCGGTCAACCAAGACAGGTATAAGCAACTGACCATCTGGGATAGTATAGAATTCTTATATCAAGATGTGTTACCAAAGCTTCAGTCTTCAAATAAAAAAGGGAAGGTGGTTCTACATCCTGTTTGCTCATCTGAAAAGATGCAGAGTACCGGGATGCTGAAGAAGATCGCTGAAACATTTGCGGAGGAAGTGATTGTTCCATTGGATTGGGGATGCTGCGGTATGGCCGGAGATAGAGGTTTCTTGTTCCCAGAATTGACCACTTCTGCTACTGAGAAAGAAGCTAGAGAGGTGAATGGTCATCATCATGTAGAAGGTCATTATTCCAGCACACGTACTTGCGAGATGGCCATGACACATGCTACAGGTAAGAACTATGAGTCTATCCTGTATTTAGTGGCGGAGGGATTGGGTGTCGCCTAAAACCTTGACCATTAAGGCACTTAAGACCAGTATAAGTCCCGCAAAAAGATTCCATGTAGCTTTCTCTCCAAAGATGGCTACACTCACACCTACCGCTACTACAGGTTCTAAGGCACCTAATATGGCGGTAGGTGTAGATCCAATCCATTGGATAGCCAATATTATAAAAAGTACTGATATTACTACAGTAACTAAAGAAAACAGGCTGATAAATCCTAAGGTATCAAGAGAAGGCAGGATGAAGCTACCCATACTCATCTTGATGAGATAGTAAAAGGAAGAAAACAAAACCGAATAAAAGGTCACCACTATTCCTTGCGCTTGTAATTTACCTTTGTTTACAATCACCATATATAGAGCATAGGTCATTGCTGAAGTCAAAACTATGATTGTACCCCAAAAATTGAATCTCATATTTTCACCTTCCCAACCTATAATCAAAACACCAAGCAGCGCCAAAAACATAGACCATCTGGTAGGGTTAGAGATCTTCTCACTATATTTCCAATACAAGAGTATTGCCACCATTAAAGGATAAACATATAAAACGGTGGAGGCTATTCCCGGAGACATGGCAGAGTATCCCCAAAGTAGAAACTCAGCCGACAAAGCATACAGAATCCCTAAGACAAAAAGCAAAAACAAATCCCTTTGGTTAACCCTCAAGGATTGTTTCTTAAAAGTACAGTAGACTCCTATCATCAAAGCCGCAAATAAAAAGCGGAAAAACAGAGTAGTATCTAAATGTATACCCTTCTCGTTCAAGGGAATGATGAACAAAGGAATCAGTCCGAATGATATAGCAGAAGCTGCGGCAAAGAAGTATCCTTTAAGGATGTTATTTTTCATAATGTGGCAAATATAGACCACATTTCCAGAAATCAATCTTCGACTGTTATTTCTGTTCCTTGTAAGAGGAATTCACCTTTTAAAGTGTAAGCTTTTGCCGGTCCACATGGAACCTCATTCATGTTATAATAATATACTTTGGTAGAAAATGTGCCCTCTACATCGTATAGTTTACCTACACCAGGTAAATATTTGCCATCGTTTCTAACCATGCTAAACCTAACCGGCTCAAATTTTATACTGTTAGCGTCAGGAATACATTTTTGCAAATACGGTACCCCCGAATAACTTAGGTTGTAAAAGCTGTTTTTCATACCGTCAATCAGGAGTTCTACGGTATTGGGTAGGGAAGTAGCTTCATCTCCTATGGTATACACTTTAGGTTTTCCACTGAAGTCCGGGGTCTCATCCATAATCCTAATCCCCAATATAAAATCTTCATTCTGAATAGCCTGCAGGATCATCTTTTCATTATCTCTTGGTGTAAAGGCAAGAATGGCCTGATCCCCGCTTAACATGTATTCTTGACCATCTAACTCTATTCTTAAGTAGTATCCGTCAATAATATCTATATTCGATGCTAAAATTACCTTGGTACGTGAACCGTCTGCCCTTGTGCCCTCGATAGAAGCGCTAACTTGAACCTTTTGAGGATTAGGTACTTTTGCAGGTGCTGTGTATTGAGCAGAGAAATTATTAGCTTTCAGTTTTCCCTTATTTCCAGATGTAGGTGCTGGTACCCCATCTAATGTCCACGAAATTAATCGTAAAGCATGGTAGCGATCTAACCTTAATAATTCCTCCATTGAGGGGATTCCTACTAGTTCCTCGTCTTCTTTTGGATGTATAGGTTTCAGTGGAACTAAGTCCGGTACTTCACCAGGATCTGGCTTCGCAAAGCCAGTGATAACTATATCCTTGCTTTTATTTACACCCAAGGTACTGTGAGCGGGAGAAGCTTTCAAATCAATGATTCGGCCATTTGCCCAATCACTAAAATGTGTAGTTTCAACAGAGACAGTACCTTCTACTTCATCTACCAGAGTCCTGGTATCTCCTAGCCATGTGCCGTCTTCTTTCTGGGTTACAATCCAAGCAAACATGGAGGGTGTATCACCATATTTCATGGTGATCTTTACGGGTTTTAAAAAAGTGGTGCCTTCAGGGCTTAGACGAAAGCTCTTACCCGCTCCTAGGGGAGCAGTGTTGCTGATTTCTTGTATGGATATGGACTGTGTATTGTTCAATGCTCCGGAAGGAATTTGAATTTTGATTTCTCCACCGGGAGACTGCACTGTCCCACCTTCTCTGCCTATGTTTTTTTGGACATATATTCCACCGGGAATAACCTGACCTTTTTCTGTTGTGACTACGGACAGGTTAGATAAATCCAATGGCTTTGGTACATCCTCTTTACTGCAAGACAGAAAGATGAAACATAATAGTAGGGTGAGAGGTCCTCTATTAAAAGGAAACGATGATTTTAGTTGCTTAAGATGGGTTCCAAATTTTAGGAACCTTAAAATTTTTGCCTTTTTCATGATGGTATGTTTTAGTATGCCCATGTACGAACTATGCCGTCTTTATCTAATCGCCTTAACTGATGTTCGTCCAAAAAATAGATGGTGCCGTCCGGAGTAGTGCATAGGTTTTTGATCTTACGGATATTGGCATTTGAGGCAGGCCCGTCATAAGGGGCTTCTTCATGACCCGGTCTATGGTCATAGACGGCGGTATTCTTTTGGAAAGTAGATCCCGTTAATGCTGTAAGTTTTCCTGAACGTTCATCCAGCCTAGTTAATTGTTGCCTGGCCCTGCTGTTCATGATTCTGACACCAACTATAATTCTTCCTTCATTGTCAAGACTTAAATCTTGAATACCATCTGTGCCCTGCCCGCCTTTTGTAGAATAAAATACTTTCCTCGCATGACCATCGGTCGATATTCTCCAAATGCTTGAATGTAAACTATGTGGTTTGGCGGTTATAAAAGAGCCTCCGGAAACAATTTCCTCCTTTGTAGGATCCCAAGTCAGTATGCCTAAGGTAATTTTTTCCGTAGCTGGGAGGATTTTGTTGGACCAGGTTTTATCAGAATCTATGACGGTATTTATGGTTCCATTGGTCGAAATTTTCAGGAGTTTACATGCAGACTCACAGTCTGTGTCTCCCACTGCAACCCAGATGTTTCCTTTAGAATCTTGTATAGGTTTCCCGGGATTTTTAAAGCCTGAAGCAATATTTTGGATCTCTCCATCTTCTTTGATTTTGATAACTGAACCTTCCTTGCTACTCATTAAAATTGAACCCTCCTTAGTAATGCTGAATTCATTATTTGGATAGATTTCGGAGACACGTATATGCAACGGTCTTGAGACCCATGAGCTTATCGAGCCTTCCGGAGTTATTTTCCACCATCCCACCCCCTTAGTTCCACCTTCAGGATCTAATCCACCTGTTCCGGCAAGTAATATGCTGCCATCTGGCATGGTTTGCATACCAATCATCTCTCCAAAAAATGGCTTTTCGGGAGATAAATACGGATTAATGGCAATGACTTGCTTTAGTTTAGAATCTTCAGGAGCCTTGAATTTCTTGCCATATCCTAAAGCCAGCCAGAGAACTTGTGCGCCTTGGCTCACCTTGGAAGTGCTGCTAGGTGCATCATATTCCACCTGGAAGGAGAGGGACTTTTTTTGAGAAGAATTACTGGAAGTTTTTCCTTGTGTGGACTTAGTATCGAGATGGATCAGTTGTCCGTAAGTACTGCCTATGAGCAGAAATGATCCGAAAATTACTGATAAGTTCATCTTAGTTAATGTTTAGCTAAAGTGGTCACGGTCTGATGTTTATCTATTAGTACCAAAAGTAAACCTTTGCTAATGGCTTCAAAATATCCGTCGAAATCCTCTGTAGTACCCTCAAATCTGTTGGTCAATTTTAGTCCCCACCAGTTCTGTATGCTGTAGTTTCCTTTGTATTCTGCTTTTGAGAACTGCATATTCCCTATTATTCCTGAGGCGCCGGAGTGTACACTTTCATATTTTTGATTGGAGAAGAACTTGAATTCGTCTGCTACAGCAGCTCCGGTGGCGCCTGCATAGCCTCCATTGGCATAGTAATAGCTCAAGGTGGACGTACTTCCAGAAGACCACGTGCCTTGGAGGATTTCAGCATGCAAACCAAAGCGATTACGGAATTGCATGTTAGCTAACTTTGTCCAACTGGCCATTTGATCCATATAGTCCCAACTGGAACTATTGATATAATTATTTCCAAATTCTCTCTCAAAAGATGCCTTGCTATCTGCTACAACCAGCAGGTAACGACCTATTCCCGAATTATAATGCTTCTTAAAGAAGACCAGATGCACCGGTTTACCGTTTTCTTTTTCTATAGCATCAGCCGTTATGAAGGTTATACTTTCAAAACTCTGAATCCCTCTGCTTTGGACTGATGTAAAATCGGAAAAGTAAGGGGCCACCAATAGATCTGCAGCGTCCGAATTTCCTTGATCTAGGTTAGATTGATAGGCGTCTGCTAATGAATGAGGGTGATAGATCAAAACTTTCATATTTCCTTTTTCTACCTCTGTCCAGTGTTCTTTGATCCGACTTACCCAGCCATCGTCCCATTGAGTCACTAGCTCACTCATGTCTACAAATTGAGTTTCTTGAGGCTCTGGCTCTTTTTTTGATGCACAGGATGAGAGGAATAGGAGAGCGGGCAGATAGATTTTAAGATTAAATTTCATGAACATTTAAAGTTGAGTTTGATGATGTAAAGGTCTCTCTAATGGTTGGGCTAATCAATCCCTTGAAAAGTGGAATTTTATCCATTGAAATATCCCTTGAACAGGGGATTGTTTATAAGCTTTTGATTTTGATATCTTTACATAATGAAGACATATCTCACACTAGTGCTCAGCCTAGCTTTTATAGCAGGGGCATGGTCTCAGCAGAGGTCCGAACTTGATAGTATGCTCAGGCTATTGCCTAAAGCAAAGAAGGATACCTCTTTGGTACTTCTTTACTATGATATAGGTTTTGAATATGCTAAAGGCGATTATACAAAGGCGAAATCTTACTATTTAAAAGCCAAACAATTAAGCGAAGAGATAGGATTCCTCAGAGGAAGGGTTTTGTTTGCCTCTTATTATTGTAATATTCTTAATGCTCAGGGAGAATATGACTCCTCTTTGGTCATAAATAAAGAAGTAATAAAGTTGGTAGAGCATACGAAAGACTCTATTCAGTTGGCTAAATGCTATATCAATCTAGGGAATGTGTTTAATTATAAGCAGCAATACGATAGTGCTGTACGTTATTACTTGAAGGGGAAATCCTTTGCAAATCATCACCCCAGGATTACCGCACATATTTCCTTTCTACTAGGTCCCGTTTACTTGGATCTAGGTAAGAAAGATGAAGCCATTAGGCAGTTGGAATCCTCCTTGTCTTATTTCAGAGAAGCCGGTGATCCTCGCATGTTGGGTCAGGTGTTATTAAACACAGGAAGTGCTTATGAAGCTTCAGGAAATGCCGAAAAGGGAAGGTCTTTGTTACATGAATCTTTGAAACTGGCCAGAGATATTGGCTTTGAGGAATTACGCCTGCACTGTTTAGTTTCTCTGATGAATAATTATATCTGGGATGGAAAAGGCTCAGATCCCATAATTGAAAAGTACGCTAAAGAAGCTTTGCCTATAGCTGAAGAGCAAGGAAATAAAATGGGAATTTTATTGGTCAATAAAGCATTGGGCGTCCATTATACATTTAAACGTCAATTTATGGACGCCGGCAAATATTTGGATACTACCTTGTCAATGGCAGACCAAAATGAATTTCTAGAGGAGCGTCAAGACGCCTTGTATAGAAAAGGGCTTCTGTACATGGCCATGGGAAGATTAGAAGAGGGGAATTCCCTGTTAAATGAGTCATTTGTTTTGAAAGATAGTATCCTGAGTAAGGAAACCCGGAATCAGATCATAATGGCTGAGGAACGCTTCGAGTCAGAAAAGAAAGAGGCGCAGATCCTTCTACAGGACGCCACCATTCAGCGTAAAAATCTGCTGAATTATATTCTCATAGGGAGTACGCTTGGTTTAGGAATGATTCTCCTATTGCTGTACAGAAATTACAGGAACAAACAAGAAATCCAAAAGGCAAAAATAGACGAGTTAGAAACCGAAAAACAATTCTTAGCTGCCCAATCCCTCTTGAAAGGACAAGAAGATGAGCGTAGCCGACTGGCAAAGGATCTTCATGACGGTCTAGGCGGGATGCTAAGTGGTGTAAAATTACAACTAGGAGCCATGAAGGGAAACATGATTATGACAGAAGAGAACGGAGTTCTTTTTAATAGTGCACTGAACAAATTAGACCAATCCATAGCCGAGATGCGAAGAGTAGCTCATAATATGATGCCGGAGGCATTGCTGCAATTGGGTCTGGAACAAGCCCTACGAGATTATTGTGAGAGCATTAGCAGTGTAGGCAAGTTTAAGGTAAGTACAGAATTCCATGGTCTTAGTGAGAGGATGAATTCCTCAACGGAAGTCAGTGTCTATAGGATAGTCCAAGAATTGGTGAATAATGCGATTAAGCATGCAGATGCAGAGAATATACTCGTTCAAGTACTGAAAAGGGAGCAATCTATCAGCATAACAGTGGAGGACGACGGCAAGGGCTTTGATGCGGGGAGATGGGAGGAGAGTCCAACTGCCGGATTGAAAAACATTCTATCTCGTGTGAATTATTTGGGAGGAAGCATGGATATTAAGTCGGTTCCCGAAAAGGGCACTTCTATATATATTGAATGCAATGGATAAGATCAAGATCTTAGTTGTGGATGATCATCCCATGGTTTTGGAGGGAATGCGAAGTATGTTGGCCGGGATTCCTTTTGTCACGGTGACAGGTTTAGCCCAAAATGCCTATCAAGCCATAGAACATTTGAAAGAGATTCTCCCTGAAATTGTCATAACGGATATAAATATGCCGGAGATATCAGGAATAGAATTAAGCTCTAAGATTCGAAAGGAATATCCTAACGTGAAGATAATAGCTATGAGTACCTATAATGAAAGAAGCTATGTCTCTCAGATGGTTCAAGCCGGAGCAAGCGGTTATTTGCTTAAAAGTGCCTCTAGAGAGGAGATGGAAGAGGCTATCCTTACGGTCAGCTCAGGGAAACTATATATGAGTTTAGAGCTAGATATAAGTAGAGAAGAAATCAAGAAAATGCCGGTATTGACCACAAGAGAAAGAGAAGTGCTGGTGCTAATTGCAGAAGGATTAACTAATCCGCAGATTGCAGAGAGGTTATTTGTAAGTCCGCACACGGTGGACAGTCACAGGAAGAATCTGTTGACGAAGTTTGAAGTCAATAATACTGCAGGCCTAATCAAATGGGCTGCAAAGAATGGACTCATTTAAGTGAGCATCCAAAGAAAAAGTATTGACTATTTTGCTATGAGGTACCTAGCCTTGTAAGGTATTTATTATTAGTAACTTAATTTCTGTGAAAACAGCAGGAATTTTTTAGGGCGATTTTTTGCTTTCATAGTGGGTGATTTTTTTTTCAAAAAAAATCAAAATCACGCGACCTCCGAAGGCTTTCTTCCATCTTACCTCATAGAATGGCCACTTAAAATATGAAACTTGCCGTCTATCCCTTAATTATTGTATGGAAAATAGATAGGAAATAGTTTTGTATCGGTTCGCTATCAAGCTATTACTTATAACAAAAACATGAAAAAGCTATTACTTCTTTTACTAGGGTGTACTCTAGGCATTTCAGCCTTTGCCCGCACCACCGGAAAGATCTCCGGCAAGATTTCTGACGAAAATAACCAGGAATTAGGATTTGCAAACGTCCTACTTTTGAATTCTTCTGATTCTTCTATGGTAAAAGCCGCTTTGGCAGATGAGAATGGAGAATTTGTCTTTGATGAATTGCCTTTTGGGGAATATTTGGTATCTGCTACCATGGTAGGTTACAACAAGTATACCTCTCCTAAGGTGGTACTTAGTGCAGGTAATCCGGAAGTAATCTTGCCTCATTTTACTTTGTTACCTGCAAGTACAGAGTTGAAAAACGTTACTGTCTCTGCCAAAAAGCCACTCTTAGAACAGCATGCTGATAAACTGGTAATGAATGTGGAGGCTAGTATAGTAAATGCAGGTAGTACAGCTCTAGAAGTTCTTCAGAGGGCTCCGGGAGTATCTATTGACCAGAATGATAATATATCCTTAAAAGGTAAGCAAGGTGTGGTTATCTATATGGATGGTAAACCTACCTATATGACTCAGGAACAGTTGACTAACCTTCTTAAGAACATGTCATCTGATCAGATAGAGAAGATTGAGATCATAAGTAACCCTTCTTCCAAATACGATGCTGCTGGAAATTCAGGTATCATTAATTTAGTGATGAAGAAGAATAAGAATTATGGAACAAATGGTGCCTTTACTTTGGGTGGTGGATTAAGCATACCACCGGATTATGCTGAAGTGAGCGGAAGTTTTCCTAAGTATAATATGAACTTGAATCTAAATAACCGTCAAGGCAAGTTTAATACCTTTGGGAATATCAGCTATAGAGCGGGTAAAAATTACAATAGGAATCATATTACCAGAGAAATTGAAACCAAAAATTTAGATCAGATTGTATCGAGGGAGACTGAAAGTTCTAACTTATCTCTACGCGCTGGTTCGGATTATTTTGCAAGTAAGAATACTACTGTAGGCGTATTGGTGACAGGTAATTTAGGTTATTGGCAGTTTGCTGAACCTTCTGATAGTTGGACGATCATAAAAGATAATGAAAATCTGAGTTCAAAATTATATACCACTTCCTTCCCTAAGCAGCAGTGGAATAACTGGACGATTAACGGAAACTTTAAGCAGGTATTGAACAGTAAGGGTGCTGAAATCACCGCAGATGTTGACTATTCTATTTACGATAATAAAAATAAAGAACGTGGCATGGTCACGGAGTTTTTCGGACCAGACGGGAAACCTGTGGGTGATAAGTTGAATATGCACAGTGACATGCCTAATGAATTTAACATTATAGCTGTGAAATCTGATTTTACACTGCCTCTTCCTTCTACTAATGCACGACTTGAAGCAGGTGTTAAATCCAGTTTTGTAAAATCCGACAACGACATGAAGTTCTACAACGATGGTGCAATAGACTTAGCTAGAACTAACCACTTTATTTATAAAGAAAACATTAACGCAGCTTACGCAAACTATAATAAGAAATTCAATGATAAGTGGAGCTTACAGGCAGGTTTACGAATGGAGCATACGCACTCAGAGGGAGAATCTTTGACCCTCAAGGAAAGGCGATTGCGAGATTATGTGAACCTGTTCCCTACGCTTTACATTACTCGTACTATCAATGAGAATAATACCTTGAACCTGAACTACAGCAGAAGAATAGATAGACCGGATTATAATAGTTTGAACCCTTTTATCTTCTTCTTGGATCCTTACACTTATGAACTAGGAAACGAGTATTTGAAACCTCAATTGAGCCACTCAGTGGAGTTATCTCATACCTGGAAACAGTCGGTAGTGACGTCATTGGGTTACGGTTATACCAGTGATTTCTTCAGTCAGATAGTGAAGGACGCTAGGAATGAGCCTGAGATTTTGCAAAAGTTGATTGAGCATAATCCTAACGCGCAAATTGACCCTAATAATGTTTCCTTTGCCATTAGAGAGAATATCGGTACCCGACAAACATATAATGCAAGCATCAGTTTCCCGGTGAAAGTGAACAAATGGTGGAGCATGAACAATAACTTCAGTGGTGTTTATGCCATTTATAAAGGAGAATTAATGGGAGATGTGTTGAATGTTAAAAACTTACTTTATAACTTCTACACTTCCCAAGTGTTTGCAATAGGTAAAGGTTGGAATGGAGAAGCTTCTATGTGGTTTAACTCTGCAGGAGTGGAAGGTACATTCAGAGGTAGAGAGATCTATGCGGTGAATGGTGGTTTGTCTAAATCCATATTGAAAAACAAAGGTACTTTTAAGGTTACAGTGAATGATATCTTTGCAACTGCTAGATGGAGAGGCCGACAGGACTTCGGTGGTGTTAAATTGAATGTAAGCAATGTTTGGGATAGCAGAGGCGTAAGAGCCACGTTCGTTTATCGTTTTGGAAACCAAAATGTGAAAGGAGCGAGAAATCGTCAAACGGCAACTGCTTCTGAGCAGCAACGTGTAGGTGGAAATAATTAAGGTATAATAAATAGGAGAGGTACTGGTGGTAAAATCAGTACCTTCTTACTCCCTGTAAAATAGTTTGGTAATAAGAAATTCAAAAGGATGAGAAGTAAAAAAGCCGGAGATTAATCCGGCTTTTTTCATTATCTGTTCATGGTGGCTAAGAACTCTGCGTTGTCCCGAGTACCTCGCATTTTGGATAGTAAGAACTCCATAGTTTCCATAGGGTTCATATCTGCCATGTATTTTCTTAATAGCCACACTCTTTGTAGCTCGTCTTTTTCCATTAAAAGGTCCTCTTTTCTAGTTCCTGAAGTAAGGATATCTATAGAAGGGAATACCCGTTTATTGGCTAATCTTCTATCCAGTTGGAGTTCCATATTACCTGTACCTTTGAATTCTTCAAAGATTACTTCGTCCATTTTAGATCCAGTATCAATTAGGGCGGTAGCGATGATGGTTAATGAACCTCCATTTTCTATCTTTCTAGCTGCACCAAAGAAGCGCTTAGGCTTATGAAGGGCATTAGCATCCACACCACCGGATAGGATCTTACCTGAGGATGGCTGGGTAGTGTTATAGGCACGCGCCAGACGAGTAATAGAGTCTAAGAGGATGACCACATCATGACCGGACTCAACCAGACGCTTGGCTTTCTCAAGTACCATTCCGGATACTTTTACGTGCTTTTCTGCCGTTTCGTCAAAGGTAGAGGAGATCACCTCTGCCTTAACGCTACGTTGCATATCTGTAACCTCTTCCGGTCTTTCGTCTATAAGTAGTATAATCAAATAGATCTCTGGGTGGTTAATGGTGATGGCGTTTGCTATCTCCTTTAATAAGACGGTTTTACCCGTTTTGGGTTGAGCCACTATCATTCCCCTTTGTCCTTTACCTATAGGAGAAAACAAATCTAATACGCGGGTAGACATGATCTCCGGACGTGTACTTAGTTTGATTTTTTCCTGTGGGAACAGCGGAGTCAGGTATTCAAACGGAATTCTATCTCTGATCTCTTCTGTGGTTTTACCATTAACGGAGATCACCTTTAGAAGGGCAAAGTACTTTTCCCCGTCTTTTGGAGGGCGAATGGTTCCGTGAATAGTATCTCCGGTTTTTAAACCGAAAAGCTTGATTTGGGATGGAGATACATAGATATCATCCGGACTAGCCAGGTAGTTGTAGTCAGCAGAACGTAAAAATCCGTAGCTGCCTTCACTCATGATTTCCAGTACTCCGGTATTGTCAATTAAACCGTCAAACTCCTTTACGAGAGTGTTGAACTGTTTCTTGATGTTTTTGGAATAATCGTCCTTACGTTTTGCTTCTAAGGCTTGTTCTTTACTTATCTCTTCAGAGATGCCAAGGTCTTCGTCAGTGATGTCCGGAACCTCTTCCAGGAGGTCAGACATGTCAATTTCTTCATCAGGGACCACCGGAATATCAATTTCTGCTTCTATTTCCGGAGCGATTGGCAATTCTTCGAAAGCCGGAACTGGTGCGGTATTAGGAGCATGGGTGGTATCCTCTGAAACTACTCTAGTGATTCTTTTCCTGACCCTGGGAGCCTTAGGCTCTTCTGATGCTGCTTCCTCAGCAGCGGGGGCCTTCGCTTTGGTTTTAGCGGCTTTGGCCGGTTTCTTTTCTTCTTCCACTTAGATAAATGTTATGATTCGGGCGTACACGAGGAACATGGAAAGCGTATGCTGGATTTATCCACAAGTATTACGCCACTTTTGATCTGTATTCTTTAATAAAATGACTTGATATGAACAGGCGGAGTTGGTTTTTCCTGCCGGATTTCTTGAGGTATTAGATGAAATCGTACGCAAGTTAAGGAATTAGCTTTTTTTTTACAAGAAAAAAGCGAACTTATTCTAAAGTTCGCCTTCAAAAACTTTTTGTGCAGGACCAGTCAGTAACACCTTAGTGATCAGGGATCCCGGATCAAACTGGACTTCTAGGTTTCCTCCTAGAGTTTCCACTTCAACTCTTGTAGATACACCTTTGATAAAATGTGAAATTATACTTGCAGCAGTCACACCTGTACCGCAGGAATAGGTCTCGTCTTCTACTCCTCTTTCATAGGTTCTGACCTTGATGGAAGAGGGGGAAAGGACTTGAACATAATTCACGTTTACGCCTCCTTTGGCCATCCAATATTCATTGTATCTTATCTTTGCTCCTTCTGTGGAAACATCAATAGCATCTACATTTTCAGTGAAAATGATCAAATGCGGAGAGCCCGTATTGAGGAAATACCCTTCAGGTACTTCTTCAAGGGGGTGGACATCAATCATCTTAAGAGATACTTTCTTGTCAGTGATCTCCGCTTCATGAGGTCCATCTACAGCGATAAACGATGTTTTTCCTTCAAAGATACCAAGGTCAGAGGCAAATTGAACCGCGCAACGTCCTCCGTTACCGCACATGCTTCCTTCGGCTCCATCTGCGTTAAAGTAGCGCATGCGAAAATCATAACCTTCTTCTTTTTCGATCAGGATAAGTCCATCCGCTCCGATCCCAAATCTTCTGTGACATAAAGCTGCTACATCCCCTTGGAAGGTGTTAGAGCGATTGTCTATCATCACGAAATCATTACCCGTGCCTTGATATTTATAGAATTTCATAGGTCAAAAAGTCTTGTAAAAAAAAAGTCACCTCAAAGAGATGACGTTTTTCTACAAATTATGAAAAAGCTATTACTTAAAATCTTTATAGCAATGCTGCTTATTTTTTCAATTCTTTGATTCTGGCCGCTTTACCATGTTTACCTCTTAGGTAGTACAATTTAGCTCTGCGAACCTTTCCTCTTCTTACTACCTCAATCCTATCAATTGAAGGAGAAAGTACTGGGAAAATTCTTTCTACGCCTACACCGTTAGAAATTTTACGTACTGTAAAAGTTTCACCTGGAGTACCGTAGTTTTTTCTTTGGATAACAACACCTGCGTACAACTGCACACGTTCTTTGTTACCTTCAACAATTTTTACGTACACGTTTACTGTGTCTCCAGCCTTAAAGTCAGGAACATTAGCGTTTGTGCCGTTCACCTCTGACTCTACAAATTTAATTAAGTCCATTTAAATAAAAAAATTAAAGATAGATTAAGTGTGCAAAGCGGCTTCCTTTAGGCAAAAGGAGGCATTTGACAAAAGTTGGCTGCAAAGTTAATGCATATTTCTGATTTTAACAACAATCAATTTTAAATTTTGCTCTTTGCGCATTTCCAACTTGGATATTTAAATGGTTAATTATTTTAGGTCAATTGTTAAATTTTCTGAAAAGTAAAAAGGTTTCTTGAAAATGTAAATAGTTTGGCAAAAAAAAATTTTTGTAGTTTGAAAAATAGGAGGATTTAAGGTATATCGGAATATTCTATATGTGTTTGAAGCTATGACTGATTTTTTTGGAATTCAATTCCTTCTCGTGTTTTCATCCGGTTGCCCTCAAAACAGCTCTAGTAGTTTTTTATAAAAAATCTTGAAAAAAGACCGATCGGTATAAAAAGGTATTACCTTTGCCGTACTATAATACGGAAGTTCATGGGAAAAGCAGAGAGAACCAGAGCTTTTATCATACAAAAGTCAGCTCCTCTATTTAATATTAAGGGTTATGAAAATACTTCTTTGTCAGATATTCAGGAGGTGACTAAATTAACGAAGGGCGCTATTTATGGTAATTTTAAAGATAAGAATGAATTGGCTATAGCCTCTTTTGAGTACAACTGTTCCCGGGTTTTTAGTGAAATTGAAAGCGTCTTAGCTGAAGCTTGCTCCGCAAAGGAGGCCTTACTGGCTTTTTCAAATTTTTACGTGAAGAACTGGAAGAATCTATCTGCTTCTGGTGGGTGTCCTATTTTAAATGCAGCTGTGGAAGCGGATGATTCCCTAACTTTTTTGAAGGGTTCCGTCAGAAACAATATGGAGTATATTCTGGGCTTATTGAAGTCGACTATTGAAAAGGGTATCTGTAGTTTGGAGTTTAGATCCGATGTTCATGCCGGGGAGTATGCCAGCTTGATTTTTAGTATAGTGGAAGGGAATATTCTAATAGCTAAAATGATGAACCACCCTAAATATCTGTCCATTATGGATAGAAGGATCCGACTCATCATAGAAAAAGAATTACTGAGGTAATTTTTTTTGAAAATAAAAATACCGATCGGTATAAAAAGTAAATATTCAAACCAATGAATACTGTATTCAGAAAAAGAACCTACGAATGGGCTAATCCTTTGGATATAGCGGAAATGTCTAAGGCCTTACCCGGAATGGAATTGCTAAATGGGATTATGGAAGGGTAGCATTCCAACACCCCCATTTGCTGAGACCTTGGATTTTCAACCTTTGAAGGTTGAAAGGGCTAAAGTTCAATTTCAATTTGTTCCACAGGAGTTTCATTATAATCCCATAGGTAGTGTGCACGGGGGAATCATCAGCACCGCACTGGATACCGTGATGGGTTGTGCTTTGCATACCTTATTACAACATGGCTTTTTATACACCATTCTGGAGTTGAAAGTGAATTTTACAAAGGCGTTGAGAGTCGGAAAGGTGATAGCGGAGGGTAGAGTTTTACATTTTGGAAAAACCACGGCTCTGTTAGAAGCTGACCTGAAAGGGGAAGACGGAACCCTATACGCCTATGGAACATCAACTTGTATTCTTTTGGCACAGAAGTAAAATCAAATGGATACCTACTTAAAAGGTATTTATTCTTGCAAAAATTTAAAAAGTGATTCATATACAATACAATGAAAACGACAGGTAACACCATCTTTATTTCGGGAGGTTCTGCGGGAATCGGTCTGGAAATAGCTAAACAATTTTCTGCACTTGGAAATAAAGTGATCATTAATGGTAGGAACAAGGAGCGACTGGAAAATGCACTTGGCCAACTGAATAATGCAGAATTCATCCAAGGAGATCTATCTATTGAGAGTGAGCGCGAAAGGATTGCTGAAGTACTAAGGAATAACTATCCTGACGGCTTATTAACAACGCTGGTGATGCGTATGCTTACACCCTTAACGGAAGTGAAAATGCTTATCAAAATGCGGCTAAAGAAATAAATACTAACTATCTCTCCATTATTCATTTATCTGAACTTTTACTCCCCATTTTGAGTGTAAAGAAGGAGGCAGCGATAGTCAATGTCACTTCCATTGTGGCTCTAGCTCCTCAAGGGGTAGTTCCTACGTATTCCTCCAGTAAAGCGGCATTGAGTGCTTATACTCAATTACTACGCAAGGCCTTCGCAGATACAGGTTTGGAGGTATATGAACTCATGCCTCCATTAGTTAATACCCATTTTTCAGCAGATATAGGTGGGGCAAATGGAATTCCTCCGAAAGAGGTGGCGCATGAACTTCTACTATCCATGGAGAACCGACAATTCGATGTGCCGGTAGGACAAACCAAAGCACTTTATACTCTTTTTGAAAATATTAGGTCGAAGTTGAACAGTTAAAGCGATATTTTGGAATATCGCTTTATTCTGAAGTTGCTGCAATGTTTCCAGATTTGCAACCGTAAAGAATGTACCTTATGATGAGCTCTTTCGCTTCGCTGAAAAGTTGCATAGAATACGTTTTTTTCTCTACTTTTTTGGTGCAAAGGGTCCGACCGTTCGGAAAGTAGCAAAAATACATGAATATTCTTCTTGTTACTTTTTTGGCGCAAGGGTCCGACCGTTCGGAAAGTAGCAAAAAAACATGAATATTCTTCTTGTTACTTTTTTGGCGCAAAAAAGTAGCAAAAAAACATGAATTTTATGATGTCCTCTTTCGCTTCGCTCAAACGGACCATAAAATTCGGTCAAAGGAAGTTTTTTTTATTTAATATGCAAGGAAGAGCTACCAAAAAGCCTTTGGCTTTTTGGACTAAAAACTAAGGACTAAAAATTTAGGGTCATTTAGTTATTAAATTAACCGTCCTAAATAATACTTATTGGTCCGAAAATATTAGTTCACAATAACTTTTGCTTAAGGCAAAATTTACAAAAAGTAACTATAAAAACATGAATATTCTTCTTGTTACTTTTTTGGCGCAAGGGTCCGACCGTTCGGAAAGTAACCAAAAATCATGAATATTCTTTCTCTACTTTTTTGGCGCAAAAAAGTAGCAAAAAAACATGAATTTTATGATGTCCTCTTTCGCTTCGCTCAAACGGACCATAAAATTCGGTCAAAGGAAGTTTCTTTTATTTAATATGTAAGGAAGAGCTACCAAAAAGCCTTTGGCTTTTTGGACTAAAAACTAAGGACTAAAAAGTCAGGATCATTTAGTATTTAAACGGTTAAAATTACCGTCCTAAATAATACTTATTGATCCGAAAATATTAGTTCCCAATAAGTTTTGCTTAAGGCAAAACTTACGAAAAGTAACATAAAACATGAATTTTATGATGTCCACTTTCGCTTCGCTCAAACGGACCATAAAATTCGGTCAAAGGAAAATTAGTATTATTATACCGAAACTATTAGTTATTAATTGAGGGTGTCTCATAAAGGCACCCTCGTTTTTATTTTGAAGCCGAGGTTTTTTTAGATTTGGCTTCACATTTTCTCTTTAAAACTTGCGTTATTATCCTGATTTTCATATATTTAGGTATAAAAAATCAAGGGTATGGCATCAAGAAAACCCACTTTTAAGCCTTACGACCAGCAGCAAATGATGCTATTGCCTCCAAGTTTGGAGGAACTGGTTCCCAAGAATCATCCGGTACGGGTGGTCAATGAGGTCATTAATAAAATTAATCTCGCTCCTCTGCATGCTTCGTATAAATTGACCGGTGCCTCCAGTTATCATCCTCAGATGCTGCTTAAAGTGTTGGTTTATGGGTATGTGAGCAATGTATATTCGAGCAGGAAGATAGAGGCAGCCTGTAAAGAGAGTATCTATTTTATGTGGATAAGCGGCATGAGCTATCCTGACCATAACACCATTAACCGTTTCAGAAGTGACCGCCTTCGAGAAAGTCTTCGAAGTGTGTTCGAAGAAGTAGTTAAGCTTTTAGCCCAGGAAGGACTTTTGAGTATTGAAGAGGTTTGTGTTGATGGGACCAAAATAGAGGCCAATGCCAATCGTTACACCTTTGTTTGGAAAAAGGCTATTGCGACCAATAAAGAGAAAATGAAGCAGCAATTGAAAGGCATTTGGGAATATGCTCAAAGTGTTGCCAGCAAAGAGGATAACCTTCCCGATCCCCCTGACTTCACCACCATTACTAGAGAAAAAGTACAGTCTACCGTCGATAAGCTCAATGAGGTTTTGGGCAAGAAAAAAGATATTGACAAGAAGGTGAAAGGCAAACTGAGTTATGCCACCAAACACTTTCCACAGAACATGGGCAAATACGAAGAACAGGAGCAGATTCTTGGAGAGCGTAACAGTTACAGCAAGACGGATGAGGGAGCCACATTTATGAGGTTAAAGGAGGATCACATGAGGAATGGGCAATTGAAGCCGGCTTACAATGTTCAAATTTCCAGCTCCAACCAATTCGTTGTAAATTACACGATTCACCCCAACCCCAACGACACCACCACTCTGGCAGCGCATATAGCTCAGCATGAAGCAAGCTATCAGCAAGCTCCCAAAGTTATCACGGCAGATGCAGGCTACGGTTCTGAGGAAAATTATACCTTACTGGAAGGCAAAAAAGTAAAGGCCTACATCAAATACAATCTCTTTGACCGACAGCAGAACACCAATAACCAGGACCCATTTAGTACCGATAAGCTATTCTACAATGCCCAAGAAGACTGTTTCATCTGTCCGATGGGTCAGCAAATGAATTTCATTGGAGAGAGTAAAAGGAAGACCAGCACAGGTTTTGAACAAACCTCAAGAAAATATCAAGCCCAAAATTGCGGGCATTGTCCACTAAACGGAACTTGTAATAAGATGGAAGGGAATCGGATAGTCCAAGTCAATGAACGACTGGAGCGACAGCGGAAGCAGGCCTATGAACTTCTTAACAGTGAAGAAGGAATAAAAAGGCGAAAGAAAAGGTGTTACGATGTGGAACCCGTCTTTGCAAACATAAAAAGCAATCACGGCTTTAAACGATTTATGCTTCGGGGTAAGCATAAGGTCGAAATTGAGTTCGGCCTATTGGCCATAGCACAAAATATACGAAAAAAGGCCTCCTGAGAGACCTTTTTCAATACTATTTGCAAATTCAACCTCCTGAGGTTGGAATATAAAAAATCAAATAAGAAATCCCAGCCTAAATAAATTGAAAACAAAGAGAACGCCTCATTTAGGTTTTGAGACGCCCTCTTTCCCAATTCCTAAAGCTCCAATCATCCAATTAGGAAGCTTTTTATGCGTGCCTCTTTTCTTAAGATCTATATACCAACCTAACTTTTTAAGCACAGGGACTTTATGCGTTTCTACAAATTCCAATAAAGTGCCGTCTGGGTCTTCTATGTAAGTAAATCTACCGGCAGCTTCTCCCATATCGAAGGAATTGGCACTATCAACTGTGAAAGGATGGCCTAAGGTATTTAACCTTGCTCCTAAAGTATCCATATCTAAAGTGTCAAAACACAAATGGATAAAGCCTAAATCTCCCCATGTTCTGCCTTCCATAATCACTTTGGGAGTACGATCTAAGGCCTGAACCAGTTCTATTTCGGTGTTCCCGATTAAACGGGTAAAGGCTCCTGTAGCGGCTTCCTTTTTGCGAAGCAAAACTCTTCTATAAATTTCTGTATTATCAATATCTTCAAACGTGCCCGTCTTATCGTAAACCACCTCTTCTAATCCTAAACCGTCTCTATATAAAGGCAGGGCTTTTTCGATATCGGAAACCCCGATAACCGCGCCAAATACACCACCGGTATTGGAAGTTTTAGGCTTAAACCAAGAGTCGTCTTCCACAATTTGTAAAGGATTTCTATATGGGTCAAACATCCACACCACCGGTTTTCCATCAGGTCCGGGAGATACTTTTAAGTTATTCTGATGCGCAAATTCCCCAAGACTTTGGCATTTGATTTTTGCGGCATAAATTCCAATGTCTCCAAAGGCAGGTTCAAACGGGCAAGGAATAGGAAGAGGACGTTTGGATTCCCATATCTCCGCTCCACCACCTCCGGCAATGTTTAATGCCATAATGGCTCTCCTTTGGCGGATATTCCCTCCCGTATATTTTACCATTAATTTGGCTTCAGCAACATCATCAAAGAGGGGAATATTCATGTTGAAGGTTTTATTGTACCACTTGAATGCCTCTTCTGCATTCACTACACCTATACCTATCTGTTGAATTCCCGTAATTAAGTCTGCCATATATTATATGCTGTTATTCGATTCAAAGTTAATCAGGTTCCAACAAATACCATTTACTTTTGCTTAATTTTGTAGTATGCTAAAATCAGTACATCATATCGCCATTATTACTTCTGATTATACTAGATCAAAGGATTTTTATACCCGGATTTTGGGTTTAGAAATTATTAATGAAGTATATAGAAAAGAGAGAGATTCTTATAAATTAGATCTCGCTTTAAATGGAAATTATATCATAGAACTATTCTCTTTTCCCCATCCTCCAGCCAGGGTAAGCAGGCCGGAAGCCTGCGGATTGAGGCATTTGGCCTTTGCAGTGGAAGATGTAGAACAGGCAGTGGAAAGTCTGGAAAGTCAGGGAGTTAAATGTGAGCCTGTGCGAATAGATCCTATTACCGATAAGAAATTCACTTTTTTTGAAGACCCAGATGGATTACCCCTTGAGCTTTATGAAGCGTTTTGATACACCTTCCTTACTGATTTTAAGAGATAAGGTAGAGGCAAATATCGACAAGATGATTCAGCTTGGCGGAGCAAAACTCATGCCTCATGTCAAGACCCATAAGATGGATGTAGTTACCCAATTGATGATTGACAAGGGGATTCAAAGATTTAAAGCCTCCACCTTAGCGGAACTTGAAATGGTAGCTCGATGCAGGGCAAGCGAGGTGTTATTAGCGCATCAGATTATGGGGCAGAAATTAATTTGGTTCCAAAAACTTAAGGATCAGTATCCGCATACAAAAATGTGTCTCCTCGTGGACTGTATGGAGGTGGCTGAGGAAATCCAAAGGGAATTGAAGGAAGTAGATGTCTATATTGATGTTAACGTTGGAATGAACAGGACCGGGATACAGCCCGGTGAAGGATTAAAGGAGTTGATAGCATATGTGAAGAAATGCTCTAATATGAAATTAAAGGGCTTACATGTTTATGATGGTCATATCACAGATGTGGGTCTAAATGAGAGAGAACAGAGGGTAGCGGACTGTTTCGAAGGACTGCAAGAATATATGGATCCGCATTGGGAGATGATAGCAGGTGGTTCTCCGGCTTTTTCGGTGCACAGAAAGAGTCCCGATAGAACCCTGTCTCCGGGAACTTCAGTTTTTTGGGACTGGGGATATGGAGAGAAATATACGGAACAACCCTATGAGTACGCCGCGTTATTACTTACTAGGGTGATTTCTAAACCTGCGCCTGATCTGATTACAGTAGATCTGGGACATAAAGGGGTGGGAGCAGAAAACCCTTTGCCTCTTAGGGTTAAGTTTTATGAGCATCCGGATCTGGAATGGGTGAGTCAAAGTGAAGAACATGGGGTTTTGAGAACATCTATGCCAGGAAAATATAAAATTGGTGATATTCTACAAGGAGTGCCCTATCACGTTTGCCCTACGGTGAATTTATATGATAAAGCTTATGTTGTAAATAATGGGGAATATGAAGGAACCTGGGCTATCCCCGCCAGGAATAGAAATATTAGTGTATGTTAAGTGTTACAGAAGATAACCGTTTGAAAAAATTGTTAGTGGTAGGAGACAGGGTTCTAATCAAGCCTAAGAATCCAAGTGACAAGACTACATCTGGATTGTATTTACCACCTACCGTTGCAGAGAAAGAAGAGGTGCAGTCAGGTTACGTTCTAAAGGTTGGGCCTGGCTATCCTCTGCCAGGCTTAGATGACGATGAGCCTTGGAAATCCAAAGCAGTAAAATACATGCCTCTTCAAGCGGAAGAAGGAGATGTGGCTATCTACCTTCAAAGGCATGCCGTGGAAATTCAGTACGAAGGCGAACGTTATGTCATTCTACCTCAATCTGCCATCCTACTTTTAGAAAGGGCAGAGGATTTATTTTGAAACAATCTAATTATATAAAGGTAAGTCATTACAAATGGCTTACCTTTGTACTTTTGTACTGTAAAACCAATTAAGCAACAATGCTTCGTTCATATTTGGGGCAAATAGGTCATTCTCTGTCCATTATCGCCTTTCTTACTTCCCTGTTAGCTACATATGTATATGTGATGGCGTCAAAAAAAGACGACGTGCCTTTCTGGAAGAACCTGTCTTCAAAGTTGTTTTTCGTCCATGGTGTAGCGGTGATAGGAGTGGTGGCAACTTTGTTCACCATAATAATAAATAAGTACTTTGAGTATCATTACGCCTGGGATAATACCTCACTAAGTTTGCCTTTTGGATATGCCATATCTACATTCTGGCAGGATCAGGAAGGGAGTTTTCTCTTATGGATGTTTTGGGACGTAATAGTAGGTTTTGCCTTGATATTTTGGTTTCGAAATAAAGGTAAAGTCTATCAGTCCTATGAAAGTCCCATGATGGCAGTCTTTTCAGCCGTTCAGGCCTTTTTGGGCAGTATGATCATCGGGGCTGTAATAGTGGGTGATTTTAAGTTGGGAAGTACACCTTTTCTTCTGCTAAAAGAATCCATGCCTCATTTGAGTCTTTGGGCTACTAATCCTGATTTTGTGCCAAAGGACGGTAATGGATTGAATCCTTTGTTGCAGAACTATTGGATGGTCATCCACCCGCCTACCACTTTCTTAGGATTTGCCATGACCACCGTTCCTTTTGCATTCGCTATTGCTGCACTTTGGAAAAAGGATTACGAAGGCTGGATTAAAGTGGCACAGCCTTGGACGCTATCTGCCGCAATCTTACTCGGTGTAGGGATCATGATGGGTGCCATTTGGGCTTATGAAACCCTAAATTTTGGAGGGTATTGGAACTGGGACCCAGTAGAGAACGCGGTGTATGTACCTTGGCTGGTGATGGTAGGAGCATTACATACCATGATGATTTCACATAAGAGTTCATCCGCCCTAAAGACCACCTTCATCTTAGCTATAACCCAGTTTATCTTAATTTTATACAGTACATTCCTAACAAGAAGTGGGGTATTAGGGTCTGCTTCTGTACATTCATTTACTGACCTGGGTTTGTCGGGCCAACTTTTGGTATATCTCTTCTTCTTCATCATCATCGCTGTGGTATTACTAGTATGGAGATGGA
This sequence comes from Leadbetterella byssophila DSM 17132, assembly GCF_000166395.1. GTDB lineage: Bacteria > Bacteroidota > Bacteroidia > Cytophagales > Spirosomataceae > Leadbetterella > Leadbetterella byssophila. The sequence goes on from NC_014655.1 coordinate 3,838,219, forward strand.
AGGAGCTACCAAGGGATGAAGAGGAGGTATCTACGTACTCTTCTGATTTCTGGATCTTCATAGGGGTAACTGTATTGGTTTTGGCAGCTTTCCAATTGACCGTAACGACCTCCATTCCTGTGTATAATAAGATAGGAGAAGTCTTTGGACTTAAATTAAATATGGCCATGCCAACAGATCCTATTGAACACTTCACTGTGATTCAAATGTGGCTGTTCATCGCCATAGTGATCTTAACCGGTATTGCACAATACTATTTTTGGAAGAATCAAGGGAAACTGACTTGGAATAAACTGGTGAACCCTTTAGTCATCAGCTTATTTTTGACGGCTATTATCATTACCTTAAGCGGGGTGAATAAATGGCAATATATCGTTTTACTTGCAGCCGGAATGTTTTGTATAGTAGCTAATTTGAACATCTTGTTCTACTACAAAAAAATGAAGATTGCCGGTGGAGCAGTATCTCATATTGGGGTAGCTTTAATGCTGATAGGTATAATGTACTCCTCCGCATATGAGAAAGTGATATCCTTAAATTTTGAAGGCAATAAGCTTTTCCAAGATGAGAAGGATAATTCAGAAAGTACCTTGCTTTACATCAAGAGACCTACACGTATACAGGATTTTCACCTGACCTATGGTGGAGAGTTTATTAAAATCAGGAAGGTTCCGGGTTATGTGGAGAAACGTTTTGTGCAGCAGGTGATGGATAGTGATTACAAAGGGGTACTTCGTGCTGACCTGATGGATGGAGAAAAGATTCTAGCTAAGAAAGGAGATACCGTAGAGTACAACGCAGAAAATACCTATTACCAGGTGAACTTTAAAAAAGGAGAGAAGGAAGACTTTAATCTTTATCCACGTTATCAGATCAATCCTAAAATGGGTAATGTGGTGTCTCCGGATATTAAACACTACTGGAACAAGGATATCTACTCTCATGTGAATTATGTTACTACAGGTGAAGAAAAACAGTGGACTCCTACGGAGGAATACCAGGTAGCGCTAAAAGATACATTCTTCTTAAATGATCACGTGGCCATTTTAGATGAAGTTCGACCTTTGACGGAATTGGAAGGTCTTCCTCTTCAAGACGGAGATGTGGCAGCAGAAGCTACCTTAAGAATCCTGGAAAGAGACGGAGAAAAGATATTGAAGCCTATTTTTGCCATCAAAAACAGGGAAGTTTGGAGCATTCCTGTGGTGTCAAATGAACTAGGTATTCGTGCTCAATTGCTGAAAATTGATCCTAGTACCGGTATGTTTACCTTTGGGATTAATAGAGGTGAGAAGGAATATATCATTATAAAAGCCATTGAGAAGCCCCACATGAATGTTCTTTGGGCAGGTACATTTTTAGTATTCTTAGGTTTGGGTATAAGTGCATATAGAAGATTCAAATTGATTTCATGAGAAAGGTTTTGATGTATGTGATCTTAGCTTTGGCATTACTCTTTTTTTGGGAAAGGCTAAAGAAAGCTAGCTTCTGGAACAAAGAAGTCACTACTACGCATCATACCGTTTTGAAAGAAATCACAGATCTGGGGAAACTCGAATTAGTGAAATACGCATATAGGGATGTGGTGGAGCAAAAGATCGTTCGCGACTTTCTGCCAGACCCGAAAGCCTTATTGATTATAGAAGGAGAGGCGGTAGGTTGTATAGACCTGAAGAAAGTCAAAGAGGATGATCTTCAGTTTAAAGGAGATACCTTGATCGTACATCTTCCCTCTCCTGAAATCTGCTACCATAAAATAGATCATGAAAGGTCTAAGGTTTATCATACAGAATATGCCTTTATGAATGAAGGACTATTGCTCGAAGAGGCATATAAAAGGGCCGAAAAGCAGATTCTCGAATCTGCCCTTCGAGCAGATATATTAGGTAAGACAAAGGCTAATGCGGCATTAGTCCTTAAACCTTTACTTGAAAATGCTTCGGGCAAAAAGGTGGTCTTGAAATTTCCCTTAGCAGCTGAACTAGATCCATTAAAATAACAAGAACTTCTTTCTTCGATTATTTAAATTTTTTAAAGAATAATTCTAAATAATAAAAAATTTTGTGCAAACGTGTGCAAACTAGTTCAAGACGTTTGTTACAGCATTTTTACTAGGTATATTTGTTAAATTTCTATTTTTAGTCCCTAAAAAGATTCATATTCCATGAAAAAAACTCTACTCTCTATTGCAGTATTGGGACTGGCATTAAATGCTTCATCAGCAACGCCGCCAGACCAGTATCGCATCTCCGTGCAACGAGCACAAGCCTTCGATTCAGTTCGAGGTAAGGTAGTGGGAACTGATGGTCCTGTACCGGGTGCAACCGTACAAGTTGTAGGTACCAATGTGGTAACAGTTACAGACGCGGAGGGTAATTTTACGCTTGAAGCAGCACGTGGAGCTGTTTTGAGAATTTCATCTGTAGGTTATGTTACAAAAGAGGTAACCTATAACGGAGGTACATTGACCATTAACCTTGAGGATGATACAAACAGTTTGAATGAGGTGGTTGTTGTAGGTTATGGTACACAGAAAAAAGGTAACTTAACGGGTGCAGTTTCCTCTGTAAACGTGAGAGAAAACTTAGAGTCACGTCCTATAGCTGACGTAGGTAGAGCTATCCAAGGTTCTACTCCGGGTTTAACCATTACCATTCCTAGTGGTGAAGTAGGTTCAGATCCTACTATCCGTATCAGAGGTGCTTTGTCATCTGTACAAGGTAATAGTACGCCTCTAATCCTTTTAGATAACGTTGAGATTCCAAGTATTCAGTATGTAAATCCTGATGACGTGGAGTCTATCACAGTATTAAAGGATGCGGCTTCTTCTTCCATCTATGGTGCTAAAGCGGCTTTCGGTGTGATCTTGATTACTACAAAGACTGGAGGTTCCAAAGAGAAGATTACGGTTAACTACTCGGCTAACATGGCCTTCCAAAATCCATTCAAGGATTACGAGATGGGTAGATTGAACGCCTTAAAATATACCATGGATGCGCTTGACAGAGTAGGGGGTACTGAAACCGGTGCTTTCTATAGAATCAACAGAGAAAGCTATGAGAAGGCGGTTCAATGGGACAAGACTTATGGTAAAACAATAGGTGCAAATGATCCTACCGTCTACGGAAGAGACTGGTACGTGAATCCGGGTGCCCCTAGTGTAAAGTACGGTATTCGTACGTATGACCCATATGATTATATGATTAGAGAATGGGCTCCTACGCAAACGCATAACTTATCACTGAACGGAACTGTAGGTAAAACAAAATACACCGCTACTTTTGGTATGATTAATCAGAGCGGTATGTTGAAGCCTGGTGATTCGGATAAATTCAAGAGATATAACGGTGCATTACGTTTATCAAACGATATCAACAAGTACTTAACCATCAGAGGAGGAGCATTGTTTAGCCAGAGAAATAAGGAATATCCTTATGTAACAAGCTCTTATTCAGCTGACCCTTGGTTATACATGTACCGTTGGTCTTCTTTATACCCAATGGGTTATGACGAGTATAATCGCCCAATCCGCAGCCCATGGTCTGAAAACATGGCAGGGAACCTGGGTTCTATGCGTCATAACTACATAAACCTGAGTGCAGGTACTACAGTTAACATCATGAAGAACTGGAAACTTGATGTAGATTATACTTTCACCAACGAAGATTTCACTACTTCCCGTAACGGTACTCGTTTTACCGCCGCTAACTCATGGGTAGCTGGGGTAGCAAGAAATGATGCGAATGGAAATCCTATCTATGTAAATGATAAAGGGGAAGTAGTAGCTGAAGGTACACCAGGTGCTATGCGTGCATATGACCTTTCATACAATACTTACACTGCCAATGGCGCAAACCCTGATCACGTATATTTACGTACAGAGAATAGTTACCGCCATACAGTGAATGCCTTGACTACTTATGATTTTAGACCGAATAAGGATCATGATTTCAAATTTATATTAGGTCTTAACCGGGTTACTACAGATGGTAAATATCACTGGACTCAGAGAACTAACTTACTAGATATTACTAATCCTCAGTTTGATCTAGCAGTAGGTGATATCACAGGTAGTGGTGGTGTTTACTGGGATGCGCAGTTAGGTTACTTTGGTAGAATCAACTACGTGTTCAAAGATAAATATCTATTCGAAGGTAACCTTCGTTATGACGGTTCTTCGAAATTCCCAACAGACCTAAGATGGAGATGGTTTAAGTCCTTCTCTGCAGGTTGGATTGCTTCAGAAGAGAAATTCATGGAATGGGCTAAGCCTACTTTAAGTCACTTGAAATTCAGAGGTTCATGGGGTGTGATAGGTAACCAAACCGTGCCATCAGACCTTTATATTTCTAACATGACAGCGGGTCAGATCAGCTGGTTTATCAATGGAAACCCTGTTAACGCAGTAGGTTCTCCTTCTTTAACCGTTCCAAACGTAACTTGGGAAGACCTTGAAACTACTGACTTTGGTGTGGATGCTAGATTCCTACAGAATAAATTGGGTGTAACATTCGACTGGTACAGAAAAGTAACCAAAAACATGTTTGCTCCAGTAGAAGGTACAACTTGGACCATAGGTGCAGGTGCTCCACTTGGAAACTACGGTACATTGACTACTAAAGGTTTTGAACTTGCGGTTGACTTCAACCACAGATTCGCAAACGGTTTAGGAATTAATGTACGCGCTAACTTAGACGATGCTAAGTCTGTATTCAGCGACTACACATCATCTCGTCTAATGGGATCTAACTATGATGGTAAGGTTTATGGAGAGATTTGGGGTTATACTACAGATCGCTTATTCCAATATGATGATTTCGTATTAGATGCCAGCGGAAAGCCTGTATTAGTGACCTTAACTCCTGAAATGACGAAGTATTACACCAGTGGTGGTGGTAAAGCATATCAGCTGAAAGATCCTAATGGCGTTTACCAACCTCGTTTCCAGAACTCCACTAACTTCTACTTCGGACCTGGAGACGTTAAGTTCAAGGACTTAAACGGTGACGGTGAATTAGACAACGGCGACGGTACGGTAGATAATCCTGGGGACATGAGTGTTATAGGTAATTTCACTCCTCGTTACAACTATGGATTTAGAATTGGTGCAGATTATAAAGGTTTTGACTTCTCAGCTTTCTTCCAGGGAGTAGGTCAAAGAAGTGTATGGGGTGAAGGTTTCTTAGCCATTCCAGGTTTTAACGTATCAGATGGAGCTATGCCAGAAGCTATTGTAAGTAATTACTGGACTCCGGAAACTCCTGACGCATTCTATCCTGCAGCATTCAATAATGCTGGTTCTGCTAACGTGAACAACATGCAAGTGCAAACGCGTTACTTGTTAGATATGTCTTATTTGAGAGCGAAAAACATTACATTAGGTTATAGCCTTCCTCAGCATTTGTTGAAGCGCGGAGGTATCAATACCTTAAGAGTGTATGTTTCCCTTGAGAACTTCTTCACTTGGGATAAGCTTAATGGACTTCCAATAGATCCGGAAGAAGTAGCTGGTACATCTATTTTCTTACAAAGCAACTACAATGCCGGACGTACAGGTGTGGGTACTCCTACCTTTAAGAGTGCTTCCCTTGGACTTCAACTTAATTTCTAATCCTTTAAGACAATGAATATCAAACAATATATCTGTGTCGGAGCCGTAGCTGCATTATTAGGTGCATGTAATCCGGACGTCTTAGACAGACCTGAACTGACGAAGGTGAATGATAACACCTTCTGGAAAAACGAAACAGATCTTCGTCTCTATGCGAATGACTTCTACGTGAACTATTTTGTAGGGTATAACTCTGGTTTTGGTACAGCTTATACTCCACTGAGAGGTTACATTTTTGCAGATGACTTCACTCAAACCGGTACACAATCCGGATTTGAAACTACTGTGCCTAACTCAAGAGGGGCAAGTACAGCAACGCCAACCATCCTTACGCAATATTCCGGTCCAAACTGGAACTTCTACTGGGTGAGAAAGGCTAATGTGATGCTTTCCAGAATGAAGGCTAAAATGGATGGAAACATCCCTGCTGAGCAGTACAATCACTGGGAAGGTGTAGGTAGATTATTTAGAGGTTATGAATACTCTCGCCTTGTAAGCGTATTTGGAGATGTCCCTTATTTCGACCAAGAAGTAGATCCAAGTGATGACGCAAGCATGTATAAAGAAAGAACTCCACGTGGAGAGGTGATGGATAAGGTATACGAAGATTTCAAATTTGCCTTAGCTAACATCCGCCTTAACGATGGAGTAGGATATGTCAATCGCTATGTTGCTGCTGCTGTCATTTCAAACCTTATATTATTTGAAGGATCTTGGCAGCACTATCACAAGCTTGATGCGGCTAGAGCTAAAAAATACTTAGAACTAGCTGTTGAGGCTTCTGAATTAGTGATGAACAGCGGGAAGTATTCTTTCAATAGTGACTTTAAAGCCCTATTTGCATCTGAGAACCTTGCTAATAACCCGGAAGTTATTTTCTTTAGAGCTTATGAGTCGCCTCGTTTAACCCATGCTATCGGTTCTTATAGCAACGGTACTGAAGGTCAAGCTCAGTCTGCTAACTTGAATCTTTTGAAATCCTTCATTTGTACAGACGGTGATGTATGGCAGAATTCTAAAGTGGATAATGCTAAAAGCTTCCACTTAAGAAATTTGGTGGTTACTCGTGACCCTCGTTTCGAAGCCACTTTCCTAGATACAGTAAACACTCCTGCAGCAACCTTAGCCTATGCTCACAAGTTTGCAGGTAGAGAGGCTAGAAACTATATGTACGGAGGAAGCTATCCTGCAGCATGGGGAAGTAATACGAATACCAATGATGCTCCTGTACACCGTTTAGCTGAGGTAGTTTTGAACTGGGTAGAAGCTAAGCAAATTCTTGCAGAATCATTTGGTGGGGCACCGGTTTCTCAGGCGGATCTAGATAAATCTATCAATGCTATCCGTAACCGTCCATTAGATGCAGTAGCTATAGCGAAAGGTGTGAAGAAAACTGCTCCATTACAGTTGAATGCTATTCCTAATGACCCTACACGTGACGCAGATGTGTCTCCGTTAATGTGGGAAATTCGTAGAGAGAGAAGAATGGAGTTTGTGTATGAGCATACTCGTCTGAATGACCTACGTCGTTGGAAAAAACTAAATTATATGGATTTCCAAAATCCGGATTATGCAGCGGGTCCTTGGTTAGATGTGAACAAAGATCTTAAAACACAATTAACCGCTTCATTTGTAGGTAGACTTCGTGTTATGAAGGAGGATGGAACAATAGTTACTTATAACGGTAACAATGCCGCAGATATGGTAGGTTACTATGTAGTTCAAAACTTTGCGAATAGAGTATCGTTCACAGATAGGGTATACCTAGCCCCTCTGGGACGAAACGAGATTCAAGCTTATAAAGAGAGAGGATTTACTCTCACTCAGAACCCTGGTTGGGGAGAGTAAGAAAAATAATAAAGGCTGCAGGCAACTGCAGCCTTTCTACATTTTAAGGTATGAAGAAGATATTATTTATAGTATTCGTAGTAAGCGTTTTAAATGTAAACGCACAGAGAATTTTTCGTTACGCTCAGGTTTCTGATACCCATGTGGGTGGTGCTACCGGAGCAGATGATTTGAGAGCCACAGTAAAAGACCTTAACCTTCAAAAAGACATTGACTTTGTTTTATTCACAGGAGACATTACGGAGTTTGGCGCTGAAGAGGAATTAAGATTAGCAAAAAGAATATTAGATAGTTTAAACTTGCCTTGGTACGTTATTCCGGGGAACCACGATAGCAACTGGTCAGAAAGCGGTGCCAACGATTTTCGAAGAGTATTCGGTGGTGAAACCTTTTTCTTCCGTCATAAAGGTTTCCAATTTATGGGAACGGTAAGTGGGCCAAACATGCGCATGAGTCCGGGTCAGATTCCTAGAGAAAATTTGGTGTGGATGGATTCCGTATTTCAAGCTGTGCCAAATGAACCTTTGATCTTTATAAATCACTATCCTTTAGATAATGGTTTGAACAACTGGTATGAAGCCATAGAAAGGATCAAAAGGAGAAATATCCTTTTTGCAATGTGTGGACATGGTCACATCAATAAGCGTTACGACTGGGATGGAATTACAGGCGTCATGGGTAGGTCTAATCTGAGAGCAAAAGATCCCGTTGGTGGTTACAACCTTATTGATATTTATCCTGATAAAGCCGTTTACCAAGTTAGGGTGCCTGGTGTGAAAACAGAAGATCCTTGGTTGACTTTTAGTTTTGAAAAGCCTAAGGATGGGAAGTACGAGAGGCCTGACTTTTCCGTAAATGATAGGAATAGAGTCATCTGGGAATTCCAGGATGATAGTGATTTAGGTGCAGGTTTCGCCCACTACAAATCTTTTATCATAACTGCCAATACCCAGGGAAAGGTTTATGCCTTAGACGAAAAAACCGGGAAAAAAGTGTGGGAGGCTCGAACCGGAGGTAAGGTATATTCTACGCCTGCGGTATGGAAAGATAGGGTGGTAGTAGGTTCCTCAGATCATTTTATATACTGTTTTTCTGCCAAAAATGGTGAGGAGCTGTGGAAAATAGAAACCCGTAAAGCAGTGCTGGGTTCTCCTTTGGTACATAAAGGAATAGCCTATATAGGTGCCTCTGACGGAATCTTCCGTGCCATAGAGGTTAGTACAGGAAGACTAGTGTGGACCTTCAATGATGTGAAAGGGTATGTGTCATCCAGACCTTTATTATACCAAAATAAGATCATTTTCGGTTCATGGAACAATGGCTTCTACGCCTTAGATCCTAGTACGGGTAAATTAATTTGGGAATGGAAAAATGGCCATGCCAATAGAATGTTTTCTGCCGGTGCTTGCTATCCTGTAGGTACGAATAACAGGATTTTTGTAGTGGCTCCTGACAGATTCATGACATCTTTAGATTCCAAAACCGGTGCGGTCATTTGGAGAGAGAAAAAGGACTCTGTAAGGGTTAGAGAATCTATGGGTCTATCTGAAGATGGTAAATTAGTTTATGTGAAAACAATGGATGGGCAGTTGTACGGAGTTTCAACCTCTTCCTCTAATATGGATTTAGTGTGGAAGTCGAAACTGCAGTTGCCATATGAATTAACACCTTCTGCTATTGAAAGTTATAAGGGCGTGGTATATGTGCCTTCTCATGCAGGTTTAGTCTCGGCAGTCTCTGCAAAAACCGGGGAGGTGCTTTGGCAATACAAGATCTCAAATGCTATGGTCAATCCTATGCTTAGTACCAAGAAGGGTATTTATGTTTCTACTATGGATGGTAAGGTAGTTCGTTTGAAAAAATAAGTTGTGCTCGAAAACTATTCTGTCAATTTGTCAGATTATGGGTAATTTTATAATTCCCGCATTATTATTGAACGCAGTACGTTGTAATTGAATAAATTTGCAGAGTAATTAAAATACGACAATACAAACCTTATGTTTAATTTTTTAACGAAAGGGATTACCAAGATTTTTGGTACCAAGTCTGAGAAAGATATCAAATCGCTTACTCCATATGTAGAGGCTACGAATGCAGAATTTGCAAAGTTGGCTCATTTAAGTAATGATGAATTCAGACAACAGACCGTTGAGCTTAAGAATATCATTGCAGAAAGATTAAGTGATATTGACCGTGAGATTGCTGAATTGAGAGAATCAGCTTCGGGTGATGTTTCTATAGATCAAAAGGATAGGATCTTTAATCAAATTGATGATCTTGAAAAGAAAAGAAACGAGGAGCTGGAAGTAGTACTTCTAGAAATTCTGCCTCGTGCATTTGCTATCGTAAAAGAGACCGCAAGACGTTTCAAAGAAAATGAGGTGATTGAGGTGACGGCTACTCATTTAGACAGAGAGTTAGCTATGACCAAGAGCCATATTGAGATTCAAGGGGATAAAGCCCTTTGGAAAAACGAATGGTATGCCGCTGGTAACCTTTTGAAATGGAACATGGTGCATTATGATGTTCAGATCATTGGTGGTGCTGCCCTTCACAAAGGTAATATTGCGGAGATGGCTACCGGTGAAGGTAAAACCCTTGTGGCTACCTTCCCTGCCTTTTTGAATGCCTTGGCGGGTAGAGGAGTTCACGTAGTAACCGTGAATGATTATCTGGCACGTCGTGACTCAGAATGGATGGGACCCATCTTCGAATTTAACGGTATTACCTGTGATTGTATAGATAAGCATAGGGCTAATTCTCCTCAAAGGAAGAAAGCTTATAACTCAGATATCACTTACGGTACAAATAACGAATTCGGTTTTGACTACCTGCGTGATAACATGGTGAATGATCCGGAAGAGTTAGTTCAGCGTCGTCATCATTATGCCATGGTGGATGAGGTGGATTCCGTGTTAGTGGATGACGCCCGTACTCCATTGATTATTTCAGGTCCTATGACCCGTAAAAACGATGATGAGCTCTTTAATACCTTGAAGCCTAGAGTGAGTCAATTGGTTGAAATTCAAAAGCAATTAGTAGGCTCTTATTTGGTGGAAGCAAAGAAACTGATTGCTGAAGGGAATAAGAAGGATGGAGGACTAGCTCTGTTCAGAGCATACAGAGGTTTACCTAAGAGCAAGCCTTTGATCAAATTCTTGTCCGAAACAGGTATTAAGAAGCTTCTATTGGATACTGAAGCTATCTATTTGGCAGAAAACCAAAAATTAATGCCGGAAGCTGACGCTCCTTTGTACTTTACCATTGATGAGAAACATAACTCAGTAGAGTTAACGGATAAAGGTATAGACTTTTTGTCGGCTCAAGGTCAAGATGCTCAATTCTTCATTATGCCGGATCTAAGCTTAGAGATGGCTGCTATAGAGCGTTCTACTGAACTAAGTCCGGAAGAAAAGATCCTTAAAAATGATGAACTAATTCGTGATTACTCAACCAAGGCTGAACGTATACATGCCGTTAACCAATTGGTGAAGGCGTACACTCTTTTTGAAAGAGATGTGGATTACGTATTGATGGACGGTAAGGTGAAGATCGTGGATGAGCAAACCGGTAGGATCATGGACGGAAGAAGATGGTCTGATGGTTTACACCAAGCGGTTGAAGCAAAAGAGAACGTGAAAGTAGAAGATTCTACTCAGACGTATGCTACCATTACGCTGCAAAACTACTTCAGAATGTATCATAAGTTGGCCGGTATGACCGGTACAGCGGAGACGGAAGCAGCCGAATTCTGGAAGATCTATAAATTGGATGTGATCTCTATTCCTACAAATAAACCTGTTATCCGTCAGGACCGTGAAGACAAGGTTTACAAGACGGTTAGAGAAAAATACAATGCGGTAGTAGAGGAGATCAATGAAATGGTGAATCTAGGAAGACCTGTCTTAGTAGGTACTACTTCTGTTGAGAACTCTGAGTTACTTAGTAGAATGTTGACCTTGAAGAAAATACCTCACCAGGTATTGAACGCCAAGCAGCATGCTCGCGAAGCAGATATCGTAGCGGAGGCTGGTAAGCCGGGAACCGTTACTATTGCTACTAACATGGCCGGTAGGGGTACTGACATTAAGCTGACTCCGGAGAGTAAAGAGGCAGGTGGTCTAGCCATTATAGGTACAGAAAGACATGAATCCAGACGTGTAGACCGTCAGTTGAGAGGTAGAGCGGGACGTCAGGGTGATCCGGGTTCTTCTCAGTTCTTTGTGAGCTTGGAGGATAACCTTATGCGTATGTTCGGTTCAGATAGAATCGCGAAAGTGATGGACCGCATGGGTATGGAAGAAGGAGAAGTGATCCAAAGCTCCATGATCACCAGCTCTATAGAAAGAGCGCAAAGAAAAGTAGAAGAAAATAACTTTGGAATGCGTAAGCGCCTGATCGAATACGATGATGTGATGAACATCCAAAGGGATACTATCTATAAAAGAAGAAAGAACGCCTTGTTTGGTGAGCGTCTAGGTTTAGATATCGCTAATATCATCTTTGATACATGCGCAGATATCGTGAATCAAACGGCCGGAAATTATGAGGAGTTTGAGGTTAGAAGCATGCAGAGATTAGGCTTGAAGCCTGAGATCTCGGAAGCCGACTTCAGCAAAGGGGGCAATGCTTTGACACAGATGTTGTATCGTGCCGCAATGAACCATTACGATGCGAAGAACGATGCCATTCGTAAGAATATCGTTCCAGGATTAACCAGCATATTGAATGATCGCCAGGCTTTAGTAGATGAACCTTATATGGCGGTGATAGGTGATGGTATTAAGAGAATGGCCGTTTATGCAGATTTGAAAAAATCTGTGGAAACAGATGGAAGAGAATTAATTCTAGCCATAGAAAAGGCTATCTCCTTAGGTATCATCGATCAGGAGTGGAAAGAACATTTACGCGATATGGATGATTTGAAACAGTCCGTTCAGAATGCTTCTTACGAACAGAAAGACCCATTGTTGGTTTATAAGTTTGAGGCGGTTGAATTGTTCCAAAACTTCCTTAAAAAGGTAAATGCTGAGACAGTAGGATTCTTGATGAAGGCGAATGTAGAGGAATTGAGATTCCAGCAATTGCCTCCTCAGACTAAACAAAATGCTCCTGCGTTACAGACGAATAAATCGCCTGAGTCTGAAGCACCTGCTAGACCGGCTCAAATACAGAAGGTGGCTAATCGTAACGATAGAGTCAATGTTCAGTATAGAGACGGAAGCATAAAGAGAGATGTGAAGTTTAAGACCGTGGAAAATGACGTATTGTCAGGGGAAGCGGTTCTAATCGACTAATACCAAGAAAGCCGGCTTAAAATGCCGGCTTTTTTTATACAAAGGTTCTAGTACCTCTGTAATTGTCTCTAAACTCCTTTGGGGTACATTGATACTTCTTTTTAAAGATCCTATTAAAGTAGGATAAGTTATTAAAGCCACATTTAAAGGAGATCTCTGCAATATTTAAGGTAGTGTCTATTAATAGACGAGTAGCATGACCCAAACGGATATTATTTAAACTCTCCACAAAGGTGAGTCCTGTTCTTTTCTTGATAAATCTACTAAAGCTGGCTTCTGTCATGTTTACCTCCCTCGCTAAATCGCCTAAGGAAACGTCCTTGTCGTAATTCATGCGCATGTATTGAAAGGCAACATCTATTCTCCTGCTTTTGGTATAGATCTGGTCTTGTACAAAACTGGAGCTGGCCAGCATTCGTATATCTTGAGATATGGACAAATAATGCAAGATAGAAATGAGTTCTAACACTGAATCAAATCCGTTCTTTTGGCTCAGGTGAAGTAATCTAGGTTTTACCGAAAGTATGGTTTCCTCATTAAATTTCACTCCTCTAGATGCATATTCCAACAAAGATTTTACAAAGCTCAATTGGTTCCTGCTTAGAAACTTTTCATGGAACAAATCCTTATGAAACTGCACGGTAATTTCGTGAGCTACCTCCTCCTGTTTCCCACTCCATCCGTGAGGTAGATTTGAGCCCACTAGCACGAGCTCTGTTTCTCCTATAGTGTCCATATGGTCACCCACAAATCTTCTTATACCAGAGGCTCCTTCTATAAAGGTTAATTCAAATTCCTCGTGATAATGAATGGGGAAATCAAATCTTGATTTTTGACGGTCAAAAACCATAAAACAGTCGTTCTCTGTCAAAGGGGTGATCTCGTGGTAAAAGGTTGTCATTGTTAAAAAAATACTATTATGGTGTAAATTTTGTGGGGGACTTGACCTCGACAAATATATGAAAATCAATCGATTTCGTAATAATAAATTTTATTATTATAACCCAATAAATTGTGTTATTTTTTTAAATAATAGACTTATAGTAGTATCAGGATTTCTAATTTGTGTCAAAAGGTGTCAAAATAGTATTAGTCTAAAAATATAATATTTTGTCATTTTTGTACAATATTTAACCTAAACATAAAAGATGAGGAAATTTTTACTCAAATGGCCCCTTATGGTGCTAATCCTTTTGCTGTCTACGGGTATGGCCTGGGCGCAAGGAGTCACCGGTAAGGTAATGGACGAAAACGGAGAAGCCTTGGCAGGTGTTTCCGTAGTTATCAAAGGCAGTGCACAAGGTGTGATGACCGATATCAACGGCTCATTTACCCTTAGCCCTGTGTCTGAATCTTCTATACTGGTCTTTAGCTTCGTAGGGATGATTTCTCAGGAAGTTAGAGTAGGAAACAGATCTAAAATTGAGGTGACCCTCAAATCCTCTGACAGATCATTGGAAGAGGTAGTAGTGGTGGGCTATGGTACGGCTCGGAGGTCAGACATCACTTCATCCATTACCTCCTTAAAAGCTCAGGAATTAAAAGATATGCCCGCTGCTGGTATAGACCAATTATTACAGGGTAAGGCTGCGGGTGTAACGGTAACCAGTAATGGTGGTCAGCCCGGAGGAGGAGTTTCCGTAAAAGTTCGTGGAGTAACTTCTATCAATAGTAATGATCCTCTCTTTGTGATTGATGGAGTACCTTTCATCAATGGTAATACCAGTAATAGCACGGGTTATGACGGTTTGGGAGGATCTAATGGTCAAACCGGTAACTCTGTGATGGCCATGTTAAACCCGAATGACATCGAATCCATAGACGTGCTGAAAGATGCCTCTGCACAGGCCATTTATGGTTCTCAAGCCGCAAACGGTGTAATCATGATCACTACCAAAAAAGGGAAAGCAGGTACAGGTAAAATTACCTATGAAACCTATTTTGGAGTATCTGAGGTGGCTAGAAAACTGGATCTAATGAACCTCCAGGAATTTGCTCGTTACCAGAATGAGATTCTTCCTATCATTGGAATTACTCCTTCAGAAGAGTTTGCTGATCCAAGCTTACTAGGAAAAGGTACTGACTGGCAGGAAGCCATGTTCCAAAAAGGGGCTATACAAAACCATCAGTTGAGCTTTTCCGGAGGTCAAAACAAAACAAATTATTATGTATCGCTCAACTACTTCAATAACAAAGGGATATTGATAGGTTCAGATTTCGAGCGTTATGCTACGCGTTTGAGTTTTGATACCCAACTAAAATCTTGGGCTCAAGTAGGAATGAGCCTAAATGCCTCTAGAAGTATTCAAAACGTTACTCTGGCAGACGCCGCTGAAAGTACCATTTGGTGGGGAGCTGTAACCAGCCCTTTGGTACCTCTGAAAAATCCTGATGGAAGTTGGGGAGGTGGAAATACTGTGGGAGGCATCAGATACAGTAATGCTAACTTGGTAGGAAACAGTCAGTACAGAGGTAACACAAAAACCTCTACCACTGCCTTTGGGTCCGTGTTTGCGGAATTGACCTTACTAAAGGGTTTGAGTTTGAGGAATGAACTTTCCTTCTCTTTAGGACTAGATAATAATATAGCTTTCCAAAAAGCTGGAAATGTGGGTGGAGAGACGTTTAGAAGTAAACTGATCGACAATAGATCAGATAATTACTACTATTCCTTGACTAATTATTTTAATTACGTAAAATGGATCAATGGTCATAGTTTCCATGCTACTCTAGGTCACCAGGCGCAGATGTCGTACTGGCAGGCTATTGGTGGCACAAAAGTTGATTTGCAAGCTAACATCATGGACTTAAACACGGGTTTAGCTGATCAAACTACATGGGGACTCAACGGTGGTAAGGGACATTGGGCTATGGAGTCCTGGTTTGCCAGAGCTAATTATACTTACAAGGACAGATATTCCGTTTCTGCCAGCTTTAGAGCGGATGGTTCTTCGAACTTCGGACCTAATAACCGTTGGGGTTATTTCCCAGGTGTGTCAGTGGGCTGGACTGCCTCTAACGAATCCTTCATGAAAGAAGCGCTTCCTAACACCCATTTGAAAATCAGGGCAGGCTACGGATTAGTGGGTAACCAAAACTTCCCCGGAGGGGCTCCAAACCCGGCTTATGTAGGAGCCGTACAGTTCTTCACCGGACCGGTAGGATTTGGTACTTCCAATATGATTCAGGGTATTCCTAACCCGGATTTGAAATGGGAAACGGTAAAGACCTCAAACATAGGGGTGGATCTTGGCATTCTAAAGGGGCGTTTGGATTTAACGGTAGACGCTTATAAGAAGGTTACCAGTGATATGATCATCTTCTTAACCGGACCTACCTTAATAGGCGTAGGTGATGCTTGGGATGATCTGAAGGCACCACTGGGTAATGCAGGTAAAATGACCAATACCGGTGTAGATCTAGGTATTAGTTCTGTTAATGTGAGTAAAGAGAACTTTACCTGGAGAAGTAATCTGGTCTTCACACATTTTAAGAATAATTATGATCAGGCTGCCAGTGCTGCATCTGCTTTAGACGGTAGGGTATATTACAATAATTACTTGATCACGCATACCACGCCCGGCAGACCTGTAGGTTCCTTCTGGGGATTGAAAACAGACGGCATCTTCCGTACCCAGGCAGATCTTGATAATAGCCTGCCTCAATTCGGATACATCATTGATCCTGCGCAAACCTGGTTAGGAGACATTCGGTTTAAAGATATAAATAATGACAAGAAGATAGATGCGGAGGATATGACTTACATAGGTAGTCCACTTCCGAAATTCACCTGGGGCTTTACTAACTCCGGAAACTATAAAAGCTTTGACTTCTCTGTCTTTCTACAAGGAAGCTATGGTGCCAAAGCTTATAACTTCCTGCGTTGGCAGATCGAAGGTCTGAATAGTGCTTGGTCTAACCAGTTAAAGACGGTTTTGGATAGATATACTGAATCTAACCCTAACGGTTCCCTACCTAGGTTTACAAACACGAATGCGAATAACACGGCCATGTCTGATAGATACGTGGAGGATGCCTCCTTCTGGAGAATCCAAAATGTAACGGTAGGGTATAGAGTGCCTGCACATCTATTGAAGAAGGTGAATGTGAGGGTTTATGGATCTGTTCAGAACATTCACACCTTTACCAAATACAGCGGATACGATCCGGAGATCGGAGCATTCAATAACAATATCCGATTGATGAACGTGGATATGGGTCACTACCCCAATCCTAGAACCTTTACCATTGGCGCAAACGTGGAATTCTAACATTTAATTTGAAACGAACATGAAAAAAATATTGAGTCTAATGTTTGTCGCACTCTTGCTTAATGCATGTAGTTCTGACTTCATAGAGCGACCAAGTTTATCCGGTACTACTACAGGTAACTATTATAATACAGAGACCGAGGTTAGAAATGCGACCAGTACACTGTACAGTGGACTTCCTTGGAGGGATTTCGAAAGCCGTGCACAAGATGCCATAGGTGATGTAATGTCAGGTAATATGTTTACCTATGAGGATTCAGAATATCTGAATATGACTTATTCCGCAGCATCCCAACGTATAGGTGCTGCATGGAAAGCATTCTATAAGGTTATAGGTTACGCCAATATTCTGATCAATACTTTCGAAGCCAAAAAGGCTTCGGGAGGTGGTGCATTTTTAGATCCTGCCATTGCAGAATGTCACTTTATCAGAGGAATGGTGTACTTCTATATCGCTAGAATCTGGGGAGATGCTCCCATCATCACAGACCCTGCTGCCGTTACGCTTTCCGGAAATTTTGATATCCCGCGTTATTTCAAAGACGATGTGTTGCGCTTTGCAAGGGAAGAATTAATAATGGCTGAAGCAGGTTTGCCTGAAAACGATGAGCCCGGTAGGCTGACCAAAGGTTCCGCGAAAGGTATGCTGGCAAAGTTATATCTGTACACTAAAGACTATGCTAATGCTAAGCAGAAAGCTCAAGAGGTGATTCAGTCCGGTAAATACCAACTAGTAGATGATTACTACGGCATGTTTACTAAAGTGGCTATGAACAATAATCCGGAAACCATGTTCTCCATTCAGCATCAATTTGCTCAAGACCCATGGGGTACAGGTAACCTGAAAAATCCGGATAGGGGACCATCTAATTTGCAGACTGCTGAAGCGGCCATGTGGGGCATGTATATGCCTTCCTTAGATATCCTAGCGGCCTATGAATTTGGAGATAAGCGTAGAGCATGGTCAGTGATGGAGCACGGTTGGGAAAAGAGGGAATGGAAACCTCAGCGTCCTAATGCGCCTGAGTATAATGCGTTCATGGCAAATGGATTCCGCTATGATACCCTTCAACCGGAAACGGCAGGAGGAATCAAGAATGCGGTTAGATCTAACATTACGAAGTACTTCGCCGGTCCCGGAAAGAGCTTTGGTGGTGAAGCAGTGAACGGACAGAATTCCGGTAACAACGTGGTTCTACTTCGCTATGCAGATGTCTTACTCATCTTTGCTGAAGCTACTTTGGGAACAGCAGCTTCTACCTCTGATGCCGCAGCATTAGCTGCCTTTAATAGTGTGAGAGCAAGAGCAGGATTACCTGCCAAGACTTCCATTACTTTAGATGATATTCTAAAGGAAAGAAGAGTGGAATTTGCATTTGAAGGAGATTATTGGTTTGATATCCAAAGACAAGGGTTTGCTAAAGCCAAAGAAATGATATCCAAACAGAATAGGGGAAGTTATGATGGAGGTCCGGTATATATTACCAACTTCACAGAAGATAGAATGTACCTTCCTATTCCTGCGTCTGAAACCGTTCAGGCCCCGGCCTTATTGGGACCTGCAGTACCTTATTACAATGATTAATTTACCATGAAAAGATATAGTTTATTATTCCTATTCGCAGCTCTGGCATTGACCTGGTCTTGTACAGAGGATACTGATGGAACCCCCGGTATTAAACCAGGGAATCTATCCATAAGCAGCGTATTTCCGGATAGTGCTTCCGGAGGAGAGTTAGTGGTGGTAAAAGGTTCCGGCTTAGGAGATATTCGCTCTGTAGTTTTAGAGAAAGGTGAAGTGCCTGCAGGCTTTCAGCCAACCTTAAATACAGAGGGTGTCTTCATGTTTCGAGTGCCTTTGGAGGCCCAGGGAGGAACTCAAAAAGTTACTCTGACAAATGGCAACGGGGTTAGTCAAAGCTTTGACCTTAGGGTACTGGCCTTCCCTGTGATTTACGACGTGAGTAACTACAACTTCAGTGCAGGCTCTGAGATAACCATAACAGGTCTTAACCTGGAAGATGTACATACCGTTCGGTTTGCAGGTACAAATGAATCTATAGACATCGTGTCTAAAACCAAGACAAGTTTGACCATCAAGTTTAAGAGTACCAATGTAGAAAGGTCTGCATTGGATATCATAAACGCGACAGGGCCTATTAAGACTACTCAAGAGTTTGTCAATCTGGACAAAGCCTTCGTCATCTTTACAGATGCGTACGGTGAAGGATTTGGAGACGGATCTTGGGGAGATCCTGGCACCATTACAGATGCAGAGGCAAAGACCGGTTCGAAATCTATTTACAAAAACTATCAGAAAGGCAACTGGCATTTGATCAATTTTGCCAATTGGTGGCCGGGAGTTGAGGAAAATAAAGATTGGAAGTATTTGACCGTATGGATCAAGGGAGCTTCTCAGGATTATACCCTTTACCTGACTGGAGATATGAGAGCCGGAGGTTTTGGTAATGGAGATAGATCTTATCCTTTAAATGTTCCTGCCGGAAAATGGACCTATTTTAAAATACCATTGTCGGAAGTTAAATTGTGGGAAAAAGGAACACCGTTCTTCCAATTGGGCTTCTGGATTCCTGGACCTGATGCTCAAGATGAGATCTTCCATTTTGATGATTTGATTTTTGTGAAATAAGTTACGGGCTCTACGGAGCCCGTCTTTTCTCCTATGAAAAAATCGTTTATATTATTATTCCTTTGCTTAGCAAAAGGCTGGTGTCAGATACACCCTATACCTACTCTTCTTACAAAAAATTTATACCAGAATCTTCGAAATTTCGAAGGCAAAGGGGTATTTCTGGGTCACCAGGATGCTCTGGCCTATGGCTTGAATGCTGATGGTAGTAGATGGATAGGAGAAAAGGATAGAAGCGATATCCATTCTGTAAGCGGTGAATTTCCCGCAGTTCTAGGTTTAGACTTAGGAAGAATTGAATTGGGAACTTCGCATAATCTTGATCAGGTGCCGTTTGAAGATATGAAGGTTCATATTCGCCAGACCTATGAGAGAGGTGGATTTAGCACTATTTCCTGGCACCTCAATAATCCAGTGAATCCTGAAAAAACTTCCTGGGACCATGTGCCAGGAACGGTATCCAAGATCTTGGAGGATCCTGAGGTCAAAAGCAGGTATCTATCTTGGCTGGATTTAGTGGCGGCCTTCCTGTCTGATTTGAAAACCTCAGATGGAAACTATATCCCAGTTATCTTTAGACCCTTTCATGAACATACAGGGTCCTGGTTCTGGTGGGGAGCGGACCATTGCACACCTGATGAATACAAGGCACTTTGGAAGCTAACCGTGGATTATTTATTCCAAAAGAAAAAGCTGAACCACATTCTTATAGCTTATTCTACAGACGTGTTTAGAGATAAAGCACATTATTTGGAAAGATATCCTGGAGATGAGTATGTGGATTTACTAGGAGTGGATACTTATCACCGGAATGCCCCTGAAAGTAATACCGCCTTTGTCCATAAGTTAAGAAGTATGTTGAGTATACTGGATCAATTGTCCACGGAGAAAAAGAAACCGTATGCTATAACAGAAACGGGTTTAGAGCAGATCACCGAGAAGGATTGGTGGAGTAATGTAGTGGTGCCGGCACTTGATGGTTTTAGGCCTAGCTATCTACTGCTATGGCGAAATGGATATGATAAACATTATTATGCTCCTTATCCGGGGCAGGGCAGTGTAGCTGATTTCAAAGAGGTTCTGAAGTCAGGGAAGCTGATATTAAGTAATGGCATACAAGGTATTTACCGCTGATATGAATTTTTGGGATTTTGCAGTTATCGCAGCTTACTTGCTTTGCGTCACCGGAATCGGTATTCTACTACGTAAAAAGTCTAGGCAGACGAAAGAGGATTACCTCATGGGAGGGAAGCGCCTTCCTTGGTGGTTATTAGGAATATCAAATGCCTCGGGAATGTTTGACATTTCCGGCACCATCTGGATGGTTTCTATCATGTTTGTATATGGGGTCAAAAGCATCTGGTTGCCTTGGCTATGGCCCGTATTCAATCAGGTATTTATGTTTGTGTATTTGTCCATTTGGTTAAGAAGGTCAAATGCCTCTACGGGTGCTGAATGGATGGAGACCCGATTCGGGAAGAGGGCTACGGGCGCCCAAAGGATTATCATCGTCTTTGCCTTGCTGAGTTGTCTCAGTTTTATGGCCTATGGCTTTATAGGATTAGGGAAGTTTGTAGAGATTTTCATCCCGTTTTCCTCCATATCCCCTTTTTTGCCTTTTAGCATACCTGCGGACTTTGTGCCACATTTTTACGGGATAATTTTCACCCTCTTTGCCGTGTTTTACGCTATACTAGGTGGAATGTCAAGTATAGTTTGGGCAGATTTGGTCCAATATTCCTTGATGGCCCTTGGAGCTTTTTGCATCGCACTCTTTGCCATTAGTGAGTTGAGAACGCATGATTTGATTGTTCCAGAAGGATGGAAGGATTTACATTTTCAGTGGGACTTAGGGGTGAATTGGGAGGGGATTCTGCCAGAAGTAAACAAAAAGATAGAGGAGGATGGATTTCATCCTTTTGGATTGTTTTTTACCTTGATGTTTACCAAAGGGATACTCTCCAGCTTAGCCGGCCCTGCTCCTAATTATGACATGCAAAAGATCTTGTCTACCCGCAATCCCAAAGAGGCAGCTTTGATGAGCATGTTTGTCAATGTGGTTCTACTTCCTACCAGATATCTGATGATCATAGGATTCACCGTATTGGCACTATTATATTATCCCCAACTGGATCTGCAAACGGCTAGTGGAAAAGTTGATTTTGAGAAGATTTTACCTTCTACTATTTTGAAATTTGCTCCCGCAGGATTGTTAGGATTGTTCCTGGTGGAATTACTTTCTGCTTTCATGGGCACCTTTGCCGGAACACTAAATGCAGCACAAGCTTATATCGTAAATGATATTTATCTAAAGTTCAAAAAGGATAGAAAGGGAAACCTGCAAAAGGTTCATTTTCTCTCCGGTTTGGGTGTTGTGTTGCTTAGTATTTTCCTTGGCCTTTTTGCCAAAGATGTCAATAGCATATTGCAATGGATAGTAGGAGCATTATATGCCGGTTTTATATCTGCCAATGTTTTGAAATGGCATTGGTGGAGGTTTAATGGAACAGGATATGCCGTAGGTATGGCTGTAGGAATACTTTGCGCCATGGTTTTTCCTTATCTTTTCCCGGATACACTTCCGTTATACTACTTCCCATTGATTTTAGCACTGTCCTTTTTGGGTGGAGTTCTGGGTTCTTATTCTTCTCCGCCCACTGATCGGAATACCTTAAAAGCCTTTTACAGTCAAGTAAATCCTTGGGGCTTCTGGAAGCCCATAGAGGAGGAAGTAAGAAAAGATTCTCCGGACTTTGTGCCTAATCCTGATTTTAAGAAGGATATGGGAAATGTGACTTTAGGTATTTTGGCACAGACTGCCATTACGGCATTGCCCGTTTTCCTAGTGCTGTGGATGTGGAAAGAAGTTGCTATCACGAGCCTTTTGCTCGGAATTTGTGTCGTTACCCTTTTTTTTACTTGGTATAAAAAACTCCCTAACCAATGAATTTCGCGGAAAGATTTACTGCCATTCACGGTCTGTATGAAGAATTGATTCGTAGACCTAATGAGAAGATTCCATTTGGAAATGGAGCGGTGAGCCGGTATAAATTTCCTGTGCTCACTTCTGAACATATTCCTCCTTTCTGGAGGTATGACCTGGATGCTAGATCTAATCCCCATCTCATGGAGAGGTTCGGGATTAACGCCATTTTCAATGCCGGAGCACTTTTTTGGAACAATAAATTCCTAGTAGTGGCCAGGGTAGAAGGGAAGGATAGGAAGTCTTTCTTCGCGATAGCGGAGAGCGACAATGGCATAGATAATTTCCGCTTTTGGGATTACCCTATTCTACTTCCTGAGACTGAGGAGCCGGATATTAATGTGTATGATATGCGCCTCACCCCTCATGAGGACGGCTGGATTTACGGATTATTCTGTACAGAAAGAAAAGACCCGAACGCAGCTCCGGGCGACGAGTCCTCTGCCATTGCCCAATGTGGAATAGTTAGGACAAAGGATCTGCGGAAATGGGTACGCTTACCTGACCTCATTACCCCTTCGCCTCAACAAAGAAATGTAGTCCTGCATCCTGAGTTTTACCAGGGTAAGTATCTTTTTTATACCCGACCACAAGATGGATTTTTAGAAGCAGGATCCGGAGGGGGTATTGCACTTGGAACCTGTGATGATATTGAAAATGCAATTATTCAGTCGGAAATTCTCCTGGATCGTAAGGAATACCATACTATTTCAGAATCAAAAAATGGTCAAGGACCGCCCCCTATAAAAACGAAAGAGGGGTGGTTACATCTGGCGCATGGGGTACGTCAAACGGCTGCGGGTTTACGCTACGTACTCTATATGTTTATGACAGATCTGCATCAACTAGATAAAGTTATCTATAAGCCTGCAGGGTACTTTTTAGCTCCGGAAGGAGAAGAGAGGATAGGAGACGTATCTAATGTCTTGTTCTCAAACGGATGGATTGCCCTTCCTAGTGGTGAAGTATATATTTATTATGCTTCATCAGATACCCGACTACATGTAGCCACCAGTACCATTGAAAAATTAGTAGATTATTGTAAAAATACTCCTGCTGATGGCTTAAGAAGTAGAACTTCCGTAGAACGTTTGAATCAATTAATCGACAAGAATAAAGGTCTATGACAATTTGGGGTATAGAAGCGGAAAGAATTTTGGATTATTGGATACAGTATACCAAAGATGAAAAGTACGGTGGATTTTATGGACGAATTGATATATACAATCAAATAGACCCCTTCGCTCCAAAAGGGTCTGTTCTTCATTCTAGGATTCTTTGGGCCTTTTCCGCAGCCTATAATTGGAAACCCAAAGAGGAATACAAAAATATGGCGGAGCGCGCCTATACCTATTTGAAGTCGCATTTCTGGGACCCCGTACACGGAGGAGTTTTTTGGACGGTGACCAGAAGCGGCATTCCTTTAGATACCCATAAACAGACGTATGCGCAGGGGTTCTACTTGTATGGTTTGATAGAATACTATAAGGCATTTAAGGATTCGAAGGTTCTGGAGGAGGCTTTAGAAGTCTTTCACCTTCTGGAAAGTAAGTGTAAAGATCCCTTGAATCCGGGTTATTTCGAAGCTTTCGACAGGGCTTGGAACAAGATAGAAGATCATATCATTAGCCCTGGAAGAGATAAAAGCATGAATACCCATTTGCACGTATTGGAGCCTTATACGGAATTATTCGAACTGGAAAAGGGGGCTGAAATCAAGCAGGCTTTGGAAGATTTATTCTCCATTTTTCGGGATAAAATTATCTGGAAAGATACCTTGCAGTTGTTCTTCGATAAAGATTGGGCCTGGAGTGAGGGTTCTTATTCTTTGGGGCATGACATAGAAACATCTTGGCTACTACGTAAGGCCGGAAAAGTACTGGGCAAAGACATTGATATAGCCTGTAATTCTCTGGCTTATGCTTCTATGGGTATAGGGATTCCGGCATTGCGAGAGGAGAATGGTGAGGTGCATTGGTGGGTACAGGCGGAAGCAATGTTAGGATGCCTTTTTGCTTATGAATCTACGGAAGATCAATATTTCTTAGACCAAATTGTAATGCTTTGGAAGTGGATAGAAAATGCATTGATCTGTGAAAACGGGGAATGGTATTGGGGAGTAGATTCTAGCGGTAATAAGCTGGAGCAACATGACAAGGTAGGACTTTGGAAATGTCCATATCATCATGTTAGATCATTACTTATTTTAGATAATTGGGCATTTCGTTATCCTCAAAAACTGTTGCTAAAAGTTTGAAATATCTTAAAATGCCTTTACTTTTAAGTACCGGTAAGTTAGAACATGATAAGATTTTTGGCGATTTTGATCAGTGCAATTCTGTATTGTATCCTCTGGAATACATACAGAAAGCCTTTGTGTGATATAGATAGGGATGTGGTGCTTGAAGTACCTGCTGTAGCGCCTGCACCAGAACCTACAGAAGTAGAAAAGTTACTTTTTGAACCTCTGGATATCTATTTTCAATCGGCAAGTCTTGAAATAATTCGCACGCCTCAACTGGAAGAATGGTTATCTTTGGCAAAAAATTACTTGGAGGAGAATCCTGGAGAGCGGCTTGTACTTACGGGACACACAGATAATGAGGGAACGGAGGAATCTAATCTGAATCTGTCTTTGGAGAGGGGTAATCGGGTTAAGGAGATTTTGAGCGCAGAAGGTTTTAGTGCTGAAAGCCTTGAAGTGGAAGGCAAGGGGCAGTCAGAGCCAATAGCCGGAAATGACACTCCGGAGGGTATGCAGAAAAATAGAAGGGTATCAATCAGACTTTTAAAGAGATAGAAATGGAAAACGTAAAGTGCTTATTAACCAATTTTCCCTGGGACTTGCTCCTTTTCCTTCTGATTCTGGGAGGAATTCTGTGGTGGTTGATTAGTCGCTGGTTAGCGGGTAGGCTTAAGGACCATACAGAGGAATTGTACTACAGAATTTCTCAGTTGGAAAGCGAAAATGGAAAGTTGAGGAGGCAGTTTACGGATAGAACTACTTTTTTGGAGTCTGAACTAGAAGCTTGTAGAAAGAGTAAAGTAGCTACAGGCGTTACAGGTTTTGCCCCAATGGTGGAGAAACCAAAAGTGAAAAAGGACGACTTAAAGATCGTAGAGGGTATTGGTCCTAAGATTGAGGAATTGTTCAATAATTCCGGTATCTATTCCTTTGAAGATTTAGCGAATACTCCGGTAGAGAAGTTGAAAGCTATATTAGAGACAGGCGGTTCTCGTTTCCAGATCCATGATCCTACTACCTGGCCTAGGCAAGGTGCCTTAGCCAGAGACGGGAAATGGGAGGAATTGAAAAAGTGGCAAGAAGAGTTGAATAAAGGAAAATAAAATGGTAAAAAGGATTAAGGGTTTCGTGTTTGATGTGGATGGGGTTTTTACAGACGCTACATTGACCGTCACCCAAGATGATGTAACGAGAACCTTTAATGTTAGGGATGGATATGCTGTCCAAATGGCCGTTAAAAGTGGATATCATTTAGCCGTTATATCGGGTGGTAAACAGGAAAGCATAGTAAAGAGAATGAATGCCATAGGTATTCAGGATGTATACATTAATGTAGGTACAGCTGAAAAGCCTAAAGTCATGCAAGAATACCTGGATAAGGTAGGTTTAAAGCCGGAAGAAGTGCTTTTTATAGGAGATGATATTCCTGATTTATTATTGATGAAAGCGTTTCCGGTTCTGGCTTGTTGTCCGGCAGATGCTGTTTCAGAAGTTAAAGAGAAGGTTGCTTATATAACTACCGCCCCCGGAGGAAAGGGAGCGGTAAGGGAAGTGATAGAATGGGTTATGAAAGCCCAGGATAAATGGATGAAAGTCTTATAGACGATCAATCTTCTTCTTGTCTTTGTGCGATATCTGCACCATTTCATTGATTCTTGCAATCTGAACCTCATAGCCTCTGGCAGATCCTGTGATCTGCTGGATGGCATTCACATTGATGATAATGTCTTGTTGGAATACTTCAAATTGCGGATGATCCTTTAGCTCTTCTAAAATAGCTTCTTTCCCAATTGGAAGTTTTGTTTTTTCTATTCCCAAAAAGTTTTGATAATAGAACTCTGCTTGATCTCCAATCTTTACATAGATCAATTGGTTAGGAATCAAATTAAGTTTTTCCCCTGCGGATCTGAAAGCCAAAATATTCAATGGGTTCTCAGATGCAACCACAGATTTTCTGCGAATTTCTTCGTTCTTTTCTTCTGCTAAACGCTCAAACTTACTGTCCAAATATCTTTGATGTAACACCGACGCAATAGCAAGCGGTAGTATAGTAATGCCAAAAAGAGCCAGGCCCGCTACTGGAAAGTTAGCTAACTGTTTTGTGCTTAAATAGTAAGTAGTGGCAAAGGATATCAGGAAAGACATGATTAACCACTGAGTAAATTGTTTTCCTGTAGTCCAGGAAGACTCTGAATAGAAATCTTTAATCAAAAGAGGGAGTAGGAACTGAGTTAATAGCATCAGGGCCAAACTGATTCCGCCTAAAGTTATCACCACATTTGTCCATTCTTCTGCTTCCAGACTCTTTAGGCCGAAGGGACGAATGAAGTAGGCCAAAGCCATTACTACTATTGCTGCCAAAAAAGAATGGAATAATCCACGTAAACTTAGGGTAGAGGAGTGATGAGGTTTCTTAAATACCTTTAAAATGGGCATACGTTCGTTCATAAATAATAGTACAAAGGAATAACAGCTCCCTTAATAAAAAAAGAACTTTGCATCAATTTAGATGCTTTTCATTATTATGCCAATGTTTTTCTTAATTTTGAAAGGATGCCCAAAGGGGCCGTGTAAGATTATTAATGTGATATAAAATGAAAAAAAGATTTCTCCTGGCCCCATTGGCCTTGTTTCTACATCTCAATGCGGATGCTCAGGAATTGAAGAACGGTACAGATTCTCTAAGTTATGCCATTGGAATTGATATGGCTAATATGCTGAAAATGCAAAAAATCAATATTAACCCTGATGTCTTTGCAAAAGCCATCAAAGAGCACTTTGCAGGATCTGCACTGATGACTCCGGAAGAAAGTACTTCCTTTCTACAAGACTATTTTGCTCCACCAGAGGCAAAAGAAAATAAAGCGAAAGGAAGAGCGTTCTTAAATGAGAATAAAAAGAATGCCAGTGTAACCACTCTACCTTCCGGTTTACAATATCAAATCATAAAAGAAGGCACAGGTCCTAAACCTACTTTGGAGGATCAAGTCAAAGTACATTATGCAGGAAGTACTCTTGATGGAAACGAATTTGACAGTTCCATCAAAAGAGGAGAACCTGCTACATTTGGTTTACAACAAGTAATTAGAGGATGGACAGAGGTATTGCAACTTATGCCGGTAGGATCTAAATGGAAAGTGTTTATTCCTGAAAATCTTGCCTATGGCGTTCAAGCTCCTCCTGCTATTGGACCAAACCAGACCTTGATTTTTGAAATTGAACTACTGGAAATCGTGAAATAATAACGAATCGATTCAATGAGAAAAGCTAAAATACTTCTATTGCTTCTGTGTGGCCTCTCGGCACAGGCACAGGTTCCGCATTACAGCTACGATCCTTTGCAGCCTGATAGTGTGCATTATGAAGTACAAACCAGAGTCACACAATTCCTGAAGGATTATCATTACAAGAAATTTGATTTAGATGATACCTTGTCTTCTCATGTATGGGACAGCTATCTGAATACCATTGACGGTGGTAAACTGTATTTTACTCAGGCAGATATTGATGGGTTTGAGAAATACAGATATACCCTGGACGAAGCCATGCAGGAAGGTAACCTGGAAGCGGCCTTTGCCGTATTTAATCTGTACAGGACCAAGTACAAAGCACGGTCTGAGTATATTCTTTCTTTGTTGGATAAACCATTCGACTACTTTTCAAATAAGACCATCTTGGCGGATAGAGAAAAGGCTACTTGGGCTAAGTCAGAAGCTGAGTTAGATGAGGAATGGAATAAGATTATCCTGAATCAGGCTTTGAGCCTGAAGCTGACCGGAAAGACGGATTCAGCCATAGCGGCTACCTTGAAAAGTAGGTACGTAGCTTTGGAAAAGCGTACTTCTGCTTTTAAAGCAGATAATGCTTTCCACTTGTTTATGAATGCTTTTACAGAGTACCTGGATCCTCATACAGCTTACATGATCCCGGATGCTGCAGATCAATTCAATATCTCCATGTCTCAATCCATTGAAGGAATTGGAGCGACCTTGACAAATGAAGGGGATTACGTAGTGATCAAAAGCATAGTACCTGGAGGTCCACTCTTCAAGAATGGAGAAGGAAATGTTGATGATTATATTGTAGCAGTAGCCCAGGGTGACGATGGAGAATTTCAGGATATCATAGGCTGGTTAACTGATGACGCCATCAAGTTAATTAGAGGGAAGAAAGGTTCAGTGGTGCGTTTGAAGCTAGTTGCCTCTTCTGCGCCTCTAGGTACAACTCCTAGGACCATACGTATCGTCAGGGATAAAATCAATTTAGAAGAAGCCGTAGCAAAAGGTGAGATTGTGGACTTGAAGCATGACGGTACAAATCTTAAAATAGGGGTCATAGATATTCCAATGTTCTACAGAGACTTTGAGTATGCGAACAGAGGAGGGGAGTTCCAAAGTACTACAGCAGATGTTAAACGCATTTTGGATGATTTTAATCAGAAGAAAGTTGACGGTGTTCTTATAGATCTGAGAAATAACGGTGGAGGCTCACTAATAGAGGCTATAGATCTGACTGGTTTATTTATCAAGTCAGGCCCAGTGGTTCAGCGTAAGAGCTCTATAGGTCCGAATAGTGTAGAATCAGATGAGGATAAGTCGGTTTCTTATGAAGGCCCCTTAGTAGTCCTACAGAACAGATTCAGTGCTTCTGCATCGGAGATCTTTGCTGGGGCAATCCAAGATTACCAAAGAGGGCTGATTGTAGGAGAGAATTCTTTTGGTAAAGGCACCGTGCAGCAATTGGTCAATCTAGACAGTTATTTTGCACGCCTTAGTAATAGAAGAAGCGGAGCGGTAGCAGGTGTAGGTGGAGCAGCGGCCATGAACAGAACCCGTTACGGTCAATTGAAGTTTACGTCTGAGAAGTTTTATAGAATCACCGGAAATAGTAATCAATTGAAAGGTGTGGCTCCAGATGTTACTTTGCCTTCTCCATTCACGCCGGATGAGATGGGCGAAAAATCTTATGAAAGAGCACTGCCCTATGATCAAATCCGACCAGTACCTTATCAAAAGGTAGGTACGATCACGAATGAAGTCATTCAAAAGATTAACGATAGACTCTCTAAGCGTTTGAAATCAGACGAAGGTTTGAAGGAGCTTCTTCTGGATATTGAAGAGTACAGAAAAGAAAGAGAGGTTAAAGAATACTCTTTAAACTATGATGTACGTAAAAAGGCTTTGGATGATGCAGAGAACAAGAAGAAGTCTATCAAGAAATTAAACAAGTCCACTAAATTAGAGGACAAGGATAATGATATCTATCTTCTAGAGAGCGAGAAGATACTGGGTGACCTTATAACACTAAGAAAATCATAACCCCGCTAGTTCGGGGTTTTCTTTTAAATGGAAAAGAAGAACAAACTCTTAAAACTATTAGGTGTAGGATTTGGTATTGCGGTTACGGTAGGTGGCACCATTGGAACGGGAATATTGAGAAAGCCGGGACCTATAGCCTCCGTGCTGGGTGACCCTTACTTGATCATGCTGGTATGGATTGCTGTGAGCGCCTATGCCTTTTTAGGAGTTTTGTGTGCTATAGAGTTAGGCGTTTCCATGCCGGAAGCTGGTTCTTGGTATGTTTATGCCAAACGGGCCTTTGGAAGATATATAGGTTTCTTTACGGGAATTTCTAACTGGCTAGGCACTGTTTCTGCTCTGGCTTTTGGCGCCTACACCGTGAGTGAATACTTGGTTCTACTCCTTCCTCATTTAGATCCTTATATTCGGTGGATCTCTATAGGACTTTTGTTCATTCTTGTTCTCTTCCATTTAAGTGGAACAAAATCTGCCGGTAGATCTCAAGAGGTGATGTCATTTCTTAAAGCGCTAGGTCTATTGGGTTTTGTTACTGTATGCTTCATTTATGGAGGAGATGTAGATGCACATGCCCTTCAACAGACAGCGGAAAGGGTGGAACGTCCTGCCTTACTGATAGGGATCATAACCGCCTTGCAAGCTATCTTCTACACCTTTGATGGCTGGCACACCGCTTCCTATTTTTCAGAAGAGAATGTGGATCCGGTAAAGAGTCTACCTAAATCCATGATCTATGGTATTCTAGTCATCATAGGGATATATTTGTTAGTGAATGCGGCTATTTTGTATGTGATCCCCATTGACGTATTGGCAGGATCGAAATTGGCGGCTTCAGATGCTATTGGCTATATTTTCGGACCGGGATCCGCCCGCGTGGTGACCTTCTTTTTGATGATCTCTATTTTAGGTCTGATGAATGCTCAGGTCATGTTCT
Source organism: Leadbetterella byssophila DSM 17132 (assembly GCF_000166395.1). Lineage (GTDB taxonomy): Bacteria > Bacteroidota > Bacteroidia > Cytophagales > Spirosomataceae > Leadbetterella > Leadbetterella byssophila. The sequence goes on from NC_014655.1 coordinate 3,869,376, forward strand.
CTCCTCGAGTGATCTACTCTATGAGTAGGGACGGACTGTTCCCAAAGTTTGCACTCAGGGTCAATGAGGCTGGAACACCCTCCTTAGCCATGGCATTTACAGTAAGTTTATCTGTACTTTTGATTCTAGCAGGTAAGGAGATATGTGAGATCCTTTCGGATATTGCAGTGTTCTTTTTTGTGATTAGTTATATATCAGGATTTTCTTCCTTAGTTAGACTGCGAAAGAAGGAGCCGGAATTACCTCGACCGTTCAAAGTGCCCGGTTATCCTTTGGTTCCCATCTTCTTGGTCATTTGTTCTGTACTTTTCCTGATAGGAGCAGTAATTCAGGACATGAGAAGTTCTATGTTTGCCTTGATATTCATAGTGATATCCTATCCCTTGTATCGCTGGATTTCCCGTCCCCAATAAATTGCCTATTTTTGTATAAAATTAGATAGAATGTCATTAGAAAGATTCAGTTCTTCCCTAGAGAGAGCCTTTGAGGAGCAAGTTTTTGGGGAGCACCCGGCAGAATTATACGAGCCCATACATTATATTTTAAGTTTAGGAGGCAAAAGAATCCGACCTTTACTTACCCTTTTGTCAGCTAATCTCTTTACTAAATCTTGGGAAACCGCTATAGAGCCGGCCATGTCCGTGGAAGTGTTTCATAACTTCACCCTCATGCATGACGATATCATGGATCAGGCCCCATTGAGAAGAGGTAAGCCTACCGTTCACCACAAGTGGGATACTAACAGAGCCATTCTTTCAGGAGACGTGATGCTGGTGGAGGCTTATGAACTTTTGAGTAAATTAGAAGCATCACTCTTGAAAAAAGCGATTCTTCGCTTCAACAAAGTGGCAGCTGAGGTATGCGAAGGGCAGCAATTGGATATGCTCTTTGCTGAAAGGGAAGAAGTAAGCAAAGAAGAATATTTGGAAATGATTCGATTGAAAACTTCCGTACTGGTAGGTTATTCCATGGAATTAGGAGGAATAGTGGCAGGAGCCTCACCGGATGCCTGCGAACTACTGTATGAAGTAGGAGAGAATCTGGGATTAGGCTTTCAAATGACAGATGATATACTGGATGTATATGCTGATCCTAAGCTATTTGGTAAGCAAGTAGGGGGAGATATCTTGGAAAATAAGAAAACCTGGTTGCTGCTAAGGGCCATGGAAAAGAGCGGGGAAGATAGAGTAAGAACTTTACTTTCTATAGAAGATCCGGACCAAAAGATCTTAGCCGTCCGCACCTTGTTTGATGAATTAAATATCAAAGCGGAAGCTACTTCTATAGCTGAGGCTTATTTTGATAAAGCTATGCTTGGTCTACAAGCTTTGGTATGCCCCTTTGAAGTAGAGAAAGAAGCCTTAAATACATTGTTTTTACAGATTAGAAGCCGACAAAAATGACTTTAGTCCTTATACTTATCACCGTAGGTTTGAGTATCTACGGATTTTCAAATCCCTCTTTCTTGTACAAACTCTTAGATAATCCCTATGCAGTATCCAGAAGGAAAGAGTATTACCGACTGCTGACTTCCGGTTTTGTGCATGCAGATTATCTGCATCTCCTACTGAACATGTATGTTCTGTATATGTTTGGATCCAATATGGAGACCATCTTTGGTATGAGTTTTGGGCCACAGGGTGGGGCATATTTTCTAGGGCTTTATCTATTGGGAATTATCTTTGCCAATATTCCGGATCAGTTCAGACATAAGAATAATCCAGGCTACAATGCACTTGGGGCATCAGGAGGAGTTTCTGCCATTGTATTTGCCTCTATCTTGATTATGCCTCTGAATAAGTTGATGATCTTCCCCATTCCTGTAGAAATTCCGGCTTGGATCTTTGCCATTATTTATGTGGCTTACTCTATTTATATGGATAAAAGACAGTCAGACCGAGTGAATCATATGGCGCATTTGTATGGGGCATTATGGGGGGTACTATTTATGCTATGGGCTTATCCCGGAGTCTTACCTGTTTTCTTTCAGCAGATTGGCTCTTCCATTGGATTTTGATCCGAAAATTTCTTAAAAAAAATTGGAGTAAATCATTGCTCTGGATGATTTCTTTAGTATTTTTGCAGTCCCAAAACGGAGGTTATAGCTCAGCTGGTTAGAGCGTCGGATTGTGGTTCCGAAGGTCGTGGGTTCGAACCCCATTAGCCTCCCACAGAAGCGAGTCGAAAGACTCGCTTTTTTTATTGATACCTTTTAAAGGATTTGACGTCATAATAGAAATTTAAACTAAAAATGAAGAGAGTATTTTTATTTATGTTGCTCCTAGGAGCTTCACCAGTATTTGCACAAAATGCCTTGGAGGATGTGTTACAAAAAGCGGAAGGATTGATTAATTCAGGCTCAACTAAAGGTCTGGTAGATCTAGTAGGAGCTACGGCTAAAGCTGTGCAGAGTGAGGTTAGTTCTATGGATTCAGATACCAAATATCTTCTTTTATCTCAAGCAGACGCTTTGAAAGGTTTAGTTCCTTTAGCTTTAAGTGGAAAATTAGATCTAAGCTCTTTCTCAAATATTGTTAATAAGGTGAAGATTATTTTAGCTGCAAATCGATTAAAATCTGCCTTAAAAGGAGGGAAAAGTGGATTAGTGGAGCAGGCTCCTAAGGTCAGTAAGGCGCTAAATCTGATGAAAAACGGTGCGGAAGGCCTGGATTTAAAAAGTCTTACTAAACTCTCCAATTCTGCCATCAAGAAAGCTGATAAGTTAGACAAGGGTGGACTTTTCAAAAACTTACGCTTAAAGGCTACAGAAAAGAAATTGAATAAGATAGTAGATCTGGTAGGAGAAGTAATTTAAGTTATTCTTCCTGTGAGCCCCCAATAAGTGCGATACTTCTTGGGGGCTTTTTTTTATTCTTAGGGCTTAATTGTCTATTTTTGATCATTAACTCCTAACCTATATGAAAAGAATTCTGTTTTTTGTCTTGTTGGCTATTTCTGCGAGGGCTCAGTCCGTAGAAGAAAGAATAAAAGCCTTAGGTCCTGAATTGAATGCCCGATTAGACGCATTTAAGAAGAAGCAGAATCTAGCCAGCGTCTCCTATGCCATAGTCTATAATGGGAAGGTAGTACATCAGAATTTTGATGGTTTTATAGAGAAGGAAAGCAAAAGGCCTGCCACGGCTCAGTCGGTATACAGAATAGCTTCCATGTCTAAGAGCTTTGCCGGAGTGGCCGTTCTCCAATTAAGAGATGCAGGGAGATTGAAACTAGAAGATCCCGTTTACCAGTACATACCTGAATTAAGTGGCCAAAGTTATTCTTCTGATTCTCCCGATATTACCATTCGTCATTTGTTGACACATGCCGCAGGTTTTCCGGAAGATAATCCTTGGGGGGATAGGCAGTTGGGCATCAGTACAGAGGAAATGTTGGCTATGTTTAAGAAGGGTATTTCTTTCTCTACAGAGCCAGGACAAACATATGAATACAGTAATATGGCTTTTGCCATGTTAGGCTACATCATTTCTCAGGTGAGTGGACAAACCTACCAAGAGTATATACAAGAGCACATTTGGAATCCTTTAGGAATGAAGGATACCTATTGGGATTATACCAAGGTTCCTAAAGATCAGTTGGTACATGGCTATCGTTATTTTCAAGGTGATTTTGTAGCACAACCTATAGAAGGTGACGGAGCCTATGGAATAATGGGTGGCATATTGACTTCCACTGAAGACTTTTGCAAATATATGGCCTTTCATCAAGGGGCATATTTGGCTGAATTGGCTAAGCCTGGGATACTGAAGACATCCTCCCTTAGAGAGATGCATTTCCCATGGAACTTCAACAGTTTAAATAAGAGAGGATATAATGGTCAAGGTCAAGCCTGTGAAAACGTCTCTCATTATGGTTATGGCTTACGTTTAGATCAAAATTGTGAACAGATCAAGATGGTAGGTCATTCCGGTGGTTTGCCTGGATATGGTTCCGACTGGAAGATACTACCTCAATATGGCCTGGGTATTGTTACCTTAACGAATGGCACTTATGGCTCAGCCGCATTATTGAATAATGAGATTCTTCCATATATAGTGGCGAAGGCGCAGGTTCCTGCCACTTTACTGCCTGTTAGCCCAATCTTAAAACAGAGACAATCTGAGCTGATGTCTATACTCCCAGAGTGGAAGGAGGCCCCCATATTTGCCGTGAATTTCTTTGCCGACTATTATATAGAGGTCTTGAAAGAGGAGACAGGAAAGGTATTTAAGTCCATTGGTAAGATCAAAAAAGTGAATGAGATGGTGGCTGAAAATGCCTTGAGAGGATACTTTATAATAGAAGGAGAAAAAGGAAAAGCGAGAATAAGTTTTACCTTATCTCCAGAGAATCCACCTCTGATTCAAGCTTATACCATTCACTTATTACCATGAAGCATTTCATATTATTCTATACCACTGTAGAAGGGTATGTAGAGAAGAGAGCTCCGTATAGAGCGGAACATTTAGCTTTGGTCTTAGAATATAAAAAGGCCGGCCATATCGTCTTGGCCGGCGCTTTGAAAGATCCTGTAGATGGAGCGGTCTTAGTTTTTCATGTAGAAGATCCTGAAATCATTAAGGAATTTGTCAAAAAAGACCCTTATGTGATCCATGGATTGATTCCACGCTGGGATATCCGTGAGTGGACTACTGTTTGAAGAATCTGCTGAAATACAGCATTTGGTATTCAATGGCCACTTTCCAGTAATCTCCATTATGTACCCCTGGACGTTCCGTATAATCATGCGGAATGTTCATGTACAAAAGTTTCTCATGAAGGGCTTTATTTACGGCATAAAAGAAATCGCCCGTACCACAATCAATCATGATACTAAGTTTTCCCGGTTGGATTTTGTGCAATTGGTTAATGACGGTATGATTTTCCCAGTTTTCAGGTTTATCTGCTAATTCACCTAGGCTCTTTTTCATTTCCCAATTGTTCGGGAAAGGTCTGATATCCACTCCTCCGCTCATGGATCCACAGGCACCGAAAACATTTTGGTTACGAATTCCTAGCCAGAGTCCGCCATGTCCACCCATGCTTAGTCCGGTAACCGCCCTTCCGGAAGGGGATTTTTTCGTCTTATAAGTTTGGTCCATATAACCCACCAGCTCTTTGCTTACATAGGTTTCATAGCGCATAGACGGATTTTCGGGGCTGTCCCAATACCAAGAGTTTTGTCCGTCAGGACATACAATGATCATCTTGTAAAGACTAGCTAACTGAGGTAACTCCGGCTTGGTTTTGATCCATGAACTGTGATTTCCGCTATATCCATGCAGTAAGTATAATACCGGAAACTCTGATTCTTTATCATAGGAATCTGGCAAGATCACCACATTCTTAATGCTTTTGTTCATGGAAGCACTAGGAACTAGTACCGTGTCAACTTTCTGTGCTTGTACGTAAAAGGAAATGAACAGGAGTAGAAGAATTCTTTTCATAGTTTAAGGTTAGTCTATTAATATAAAACAAAGAATTTCAGTGTTTTAGTTCTATAAAAAAAAAGGAAAACTCCCATGAAGGGAGTTTTTTTAAGCGCCTTGTAATTTGAATTCAGAGGTAGTGTGGAACTCAATGTCCGGATTATTCTCCTTATTCATTCTTAATATCCAATCTGTCTCCGCTAGGAATACTGGATTTTCGTCTTTGTCATAGGCTATATAATTCGATTTCAAGCGGATGAACTCTGCAAGCTTAGCAGGATCTTCTGAGGTGATCCAGCACGCCTTACTATAAGGTCTGGCTTCGAATCTACAAGATGCACCGTATTCGTTCAATAAACGGTACTGTATAACCTCAAACTGAAGTTCACCTACGGTACCAATGACCTTTCTATTACCTGGCTGCAAAGTAAATAGCTGGGCCACTCCTTCTTCGGCCAGTTGGGAAACTCCTTTGTCCAACTGTTTTGCTTTTAAAGGGTCAGTATTTACTACCTCACGGAATAATTCAGGGGAGAAGCTTGGAATACCTGTGAAGTACATGGATTCACCCTCAGTAAGGGTATCCCCAATCTTAAAGTTACCTGTGTCATAAAGGCCTACTACATCTCCCGGATAACCTTCCTCAACTACTTCTTTACTATCTGCCATAAACATGTATGGGTTAGAGAAGCGAAGGTCTTTGTTCAGTCTCACATGTTTATAGAATTTGCCTCTCTCAAAGGTACCTGAACAGATTCTTAAGAATGCAATTCTATCTCTGTGTCTAGGGTCAATGTTAGCGTGGATTTTAAAGATAAAACCTGAGAATTTTTTCTCTGTAGGTTCTACCTTCCTCACGTTTGTCATACGGGCTATAGGAGCAGGGCTAATTTGGCAGAATGTATCCAATAATTCTTTGATACCAAAGCTGTTTACTGCAGAACCAAAGAAAACCGGAGCCACGTGTCCACCTAAATATTCTTCCTGATTAAAACTATCATAGATGGTATTGATCATTTCTACGTCTTCTCTTAATTGAGAAGCGTCTTTGTCTCCTACACTATTTTCAAGTTCTTCGGAATCCAAAGGGATAGCTTTAACATCATCTTCCAGTTTCGTTTTGTTCACTTTGAAGTAGTTCATTTTTTCTTCCAAAAGGTGATAGACACCCTTCAAACTACTTCCACCATTAACGGGCCAAGTGATAGGTCTTACCTTGATGCTTAGTTTTTGTTCTAATTCATCCAGCAAATCAAAGGGATCCTTTCCTTCTCGGTCCATCTTATTCACGAATACGATTACCGGAGTGTCTCGCATCCTACAAACTTCCATTAATTTTTCCGTTTGTTCCTCAACCCCTTTTACACAGTCTATGACAAGGATAACGCTGTCTACGGCGGTCAGGGTACGATATGTGTCTTCAGCGAAGTCTTTGTGACCAGGAGTGTCCAGGATATTGATCTTTCTGCCACCGTATTCAAAGGTCATTACGGAGGTGGCTACAGAGATACCTCTCTGCTTCTCAATCTCCATAAAGTCAGAAGTGGCGGTCTTTTTGATCTTGTTGGATTTCACAGCACCCGCACTCTGAATAGCTCCACCAAAGAGGAGAAGTTTTTCAGTTAGGGTGGTTTTACCAGCATCCGGGTGGGCTATGATGGCGAAGGTCCGCCTTTTTTCTATTTCAGATATAAATGTCACTTACGGAAAATTAATCTGCAAAATTACGAAAAACTTCTGTTCGGCTATAAGTAGCTGATGAGGAATATGAACGTGTGCACCAGATTATACCTGAAAATGCATTTTAAGTTGATTTTAATCTATCTAAAAGAGAGAAGAGAAAGCTTTGAATTTAAAGTTATAATCTGCTGAAAAATAGTTATATGTATAAATAAAGCGAAATTAAAAGGGGATTTAAAAATGGGTATTTAGAAGCCTTTTTTTATTTTGTTTTAATGTTGTATTAAGGTAAAATTAATGTAAAATATTAAATATCAGCATTTTAATGGGCGTTTCCATACTGAAAACATATTTAATAAACATAACTTATTTAAGATCATGAAAAGAGTATCAGTTTTAGTGGCCATGTTGTTATTAGGTACAGCCAGTTTTGCGTACCAAGTACCTGCAGAAAAATCAGTAATAGTGATTGTAAATGACGATTTAGTTGGGGAGTATCAGTTTGAAGGAGATTCTCCTGTGAAGAGTCTTAAGATAGAAAAAAGTGGAGAAAGCTTGATTGGAAAAACAGAAACCGGTCAGTCCGAGCTAGTGGCAACAGATAAAAAGGACACTTACTCTTTTAAGGATTACGGTGGTACTCTTACCTTCAAAAGAGATGAGTCCGGCGCGGTTACAGGAGTAACTTTAACTGTTGAAAATAATTCCTTTGACGGTAAGAAGAAATAACTCCTGAAGAAAGTCTTCTCTGCTAATTGTGGAGAAGACTTTTCTCTATATATTCATTTATACCTTCCTCATCATCAGCATGAAACCAGGTAAACTGGTCCTGGTTCTTAAACCAAGTCAACTGCCTTTTGGCATATCTTCGGGTATTTCTTTTTAAAAGTTCGATACTTTTTTCCCAAGTCGTTATCCCATCTAAATAATCAAAGATTTCCTTATAACCCACTGTTTGAAGTGCGTAGGAGTTTCTGAATGGCATAAGCTTCTTAACCTCATCCAAAAGTCCCTGCTGAACCATTAGGTCCACTCTTTGATTTATTCTGGAATAGAGCTCTTCTCGGTCTCTCTCGATGCCAATTTTTATAGTATGGTAGGGTAAAACCTTATCTGCTCCCGTCCGAAAAGACGAAAAGGGCTTACCTGTAGAAATACACACTTCCAGTGCTCGCACCACCCTTTGCGGATTTTGGATCTCTATTTTCTTACTGCCTTCCGGATCTAGGACCTGAAGTTCTTTTTGTAGTACTTCTAAACCCTCCGTTCTTAGTCGGCTCATCAGCTCATCCCGAAGTTCTTGAGGCGCGTCAGGCATGTCATCTAATCCATACAGTGCGGCTTTCACAAATAGTCCTGTTCCTCCACTCAATAGGCCAATGGAATTCTTTTGGAAGTATTCTTCAAGTTTTTGATCTAATTGTCTTTCAAAGTCTCCTGCAGTGAAGTTTTGGGTAATGGGGTGAGAGTCTATAAAGTGGTGTTTAACTCCCTCTATTTCCTCGGGAGTGGGCTTGGCGGTACCTATGCTCATCTCTTTGTATAGCTGGCGAGAATCTGCGGAGAAGATTTCAGCCTTCCATTTTTTGGCAAGTCTAACACTTAGAGCCGTTTTCCCCACGGCCGTGGGTCCTACAAGTACTACCAGATTCGCTTTCACCAATTGCCCATTTTAACGCAAAATTATATAAGTTTGTGTGAAATAAGAGTAGAATGATTGACTTTGCCGTATTTGTTGTAGCCTTGGGGGTAGGTTCTATAGCTGCCTGGCAAGTGTTTCATTGGATATATGGCAAGAAACTTCTTAGCGATAAGAAGGAGAATATTAGGGTAGAAGCGAATATTCTCTTAGAAAAGATAGAGCAAGTGTTCAAAGTGGTTCTTGCAGAAGGCTACTTTACCGAAATCTATGATCATAATGCAAAAAAGGATTTTTGGGGCCTATTCAAAACTACTAATAAGGCCCTGATCATCGTTAAAGCGAAGGTTTCAGTGGGTTACGATTTCAGTAAAATGAAGTTCCGTAGGGATGCAGATACCAGAAGACTTATCATTGAGGGTTTTGCTCCTGCTGAAGTACTCGCAGTGGATACAGATTATAAGTTTTACGATATAAACCAGGGCTTTGTCAATCCCATGAAACATGAGGATTATAATGCTCTACTTGCTGAGGCTAAGGCTATGATTAAGACCAAAGCGGAGGGAAGTGATTTACCGGTGATCGCAGCTAACCAACTCCAATTGATGATGCGCCAGTTGGCCTCCAGTATGAAATGGGAATTGGAAATGTTACCAGAAGCTAAAGAAGAAATATGAGATCCCAAATTGACTTATGGATGACTCGTTTGAGTTATCTCTATATAGTATTGCCTTTTCTGTTATTTGCATTTTTATGGCTGAATCTGTTCTCCGCTTTGATATTCGGAGGTACCGTGTTAGTAAGTTTGATTCTGGCTTGGAAGCGCATAGACCCATGGATGTTAGTACGACTGAAAAGAGGAAGGACTTTTTGGGTAATCGTGATGGTTATTTTTATTGTCTTCTTTTCGGGGATAGGTTCATATACCTACCAAAATGAGGATTTTCCTTATAGAAATGCCATGTTTAATGACTTGATGAGCTACCCTTGGCCGGTCATGTATCATGTGGAAGGTTTTGAAGGACACTTCCTGAATGGTAAGGATACCCTCATGACCTACTACCTGGGTTATTATCTTCCGGCGGCCTTGGTAGGTAAGATCTTTGGGCCTGCAGCAGGGCATTTTGCCCTTTTCCTTTGGGCTGTCTTAGGTGTTTTGATTACCCTATACTTAATAGCCAAATACTTGCAAAAGTTCTCCTTAGCTGTGGTCTTTATGTTCTTTGCCTGGGGTACCCTATTTTTTATCGGTGCTTTGATCAAGTATCCCGTAGAGAAGTTTGGAACAGAAGGGAATTACCTATGGGCAGGCATGCGCTTGTACGCCAATAGTAACTTGGGGTCCATCTATTGGATCTTTAATCAGTCGCTTACCGCATGGCCCATCATGTTATTGATCTTGAATAAGATTCCTCTCAAGAATTCTATCTTTATCTATAGCTTTTGCTTGTTCTTAAGTCCGTTCTGCTTTGTGGGCTTCCTACCATTCTTTTTGTATTATTTGTTACTGCATTACAGACAAGGGCGAGATCTGCAAGAATTCGTAAAATCCTGTTTTAGTTTCCAGAATGTTTTAGGGGCATTAGCGGTTGTGGCCCTGACCTATTTCTATTTGCAGAGTAATAAGGCAGGTCAGAAATTCCATTATATACCATTCTCCTCCTTAAAGGTCTTTGTGGCCTTTATGGCCTTATCATGGGGAATTGTAGCTCTGATTTTATTTCCAAAATTTCGTAATGAACCTCTGTACTGGATTTCTGTAGCTATTTTGATACCTTTGCCGTTTTTCCAGCAAGGGAATGGAATGGATTTTCCGGGAAGAGTTTCTATGCCGGCGTTCTTGGTCATGCTACTATTAGCCATGAGATTGGTACTTGAGGAGAAAAGATCGCTCACCAGAAAAGCAATGGTGGCTTATTTTGTAGTGGCAGGGGTGGCGCATTTTATTTTCGAGACCGGCATTTCCATGTGGAAGACAGGGGTGGCTAATCTCAGTTATAGGACTAATTTACATGAGGTTTTGATGCAGTCAGAGAATCCTGAATATAGAGCTTTTGGTGAAGAATTAAAGGAGATGAGAAATAAGCAAGTTTTGATCCGGGATCCATTTAAGACCATTACTCATCCTTCAAATCCTGTGATATGGAATTATATGGCAGATACGGAAGGGTCTTTCTTCTATGAAAATTTGGCAAAAAAAAGAGAACCCTGAGGTTCTCTTAATATCTCAAGCCCCAGGGGGCTTCTCTTAATTTCTCACTGTCTTTGATGTACTTGTCTAGCGCTGCCAGATAGTCAGTGCGTCGTAGTATTTTGCCTTTGGTTTTCTTCGGCAATGGAGGAAGGATTTGATTGGGATCTAGACTTACCTTAGTTGCCTGAAATACTATTGTGCCATTATCTACATCCACTTCCAGGATGGCACCCGGTAGTCCCAGGAAGTCATCTGGGCCTACACCCACCGGTATATCTGTGGTAAACCAGGCTTGGATCTCTACATTACGTTGAGGGTCAAAGGTCGTTGCCAGCATACATAAATAACCTGCAACCTCCTTGATTTCTGATTTAATCTTCCATGGATATGTGTATAGTGAATCTTCTACTTGATATACTTTCCCGGCTATCAATTGGGTTTCTTTTACGGTGTTCTTCGTGAAATCTCTCCAAACTTCATAGTCTACCTTTTGCCAGGAACTACCTCTCTCGTCTTGGTCTTTACCGTAATGTGATCCCTGAGCAGTAAATCTCAATTGCATTTTTTGAGTAGAATGAGGGTCGTTTTTCCAGGTCAAGCTAGCTCTCGATTTCTCTTCATTGGTGAGGTATTTGTTGTTTTGAAAAAACTTGATCCAGTCCTTTGTAACGGTATAATTGATCGTTCCTGCTGTTTTCTGGGCCAAGCTTGGAAGTGCCAAGAGGCACAATATTATGATTCTAATTAATCTTCCCATCTGTTTCTTTTGATTTGAGTTTTCATTCCACGGATATTAAAGGAGTAGCTCAGCATGTAGTATCTGGATAACATGGAGGTATTAGTATAAGAAACTTCGTTTGCGCTAGCCGACTGGCTGACACCTAGATTTCTGTTAAATACATCATGTGCTGTCAAACGTATTTCGTGCTGATTTTTCTTGCCAAAGATTTTATAGGCACTAAATCCTAAGATCGGTAAGTGCTGTTCTAAGTTGATTCTTTCGTTCTTTTGGAAAGTATAGTTAAATAATGAGGTGATGAAATACTTATTGGGCAATTGGAAGCTAAGATCAGAATTGAAACTTTGGGCGTAATACTTCTGGTTTTGTTGTTTGAAAATAGAATAATTGGTTTTGGAATGTGAAGTATTGTAGCCCACGAACCAAGCCATCCAAGGTGCAGGAGTGAAATTAAGTCCCGTACTTATACCCACTGAGGTAAATTGGTTCGTATTAAGCACCTCGTTGATATATAGAGGTGATTTCCCTGCATTTCCATACAGACTTAAATCCGCCATCAATTTAGTTTTCTTGATCGGAAAATTAAGTCCTAAATGAAAGTTATAGTTATCTCCACCATTCTTGATGTTTGAAGTCGAAGAGTATGTAACTAAATCTTCTCGTACTTCTCTGTTATAGACAATTCGATCCCTATAGTTTCTATAAGACCCAAAAGCAAAAAGGGAAAAGAAGCTTATGTCATTGAAGTAGGTATAGTTGGCCGTTATTTCCCTCGTAGTGGAAGGTTTTAAGTCCGGGTTACCCGTACTAATAAACATTGGGTTAGAGTTGTCAATAAACGGCATTAGTTGCGCTAGAGTAGGGGCTGACTGCTTCACGTTTGCACCTAAATGGAATCGGGAATTGTTAGAGATACTGTATCTAAAAGAGGCAGTTGGAAGTAGTTTAAAGAAGTTTTTACCAATTCGCGTATGAAGTTTTCCTCCTTCAGCAGATAAGACTTCACCGTTTAGAGATAGGTTTTGGGCTGCTAGACCAAACATGGCAAAAGTGCCTTTGTTTGTATATTTAATGGATGATCCTACTCTTTGAAGATCTAGTTCATTATCAAAAAATACGCTTAGATCTTCGTTTCTGTTAGCTATATTTTGCAAAGGTGGAGAGTAGATGTTTCTGTCTGTACTTTGCCAGTTCTTAGAGATATTTGCAAAAATATCCCATGTCACTGTCTTAGAAATAGGTTCATTATAGAGTAAGGAACTTTTTAAGATGGTGGATTTAGTTAATCCAAGGGAAAGCTGGTTCAGTCTGACACTGTTTGAGTCTAGGATAGGGAAGTTTTCTCCACCTACCACATATTGTTGAAATGCAGATTGCTGAAGTGCTTCATTGTCATTATAGTCTAATTTATATGTTCCGGACCAGAGAAACGAGCGACCTACTTTTTTAAATTTATTTCTGAACAGGACGGACGATTCTAATGCTGATGTTGTCCCTAAAGAAGTAGAATATGGATTTTGGTCCCGGAAACGCTCATTTTGAAGGTTAAAGTATTGTTGCTTTACATCAGATATATTGTCTCTATCTGCCAGTCTACCATTGGCGTATGCTATCAAGGTTCTCAATGAATCCAGCTCTCTTTCATAACGTACGCTCATACGGTGATTACCTATAGCATTTTTGTAAAATTCTTGGCTTGAAACATTGTATTGTGTGGTTGGCAAAAAGATGTTTCTAAAGCGTTCTTGTTTGAGCTGTTGTTCAGATTTATTGTAAAAGTAATTGGAACTTATTTTATCTTTCTTGGTGTCATAGTTATAGTTGATTCCACCTGCAAAGTTCTTTGACTGGCCTCTGTCTGGTCCCCAAGATTGTGGGACTCCCAGACCTTCTCCGCCACCACCTTCCATGAAGATGATCATATCTCCAGTGGAAAATCCAAAATCCACATTGTCTCCCCAGTTGTAGGATTGGCTTCCTTTGAAGTCTTGGTAATCATTACTAGATAGGCCGGATTGGTTAATGTTGTTCCCAAAACCTATGATAGAAAACTGATTCTTGTCGTCAAATCTATTATAGTTCCCTTTCGCCATTAAGCGGTCTTCTGTACCTACTCCGGCAGTTAATTTCCCAAAGGCTCCTTTTTTATATTCGTCTTTGAGTTCTAGGTTTAAGGTTTTTTCCGTTTGGCCGTCTGCTACTCCGGTTAATTTGGACTGTTCTGAAGTATCATTATAGACCTGTACCTTACTTATGGCCTCTGAGGGTAGGTTCTTTGTAGCCGCTTTAGGATCACTTCCGAAGAATCGTTTTCCTCCCACCATGACCTTGGTGATGTTTTCTCCCTGAGCCTTGATGTTTCCATCACTGTCTACTTGAAAACCGGGTAATCTGCGTAGAAGATCTTCTACGGTAGATCCGGGGGGAACTTTAAATTTACTGGCATCATACTCCACGGTATCTCCTTTGAAGCTCATAGGAGCCTTTGCAGTCTTGATTACTACTTCATAAAGTTCTTTATCTATGGGTTTAAGCTTTAAAGCGCCAAGGTCTACTGTCAACTTATTAGGGTCAAAGGGGATGGTTTCCTTATAAGGCAGAAAACCTATAAAGGTGGCTTGTAGAACCACATCTCCTTTCTTTACACCTTTGAATTCAAACTGGCCTGCTGCATCTGTTCTTCCAAAGGTAAGCATGGTGGAATCACTGGGATTTAGTAGAAAAATAGTAGCGAACTCTAGGGGGGCATTTGTGGTATCCACTAAACTGCCCTTGATGGTATAGGATTGGGAATAACCTTGGTAGAAAAGTAATAAAAGAAAAAATAGCTTTTTCATAAATGGGTTTTTAGTTGGTAAAGTCCGTAAATGTATGGTCGTTATATGGGTACAAAACTATATCTATTCAAAGGGTTCGTGAAGAAATGGGATGAAAGTACGGTTTTATGGTACCAAGTAACACCTTTAAAGATGTAAACTCTTGCTTAAACGTTGCAGGTAAGCTAATTATTTTTTAATCCAGCTTAAGGAAGGATCTGAAATTAATCACGGGGTAGAGGAATGCTACCACCAGGCCTATGTTCAGATATACAGATACTAACTTAACTACCTTGTTAATTTTTAGGTAGTTTTCTAGTTCAGGGGTGAGGATATAAAAGTAAAATACAGGAAGCATGCAGATGAGAAAACTCATCAATATCCTATAGGCTAAAGTGCTCTTTAAAGATAGGAATATTCCTATGGCGGATACTACCGGAATAATAATGAGAGAAAGGATTAATGGAGATTTTATATTTCCGTGTGATTGTGGGATATTCAGAATGATTTGGAAGGTTTCAAAAGCACTGTAGATCAAAATTACCAGAACTACTAATGCCACTAGTCTTTTGGGAGAATAGCCAAGGCCAAAGATAGCTTTAATGTACCGTGGAGGCAGGATGATCAGAATGGCCATTGCAGCTACGTCTACAAAGGGCAAGAAAAAGAAAGGATATAGCCAGTTGGAATGCCCTACTTTGTCGTAAAAATACATCGTCATGTACTTTCTAAAATACAGGGTACAAATGACCAGGTAACCTAGAAAGCCTAATGCGTTTAAGAATAGGCCTATCTTATTACTGAATAGGGGCAATGAGGTATTACCTAAAAGCGCTATGATCAATGATCCTGCAAACCAATAGATCAAGGTCTTGAATACGATGAATACCAAGAGAAATGCCCCTTTATTAAGTGGCATCTGTACGTGCAGTCTCCAGGATCTAAAGGCGAAGAATTGGTGTCCAATCTCAAAAAAAAGTATAGCAAATCCCGCCCAAAAAAGGGATTTAACCAAGGCGAGGCCGCCGTCAATATGGATATTGTTCTCAAGATCCAGCAACCAAAAATCTTTGGTGAAAAAGGTTTTTAAGAGGGATAAGTTTCCGGTGAAGCCATTCGCAATTTCCAAATTAATCAAGGGTATAAAAGCCATCATAAATGGAAGGAAGATTTGACCCGGTGATTTTTTTAGAAATAAGAAGATCAAAAAAGGGATGAAGTACAATATTCCTTTAATGATAAGATTGTCGTAATCTAAAGGAATGAGTGAGCCCTCTATAAAGTCAGGAAGAGTAGTAAAGAAGATGGTAATAATGGCCATCAAAACTACTTTACCATAGGAGTCGAGAGATTTTCTAAAGTAGATCCAGAATAAGATCCAGTCAAAAGATTCAAAGCCTGCAGTAAAGATCCCTCCTTGGAAGTTGCCCCATGTGCCCACATTCCAGGATTGGTATAGATAGTCCTGAAGGAGATTCTTCAAGAAGATGAGAAGCACAAGAACCAAGAATTCCAGAAGTACGCCAAACCTCTTACTAAAGGCCATGAATTTTGTACAATTTTCCGCAAACCTACAAAAAAAGCCGGAGTTATTTTACTCCGGCTCTTCCTGTTTACAAGATGTATTGACTTAAGTCCTTGTTTTTGATAAGGTTACTTAGTTTCTGACGAACCAGCTCTTTGCCTATGCTCAAAGTGGTGCCAGGAGCTATTCTTTCCGGAACATCAAAGAGTATATCATTTAGAAGCAGAGACATAACCGTTTGGAGTCGTCTGGCCCCAATATTCTCCATCTCGGTATTGGCCTGATAGGCTATGGAGGCCAGTTCTTTCAGTGCGTCTTCTTCGAATTGCAGTTGGATATCTTCCGCCTCCAACATGGCCTGGTACTGCTTGGTTAAAGCATTCTTTGGAGCTTTAAGGATCTGGAGGAAGTTCTCTTCGGTGAGAGATTCAAGTTCCACACGGATAGGGAATCTACCTTGAAGTTCCGGGATGAGGTCAGATGGTTTGGAGACATGGAAGGCCCCAGCGGCTATGAACAAGATATGGTCAGTCTTGATGGCTCCGTGTTTCGTATTCACTGTGCTTCCCTCTACGATAGGCAGAAGGTCCCTTTGAACCCCCTCTCTACTCACGTCAGGGCCTGCTTTGCTACCGGATGAGGCCACTTTGTCAATCTCATCTATAAAGATGATTCCTAAGTTTTCTGCTTTCCAAATGGCTTCCTCTTTTACTTCATCCATATCAATCAGTTTAGAAGATTCCTCTTCTAACATGATTTTTTGAGCTTCCTCTATACTGACTTTTCGCTTCTTTTTGTTCTTAGGCATGAGTCCACCTATCATCTCCTGAATGTTCATCATAGAGACTTCATCAATGGGTCCGCCCATAACACCTATGGGAGCGGCAGAGGTTTGAGCTATATCAATTTCAATTTTTCTGTGGTTTAGCTCACCTTTTTTAAGTTTTTGTCGGAACGCTTCCCTAGTCTCTTGATTTAATTCATATTCAGACTTACCATCCTGCAATACTTCTGAGGCTTTATGTGTAACGGGAGGGATGAGGATATTGAGGATCTTATCTTCCACAGCTTCTTGGGCTTTGATCTTGACCTCTTCTTTTTTGGCGGCTTTGACCATGTTGATGCTTTGCTCCACCAAATCTCTTACCATACTTTCTACGTCTCTACCCACATATCCTACTTCAGTGAACTTAGAAGCTTCTACTTTTGTGAAGGGAGCTTCAGCTATTTTGGCTAATCTACGGGCTATCTCTGTTTTACCTACTCCGGTGGAACCTATCATCAAGATATTATTCGGAATGATCTCTGCTTGCATTTCAGGTGAGGCATTCATACGTCTCCAGCGGTTACGTAATGCTATAGCCACATTCTTTTTTGCCTCTGTTTGACCAATGATGTATTTGTCCAATTCCGCCACAATCTGGCCGGGAGTAAGGTTGTCTATCTTTTTTGTCATAATTTCTTCCTGCAAGTTCAGGGTTAATAATAATAACGCTGGGTATTGTTCTATGGTTTCTTAGCGTTTGCAAATTTAGTAGTTAAGGCACTAATCTGCTCAAATGCTTTTATTTCCTTTAATAATTTGCGAAATTTACCGCGGTAAATTTTTTGATATGCCCATTATAGCGCCGTCTGTCTTGGCGGCAGATTTTGCAAACTTACAGAGGGACGTAGAGCTGGTGAATGCTTCTGCGGCCGACTGGTTCCACATTGACATCATGGACGGGGTATTCGTCCCTAATCTAAGTTTTGGTGTACCTGTAACTGAGGCCATTGCGAAACATGCAAAGAAGCCTTTAGACGTGCATTTGATGATTGTTCAGCCCGAAAGATACATTGAGACATTTGCGAAGGCCGGAGCATCTTATATCACTGTGCATTGGGAAGCTTGCACACACATACATAGAACCTTGGCACAGATTAAAGAGGCCGGTTGTAAAGCGGGAGTAGTTTTGAACCCCGGCACACCCATTTCCGTGCTAGATGATGTTTTAGAAGATGCAGACATGATATTATTGATGTCAGTGAACCCGGGTTTTGGTGGACAGAAATTCATTGAGAATACTCTGGCTAAAACCTCCCGACTAAAAGACATGATCTTGAGGAAGAATTCAAAAGCTCTCATAGAAATTGATGGGGGAGTGAATTTGGAGACCGGTGCCAGATTAGTTCAGGCAGGAGCTGATGCTTTAGTAGCAGGTAGTTTTGTCTTCAATGCCGCAGATCCAAAACAAGTTATTTCAGAATTAAAAGTGTTAAATTAAATACATAGATGGCAGCAGATATTTTTGAGAAAGTGGTGAAAAATATGGGGCCTATTGGTTCTCACGCGCATTATTCGCATCATTATTATTCATTTCCTAAACTTTCAGGTGAACTAGGACCTTACATGACCTTTAATGGCAAAAGGATGCTGAACTGGTCATTGAATAATTACCTAGGTTTAGCTAACCATCCAGAGGTGAGAGAGGCAGATGCACAAGCTGCTGCTGAATACGGTCTGGCGTACCCTATGGGTGCTCGTATGATGACCGGTAATACGGATCTACACGAAGAATTTGAAGGCCAATTGGCAGAGTTCGTAGGGAAAGAAGATGCTTTTCTGTTGAACTACGGATATCAAGGTTTCATGTCAGCTATAGAAGCTTTGGTGGGTATCCATGATATCATTGTTTATGATGCTGAATCTCATGCTTGTTTGATTGACGGTGTACGTCTTCATCGTGCGAAAGGAGGTAAATCTTATACCTTTAAGCACAATGACATGGAGAGTTTAGAGAAGAACTTAATCCGTGCTACTAAGATGGCGGAAGAAACCGGAGGTGGTATCATGGTTATCACTGAAGGTGTTTTCGGTATGTCCGGTGCTGTAGGTTCCTTGGATAAGATTGTTGAGTTAAAGAAAAAATATAACTTCCGTTTGCTCGTAGATGATGCGCATGGATTCGGTACTATGGGTAAAACCGGTGCAGGTGTTCCTGAGCATTTCGGAGTGCAAAAAGAGGTGGACGTATTGTTCTGTACATTTGCTAAATCCATGGCGGCTATAGGTGCATTCGTAGCTTCTACAAAAGAAGTGATCATGTACTTGAAATACAACATGCGTTCCCAAACCTATGCTAAGGCTCTACCTATGCCATTTGTGAAAGCAGGTATGAAAAGATTAGAGTTAATCAAAAAGCATCCTGAATACAAAGATAAGCTTTGGGAGATTGTTAGAGCTCTGCAAAATGGTTTCCGTGAACGCGGATTCGATATAGGTGTGACTACTTCACCTGTAACTCCGGTGTTCCTTCATGGAGAATATGATCTTCCTGTAGTTACGAACTTGATCAGAGACTTGAGAGAGAACATGGGTATCTTCTGTTCCATTATTGTGTATCCTGTGGTGCCTAAAGGAGTGATCTTGCTGAGAGTTATTCCTACTGCAGCTCATAAACTTGAAGATGTGGAATATACCATGAAGCATTTCGAGATTGTGAAGGAGAAATTGACCACTGGACAGTACAAAAACGCCTAATTCAGGCGTTTTTGAGGGGTTTTCTCTGTTTTGTGATAAAAAATCTTTGTTAAAGTATATAAGTTTTGAGAATATTGTTATTTTAGCGATGAGAATCAAATGATTAACATAAACCCCGCTAAAAAATGAATAAGTATTCAGAGCTTTTAAGTCTTGTTGAAGGTCTTAAGGACGATTTCGAAAAGTTTTACGACAAAGGTAACGGCGCTGCTGGTACAAGAGTTAGAAAAGGCCTGCAAGACATTGCAGCTTTTGCTAAAGCCACTAGAATTGAGGTACAGGACATTAAGAACAAGAAGTGATCTCATAAAAAAGGCCGGGTGAAAATCCGGCCTTTTTTTAATAGTGTGTTTCATTCATCAGAGTACCTATACCTCTGATGGTGACTTTGCCTGTTTCTTTGTTTTTTACCTGAGTAGAAATTCGGGCTATGTGTCTTACCGGATCCACTTCCACTACTTCGAATTCCACCAAATAGTCCGTATCTACGTACATAGGTCGAAGATATTCCGTCTCCTGTTTCATGTAAATGGAACCCGGTCCTCCCGGTTCTTCCATGCCTAAAAATCTGGTGAAAACACTACTGCTCAAATGTCCGTGAATAATGGGTTGTTTGAATTTTGTAGTAGCTGCGTATTCCGCATCCAAATGAATTGGATTATGATCTCCGGTTAGATCAGCAAAGGCTTGAACATCAGCTTGAGAAAATCTGAATTCGTGCTGGTACTTCGCACCCACCTCTATCTTTTTGCTCATAAAAGTTTATATGTTTAGCTGGAATGATCACTTACTATCACCCACCGCTGGTTAATTTTTTTAAAAATTAGCGTGAAAAAGCCTGTCAAATCACCCTTTTCTGGTCGGGTTAAATAAAATTGACCTAGCACCCAAGCCGCTTTGTCAGAGAGAAACTCCACTTCCTTGATGTCAAATTTGAGGGTCCCCATGCTAGCTTTATCCGGGTAGGTCTTGAGGTATCTGTCCATTGTGGCTTGCCAGCCCTTAGTAACTCCATTTTTTCCTATGAATTTCAGACTGTCTGATTTCCAATAATCTTGCATAAATGCGGGAATATTTCCCTCATTCCAATATTTCTCCTGGCGACTCATTACTTCTAATATCTTCTCCCTTTCCTGAGCCAGTGTAGGAAAAGTTAGAAGCATAGCACATAGAATTACAAATACTTTACGCATTTTTGTAAAGAAAAAATGAATTTCAAATATATTGATTAAAGTTGAACAAGCCAACCCTAATATTTATTATAAACCCTTCCGCCGGTAAAGGAAAATCCTTGTCAAAAGATCTGGTACTTTCCCATTGGCCGAACCATCAAGTCATTTTTGAAGAAGCTTATGATGGAAGAGCCGAAAGGATCTTGAATTACCTTGAACAAGGAATCACAGAGTTTGTTGTTGCAGGCGGAGACGGGACGGTTAATGATATTGCCAAATTATTGGTTCATACAAATGCTAGCATGGGAATCATACCCTTGGGGTCCGGTAATGGTTTAGCGCGTGATTTGGGATTGCCTACGGAGCCCTTAGAAGCACTGTCTGTGGTCAGCAATGGTACAGTTAGAGCTATTGATGTAGGTTACTTGAACGGTAAACCCTTCTTTTGTACAGCAGGTGTGGGATTTGATGCCTTATGTGCACATGATTTTGCCAAGAAGAAGCACTCTAGAGGGCTTTGGAATTACATCAAGATCATATTTGAAAGATATTTCTCTTATACAGGTATTGAAGCTAGATACCAAAATGGAATTAAACGTTACTTTTCTATTACATTTGCTAACGCGGGGCAATTTGGGAATAATGCCTATATAGCACCTCATGCCAGGGTGGATGACGGTTTGCTGGATTGCGCCATGATTTTGCCTCATCCTAAATGGCGTTTTGCAGATCTAGGCATACGTTTGATTTCCAAAAGGTTGAACGGTTTTCCTTATTTTGAGCATTTGAATTTTAAAGATTTGAAATTAGAAGATCTATCAGATTTACATGCACATATAGATGGAGAAGCAGTAGATTTAGAAGGTCCCACTGTACATGTAAAGATTGAAGAGAAGGCACTGAAAGTTATAATATAATGAAGAAAGGAAAAGGAGGTATAGTGTATTCTACTAACCCGGATTTTGAATATGATTCGGGAAATGATGAGATAGAAACCTTAGAAAACAGCAAGCAGGAATTGAAGATCTGGCTGGATAGAAAAGGAGGAGGGAAGCTAGTCAGTAGGATCAGTGGTTTTATAGGCAAAGAAAGTGATCTGCAAGCCCTGAAGAAGAGGATACAGGGCCTCTGTGGTACAGGTGGTAGTGCCTCAGATGGAGAAGTGCTGATCCAAGGTGATCATAGAGATAAGATCTTAGCCTATTTGTTAAAAGAAGGCTATAAAGCAAAAAAAGCGGGAGGTTAATCCCGCTTTCTTTTATTCTATACCTCCCATCCAACGTTTAATGGGACCGGAGAATACCGCTAATATCAAACCAATACCTAAGCTGATTAAGCACACCTGTAAGAATAATCCAGGTATATCATTTACAGCATCAACCGTAAAGTTTCCAGCAAACAGTCCGGCAATCAAATTACCCAAAGAGGCCGCCACAAACCATAAGCCCATCATTTGGGAGTAGTATTTTCTAGGGGCAAGCTTTGTATAGGTACTTAATCCTACCGGACTCACGCATAACTCTCCCAAAGTGAAAAGTAAATAGGTAAGAAGTAACCAGCCCACATTTGCTTTTGTACCATCTAGAACTAATTTACTAGCCGTAAATAATACAAAGAAGGCCAATGCCAAATTGAAGAGGCCTAGACCGAATTTCAAGGGAGTAGACGGGTTCATCTTCTTCTTAGCTAAGAATATCCAAAGGGCTGCAAACACAGCGGAGAAAATTAGGATAAAGAAGGAGTTCGCTGACTGTAACCAGGAAGCCGGCATTTCCCAATCAAAAATATGGCGATCAGTGTATCTTTCAGCAAAGATGGTTAAAGTAGTGCTAGACTGCTCAAATCCCGACCAGAACACCGCCGCACCTACGAAGAATATAAATAGAACCGCAACTCTTTTCTTTTCCGCAACCGTCAACGAAGAATCAAAGAAACCAATGTATGCAAAGTACAATACGGTCAAGAGTGGAACTACGTATTGCATGTAATTGGTAAACTCTACTAAGGAGATCACCTCAAAGTACAGTATTAGGAAGATGATTAACAAGATAGCCGCTAATGCATAAAGGAAATTCGGACTACCTTTTACTTCCGGCTCGTTACCTACATGTTTTAGTGGTCCCCTAAAACTTCTGAAAACAATTAATCCAATGAACATGGCAAAGGCCGCAGCTCCAAATCCATAATGCCAACCAATCTTTTCACCCAAATACCCTACAATGATCATTCCTAGTAAAGAACCGCTGTTGATTCCCATATAGAAGATGGAGAATGCGGAATCACGTTTCGCACCTCCTTCCGGATAGAGGTCTCCTACGATGGAGCTGATATTTGCTTTTAACAATCCGGTACCAAATGCTACACTTACTAAGCCTGCAAAGAAGTAGGCATTAGACCCCGGAATGGCTAAAAGGATGTGACCGATCATGATGATAATACCTCCCCACCATATCGCTTTTTTCTGGCCAATTAAGTTATCTGCAATCCACCCGCCGGGCAAGGTTAAGATATACACGGCAGCAGCGTATAGACCAAATATCGCCCCCGCTAAATCTTCAGGAAGCCCAAGGGCCCCGTCTTCTACTCCTTTGATCAAATACAAAAATAGGATGGCTTTCATGCCATAGAAACTAAACCGTTCCCCCATCTCCGTAAAAAACAGGACAAATAGTCCTACGGGATGTCCTAAAAAGGTTTTCTCACGCATAATCAGGTTCTTTAAAGTGCCCACACAGGGCTTTTTATTAAAATAGTATTTAGTTAAAAAATTTTACGCCTTATAAAAAAGCCACTTGGCTAATTCCTTCCAAGTTGTCTTTTTGCCATACATCAGTATGCCTATCCTGTATATTCTAGAAGCTACCCAAGTGGTAAATATAAATCCTGCAATCAATAGACTTAATGAAACTATAATTTGCCAAGTAGGGACACCAAAAGGTATTCTTACCATCATGATGATGGGAGAGGTAAATGGTATCATGGAAGCCCAGACAGCAAGTGGGCTGTAAGGGTCCCTAATCACTATTTGAGCTATAGCAAATGAGGCAATGATGGGAATGGTGATAGGTAACATGAATTGCTGAGTATCCGTTTCACTGTCAACCGCAGATCCTACTGCCCCAAACAGTGAACTATACAATAGATAGCCTCCAATAAAGTATAAGATAAAACACAAAATGATGGTCCCTACCGGTAAAGTATTAACCGCGCCCATGATACTAGGCAATAGATCATTAGATACCTCTTGCGCATTTGGTGCAGTAGCAACGGACTGAACCGTAGAATCTGTTACCTTATCCGCTAAGATCCTTCCGCCGGCAGTGAAGATAGCTGTACTTAACACAATCCAAAGACCAAACTGCGTTAATCCCACTAAAGCTACCCCAATGATCTTTCCAATCATCAGCTCAAAAGGCTTTACAGACGAAATTAACACCTCAACTATCCTGCTGGTTTTCTCCTCTGTAATACTCCTCATTACTTGTGCTCCATAAATAAATACGGCCATGTAAATCAAAAACGCAGCAATCCCCCCAATAACTGAGGCAGCAGTGGCGGAGCTTTTCTTCTCTTCTCCGGCTTTCATACTTATTGTCTCTGCAGAGACTTTTACTTTGGCTTGCTCTAAGGTACTTCTAGTAATGCCTGCCTCAGTAAGCTTAATGTTCTCTATCTCGTTCTCGATTTCCCTTTCTATATTGTTTTGCAACTCCAGAGATACTCCCTTTTCACTGTAGATCTTCAGAGAATTAGGCTCGTTTAGAATATTAGCAGGGATATATACCAAGGCATCTGATCCGCTAGCTTTGAGGTTCTGCTTTAAACTATCTAAGTTGCCTTCTCTATAAGAAAAGGTGAAAGTAGACGAATTCTTGAACTTGTTTTTAAATAAGGAGCTTTCATCTAGAACCTCAATCTTTTTCTGGTTCACAGAGGAAATGGCTGCCCAAATGATGCCTGCATATAAAGCAGCCATGAGGACAGGACCTAAAATGGTCATCACTATAAAGGACTTTTTTCTAACTCTGGTCAGGTATTCCCTTTGAATGATGAGGAAAATATTTTTCATATGATAGGTCTAGTTAGAATTTTTAACTGATTTAAGGAAGACATCATTCATGGAAGCTACATCTTCTCGGAATGCCACGATATGCACTTGAGAAAGAAGTTCTCTAAGAATATCAGTAGAGGTAAATTCTGACTTAGCTTTTAAAGTGGATGAAATTAAACCGTCTGAGTGGCAAATGCTGTTCAATACTTCAAATGTTTGATTCTCCATATTTATTTGACCCGTGTATTCCACAGAGAAGGTGTTTGGCTTGAATTGCTGTTTGATCTCAGACTTTTTGCCTTCAAGAACCTTCTTAGATTTATTGATCAAGCCTATGTAATCACATAGTTCTTCTACTGATTCCATTCTGTGGGTGGAGAAGATGATAGTAGAACCTTTCTCTTTCAGTTCCAAAATTTCATCTTTGATCAAACTCGCATTTATAGGGTCAAAGCCAGAAAAAGGCTCATCTAGGATGATGAGTTTAGGTTGATGTAAGACTGTAGCTACAAATTGGATTTTTTGCTGCATACCCTTACTAAGGTCTTCCACATTTTTGTCCCACCAGGTCTTGATGTCAAATTTGATGAACCATTCCTTTAACTTTTCCATGGCTTGGTCCTTTGTAAGACCTTTTAACCTGGCTAGATAAAGCAATTGTTCTCCAACTTTCATCTTTTTGTATAATCCCCGTTCTTCAGGAAGGTAGCCAATGTCATATATATTATCCGGATGTAAGGGTTTACCATCAAAAAGTACCGTTCCTTCATCTGGGCCGGTGATTTGATTAACAATGCGGATAAGTGAGGTTTTACCGGCTCCATTAGGACCTAATAAGCCATAAATTACACCTTTTGGTACGCTTAAACTGACATTGTCCAGGGCTCTGTGGTTCGAGTAGTTTTTTACAACATTCTTTACCTCAAGGATAGTATCGGACATATCTAATTATTTAATAGTTTAATAGATTGTATTCAGTTGAATGGCTTTAAATGCAGTTTGACTTATGCGTTGGTTTTATCTATTTAATAGACAATTTTGGGAATTAAATTTTACAAATGTAGTAAATTATAAATAAAGAGATATATGCCGTATTCCTTTTTTCTGAAGGGAGGAAAAAAAGTGTTTATTCCATGTTATTCTTTCGTTTGGAACTAAGTAGTAATGCCTTTTTAGACCAAATTCGGATGATTCGGTTCTCATTAGGTTTCTGCAAAGATTTTCCCTTCCCAAAACATGTAAGGCCCTGGTACTAAATGTGCAAATAATCACTAAGGCAATTTGTCCCATTTAAATCGCAACTGCATCAAGCATTCCCCTTTGAATCATTAAGTGAATCATTAGTGGAAGATTTGTGAATAGTTGTTTTTGCCTTTCCATTTGAATGGCTATGGTGTGACCAGAAACCACCTTATAAAGTTTCAAATGAGCATCAGACCTACTTTTTTGTGGAATATTTAAATCCGATATTCCTCTGGTATATCGATTCCCTGAAAATGGCTAGTAAGTCCATAGAATATGCCTATGGTGATTAAAGTTCCAAGGATCATGATGATGTAAAATTGAGCTTGTGGAGAGATTATCTTTATGGAGGTCTTGGTCTTATGTACTACCGCTAAATGGGTAAATACAGAGATCAATGCTAGAGCATAGTAGGGTATGAAAAAGAGGTTTATGGGGAAGGTATTTAATCCCGCAACGCCAAAGTAAAAATTGGTGTCTAACTCTAAATAATACCTGCCTACCATAATTGCAGATAGATGAACCAGTAGAAAGAAGCTTAAGTATAATCCGGAGTAGTTTTGGATTATTTGAAAAAAGCTGAGCTTTAGGGTTTTCCTTTTGTACACTAATCTTAAACCACTAAATATCTGGATGCTTACACTGCAAAATAATAGAGTTTCAATTACAATGTTTCTATACAGTATTCGTAGGTAATTCATGCTCTGAATATGCACCTCCGCTCCCCATATACTTCCTAAGTGATTTAGGAGATGTAGGGCAATAAAAATGGAAAGTACAATGCCTGAGAAATAATGTAGCTTTTTGTTCATCCTATTCGAAGTATTTTGCAATGTTAATCCTAGGAACTATTAGGTTTAATTAACTTAGGTTAATTTCAGAGCGATTTATGGGGTATGCTGCTTTAAAGACATACTTAAATGATTTGAAATTAAAGATTATAATATAATTTTGGCCTACTTACCAGATCAAAGTGGGAATATTAGCACGTTTTAAAGAATTCAGTATTCGCCCTTACCTTCAAAAGGGTTTAAGAAGCGTTTTAAGTGAAGAGAAAGCGGTTCAGGTAGAGATCTTTTTGTCTAAAGCCGACCAAAAACTTGATAAAATCTTATACGGTCATTTAAAGCAGCAAGGAGCAAATTATCCTTTGATTCGTAAGATTTACAGAATAGCGTACTGGGCTATAGGACTGACTTTGGGTTTCTTCTTGCAGTTGAGTACAAATTTCTTGTGGCTCACAGGAGGTATGCCCAGTATAGAAGATCTTCAGAACCCAAAACTGAATCAATCCTCCGTGATACTCTCATCAGACGGTAAGGAAATAGGAAAGTTTTTTACAGAAAATCGTTCGGCCGTAGATAGTTCTGATATTTCAGTCTGGATGTTCAAAGCTTTGATAGCTACAGAAGATAAAAGGTTTAATGAACACTCCGGGATAGACCTAAAACGCATGGCTTCAGTGGCCTTTGGGATTCTTACCGGTAATACGGATAGAGGTGGAGGAAGTACTATCTCTCAGCAGTTGGCAAAGAATCTTTATAACACCCGAAAAAAGGAAATGAGAGGGCTGCTGTACTATGTTCCTATAGTAGGCACCTTTATTTATAAGGCCAAAGAATGGGTCACAGCCGTACAATTAGAAAAGAGATTTACCAAAGGCGAAATAGCTACCATGTATCTAAACACCGTGGACTATGGTAATAACGCTTTCGGGATTAAAACCGCTGCTAAGACGTACTTTAATAAGACTCCTGACCAACTGGACATTTCAGAATGTGCCGTATTAGTAGGTTTGCAAAAGGCCACCACCTATTATAACCCCATCCGTAATCCTGAAAATTCTAAGAAACGTAGAAATACCGTTCTGAATAGATTAGTCCAAAATGGAGATTTAGATGCTAAAGAAGCAGAAAAGATAATGTCAGAAGACATCAAATTAGATGTGAACATTGAGGATCCAAATGATGGACTAGGTAATTATTTCAAAGTAGCTTTAGCTAAACAAATCGAGAACTGGGCTAAAGAAAATGACGTAGATATTGACATCTATAGAGATGGACTTAAAATACACACCAGTATAGATAGTAGAATGCAGCTTTATGCAGAATCTGCTATGGAGCAACATATGCGCATGCTTCAAAAAGAATTTGATGCTCAGTGGAAAGATAAGAATCCATGGACCTACGAAAGCGGTGACGAGATCCCGAACTTCATAGAGACCGTAGCCAAAAGGACAAAATTCTATCAGCAATTAGAAGCGAAATATGACGGAAATATAGATTCCATCAACTACTACATGAATCTTCCCATGAAGATGAAGTTGTTCAGTTGGTCAGGCCCCATAGAGAAAGAAATCTCCCACATGGACTCTCTACGTTATTATAAACGCTTTTTGCAAGCGGGTATGATGGCTTGTGATCCTTATACCGGACATATCAAAGCTTGGGTAGGGGGAGTTGATTTTGATCATTTTAAATATGATCATGTAAAACAGGGTAAGCGTCAGCCCGGCTCTGTTTTCAAGCCTTTTGTGTATACGGCAGCCATAGATGGCCCTATGAATTTAGGTCCTTGCGATAGACGTGAAGATAAAATGGTGGAGTATAAGTGGAAAGAGAATGGAGAGGAAAAGGTTTGGAGACCAAAAAATGCCAATGGTACGTTCACTGGAGCCCACCTGACCCTAAGATCTGCATTGGCGCAGTCCGTGAATTCGGTGGCTGTCCAACTGGTAGACGAAATGAAACCTCGCACCGTGATTGAATACGCTCAGAAAATGGGTGTCAAATCCAAGTTAGATAATGTGACATCTATAGGCTTAGGTACCTCAGATGTTTCCCTGTACGAATTAGTGGGAGCTTATGGCATATTTGTGAACGAAGGTATGTACAGAGAACCCATTCTACTAGTAAAAATAGAAGATAGTAAAGGAAAACTGATTGCTGAATTCAAACCGAAGGAGCATCAGGCCATCCGACCAGAATCAGCGTACCTAATGCAATACATGCTCAGAGGAAACGTGGAGGATCCAGGAGGAACAGGTAGAAGAATGTTTAACTACAATGCTTTGTTTCAGAATGGTGGCCAAGTAGCAGGTAAGACAGGTACTACCTCTAATTATTCTGATGCATGGTATGTGGGCTTTACTAAGGATCTGGTTTGCGGTGTATGGGTAGGTGGAGATGACAGGAGTATTCACTTCAGAGGTAGTCAAGGTGAAGGTGCAAAGGCGGCTTTGCCTATATTCGGTATTTTCATGAATAAGGTTTATACGGATAAGGAACTGGGATATAAAGCGGGACCATTCCCTAAACCTGGAGTTAAGATTGAGAAAGACTACTTAGGATGTTACTCTACAGGAGTGGAAGAGATAGAATCTGATAGTTTAAGTGCTGCAGAAATAGATTCAATTCTGACCTATAAAAACAGGTTCAAAGAAGATACACTCATTAAGATCGAGAAGATTGAACGGCCTAGTCCCGCAAGGCGCTTAGATAGTTTACGTTTGCCATAAAATAAGTTGGTAAATGGGGGATAAAACCGTACTTTTGCGAAAATTTTTTTGAATCGTATGGCTTTAAGGGCAGGTATTGTAGGCTTACCAAACGTAGGAAAGTCCACTTTGTTTAACGCAGTGAGTACAAGTGCGAAGGCGCAAGCTTCGAATTATCGTTTCTGTACTATCGATCCTAACGTAGGATTAGTGGATGTTCCGGATACTCGTTTGGATCAATTGGCTGAATTAGTCAATCCTAATCGTGTAGTTCCTACTCAAATCGAGATAGTGGATATCGCCGGACTTGTTAAGGGTGCTTCCAGAGGTGAAGGTCTGGGTAACAAGTTTTTGGGGAATATTAGAGAGGTGGATGCCATCATTCACGTGGTCAGATGTTTTGAAGATGACAATGTGTTAAGGGAAGAAGGAGCCATCAATCCGGTGTCTGATAAGGAGATTATAGATACAGAATTACAACTTAAAGATTTAGAATCTGTAGACAAGAAGATTCAGCGTATTCAGAAAGTAGCTCGTGTGGGTGGAGACGCCCAGGCAAAATTTGAATTAGAGGTCCTTGAGCGTGTTAAACAATGGTTAGAGCAAGGTAAAAACGTGAGAGGAATGGGCCTCTCTAAAGAAGAAATGGTGGCCATTGATGACCTTTTCCTTTTAACCGTAAAGCCTACCTTATATGTGGCTAACGTAGATGAGGCTTCTATGTTAACCGGTAATAAATATTCTCAAGCATTGCAAGAAGTGGCAGATGCAGAAGGTGCTGAGATGATTGTATTGAACAATAGTATCGAAGCGCAGATCGCAGAAATGGAAGATCCTGAAGATAAGGCCATGTTCTTTAGCGAATATAATATGACTGAACCGGGTCTGCATAAGTTGATACGTTCAGCCTATAAATTATTAAATCTGGCTACTTACTTTACTGCTGGTGTTCAGGAGGTTAGAGCCTGGACTATTGGAAAAGGATGGAAAGCTCCTCAAGCTGCCGGAGTTATTCACACGGATTTTGAGAAGGGCTTTATCAAAGCTGAGGTAATCTCCTTTGAAGACCGCATCAAATATAAGACAGAGGCGGCTTGTAAAGAAGCCGGAAGACTCCGAATAGAAGGGAAAGAATATGTGGTGCAGGACGGAGATGTAATGCACTTTAGATTTAACGTATAGGAGGCGAAAGCTTCCTATTTTTTTTGTCTTTTCTTTGGTAATATGAAAGATTTTTAGTATCTTACATAGAATATCAACCTCAGATAAAACCACCATGAAAACCTTCCTCTCACTATTATTGTGCATGAGTCTTAGTGCACAAGCAGAAATCATTGATTTTACTCGGATCAGGCAGAAAAAGGTTAGGAAGTTAATGGCTGAGAACGCCTTAGTACTAAAGGAAGATTTTAATAGATTAGAGACCACCTGTTTTCAAGATGATGGCTCATATTCTAAGAATACCAAAAGTTTTTTGATCAAAGCTTCTCCTGATGCCGTTTGGGCTGCTTATAAGGGGAGTAAGCCGCGTCAATGCTGGATAGGGAAGCTGGTATCGTTCGGATGCTTATATGATTCACCAAATACCCCTATGGTTTATGATGATAACGAGTATTCTGGAATGAAAGTGGGGCAGATTTTATTTATCCAGTTGCGTTTATTTGGAGGGATCTACAAGTTGGCAGTAGCTCACAAGGTAGTTGCCGTGAATGAAGAAGCCAGAAGCCTTCAAATTTGCTACCTAAAACGAGGTGCATCTGAAGGATCACAGTTTATTCGTCTGATTCCTACTCCCGAAGGATATACCGAAGTTTTGCACGAAACATATTATAAAAGTAGCTCTGCGTTTAGAGACAAAAGAATATATCCCGGAATCCATGAAAAGGTTATTTCTGCCTATCATGAGAATGTAGCATCTACCTTGCGTACAGACTTCTTGGTTAGTCGCTAAAATCTCTCTTATCTACCAAAAACTTCCTTTCATCTTCGCGGAAGTTTATTTCTTTGCTCTTCATGCAGCGATTTGCGCTTGATTTAATACTTTTAAGTATTCTTTAACAACCCAAAATTACTATGAAGAGACGGGACTTTATTCAATGGTCCGGTATGGGTGTAGGTGCCCTTCTGGGATCTTCTATACCTGTGATCGGCCGACCGGTATCCCTTGAGGAACTGATGGAACCGCGTGCTGATCGCGCGCTGAAGAAAAGATTAGCGGACGTTGCGCTGAATGTGGCAAAATCAAAAGGTGCCACTTACTCGGATGTGAGGATCGGTCGCTATCTACAACAGTACTTATTCACCAGGGAGAAAAACGTACAAAATATTTCCAATGCTGAATCCTACGGTGTAGGTATCCGCGTAATTGTAAACGGTACATGGGGTTTTGCTGCTACCTCTGATGTTACTCCTGACGGAGTGGCAAAGTGTGCAGAAACTGCTGTAGCTATTGCTAAAGCTAACTCAAAGATCCAAACTGAGCCGGTAAATCTTGCGCCTCAAAAAGGAGTAGGTGAGGTTGTTTGGAATACTCCAATTAAGAAAAATGCCTTTGAAGTTCCCATTCAGGAGAAAATTGATCTTCTTCTAAATGTCAATGGTCAAGCCATGAATAATGGGGCTGCATTTGTGACCTCAAACCTTTTCCAAATCAACGAACAGAAGTATTTCGCTTCTACAGACGGTTCCTATATAGACCAAGACATACATAGAATTTGGCCTACCTTTACCGTAACCGTGGTAGATAAGGCGGCGGGTAAATTCAAGACCCGTGATGCCTTAAGTTCTCCTATGGGTATGGGCTATGAGTATCTGGACGGACTAGCATCTGAAAAGATTGCAGGACCTAATGGTCTAGTAGGTTATAGGAACTCTTATGATATGTTGGAGGACGCCATTTTGGCCGCTAAACAGTCGAAAGAGAAAGTTAATGCTAAGTCTGTAGTACCGGGCAAATATGACCTTATACTTGATCCAAACCATTTAGGATTGACCATTCACGAATCTGTAGGTCACCCTACGGAATTAGACCGTGTATTAGGATACGAAGCGAACTATGCTGGAACTAGTTTTGCTACTTTGGACAAATGGAAAACTAAGAGCTTCAACTACGGTTCTAAGATCGTTAACATCGTAGCAGATAAAACACAACCTCATACCTTGGGATGTGTAGGATATGATGACGAGGGAGTACCTTGTAAGCAGTGGGATATCATAAAGGATGGTATTCTTGTGAACTATCAAGCCACTCGTGATCAGGTAGCCATCTTGGGTGAAAAGGAATCACATGGTTGTTGCTATGCAGACAACTGGGATTCTGTTCAGTTCCAAAGAATGCCTAACATCTCCCTATTGCCTGGTAAAGAGAAATTGAATATCCATGATATGATCAAAGGAGTAGAGAAAGGTATCTACATCATAGGTAGAGGTTCTTACTCTATTGACCAGCAGCGTTACAACTTCCAGTTCGGTGGACAGTTGTTCTATGAAGTGAAGAACGGTGAGATCGTAGGTATGCTTGACGATGTAGCTTATCAATCTAACACTCAGGAATTCTGGAATTCTTGTGCTCAGATTTGTGACAAGGACGATTATCGTACCTTCGGATCCTTCTTCGATGGTAAGGGACAACCCTCACAAGTGAGTGCCGTGTCTCACGGCAGTTCGACCACCCGTTTCAATGGGGTGAACGTAATTAATACCGGACGCAAAATCTAATGGATCATGGCAATTTTAACGAAAGAAGAAGCAAAGAAAATCATAGATAAGGTTTTGTCTTACGCGAAAGCTGACGAAACCGCTGTATCTATTGGCGGACGAAAAACCGGCAATATCAGATATGCTCGGAACACCGTTTCTACCAGTGGAGAATCTTCTAATATTTCCCTGTCTATTACCTCTTTCTTTGGGAAGAGATCAGGGACGGCTACTATCAATGAGTTTGATGATAAGTCGCTAGAAAAGGCTGTAAGAAGATCAGAGGAGATAGCAAAACTTGCGCCGGAAAACCCGGAGTACGTTCCTATGCTTGGACCTCAAACGTACAAAGAGGTAAAAGAGACTTTCGCTGATAGTACCGCGGCCATTGATCCGGAGTACAGAGCTAAAGCTGCATTAGCCAGTATAGAAATTTGCAAAAAGAAAAATTTGACGGCTGCAGGCTATCTAGAAGACTCTGCGGGCTTTAATGCCATGGGTAACTCAAAAGGTTTGTTTGCTTACAATAAATCTACGTCTGTTGATTTCTCTGTAACAGTAAGAACAGATGATGGCTTGGGTTCAGGGTATGCTATTCAGGATTATAATGATGTTAGTAAGCTAAATGCTGCCGCATCAACTGAAATTGCTGCTCAAAAAGCATTGGCATCAAAGAATACTGTAGCTCTAGAGCCAGGTAAATACACCGTTATCCTTGAGCCCGTGGCTGCTGCAGACTTGATTCAAAACATGATGAGGAGTCTGGATGCTCGTAGTGCTGATGAAGGAAGATCCTTCTTGAGCAAGAAAGGTGGCGGTACTCGTCTAGGTGAGAAGCTTTTTGATGAGCGCATAAATATTTATTCAGATCCTTCTAACCCTGAGATTCCTAATTCCGGTTTTGTCATGGACGGACGTCCAAGAGAAAAGACCGTGTGGGTAGAAAAGGGTGTAGTTAAGAATCTAGCCTATTCTCGTTACTGGGCTCAGAAGCAAGGGGTGAAAGATGTACCTCCTCCGGGTGGATTCATTCTTGAAGGTGGAAATGAATCACTTGCAGATCTGATCAAAGGAACTAAGAAAGGTATTCTGGTAACTCGTTTCTGGTATATCCGTGCCGTTGATCCTCAAACCTTACTATACACAGGTTTGACCAGAGACGGAACTTTCTTGATCGAAGATGGTAAGATCAAACATCCGATCAAAAACTTCCGTTTCAATGAAAGTCCGGTGATCATGTTGAATAACGTGGAAGCTATGGGTAAGCCGGTTCGTGTAAACGGTAGCCTTATTCCGCCATTGAAGATCAGAGACTTTACATTCTCAAGTTTATCTGATGCAGTATAAGGAAATGAGCACGAATTCGTTCGTGCTTGTTTTTTTTAACTTAACTTTAGTGTCTAAACCTAGTTAAACTATTGAAAAGGAGAGACTTTATTCAGATTGCCGGCCTGGGCACTATCATGTTGACGGGTCGGGCGGTGAGTGCTCATACCTTGCTTGAGCCTGGCCTAGACGTGGCAGTTAAGAAGCGTCTGGCTGATGCTGCCTTGAATGCGGCGAAGTCGCATGGCGCTACCTATGCTGATGTGAGGATTGGGAGATATCTCAATCAATACGTCATTACTAGAGAGAACAAGGTACAAAACATTGTAAACACCGAAAGTTATGGAGTAGGTGTGCGTGTGATCGCTAACGGATGCTGGGGCTTTGCTGCTATTGTAGATGCAAAGTCTGAAGCGGAAACGGCTAGGGCAGCTGAACAAGCAGTAGCCATAGCTAAGGCTAACTCCAAGCTCATGAAAAGCCCTGTGATACTAGCGCCTCAAAAGGGGTATGGAGAGGTTTCTTGGAAAACCCCGATGACCCGTAATGCCTTTGAAGTGCCTATTCAGGAGAAGGTTGACCTTCTGCTTAACGTAAATGATGCAGCCATGAAAAATGGGGCGAATTACGTGAATTCTCTCCTCTTCATGGTGAATGAGCAAAAGTACTTTGCTTCTACAGATGGTTCCTACATTGACCAGGATGTGCACAGGATATGGCCGGTTTTTGCGGCTACTGCCATTGATCCTAAAACCGGTAAATTTGAAACCAGACAATCTCTGAGTGCACCGGTAGGAAGAGGATATGATTATCTTCAAAGTAACCCTTCTGATAAAGTTACGGGTGTAACTACCCGCTACAATAAGGGCTATGATATGCTTGAAGACGCCATTGCAGGTGCTCAGCAAGCAAAGGAGAAATTGTCCGCTAAATCCGTAGAGCCGGGCAAATATGATTTGGTTTTAGATCCATCCCATTTGTGGCTAACCATCCATGAATCAGTGGGACACCCACTAGAATTAGACAGAGTCTTAGGCTACGAAGCTAACTTTGCGGGTACTTCTTTTGCTACATTAGATAAATTGAAATCTGGTAATTTCAACTATGGAAGTAAAGAAGTCCACCTTTTTGCCGACAAGTTACAAGAAGGCTCATTAGGTGCTGTGGGTTGGGACGACGAGGGCGTAAAAACCAAACAATGGGACTTGGTGAAAGACGGTATACTGGTAAATTATCAAGCCACCCGTGATCAAGTACATATTCTAGGCGAAAACGAATCGCATGGATGTTGTTATGCTGACAGTTGGAGTTCCGTTCAGTTCCAAAGAATGCCAAACGTCTCTTTGGCTCCGGGGAAAACGCCATATTCTGTACAGGATATGATCAAGGATGTGAAGAAAGGAATTTACATAGTGGGTGATGGTTCTTTTTCCATTGACCAACAACGATATAATTTCCAATTTGGAGGGCAGCTTTTCTACGAGATCAAGAATGGAGAAATTGTAGGAATGCTTAAAGATGTGGCTTATCAGTCGAATACTCAGGAATTCTGGAATTCTTGTGTGAAGGTTTGTGATGCGAAGGATTACCGCCTAGGAGGCTCTTTCTTTGATGGGAAAGGGCAACCTTCTCAGTCTTCAGCGGTGTCTCATGGTAGTTCTACCGCTCGTTTTAATGGGGTTAACGTAATCAATACAGCACGTAAAATCGGATGAAAGCATTACTAAACGAATTTGAAGCAAAAGCCCTTTTGGAGAAAGTAATACGTCTCTCTAAAGCAGAGGAATGTACAGCCTTCTTAAGCGGTGAAATCAAGGGTAACATACGTTACGCCAGAAACGAGGTGTCTACCAGCGGAAGTATAACTAACCAAAATCTTTTGGTCCAAGCGGCTTTCGGTAAAAAAGTAGGGACTGCCACCATAGACGAATTTGATGAAGCCTCTCTGGAGAGAGTAGTTAGAAGGGCAGAGGAGTTAGCTAGACTGGCCCCTGAAAATCCGGAATACATGCCTAATTTAGGCCCTCAGCAATATCTAGAATCTAAAGGCTACTTTGAAAGTACAGCAGCTTTTGATGCAGATAAAAGAGCGGAGGCGGTAGCCAAGAGTTTGGCTATTGCAGATCAGGATGGTTTGACATCAGCTGGATTCTTAGAGAACCAAACAGCTTTCTCTGCTATGATGAACTCCAAAGGGCTGTTTGCGTATTATCCAAGTACCCTGATCAATTTCTCCTTGACCGTCAGAACGAGTGATGGCACAGGGTCTGGTTATGTGATCAGAGGATATAATGATGCCTCTAAACTGGATACTGAAGCATTGACTCAAATAGCTGTAGCGAAGGCAAAAGGTTCTGTAAATGCTAAGGCACTGGAGCCTGGAAAATATACGGTTATATTAGAGCCTACTGCTGCGGCCGTTCTAATGGAAAGCCTTTACGGTGATCTGGATGCTAGGTCTGCTGACGAAGGTAGATCCGCCTTTAGTTTACCTGGAGGCAAAACCCGTTTGGGTGAGAAGATTGTAGATGAAAGAGTAACCATCTATTCTGATCCTACAAATCCGGATCTTCCCTCTCCCGCATGGTCAGGAGATGGTTTGCCGCAATATAAGGTGTACTGGATAGAAAAGGGTGTAGTGAAGAACCTGGCTTATTCCCAATATTGGGCACAGCAAAAAGGTAAAAGCCCGCTTCCTTATCCCAATAACCTCATCATGGAAGGAGGAACGGAGAGTTTGGAAGACATGATTAAAGGTACCAAAAAAGGAATTTTGGTGACTAAATTATGGTATATCCGCCCCGTAGATCCTCAATCCTTACTGATGACCGGATTGACCCGTGACGGAACCTTCTACATCGAAGACGGAAAAATCAAGTTCCCGGTGAAGAATTTCCGTTTTAACGAGAGTCCTATCATCATGTTGAATAATTTAGAAAGTTTAGGCAAATCTGAAAGGGTAGTGAGTACGGAATCTGACCAAAGTTATATGGTTCCGGCCATGAAGATTAGAGAATTTACCTTCTCGTCTCTTTCAGATGCGGTATAATTAATAAAGGTGCTTTAGTGCCGGTAAGTGAGTGAGACCGTTTTTTTTTACAAGATTACAATATACCTCCGGAAACTGGGATACAGACCAACGTATGCCCTCTAACTTGTTGCATTCCCTTGTGGAATACACAACTATACCCATAGATGAGAAGGAAAGGATTATTCCTTTGAGCAGTAATGAACTGTTTAAAAGTCCTTTCTGCTATCTGAGTGGTCATAAGTTGGTGGAATTTTCCACACAGGAGAGAGATCATTTCCGGAGGTATGTAAATAATGGGGGTTTTGTTTTTGTGGACGACTGTAACCACGATATAGACGGGCTGTTCGCTAAATCTTTCGAATTGGAGATGGAGAGGACCTTCGGCCCCGGCCGACTAAACAAGATCCCCAATAACCATCCCCTTTACACTTGTTTTTTTGAATTTGATGGGCCTCCTACTACGAGTTTTGAGTTGAACGGTTGGGGCGATGATTTGGTGCACGATTATCTCAAGGCTGTGGAAGTAAATGGCCGAATAGGAGTTTTATACAGCAACAAGGATTACGGTTGTGAATGGGACTACGATTTCCGAAATAAGCGCTGGTTAGTGGAAGATAACACGCGTTTCGGTGTAAATATTATTAAGTACGCATTAACGGTTTGAGTTTTGGAAAATTTAAAAGAGTATAAAGAACTTGTAAGCAAACTGCCTGCATTAAAGAAAGAGATAGGTAAGATTATTGTAGGCCAAGAAGAAGCTATTGATGAAGTATTGATTGCCTTATTAGCTGGAGGACATTGCCTCTTGGAGGGTGTTCCCGGTCTGGCAAAAACTTTGATGGTGAAAACCCTTGCTGAAGCTCTAGATATGAGTTTCAAGAGGATACAGTTCACTCCGGATTTGATGCCGGGTGATATAGTAGGAACAGAGGTGATGGAAGAACATGAAGGTAAGAAAACCTTTGTTTTTAATAAAGGTCCTCTCTTTGCTCATGTGGTACTTGCAGATGAGATTAACCGTACACCGCCTAAAACTCAATCTGCCTTATTAGAAGCCATGCAGGAGTATAAGGTGACCTATTCCGGTACTACCTACCAGTTGCCTAAGCCGTTCTTTATTATAGCTACGCAAAACCCTATAGAACAGGCGGGTACTTATCCCCTGCCTGAGGCCCAGTTAGACCGCTTCCTGCTTTACATCAAGTTGAATTATCCTACGGAGCAGGAGGAATTGATGGTATTGAAGAATACTACGGGAACCAGGAATGTACCTTTGCAAGGTGTATTTACGGAAAAAGAAATTCAAACTTTACAAGACTTGTGCAGACAAGTGCACATCACTGACGAATTACTAGCCAAGGTGAACGGTTTAGTGCGTTCTACCCGACCAGCAGATTCTACTTCTGATTTTGTGAAGCAGTGGTGCGACTGGGGTGCGGGTCCAAGAGCAGGTCAGGCTTTAGTACTTTGTGCCAAAGCTAGAGCTTTGATGCAAGGTAGATTCTCAGTAGTGCCTGAAGATATCTCAGCATTGGCTAAACCGGTGTTAAGACATAGGATAGCTTTGAATTTCAAGGCGGAAGCAGAAGGAATCAGTGCCGATAAAGTCATAGAAAACCTGGTATGGAAATCCTAAAGCTAAATAATTTACAATTAGCAGGAAAAATCATCAGTGAACGCGTGCTCCTAGGGGTCCATTCTAGTAAAAAGTATGGAATGGGAACAGAGTTTGAGCAATATAGGCATTATCTGCCAGGAGATGATCTGAAGAGAATAGACTGGAAGCTATATGCCAGATCCGGCAAGCACTTGGTAAAAGAAAGCTTAACGGAAAGCCATATGCATGTCCGTTTTGTCATTGACATGACCGCTTCTATGAACTACGAAGAAGAGGTCAGTAGATTAACTTATGCTAAAACTTTAGTAGCATCCCTGTCTTATTTGGCATATAGACAAAATGATCCTCAAAGTCTGTTTTTCTTAAAGAATGGAAAAGTAGAGCAGGCTGTTGCGGAAGGGAGGGGTAGTTTTCAAAAGATACTCTACACCTTGGAATCAGCTAAGGCAGAGGGAGGCTGGCCTCAAGCTAGAGCAAGTTTTCCCTTATATGCCGGGAAGGAGTTAGTAGTGTTTGTATCTGACCTTCTGCAGATGGATTCAGAATGGACGGCTTTGCTGAAAAATATGGCATCTCCTAAGCGACAAATCCTGGTCATACAGTTGCTGGGAGAAAAGGAAAAGAGTTTAGATCTGAAAGGTTTCTTCCGATTTGACGATTTGGAAGGCTCAGATTACTATGAATTAGATGCAGATAGTGTGAAGAAAGGTTATAAAGAAGCCATAGGGAAGTATTTGGAGGAGCTAAAGAATGATTTGTTAATGCCTCATGTGCATTTGATTCAGGCATCTCTCCAAGATGATCCAGCTACAGTCATAAGTCAGGGATTAAAATTGATCAGAAGGTAATGGAGAATCCGGGAATTTGGTGGGGAGCATTAGGGCTTATTCTTCCTATACTTCTCCACTTTTGGCACCATAAAAAGGGCAAACCCATAGCTTGGGCTGCTACGCGTTTCTTGAAGGAAATAGCAGTCAAGAGATCCAGAGGCTTTCGTCTGGAGGACTTGCCTTTATTGATCCTTAGATGCGCTGTACTACTGTCTTTACTTTTGTTTTTGTCCAAACCCTGGATAGGATGGATGAAAACAGAGGTGGTACATTGGGTAGAGCCAGCAGTAAAAGAACAGTTTAAATTTGAAATAGAGCAGGCAAAGCAAAAGGGAGAGAAGGTACTTTGGTTTGATGGATCTGAAGAAAAAGAACCTCTCGTTTATGATCTTCAAATGGGTTTGAATACGTGGAAAGGCAAGGCCAAACATCATATCTATTTAGATGCAAACTCGGATTATTCTGCTTTTGATCAAGTGTTTGTACCAGGTGAATTCGAGTTGCACATCAGTCCATCTGCTGCAAGAGATACGGTGGAAGCACCAAAGAATATGGTAGCCTTGGTAACGTATGGACATAAGGAAGTCATTGCTGCTCTTAACAGTATACGGGAAGTTTTAGCAGTGAATGTAGAAATTGATACTGCAGAAATAGAAGGCAAGAAATACGATATACGTTTTGGCGCTCATGCAAAAGAAAGCGCAGAATTGCAGATCTGTCCGAGACCAGAGGATAAACGTCAAGAGGTAGTAAAAGGTAACATTATCTATTTAGATCAGCCTTGGAATCAATCAGATCTGGTGTTTGACGGTAGATTACCAGAATGGATATGGGCTAAATTTCAAGGTCCTCCTCGAGAAGAGATCTCTGAAAATCAGTTAAAAAGTAAATTCCAAAGTAGAACTACAGGAGTTACTCCGTATGAACCTGGCTTTTTTATCCTTTTCTTGGTATTATTAGGAGGGGAGAGATGGTGGTCAATTCGTAAAAATGCTTAGAGATGCGAAATTTGGTAAAGAAGGTTGAGAATCAGATGCAGGGAAACCAGTGGTTAAAAGTACTGCTGGTAGGAATAGCGGGACAGTTGTTGATAGGTCGATTCCTAGATGAAGAATCTCGCTGGACGGCCTTCTTGAGGGGCATTCCTTACTTACTGTCTTTATTTTACTTTGTACCCTTGAAAAATAGCAAGGAAAGGGCATTGCGTTTTTTGCATAGTTATTTTCCTCAAGCGGAATATAGCTTAGACCTCTTAGAAAAGGAGGAATGGAATGTGGCGGAGCAACTGCAGGTAGAACGATTAGAAGAACAATTACAAGGACAAAAACTACCTAATCTATTATTTCGGGACCTTTGGAAGTATCTACTATTAGTAGCATTCGCCTGGGCTACAACTATTATCAAGATAAAGATTGAAAATAAGGAGGATAAAGAACTAATTACAAAGGCGGCAGAAGAAAAAAGGGAGATAGCACCCACCTTCTCTCAACTAAGGGTAAAGGTAAATCCTCCTTCCTATACAGGTATAAGTGCTACTCATTCTGGGGATGGAAATATCTCGACTATTGTGGGAAGTCAAGTAGAGTGGACGGTCAAGATGAGTAAGACAGATGAGGTAAAAGTATATCTACATAATGGAAGAGGAGAGGATTTAGCATTCATAAAATCAGGTGATGCGTTCTCCTATAAAGATAAGGTGGTCAGTACCGGAATTTATGGTCTAAAGGCGGTTTGGAAAGATTCGGTTATTTGGCAGTCTGATTATTATAAGATAGAGTCCATTCCTGACCATGCACCAAAGATTGAACCCGGCACCAAGGAACTCTACCAGTTTCATTCCCTCAATGATCCCAAAGATTTGAAACTTGAAGCAAAGATCAGTGATGATTTTGCTGTTACTCAAGTATATCTGGTAGCCACTTTAGCCAGAGGATCAGGGGAAAATGTAAAGTTCAGAGAAGTGAGATTTCCTGTAAGCAATGATAGATTTAAGAGTAAGGTTTTATCAAAACAATTATCTCTTACAGCACTGAATTTTACTCCTGGTGATGAGTTGTATTATTATTGGGCGGCAATAGACAATAAATCACCTCAACCCAATTTTTCCAAATCAGACACCTATTTTATTGTCTACAAGGACACATCTGCTAAAAACCAGACAGATATAGCCACTATGGCGGTGAATATCCTACCGGAATATTTTAGAAGTCAAAGACAAATCATCATTGACACGGAAAAGTTAATAGCGCAGAGAAAGAAACTCAAAGTAGCTGATTTTAATGCTACTTCTAATGAGATTGGTTTTGACCAAAAAGCTTTGCGTATTAGGTATGGGCAGTATTTGGGCGAAGAATATGAGACCAATATCGGAGGGCATGTAGAAGATAGTGATGATCCTTTGGAAGGGTTTATGCATAAGCATGATTCTGAAGATGAACATCATCACGAACATATTAAGCCGGCCCAAAAGGCGGAGGCATCTACATCTTCTGATCCGCTTGCAGAGTTACTAGA
This sequence comes from Leadbetterella byssophila DSM 17132, assembly GCF_000166395.1. Taxonomy (GTDB): domain Bacteria; phylum Bacteroidota; class Bacteroidia; order Cytophagales; family Spirosomataceae; genus Leadbetterella; species Leadbetterella byssophila. Next base: position 3,911,891 of record NC_014655.1, read on the forward strand.
AGCCTATGTTCATTCACATGATGATGCAGAAGCGAATACTTTTTATGAGGCATCTACCAGGAGCTTGCTCAAGACGGCAATGGAGAACATGTGGCAATCAGAATTGCATCTCAGATTATATGAGCCGGAAAAGGCTTTGCCTTATGAATATAAAGCATTGGAATTTCTGAAAGAAGCACAACATAAGGCTAGAACGTTTATAGCTAAGACGGCTTATGATCCGCCTCCCATTAAAGAAGGGGAACTTCGTATGAAAGGAGAATTAAAGAAGTTTAATGATCACTTTAAAAAGGAATTGAGTTTAAGCGAAGTGCAATTGAAAGTGCTGTGTGCGAGGGCAATAGGATACTTAAATGTTTATCCTCAATGGGGGAATAAGGAAAAGGAGGAGATTGCCAGATTAAGTACGGCGCTTTCACCCATAATGGTTCAGGCCGGATTAGATAAATGGAAAGTGATACGCTTGCTACAGAATAGTTTGAATGATACTACTTTAAGTGCAAATGATTTACAGTACTTGAAGAGTAGTTTAAAAGAGTTGACAACCGGGAAAAATGTAGGGAGCACCCCTAGGAAGCCGGCAAATAAGAGTTTGGAAAAAGCATTTTGGAACCATTATTTATGAAAGAACTGGAGATAGGAATAGTAGTTCTCATTTTTATAATTGTCTCTTACGCCCTGTGGAAGAACAAAGAGATAAGTAATAAGCAAAGGATAGTTAAATTCCTATTGAATTCCCTCTTGCTCTGCGCAGTCCTGCTGCTTATTCTAAATCCTAGTTGGACCGTTGACAAAGAAAAAATCTTGATATATGATGGAAAGATCCCCGATTCTTTGGTGAAGAAAATGGAGGATAGCTTAGAAGTTGATAGGTCTATTTCCTTGCGTCAATTCCTTAATAACCCTTTTAAGGATGGTAAAATATATCTCTTAGGTCAAAAAGCTACTCCGGAAATGCTGAGCACGCTAGCAGGCTCAGATGTGAACTGGCTTCCCTACTTTCCTGCAGAAAAACCCCAGGATTTGAGGTGGTTTGCGAATATTCAGAGAGGTAGCCGACAAACCATTTCTGGAAGGATTGAAGTGCCGGAATCAGGGAAATTGTACCTGAGTTTTGGTGATAGAAAGTTGGATAGCACAGTATTAGCAGCGGGGACCCAATTCTTTTCTCTAAGTTTTCCTGTCTTTTCTGAAGGAAGGACTGAGGTGGATTTGATTTGGAAGAACCAGAGTGTTGCTGCTGTCTCGTTTTTTGCCCGACCTGAAGAAAAGCGGAAAGTGCTCATTATGGAAGACTATCCTGAGACGGAACACAGAGTCTTAGCTGAATGGTTAGGGAGGAGGGGACATGATGTTAAGGTATTTACACCGGTAGCGAAGGGCCATACTCAGACGACCACTATTAACAAAGATTCAGAGCCTGATTTTATAATAGCTTATGCGCATCAAGCTTCGAATGGTCAGATCAGGAAATTAGTAGAGGAAGGGAAAAGCGTCCTGTTCTTAGATGGTAAGAATGTAGGACAAATAAACCAAAGTTTAAAGACAGGATTTCAAATAAGTAGAATATCAGATGGTGAGGAAATGCCCTTTAAAGGCATTTTGACTAAACAACCCTATGCTTTAAAGGTCAAAGCAAATCAAAAGCAAGTGAAAGACCTTCCACTATATTATGAGATGAAAGGAGGTAAAGTAGGAGTTAGCCTATGGAATGAAACCTATCCGGCCCAATTTAGTGGAGATAGTTTATTGTATGAGGAACTATGGTCAGAAGCATGGAGTGCATTAAGTAATAGAGATTCTTTGCTTCTTGAAGGTCCGGTATTTGTCGGAGAAAAAGTAGATTCTACCTTTTTAGCGAAAGGCTGGAACAAGGTTGGTGCGTATGGAGAGGTAATGGCCCAGGATCAGGAAAACTATATTGAACAATGGGTTAGGAAGAATGAGATTCAGCACAAAGAGGGGAAAAGAACTCTGGCACCAAATTGGAAATATCTCTTGGTTTTACTTATATTGGGACTTATTTGGATTGAGCCTAAATTCAAATACTAGAAAACCTGTAGGCCTATAGGGATAATCGGAATTATTGAACTATATTTATAGGTGCTTTGAAGTTTCTGCAAACCTTAGTCAAGAAAACAATGAAATTTATTAACAGATTTACCATGTTAATCATGGGTTGCCTTCTGTTAATTTTAGGAATAGTTTTGCACACTTACTATGGGAATAAAAACCACGGTGAGGTGCTTCAGTATCGGTATACGGTCCAGACTACTAAGATCCGCTCAGACATTGATAAGGTTTTCTCCATCATTCAGTCCCACGCACCGGTTCGTTTTGATCATTTTCACTTGGACACTTCGTACCCTTTTTACGTATATAGAGACGGAGAATTAGTGTTTTGGTCACATAATTTTTTTATTCCTCCTTATTCGGTGGTTTCAAACTTCACGGACGAGATCTTTTATAAGAAGAATAATCTGGCTTACGTACTGATTAAAGGCACAAAAGAGCTTCAAGGACATAAGTTTGAGGTGGTATCTACTTTAGATTTGCTTCACAACGAAGATTTTCAATCCAAATACAATACTGCGGGTTTTAACAATTCCGTATTTTTTATCAAACCGGAACTGGTTAGTGCAGATCCATTTGAAAATGCTTTAACCATCCGGTGCCCCAAAACGGATGCGGTATTTTATGTCAAATGTCATGATACCCTAAGAAACTTAAGTCCCATAGCTTCTCCAATATCTTTGGTGCTGATCATCTTGGGGACCATCATGGTCTTCTACAGTTTATATAACTACCATATCGTATATACTAATAAGCACAAGTACATTACTGCCGGAATATATATCGTATCTTCTTTCCTGATTCTTAGGTTACTAATGCGATATTTTAATCTACCCTGGGTCTTTTTCTTAGGCAAACCTATAGATGTTAATTATGGAAACATGTTTATGGACACTCTCTGTGTTTTGATCATGTTGACCAAGTTAGCCCTTGTGCAATACCGTACACTTCTTTATTTTAATATTGACCGCCTTACTCAATTTTCCCGTTCAGCTCTAAGCATACTGTGTGTAGTATCTATGTTTTTTCTGGGAAGATCAATCTGGTGGCTGATTGATCATACTTATCAAGAGAGCCTTATTGAAAATCATTACTCAGTAAGTTTCTATCTAAGTAATGTAAAGGATACCATGTACGTGTATCTTTTTATCCTATTGGGGATCTATTTCTTGAGTACACACCTGGTGGCCAACTTTTACCGTAGGCTGCAGCCAAATAGAAACAAAGGTTTGACATATTGGGCATTTGGTACTGTGTTAGGATGCATTATTTCGGCAGGATTGGATTGGGGCTTTATAGTATTGTTTTCTTCCTTCTTTTTACTTTTAGTCTACGTACTTGGCCTTCCAAGATATTTTTATAGACTTAGATCCTTTACCTACCTCTACTATATTTTCGGCGCTTTTGCCTTTAGCTTGATACTGTTCAGTGTACTGTATCAAAAGGACACAGAGCGTAGTTTGGAAGAGAAAAAGACCTTTGCTGAGAATTATCTCAAAGGGAAAGATCCTAGGCTTGAAAGACAGATTTACCAACTGAGCTCAACCATAGGGACTAACGAAGTATTTAAGAAGGCCGTCTACGGTGAGATAAGTGTTGACCAACTGGACACGCTTATTAGAGAGCATTTGTATAAGAGTTATTTGGATCATTATCTTGTAACTTATGATATCTATGACTCCACCGGGAAAAGTTTAAGTCAGGCTTCTGCCCTGACTTTTGGAGAGATGAAAGCTTCTACCGTGGTAAGCTCATCTGCCACAGATTTTTCGGGCTTATTCTTATCACAAGGTACGGATAATACGTCCTATTATACTTTGATCGCTGATATTACGGATGGACAAAGAGATATAGGTAATTTCTTGTTTAGATTGTACCCTAACAGAAGTACCACCCTAAGTCTAAAATCTCTACTCCAAACTAAGCGGGTAATACATAACCCTTTTACTCAGTATTATAGTTATGGAGTGTACGATGCAAACCGACAGCTGGTGTATCAGTATGGTAATTATAATTACCGAAGAATATTTGATACCTTATTATTCAATAACCTTGGCATATATGAAAAGGAAGCTATGTTTAATGGTTTCTCACATTATGCTTCTAAAGGGGATGGCGGTAAGATTATCATTGTTTCCGAAAAGAAGGATTTCTATTTAGACCTCATGTCTAATTATTCCTTCCTGTTCTTTGTGTCCATGATAGGGATGATGGCTCTCTTACTGTTTATGGGCTTCTTTAATGATTTTAAAAGGTACCAAATGGACCTTTCAGGAAGGATTCAGCTCTACCTTAATGCCGCCTTCTTATTGCCGCTGACCATTATTATGGTTATAGGGGTATTTATTATTAAGAGCATGTTTGCTAACATTCGGGAGGAATCCATGTTAGGTACATCACAGAACATATCTGAAGTTCTGAATATCTACGGTCAAAACTATGAGACCGGGAAGATGAGTAAAAGAGATTTGAGAATAAACCTGGATAACCTTTCCCGAAGCTCAAGTGTAGATATCAATCTTTATGACTTAAACGGAATTCAATTCTATTCCTCCGCACTATCCTACGAAGATCCTGAAAACCCTATTTATCCTAACTCCAGCGCATTCGCTTCCGTACTACTTGAAGGAAATCCTATGGTCTTGCAGGATGATTTCCATCATAAAATCAAATTTAAGACCGTCTTTTTGCCAGTAAAGGGGAACTCGAATAATATACTTTGTGTAGCAGGAATCAATTTTATAGATGCTCAAACCTCCGTTGAAGCCTGGACACGACAGATCTGGAAAACCCTTTTGATAACCTTCTTTGTGATCTTTGTGTTCCTGTATATCTTCTCCTTTATTTCAAGTAAGAAGTTGACGGCACCATTGAAATTAATTGCGGATAAGATTAAGTCCGTGAACTTCCACGAGAGGAACGAAGAGATTATCTGGGAAACTCGTGATGAAATAGGTCTATTAACGGGTGAATATAACCGCATGTTGAAAAAGCTGGAGGAAAGTAAACTAGCACTGAGTATAAGTGAAAAGCAGTCGGCCTGGAGAGAGATGGCTAAGCAGTTGGCTCACGAAATTCGAAATCCTCTCACCCCAATACTTTTGAACGTTCAACATTTGCAAAGAATGGTAGGATCAGAGAGTTTTGAGAATAAATCTAGAATGTTGAAGACCTTGCAAAGTATCAATGAACATATAGATAAGATTACCGGAATCTCAATGTCATTCTCTCGTTTTGCAGAAATGCCCTTACCTACTCGTGAGGAGTTTGACTTGGTGAAATTGACTAAAGGTGTTGCCGAAATATTTACAGGTGATCAGAGAATCGATCTATACTTAAATCTAAGTGAAAATGAACTTTTAGTGAATGGAGACAGTAAATCCATCAAGAAAGCTTTGACCTTTGTGATCAAAAACGGTATCAATTCTGTTCCTTCTACTCGCCGTCCTGAAATCCATATCTCCTTAAGCAGATCTGAAAATTCTGGTATCATCCAAGTTACAGATAATGGTACAGAGTATGACGATGAAATGCTGGAAAACCTGTTCCGACCTAACTTCACAGAAACAGATGAAGACAATGGCTTCGGTTTAAGTCTTACTAAAATGAGCATAGAATACTTTGGAGGGAATCTTTGGTATAGATCCGAAGGATACCAAGGTAAGACTTGTTATATCCAGTTACAACTCAAAGGACAAGACGGTACCACCTTCTAATTTACCTCTACTACTTCAAATGGATGAAGATAGATGAGGTAGAGGACTATGGAATGATGACCCATTTGACGTAAAAGACTGGCATAATCCTTCAATTGTTTTGCATGGTATTTGCTTTTCTTCCCCGTTTTATAGTCCAATATGTACACCTTGTCTTCAAAGAAAACCACGCGGTCAGGTCTTCGGGCTTGAGTAGTACTGGAAAGGATTTCAGTTTCATTTTTTATCTGGGCGCGACTAGAGTATAAATCTTTTAATTTAGGGTGATTTACCACCTTATCTATATCTGATTTGAGGCTTTCTTTGTCTTCAATTTGTCCCTCTATTAGCATTTTGTCCAAAATAGCGTCTACCTCCTCTGCAAATTGAATCCTTTGCATGGCATCGTGGAAAAGATTTCCTATCTCCAATTCCTGAGTATCCGGTCTCCAGATGACATTCAGTTTCTTGTCAGTTCCAAATGCCGGTGGAAACTCAGCCTTTTCGCTTTTGATTTCTACTTTTTTACTCGAAATATGTGCTTTTTCTCCAAAGCAATTCTTATCTGCTTTGCCAATAAATTGCAGTAAGTATTCTCCTATTCCGTATTTTTTATTTTTAGGAACCAACCAAAGGTATTGTCGCTGTTTTGCACGGGTCAAGGCCACATAGAGTAGATTGAGATTCTCAATCTTGGTCATTTGTTTATAGTAGGATATGGTCTCTTGTGCGAACTCATACTTGACACCAGGGCTCAAAGGAAAGGTTTCTAATCTTTTTTCCTCGGAGTAAAATTCAGGGTAATCCGGTAATTTTATCCATAGTTTTTCTTTTCCCGTTGGTCCTACGCTCCAGTTTATGAATGGGACAATAACTACCTCATATTCCAGCCCTTTGGATTTGTGGATGGTAGTGATGGTTACTGCATCTGAGGGTGGAGATGTCAGAGCTAAGTTGACTTTCTTATTCTCCCATTCTTTGAGTAAATCAAAAAGATTTTTGGAAACCTTATTGGTGAAGTTTAAGACAAAATCTAGGAAGGCCAGCACGAACTGAGTATTCTTTCCTAGTTCTAATAGCTTGAACCGGGCAATAAGAAACTCAGTCATTTGATAAGGATCTAGAGAGCTGAAACCTTCTAGGTCAATGCCTTTTGCCTTAAAGAAAGCTAAATATTCAGAATAGTGAGCCCTTGAAAGTGCCTTCAGATCAAAACCTGTGGCATCAAACAGAAAACTGTAGAATTGAAGAAATTCAAACTTTTCAAACGTTCTTTCCGGATGCATGGCTAAACGCAATCCGGCTACTAAAAAGCGAACCTCATAATAACTGTTCAATAATAAGGCATCATCTGTTCTGATGGGAATATTGTTTTGAGATAATATGTCTGCACAAATCTTACCTTCGTCCCGCTTCCTAGTGATGATACAAATATCGCTAAAAGAATATTTAGAATCTGAGGACCCTTCTACAAGAGTTAATTCATTGATCAGGTTAAGCAACTTTTCTTGTACTTGGTCACTATCTACTGCCTCAACTTCTGTATAACCGCCTATTTTGTTTTTCTCATATACCTCTTGCTTCACACTGGAAAAGACCAGATGACTAATAGGGTCAATTTCCCTATCTATGATGAATTGAAAAAGCTCATTGTTGAAATGGATCAATCCTCCTCTGCTTCTTCTATTTGTGACCAGTTCTTCGACCCCCGTATTTTTTTTCACCACTTTGATTTGATCTGATTGGTGTTCAGACAAATTCGCAGTAGAAAAATTGTTCTGAGCTTCAGCCTGTATCAGGTCCACCATGAGGAGAACATTACCTCCCCGCCAACTGTAGATGGCCTGCTTAGGGTCGCCTACAATCAGGTTTTGATATCCCTTTGCTAAGGAGTTTTCAATTAAAGGAAGTAAGTTTAAAAATTGCGTAGTGGAGGTGTCTTGAAATTCATCAATGAAGATATGATTGTATTTTTCTCCTATTCTTTCATATATGAAGGGGACAGGTTCTTCAGAAACTATTTGCGCTATTCTATCATTGAAATCAGCTAGAATGGCTTGATTTTTCTCTTTGAGTATATTATCAATCTCTCCTTTGATCTTATTTATAAAAGGTACTTTTAATAATTCTTTGTTGATGGTCTTAAAAAGCTTCAGCTTTTCGTCCAGGACTAAGGGGAGAATATCATAGGTTATAGCCTTTAACTCCTCAATATTCTCGCTAGGTTGTTTTTCCCAGTTTCCTGTATCTAAGGCCAATTGTGCTGTCTTATTTACCGAAAATTTAAGTAGGTCAATCTCTTTGGCGCTAAGGTCTTCTAAAAGGGAATATATGCCTCTAGATTTACCTACAAAGTGATCAGAATTGATTTTAGCTAAAAGTTGTCTTAAACGTTCAGACCCTTTTTTGATACGGTTATCCACGTCTTTTATGTAATCAGTGATCTGTTTACGAATGACATTTATGTCTTTCTGGGTCAGATGTAGATTTTTTGTGGCGGCATGGCCATTGTTTGTATCATAAATTACTTTGGCAAATTTTATTATCTCTTCTCGTAGATTGTTCCACGAGCCCTCGTTTTCAAGAATACCTTCAGCAAAGTCACTATAAAGTAGTGTCAGTTCTTCATCTTGACCCACTTTATCGGTGAGACGATTGACCGCTTCTTCGATCAAAGTATTGGTGTCCAGAACAATCTCATAGTTGTAAGGTAATTTCAAGTCTATAGCAAAGGATTGAATCACCTGATTGACAAAACTATCAATGGTCTTTATGGCAAAATCATTGTAATTCTGCAAGATCTCATGGAGGACTTTACGGGATTTCCTGGCCAAATCCTCGTCGGAGAGACCAGTAGCATCCTGAATTTGTTCCTTATACGCCTCTGCTGCACCGTCTTGGTTTGCTAATCCTTTTAAGGTAGATATGATCCTTTCCTTCATCTGCTCTGCAGCTTCATTCGTAAAGGTCATCGCTAGGATTCTTTTGAAGTAATCGTCCTCTTGAGCGGCCAATACCGTACTAATGTATTCCCGAGTTAAAGTAAAAGTCTTTCCGGATCCTGCAGAAGAGGAATAAATGGTAAATAGTGTGTCCTTTTCCATAGCATCAAATATACTGGTAAATTTCTAACCATATCCCGCTTTATTTATGAATTATATCAGGGAAGTTAGAAAGTGAGAGGCTATATTTGTCCCTACATTTTTATCGAATTAATTCATGAAACTTCTTGCTTTACTAAGCCTACTCTTTCCCCTTCAATTACTAGCCCAAAATACACAAACCATTAAGATTCAATTGAGAGATGAAATTAATGGACAAGCCATTTCGGGGGCTACAGTTAGCATTCCGAAATATCAATTACAGTCGGTTTCTGACGATCAGGGCTCTGTTAGATGGGATGGAGTACCTGTGGGTCGTCTGGAGATTGAAATCAGTGCTTTGAACTATGGTAAGAAGATCTTGAAAGAGCTTTTGTTAGAAAAGTCAAAGCAGCTCATTCTGGATGTAGAGCTTCAGCAGGTAAGTAGAGAATTACATGCAGTAACGGTAAGTAGTGCAGGGAATACAATTCCTGCTCTTTTGAGTGCAGAAAAGATTACCTCTGAACAAATCTTTAGATATCCGGCTACTTTCTTTGATCCCGCTAGATTAACCATGACCTTGCCGGGTGTAGCGAATACAAATGATCAAGCGAATAATGTTTCTGTAAGAGGTAATAACCCATCTTACATTCAGTGGAGATTAGAAGGAGTAGAAATAGTAAATCCCAATCACCTCAGTAATGCAGGTACTTTTGCGGATAAACCTGCTGCAGTAGGAGGAGGGACAAACATACTTTCTGCCCAAATGTTGGGGAATATGAACTTCCTAAGTGGAGCTTTCCCTTCGTCGTATGGAAATGCTTTAGGAGGTATATTTGATATGAATCTTAGAGCAGGGAATGCAGAAAAGTATCAACATGTAGTTCAAGTGGGATTAATAGGTGTGGATCTATCCTCTGAAGGTCCTATAAATAAACGGAAGGGAAGCAGTTATCTGGTGAACTACCGTTATTCTTTCACTGGATTATTAGGACTAGCTGGAGTGAATTTTGGCGGGGAAAAAATTGATTTCCAGGATTTATCTCTTTACCTCAATTTTCCTACCAAACGTGCCGGAACATTTAGCTTCTTTGGCATGGGAGGAGTCTCGTCTAATATCTTCGCACCAGATGCTGACAGTACCAAATGGGAGTCTGCAAAAGATCTGAATAATATTGATTTTAATGCTAGGATGGGATTGGTTGGTGCCAAACATCAAGTTCGTCTTTGGAATAAATATCAATGGAAAACCGTAGTAGTTAATTCTTCTTCTGAAGACTTGAGGAATGCGTATACCGGTAATCAGAATGTAGATTATGATTATGCGGCTAAGAATTACCTAAGTTTCTCTACCAGTTTTAGTGGAGACCTGTACAAATGGTGGGCTTTCCAATTTGGTGTAAATCTCAGCCATCAGTTTACAAAGTTTAATTATATAGATTCTGGTGAGCTTTTTTATAGCTACGATAATCTCCAAGTTCAGCCCTATGTGCGTGTTAGCAATAGGAAGAGTGATAGATTCAATTACAATGTGGGTATAATGTTTCCGTATTACTCCCTTAGCCAATCTCAATATGCAGAGCCTCGTTTAAGCGCTTCTTACTATTTGCTACCCAAACATCAGGTTAAAGTGGCCTACGGCTTACATAGCCAAGTGGTCAATAGCAGAGTAGGGCTGTATCTGCCTAACAAACCATCCCGATCACATCATTTTACATTGGGTTATCAATATGACATAGACCAGAAGCAAAGTGTTTCTGTGGAGGCATATTATCAGAGCATGTTTAATTTGACAAGATTTGATTCCCTGTATATGTCAGTGATGAATGGATATGAACTGGGAGACTTCAGAGGTGGTTATTTCTTACCAAATCAGAAAAATCAAGGTAGAAATTATGGGATTGAGTTTAGTTATAAGAGATATTTGGAGAACGGTTTCTTTGCCTTGGCAAATGCAACCTTCTATAAATCTCAATTCAAAGCCTTTGACGGTAAATTCTATGATAGTAGGTATTCAGGAGACTATATCTACAATATAACCGGTGGAAAGGAATGGGAAACGAAGAAAGGTAAGATAGTGGGCTTAAATACCAGAGTCAACTGGGTAGGTGGATTTAGGGATTATTTTATAGATGTGACCCAAGATAATGGTGTGACGTATGTAGGATGGAGATTAGACCAACCGTTAACCGTAAAATATGACGATTACTTCAGAGTAGATTTACGCGCTTATATTAAGACAACAAAGAAAAAGGGTTCAGAAACCATCTCTTTGGATCTGCAAAATCTAACGGGGAGAGAGAATGTGGGGTATAATTACTTTGACATCTTTACCGGTAAAATAGAACAAAAGAAACAATTAGGGTTAGTTCCCATGCTGAATTATCGCTGGGAGTTTTAAAAATTAGATATATGTCAAAGATCATTATTGCCATTGACGGTTACTCGTCCTGTGGCAAAAGCAGCACAGCGAAGGGGGTAGCCAAAAGTTTAGGTTACCAATACATAGATACAGGGGCCATGTACCGTGCAGTAACCCTGTATTTTATTCAAAACCACATCAGCTTAACAAATCCCAAAGAGGTGGACTCCGCTTTGGATAGGATAGAGATAGAATTTCGTGCCAACTCAGAGGGTAAATCAGATACTTATCTAAACGGTCTGAATGTGGAAGAAGAGATCAGGAAGCTCTATGTGGCTGATAAAGTTAGTGATGTAGCGGCAATAGCGGCTGTACGTCATGCTATGGTGAGAGAGCAACAGCGAATGGGAAAGAAAAAGGGCTTTGTACTTGACGGAAGAGATATTGGTACAGTGGTCTTTCCTGGTGCTGAATTAAAGATCTTCATGACCGCTGATCCTATGGTTAGAGCTCAGCGTAGGCAGGCTGAATTATTAGATAAAGGAGAACTTGTAGACCTAGAGGAGGTATTAGAGAATATCAAGAAAAGGGATATCATAGATACTACGAGGGACGAGAGTCCCCTGAGACAAGCTGATGATGCACATCTCTTAGATACAACCTTTATGACCTTGGATGAGCAAATAGAAAAAGTAGTTTTGCTGGCTGATACGAAGCATGAAAAAGCTTGATGTAATCATTGTAGGTGGAGGCTTGGCAGGTACAGTTTTGGCTTGGCATTTAAGAGAACTTGATCAGTCCTTCCTTATTTTTGATAATCCCGAAAGGCCAAGTTCCAGTAGAGTAGCCGGCGGTTTATTCAATCCCGTTACAGGGAAATATTTGGCAAAAACCTGGTTAGTGGAGGAGCTATTTGAATACTTAACCCCCTTCTATAATAACATTGAAAATCAGACAGGAAGTTCCTTTTTTCACAAGATTGGACTGCATAGACCTTTTTCAGGTCAAGCACATAAGGAGAGTGCACTAGCTCAATTGGATAAGCATGATTTAAAAGACTGGGTTTCTGTAGAGAATAAAGACCTAGGAAAAGCTTTTGCATCAGAAGGGGAAGGTCTGTTTTCTGAAAATGCTGGTTATCTAGACTTACCCGTATTTCTTGATGCAAGTAAAGCTTTCTTCATGAATCAAATCAGGGAAGAAGAATTTCAAATTAAGGAATTATTATGGGACGAAGCCGGGGTGCAATACAAGGATGTTAGCGCTTCTAAAATCATCTTTTGTGACGGTTGGGCGGGTACCGGGAATGCATATTTTTCCTGGTTGCCATTCAATCCCGTAAAGGGAGAAACCTTGGTAGGAAAGGTGCAGGATTATGAGGCAAACTTTATAGTAAATCAGGGCAAATGGATCATTCCTTTGGGAGAAGGGAGAGCCAGGTTAGGGGCAACGTATAGTTGGCACGAGTTAGATTTCCTTCCTAGTGAAAAGGCCCGATTAGATCTTTTAGAGGCCGGATCAAAGATATTACAAGTTCCCTTCCAAGTGGAAGAGCAGCATGCCGGAGTACGACCTGCTACTAAAGACAGAAGACCATTTGTGGGCTTTCACCCGGTGCATAAAAACCTAGGGATTTTTAATGGTTTAGGGGCTAAGGGAGTGTCTTTGGCGCCTTATTTTGGCCGACAATTAGCAAGAAAAATAGTGTACGGTGAAGTAATTCAACCCGAAGCAAACATCGAAAGATTTTATACGTTATATTCGTAAGTTGATAAATACGGGATGATTAGACTGCTATTTCTTTGTATTCTATGGCTAGGGTTTAGCGTTTCGGCAAGTGCCCAACGCTACTACGGTGTTTCCAAAGAAAGATTTGGAAAGAGTAAGTTACAGACCAAAGAATTTCAATGGAAGACCTTTAGTTCTGCGAATTTTGAATTCAACTTCTATAAGGGAGGAGAGAGTTTAGCGCGGAATGCAGCTACACATTTAGAAAATTCGTATTCAAGAATCACTAATATCTTAGGCTATATTCCCTATGAGCCTGTGAAGGTTTTTGTATTCAATCATCCGCAGGATTTGCAATCCTCCAATCTAATCAGTAACCAAAAAGAAGAGAAGTACGTAGTTGATGCTAAGCACGGTAGAATCTTAGCTGCCTTTGACAAAAACGATTCCCTTTTCAATAGGAACTTAGTTGAAAGTATAGCTAGCATTTACGTCTACGAGATGCTGTATGGAGGGAGTATTCGGGAGTCTTTGGAGAGTCAGATCCTATTAAACCTTCCTGAATGGTATTCTCAAGGGATTTGTGCCTATGTGGCGGAGGTAGATAACACTGCTCAGTTTGAGAAATTCAAAATGTACATTTCTGCAGCTCAAAGTAAGCGACTAAAATCGCTCAAAGGTGAAGAGGCAGAAGTAGTAGGTCAATCCATTTGGCACTTTATAGCATTGAAATATGGAAAAGATAATATTTCCAATATCCTTAATCTGACACGCATTATTCATGATGAGCAGTCCAGTATCACCAGTACTTTAGGTGTTTCTTTTAGTAAGTTTATGCAGGAATGGACTGATTTTTATCTAAAAGGAGTTCCGCTCCATGCGCCTGAAGCCCAGGAAAAGCCTGTAGAAGTTGTAAAGCCGGTTAAAAGATTCTTAGACCTGAAACCGGGTGAGGTGGATACGGATGATTATATCTTCAATGAAGAGAATGTTTTGAAGTATAAAGAGGCTATAGTGGCACCTACCACCGCAGCGACCAGAGCTTCGCGTACAGAAACTCCCGGTGTGGCTAAGTTAAGTGCTGTAAAGTCATTCAAGAACTTCTTAGTGAGTAATGAAAGGAAGATAGATGTACTTGTAGATCCGGTAAGGCAGTTTGGAATAGGGTATGGCTTATCTTTTAATGATGTGTTACAAAACCATATCTTCTCCTTCAATTCCTATTTGAGACCTTCTACTCCTTTGTTTAAGAACTTTGATTTTGATCTTTCTTATGGAAATTATTCCGGGAAGGTAGATTGGTTATTCAAATATGAGAAGAGATCTATAAACTTTGAGACGGTTGATGATAGAGATGCTTTTCTGTTCCGTCCTTTGAATAGGATCATTTATGAGGATACTCCGGAGTATTTGCAAAGGAGATTGGTGCAGCAGAGGATTTCCGTGTCCATGCTTTATCCATTCTCTGAAAAATGGAGATTAGAAGTGACACCGGCAGTAGTGAAGAATGATGATATTGACTATGGATTAACCACTAAAGATGGAGTTCCTTCTGATTATTATATTGCTCCCCAAGTCAGTTTAGTATATGATAACACGAAATTGAGTCATTTGGGAGTAGAGACAGGAACGAAAGCTAAAGTGGTTTATGATCAGTATTTCCATACTTCTAATACGCTGAGAAGCTTTAAGAATGCCTATATAGATGTAAGGCATTATCAAAGAATACTACCCGGTTTGCAGATTGCAGGTCGTTTGAGTTATGGAACCTCAAGAGGTAATGCCCCTAAATTTACTTTCTTAGGGGGAGCAGAGAACGGTTTGAATCGTAGTACTTACAAGTCAGATGAGATGGCTAGCGGAGGGGATCCTGATTTGAAAAATATTCTTCTGTACCAGTTTCCGGGGAATCTTAGAGGTTTTGATTTCGGAAGATTGTATGGGAATAATCATTTGTTAGGAAATGTAGAACTGCGTTCTCATTTGATAGAGATCCTCCCACAGATGGCCTTGTCTTCAAACTTGCTTAGAAACTTACAGATCGTAGGATTTTATGATATAGGTACGGCATGGATGGGATCCAAAGGCCCATTCTCAAGGCAAAATAGTTTGAATACTACGGTTATTGGTCAAGGACAATCCTTTGTTATTGAAGTTACTAATTTTAAAAATCCCTTTCTCTCTGGCTTCGGCGGAGGCTTGAGAACCACTGTGTTAGGTGTGTTTCTTAGGGCTGATTACGCCTGGGGTTGGGAGGACAGAGAGACTCATTCTCCAAAATTCCACCTATCTGTAGGTAAGGACTTCTAATTTTTGGCATAGTTTTAGCTATAAGTAATGCAACGGGACTCCGACCTGTTGCATTTTTGCTTGTCGGTTTTCTCGTCAATGAACTTGATAAAAAATCGACAGTATGAAATTTTTTACTCGAATCTGCTTGGTGATAGGGGGGCTATGTATGGCTTTGACTTCACAGGCACAGCAAGAAGTTCTGTATTCCCAATACATGTTTAATATGTTGGCCTTAAATCCTGCGTACGCGGGAAGCAGGGATGTATTAAGCATTACTGCACTGGGCAGATACCAGTGGATTGGGGTAAATGGGGCTCCAAACACGCATTCTTTAACCTTAGATATGCCTTTTCAAAACGAAAAGATGGGGGTGGGGATAACCGCCTACAATGATAATATCGGGAAATGGAATACTACCGGGCTAAACCTAGCTTATGCCTATAAATTTAAATTAACAGAGAGGACTACCATGTCCTTGGGATTACAGCCTACCGTGATGAACGTAAGTGCAAATCTGGCCGGTGTCAAAACCTTTGAAGGAGGAGATCCTTCTTTTGTGGATGATATTTCCAGATTCTTGGTGAATGCCGGGTTAGGTACTTTTATCAGTAATGACAAGGCGTATTTTGGTATTTCTGTACCTCAGTTAATTGAGCAAAGGATATCACCTAATCCGGACGGTAAAGGTAAAACTCAGAGGCATTATTTCGCCATGATGGGTTTGGTGTTAGGAAAGGGGCATTTTAAAGTTAAGCCCTCAACCGTTATTCGTGTAACTAAAGGTGCTCCGGTAGGTTTAGATGGGAACTTAAATGTTTGGTATAGAGATAAGATTTCTTTGGGTGTTTCTGCTCGTAAGTCGCAAATGGTATTCTCAGGAACTGATCAGATGGATGCCTTTGTGGGAATGGTAGAATTACAATTGACTCCTCAGTTGCGTTTAGGATTTGCTTATGATACAGCCCTAGGTAGATTGAATGAGGAGATTGACGGACAAACATTTTATAAGAAGATCGCAGGTACGCCTACTTATGAGGGATATCTACGTTTCGAATTTGGATTCAGCAAGGATAAAATCATTACGCCTCGCTACTTCTGATGCTAAACCTAAATATGATGAAAAGAACTTTACTTATACTGCTATTTTCCGTTTGGAGCACAGTGGTATTTGGTCAAAACGTGCTGATCAAGACTGCAAACCACTATTACGAAAGCATGAGTTACATCAAGGCTATCACCGCTTATGAAGAGGCTTTGAAGAAAAAGGGTCTGTCAGAAGTGGAGAAGGCTCTTGTGATGAAGAATTTGGCGGATAGTTATTTAAAGATTAAGGATGCCACAAATGGAGAGCGTGTTTTACAAACGCTGTTGAATTCTGGAATAGATCTGGGTTCAGATAAGCCTGCTCTTATTCTTTCTTACGCCAAAGCATTAGCGAGTAATGCGAAGTACACAGAATCCCAACAGCAATTTGAGAATTATTTGCAGTTGGTTCAAAATGATTCCAGAGCCCAAGGTTTTGCCAAGTTATACAGTGATGTAAGTGTGCTGTCAAAGAATGCTCCATGTTATCAAGTGGATTATTTGCCTATCAATACCACTGCTGCTGATTTTTCACCGGTGAAATATCAGAATGGTTTAGTGTTTGTTTCGAATAGGCAGAATGCTGTGGGATTAAAAAGAGTATTTGAGTGGAATAATAGTCCCTTCTTGGATTTGTTTCATTTAGAGGAGATCGGGAAAGCAGAAGGGGGAGAAGCCGGTATGGGCGGTGCAGGTTCTAACAAGAATGTGAAGCTGAAAAAAATGCCTGAGGTTGGGAGAGATGAGTACACAGAACCTACGGCTAATGATTCACATACACTGGGTACCTTTGGTGGTGGAAATATTGGTAGAAAAGCTAATTATAGCAGCAAGGCTGCGGTGGAGAGTGATAGAATGAATAAAACCATCAATTCTAAATATCACGAAGGACCCATAGCTTTTTATAAGGATGGTCAAAGGGCCATTTTTACCCGAAATAACATGAAAGGCAATACTCCTAAGAAGAGTGATGATGGTATCATTAAACTTAAGTTGTATTCGGCAGAAGCAAAAAGTAACGGTTGGACGAATATAAAGGAATTGCCTTTTAACTCGGATCAATTCTCTACCGGTCACCCTTCACTTTCAGCAGATGAAAAACTTTTGTTCTTTGTTTCAGATATGCCCGGAGGTTATGGCGGTACAGATATCTATGTTTCCAAATGGGAGGGTAGTGACTGGGGTGCGCCTATAAATTTGGGAGATAAAGTAAACACACCAGGAAATGAGATGTTTCCATTCGTAGATGAGGCTGGAAACCTATATTTCTCTTCTGATGGCCATCCTGGTTTAGGAGACTTGGATATATTCTTTGTCAGATTAGATGGAACAAGTGCTAGCAGCAAGGCCGTAAACTTAGGTGTGCCGATTAATTCAAGTAAAGACGATTTTGGTATTATTACCGATAAAGATAGGAAAAGCGGATACTTCTCTTCTAACAGAAAAGAAGGCGGAGACGATGATGATATTTATAGATTTGAAAGATCCTGTGAAGTAACGGAAGGTTGTGAGCTCTTGATTGCCGTGTATGATGCGGATACTAAAATGCCATTAGCACATGCAAAAGTGGTGTACAAAGATGAAAATGGAGCAAGGCAAGTAGTGGAGACAGATGATGAAGGTATAGTAAAGCTAGGAAATATAGTGGAAGGTGTACAGTATCAGTTTGAAGCTTCCAGAGAAGGGTATGAAACGAACATTGTGCCTTTCTTTATTGAAGAATGCGATAACGAGGCTTCAAGACTTGAGATTCCTTTGACAAGGCCAAATCGTGATACCACTGATCTAGTAAATAGAAACGGTAATCCGAATGCAAAAACATGTGTAGTTAGAGGAAGAGTATTTGAACTAAGTAGCAAAGCTCCGATGGAAGGAGTGGAAGTACTAGTGAAGAATGAATGTAACGGTTCTGTCATTACCGTATATTCAAACAAAGACGGATACTTCCAGTTTGATGCGGTGGAGGGATGTGATTACACCTTCCAAGGTAAAAAGCCGGGTTATGGTTCGAAAGAGGTTCAGCTTCCTAAGTTCCTTTGTGTAGATGCTGCCAAACAGCAACCTGTGATCTACATGTTCAAGGAGGGTGATGTAGTAGTGATAGAAAATATCTATTTCGACTATGGTAAATATTATATCAGAAGAGATGCTAGAGAAGGTTTGGATAAGTTGGTTAGTTTAATGAGAGAATATCCTAACATGAAAGTGGAACTTTATTCCCATACAGATAGTAGAAGTTCCAAGGAATTCAACCAAACCTTATCTGAGAATAGAGCGAAGAGTACGGCAGAATATCTCTTCAAGAGAGGTATAAGTAGATCTCGTATAGTAGATTATAAAGGATTTGGAGAGAATCAGTTAGTGAACGGTTGTGCAGACGGAGTGAAATGTTCGGAAGCAGAACATCAGCTGAACCGGCGAACCGAGATCAAAGTGGTTCAACTTCACTGATAAGAAAACGGTCGTTAATCCTTGTATTAGCGACCGTTTTTGTTTATTTTAGAGGTTAAATCTTCTGTGATGAAAAAGTATTTTGCGGGCTTTCTCTTGCTATTATCTCTAAGTTCCAAAGGGCAAATAGGGGTAATGAATCAATACCATTTTAATTATCTGTCCATTAACCCGGCTATGGCGGGGGAGAATGGTCCATTCTCTATCAAAGGGGTAGTGGGTAATCAATTTAACGGTAATCTGAAATTTGACCAGCTCTCCCATGTTCTGGTTTTGGATGGTCAATTCTATAATAAGACAGGTTTAGCATTTCAAAGCTCCAGCGATAATTATGGAGTAGTTAGTGGAAATAACTTTTCCTTAAGTTTGGCCAAAGGGGTTGAAGTAGGAGATTTGCAACTCAAAGCTGGGGTTAATGCAGGATTGGCTCTGGTTCCAACTTACTCTTTGGTAGGTTCTAATAAGAAAGCCGCTTTTACAGCAGGAGCAGGGGTGATGGCGAATTACCTGGGATTATTCCTAGGCGTTTCAAAGCCATCTTTATATATCTCTCAGAAAGACGATATACTTAGGCAGCCTCTGTTTGTGAACCTGGGTTACATCTCTGATACAGAAAATTTCGTTACTTATAATGTAAATGTTCTGTGGTCTACCTTGAATGATGCGAGCAACTGGGACTTTAATTTAAAATTATGGTTCGATAAAAGACTTGCACTTAGTGGGTCTTACAGAATCAATGATATATATCCGATCTACACGAAGAAAACTTCCTTTATTCCGGCGGCCGAATACAAGTTTTCTAATGACATGACTTTGGGCTTAGCGTATAATTCAAATACCCTTCGTTATTCTACCGCGCCTGTGCCGCATAATCCTAATTTTAATGTTACGGGGATCTTTCAATTTTACCTCCGTTATAACTTGAATGACAGGAAAGGAGACTCCTGGTATTACGATCAATTTTGAGTTATTTAGATATTTAGATGAAGATCTAAATTATTTGAACACATTTTTGCTATCAAGCCATTAAATTTAGCTTAAAATGTGAAAAAAATGACCGGATTTGCGGTAAAGACTTGGAAAAAATTGTGTTTTAAAAATAAAAGCGCGTAGTTCGCGAAGGATTCCAAAATTGGGAGTAAAGTCCTCGGAATAGAAGCAGTTTTGAAGTAAATAAGTGTAAAGAGAAGACCAAAAATAATGGACCAGTTTTCATACATTGCAAACGGCGACGTTTCGGCTATAGAAGCATTATACAAGCAATATTTACAAGATCCATCCTCAGTAGATAAAAGTTGGCAATTCTTTTTCAAAGGATACGAATTTAACAATACTTGGGGAGAAGGTCCTGGGAAAGCCGGTGTGAGCAGTGATAGTTTGCAGAAAGAGAGAGAAGTGGTGCACTTGATTCGTGGATACAGATCCCGCGGGCATTTGCTGTCTCAGATTGATCCCATTTATTCGAAAAGAAAGTACAACGCTAATCTTGATCTTAAGTTTTTCGGTTTGAGCGAAGCAGACTATGACACCGTTTTTGAAGCGGGTGTAGAAGTGTTTGGCAGACCGGCTACCTTAAGAGAATTAGAGACTTTCTTGAAGAATGTTTATGGAGGTAAGATAGGTTACGAATATTTGTATATCCGTGATTCCAAGGTGAAGAATTGGCTGAGGAATAAGGTGGAATCAGATTATTTGAACTATAAGCCTAGTAAGGAGCAAAAGTTAAGAATCCTTGGAAACTTGAACAAGGCAGTAGCTTTTGAGAACTTCTTACATACTAAATTCTTAGGAAAGAAAAGATTCTCACTAGAAGGAGGTGAATCTACCATCCCTGCTTTAGATGCGGCTATTCAGCATGGAGCAAAGTTAGGGGTTGAAGAAGTGGTGATAGGTATGGCACATAGAGGTAGACTTAATGTGTTGACTAACATCATGCAGAAGCCATACGAGCAGGTATTCAATGAATTTGAAGAGAATGTGCCTACTCTGGAGTTCAGTGACGGTGATGTTAAATATCACATGGGCTATTCGTCTCAGGTAGAAACGGTAGAAGGTCATAGAGTTTCTTTGAAACTGATGGCTAACCCTTCACACCTTGAAACGGTTGATCCTGTGGTTCTAGGTTATGCCAGAGCCAGAGCTGATGCTCACTTTAAGAGTGAAGGTACTAAGTACAATTCCTTTGATGATATATACGACAAGATTTTACCTATCATCATCCACGGAGATGCTTCCTTAGCAGGTCAGGGTGTAGTATATGAGGTAAATCAAATGTCTAATCTGCCGGGTTATTATGTAGGAGGTGCTATCCACTTCATCATTAATAACCAAATCGGTTTTACTACGGATAACCGTGACGCACGTTCCAGCATTTACAGCTCAGATGTAGCGAAGATGCTAGATACTCCTATTCTTCATGTAAACGGAGATGATGCGGAGGCAGTAGTTTATGCTATGGAATTAGCTATTGAGTTCCGTCAGGAATTCAATAAAGACATTTATATTGATATGATTTGTTACCGTAAATACGGACATAACGAAGCTGATGAGCCTAAGTTCACACAGCCGGGTATGTACGAAATCATATCTAAGCATCCTTCTCCAAGAGAGATTTATATTGAGAAATTGAAATCTGATGGCACTATTACTGATAATGATGCCAGAACCTTGAAGGAGCAATTTGATAATAATCTTCAAGATCTATTATCAAAAGTGAAGCAAAATCAGTTGCCGTATGAATTGCCTAAACTTGAGAGAGATTGGGCGGAGTTAAGAAGATCTACTGTGGGAGATTTTGATAGCTCACCTCGTACAGGTATCAGCAGAGAAGAAATTGAATTAGTAGGTAAGGCCTTGTCTACTGTGCCTGAAGGTTTCACCCCGATTAAGCAGATTGAGAAAGTACTTGAAGAAAGAAGAGAGATATTTGCAGGTAAGAAGCCGTTCAACTGGGCAGCTGCTGAACTTTTGGCATACGGTTCTATCCTAGCGGAAGAGAAATGGGTACGTATGTCTGGTCAGGATGTACAAAGAGGTACCTTCTCTCACAGACATGCTATTCTGCATGATGTGAAGACTTACGAGGCCTACAATAACCTGGCTCACATCAAGCCTAATCAAGGTAAATTTGAGATCTATAACTCTTTACTGTCAGAATATGCGGTAATGGGATTTGAATACGGATATGCTTTAGCAAATCCAAATGCATTGGTGATTTGGGAAGCTCAATTTGGAGACTTTGCAAACGGTGCTCAAATCATGATTGACCAATTCGTAGTGGCTGCAGAGTCCAAATGGAATCTAATGAACGGTTTGGTTCTATTGTTGCCTCATGGCTATGAAGGTCAGGGACCGGAGCACTCGAATGCTCGTCCTGAACGCTTCCTACAATTAGCCGGTGAGTATAACATTTATGTATGTAACTGTACTACTCCTGCAAACTTCTTCCATATGTTAAGAAGACAGTTGGCCCTTCCATTCCGTAAGCCTTGCGTTCATATGTCTCCTAAATCAATGTTGAGACATCCTATGGCGATCTCTGATATTTCTGAGTTCGAAACAGGAACCAGCTTCCGTGAAGTAATAGGAGATGCAGATGCGGATCCAAAGAAAGTGAAGAGAGTTTTACTTTGTACAGGTAAGATCTACTATGATCTATTGAAACGTAAAATGGATAGTAAGAGAGAGGATATAGCGATCATCCGCTTAGAACAATTGTATCCACTACCTAAGGTTCAACTATTGGCAGAACTTGAGAAGTACGCAGGAGCTGAACAGATTTGGGTTCAAGAAGAACCGTTAAACATGGGTTACTGGTCATATCTTAGAAGAGAATATCCTGAAGCCAACTGGGACGTGATCTCTAGAAAGATTAGTGCTTCTCCTGCTACCGGTTATACGAAGAACCACAATGAGTTCCAAAATAAGATCTTAGACAAAGCATTTGAATAAAAGGATAATTATATGGCTATCGAAATGAAAGTGCCCTCCGTTGGCGAATCCGTAACGGAAGTGACTATCGCATCCTGGGTAAAGAAAGACGGAGACCTGGTTAAAATGGACGAGGTGATCTGTGAGTTAGAGTCTGATAAAGCAACATTTGAGCTACCTGCTGAAGCAGATGGCATATTAAGAATAGTAGGTAAAGAAGGAGATACATTAGCTATTGGTGAGGTTATATGCATCATAGAACCTTCTTCTGCAGCACCGGTGAAAGAAGAGTCAGCTCCGGCTGCCGCACCGGTGGAAAATGTACCTACACAAACTATTGAAATTACCGTTCCTGCCGTAGGTGAGTCTATCACAGAAGTAACCGTTTCTAATTGGATTAAGAAAAGTGGTGATACTGTGGGCCTAGATGAAATCATCTGCGAATTGGAATCTGACAAGGCTACTTTTGAACTACCTTCTCCTCAAGCCGGAGTATTAGAGGTAGTAGCTCAAGAAGGTGATGTAGTAGCGATAGGTGGAGTATTAGCTAAATTAACTACAGGGGGAACTACAGCAGCAGCCGTAGCAGCTCCTGCTCCTGTTGCAGCAGCACCTGCAAATGATAACTATGCAGCCGGACATCCTTCTCCAGCAGCTGCTAAAGTATTAGCAGAAAAAGGAATCTCTCCTGATGCCGTTCAAGGTACAGGAGTAGGAGGTAGAATCACCAAAGAAGATGCTAACAATGCTTCTAAGCCAGCAACTCCTGCCCCTTCTAAAGAGGAATTAGTGAAAGAAGCACCTAAGGGTGATAGAATCTCCAGAAGAGAGAAAATGAGTTCTCTAAGAAAAACTATAGCTAAGAGATTAGTAGCGGTTAAGTCTGAGACAGCTATGTTAACTACATTCAATGAAGTTGACATGAAGCCCATCATGGATCTTAGAAAGCAATACAAAGACAAGTTCAAAGAAGTGCACGGAGTGGGACTTGGATTCATGTCCTTCTTCACAAAAGCTTGTTCTATAGCACTACAAGAATTCCCTGTGGTGAACGCTTTCATTGATGGAGATGAAATAGTATACAATGACTTTACAGATATCTCTATTGCGGTATCTGCACCAAGAGGTTTGGTAGTTCCGGTGATTCGCAACGCTGAAAAAATGTCCTTCAGTGATATTGAAGCAGAGGTAGTACGTTTGGCTACAAAAGCTAGAGATAACAAGTTGACCATAGAAGAGATGACCGGTGGTACCTTTACTATAACTAACGGTGGTATCTTCGGATCCATGATGTCTACTCCTATCATCAACGCTCCTCAATCTGCTATTTTAGGTATGCACAATATAGTGGAAAGACCTGTAGCGATTAACGGACAAGTTGAAATTCGTCCAATGATGTACGTGGCTCTGTCTTATGACCATAGAACCATTGACGGTAGAGATTCCGTAGGATTCTTAGTTAGAGTAAAACAATTGTTGGAAGATCCTATGAGGATGCTTCTTCAGGTATAACATCAAAGGGCTTTGTAGGAATACAAAGCCCTTCAAAATTTACATATATATGCAGTACGACGTAATCGTTATAGGTTCAGGCCCCGGAGGCTACGTGGCCGCTATCAGATGTGCACAGCTAGGTTTTAAAACTGCCATTGTAGAGAAATATCCTGTGATGGGTGGAACTTGCTTGAACGTAGGATGTATTCCATCAAAAGCACTACTTGACTCCTCAGAACATTTTTATAATGCCGTTCACCACTTTGAAGAGCACGGAATCACTACCGGAAAAGTAAAAGCGGACTTATCTAAAATGGTAGAACGCAAAGGGGGAGTAGTGAAGAAAATGAATGATGGCATCAACTTCTTGATGAAAAAGAACAAGGTTGATGTGAAATATGGTTTTGGTTCATTCTTGGATAAAAACACGGTGAAGGTAAAAAAAGAGGATGGTTCTGAAGAACAGATTCAAGGCAAGAACATCATCATTGCAACAGGTTCTAAGCCTACCATTTTGCCTTTCATGAACTATGACAAAACCAGAATCATCACTTCTACGGAAGCTCTTTCCTTGAAAGAACTACCAAAGCATTTGATTGTGATTGGTGCAGGGGTGATTGGAGCCGAGTTAGGCTCAGTTTATGCTCGTCTTGGTTCTAAAGTTACCTTCGTGGAATTTGCAGACAGTATGATTCCTACTATGGACAAAGCTCTGGGTAAGGAATTGCAGAAATCCATCAAGAAATTAGGTGCAGAGTTCCACTTCAGTACTAAAGTTACTTTGATTGAGAATTTAGGAAAAGAAGTTAAAGTTACCGCTGAAAACAAGGCAGGTGAGAAGGTTGAGATCACCGGAGATTACTGTCTAGTATCTATAGGTAGAAGACCATACACAGATAATTTGAACCTAGAGGCAGTAGGTGTAGCCACTGAGAAAGGTAGAGTTCTAGTTGACGAGCATACTCTCCAAACCAATGTGCCAAACATCTACGCTATAGGAGACGTAGTCAGAGGTGCTATGTTAGCACACAAAGCAGAAGAGGAAGGTGTATTGGTGGCTGAAGTTTTAGCTGGTCAAAAACCTCATATCAATTACAACCTGATTCCTGGTGTGGTTTATACCTGGCCTGAGGTAGCTGCAGTTGGTAAGACGGAAGACGAATTAAAAGCAGCCGGTATAGCTTACAAATCCGGACAGTTTCCATTCAAAGCTCTGGGAAGAGCTACTGCAAGTGGAGATGTAGATGGTTTTGTGAAAGTATTGGCAGATAAAAGCAGCGATGAGATCCTGGGTGTACACATCATAGGAGCAAGAGCCGCAGACATGATTAGTGAAGCGGTCATCGCTATGGAATTCCGTGCCTCTGCTGAAGATATCGCCAGGTCTTCCCATGCGCACCCCACCTATACGGAGGCCATAAAAGAAGCCTGCCTAGCAGCCACAGAGAATCGTTCGATTCATATGTAATATTAAAGAGGACGTCTCAAAACCTAAATGAGGCGTTCTCTTTGTTTTCAATTTATTTAGGCTGGGATTTCTTATTTGATTTTTTATATTCCAACCTCAGGAGGTTGAATTTGCAAATAGTATTGAAAAAGGTCTCTCAGGAGGCCTTTTTTCGTATATTTTGTGCTATGGCCAATAGGCCGAACTCAATTTCGACCTTATGCTTACCCCGAAGCATAAATCGTTTAAAGCCGTGATTGCTTTTTATGTTTGCAAAGACGGGTTCCACATCGTAACACCTTTTCTTTCGCCTTTTTATTCCTTCTTCACTGTTAAGAAGTTCATAGGCCTGCTTCCGCTGTCGCTCCAGTCGTTCATTGACTTGGACTATCCGATTCCCTTCCATCTTATTACAAGTTCCGTTTAGTGGACAATGCCCGCAATTTTGGGCTTGATATTTTCTTGAGGTTTGTTCAAAACCTGTGCTGGTCTTCCTTTTACTCTCTCCAATGAAATTCATTTGCTGACCCATCGGACAGATGAAACAGTCTTCTTGGGCATTGTAGAATAGCTTATCGGTACTAAATGGGTCCTGGTTATTGGTGTTCTGCTGTCGGTCAAAGAGATTGTATTTGATGTAGGCCTTTACTTTTTTGCCTTCCAGTAAGGTATAATTTTCCTCAGAACCGTAGCCTGCATCTGCCGTGATAACTTTGGGAGCTTGCTGATAGCTTGCTTCATGCTGAGCTATATGCGCTGCCAGAGTGGTGGTGTCGTTGGGGTTGGGGTGAATCGTGTAATTTACAACGAATTGGTTGGAGCTGGAAATTTG
Organism: Leadbetterella byssophila DSM 17132; assembly: GCF_000166395.1. GTDB lineage: Bacteria > Bacteroidota > Bacteroidia > Cytophagales > Spirosomataceae > Leadbetterella > Leadbetterella byssophila. The sequence continues at coordinate 3,938,361 of NC_014655.1, forward strand.
AACATTGTAAGCCGGCTTCAATTGCCCATTCCTCATGTGATCCTCCTTTAACCTCATAAATGTGGCTCCCTCATCCGTCTTGCTGTAACTGTTACGCTCTCCAAGAATCTGCTCCTGTTCTTCGTATTTGCCCATGTTCTGTGGAAAGTGTTTGGTGGCATAACTCAGTTTGCCTTTCACCTTCTTGTCAATATCTTTTTTCTTGCCCAAAACCTCATTGAGCTTATCGACGGTAGACTGTACTTTTTCTCTAGTAATGGTGGTGAAGTCAGGGGGATCGGGAAGGTTATCCTCTTTGCTGGCAACACTTTGAGCATATTCCCAAATGCCTTTCAATTGCTGCTTCATTTTCTCTTTATTGGTCGCAATAGCCTTTTTCCAAACAAAGGTGTAACGATTGGCATTGGCCTCTATTTTGGTCCCATCAACACAAACCTCTTCAATACTCAAAAGTCCTTCCTGGGCTAAAAGCTTAACTACTTCTTCGAACACACTTCGAAGACTTTCTCGAAGGCGGTCACTTCTGAAACGGTTAATGGTGTTATGGTCAGGATAGCTCATGCCGCTTATCCACATAAAATAGATACTCTCTTTACAGGCTGCCTCTATCTTCCTGCTCGAATATACATTGCTCACATACCCATAAACCAACACTTTAAGCAGCATCTGAGGATGATAACTGGAGGCACCGGTCAATTTATACGAAGCATGCAGAGGAGCGAGATTAATTTTATTAATGACCTCATTGACCACCCGTACCGGATGATTCTTGGGAACCAGTTCCTCCAAACTTGGAGGCAATAGCATCATTTGCTGCTGGTCGTAAGGCTTAAAAGTGGGTTTTCTTGATGCCATACCCTTGATTTTTTATACCTAAATATATGAAAATCAGGATAATAACGCAAGTTTTAAAGAGAAAATGTGAAGCCAAATCTAAAAAAAACCTCGGCTTCAAAATAAAAAACGAGGGTGCCTTTATGAGACACCCTCTTTTCTCTTTATAGTCTCCATCTTTCCATAGATCAAACTTCGCCATACCCATTCAAGGGGACCCATGGTATAATGTTTCAGCCAATAGTGGGAGAAGATGATTTGAAACAGCCAAACCAAGGGCACGAATAGAATAATTTCCTTATAGTCCCATTCTGCATAGAAGTTTAATCCACAGCCATAGAATACGAATCCACAAATGATGGATTGGCTTAAATAGTTGGTCAAGGCTAGCCTTCCTACATTAGAGAGCATCCGAAATGTTAATTGAAGTATTCCGGCCCTGTAAATTATTATTATGGCTGATATGATGGCTAAAACCAAGGCTATTCTTTGGATCTCATAAACTAGAATCATCCAGTTGATGCCTTTGGTTTCAATATATAGAATGATAGAATCGTAATTAGGGAAGTTTTTATATTGGTACCAAGTGTTCCATATGGCTAATGGCAGACCTATTATGAGAGCAAATTTTAGTATCCGTTTATGCTTCTTAGAGGACATGGTAGTAAGGTATCCCCATTTTAATAGAGCCATTCCCAGCAGCATTAATGCGATGGGGTCAGCTATGCTCATGGGCAAATAGGTGGTTTGATACAAGAAGGATTGGGGCCAGACATAATTCGCTGTTTCTCGATAGGTGCCTTTGTACTGGGCCGTAATCTTTTTTATTTCTTCGTTATTCTGTAACAGGGTTTTTTCGAGGTTCCTCCATTCTTCTATGGATTTAACTTGATCTTTTCGTAATGCTTTTCCTTCAGCCTGTACCGCCATCGCCTCATTGAATAGGAGTCTGGTTTGTTTGGCATTCAAAAGAAATATGGAATTGCCTATAAATCCTAAAATCGCTACAATGGGAACGGCCAAACTCAGATATATGGGCTTCATTTTTCTAAATAGATAGACGATCATTCCGCAGATGCTGTAGTAAAAGAGAATGTCTCCTATCCATAAGAAGAGGTAAGTGTCCATCAGTCCAAAGATCAGCAATACCAGCATTCTTTTATAAAACAGAGGAGTGGGATCTTCTTTTTGAAAAGAGAACAATAGGATTCCTGCCCCAAATAATAAGGAGAACATGGCCCTCATTTTCCCCTCAAAAAGGACATGGATTAGATTGTAGATCCAAAAGTTTGCATTGTCCGGATCTCCTCTCCATGCCTCCGAAAAATTAGCAGGTAGAGAGAATTCTCTAATATTCATCAATAAAATGCCTAATACGGCGGCACCCCGGAGTATATCCAAGGCTACCCATCTTTCCTTTTCTGCAACTGGATTTTTCATGGGAGTATATGTGAATATATTCAAATATACTCTTGTATGAATTTATAAACTATTGATTATCTGAGTATTTATTAAGTGGTAGCTGGCTTGATTCTAAGTAGGTAAGGCATTTTTTAAAAATCGCAACCAATTGTCATGGGCCATTCTATCGCAATCTTCAGCGGTATATCCACGTTTTGATAATATTTCGAAGATCTTTTGGAGATCAGAGATATCTTCCAGATCAGATGGACATTGTTCTTTTCCAAAGCCTCCGTCCAAGTCTGTTCCCAAACCTACATGTAAAGTATTTCCGGCTATTTGGCAAATGTGATCCATTTGATCCACCACCTTTTCAAGGGTGCAACCTGTACTTTTGGGAGTAGATTTCCCTCTTTCCCAGTTGGGTATCAACATCCAGGCATCCAAAGCGGCACCTATAACCGCCCCTCTTTGGATCAAGGCTTTGATCATTTCATCACTAAATTGACGATTATGAGGGACTAATGCTCTGCAATTATTATGGCTGGCCCATATAGGACCATTATATCTGTCCAAAGCATCCCAGAAGGCGTCGTCATTCAGATGGGTAGCATCCAAAATCAAGCCTTTCTTCTCCATAGCTTTTAAGAGCTGAATCCCAGCTTCGTTTAACTTCCCAGAGCCATCTGTTCCATTGGCATATCTTCCGGGTCCATAATGACCAGGCCCAATAGCTCTCAAACCATAGGAGTAAGCTTTTTCAAACTCCTCCAAACCTATTAAGGAGTCTGCACCTTCCAGGCTCAAGATCATGCCAATGGTATGACCATCCCATTTGGATAGATGAATGTCTAATTCCTTTTTATTCGTAATCAATCTTAGATGTCCCTGTTCCTGCATGAGCTTATACCATGCCCATTGGCTCTGAGTATGTGCCCAGGCCTGTTCAGGAGACGACCATCCGGGAAGCGCACTTCCTTTACCTACCACTCGGGCTATCTGCGTTGCCACCACTAAGCCTACATTTCCTTTTCGTAATGCTTCAAAAGAAACGGTAGCTTTCCCTCTATCAGGCTTGTCCTTCATTCGGTATTCACGTGCACGGATCTCATCTATGGAGAGACGGAGATCCCGATTCCACTCCATGGCATTCATACTAAGGTCTAGATGGGCATCAACTATCAGTCTCATGAGTGTAGCTCCATTAGTACTTCAATTTCTACTGGTATATTATCAGGAAGTGAGCCGAAACCCACAGCACTTCGGACTCCAATCCCATTTTCATCTCCCCAAATTTTTGCAAATAGTTCGCTACAGCCATTGATGATATAGGGATGTTTTTCAAATTCGGGGACACAGTTAACCATGCCCAGCACCTTGATAACTCTTTTTACGCGATTTAGGCTTCCTAATTGAGCTTTGATAGTGCTCAGAATGGTAAGTCCTACTTGCTGAGCGGCAAGCTTGCCCGCTTCGGCATCTATATCCCTTCCTATCCTACCTATGATTAATTCTCCATTTTCCTGTACCGGGCCATGTCCGGAAATATAGAGGTAATGTCCGTCTATAAGACAGGGTTTATAAACTCCTTTAGGTTGAGGAGCAGGAGGGAGGCTTAGTCCCAGGTTTGAAAGATTTGCTTCTGGTGTCATGAGATTTAGATCTTTTGGTTACCCTTACGGTATACGGTCTCTCCAGCTACTACAGTGCGTACGGGACGAATTCTTCTTAATTTTTCAAAAGGTGCCGTCATGATGTCTTCTTCCATGATAATGAAGTCGGCATCTTTTCCTTTTTCTATGCTTCCTCTTTTATACTCTTGGAAGCAGGAATACGCGGCCCAAATGGTCATCCCTTTTAAGGCTTCCTCTCTGCTAAGACTGTTTTCCATCTGGAACCCACCTTTAGGGAAACCCTTTGCATCTACCCGGGCAACTGCAGCATGGAATCCATACATGGGATTGTAGTGTTCCACCGGAAAGTCACTGCCAATGGCCACTTTACCGTAGGATTCCAACAGTTGTTTGTAGGCATATGCTCCTTTTAATCTCTTTTCCCCTAATCTATCCTTCGCCCAATACATATCTGAGGTAGCATGGGTAGGCTGGATAGAAGGAAGGATATGGTATTTTTCGAATTTATGAAAGTCTTCAGGAGCGACTATCTGGGCATGTTCAATTCTCCATCTTCTATTGGCATTGTTCGTTAAATGCTTTCCATAGATATCTAATAGGATTCTATTTGCGGAATCACCAATGGCATGGGCATTTGCCTGAAAAGGACTGTTTGCAATCTGCTCAATCATATGGTCTAATTGTTCAGGACTGGAAAGCAGAAATCCTTTTGTAGGGGCGTCATGGTAGTGAGCTAATAGACATGCACCTCTGGAACCTAGTGCTCCGTCACCCATGATTTTGAAGGATTTAACTTCCAAACGATCCGATTCGTAAAACCCTCTTTCTATGAAGGTCTTGACGGAGCTGTCGTTTGCTGCCACCATGGCATAATTCCTGATCTTTAGCTGGCCTTTTTCATAGATTTTTTGCAATTGATCTATGGAATAAATGGGTAGGCCGGCATCAACTATACTGGTTAAGCCAACTGCAAATAGGGAATCTTGTGCTGCTTGTAATTGCTTGACGTATTGCTCATCAGATAAGGGGGGTAATTGAATAAGATCTACAGCATTATCAATAAGTAAACCGTTAGGAACTTTTCCTTCTCCACCAATTATTCCCCCTAGCACAGGTTTTACTTCCAGGATATTATTGAGTGCCAAAGTTTTGCTGTTCACTACTGCCGCATGATAATCCACTCTACTTAGAAATACAGCTTTGTCAGGGAATGCTTTATCTAATAGGTCTTTAGTTGGGAATTTTTTGTCAGGCCAAAGGTTTTGATCCCATCCACCACCTATGATCCATGTCTTCTCCGGATATTTTTGTTCATATGCTTTAAGTCTTTCTATGACCTCTTCGAAGGATTTTGAGCCGTTCAGGTCAGCTTGTCCTAAGAATTCTGCAAGACTAGGGAAATGTGCGTGTGCATCATAAAAGCCGGGAAATACGGCATTGCCTTCCGCATCAATTATTTCTTTTGCCTCAAAAGCGGCCAGGATATCTTTAGTAGTGCCCACTTTAATGAACTTCCCATCTTTGATGGCAAAGGCTTCCGCCATTTGGAAATCATGGTCTACTGTATAAACCTTGGCATTGATGACCAAAAGGTCTGCCTGGTTCTTAGAAGAACAGCTCCATAGAAAAAGTAAGATTAAGGCGAGTAGTTTAAGTTTCATAGAATATAAAGTTACTAAGGGAGTTCAAACCGTATCTGACTTTCAGGATTAGTAATTTTGCCACTTTTTTTACTCTTACCTGAATTTACATGAAAGATATGTATTTGTTCTTTAAAGTAAGAGTATAATAACTTGTTTTGGAATTCCAGAGTGGCTTTAGGTTTCGTTCCTTTCACTTCTAGGTAGCACCATGCAGCTTCTCCTTCCAGATTGAAGCCTAGGAAATCATAAGAAATAGGGCTACCATCTTCTTTAATGGAAAAGTACTTTTGAAAGTATTTTTCAAGAAGTTGAGTGTTCTTAGCTTTTTGTTGGTTGTTATGTAAATCTACTTTACCTCCAAATTCCTCTTTTAAAGCCGTCTCAAGATCATCGTAAAAGATGCGAGAGGAAATTTCTAGTCGGTCCTCTTTCTTATCAACGGTAGTTACACTAACATAAAAAGGATGTAGGAAAAGCAGGAATTGAAAAACGATATTCAACATTTTGTAAGCTCAACAAAGCAATTTTAAGCCAAAGAAATACCATATTTGCTAAAAATAACAGGTTCATTTGGATATATTTTTACTTTACTTCGAATTAGGGTGGCAACACATCCTGGATTTAGGTGGTTATGACCACATCTTGTTTGTCTCTGTACTTTGTGGGATTTATCTTCTGGCCGACTGGCAGAAGGTGGTGATTCTGGTAACGGCTTTCACTTTAGGACATTCCATAGCTTTGGCATTGAGTGTTTTGGATATCATCAGAGTGAATTCAGATTTAATAGAGTTTTTGATTCCACTTTCCATAGTCATTACGGCCTTAAGTAATTTAAAGAGCGAAAAGCGGAAGCTGAAGTATGGAATGGCGGCCTTTTTTGGTCTGATCCATGGCATGGGTTTTTCAAATTATTTAAGAAGCCTTCTGGGTGCTGAGTCAGATTTGGTAGTGCCATTGTTAGGTTTTAATGTAGGATTAGAATTTGGTCAACTCATTATCGTGCTTGTGGTACTGATTTTGGCCCAGGTATCTATGAAATACTTTAAAGTTTCCAAAAGAGATTGGAATATGTTTTTGTCTTCTGCTATATTTGGGATAGCTTTTATTATGTGTTTGGAACGCATTGGTAATTTACTGTAAATGAAAAAAATTAGTTTGGTGATCGCTATGAGCTTGAGTGTTCTAGCAGCCACAGCACAAAACATTCGGAACAATCCGACCTCTAACCATGGTAACAAATTCGAGCAATTAGGTATCATTTTGAATGATCCTAACATGTATCGTTCGGCTTCAGGAGCCCCTGGTCCTGCTTATTGGCAGCAAAAAGCAGACTACGTCATTAATGTAGAGCTAGATGATAAGAACCAAAAGATTATGGGTTCTGAAACCATCACTTATACCAATAATTCTCCTGATCCATTAAATTATTTGTGGTTGCAGCTTGACGAAAATGAACATGCGTCAAATGCCGAAAACAAGTCGTTTGATGAATCTAGAATCAATCCTCGCATGCCGGAAGCTATGGTGAAAAGCATGACTGAAAAGTCTGCCAAAGAATATGGTGTGAATATCGAGAAGGTTACAGACGCTGCCGGAAAGGCACTTCCTTATACCATCAACTACACTATGATGAGAGTAGATTTACCTACTCCATTAAAGCCGGGTGCAAAATTTGTATTCAAGGTAGATTGGAACTACAATATCTCTGATCGTATGAAAGAAGGCGGTAGAGGTGGATATGAGTACTTTGCTAAGGATGATAACTATCTATATACCATCACACAGTGGTTCCCAAGAATGGCAGTTTACTCTGATTTTCAGGGTTGGCAACATAAGCAGTTTACCGGTAGAGGTGAATTTGCTCTTGCATTTGGTGACTATAAAGTAAATATCACTGTGCCTTCTGATCACGTGGTGGGTGCTACGGGTACTTGTCTGAACTACGACAAAGTTTTAAGTGCAGATCAATTAAAAAGATGGAGAGCGGCTCAGAATGAAACTAAGGAGCCAATTGAGATCGTAACAAAAGAAGAGATGCAAGCGGCTTTGAAAACAAAGGCTACGACAAAGAAAACCTGGGTTTATGAAGCTAAAAATGTTAGAGACTTTGCATTTGTTTCTTCCAGAAGATTAGTGTGGGATGCCATGAAGACGGATGGCATAGAAGGAAATGCTCCAATGGCCATGTCATATTACGGGCCTGAAGCTTACGGATTGTACCGTAAATATTCTACTAAGGTGGTAGCTCATACGCTGAGAACCTATTCTAAATACACTATTCCTTATCCATATCCTGTTGCTATTTCTGTAGAAGCAGCAAACGGTATGGAATATCCAATGATCTGTTTCAACTACGGTAGAACAGAGGAAGATGGTACATATTCTGAAGGTACGAAGTACGGTATGATAGGTGTGATCATCCATGAAGTAGGGCATAACTTCTTCCCTATGATAGTGAACTCTGATGAAAGACAGTGGACTTGGATGGACGAAGGTCTAAATACCTTTGTACAGTATCTAACGGAGCAAGAATGGGAGCCAAATTATCCTTCGAAACGTGGACCTGCTTATATGATCACAGATTATATGAAGCTTCCTAAGGAGCAGTTGGAACCCATTATGACAAACTCCGAAAATATCATTGGATTCGGTCCAAATGCTTATGCTAAACCAGCAACAGGTTTGAATATCTTGAGAGAAACCATCATGGGTAGGGAGCTTTTTGATTTTGCTTTCAAAGAGTATTCTAAGCGTTGGGCATTCAAGCACCCTACGCCTGCAGATTTCTTCAGAACTATGGAAGATGCTTCTGCTGTAGATTTGGATTGGTTCTGGAGAGGATGGTTTTATGATATCGAGCCGGTGGATATTTCCATTGAGAATGTGAAGCATTTCATGGCTGAAGATAAAGATCCTGTACGTATAGCAAAAGAGAAAGAACAAGCGTACAAGAGAGAGTTGAACGATATTTCCCGCAGAAGAAATGCTGAAGCAGGTATGAAATATGCTGTTGATGCAGATACTTCTCTTCTGGATTTCTACAACAAATGGGATAGATTTGCTGTAAGTGAAAAAGCTAAAGCGGAATTCGAAGCTTCCAAATCCAAAGATGCTCCTTACCATTATTATGAAATTACTTTCAAGAATGTGGGAGGTATGGTAATGCCATTGATCATTGAGTGGGAGTATACAGATGGAAGCAAAGAACTGGAAAAGATTTCCGCTTATATCTGGAGGAAGAACGAAAATCAGGTAACTAAGGCTTTTGCTAAGTCCAAAGAGGTGAAAGCCGTTCGTTTAGATCCTTACAGAGAAACGGCAGATATCGACGAAGAAAACAATGTTTGGCCTAGAAATACCAATAAGACAAGTAGATTCGAAGCCTTCAAAACTTCAGGAGCCATAAGAGGAGCTTCTACCGGTGGAAACCCGATGCAACAAGCACAAAAGAAATAAAAAATGAAGGTCCTCGAAACGTCGAGGGCCTTTTTTATGAACCTATGAAATTAATAAAGGATAACGGAGAAGAAACACAGTTCGATAAGGAACGTTTTCGTACATCTTTACTCAAATCAGGAGCATCTGTACTGCAAGTGGAGGAGGTTTTAGAGAATATTCTAGGCCGAATCTATGAAGGTATGCGTACCCGAGAATTGTATCAGTGGGCGCATCAATTACTTCAGGAGAAGTCGCATGCATTGGCCGCTAGATACAGTCTTAAGAAGGCTTTGATGGAGTTAGGTCCGGCAGGTTATTATTTTGAGAAATGGATAGCTAAATTCCTAGAGCATTTAGGATTTAGGACCATGCATAGTCAGCATATCAAAGGGCATGCAGTAACACATGAAGCAGATGTCATTGCCGAGAAAGATGGGCAATTGGTTTGGATTGAATGTAAATTCAGAAATACCGGTGAAGCCAAGATTTCAGTGACTACGCCCATGTACGTTCTTTCCAGAGTTAAAGATATTTGCGATAAGAAATTCCACTTTTGGGGGGAAGAATTGGAGTTCACAAGGGGTATGTTAGTCACTAATTCCTACTTTACTCAAGATAGTATTGACTTTAGCAAGTACTATGGGTTAGAGCTGCTTTCATGGGATCACCCCGAAGGTAAGAGTATAAAGTCTCTTACTGATCAGAAGATGCTTTATCCAATCACTTGTCTTACTACTTTGTCTAAGGAGGAGAAGGAGAAATTATTGTCCAAAAATATCATTCTGGTCAAAGAACTGGAGCAACATGAGTTCGTAGCTAGTCGGCCGGAATTGCGAAAAGAAATCTGCGAGCTATTAGGAAAAGCTTAATGTTTATGTACCAAAATATGAGTGATTTCCAGGTCCTCTAAAATGGTTTCTTCCAGACTTCTTACCAAGATATTCGGTTCTGAACTAAAATCATATAAGGATGGGGCAAAACCCACGCCCTGTCCTAATCCTACTAAGCTAATAAGTAGATTTAGAGAAGTGACTTCCTGAACAATATTCCTAACGTATCCTGCCTTTCTGCAAGTCTCTTCAATCTCGTGATATATGGGGTGAAAACGGGCTTGGAGTTCTATCCATTCGCCCATTTGAAGAATATCTTCCAAATGGGCTTCCTTTAAGGGGTGATCCTTTGATAGGATGAGATTGAGTTTTCCTTTTTTTATGGTTTGGTATTTTAGGTGCTCAAAGTGCAGGGGAAGAACACTTAGGCCTAGATCAATTTCTCCCTCCAGAACGGCTTTCTGCACTTCTGAATAATGCTCAAATTCCTTTATATTAATAAGCGTTTTGGGATGCGCAGCAGAATATTCAGCCATGAATTCTACGATTCTTTCTTTCAAAAGCGCTTTATAAACCCCTAAGGTCACAAGTTCTTTACTTTGGGTTCTTCTTTTGGTTTCTCTCTTAATATTTTCTGCTAGTTTTATCAGATTTAGTGCTTGAGTATAAAAATATTCACCTGCTGCCGTCAGCTTTACTTTTCGGTATTTTATTCTTGAAATCCGGTCAAATAGTTCTACGCCGAGGTCTTCTTCTAATAGTTTTATTTGCTGACTCAGTGCAGGTTGAGTTATAAATAGTTCTTCTGCTGCTCTGCCGAAATGTTTCTTTTCTGCTACTTGAATAAAATATCGGATTTGTCGCAATTCCATTTTCTGATAAGTAAAACTTATTACAAAGAAAGTAAATCGTATTGGACAAGTGCAACTTTTGGTTGGAAATTTACAATAAAAAAAATGCAATGGAAACACTTGTCGATATTCAACCACAGATAAATCAAGACTTTTTACCACTTAAAGGCACTGATTTTGTAGAGCTTTACGTGGGCAATGCTAAACAAGCAGCATTTTATTATGAATTGGCTTTCGGATTTAAGACAGTGGCTTATGCCGGACCTGAGACAGGATTGAAAAATAGGGTCTCCTATGTATTGCAACAGGGTAAGATAAGACTAGTATTAAGCAGTGACCTGAAAGGGGATACGGAGATTTCTGAACATGTGCATAAGCACGGAGATGGGGTTAAAGTTCTAGCGCTTTGGGTAGATGATGCTACTAAAGCATTTGAAGAAACGGTTAAACGTGGCGCGGAACCTGCTATGTCTCCAACTGTATTTGAGGATCAAAATGGTAAAGTGGTGATGTCATCCATCAAAACCTATGGGGATACCCTACATACTTTTGTGCAAAGGGATGCGTATAATGGGCCATTTTTACCAGGTTTTGAAGCCTATGAAAGTAAGGTTTTCAGGGGAGATGTAGGTCTCCAGCATATAGATCATTGTGTAGGAAATGTAGAGCTGGGTGAGATGAACCAATGGGTGAAATTCTACGAAGATGTACTAGGATTTAAGTTGTTAATCACCTTTGATGATCAGGACATTTCTACGGAATATTCGGCATTGATGTCTAAGGTGGTCTCTAACGGTAACGGTTACGTGAAGTTTCCCATCAATGAGCCTGCAGAAGGAAAGAAGAAATCTCAAATAGAAGAGTATCTGGAATTCTATAACGGGGCAGGTGTTCAACACATGGCAGTAGCTACAAACGATATCCTTGCTACGGTTTCCAAACTAAGAGCGAACGGTGTAGAGTTCCTCGAAGTGCCTGATACTTATTACGAAGACCTGACGGAGAGAGTAGGTTTAATCCAGGAAGATATACAAGCTATCAAAGATTTGAATATATTAGTGGATAGAGACGAAGAGGGCTATCTCTTGCAAATATTTACTAAGCCGGTTAGTGACCGACCTACCTTGTTCTTTGAGATCATCCAAAGAAAAGGAGCTACGTCATTTGGTAAGGGTAACTTCAAAGCTTTATTTGAAGCCATAGAGAGAGAGCAAGCCAGAAGAGGTAACTTGTAAGCATCATGCCAATCTATCATACCTTAGGAAGTATTCCGAGAAAGCGCCATGTGCAGTTTCGGAAGCCGGATGGAAAGCTTTATTATGAGCAGCTTTTCGGTACCATTGGATTCGATGGTATGTCTACTTTGATGTATCAAGTAAACAGACCTACTATGGTTAAGGAGATCCTTTCGGAGAGGGATGTTAATCCTGTGATTGCCGAGGAGAAAACCATCAAGGCCAGACTTTTACAAGGATTTCAAATTCAAGCTGAAGATGATTATTTAGATAGCAGGAAGGCTTTATTAGTGAACAAGGATATCCATATAGGTTTAGCTGCACCTCGTAAGTCTTTGCGCTCCTATTTTTACAAAAATGCGGATGCGGATGAGATGCTCTTTATCCACGAGGGGAAGGGGAACCTGCGAACCATGTTAGGAAACATACCTTTCGAATACGGAGATTATTTGATCATTCCCAGAGGGATGATTTATCAAATCGACTTTGAAACGGAAAATAACCGTCTGCTTTTTGCTGAGAGTTTTCATCCCATCTATACGCCCAAAAGATATAGGAACTGGTTTGGGCAATTATTAGAACATTCGCCGTATTGTGAAAGGGATTATATCTTGCCCAGGGATTTAGAAACCCATGATGAGCATGGGGATTTCATCATGAAAATCAAGAAGCAGGGTAGGTTATATGAAATGTTATACCCTACTCATCCGTTTGATGTAGTAGGATGGGACGGCTACAATTTCCCTTATGGGTTCTCCATACATAATTTTGAGCCTATAACCGGTAGGATACATCAACCCCCGCCGGTGCATCAAACCTTTGAGACCTCGGCATTTGTAATATGTTCCTTTTGCCCTAGATTATATGATTATCATCCGGAAAGTATACCGGCTCCTTATAATCACTCTAACATTGATTCGGATGAGATGCTTTATTATGTAGATGGTGATTTCATGAGTAGAAATAATATTGAGCGTGGTCATATCACTCTGCATCCGGGTGGGATCCCGCACGGTCCGGCACCAGGGGCTTATGAAAGATCTATAGGACAAAAGGAAACGGCTGAATTAGCGGTAATGATAGATACATTTAGGCCTTTGAGCATTACAGAGGAGGCCAGTAAGATAGATGACGGCAAGTACTATAAATCTTGGCTGGAATGAACTTTAGCATACACACTATACCCTTTGGGATCTTTTCCTTCGGCGAGTCCAAAAAATGTCTGGCTACGGCCATAGATGATAAGGTGGTAGATCTGTCTTATTTGGCAAATGAAGGATTTTTTGATGATTTTGATATCCCTAGACCTGTCTTTAGTCAACCCTATTTGAATGACTTCATTTCTTTGGGTAAGAAGAAGACCGGAGCAGTTCGAAATTTACTGCAAACCCTCCTGAAGAATCCCACACCGGAAGTCATGGAGGCGTACTTTTATTACAAACAAGTAGATATGCACCTTCCTGTAAAGGTGGGGGATTATACAGATTTTTATTCCTCTGAGCAGCACGCTTATAATGTGGGAGTGATGTTCAGGGATCCGGAAAATGCTCTTTTGCCTAATTGGAAGCACTTGCCGGTAGCTTATCATGGACGGGCAAGTTCCATTAGGGTGTCAGGCACTCCGGTACATCGACCTAAAGGCCAAATGAAACCTAAGGATGCAGATAAGCCTGTTTTTGGACCAAGTAAGCGTCTGGATTTTGAGTTGGAAATGGCTACCATAATAGGAAAAGGTACTGAATTAGGAGAGTCTGTATCCGTTAATGAGGCAGAAGATTATGTGTTTGGTTTCCAATTGTTCAATGACTGGTCAGCAAGAGACATTCAAGCCTGGGAATATGTACCCTTAGGACCTTTTTTGGCCAAGAATTTCTTTTCCTCTGTATCACCTTGGGTGATTCCAATTGAGGCTTTGGAACCTTTTAGAATACCTGCAGAAAAGCAAGAACCGGAAGTGTTGCCGTATTTAAAGGGCGATGCCTTAAGTCAATTTGATGTTAAACTTGAGGTCTATCTGAGAACTTCTACAGGTGAAGAGAAGAAGATTAGTACTTCTAATTTTAAACACCTCTATTGGACAGTGGCGCAGCAGATTGCTCATCATACTGTAGGAGGTTGTGACTTGAATGTAGGGGATGTCTTGGCCTCTGGAACCATCTCAGGAAAGGCAGGAGATAGCTATGGATCCATGTTAGAATTGAGTTGGTCCGGTACCCGACCTATAGAAATAGCTCCTGGCATTCAGAGAACCTTTTTAGAAGACGGAGATACGGTCATCTTCAAAGGTTATGCAGACAATGGGAAGATCAGAGTAGATTTTGGTACCGTGGAAAATACTATTTTGCCTTCAAAATGAAAACAGTAACTCCAGATCAAGTTAGTGTAGCAGATTTTCATTCCTATTTATTGAGTGCGGTGGCCCCTAGGCCAATAGCTTTAGCGAGTACCGTTGATAAAGAGGGAAAGGTAAATTTAAGCCCTTTTAGTTTCTTTAATGTGTTTGGAAGTAATCCTCCTACGCTCATTTTTTCTCCGAATAGAAGAGTTAGAGATGGAAGCGGTAAAGATACTTTGGATAATGTTTTGGAGGTAAAAGAAGTGGTGATTCATGTGGTGGATTATTCCATGGTGGAACAAGTTTCTTTAGCTTCTTGTGAGTATCCGAAAGGAACAAATGAATTTATCAAAGCCGGGTTTACAGCAGTTCCTAGTTTAAAGGTTATACCTCCTAGAGTGAAAGAGGCGAAAGTGGCCTTCGAGTGTAGGGTTCGTGATATCATTCAAATGAGTGACCAAGGTGGTTCACCTAACTTGGTCATTTGCGAAGTGATAGCTTTACATGTGGCGGAAGAGCTATTGGGAGAAGATGGTAAAATCATACCACAGAAGACGGATTGGGTAGCAAGAATGGGAGGCGATTGGTATTGCCGGGCCTCTGGTGATGCTATCTTCCAAGTACCTAAGCCTAACATTAAGTTGGGGGTGGGAGTGGACGCCATTCCTGAAAAAGTTAGGGAAAGTGGGGTATTGGACGGTAATATGTTAGGCAGGTTAGGAAATGTACATGAAGTGCCCAGTACTAGGGAGATAGATAACTTTAGAATGTTATATCCGTCTGGATATACATTGGAAGAGATTAGATCCTTAGTTGAAAAAGGTGAACTACACTTAGCTTGGACGGCTATTTTGGCTATGGAATAAGTTCAGCGATCTTGGCGATCAATTCCTCATTGACTTCGTCAGATTCTTTAGAGTCTGATACAAATACCACAAGTACATAAGCCCTGCCATCAGGTAAAATGATAATGCCGGCATCGTTCGTTGCCCCGCTAATTCCATCTACATTCCGGCCGCTTGTGCCCGTCTTATGAGCTAATACAGCCCCTTCAGGTAATCCTTTTCTGATTCGGTTAGCACCTGTAGGAGAATTTTCCATAAGGGCCCAAAGGAAATCATGCATGTCTCCTGACAAGTACTCTCTCAAGTAGAATTTTTTCAGGGTTTCCGCCACGGATAGAGGAGTACTAATATTGCGATACTGTTCCTCCCATCTGGATTGCATGGTCAGTTCATTGACTTCTATTTTAGTGTTCTTGATGCCAATTTCCTTGATGTATTCATTTACAGTAGATGGCCCCCCTAAATGGCGTAGAAGTATATCACATGCACTGTTGTCGCTTAAGGATACCATATAATAGATCAGACTGTCTAGGCGCATACTGCTCAAATTTGTACCTATCTCATCTCTTATGGGGCTATAAAGATCAGTATAGATTTCACCTGGTTCTATGCTTATTTGATCCCTAAGTTGCCATTTGCCTTTATCTACTTGCTCTAGGGCCTTCGCTGCAATATGGAATTTGAATACAGATTGTAGAGGAAAGGGGTCGTCACCGTTTACTTGTTTGATTTCTCCTGTTTTAAGATCTATCAAGGCTACACCCACTTTGAGGTCTTTCCCTTTTGCTAAGGCTGTAACTTCTTGATCGAAATCTGCCTGACGTTTACAGGACAAGCATAAAAGTAAGGAGGCTAGAGCAAGTAATTTATTCATATTTTATCAGGTTCAATATGGATTAAAACGTTTTCAATTAGGGGGAAATTATCTAGAAGAGAATCTTTTAAACGATGGGAGATGGCATGTCCCTCCCTGACCGAAAGGTGTCCTTTTACAATAGCGTGTAGATCCACAAAGTACTTTGTTCCTATCTTACGAATGAACAATTTTTCCGTACCTTCTACACCTTCTACTCTTACCGCTGCCTCTCTAATCTCTTTTTTGAGCTCATCGTAGTTTTGCTCGTCCATGATCTCACCAAGTGCAGGGCGAAAGATTAAAAATGCATTATACACTATGAATCCGGAGGCAAAAAGAGCAGCCCAGTCGTCAGCGGCTTCATAACCTTCGCCCATAAATAAGGCAACACTGATACCAATAAATGCGGCAACAGATGAAATGGCATCTGCTCTATGATGCCAAGCTTCTGCCTGAAGGGTGGAACTGTTCGTCTCCTTACTCTTTCTTAATACCCATCTATAGCACACTTCTTTCCAAAGGATTATGCCTGCAAGCACCCATAAAGTAAAGGACTTTGGCGCTTCGTGCGGAACCTGGATATTATGTAAACTCTGTTTAGCTATGATAAATGCTGAGGTGAGAAGGAATACAACGACCAAAAAGGTAATCAAAGGTTCAGCTCTACCGTGTCCATAGGGGTGATTTTTATCCGGTGGGCGTGCAGAGTATTTTAGTCCCAATAAGACCATGAAGGAGGCGAAGATATCAGAGGTGGATTCTATAGCGTCTGCAATCAGTGCGTAGGAATTCCCAAAAATACCTGCTATCCATTTTATGCTGGCCAAAATGATGTTAGACAGCAAACTGAGGAAGGTAGTTTTTACTGTAGATTCTGACATAAGGGGAATCTTTCCCCAAAGGTACGTCTTATTTGAATATTCTGTACTTTATGATATTTGCTCTGTGCAAAAAGTATTGAACAGATGTTCTCAAACATCCTAATCCGTAGATGACACTTCTTTTGAAGTTGATGGAGGAAGCTTCTTCAAAGTATTTTGTAGGACAAGTAACTTCTCCCATTTCAAATCCTTTGTTAAAGATTTGGCAAAGCATTTGATTGTCAAATACAAAATCATCTGAATTTGCTTCGAAATCTATATTTCTTAAAACTTCTGCAGAGAAGGCTCTGTATCCGGTATGGTATTCAGAAAGTTTTTGATTTATAATCAAGTTTTGGGTGAAGGTTAGTACGCGGTTAGCGATGTACTTATAAAGCGGCATTCCCCCTCTTAATGCCCCTTTGCCTAAGATCCTTGAAGCTAAGACTACCGGATATAAATCACTGGCAATCATATGGGACATGACAGGGATCAATTTTGGAGTGTATTGGTAATCAGGATGAAGCATAATAACGATGTCTGCTCCCAGCTCTAATGCCTTTCGGTAACAGCTCTTTTGATTTCCTCCGTAACCTTTATTTTGTTCATGCGATATGATGTGTCTAATGCCTACTTTCTGCGCCACCTCTACGGTATTGTCCTTTGAGCAATCATCTACAAGTACTACTTCATCTACGATATCAAAAGGGATTTCATTATAGGTTTGTTCTAGGGTTGCAGCGGCATTGTATGCAGGAAGAACTACAACAATCTTCTTGTTTAGGATCATATATAAGATTGAAAAAATAACGCGAAAATAATAAAAACTTTTTAGAAGGGGGCTAAAACGGTGGTAGGTAATTACTTAATTACAGGTAAATTAATCTCCACATCTACTTTTTCACCTACATTCTTCTTCTCCAGTTTGAAATCAGATCTATTAACACTGAATTTCCCATGAAATAGTCCATCATTTTCTGTTCCTGAGAAGGTGAATGGAATACTAACATTTTTAGTGATGTCTTTTATGGTTAGTTTTCCTTCAGCCAGGTAGGTGTTGCCTGTCTTTTGAATGCGTTCACTTTGGAAGTGAATGCTTGGATATTTTTCTGCGTTAAAGAAATCTTCTTGCTTAGCGTGTTTGGTTTTTAGGCCTATGCCCATGTCTAGGGTGTTCAAGTCTACTGTAACATCAAACTTGGCTAGTTCCGGTTGGCCAGGGTCAAAATCTATAGTGCCTTTTAATCCTCCTATACTCCCTTTAGCATTTTTAGTAGCAAAGGAAATCGTATAGTCTTTCGGCGTCCAAGACGGAGAAACGAGTAAAAGGCTAAATAGAAGTGTTAGTGGCTTAATCATGTTAGTGCCATTTAGTAGTTAAAAAAAAGTAGTTTTATTGCAATTGGCGCAGATACATTTGAATGGTATTTTCTAAACCATAATAAAGGGCATCTGCGATTAATGCATGGCCTATGCTGACCTCTAAAAGCCCGGGTATGTTTTGCTTAAAATATGCAAGGTTTTCCAGACTAAGATCATGTCCTGCGTTTAATCCTAAGCCAACTTCTAAAGCTTTTTCAGCTGCTACAACAAAGGGAGCGATGGCCTTTTCTCTATCCGATGGATAACCTTTGGCGTAGGATTCCGTATAAAGCTCTATTCTGTCAGTTCCGGTTTCAGCGGCTGCTTCTACCATAATAGGATCTGCATCTACAAAGATAGAAACGCGAATACCCGCATTTTTGTATTTTTTTACCAATTCTTTTAGTTGGGCTTGGTGACGTACCGTATCCCAACCTGCATTTGAGGTGATGGCATTTAAGGCATCAGGTACTAAGGTAACTTGTGCGGGGACAGTTTTCAGCACCACTTCTTCAAACCTACCTTCCGTGGGGTTACCTTCTATATTGAATTCTGTACAGATTTTCTCTTTTAAGTCAAAAACATCCTGGTAGCGAATATGTCTTTCATCCGGTCTGGGATGTACGGTAATTCCTTGTGCTCCAAACTTCTCACAGTCTAATGCTACTTGAAGTACATTTGGAACATCTCCACCTCTCGAATTTCTTAATGTTGCTATTTTATTGATATTGACCGATAATTTTGTCATTTTTGCACTACCTATTTGAAGTTCAAATTTAGGGTTTTTACAAGTACAATATTTTAATTCCTACAAATAATGTCATTAAAAGCGAAGATTGATGCGGATATTAAGGCCGCTATGTTAGCGAAGGATCAAGCGAAATTATTAGCGCTTAGAGATATAAAAAAAGCAATCCTTTTAGAAGAAACTAAACCAGGTGCTTCAGCCGCTTTGTCAGAAGGAGATGAAATGAGAATCTTGCAAAAGGCTGTGAAACAGAGGAAAGATTCTGCCGAAATTTATAAGACTCAAAACCGTTCTGACCTTTTGGAAAAGGAATTGGCTGAGATTGCTATCATAGAAGCATATTTGCCCGCTGCAATGAGTGAAGAAGAACTGGAAACTGCCATCAAGTCCATCATTGAAAAAGTAGGGGCTGCGGCACCTTCTGATTTAGGTAAAGTGATGGGAGTAGCCAGCAAAGAATTGGCAGGTAAAGCAGACGGTAGAGCCATAAGTGAAATGGCGAAGAAATTATTGGCCTGATTCATGTCTGCATTTGATATTCTACTCCTTCTTCCTATAGCAGTAGGTGCATGGAATGGGTACAGGAAGGGTGTACTGATAGAGATTTTTGGTATTATAGCTTTTATCTTTTCTATCATAATTGGCTTTAAATTTCTTTATTTAGGTTCTGAAGTAGTAGAAGGAACTTTGGGCGAAGATAGGATGAAGTGGCTTTCACCCTATCTAAGCTTTTTTATTGTTTTTTTACCCTCCCTATTTTTGATTCGTAAAATAGGTTTATTGATGAAGAAAGCTATCCGATTGACCTTTTTGGGTATTTTAGATGGCTTTTTAGGTGCTTTACTTGGCGCTGTTACGGTGACTTTTGGAATGAGCGTTCTTCTTTGGATAGTAGATAAACTGCATATTCCCATTGCGGAGGCTCAGGAAAACAAGATTTTGGATTTTGTCAAAGGTTTTGCACCTAAAGTAATAAGCGTGATCTCTGACTATTTACCGGGAGGGAATTGGATAGAATATTTGGATGAATTGAAACATCGACTCACACACTAAATGCGTATTTTCCTTTTGCTAGTATTCTTGATGCCAGTCACCTTGATGGCCCAAGGAGATTTAACTGTTAAGAAAAGACCGATCAATAATGATCTTAAACTGTCTGTACTGCCGTATTACAATTACGGAAAAGGTTTAGGTTTGACTTCTCCTGATTCTGTGTTTCAATTGAATATCCGTTTTAGGATACAGAATAGGGCTGAATATATTGAGGATACCAAAAGTGGTTTTGGAGGCTATATAAGACGTCTAAGATTGAGACTAGACGGCTATGTGGGTAATCCGAAGTTTATGTATGCTTTGCAACTTTCCTTTGCTCCTGATGATGTAGGAGAGCTCGAAGAGGGGAAGAATCTAAATGTAATTCGGGACGCTGTTATTTTTTATAGGCCAAACAAACATTGGACCTTCGCTTTTGGCCAGACGAAGTTGCCGGGTAACCGACAAAGAGTGAATTCATCCGGAGCCCTACAGTTGCCTGACAGGAGTATAAATAATGCCAAATTCAATCTGGATAGGGATTTTGGTTTTCAATTCAATCAATTGAACGAATATAAGGATCAGTTCTCCTATAATTTCAAAGGAGCTATTACTACAGGTAACGGCAGAAATACCACTATAGAAGGAGATCCCGGCTTAGCGTATACCGCGAAGGTTGAGTTATTCCCATTAGGCGCTTTTGAAAAGTCCGGATCAACGTTTGAAGGAGACCTGGTTCGTGAAACTAGGCCAAAGTTTCTCCTCTCCGGTGCTTTTCATTTCAATGATAATGCACAAAGGTCTCAAGGCCTACTCGGGCATGATATTAGTGAGAGAAGAGATTTGAAATCAGTGCTTCTCGATGGAGTTTTTAAATATAGAGGAGTAGCATTGATGTACGCGTATATGGAAAGAAAAGTACATAATCCGCTTATATCAGAAGAGGAGTATTACTTTTCCGGGAAAGGGCAGGATTACCAAGCCTCCTATTTGTTTCCATCCAACTATGAGCTCGTGTCTCGAATTAGCACCCAAAAGGTGCATAAGGATTTGCTAGCACTGGTACCTCATCAAAACCAGTACAGCATTGGAATTAACAAATACATTTGGGAGCATTCCTTCAAGATTCAATTAGAAGCAGGTATAAATAAATACACCTATCTGGAAGACAAGAAAAGAGACGGTTGGTTTACTCGTTTCCAGATAGAAATGGGCATTTAGATAAGACTGCTTGATAGTAGGCCTCTAGTCTACTCTCCTCACCGTTGATGAATAGGTACGGTTCTATAAGCTCTAATTCCATAAGATGGAATACTTCATTGATCAGAACGCCATCCACTCTGGCATAGAGGGTATTTGAGGCAAAGGTGTCAATGTATCTCTGAGCTTGTTGAATAAGATTTGAAGAGGCCGTTCGGTAGTCTACTTTGCCTCCTAAATAATGTTGAACCCGGAAATCAGCATCTTTAGGTGTCTTTAGAAGACTATGGCTGTATTTTCCTCCAAAGTACAAGAGTGACCATTCGCCGCTTTGTATCTCCTTAACATAAGGTTGGAGCATGTAGGGTTCTTCCTTTAGCCAGGATTCTAAGTGCGAAGCTATTTCTGGCCATTGGGCAACTTCGAAAAGTAGGGTGTTTTTTGCCCCAGCACTTATGCAGGGTTTTATAACCCACTTATCACTACCTTCAAACCATGATTCTGTTACTTCATCCAGTTGGTGAATATACCTTGTAGGTATAACAGGAAGTCCTTTTTGGGCAATGTCAGCCAGGTAATGCTTGTCACTATTCCATTTAACTATATCTACTTCATTCCAGACGGGAATGCCTAGGTTCTGTAGTTGATCTAGCCAGGAAATGAACTTTGAGTACTTTTCATGGTAATCCCAAGGGGCCTTGAGGATGACAGCTTTATAGTGGGTCCACTGAATATTTGGATTATCCCAAACTACTTTTTCAATGGGCAGGCCCTTCTGTTGAAGGTAGGTCAGAACGTCTGCATCTTCGTCTCTGACCGTACCATTATTGTATTTATGCTGAACTTGATAGACGGCAAATGCAAATTTCATGCTCCTAAAATGCTTGCTTTTGCCGCTTCTATTGCGTCATCTAAACCTTTCACATCAGAACCTCCTGCGGTAGCGAAGTGAGGCTGTCCACCTCCGCCCCCTTTCATTAATTTTGCCACTTCTCTAATGATGGTTCCGGCATTCAAGTTCTTTTCTTTAACCACGTTTTCGTCTATCAAGATAGCTAAACTAGGTTTGTCATTTATTACTGCACCCAGGATAACTACCGGCTTACCAATACCTTGTTTTAATCCAAATGCTAAGGTTTTTAATCCGTCTGCATGAGGAACATTTACCCGAGCAGCTACCACATTCATGCCATTGACGTTCTCTACTTTACTGAGTAGTGCTACCTTAGCGGCTTGAATGCTTGCATTTTCGAACATTTCAATGCGCTTTTGGAATTGTGCATTTTCTGCTTTAAGGGTTTCTACTGCTTTAAGCAGATCAGTAGCTTTTAACAAATCCTTAAGTTCTTGAATCAATTGAGCCTGCTCTCTCATCAGTTCAAGCGCTTTGACGCCCGTTACTGCTTCCACCCTTCTTACACCGGCTGATACTGAACCCTCAGAGATAAAACGGAATAGGCCAATTTCTCCTGTAGAGTTAACGTGCGTACCACCACATAATTCAATAGAATAGTTAGGGTCAAAGGTGATTACACGAACAAAATCACCGTATTTCTCTCCAAACGTGGCTGTAGCTCCCATGTCTACAGCTTCCTGGAACGGCACATTGCGTTTTTCACCTTTCAGAATATTGGCTCTGATCTTCTCATTGACAATATCCTCCACCTTCTTCAATTCTTCATCCGTTACTTTAGCAAAGTGGGAGAAGTCAAATCTGGTCAGCTCGTCATTTTGGTATGAACCACGCTGCACAATGTGAGAACCTAGAACCTCTTTTAATGCTGCTAGCATTAAGTGGGTGGCAGTATGATTCTTTTCGATATTTTTTCGCCTCTCAGCGTTCACTTGAGCAAAGACTTCTACCGGCTCTTCATATCCACTTAGGATTTCAGCAGCATTTTTGTCTTTTACTACATGAATGAATAGGTCGTTTTCTTTTCTTGTATCTGATACATGTAAGGTTTGATCACCAATGGTAATGGTGCCGGTATCTCCCACTTGTCCACCCATTTCAGCATAGAATGGAGTTTGGTCTAAAACTACGTGGATCTCCTGACCTTGTTTGGTTTTTGAGATGCGGTATTTGGTTAATAGGGCAGTGGAAGATAATTGGTCGTAACCTAGGAATTCAACTGCGTCTGTGTCTCCTAATTCTACCCAGTCGGCTGCTTCTTTCTGAGCGTCTTTTCTACTTCTGGCTTTTTGCTCTTCTAGAGCCTTTTTGTAGCCTTCTTCATCTATGCCAAATCCTTTTTCACGAGCGATAAGGGCTGTTAAGTCTACAGGGAACCCAAAGGTGTCAGATAGTTCAAATACAGTTTCTCCGCTTAGTAATTTTTCCCCTTTGTCCTCCTTAAATAAGACATCAAGGCGTTTAAGGCCTTGTTCTAGAGTTCTTAAGAACGTTTTTTCTTCTTCCTCTACTACTTTGCTTACAAAATCTACCTGTGCTTGTAGTTCAGGGAATACATCGGCAAATTGTTTAGCCAAGACGGGTACTAATTTGCACATGAAGGGTTCTCTGAAATTCAAATAGGAGTATCCGTAGCGCAATGCTCTACGTAAGATTCTTCTGATAACATAGCCAGCTTTAGCATTGGACGGGAGTTGTCCATCTGAAATGGCGAAACTAACCGCTCTCAGGTGGTCAGCGATTACCCGCATGGCTACGTCCACATAATTATCTGAGGACAGGGTTCCGTTTACGCCATATTTAAAACCGCTGAGTTGTTCTATGACCTGAATGGTATTCTGGAAAAGATCGGTGTCGTAATTGGATTTTTTACCTTGGATAGCCATACAAAGCCGTTCAAAGCCCATACCGGTATCCACATGTTTTTCAGGAAGAGGAATTAAGGTTCCATCAGCTTTGCGTTCATACTGCATGAACACGTTGTTCCAAATCTCAACCACTTGCGGGTGATCTTTATTGACTAGTTCTTTTCCGGAAATCTGATCTACTTCCTCCTGGTCTCTTAAATCTATATGGATTTCAGAACATGGCCCACATGGACCTATATCTCCCATTTCCCAGAAGTTATCTTTCTTATTTCCTAGTATAATTCTATTTTCATCCCCAATGATGGATTTCCAAATATCAAAAGCTTCCTGATCAAAGGGTACACCTTCAGAAGGATTGCCTTCAAATACGGAAACATAAATCCGGTCTTTCGGTAATTTGTAAACTTCAGTTAATAGTTCCCATGACCAAGCCAAGGCCTCTTTTTTGAAGTAATCTCCAAAAGACCAATTGCCCAACATTTCAAACATGGTATGGTGGTAAGTATCAAATCCTACCTCTTCCAGGTCATTATGTTTACCGCTTACACGCAAGCATTTCTGTGTGTCCGCAATACGTTTACTTGGTGGATTTCCATTGCCCAGGAAAAAGTCCTTGAACTGAGCCATTCCACTATTGTTAAACATGAGGGTAGGGTCATTTTTCGCAACCAAAGGTGCTGAAGGGACAATTAGGTGTCCTCTTTTTTCGAAAAAATCTAAGAATGCTTTGCGTATCTCGTGAGATGTCATTTGGGACTATATATAATAAAGTACAAAAATACAGGATTTTTGCTTACACACGAAAGGTTTTCCCTTCCTCTGATAGATAGGTGTTCTGGAAGATTTCTCTGGCTTCTGTCAAGAAGGCAGAGGTGTCTTTATATCTGGAGGAGAAATGTCCAATAATCAGTTGTTTAACTTGTGCAGCCTTCGCAATGGAGGCAGCCTGTTCTGCCGTAGAGTGGAAGGTCATTTGGGCTCGTGCACTTAACTCTTTAGTAAAAGTACTTTCATGATAGAGTAAGTCAGCCTGATACACATAACTGGCTATTCCCAGATCAAATATGGTGTCAGAACAATAGGCTACCTTTTTGGGGCTTGCAGGAGCCAGGGTGTATTCAGCGTTCGCATAAATTTTTCCTTCATGCTCTACATCTAATCCTTCTTTTAGCATTTTGAAATAGGGTAGAGGGAAGTCAGGAGGCAAACGTTCTGCCAATATCTTTCTCAGTGCAGGTTTTTCGGATATGAGGTAACCCGTACAAGGGATTCTATGTTTCAGAGGTATAGTGCTGATACTTATTTTTTCATTGGAGAAAACCTCTTCAAATGCCCCTGGATTAGTAGTCCTGTAATCTATGGTATAGTTTAAGAAAGAAAGGCTATATCTAAGTTGTACTCCAATGATGTCTTGTAAACCATGTGGTCCAATGAGAACCAATGGTTCCGTTCTACCTGTATTATTTAAGGTATTTAATAAGGCAATAAGACCGAAGAAATGATCCCCATGCAGATGAGTGATCAGTATATATTTAATTCGGGAGAAACGTACCTTGTATTTCAACATCTGAAATTGAGTACCTTCTCCGCAGTCCAACAAAATACTCTCGTTTCCAAGGTCAAGTAGGGCTGCGGAGGGTCTTCTCTCCGTAATAGGAGTGGCTGAACCGGTTCCTAATATTGTGAACTTCAAGGTTTAATAATCGTTTTCATCTCCCATTTCGTCCTCATCTCCATCGTCATAATCGCTGTCCTGGGTATGCATGTAAATCACCTCTACAGCCTCTTCAACTGAAGAAAGCATCAGTAATTCATAAGCAGAGTTATCCGCCATCACATCCATTACATCGTCATTATTCACTACCGTGCAGAAGATTCCGGATTCTCTTAATGCGATTTTATGGATCTTATCAAAGAGTTTAACTGCAGCTACAGAAAGAGTATCCACATGATCAAGGTCTACAATATAGTGAATACGGCCTTCTCCTGAATATAAGCCAGCTACGGCTTTTTCCATAGCAGCAGCAGTAGACTCATCAAAGTTTGAAGATTCAGGAGCCAATAGTACATACTCCTCAGTTTTCTTAATAGTAATCATATAGTATTTAGTCAACGCCTTTTTCAAGCTTATTTCAAAAGTCGGAAATATGCCTTGAAAAAAAAATTTCGTAAAAAATAAATGTTTTGAAAAGCTGAAAACTTTTCTCTTTTTTGTAGAAAATATAACTTTTCTAATGGCTAAAAAGAAGGAACCTGCGGTGGAATTTAAGAACGTAGAAGCTTATTCCCTCTTTACGGATTTTGACATCAGTTTATTTAAATCCGGAAAGCATTACCGTCTTTATGAGAAGTTTGGAACACATGTTCTGGAACATCAAGGTGTGGTGGGTACTTACTTCGCCGTATGGGCTCCGAATGCCCGTTCTGTTCATGTCATTGGAAATTTTAACGCCTGGAATCATGAGTCCCACGGCTTGTACCCTCGCTGGGATGGATCTGGAATCTGGGAAGGATGGATACCGAATATAGGAAACGGTGAGATCTTTAAATACAGAATTGTTTCCAATCATCACGGAGTCATTACGGAAAAGGGTGACCCATATGCTTTAACATGGGAGGAAGCTCCCCGCACTTCTTCCATAGTATGGGATACCTGGTATGAATGGAAGGATAAAGACTGGATGAGTAAACGCAGGGAGAAAAACCATTTGGACGCCCCTGTTTCTGTATATGAGGTGCATTTGGGTTCATGGAGAAGAGATCCCAGTGATCCAGAAAGAAGATTGAATTACAGGGAGATTGCTGATGCTTTGGTTCCTTATGTTAAGGACTTAGGTTTTACCCATGTAGAATTCATGCCGGTCATGCAGCACCCTTATGAGCCTTCTTGGGGGTATCAGATTACTGGTTATTTTGCGGTGAATTCAAAGCAAGGTTCTCCTCAAGATTTTATGTATCTGGTGGAGCAATTGCACCAAAACGGCATAGGAGTGATCCTGGACTGGGTACCTTCTCACTTCCCGGGAGATGCTCATGGTTTATATAGATTTGACGGCACAGCTCTATATGAACACGAGGATCCCCGTCAGGGCTACCACCCGGATTGGAAGTCATATATCTTTAATTATGCTAGATATGAGGTGAGATCTTTCCTCATCAGTAATGCACTATTCTGGTTAGACCGCTTTCACATAGATGGTTTGAGAGTGGATGCGGTAGCATCTATGCTGTATAGAGATTACTCCCGCCAGGATGGACAATGGGTACCTAATGTTTTCGGAGGTAGGGAAAATCTAGAAGTCATTTCATTATTAAAAGAATTAAACGAGGAAGTCTACAAATCCTTCCCTGACGTTCAAACCATAGCGGAAGAGTCTACCGCCTTTCCAGGGGTTTCCCGACCCGTTTATACTGGAGGTTTAGGATTCGGTATGAAATGGATGATGGGGTGGATGAATGATGCTCTGAGGTATTTCGCCCGTGATCCTATGTATAGAAAATGGCATCAGAATGACCTGACCTTTAGCTTGGTTTATGCCTTTTCAGAGAACTTTATGCTCCCCCTTTCACACGATGAAGTGGTTTATGGTAAAGGTTCTCTTTTGATGAAAATGCCCGGAGATACATGGCAGAAGTTTGCTAACCTTAGATTACTTTTCTCTTATATGTTCTTGCATCCCGGAACGAAACTGCTCTTTATGGGAGGGGAGTTTGGACAAGTTAAAGAATGGAATTTCTTGCAGAGCCTGGATTGGCATTTACTAGAGGAGTATTCACATAAGGGGCTGCAACTGGCATTAACAGACCTGAATCATCTTTATCGTTCTACGCTTGTTTTACATAAGGGACAATTTACTTCCGAATGTTTTCAGTGGGTGGATGGCTCAGATACCGAAAACTGCGTTATCAGCTTTCTCAGAAAAGCGGATGACCAGGCAGTATTGGTAGTCCTAAACCTTACGGCCCAGCCTCAGAGAGATTATAGAATAGGATTTCCTAACCAGAAAGAAGTAGTGGAGCTCTTCAATTCTGATCATACCAAATATGGAGGTTCAGGAGTAGGGAATGAAAAGATTTATATTGAAGAGGTTCCTTATCAAGGGTTTCCTTACTCTGTCCGACTTTCACTTCCTCCACTTGGGGCACTTGTGATAGGTTGACGCTTAATCGTCAACCAGGTTTGAAGTAGAACTGAAAGCATCACGCATACTAGGCCAATATAGAAATATTGGTTCACCTCATGTGCCTCTTTAAACAGGATGAATGCCAAAATAATGGCATATACCGGCTCCAGATTAAAAGTGAGATTGACGGTAAATGCAGGGATCTTTTTTAAAGCTTCTGAGAACAATTGGTACAAGCCTACAGTGCAAACCAAACCAAGAATCAACAGGTATATTCCATCCTTAAGGTCCGGAAAAATATAATCTGTGGGGAACAAATATAGGTAAAGTGGTAAGAGTAAGGTCAAAGCTATGGTTCCACCTAGGATTTCATAAAAGTTGATGATCCTAGTGTCATATTTCCTTACCCATCCTTCATTTACAATGGTAAATAGAGCTGCGAAAAGAGATGAAATTATTCCTAAAATGATCCCCGTTTGGTGAGTTGTATCAAAATGGAAAATCAGACCAATTCCCAATATGGTTAATAAACTTAACAGTAATTCAGAAAAGACGAATTTCTTCTTTTGTATGAAGGGTACTAAGAGAGCTGTGAAACAAGAAGTTAAAGCATAGCAAACCACCCCAATGGATACGTTTGAATACTTAATACTTCCATAAAAAAACAGCCAGTGTATCATGATAATGCACCCTGTGCCGGCCATTCTCAGTTTGTCATCTTTTGGGTGCGGAGTTTTGGTGATCAATAAAATGATAAAGAGGGCCAGTGAGGATATCAAGATTCTGTACCAAGTCAGAAGGCCCTCGTTTAATTGGATTAACTTCCCTAATATACCAGTGAAGCCGGCAAGAATGACGGCAATATGTAAAAACAGATAGGACTGACGCATTTTATAGGTTTCCTTTTTTCATTTCCTGAACAGCGTGATCAGCGGCTCTGGCGGCTAAGGCCATATAGGTCAAAGAAGGATTAACATTAGAAGAAGATACCATGGCGGCCCCATCTGTTACATAAACATTTGGTGCATTCCACACCTGATTATGTTTATTTAATACCGAGTTTTTAGGAGAATGCCCCATTCGGGCCGTTCCCATCTCATGTATACTTATTCCCGGCATGGACTTTTGAGAATCATAAGCTCGTATATTCTTGATTCCTGCTATGTCCATCAGATTCATGGCTTCCTGAAGCATACATTCCTTCATCTTGTATTCATTCTCTCCCAGCTCCGCGTGAAAATCGACCAAAGGTAAACCTAATTTATCAGTTTCCTTGCTTAAGGTGAAATAGTTATTTTCATTAGGTAAGATTTCCCCAAAACCTGTTAAAGAGAATTGCCAGGGTCCTAAGAGTGCGTACTTACCTTTTAATTTCTCTCCTATCAAATCTTGTCCTCCTAAGGCAGATCTGGATGCTCCTCCCTGATAACCAAAACCTCTTAAAAAGTCCCTTTTGTCATGACCTAAATTCACAAAGCGGGGAATATAAATTCCATTAGGTCTTTTGCCGAAGTAGTATTTGTCTTCTAAACCTTCCAGTATTCCGGATACCACTTTCGACTTGTGATGGTCCATGATGTTTCTTCCCAACTGCCCACTCTCATTTCCCAGTCCGTTTGGATGGGTTTTAGAAGTAGACTGCATCATGATCCAGGCTGTATTGATGGCACTGGCATTTAAGAAGATAAGTCGAGCAAAAAACTCCGTTTCTTCTCCGGTTTCAGCATGCAGAGCTTTTACTCCCGTGGCTTTTCCTGTAGCATCATCAAAGATAACTTGAAAGACCACCTGCTTATGTACTATACTTAAGTTGCCTGTTCGCATAGCTGCAGGTAGAGTGGCAGATTGCGTGCTGAAATATGCCCCATACGGGCATCCTCTCATGCATTTGTTGCGAAATTGGCAAGATGTCCTGCCTAGTTCCTTTTGTTCTTCTGTGGGTCGGGTTAAGTGAGCTACCCTTCCTATGGTCATAGGGTACTTGCCCCTTAATCTTTGTTTGATTTCCCTCTCTGCACAGTTCATTTCCATGGCTGGCTGGAACTCTCCATCAGGGAGACTGTCCCATCCTTCAGCTTGACCGCTGATACCCGCAAACTTCTCAACATAGGAATACCAAGGAGCAAGATCTTTATATCTTAAGGGCCAATCTATCCCTATGCCTTCCTTGGCATTGGCTTCAAAATCCAGATCTGACCATCGGTACGACTGTCTACCCCACATTAATGATCTCCCGCCAGTTTGGTAGCCTCTTACCCAAGTAAACGGCTTAGATTCCTTATAAGGATGGTCAATGTCCTTGGTGAAGAAGTGTCGATGCTCTTCATTAGCTGTGTATCCTGTACGTACATTGGCCCAGTAGTCTTTTCGGGTTTGAAGGTCCATTTTGCCCCGGTGCTCCAGTTGCCAGGCTTCCTTCATGGCAGTGGTATAATCCTCCCGGTGCTTAACCTCCCTGCCTCTCTCAATCAATAAGACTTTAAGTCCCTTTTCACATAACTCTTTAGCGGCCCAGCCTCCAGAGAGGCCGGAACCCACTACAATAGCATCATAGGTCATGCTCCTAAAATTCCTAATTCTAGTCCACGTAATTCCGCCAAACCACGAAGTCTGCCTATAGCAGAGTAGCCCGGATTAGAGGTTTTATGTAGATCATCTAACATCTGATGTCCATGATCCGGACGGAAAGGAATAGGAGTACTTCTCAACTGATTTTCTGTGGCGAGTGCTTTCATGATAGCATACATATTGACGTCACCGTCTAGATGGTCAGCCTCATAGAAATTGCCCCATTGATCCTTCTTTACATTTCTAAGGTGAGCGAAGTAAACTCTTGACTTAACTCTTTCAAATATGGAAAGTAGATCATTCTGTTTACCAGCACCAAGAGAACCGGTACAGAAGCAAACACCATTGAAAGGTTGATCCACACATTTAAGAATGTAATCAAAGTCTTCGTAACCACTAGCTATTCTAGGGAGTCCTAATATGGGATATGGAGGGTCATCCGGGTGTATCGTCATATGGATGCCTTCAGAGGTACAAGTTTCCGCTATGCTCTCGAGGAAGAATTGAAGATTTTCTTTCAAACCCTCTCTTCCAATGTTCTCGTAAACGGAAATACTTTTTAAGAGTTCTTCCGGTTCTATATCTTTTTCTCCCGGAATCCCCATTAAGATAACTTTTTGTAGCTCTTCTTTTTCTTGAGCAGTATAATTTTGATTTCTCTCTGCTGCTATTTGCTGGATTTCACTAGGATAATCTCCTTCAGCATTTTTTCTTTTCAAAAGATAGATGTCAAAGACGGCCAAATCTGCCCAGTCAAAATACAGCGCTTTTGATCCATCTTTCATAGTGAGGTCTAATTGTGTCCTCGTCCAGTCGAGTACAGGCATAAAGTTATAGCATACGGTTTTTATGCCGCATTGAGCTAAATTCTTTAGGCTCTGATTGTAATTTCTTAGATAGTGCTCATAATTTCCGGTCCTCGTTTTAATGGATTCATGCACCGGAACACTTTCTACTACGGACCAGGTCAGTCCCTCACTTTCGATTTCTTTTTTTCTTTGAAGAATGTCTTCTACAGGCCATATTTCTCCATGAGGAATATGGTGGAGAGCCGTTACTATTCCTGTTGCTCCCGCTTGTTTCACATCTTGGAGAGTAACACCATCCGCCGGTCCATACCATCTCCAGGTTTGTTCTAATTTTTTCACTTTAATATGTTAGGGTATAAAATTTTTTAATTTTCTGCAATTCGAACGATTCCATTAGAATTGTTCACTACAAACCAAGCTTTATAAGCAGTTAAGTGGTTTCCGCCACTTTTAGCTTTTCCGTCTAGATCGTAGGTTATATTGTCTTTGGAACAACTAAATGTTTTGTTGCTAGAATTATATGTAATAGGAGTAATTCCATCTGAAGGGCAGTAGCCGGATACTGCTTTAAAGTTATTCCCTTCTATCCTAGCCACTATGATTTTTTCTTTCACTAAAAGGTGTGATTGTCCTACTGTACGTAGTTTTGAATATTCACTATGATCTAAGTCCAGAGACAAGTTAAGTGCATCCGGATTCCCGGGAGAGGGATCAGGAAGGGTGCCTTCTTCACAACTTAGTAAGAAGAGAGCCAGTAGTGGAATAAGTGCTTTTTTCATCAGGAAAGTTGAATTAAAGGTCCAAAATTCAAAAATCATAAAAAAAACTGAAAGGTAGCCAGTACGGCGGGTATTTTTTGAATGTATTTTTACCGTATGGAAAGTAATGCTGTAGAAAATAAGAATGTAGCAAAGGATCCAGGCTTAATCACTTATGCCCATACGGCCGGTAGTGCAGTTATACGTCCGGAGGATATGGGTAAGGTAAAAGGCAAAGCTCAAATGGCCATGCGGCAACAAACTCAGGACGCATTGGAGAAAATCTATAGGCAAATTGAGTTGCTTAAAAAGCAAGCCCAGGAGATTGTGGAGCGCATTGATATTTCTGAGCGCATATATCAGGCGCAAATGAGCTTTGAGCCGGTTATCAACAGTTCTTATTTTTTGTATGAAAAGAAGGATGGTACGGATGTGCTGTCTATGGTGGGACCTACAGAGTGGGGAAGGAAATTTCCTTATAATCGTTTTCTGGCTACCGTACATCTACTGGCTGACCATACCTGGAAAGTTGAATTTTTAAATAGTGAGAAGATAGATTATGAATTATTGGTTAGTTAAATCAGAACCCTTTAAATTTTCTTGGGACACCTTCGTTAGTAAAGGAGGAGATATGTGGGATGGAGTCAGAAATTATGCTGCTCGTAATAATCTAAAGGCTATGAAAGAAGGAGATTTGGTATTCTTCTATCATTCAAATGAAGGCCTTGAGATTGTGGGCTTGGCAAAGGTGACAAAAGAGCATTATCCGGACCCTACAGCTGATGATCCAAAATGGGTGGTAGTAGATTTAGTGCCCGTTAAGAAGCTAAATAAACCTGTTAGCCTAGCACAAATCAAAGCAGATCCGGTATTACAACAAATGGCTATCGTCCGTCTTTCAAGACTTTCAGTGAGCCCCGTAACTCCTACAGAATTTGATCGTGTAATGGATTTAGCAGATGAGAATTAAAATCTTTCTCTTTTTACTTATTGGGTTAGTCGCTCCAACATTTGCTCAAAATATTGTTAACATTCCGGTTCCGGGAAACTCGAACCAAGTACGTGCAGTTAACCTGAAAGATAGTGGGATTATTCTTCTGGATAAGTCCTCTGAAGGGGTTTTGAGGATTCAAAAATGGGATACTGACCTGAATAAACAATGGGAAACCCGTACGGAAATTCCCGAAAAGACGAACTATATCGACGAGTATTTCGACGGGCGTTTTCTCTATATAATCTTGGAACCAAAGGACGCTAGAAACTTTATTTTGCTAAAGATTTCTTCAGCCTTCGCTGCATTCCAACGTTTTGATTTTCCCTTGTCCAAAGGTTTTCAGTATGGATTCTTTGCGGCTAATGACCAGGTGATATGTTTAGGTGGAGCTGTGAAGAATGAACCTTTTTTGGCCATTCTTGAGACTGTCCCTGGCTCCTCCCCGAAATTTGTAAGCGGAGGCTCCAAGGGCACTTTGGAATTACAAGCCCTTCATGTAGCTGACAAAACCATCTATGCTACCTTTATCCATCAAACCAAAAAGTCCAATGAGCTAGTTTTTAGAGAGATGGATTATAACGGTAAGGTGCTTAGCTCTAATAATATTCCAGCAAAAGAGGATAATATCTTTTTGTCTGCTAAATACTTTGAGCATGTAGATGGCCCTCTTTTAGTAGGAAACTATGGTTTAGCAAAGACAAATAGCAACAGTATTCCTTCTTCTCAAGGGATCTTCGTCCATAAGTTATCCGTAAACAAAACGAATTACTATAATTTTTCGGCTTTTAAAAACTTGTTTAGCTTCATGAGCGAAAGGCAAAAGGAGCGTCTGGATAAGCAGGTAGAGAAAAAGAAAAATCAAGGCAGAGAATATAATTTTGATTATAGGTTGTTCATTTCCGGTCTGCAATTTGTTGGGGAAAATACCTTGGTGGTAGGAGAGCTATTCCAACCCGAATATAGAAGTAGGAATTACGGTTATTATGGTTTTGCTCCCAGCATGTATTGGGGTAGACCTTATCTGTATAATTACTATGGCATGTTCTCTAATTGGTACGGTTACCCCTACAGAAACTCTCAAGTGTTTGATGGGTTCAAATACTTAGAAGGGGTGATTTTTGCCCTTGCTCCTGACGGAACCTTAGCCTGGGATCAGGCTTATGCTTATAAGAATATCAAGTATTATGACCTGCAATCGCATTTGAAAGTCAGCCAAACGGAGGATAAGACTATTGCTCTTTACAGTGAAAGCAAGAGGTTAAAAGTGAACGAAATATCACTTAGAGGACAAAGTCTAGCTCAGAGAGAATTTGATCCGGAAAGCCTTGATCTTCAATTTGCAAATAAGAAGTCAGAGTTTTCTAACTTTGAACATTGGTATGATGATGTTTACTTTAATTGGGGAGTAATGAAGAAGGACGGTCAACACGTCTGCTTCATTCAAAAAATTATTCCTTAAATGAAAAAGTTGATTCTCCTTCTGTTCTTTTTTAGTGCAGCTCAGGCGCAGATTCTGCATTCTGCCCAACTGGAAATAGTGGGCAGTCCAGGCTGGTACCAGGCCATAAGTTTGAACAAGGAAGGATTAATTCTTATACTAAAAGAAGATCAAACTCGATTTAAAGTGGTCAGATATACCACAGATCTTAGAAAGGTATGGGAGCAAGAACTGTTTTTTGATACGGAAGAGGGCCCCCAATCATACACTTTGTATGACCATAGAATTGCACTCCTTTTTTCTGAGACTTCCGGAATGTACTACCAATGGATAGATTTTGATATAAATACGGGAGAATATCAAAGGAAAGGATTTGAATTGAGGGATTATTTTGTAGACAAAGGGATAGGTATACTGAATGGGCAGATGATTTTAGTGGGTACAGACAAAGAGGGACTAAGTCTATTTGTATTCGATGGAGAAAATGGCATTTTAGTGCATACCCAGTGGAAAGGTAATCTGGAGATCCAGGAGGTAAAAATTGGTGAGCATATAGAGGTTTTGGCTTTGGAAAAGACCTTAGGATATAGCAATGAGAAGAAGAAAAAAGGGGAGTATGTCAAAAGTACCCAAGTGGTCTACGCACATTTAAGCTCGTCAGGTGAAATACTAAGCAAGAAGGTAATTGTTCCTACAGGCGGTAAATTTCCTATGAATGGAAGAAGAGCAGGAGATCATGTAATAGGTGTGTACAAAGAGCCGGACGGAAACAGAGGTGTCTTTATTAGTTCTATTCGGGAGGTGAAAAATTCGCCTCAATTCTTCACTCCATTTTTAGAGGTCCTGGGAGATAAGAATGCAAAATATTTGAAAGCTGCAGAGTATAAACTGGTAAATCCTATAGCATCTGAAGAGGGCTCCCTGATGGGAGGAGCATTTTATACGAACATTACTGACAAATCAGGCTTGGCTATGGGATGGGAATACAGCACAGCTCAAGTTTTTACCGTATTTGATGAAATGGTACAAAGGCACACTCTGCCTTTGAAGCTACAGACTCCGAAAGGGGCTCAACCTTTCGCTTTGAATTCTGCAGGAGCAGTAGCATATGTAGGTAATGGAAAACTTTGGGTGCGCAACTTCAATATTGGCTCCCGACCTATAGCTTATGCACTTTCAGAAGATAAGCCCTCATCCTTTGTGCCGGGGTACCGACAAGTTTTGCATTGGTATGATAATGTTTTTTTGGGGATAGGCACACAGAGTAAGATGGAAGCTCAACAAGTAAAGGGTACCGGCAAAAAAAAGAGGCCAATTCCTTATACTCAAACCCGTAAAACCTTCTTTCTTACGGCCATTTCTGCTGGAATTGCCAATTAAAAGTTTAAGGTATTTGTTTCATACTTAAGCAAAAAATATTGAATTTTGCGTACTTTCGGCTTTTTATGAGGTTAATTCTATTCTTTGTTTTTTCTTTTTCGCTTTGGAGCTGTTCTGACAGCTCTAGATCGGCATATAATATTCCTGAAGTGGAGAAGGAAGGAGTAGACGTGATTTTGGAACAACTATCTGAAAGTATCAAGTCGAATCCCAGTAATGCCGCGCCTTATTATAGGCGTGCGTATTGGCAATATAAGTTGGGAAAGTATGATGAAGCGCTCATAGATATCAGTAGAGCAGAGCGTCTGAATCCCAATTCCGGTGAGATACTTTATCTCAAAAGTGCTATCCTTTACAAAGCAGGTAAGCCAAATGCATTAGAAAATGCCTTATTTGCGGAAGATCAGGATTATGAGACACCGGAACTTTTTACTTTGATAGGAAATCTTTATTTGGATCAAAAGAATTACCAGAAAGCTGAGTTGTACTTTAAGAAAGCAGAAAGTATATATCCTTATTATGGGGAAGTGTTCAGGGCTAGAGGAAAGTATTCTGCCCTTATGGGAGATACTGTGACAGCCATAAGAAATTATAAAAAAGCATTAAGTTTTAGATCTGATTTGTTTGAACATTATGATGAATTGATCAAGATCTATCTGAAATCAAGGCAAGTAGACTCTGCTCTATATTTCAATGAATTAGCCATAGCCAGGTTCCCTGAAAATTCCGAGCTAGAGTTTAACAAAGGCTTGATTTTGGAAAATGCAGGTTTACTCGATAGTGCCGCTGTGGTATATAGATCCTTTTTAAGGAACCAACCAGAGCGTACTGAGGTTTATGAAAGAATAGGGAATCTATATTTTCGAAAGAAAAATTACCCTGCAGCTTTTGCTCAGTACAATAGGTGGGCTGAGTTAGAGCCGAATAATGCAGTAGCTAGGTTAAAAGCCTCTAGGGCCTATGTGGCTCAGGGAAATTTGCCTGCGGCTAAGTATTATTTGATAAAAGCTCTGGAAGCCATACCGGATAATACGGCTTTAAAAGCGGAGTTGAATGCAGTAAATTATAGGATTGAATCTGGTAACGATAGGTTCAATGCTCCACAAGAAGAGGAGGAGGAAGATCCGAGAATGCTGCAGATGGATTTGAAACAATTGCCAAAAAAGAGATTATTAAATAGTAGAGATTCTACGAGAAATAAGCGATAATGGAGATCAAAGTTACACTTCCCGACGGAAGTATCAGAGAATTCGAACAGGGTACTACCCCCTATCAAGTGGCGCTTTCCATCAGTGAAGGTTTAGCCCGTAATGTATTAGCTGCCAAAGTGAATGGCAAAGTTGTGGATGCAAACACGCCTCTGACGGAAGACGTGACTCTTTCTCTTTTGACCTGGAATGATGCTGAAGGTAAATCAACCTTCTGGCATTCCTCTGCACACCTTATGGCTGAGGCTTTAGAAGCCCTTTATCCTGGCGTTAAATTCTGGGTAGGGCCTCCGGTGGAAAATGGATTTTATTATGACGTAGATACAAACGGTAAGCCTATTTCCTCTGATGACTTCAAGAAAATTGAAGACAAAATGTTGGAATTAGCACGTCAGAAGAATGAATACGTAAGAATTCCCATTAGTAAAGCAGATGCTTTAAAATACTTTGAGGAGAAAGGAGATGAATATAAATTAGATCTACTGGAAGGTTTGGAAGACGGACAAATTACCTTGTACCGTCAAGGAAACTTTACAGACCTTTGTAGAGGGCCACATATCCCTAACACAGGATTTATAAAAGCCGCTAAGATCATGAACGCTGCGGCTGCCTATTTTAAAGGAGATCAAAACAATAAGATGCTTACCAGGGTATACGGTGTGACTTTCCCTAAAGCAAAAGAATTAGAAGAGTATCTTCATTTGCTTGAGGAAGCAAAGCGTAGAGACCACCGTAAACTTGGTGCAGAGCTTGAAATCTTCACTTTCTCTGAAAAGGTGGGTAAGGGTTTACCTTTATGGTTGCCGAAAGGTGCTATGCTGAGAGAGAGATTGGAGAATTTCCTGAAAAGGGCTCAGTTAAGATCCGGCTATCTGCCTGTAGTTACTCCACATATTGGTAGTAAGCAGTTGTACGTAACATCTGGTCACTGGGACAAGTATGGTGAGGACTCTTTCCAACCCATCAAGACACCGGAAGAAGGAGAGGAGTTTATGCTAAAACCTATGAACTGTCCTCACCACTGTGAGATCTTTAAATCTAAACCAAGATCTTATAGAGACCTTCCATTACGTTTGGCAGAATTTGGAACTGTTTATAGATACGAACAAAGCGGTGAACTTCACGGATTAACTCGCGTAAGAGGCTTTACTCAGGATGATGCGCATATTTTCTGTGCGAATGATCAGGTAGAGGATGAATTCAAAAAGGTAATTGATTTGGTTCTT
Organism: Leadbetterella byssophila DSM 17132; assembly: GCF_000166395.1. Classification (GTDB taxonomy): domain Bacteria; phylum Bacteroidota; class Bacteroidia; order Cytophagales; family Spirosomataceae; genus Leadbetterella; species Leadbetterella byssophila. The sequence continues at coordinate 3,976,751 of NC_014655.1, forward strand.
TATGTATTCAAATCTTTAGGTTTTGATGATTATTCTGCACAGGTCTCTCTTCGTAGTCTGGAGAACCGTAGTAAATACATTGGCTCTGATGAAGATTGGGACAAAGCAGAGAAGGCTATAGTAAATGCTGCTGCAGAAAAAGGTCTTAAAACGGTAGTAGAATACGGAGAAGCGGCATTCTATGGGCCGAAATTAGACTTTATGGTGAAAGATGCTTTAGGCAGAAAGTGGCAGCTGGGTACTATCCAGGTTGACTATAACCTACCTAAGCGTTTTGATTTAGAATATGTGGGTTCTGATAATCAGAAACACAGACCTGTGATGATCCACCGTGCACCTTTTGGTTCGATGGAGCGTTTTATCGCTATTTTGTTGGAAAATACGGCCGGTAACTTCCCATTCTGGTTGTCTCCGGAACAAATTGCAGTGCTACCTATTTCTGAAAAGTATGAAGACTTCGCAAATGAAGTATTCTTGATCCTTCAGGAAAATGACATCCGTGGCTACATAGACCATAGAGCAGAAAAGATCAGTAGAAAGATCAGAGATGCTGAAGTGGCGAAGGTTCCATTGATGTTAATAGTAGGTGAGAAAGAACAAGAGGAAGGTAGAGTATCCGTTCGTAAGAAAGGCGAAGGGGATTTAGGATCCTTCTCTGTTCAAGAGTTTATTGAATTTGCTAAAAATGAGATAAATAAAAATATCCCCACTTTTGGGAATAATTAAAAAGTAAGTAATAAATTTGGTCGATTTTCCAGAGGGAGAATCGACTTCTAAAATTTTATATGGCAAAAAACATGAGAAGACCGATGCGTCCACCGGTTAGAAAAGAGGACGAACACAGAATTAACGAGAAAATCCGAGGAGTACAGGAGGTCAGATTAGTAGGGGAGAACGTGGAGCAAGGAGTTGTTCCTTTTGTAAAAGCTTTGGAAATTGCTAAAGCACAGAACTTGGATTTAGTAGAAATCGTACCTAATTCCGCGCCACCGGTTTGCCGGATCGTAGATTACTCTAAATTCAAATACGAGCAGAAAAAGAAACAAAAAGAACTCAAAGCCAAGCAAGTTAAAACAGTCATTAAAGAGATCAGATTTGGTCCTCAGACAGATGATCATGATTATGAGTTCAAATTAAAGCATGCAGAAAACTTCTTAAAAGAGAACTCCAAAGTGAAAGCTTACGTGCACTTTGTAGGTAGACAGATTGTCTTTAAAGAACAAGGGTTTAAACTTTTAGAAAGGTTTACTGAAGCTCTTTCCGACTTAGGAAAGCCTGAAGCTCCGCCAAAATTAGAAGGTAAAAGGCTGAATGTAATTATCGCTCCTAAGCCTAAGAAATAAGATATGCCCCCAATAGTATAGAGTGCCCCCAAAAAGTTAGATACTAATTGGGGGCATTTTTATTATAAGTTTAAAGCCTCTGCAACTTCCATATAGTTCTTGGTATTCAAACCGGCCACTAACTCTGAGGAGGCAATGGCGACTACCTTGAATACCATATTGCTTTGCGGAGCAGGGGTTTGGGCATCATCGTCTTGCAGGATAAAGTTGACCATCCCTGTGCCGTATTGGAAAAAGAGGTGAGAATTGTATAAGAATGCCTGTCCCCCTTCATCTACCCAATAATCCGTGTAGGAGAATGGGATTTGTGTGTATACGCCATCATTGCCTTGTAGGTAGCAAAGTACAGCCCCGTTCGTGGCTATGTCTGCAGTTATAATAGAAGAAGCCTTCCTAGCTTCCCAAGCGAAACCATCTCCTTGCCAGTTAGATGGACTTACTGTAATGATTTGTGTTTTAACATTCGCATTGCCGTCTTTACCATCTGCTCCGGCAGGACCTTGAGGGCCTTCCACTTTACATGATACAAAGATGACGCTTAGGAGGAATAATGAGAGGTATTTCATAAGTTTAATATTTGTTCGATTTGTACTAATTCTTCATTACTGTATTCTTTGTTCTTTAAGGCTTCCAAGGAATCTAATAATTGGGAAGTTCTGGATGCGCCTATAAGAACAGAGGTTATTCGAGGGTCTTTGAGTAGCCAACTGATAGCCATCTGCGCTAAAGTTTGGCCTCTTCTCTGCGCCACTTCATTTAGTTTCTGAATTTTCTGTATCGTTTCCGGTGTAACTTCTTCTTTTTGTAGAAATCCTGTAGACTTGGCTGCTCTGGAATCTTCAGGAATACCGTTTAGATACTTGTGGGTAAGAAGCCCTTGCGCTAAAGGCGAGAAAGGAATACATCCTATTCCTTTTTCTTTCAATACGTCCAATAAGCCATTTTCAGGATCTCTGACTAACATGGAGTACTTCGGTTGGTGAATCAAACAAGGTGTACCTAATTCTTTAAGAATGGCCGTTGCTTGTCGGGTCTGCTCCGGGTCATAATTGGACAATCCCACATATATGGCTTTCCCTTGTCGAACTATACTATCCAAAGCCCCCATAGTTTCTTCCAAAGGTGTTCTTGGATCAGGTCTATGGGAATAGAAGATGTCAACGTAATCTAATTTCATTCGTTTCAGGCTTTGGTCACAGGATGAAATGAGATATTTTCTTGAGCCCCATTCACCGTAGGGTCCAGGCCACATTCTGTAACCAGCCTTTGAGGAAATGATTAATTCGTCTCTGTATGATCTAAGGTCTTTTTTTAGGATTTTGCCAAAGTTTTCTTCCGCTGAGCCAGGTGGAGGGCCGTAATTATTGGCCAGATCAAAATGGGTGATGCCTTTGTCAAATGCTGTTAATAGGATTTCTCTATAATTCTCATAGATATCTACTCCACCGAAATTATGCCATAATCCTAGAGATATTTCAGGAAGGAGTAAACCACTTTTACCGGATCGGCGGTATTTCATGGTATCATAGCGTGAGTCCATAGGTTGGTTTTTTATCTTGTCAAATATACAGGTATTCGAATGGAATTCTGTATTGAAAAGTATAAATTTGGGTGTGAATCATTCCATTCCTTTAGCAGAGAGAATCCGTCCCCGTAATCTGGACGAGTACGTGGGGCAGGAACATATATTAGGGCCTGGTAAGCCGTTGAGAAAGGCTATAGAATCAGGTATGTTACCTTCCATGATCTTATGGGGTCCTCCGGGTGTGGGTAAAACCTCTTTGGCTTTTCTTATCGCTGAAGTAAGTAAAAGACAATTTCATAATCTTAGTGCTATCTCAGCAGGTGTAAAGGATTTACGGGAGGTTTTAGCTAGACCGTCCGGATTATTTCCGCCTATACTCTTCATAGATGAAATTCATCGCTTCAATAAATCTCAGCAGGATGCGCTTTTAGGAGCAGTAGAGAAGGGTAAGGTTACCTTGATAGGAGCCACTACTGAGAATCCGTCTTTTGAAGTAAATTCAGCACTCCTAAGTAGGTGCCAAGTGTACATATTAGAAGCTTTTGGACAGGAAGAGCTTCGGTGCTTAGTGGATAGGGCATTAAGTGAGGACGAATTGCTGAAAACACTACCCATAGAAGTCATAGGTACAGATTCCCTTTTCCGGCATAGTGGTGGTGATGGGAGGAAGTTGCTTAACCTATTGGAACTTGTGATTCTAGCCCAGCAGGGTAATGACCCTATCAAAATAGATGATGAGACTGTAGAAAGCCTGGTTCAAAAGAATTTTGCCAGATATGATAAATCCGGAGAACAGCATTATGATATAGTTTCGGCCTTTATCAAGTCCATTAGAGGTTCAGATCCAAACGCAGCCTTATATTGGATGGCTAGAATGCTTGTTGCCGGAGAGGATGTGAAGTTTATAGCTCGGAGAATGTTGATAGCTGCTTCAGAAGATATAGGACTTGCTAACCCAACAGCTATGATGGTGGCGAATGCATGTATGGATGCAGTGATGAAAATTGGATATCCGGAAAGTAGAATTATCTTATCACAGACGGCGATCTATTTAGCCACCTCTCCTAAGTCAAATGCGGCTTATAATGCCATTAATCATGCCATGGAAGTGGCAGAACGTACTTCACATCTTCCGGTACCTGTAGATTTGAGAAATGCACCTACCAAGTTAATGAAACAAATAGGGTATGGGAAAGGATACAAGTATTCGCATGATTACCCCGGGCACTTCGTTAAACAGGATTTTCTTCCGGAGGATCTGAAAGGATTTAAGTTTTACCAACCGGGTGAAAACGCCAGAGAGAATGAGATCAAAAAGAATCTGAAAAACTGGTGGGAGGAATGGTATGGATATTAAAATAGGGGCTTAAGCCCCTATTTTCTCCTCTTTGGCTAATTTCTGTTGTAAAATATAGCTTCGATTGCTGGATTGTTGATTTTACCCAACTTTGCCATTTTTTGTTGGAGTTTTGCGAAGTCGGTTAAATTAATTTGTACACTTTCAAGCCAGTTTTCCATTCTCACACGATTGAGTAAATCTCCTGTGGTAATTCTTTTTCTTTTTGCGTTTTTGTACCATTTAGTTCCTGGAAGTTGCTGCGATTTTTTTTCGTTTGATTTGTGAGCTGCCAGTAAGATCATTGCATAACATGCTGATATAAATTGTGGCACTTTCTCGACAGCTGTTTTCTCACGCACTTGTGCCTGTCCGCAGCCGATCAATGTTTTTTGATCACGAAAGCCTACCTCTATTTCCCACCTTCTAATGTAAGCCTGTACAAGTAATTGGATATCTATATGCTGGGAGGTAGAAATTAGATAGGCAGGGTTTCGGTAAAGTAATTTGGAGCTTTTTGTAAGTCGGTAACTAACTGGACGAATAATGACTAGCATCAGGTTTCGCTCCCCGGATTTCCTCCACCTAACATTTTTTAGTGTTTTCACCTCAAAGACTCGTTTTTTACCTGCTGCCCATGCTTCTATCTTTTGGTATGGTATTTCTGGACTTTGCCGTATTTGTTCTGGTGTAGGTAACTCTCTTCCAAAATAAGGTTTTCTTCCCCTTTGATTTATTTTTACTTCGGCAGGAGAAAATAGCTTTGCATCTTTTCTTATTCTCCCTATTAATTCCACTCCGGCTGGCAGCTTTTTTATTACCGTTTCGTTGGTGTAACTACCATCAACACTTAACACCACCTTCTTATTAGAAAAACCGTCCGCATTTAAATCTTCTCTTAGAGAGAGGATACGCTGCAGACCTACTGCACTCATCTTCTCTTTCTTGTGTTGTTGCAAAAAAGTAGCTGTGGTTTGCTCGTCAGCGCCTTTAGTAGGCTTTTTTACTGGTGGACAATGGGTAAAGTCAACAGGAATTGCTCGAGAAGGCCCAAACACTCCCTTTTCTAGTAGCGATAAAGACACTTGAATAAAACGCTGCCCCCACACAAAATTACTGCTAAATGGCGGACCAAGTGGATCACGCATCCAACCCGTTCCGAAGATTTTCTTTCCTCGTTTACGTAGTAATGTATCGTCCATATGAGCATAAATATAAGGATGCTCCCAACCGTTAGTAAGTACTACTTCTTTGCGTATACAGCCAAATATCTTGCTCATATTCATTCGGCTGCCCTTAAAAAGGCGATAGGTAGCCGACCAGTCCAAGAACTGAGCACCACTGGCCGTTACCATTCCCGTAATAGTACATCGGCCAACACACGATAAAACACCTAAAGCAAGAGTCCGAGCTCGCTCAAAGGTTCTAAGTTGATTAAACGCTGGTAAGCACTTTTCAAATAATTCCCGAAAAGAACAAATTAGACCTTCCTTGGGAGTTTTTTTTTAAGCTCTTTTACAGAGTCGTCACTACGCTGTAGAACCAAACGTTGATGATCGTCAATCACCCATTCCACCACTTCTCCTTGCTGGAACTCTATGGCTTGCGCAACAGCAGCAGGAAAATTTACGTACCACTGCTCACTCTTGGCTCTCTTAATTAATTGAATTTTCGTCGGATATCCCATGTCTAGTCGTATAACTAGATATAAATCTCACAAAAAAATGCGACAAATCAAAATCTGACGCACTTTTTTTTATATATCTAGTAAATAACCAAACTCAAGAAAATAGGGGCTTAAGCCCCTATTTTTTATTTTGTGAAGTTAAGAATAATATCCAAACTTGTAAAAAGACTTACTATAAAAAGGTCGTCCGCTAATTCTACGTACTGAGATAAGGAGTTTAAGGCTTCTAGAATCTCAGGTTTCGACATTTTTAAATGAAGTTCATTGTTTCTAGCATCTATGATTTTTACTTTTATTGGGATTTTATTAGCAACGTTAGTAGCTGCAATTTTAAACTCAATATAATCTCCTTCTAAAGTGTAAGTGGATTGATAAATACTGGTCTTTCCAAAAAATCCCTCTGAATCCATATCTATGGCTAAATTAGATTCAAATTCGCCATTTTCTTTGATTTGAATATATATTCCCCCGGCGCTAAAATCTAAGGCATTAGTAGAATCTGATCCAAAAATGTTCATCTTAACTTCACCTGTCTGTAATGCCCAGTTTCCTTTAACATTATCTGCAGGCTTGGGGTCTTTGTCTTTGCTGCACGCGCTGATGGTAAATAATAGGAGTAATAAATAAACTGCTTTTTTCATTATAGTTTTTCTTTAAGTTTTCTCGGCTATGGTGTATTCATCTTTTTTAACGCTATTTCTAACTAATAACTCGCCTAAGAATCCGGCTAGGAACATCTGCGATCCTATGAGGGCGGCAGTTAATCCCAAGAAGAATAGTGGGTTATCAGTAACGTTACGATAAGGTTGATGGTTATAAATACTATACAATTTTTCTCCAATCAAATAGGTTGCAATAGCTAAGCCTCCTAAAAAGGACAGAATCCCAAACAATCCAAAGAAGTGCATAGGGCTCTTCCCGAATTTGTTCACAAAGGTGATCGACAATAAATCCAGGAAGCCATTAAAGAAGCGTTCCAATCCAAATTTTGTGTGACCGTATTTTCGTGCCTGATGATGCACTACTTTTTCGCCTATCTTTCCAAAACCACTCCATTTGGCTACTACCGGAATGTAGCGGTGCATTTCACCGTAAATGATGATATTCTTGGTTACTTTGCTGTTGTATGCCTTTAGTCCGCAATTCATGTCATGAAGAGGGATATCATGAATCATTCGGGTGGTGGCATTGAAGAGTTTTGTAGGCAGAGTTTTAGTGATGGGATCATATCTCTTTTGTTTCCAGCCGGAAACGAGATCATATCCATCCTCTGTGATCATCTTATACAGTTCAGGTATTTCATCCGGACTGTCCTGTAGATCGGCATCCATAGTAATAACCACCTGACCTTGGGTTTCATTAAAGCCCGTTTGTAAAGCGGCTGTTTTTCCATAATTCTTAGCAAACTTAAAACCTCTTACCTCGGGGTTGTTCCTTGCTAAGTCCAGGATGATATTCCAAGAATCATCATTACTACCATCATCAATAAAAAGAACCTCATAAGAGAAGGCGTGATTCTCCATTACACGCTTGATCCAGGCATGTAATTCTCTTAAAGATTCGGCCTCATTATATAGAGGGATAACTACGGATATGTCCATTTTTAAAAGAGGAGATAATAGTCTCTCAGAACCTCGGCAAAGATACCACTATATTTCTCGTTTTCATAAATATTCCACTCTTCCACTAGAGTGGAAGACGGTTTTTTTAGTGAATAGCAAGCGATTTCCCGAAATATGGGCTTGTCCTTCCGATGTCTGATCAAGTATTGTTTTTCTGTCTGCCATTCAGGCGATTGGCTTCTGAATTGCTCCATTTCAAAAGGAGGTAGGAGGAGCCACAGTTTGCCGTCTTCTGCGAGTAGTCTTTTGGCACATTCACTCACTTCTTTCCATTTTAGGAGTGAGGCATGATGTGCCAAATTCTTCTTAGGGTCCGGGGAGGAGAGCCTATTCTCATAAAAGGGAGGATTACAAAATATCACTTCATATTTCTCCTTTGGAACAAAATCTTTAATGTCTTCATAGAATACCTTTATTCTTGAAGCGAATGGGCTGTCCAGAACATTTTCTGTAGCGTCTTGTACTGCGCCTGAATCAATCTCTACGGCGTCAATAATTAAAGAGGGGTTACGCTGTGCCACCATCAGACTTAGGAGTCCGGTTCCTGTTCCAATATCTAGGGCTCTTTTAGCATCGGAGGCTTCTATCAATGCCCCAAATAGACAGGAATCAGTACAGACCTTCATGGCAGATCTTTCCTGCCTAACCATAAACTGCTTGAATCTAAACATTACTTTCTACCGAAATCTGCCGGATTTTCACCCCACCATTCCGTTTCCCACTTCAAGATCTTGTTCTGAAAGGGGTGAGTTCGGAGCCAGTGTTCTGCTCTTTCTAAGAGTACAAAGAGCTCCCCATTTCTAGGAGTTCTTTCCAGCTTAGTATTTGCTTGTTTCTTTTTTACCCAGGAAATGGCTGTCTTTGAGTCAGAGAAGATAGGTGCATCTGAGCCATGTTTATGTAACAAAGCTAAAGCATGCACTATTGCTAGAAATTCTCCGATATTATTGGTGCCATCAGGAAAGGGGCCTTTGTGGAATAACTTTTTCCGTGTAAGAAGGTCTACGCCCTGGTATTCCATATCTCCCGTTTTGGTATTCCATGCCGCATCCACAACCCATGCGGGGAAATTTGGCAAGGGTTGTTTGATACTTGGTTTAGGGGCTTGAACAGATTTAAAAAAGCCTTTCTTCAAGGCTTCTTCTGCTTCTCTGCGGGTTTTGAAGGATTTGTATTGAGCTCCTTCAAAGCCTTCTACACTTTTCTTGCAGCTATCCCAATCTTCTAAAATGCCCGTCTCCCTGCCTTTCCACACCACATATACTTTTCCCATCAATGCAGTTCTCCGGTTAGACAGTCGTATGTATGTTTGAAAATTTGGTTATAATCCTGTTCTGAAACCTTTCTTACGGAGAAGTCCACTTCCCCAGCATAGAATGCTCTCACTTGTTTTACCAGTTCAATGTTTTTCTGAATGAAAGGGTGCTTAGGCGTGGCTATAGCCGTACCAAATTCATTGATATCTGGCTTGTACATTAGATTCAGAGGAATAATATATCTGGATCCGTTTAATGCAGCACATACCGGTACAGGTTCGTATTCCTCGCTTCCGCAAAGTTCATTGTATACTTTCTTCGCCAGTATGAATTCCTTTTCGTTTTCTCCAAATAGTACGGCAAGGCGCTTACGAGCGGGAGCGTTTTTGATTTGGGTACTAAGGTGGTTTAGAAGTTGCTGTACTTCAAACTGATTTTTCCCGCTTCTTATTCTTTCAATTAGAGATTGACGAATGAAGTATGTCAGAGAGTTGGTGATATTAAATCCTACTTCCGCCATTTGTTTAAAGATGAAGGAAGATGGAGACATTCCCGGTAAGGTATTCGGGTCATGTAGAACCACGACATCGTCTTCTGTAATGAAACCATCAATTCTGCAAATCACGCTCATACCTGTGGCTTCGAATGCTTTTAATACATCTTCATGTATCTTCTCTAGGTTAGCATCAGAGGTTTTAACCGGTATTCGCTTTTTGCTGACAGTGCTCTTGTATTTGGCTTTAAAGTCAAAAGTGGCCGTTTCTCCATATACCTCAGCGGGAGGTAAAGGTAGAACTCTACCTTCGTCATCTTGTATAACTCCGCAAGAGAATTCCTGACCGCTGATAAACTCTTCAATCAAGACATAGTCTTCTCCGTTTACGCTGTTTAGCTGCGCTACTTCATGCTGAGTCAAGTACTCGTCTAACTTCTTTAGAAGTGTAGCTGGATGGTAGATTTGCTCTCCATCTAAGACTACTGGAAAACCTATGCCCTCATCCAGATTGCTCATCTTCTCCATGACGTTTTTCTTTCTGCGAGGAGAAAGTTTATCCCATTCTTTCTTTGTTATAAAGGTTTCAAAGAAGCATTGGGACATGGCTTTGGAGAATTCTTCCAGACTTCTTTTTCGCACTATAGCTACTCCTATAGAAGATCCTTGATGCGGAGCTTTAACTACAAATGGAAATCCAAGTTTTGCAATTACACTGGAGAATAGTTTAGATCTATCACTAGTATTCCATTCTCTTTTGCTAATGGTAAGATATTTCTTTTCCTGGCCCGTAGCATAGGCCATCAGTTTGTTTTGGAAAGGCTTGTTTATGCCTACAGCTGAACCTAATATGCCAGGGCCCAGGTAAGGAATATTCAGCCACTCTAATAGACCCTGGATGCTGCCATCTTCAGCAGATGGGCCATGCATTACTACAAATGCAAAGTCCATATAGGACTTTAATTCTTCTATTTTGACTTGTGAGCCTATTTTATAGATGAGTTTATACAACTGAGAGACTTTTAATGGTCCCAGAGATTCTATATAAACTTTGTATCCATTATTCTGATTCTTGGAAGGGTAGAAGCTACGAATATCAGCTTCGTTTAAGATGGAAGGTTCTACGTGTATAAAGTTGCCTAAACTATCTACAAAGATAAGAACCGGCTCAAAAAAGCGTTTGTCCAGATGCTCATAAGCGGTACGTCCACCGAGGAAAGAAATTTCTCTTTCTCTCGACTGTCCACCAAAAAAAATTCCTACTTTAATTTTTTTGTCCATAGTGATTATGTGGCTGTTAATAATGCAAAAAGTTGCCATCTGACGATATCAAAGGCAACCCGCTATCACTTACAAGAATGATGATCAATAGGTATCCAACGCCACGTTAACTGCCTCTACGCTCTTAATCTCAGGCACATTCTTTAGGATGGCTTCTTCTAGGCCGGCTTTGAACGTCATGGAGGACATAGGACAAGAGCCGCAAGATCCTGTAAACTCCAGTTTTACTACCTTATCCTCGGTTATCTCCAACACTTTCACATTCCCACCATCTGCAATGAGGTACGGTCGTATATTATCCAGGGCTTGCTCCACTTTTACATTTAAATCTTCCATCTGTAAACCATTAGTACTACAATATTACAAATTTATTCTTCATTTAGTTTGCCTAGTTCCAAATAATTGTGTGTAATAACCTTGATAAATACCCACTCCCATCTCCCTTAGGGCGGGATTCATTACATTCTTGCAGTGGGAAGGGCTATTTTTCCATGCCAGCACCACTTCAGTAGGAGTAGGTGTATATCCGCTGGCGAAAAAAATATTTTCTGCGTAGCTGAAGAAACGGTAGCCCTGAGCTTTTAATCGGTCGCCCGGAGTTTTACCTCTTTTGGAGATATGAGAGAAATAATTTCGTTTATACATGTCCTCGCTATGCAAGCGAGCCGTCTTCTCTAAAGTGGAGTTCCAAACTACCGGAGGGGCGGCAGGGAAATACTGATTTCCACACTCACAACCCGCCGCTCTGATTTCATTAACCAACTGTAAATATTCGCTTCTGGGGACAATTTGTAATAGTATAAGCAGTAGGAAAGCCATTCGTTTTTATAGATTAAACGCAAAAGTCACAGGCTTTGATGTGTAGTTTAGGCAAAAAAAATGGAAACCCTAAAAGTGTTTCCATTTCAATGTTTCTCACAATATTTATAGAGTATTTATCCTGACGTGTTTATTAGTTTCTTTATTTAGTTATCACTTTAATTTTTGGAGAATCACCACCCTTACCTCCAGATACGGCATCTATTCTGACTGCAGGTATTCCGTTCTTTGTCAACACTCTCTTAACGGCAAATGCGCGCTTATTGTTAAAAGGAGTATCTCCTGATGCAGAAAAGGCTGTAATCTTAACTTGTAGTCTGGAGTTTTCTTTCATTAGTGTAGCTATACTATCTATGACAGCTACTGAAGTCGAGTGAAGGGTAACAGAATCCGTTACAAAATTAATAGATTTAAATTCAAATTCCTTACCTGCTGCCTCAGATTTATTTAAAATATATTTTTTAAATGCCGAAAACTCACTTTCTGTTATTGGTGAAGGAGTTACCTTCACTTCTGTAGTTTCAACTTTGGGTTCTTCTATTGCTATTTCCTCTTCTACAGGAGTCTCAACACTTTCAACCGGAACTTCTTTCTTGCTAAAGAAATTGAAGCCTCCATTCTGGGTGTAATACCAATAGGCTCCACCGCCTAGAATCAGGATTCCTAGTAGAACGCCTATCCATATTCCCGCTCCTGAAGACTCTTTCTGAATTTCAGGATATACAGGTGCTTTAGCAGGGGTCTCCTCCTTAACTTTTGGGGCATTCGGAGTTTCTACCTTTTTTATAGGAGTAGGTTTGCTACCCAATAATTCATGAAGTCCCAAAGAAGGAATCATTTTTTCTAGTAATGATTCCGGTATGGCTTTGATCAATGGTTCATGGTGCTCCCTTAAGATTTTGACCATTTGGTCTTTGTCCATATCCTTACTAAACATCACTACCAGAACATTGGCTATGATATTTGCGCCTAAGGATGTAGTGCTTTTGCTTACTCCTGAATAGGTGCTAACCATACTCAGAAGAGGGCTTTTATAAGCCGGAAATACCTGTGAAATAATTTTAGATCCGTCTGCCTCAATCTTGCTAATTACAGATGGTTGGCTAAATATGCTTGCAAGATTCTCAGGAAGGTCAATTCTCTTCGCATTTTCTTGAATCTGATTGTAAAGCATGTTCGCGCTCATGTCGCTATATGTCTTACGTAGCATGCCCGCTAAAAGGGTATAAAAGATACCTTTTACCGTCACATTTAGGTCACCGTGAGTTGTGGAGGTGTAGGATTTGAATTTTTCAATAAACTCGTCATTGACGATTTCATCAAAACTCTCAAATAAATTCATAAGGAAGCATTTTTATAATTAAAGTTGCAAAATTAAAAATATTTCATGGCACGCGGTATTTTTACATTGTATTTATTTATTAAGGATGAGGGAGATGCTAAGTAGGAAGACCATATCATTAAAGACAGAAGTTAATTTTAAAGAGTACCCGTTTCGTCTGAATCATCACTCAGGGATCATTACCATGGGTTCTTGTTTTTCAGAAGTAGTAGGAGAATTCTTAAGTAATCGAAAATTCGAAGTTTTGAGTAATCCTTTTGGAACGGTATATAACCTTTATTCCATTGTAAATCTATGGAAACATGCCCTCGGAGCTAAACCCCTTTCTGATAAACATTTCGTTGAGAAGGATGGACTTTTCTTTCATTATGACCTGCATTCCTCCTTTTATGGAGTGTCCAAAGAAGATCTTTGGGATAAGATCAATCTAGCGGCAGCAACCTTCTTAGAACATTTAAAAGGTGCTGATCTGATGATTCTCACCTTCGGAACAAGCTATGTTTATACCTTTGAAGAGGAAATAGTGAATAATTGCCAAAAACAGCCCGCAAAACTTTTCCAGAAAAGACTACTATCTCTGCAAGAGCAGATTTCAGTTTTTGAAGAAGGATTTCATTTGATCAGAACTGTCACACCTGATATTCAATTCCTGATCAGCGTCAGCCCGGTAAGACATATCAAAGATGGTGTAGTGGAGAACAGCCTATCAAAGTCTCTGCTACGAGTTCTTTGTGACCTAATCACCTCTACCCAAGTACATTATTTCCCGGCCTATGAAGTCATGCTGGATGAGCTACGAGATTATAGGTATTACAAAGAGGATCTCATCCATCCTAGCACTCAAGCAGAGCATTTCATTTGTTCCCTCTTTATGGAGTGCCTAGTGGAAGACAACGCCAAGAAAATATCGGAAAATTGGTCGAAAATTATCCAAGGTATCCAGCATAGGCCTTTGCAGCCGGGCTCTGAGAGCCATATAGCATTTTTGAATAATTTACTGAAGAAAATAGAAACGTTCAGACCCTATTTTGATGTTACTAAAGAATGGGAAGAGGTTAAGGCTGAACTTCCCAATGCGTAGGTCTGTTGTAAAAGTATACCGCAATTATTATTCATGGGTGAGTTTTCTATCACAAAAGAAAAGATATTAGCATCTTTAAGTACTGTAGAGGAACCGGATCTGAAAAAGGATTTGGTGACGCTAAATATGATCAGGGACATAGAAGTAGGGGTAAATCAGGTACGTTTTACCGTGGTTTTAACCACTCCTGCTTGTCCTTTAAAGGAATTGATTCGTCAGCGTTGTGTTGAAGCCTTGCAAAGGGATTTAGGCACAGACTTTGAAATCAATATTCAAATGACTTCTGACGTCACGGCAAATGCTCAGAAGAGCATTATGTTGCCCGGCGTGAAGAACATCATTGCCGTATCTTCCGGAAAAGGTGGGGTAGGTAAATCTACCGTTACCGTTAACTTGGCCATGGCGCTTAAAAAGGCAGGAGCGAAAGTTGGAATCTTGGATGCAGATATTTCCGGTCCATCCATTCCTATCATGTTTGGAGCTGAAGATCTACAACCTTTAGTATCTGTCAAAGATGGGAAGAACTTTATTTCTCCTATCATGCAATACGGAATTAAAATGATCTCTATAGGCTTCTTAACGCCTGCTGATTCAGCGGTGGTTTGGAGAGGACCTATGGCTAGTCAAGCCTTGAAGCAATTTTTCGGGGACGTAGATTGGGGAGAATTAGATTATCTATTATTGGATATGCCGCCGGGTACCAGTGATATTCACTTGACACTAGTACAAACCGTTCCTGTTTCAGGAGCTGTGATAGTTACCACACCTCAAAAAGTGGCTACCGCAGATGCTACCAAAGGCGGATCTATGTTTAGCCAAGGTAACATCAATGTGCCTATCTTAGGGGTGATTGAAAACATGTCCTATTTTACTCCAGCAGAATTACCAAACCATAAGTATTATCTGTTCGGTGAGGGTGGGGGTCAGCAATTGGCAGACAAATTTGGAGTAGAGTTACTTGGCCAAATTCCCATCGTTCAAGCCATCAGAGAAGGTGGAGATGAGGGACGCCCGGTTACCATGGACGAGCATGAGGTAGTTACTTCTGCATTCATGAATGTGGCAGAGAAACTAGCGCAGAAAATAGCCATTAGAAATGCTACGCTACCGGCTACTCAACCGGTAAGTGTTAATTGATGGGGGATTTGGTCCCCCATTCTTTTTATCTTTGAGTTCTGCAGGTTTTTTCCATATTTGTATTCTCAAAATCAACCTGCTATGAAAAGAATACTCCTTCTGCTTCTTTTTCCTCTATGGCTTTCAGCCCAAAATCTCCCGAAAGATATAGGAGAGGGTATAGATCAAAATGCCGTACTAGAATTTCTAAAAGAGTGGCAAAAAGACCATGAACCTCATAGCATTATGATCGTGAGAGGAGGTAAGGTTATTACAGAAGGATGGTTTAACCCTTTCTCTCGGGAATACCCTCATACCTTGTATTCTGTCAGTAAGAGCTTTACGGCTACCGCTGTAGGTTTAGCTTTAGAAGAGGGGCTTCTGGATTGGAATAAACCCATTATCGAATATTTTCCTGACAAGATACCTCTTAACCCTTCCGAAAACTTGAAAAAACTGAAGATCAAGGATCTGTTAACCATGAGCTCTGGACATGAAAAGGAACCTATTCAGATCGTGGGCGAGGAGGATTGGGTAAAGGCCTTTCTGCATACTGATTTCCCAAATGTTCCCGGAAAACGCTTTTTGTATAATTCTCCGGCAACCTATATGTTATCTGCATTAGTGCAGAAAGCTAGCGGGAAAACAGTTTTGGATTATTTGAGGCCCCGTTTATTTGAGCCTTTAGGAATTTCAGGTATGGACTGGGAAGTAGACGCTCAAGGTATAAATGTGGGCGGATGGGGATTACGTTTGACTACTGAGGATTTGGCTAAATTCGGCCTATTATTTTTGAACAAAGGAAAGTGGGAAGGAAAACAAATTCTTCCTCAGAAATGGGTAGTTGAGGCCTCTTCTCCCCAAATTTATCCTACAGTAGGCGTAACGGATGACTTGATGAAAAATAGCGACTGGCATCAGGGTTATGGGTATCAAATGTGGAGAGGCAGGCATAATACCTTTAGAGCGGATGGGGCCTATGGCCAAAACATTATCGTGGTACCTCAATTTGATGCTGTTATTGTCACTACCGGAGAAAGTCCTAATCTTCCAGGCCTTCTGAATTTGATCTGGAAATATTTATTGCCGGCATTGGAAAAAGGAAAGGTGGTACATGAGAACTTTCCGGGGGAATTAAAGGCTTTGGCTTTACTGCCGTTATCTTCTTCCATTAAAGGAAACCTAAAGGATTTAAAGTTCTCAGATCCTTCGCTGAAGGGCATACGTTTTGAAGATAGGTCGGGCAACTTATGGGTGAGCTTTCAAACGGACTCTGTGGAACACAAGATCCCTTTTGGGAATGGTGAATGGATAAAATCTAACACTACCATGAAACCTCCTCATATCTTTCCGGGTATCAAAACGAATAAAGAAGTCATTTCGAAACATGCCGTTGCCGCTTCGTATGCGTGGAGATCTCAGAATGTTCTGGAACTGCAGTTAAAGTATACAGAGAACATACACACGAGGTATTATACTATAGATTTTACAAAATCAGAGGTGAACTATAAGAGTATATTGGGTAGTCCTCAGGTTTATAGGTAGGAGCCTACCATTTGTAGGTAGGCTCGTAGAAGTTCCAAATGAGCTTGGCAATTCTTCGTGTCAATTCTTCCGCTTCGTTAAGAGGGGTCCAACTCTGATCTTCGTTGTTTTTTGTCAGGATGCAAAACACGATATCTCCATGAGGAGCATTGACCAAAACCACTTCTCCGCGGGCTTGGTTTACGGAGCCGGTTTTCGATATGGTATTCACAGTAGGAGGAAGACTAGACAGGGAACGCTCATTGTAGTACTGATTCTTCAAGTATCGATACATCTTTACAGATTGCTCCTTATTGATGATTTTTCCTTCCCGAATGAGGGTAAATAGTGTGGCCATCTCTTTCGGTGTAGTCTGGCCCCAACCGTATTTCTCCCATATCTTCGCTCTACCTTCCGTCCTGGAATTAACTTTAGTGTCTTTTAGTCCATAATGATCCATCAATTGGTTTACCTGAATTCCGCCGCCGGCTAATTCTTGTATCCATAAGGAAGTGACATTGTCACTATAGGTTAACATCAAAGAGATCATGGTAGATAGATCTGTTTTGGCTGAATCCTTGTAGAACTGCATCAAACCCGAACCTCCATAAACCCTTTTGGCATCATAAATGAATTCCTGGTCCAAGTTATATTTTCCATCATGGATTTGATGGAAAATGCCTACAAGTAAGGGAACCTTCACCAAGGAGGCAGTTGGAAATACCGTATCCGCTTGGATCCTGACCTCTTTCCCGGATTTGAGATGCTTCACGTAAACGCCTATTTCTCCACGAAATCCTTTAATTTCTTGTTCGATCTGCCTTTGTAATTTCTGCTCCAACTTCTGAGCCATTGAGGAAAAAGAGATCAGTACTAGCAAAAGAGTGTAAGCTAATCCTTTCATTTTTTACTGTAGGTTGCTGGAGAAACGGCAGCCGGAGCCCAGTCTTGTAAAAATCCAAATACCTTTTTGGTACTGTGCCCTTTACCTTCTTCTAGATAGGCAGAGTTTTGAGTATGAAGTCGCTGTCCATCTCCATTCAAGATAACAAATACCGGGAAGCCAAACCTTTGAGGATATCCTAATTTAGCTAAGGTTTCTTCGTTTTTGTTTTCTGGGCTAAAGTTCAAATGAAGCACTTCGTAGTTGTCCTTCATATAGGTGCTTAAAGTGTCGTTCTTTTGCACCAAATCATGGAATAATAAACACCAACTGCACCAATTACCACCCACCTGTACAAATACATGCTTACCGGAGTTTTTGGCTTTTGCTATTGCAGTGTTCAATTCCGCCTGCGCGTCAGCCTCCGGATGATAGATCTTGGGTTTTGTTTGAGAAGCTGCACTAAAGCTTATAATTAAGAAGAGTAGGATTAATCTTTTCATTTAGGTAGAGTATTTTTTTCTCAAAGAAACGAAGATCTGCGGGATTTTCAGTGTAATTACTGGCTTCTTTATACTTGCTTATTGCAGATACGTAATTTCGCAAGCGTTCATATAAGTACGCAGCGGCAGAAATAGAACTCAGAGAGGGTGGAAAGGTGAGGATGAAGTCTAAGCACTCTTCAGGATCAGATATATGGCTTTTAGCGATGTAGTAATTCAATTGTAACTCATCACTTAAGTGCTTTATTTTAGAATAGAGTACAGTGATCTTTTGCCAGTCTGTATCTGCAAAAGTAGGGGAGCTGCTATGTATCGCAGATATCAAGGCGAGCAGAAAGTAGTGATGAGTGCTACGTCCGGCTTGGCGGAGGTAAAAATATCCTTGTTGGATCAATGGTTTATCATATAAGGTTCTGTCCTGTTCTGGTAGTGGGACAAATACACCATTATTTAGTCGTGCGGGGAATCGAGCTAAATGGAAGTGCATTAATGCCAACAGAGCATATGTCTCAGGATTGGGCTCAATGTATTGTGCATATTTAATGGCCACAAAGCACATGTGTTCTGAAAGAGCCTCTTTAGCGTCTGTTCTTTTGTAACCTTCATTAAAAAGCAGGTATAAGAATTGTAATAACTGAGAGGAGGCTTTCGGAACTTTCGGTGCCAAATCCCTATTGTAAGATTCTCTGAGAATGCCGGTAGATCTTTGAAGGATTTTTTTGACATTCTCTGGCTGAATCTTTAGTGCGGAGGCAATCTCCTTTCTGCTTAAGCCTCCTACGTAGAAAAGGGCCAGGGCCAGTCGGTTTCTATCCTTCGTTTCTATATTCAATAGAAAGTCAAGTAGAGTTAATGTGACATCGTCTTCATCTGCTTTATGTCCAGATGGATCAGGAGGTAGATGAGGGATATTTCTTTTTCTAAGAAAGTGTAGAAGTTTCCTTTCAGCTACCCGATACAGCCAAGCGCCAGGCTGGAGAATTTGGCCTTCGAAACTTAAAGAAGCTTCGAAGGCATCGTGAACGGCATCTAGAATATCGTCAAAATCTACCTGTTTGTACCTTTGACACAGGGCATTTAGAACAGGAGTAAAATGATGGATATATATACTATCAGCCTTCATTCATTATTTCTCTGATTTCTATTCGCGCCCCGTATTTGATATCAGGGCACCCCATAGCTAATCCTTTTACTTCTTCGAGGCTAGATGCTTTAAGGAAGTAGTATCCGCTTACGCACTCCTTGGTTTCCACGTAGGGGCCATCTATTTCTTGATTTTGAGAGATGATTATTCCGCCCGGTTCAAGAGGATCTCCGGATATAAAGTGATCTCCCAGACTTTCTATCCAGGCCATATGTTCCTGGATGACTTCTTGGAGGTGTTCGTAGGAAGTGTCCTCCGTCTGAGTTTCCTCTCTGATTAAAAGTAAGAAGGTTTTCATACTGATTTTTTTTGGGTAAGATCCAAAAGAGGATCATTTGGGGACAAAATAGATAAAAAAAGGAGCCTATTTTAGACTCCTTCCATTTTTATGACATTTACGGGGCAGGCTTTTAATGCCCTTTCGTTATCTTCTACTTCATCCGGTCGGATTTGCGCCATATAGACACCTTTCTTTTCTATTCCTCCCAGAAGTACGGCTTTCCCGTCTTTTTTACTCATTCTCCATCTATCAAATGCTATTTCTACACAAGCATTGCAGCCTATGCAGCGCTGCCGATAATGAAAAAGTTTAGGCATGGGCTTCCACTATTTTGTACAACTTATCAGAAGGACGGATTTTTTCGTTGATTTTCAGAGAGATGGTATTTCCTTTTCCTGCTTTTGCGACAGAATCTCCAGAACCTAAACGAATTTCTTCCGCTACGGTCTCAATCAAGCCGGTAGTTGGACCGGTCACGATCAAACGATCGCCCACGTTAATGTCGTGGCTTTCTAATAAGAATTCCCCTACACCTATTTTATCAAAGTATTTAACGCCTTTACCGATGTAGATTTTTCTAGTGGTAGCGATGGATCCATGAACGTTAGACCATTCTCCCATTTTTCTGCCCAGATAGTATCCGTCCCAGAATCCTCTATTGTAAACTTCAGATAATTTTTCTTTCCAAATAGCAACTTTCTCAGGGCTGTAAGTGCCATCCTCAAAGGCATCAACGGCTTCTCTATAGCATTTGGTGGTGGTATAAACATAGTCTGCAGCTCTACCTCTACCTTCAATCTTCAATACTCTTACTCCGGCTTCCAGGATTTTGTCCAAGAAGTCTATGGTACAAAGGTCTTTGGCAGACATGATATATTCGTTGTCAATCTTCAGCTCGATACCTTCCTCGTCAGTAACGGTATATTCTCTACGGCAGTTTTGGATACACGCTCCACGGTTTGCTGAGGCATTATGAGAGTGTAGGCTGAGGTAACATTTTCCAGAAACCGCCATGCATAGGGCTCCGTGAGCAAAGATTTCTACTTGAATAAGTTCACCTTTAGGGCCTCTGATGTCATGTCTTTCGATTGCTTTAACGATATCACCTACCTGTTTTAAGGTGAGCTCTCTGGCCATCACCATGACGTCAGCGTAGGAAGAGAAGAGTTCTACGGTCTCGATATTTGTTATGTTCGACTGTGTACTCACGTGTACTTCCATGCCTACCTTTTTGCAGTAGTTCATCACGGCCAAATCTGAAGCAATCACCGCAGTAATTCCGGCTGCTTTAGCTTGGTCTATGATTTTACGCATCAAGGAAATGTCATGATCGTAAATGATAGTATTCAGGGTGATGTAACTTTTGACCCCGTTATCTGCACACAGACGGGCTACTTCCGGTAGATCGTCTACCAAAAAGTTATTGGTTTGACGTGCCCGCATGTTCAACTGCTCTACCCCGAAATAAACGGAATCTGCGCCCGCCTTAATGGCCGCTGCCATGGCTTCTTTGGAACCTGCAGGTGCCATTACTTCAAATTGGGAACTTCTTTTCATTCTAAACGGGAAAAAATTATGCAAAAATAAAACAAAATACAGAGATACTAACAGATAATTTTACGTATTGATTCATTTCAATACTGATTTCTATTTGGGCTTTTTGAGTAAATCTTCTACATTTGAACATATTTGCCTCCCATGAATAGAAATACATTAAATAAAATTGCTGCCATTGTGGCTATTGTTTGCGGCGTCATGTTAGTTAGCCTTTTGGTATTGACTGCTCCGGATTTGAGGCCTCAAACCGTGATTACCTGGAAATTTGTGATGGGATTTTTGTTTATCGCCATTGGTATCTTTGCCTTAAGAGTTAAAAGGTAGGGGCGTAGCCATCCAGATTGCTGCTTTCTTTTAATATGCCCTCTTTCATCAGGTAATTCCTTTGAGTGATTTTTTGAACCTCTTTGTATAGATGGTCTGATAGAATAATTCCTTTTTTCTGACGGGAGGCGTGTAGAATTTTCTGTTGTAACTCTTCAATGAGGATGGGTGAACAGCCAGTAAAAGGTTCATCTAAGAGCAGGTAGGGGCAGGGTCTACTTAGCACAAAGTAGATCTCTAAACATCTTAACAATCCTCCTGGTAAGTTCTTGATCTTAAGGTCTTCCTGTTGTAATAGAGTAGGATTGAGATACGCTTCGTCAATGTACGGGAAGATTTGTTTGCACTTTAAATGTAAAGGAATAAATGGATCTTGAGGAAGATAGGCTATTTGCTGGCTTAACTGCTCAGTGGTTAAAAGCACTTCATTATTGACCTTGA
The DNA here is from genome assembly GCF_000166395.1 of Leadbetterella byssophila DSM 17132. Taxonomy (GTDB): domain Bacteria; phylum Bacteroidota; class Bacteroidia; order Cytophagales; family Spirosomataceae; genus Leadbetterella; species Leadbetterella byssophila. The sequence continues at coordinate 3,998,308 of NC_014655.1, forward strand.
TATATTTTTGATCTGCTTGAAGGCTACCGTGCAGGATCTTCATTAAGGTAGACTTTCCGGAACCATTTCTTCCTAATAGTCCCACTATTTCACCCTCATTACATTGAATGTGTACATCGGATAGTACTTTTCTATTACCAAAACTTTTCTGTATGCTGTCTGCTTGTAGAAAGTTCATAGGAATATCAATATAAGGGATAGGGTGAGCTGTATAGACCAAAGTCGGGATTTAGTAAACCTCAAATTGTGGTAAAATATATAGTAGGAAGGGTGGAGGAATTCATAGTAAGTATAGCAGGCCACCAAATGAATTAGTGCATAGATCTTGAAGGAATAATTCCATCCTAGGGCCATAGCTCCTATTGCACTAAAAATGGTACTGTATAGAAATATGGGGCCGTAAAATAGTAGCCAAACTTTGATTTTGTGCATCTTCTGATTTGAATAAGGTAATATTATTCTAAATTTCTGAGAATTATAAATTTCTATGAAACTTGCTTTAGAAAAATTTACTTTTGATGACTTCCCCCTGTATTATAGCTTAGTTAGTAATGAAACCGTGATGAAGGGTATCAGTTATGGAGCATTAGGTCAGGAGGAGGCAGAGATTAGGTTTGGTAAATTACTTTATAATAGTAATTTACATAAAAATTTTGGATTTTACAAATTTTTGGACCTTGAAAATAATGATTTTTTGGGTTTTGGGAAATTAGAGATAGAGCAGTTAGGGGATGAGCAGGCAGAATTAGGATACATTATAGTTCCGGAACATTGGCGGAAGGGCTTAGGTACTAAGTTGAGTAAGCTCCTTGTAGAAAAAGCCATCGAAGATGGATTAGTACATACCCTTTATGCCATCATTGATCCGAACAATGAAGCATCCCGAAAAATCCTAAAAAAATGTGGATTTGTATTTAAAGGATACCAAAATTTAGATGGGGCACAAGTAGAAGTTTTGGAAAGAAAATTATTTAATCAAGTCCGTTAAGGAATTATTTCAGACGTGGACATTTAAATCCGGCTTTTCTCAAAGCACATTCCACTTGCTGTATACTTTTGACATGGGGGCATACCACTGAAATTTCACAGGTTTCAAAATCTACATCAAAGTTTGAAATACCTACGTTCTTAAGTTCTATGCTTAAGGTTTCTAACTTAAGTAGGGAAGGAGGATCAGTTCTAAAAATAATTCTTTGCATTAGTTCAGGAAGTTGTGGATGAGGTTCTTTCATTTTCTGTCTTTAAAGTATCCCATTCCCTGTGAGAATAGTGTCCCCAATGGTTCTGTGAAGTGTATTTTTGGGGCTCATTCCAATCTTGATGGTATATGGACCTCTTAATTAGGCCTGTTCAGGCACTCGTGGATCAGATTTTGAATACTTGCAGTTTCTATTAGATCTATAAAGTTTTCTAATTCATATGGGGTAAGGATCATCATGGCTGACCCATTTTTCAGATGAATACACTTTTCATGTAGCCCGTACGCTTCTGCTTCATTCCGCTTTGCATAGAGGTAATTGGCAAATACCTCAAAATCTTTGATGGACATCCCGAAGAGCGATGTTCCAAACGCAATTTGGACCTTTGAACATTCTGCGCAACGCGTCACGAACCCATTCCTGTTATTCACCAATACTTTAGTATGACACATTTATTTAGATCAATTACAAATAATAGACAAAGTTATAAGCTCCATGTCTATGTTCCAAGGTTTATTTAGAATAATTTTAAATAATTTGGATTTGATCTTTAAGGAATATTTGTGCCAAAGGGAGGGTAGGCCTTAAAAGATCCCAGATCCAGCGGTTATTGTCCACTTGCTTTTCTCCGCAATCAAACTCTTGTGTAGCCATGTCAAACCTCTTCTTTAAGCGTTCAGAAGGGATCATCCATCGGAAATATTTGTAGTATTTTTCAAAGTAATAATGGCCCCAGATTTCTAGTACTAAGGAGTCATGATGTATAGCTAATTCTCTTCCGTGTGCTGTATAAAATGCCTCTTTAAGTTCATTAACCAGTTTTTTTACTCCGGAAATAGGACTTTCATTAAAAAGTGAGGTAAGGGATGCATCATGTAAAATATGCACCCCTCTCCGGGTTATTCTGTAAGATATTTGATGTTTACCTATTTTCATTTTCAAAGGCCAAGATCTGCATGGCGGCTAAGCCCCACTGGGCTACGGCATTAGTAGATATGCCGGGGTTCTCGTGCCGCGTCTGCAAAACTTCCGGTGGATGTATACTTATTTTTTCTTTACTTGTTTTTCTAAAACCTCCTTCTCCCTTATAGAATTCTTCCCAGGCTCTTTGGATCAGGGCAGGATTTTTCCTAGCTGCATACGCCGTTAACCTGGCATGCCCTTGTTGCAAATTTAGTCGCCTCAGGCTTTCACCTAAAGCTTTTTCTTGCTCTGCTGCACTGGCATTATACAGCATGCAATACTGTAGCCATGCTCGCTCAAATGGGGGATGGTTTATACATTGCAGTAGCTCGTAGCAGAGTTCCGGAAGACCGAAGACGGCATTCAAATGAGACACGGATACTTTGTTGCTTTGATCTATTTGGAACTCCCCTGTATCTAAATTCATCATCTGAAGACCGGTGAAGAAGCCTTTGGGTTGGGCGGCTATGCTATCCATGCTTTTAAGTAACCTGCTTTTCATCTTTGGATCTCCGGTTCTTTCCCACTCGGTAAACCAAGCGGAGGCTATAGCCCCCCAATCTGTACCGAATCCAAGACTAGCATATACGGAGTTCTCTGTGTTCTTTGGAACATCCGGGTTTACTTTTCGGATGGGGACTATGCTCTGTAGTGTCCGGGCTGCTTCAATTTGTTCTCGCATGAGATCACCGGTGCGTTCGTCTCCTCCGGAGAGATAGTAGAAATATCGTCTGTTAGCTGCGGTACTTATGCGGAGTTGTTTAGCGCTACAGCCCCAATGCATCACATTGTGCCTGGAACCCAGAGGGCTGAATCTTCCTATGTGATGTACGTCTACTTCTCCCGTATGCCTCGTCATGGCTTCCGCTAAACGGTAGACATCAGATCTGCAGGTACTTAGAAAGTAGGTCCAAAGCCAAATATCAGTGGATAATTCAGAATTATCCCAGGCGAAACCTCCTATATCGTATTTCCATACGTGTCTATCTTCGTCATAACTATGCATAAAATCGCCATAGTTCCAAAATCCGTACCAATGGTGTTCTTCTACTTGATCTTTGTAAAATTGAAAGTAGAAATCCAGTTGGTCTTCCAGTTCCTTCGTCTTCCTATTTTTCCCTAGTACAGGGAATGCTCCAGCGAAAGCACCGGCCTGTTTCATGTATTCAGGAGTAGCAGAAATAATAGGGGGATCTTGTACGGCTTGAGCAAATCTGAGCAGTTCTTCTGCTGAGGGAGTAGCATCTACTACTTGAAAAAATACTTCAGAGGTTCTGGCTACTCCATAAGGAGTGCCAAATCCAGGTTCATAATCTTCGTAGTTGATTTCTAGACCTTCCAATTGTTTAGGATAATTATCCTGACCCATGCCGTCATGGTAAAACCGAAGATCCATAGGAGGAGCATCAGGTGCCCAGAACCACATGGCCATTTCCCCTACGTCCTCCGTTGCTTTTCTAATGTCTATCTGCGCCGGGTAAGATTGCCAGAAATGGCGAAGTCCTAGCACTAGTCCACCGGAAGGGCTTCCCAGATATGCAGTTCCCAGGGATCTTTTACCGTGCGCTGACTGTATCCAGCTATGCCCGGCTTTAGTTCTTTTCTTGATTTCGAACCCATCAGCATTTAATTGAGACAGGGTATAATCACCAAATCCAGCTATGTACTGGAGACGATTACCCACTGCAGGATTGAAGTCGGAAGACGTTCTTTTACCTTCCATTTGCGCTTCTCTGATACTTTTCCCAGGATCTCTCCTTAAGCCGGTTAATCCCCTAACCGCTTCAGAGAATATCCCTTCCCCTGCAAAGCGAATGTGACGGTTATGCCATTCTTCCTTTTGGAAGTCTACTTCAAATTTAATCCCCAGTCCGGATATGAATTCCTTGTTTTCATCTGCATCGTAGATGATGGTGTGAAGGAGGCGGACCTGGTCATTGTCAGAATAGATATACATTCTGACCACAAAGGGCAATCTTCTTTCCTTTCCCAGGTGTGTACCTTCCCACTTGATAACCGTTCTTATTGGCCCTTTACTCTCTATGCTAACTTTTTCAACTTCTGAGATATAGAACTGGGTTTTAATGGTATTTCCTTCTTCTGCACTAGGTGCGTCTTGAATCCTTAGTTCTAAGCTTCCTTTTTGTACCAGAGTCTTTTGATTTCTCTTTATCTGAGAAATTAGATAAGGACCTTTTGTAGGAACTTCTATTTGCAAGATTCCATTGTTGACTATAAAGGACTCACCCTTCTCTGATATTTTTATGCTTTGTTCCAAAGGGCTTTTTTTCTGAATAAGTTGCGCTTCGGCTCCGAGATCAAGGTCAGAAGCTATGGCATGTCCGGTCCATTTTATACTTCCATCCGGCCAAAAGGCCAAAGGCCAGCTCTGCACAGGGACTTGTTTGTTGCCACTTATTAGGGTGAACTCTGAAACCTTTTTTAGTTGGCTCTTAGGCCATGGAATACCCCAATTTCCTCCCGCTCCGTTTCTGGTATGATGTAGTAATTTTAAAGGAATGGTAGGATGGTTTTCTGATAAACGCACTAAGCTCAATCCGGCTAAACCTAGTGCACTATTTTTGATAAATTCTCTTCTTTCCATAGCTTTGAATAGATTCCCGACCAATATACTAACTTTAAAGGTCCTACCTTAATCCCTATGATTAGAATTTGTCTTTTGTTCTTGTGTTTTGGCTGTACAACTGTTCCACCTTCAAGGAAATGGATAGTGGAAAGTGAGGATCCGAATGCGCTAAAGTGGAGTAGAAAGAAAATAACTCTAGATACGCCCAGAGGGGTAACGCTTTGGTGGAAGGAGGAATTGAAGGGAGATTATGAAATTGAATATACGCGCACTATAATTCTGGATTCGGGTAAGAACGACAGGCTTTCTGATCTGAATCAATTTTGGTGCGCAGACGCGTATCCATTTACTAGAAGTGGAGTTTTTGAGTCCTATGATTCTACTCGCATGTATTATGTAGGAATGGGAGGTAATTATAATACCACCTCCCGTTTCCGAAGATATGATGGTTTAGGTCAGAAACCCTTATTGCAGGAATCTAATATTAGGTTAATCCCTAACCATTCTTATAAAGTTTTAACACGAAAGAAAGGTGCGTTAGTAGAATTTTATCTGGATCAGGAACTCGTGTTCTCCTTTGAAGATCCTCAACCTCTTAGCGGCGGATATTTTGGTATTAGAACCACCTGGTCCAGGCAAGAGATCAAGGATTTTAGAATCAGGTCTATTCCTTAACCTGCAGAAGCCCTTCTTTTTTCATCCTCTGAGGCTGAAGTTCGATTCTGGTTTTTAATATTTTGGTTACCGAAAGAATAGCTTAATGACAGGGCAACTCTTCTTGCATTCCATCTATTAGAGATGTGAAGATCAATATTGTCACTTTGTACATATCCTCTGTAAAAGGAAGTTAGGAAGGTATCTGAAACGTTTAACTTTAGCTTGATCTTACCAAAATTCTTCTGGAGTCCCGGATTAAGTGCATGCTGTGCATGTGATTGGCGGTAAATTCCGTACGCACTTGGGGTGTTATACCAATAATTTAGTTCAAGTGTCCATTTTTTAGGCAAGGTAAATGTTTGAGTAGTGCGGAACCCTGCACTGTATGCACTATTATTTAAGGTAGTTCCGGCTAAGTTATTATCTGTATAACTATCGTGAAATATGTGGAAACTATTTTGGCTTGACCACCAATTGTTGAATTTGATGGGTAAAGAAAGAATAAATGCCCAGTTTTCACCCCTGGCTATATTTTGTTTTTGGGAAATACTTATATCCCCATCTAATGTAACTACTTCACTAATGAGTCCGCGTGATCTAGAGTATTCCAAAGTTGCAAAGTATTGGTCCTTAAAGGTATAAGTGAGTTCGTTCATATCTGTAAATTGAGGATTCAGATTTGGATTCCCTTTTACATAGAAGTATGGATCTAAGTAGAAGATAAAGGGGTTGAGTGTTCCATAGTTTGGCCGGTCTATGCGTTTACTATAAGCATATTTAATTTGGTGTTTCTCTGCAATCTTATAGTTTACAAATCCAGTAGGGAAGAGATTAAAATAGTCCCTTGTATTGCGCTGGCCCAGAGTAATTGAATGGCCATCTGAATGGGTATATTCACCCCGTAAACCAGCTTGTAAGGTCCATCTAACGAAAGTATATCCTGAGCTGAGGTAAACTGCATGGATATTCTCCTTATAGCGGAAGTGGTTCGATTGGTTCGGATTTTTAATCCATATTCCATTCTTAAAGTCTTCATACGTGAAATCATTGTTTGTGGATACGGATGTTGATTTTGCGCCAAAATCAAGTTTTAATTTGTTTTCAAATGGTAGGGTAATATCAAGTTTTGCTGTGAAGATGTTTGTGTTATTGGGCTGAATTACCCATTGTCTTGTTAGAGAATCTCCCCCTGAATAATAGTAATTATTGTTAAACACTTGATCAGATCTATTTTCAAAAAGACTGTAATCGAGGTCTGCCGAGACTTCTTTTTCTCCATTTTTGTGCCTTAGATTAGCATTAATAGAATACATGTCTGTACCCATAGTTCTATTACTGTTGGGTTTCAGTGTTGTAAGTGAAGGTTCCCCTGCCTGAATTTCATTCACTAAACTTATACCTTGACTTGACATTTCCCCCCCCAATAGATTGATATCTCCTCTTAATCCTATAGTTAATTTATTAGTGAAGTTGTAGTCTGCCCCTAGTCTGCCAATATAGTTTTTTACACTTCCGAACCTTTCTGTATATTGGTCGAAACTCGTTTTACCATTCGTATTTGTAACGCTTCTGATAAAGTGGTTATCGTTATAAAAATTATTCAATCCTAGCCCTAGATTACTGTAGATATTCCACTTTTCAGTTCGGTGGTTAATGTTTAAATCAACATTTCCGCGATGTAAGTTTGATACAGATTGAGATAATATACCTTTGCCCAAGTTCATGCTTAAAGTCCCATTGGTGCCGTAATTTTGGTTCTTTTTTAGACGTATATTTATGATGCCTGCATTTCCAGCAGCATCATATTTTGAGGATGGGCTTGTGATGACTTCTATAGAGGCAATTTGGTCTGAGCTCAAGTTGCTTAGATACTGAGAGAGTGCCTCTCCGGTCATTTGTGCTACTCTGCCATCGATCATGACGATTACTCCTGATTTATTTCGAATTCTAATTTGATCAGACTGTCTATCTATCATAACCCCAGGTACCTTTTCTAAGATTTCCAAGGCGGAGCTTCCACTGGCTGAAATACTGCTCTCTACATTAATCACCATCTTGTCCAAGTGCTGTTCTATAAATGGTTTTCGGGCAGTAACCTGCACTCCAGAGAGTGCAAGGGCTCTGTCATTTAATTGGATATGGTCCAAAGCTATCTGAGGATTTTCAGAACTTAGCATGAAGCTGGGGCTGGAATAGTCTGAATAGCCTACTGCTGTCACTTTGATATAGTAATTGCCATATCCTGCATCTTCAATACTAAACTTGGCTTCCTCATCAGCTGCCACTGCTTTCTTAAATACGCTGTCGGCTACTGCATACAAAAAGACGTTGGCGAAGGGGATTTTTGATCCTTGGGAATCGTGGATTACTCCGGTAATCCGGGTGTTGTTGCTTTGAGCCATGGCCATACCTCCGGCCATGCAAAGCATTGCTAGCATAGTTTTCATTTTTAAAGTAATAGCTTTTTCATATTCCGACTATTCGCCGGATGTGGTTGCAATATAGTACTGATTTTCAGTACTCTTGTGTTAAAAATTCTTAAGGTGGGCTTTATTTGTTGCGTTTGATATAGATGTTCCCATTTACCGTTTTGAGCATCATTTCCGGACCGCCCTGGTTTATTGTTGAAGTTACCCATTTAGAGGTTTCTAGGCGGGTCATGCCTTTCTCTTGTGTTTTACTGAGTGTACTTTCATTTTTTAATGTAAAATCGCTGTAAATGTTACCGTGATCTGATCTGGCTTTTAGGTTGGCTTTTATAGTGGCGGGAAAGCTGAGGTCTATGTTTCCATTTAAAGTGGAAAAAGCCATAGGTGTTCCTTGCTTTACCTGTAAGAAAGTAGCATGAATCTTGCCGTTGATCGTGCTTGCGACGGCAGATCCTGAGACATTGTTCATGATTATCTTGCCGTTCACGTTTGTAAGTTCGAAATCACCACTGATATTTTCTACGACAATATTTCCATTATGTACGGTTTTCAACAGAAAGTGACCCTCATTAGGAGCATGAATCACTATTTTACTTGGCTTTAGAGAAGAGCCCTGATCAATAATGATGTGATTGTTTTTCTCAACTATAGAGAGATGTTCATCATCCGGAGAAATGCGCCTCATCCCTTCTTTTGGAGGGGCTGGAGGTGCGGGGTTGTGCTTAATTACTTCTACTCGCACATTCTTTCCGGCATGTTTAGTGAGGTGAATATCACCGGCAAAAAGACTTACTTCCAATGTATATGGCTTAGTGGGCTGACTAAGTTCCACCTCGATTTGAGCATGTACTTGTGCCCAGGAGAAAAGTAATAGGTAGATTAAGCGTTGCATTTTATATTTTTTTTTGGATATAAATACTGCCATTCATGGTTTCAAATTTCATGTGGCATTCCCCTTTTCCCAGAGTAATGTGGGTTTCTGAATTAAGTTTGGAGCGGCCTGATTCCTTTCCTTTGTCCGGAATGACTGCTTGAGTTCTTCCCATCTCTTCTTCACTAAAATCAGTATAGTAATGACCATTCATAGTCTTTAATTGAATATTCGCAGAGGTCTCAGCGGGGCATGACACATGTATGGATCCATTTAAGGTCTTACATACTGAACCATTAAGATGGTTAGAGGCGTAGGTAATATTGATCTCTCCATTGATGGTTTGAAGATCAGAGGGCATTTTAACTTCTGTAGCCCGGATAGAACCGTTGATGTTTCTGGCATGTATAGTTCCGTTTACTCTTGCCACTTCTATATCTCCACTATTGATAGTAGAAAGTTTGAGATGTATATCATGCGGTACTTTGATGCTGTATTTCAGATGAATGTTTTGTTGGCTCTTATTCCTAGATCCATTACGTGAATCATACGGGGTTTTGGTAAAGACTTGTACTACATTATCTTTCTTTTCTATGCCTAACTCGAAAGGCTCCTTGTCGTTAGTAATACCGGTAATTTCTTTATCCACAGTGATAAGGATCTTATTTCCAGCGTACCCCTCGACTTTTATGGATCCTAAAATATTATAAACTTCAAGGGTCATTTCACTGCCTGTCACATCTACTTCTTTGTAAATCTGCTCGTTTACTTTTTGAGCAAAGAGCGACTGTGCTCCTAGGAAAAGGAGTAATAATAGCTTCTTCATTTTTGTGTTAATTATATGAGTATCTGTTGAATCGTTTTTTCTACTTTATCTTTAACCGTACTGTCTAGACCTTCTTGCTTTAGTATACTTTTCAAAGGTTTTACAGAGCTTTTTTCTTGTAGGTTCAGCATCACATCCGCCATAGCCGACTGTAAAATAGGAGATTCCTGGCTTACTATGGATTTAACCAGACCTTGACGTACTTTTGGATGATCTGCAAAGCCTATAAGGGCTTCCAAAGTCATTAGTCGGACATTATCATTCGGATCATTATTTAAGGTGCTAAGAAGGGCATCAATAACCTTGTCATTCGCGTCAGGGATTTCAGTACTCATATTCACCGCTCTTATCCTTTCCGTGGCAGAGGGATTCTCTATTAGTGTCAGTACCATTTCTTGCTTTAGACTGGTGACCTCTTCTTCTACTTTTGCTATTTCATTATTTTGGTTTTCATTTAATAGCCAACCTCCAGCTAAACCGATTAGAATCAGTAGGAAAGTGTAGGCCAAGCGCATTTTGGGTTGTTTGTTCCAAAGACCTGACCAAGAGAATCTGGGTTTTTCAGCTTGTTTGTATCCCTCTAACGCATGTTTGAATCGAGATTTATCCATTTGGGGTATGGTGATGAGCTTTAGACTGTCCCAAAGGGCCTTCGTTTCCTCACATTCACGGGCAAATTCCGGATCCGTAGAAAGCTTCTGTTCCACTTCTGCTCTCTCTGCTTCATTCAGCTCTCCATTCAGGTAGTCAATTAGCTTGTTCATTCCGATAATTTTAAATATATGGTCTTCAACTGAGCTATGGCTCTGTGGATTCTAACCCTCACATTCGCCTCAGAAATCTCCAAAATCCTGGCTATTTCAGAGTAGGCTAGTTCTTGATACCTACTTAGTATTAGAATCTCTCTTTGCTCTTCACTCAATTTATTTAATGCTATTTCTAAGAGTCTGACTTGGTCCTCCTTTTCATCGCTTGTAGTATCGTATGGCTCTGCTGGTACTTCAATTTTTCGTGTTTTTGCCTTAAAATAGTCGTTCATAACATTCCTGGCCAAGTGATACATCCACGTTTTGAATTCCCCTTCTCCTTTGTACGTGTGCCTGTATTTGATCATCCTCAAGAAAACATTTTGAACCATGTCCTCGCTGTTTTCTCTGTCAGTGGTCATACGATAAATAAAGCTGAACAAAGACTGATAATGCCTTTCAAAAAGTAGGCCCATATGATCAAGACTTCCCGCCTTGACTTTAAGCATTAAAGCGTTATCAGTTAAAGAGTTCAATAGCTTTTCAGACTGTTTGCATAGTAAACTTCCATTCTTCGGATTTGTTACAAATATTTTCAAAAAAAAAGCAAGTCTTAGGACTTGCTCTCGATTTTTTGTGCTTGATAACCTATTTTCTTTAAGGCTCTTACAATGCTTTCTTCGTCTCCGCCTTCTACGGTGAGAATCTTATCGGGATTCTCTGTATCCACATCCCATTTTTCCACTAAACCGTCTAAAACAGGTTTTACTTTTGCTACACATGAGGAGCAATTGATACTAGTCTTGAATTTCATCTTAATCTTAAACTGTTTAATACTACACTTATTGAACTAAAGGCCATGGCTCCCCCTGCCCACATGGGATCTAGAAGGAACTCAGGATAAAAGATCCCGGCCGCAATTGGAATTCCTATTACATTATAAATAAACGCCCAAAACAGGTTCTGTTTGATAGCTCTTCCTGTAAGTTTCGAAACCTCTATGGCCTCAGGTATCTTTTGCAGATCTGAAGAAACTATGGTCATCTTCGCCACTTCCATAGCTATATCACTGCCTTTGCCCATAGCTATACTCACATCTGCTAAGGCCAGGGCTTGTGAATCATTGATGCCGTCACCTACCATGCCTACTACCTTTCCTTCCGACTGCAAACGCTTGATAAATTCCCCTTTCAGTTCAGGAAGTACCTGCGCCTTATACTCTTTAATGCCCATTTCATAGGAAACCGCTTTCGCTGTGGCTTCATTGTCTCCTGTAAGCATATACACTTCAATTCCATCTTTTTGCAAGCGTTCAATAGCTGCTTTTGAGCCACTTTTAATTTTATCTCTAATGCCAATGATAGCTAAGACCCGGGTATCATCAGCAAAGAACACGACTGTTTGTGCAAGATCCAGATGAGATTTGAATTGGGCCTTTTGTGTATCCGTTAATTCTACTTTAATCCATTCCGGATTACCTACTCTATATCTCTGACCTTCCCAAAAACCTATAATCCCTTGACCACTCACATTTTCCACTTCTAGATTAGACAAGAATCTACCCTCCAGATGTTTGCAGATAGCATCCGCTAAAGGATGCTCAGATCTTTTCTCTATACTATACAAAAGATCTTTCCATAGTTCAGAGGGTTCTTGTATCCATTGAATTCTAGTGACAGAGGGCTGACCTTCTGTAATGGTTCCTGTTTTATCAAGTACCAAGGCATTCATTTTTTGCGTTAGCTCCAAACTCTCTGCATCCTTGATCAATATTCCTTTTTGGGCTCCTCTACCTACTCCCACCATAATGGCGGTAGGGGTGGCCAAACCTAAAGCACATGGACACGCAATTACTAGGACAGTTACGAAGGCATTTAAACCTTGGGACCAGTTGCCCATCAATCCCCAAAACACTAGACTTATTACCGCTATACTAATCACAGTAGGAACAAAGACTGAGGCTATTTTGTCTACCAGTTTTTGAACCGGAGCCTTACTGCCCTGAGCATTTTCCACGGTTTGTATGATTCTTGCCAGTAGGGTTTCTGAGCCTACTTTAGTGGCTTGAAACTGAAAGCTTCCTTTTTGATTTAAGGTTCCTGCATACACAGAGTCAGCTTTCCCTTTTCGCACTGGGACAGGTTCTCCTGTGATCATACTCTCATCTACGTAGGATTCTCCACTTAGAATCTCTCCATCCACCGGAATTTGCTCTCCTGGCTTGACCAGTATAACTTGTCCTTTTTGAACTTGTTGGATAGGGAGTATGGAAGTGGTACCGTCTTCTGCGACAATAGTCAGGGTTTTAGGTTGAAGTCCCATCAGTTGTTTGATGGCAGAAGAGGTATTTCCTTTTGCTCTTTCTTCTAGCCATTTTCCTAATAAAATGAAGGCTATGACTATACCTGCGGCTTCAAAGTACACATGTCCATGTTCTTGAGTGAGGGTGATGATAGTACTATACACATAGGCTGTTCCTGTACTTAAGGCCACCAAAGTATCCATATTGGCACTTTTATGGCGAAATTGTTTATAGGCGCCTATAAAGAATTGTCTTCCAAAATAGAACAGCATAGGTGTGGCTAAAGCCCACATGATGTAATTGGCATAGGGCATATGCATAAAGAACATGCCTATGACGAAGAGCGGAACAGATAGGATCAGGGCTCCTAATAATTTCTTCTTTAGGGTAGAGGCTTCAGATTCTTTGATTTGGCTTACATCTTCTTGTTCAATAAGTAAGTCATATCCGGCACTCTGTAAGGCGGTTTTTAGGTTGGTCGGCTGAATCAATTCAGGTATATATTCCACGGTAGCTTTACCACTTGCATAATTAACCTGGGCCTGAATGACTCCTACCTGATTATTAAGCGTTGCTTCCGAACTTGATGCGCAAGAGGCACAAGACATCCCCATGACCGGCCAATTTTGAGTGGCAGAGCTCAGTTTGATGCCTACATCTTTGAGAATCTGCGCTACAGCTTGAACCACTTCTTCCGGATATTTATCTGCATCAATGCTGATAGAATTATTAGTGATATTAAAATTCTGTAAATCGGGCACCGCAGAGAGTCTCTGTTTTAGCAGATTCTCGTCGGGAATATGTTGAATTGGAATATCAATTTTCATAGGTATTGTGCATTTACTTTACAAAATTACTAGCTTGCAAGAGCACATCCTTTACAGGATTTTTACTTTTACTTGTAGGATTTACAGATTATGTTAAAACTTGAAGCTTACAGCAAGGCCTATTCGGGACATACTATTATAGAAAGAAGTGATTTGGAGATTCCTATGGGAATCCATTGGGTGAAAGGACAAAACGGCTCCGGAAAGTCCACCTTGTTTCGAAGCATAGGAGGGATTATCCCTTTTGATGGAAATATACTTTGGAAAGAGAAAGATTTGAAGAAGAATCCTGTTGCCTATAGGCTATGTGTGAATTTGGGAGAGGCTGAGCCTTTGTATCCGGAATTCTTATCGGGATGGGATATATTAAAGTTTGTAGCTGAAGCAAAACGTGCGGAGGAGGGGCAGTTGTTTGCCTTTGGGGAATTGTTTGGTTCAGATCAATATTGGAAGCAGCCTATAGGAACGTATTCCTCGGGCATGACAAAGAAGATTGGGATCATAGCGGCTTTTTTGGGAAGTCCGGAACTGATCTTATTGGATGAGCCACTAGTCACTTTAGACAAAGTTAGTATTCAGAAACTAGTTGATCTGATCCTGGAAAAATATAAAAAGGAGAGTGTAAGTTTTCTGCTGTCTTCGCATCAGGATACCGCTTTAGAGGCTTTGCCTATCACCCAATTTTATGAAGTGAAATACGGAAGAATATATGAGCAGAATACTTTATCTGACTTGGGTTAAGACCTATTACAGGCAGAATGCCATCTTCGTATTTGTAGTTATCCTGTTAGCTTTTGGTTTATTAAGAGCTAAGGAACACTTAACGCTTATTCATAGCGCCTTGGAGGATAATGGCGTATTCCTTTTGGCTTGTTTACTATGGATTCTTCATGGCATTAAGGTCATAGCATATGCCAGAAGAGCGTTGTTGTTGAAGGAGAATGAATTTCTACACCATTTACATCTTTTCACCAGGACGGCGCGTTTACTGAGCTTTTTTGGAGTGATTTTTCAATTGGTTCAACTTACCTTTCTGTATAGTGTTGCCATGCTGATTATATCCTATACTGCAGGATATCTGGAAAAGGGTTTGTTAGGTATAGCTGTGCATCTCCTGCTCTGTGCAATAGGTGCATTGGTCTTAGAGAGTCAGTTGAATCAGTCCAAATCCTTAAATATAGGCAGGGGCCGGAAGGTGCAGTTCCCTATTCCTCAAGTGTTATACTACCCTTATTATTTACTAAGTAGACAAACCGTTTTATTATTGGTGTCAAAGGTATTCTCCGGTACGGTATTGATGGTGGTTTGTCTATTATATCCTACTGACGATTATGATATTCGCTTATTAGGATTGGGAGGATTGATGGGAGCATATAGCCAAAGTGTGATCTTCCAATATTGGTATTTTTTTGAGAGGACCTATTTTGATTTTTACAAAAATCTACCATTAAACTTAGGTCAAAGGTATGTAAGGTATTTGATCACGGTGATTATACTGTTGAGCCCGGAAATTATAGTATTGCTCCGAAATTGGCCTATAGAATATGCACAGTTTCCGCAGATTATAATGCTCATGATTGGGATAGCTATTGGCCTTTTATTCTACCAAATGTTCAAAGGGAAGGGAGAATTTCAAGGGATTTTCTTCTCTGGGGTAGGTTTGGCCATATCCATCATGTTTGATATGCCCATGTACTTATATGGACTTGTAGCAGGGGGTGTCGGATTTCTCCTTTTGAGAAGATATTATTATGAAGATGAGTAGTCCCCAACGGATATTGGGGACTAGCTTATTTATACCAACTCAATGATATGATTCTTCTTTCCTTTACCTAGCAGGATGTACTTACCGTGTAATAGCTCTATATCATTTACAGGTAGTTTGTCGTCTTGAATCTTAGTTTTATTCACGCTCACAGCATTGGCTTGTAAGGCTTTTCTGGCTTCAGTCTTGGAAGGATATACTTCCCCGTTAGACAATACAGAAATCAACTCTAGAAGATTGCTTTCGTTCGTCAAATCTGATTTCTGAACTTTCGTCTGAGGCACTCCCTCAAAAACTTCTTTGAAGGTTTGCTCATCCAGGTTTTTTA
Source organism: Leadbetterella byssophila DSM 17132 (assembly GCF_000166395.1). Classification (GTDB taxonomy): domain Bacteria; phylum Bacteroidota; class Bacteroidia; order Cytophagales; family Spirosomataceae; genus Leadbetterella; species Leadbetterella byssophila. Next base: position 4,013,808 of record NC_014655.1, read on the forward strand.
GAGCTTCGACAGTTGATTTTCCGAAAAGCACTTCTGAAGCCTGTACTGCTTTTTCATAGGCATCAGCTCCGTGAACCATAGTGGTTACTTCTTTCGCAAGTGCTTTTTGAGCCACACGCAAATGAGGAGCTTGAGCGTGTTCCGCTTCAATGGCTTCTATTTGTTCTTTGGATAGGAAGCAACAATACACACGCATCAATCTTGGCAAATCTGCATCGTTCTGGTTGATCCAGAATTGGTAGAATTGGTAAGGGCTGGTTAGTTCAGGATCTAACCAAACGTTACCACCTTCAGATTTACCGAACTTGGTGCCATCTGCTTTGGTCAATAAAGGTGTAGTCAAGGCATAAGCAGAATAATCTGCATTTTCCCCTTCTTTTCTACGGATCAATTCTGTACCTGTAGTGATGTTACCCCACTGGTCAGAACCTCCCATTTGAAGTTTTACACCTCTGGTTTTATATAAGTGATAATAATCGTATCCCTGAATTAATTGGTATGAAAATTCGGTGAAAGAAATACCCGTTTCGATTCTGCGTTTTACAGAATCTTTGGAACTCATATAGTTTACTGTCAAGTATTTTCCGGCTTCTCTTAGGAACTGTAAGAAGGAAATATCTTTGAACCAGTCGTAGTTATTCACTATTTCAGCAGAATTCTCCCCACAATTAAAATCTAGGAACTTCTCTAGTTGTTTTTTGATTCCTTCTTGGTTTTCCAAAAGGGTTTCTTCAGAAAGGAAATTTCTTTCTGCTGATTTTCCAGAAGGGTCACCTACCATACCGGTGGCACCTCCAACTAAAGCCAGGGGCTTGTGGCCGGCCATTTGGAATTGTTTCAAAACCATAATGGTGGCTAAGTTTCCTATATGTAAAGAACGGGCAGTTGGGTCAAACCCAATATACCCCGTAGTCATCTCTTTATTTAATTGTTCCTCCGTCCCAGGCATGATGTCCTGTATCATGCCTCTCCATCTTAATTCTTCAATAAAACCCATTATTATTTCTTTTTAACACCAAATTTCTTGTTCCAAAGGTATTGTTCTGAGAAAGTGTAGGTAGCACTTATTTGGATGCTGCGATTAGCAAATTCCAATGGTATGTTGCCACTCTTTAGTTCAGAGACATTGTTCAAGCCATGTACATAGCGTAGGTTTAGACTAAATAGAGAAAACATGTCCAATAGATTTACTCTAGCCCCAATGATCAAACTTTGATCATCCTTTTTGCCCGGGCCATACGGTTTATTCAGGGTAGGGATGGTTTCCATCCTGTTAAGTGCCCAGTTTCTTTCATATCCTACTTCAAAATACACATGCTTGATGGCAGTATAGCCCAATAATACAGGAGTGGAGAAGTAGCGATAAGTATGTTTGGCAGAAATAGGACGTGACATGCTCGTGCCTTTTGCCTGATAAATAAATTCCGGTTGTAAACTGAATTTCCCTACATTCAATCGAGTGAAAAAGCCTGCTTGAACTCCGAAGGTCGGTTTTTTAGAATAGGTAACCGTATCTGAGGGGGAGACATTTGAAAGATTTAGTCCCAGTTTGGGTCCGAATTCAAATAATCTTGGTTCAATCTGCGCTGCGGCAGGAAGGGTTAATAGGAGCAATACTAATACTCTGGCAATATGCATTCTTATCAATTTTAGTTTGAAACGCAGGAAAGGATGCAAAGTTATAAAAAAAGGTAGTTTATATTGCTTAGTATCGTTTAAATTGGCGCCTCAATTACTTGAAGTATGTATAAAGAAATTCTGAATCCCTATTTTAAGCACTCCACTACGGGTGAAGCAGTGAATTATGTAACTAAGGTGGAGCTCCTAGCCAGTGAAGAGGCACTGACCATCAATTTCCAATGTGAAGATAATCCATATACCTCGCAAAACCATATGATAGAGCACAATACTCCCCTCTATAATCAAGAGGTCTTTGAAGTTTTTATATCCAAAGGCACAGAAGATCCTACCCGATATTGGGAGATAGAAATCAATCCCAATGCTGCCGTATGGATAGGGGAGATTGAAAAGCTAGGAGATGAACCTCAACAGATCTTAAGAAATCTCCTGCCGGAAGAGTTTGGGTTAGATTGGGAAGCAAAGGCAGAATTAGATAGGTGGGAAGGGAAATTGGTCATTCCTTGGGATTCTATAGGTGCAAAAGGGGAAGTTGATTTCCGATTGAATTTTTATAGGATTCGTTCCAAAGTTTCTCATGAGGACCCGAATTGGACTTGTGATGCCGAAACCTGCGATTTTATTTGTTGGCAAAGCACCCTATCCGGAGATCAACCCGCGTTTCATAGGCCGAAAAAATTCGGAAAACTAAGAATACAGTAAGAAGTTTTTTTTAGGCTAAAAACTACAAGTTATGGATTATTTAGTATTTAAATGGTCATAATATGCTATAAATATTACTAATCTTCCGAAATTATTAGTTCATCTAAAAGCGTCTATTGGGATATAACTGGATTAAAATCACAAGTACTGCCCCTTAAGCTAAAAGACATGAATATTCTTTCTCTACTTTTTTGGCGCAAAAAAGTAGCAAAAAAACATGAATTTTATGATGTCCTCTTTCGCTTCGCTCAAACGGACCATAAAATTCGGTCAAAGGAACATTAGTATTTATTCTTCCGAAACTATTTAATTTTAATTATTAGTTAATTAAGTAGGGACGATTCGGATAAAAATCCTCAAAAATCTGAAGGAATGCACCTTAAGCTAAAAAAAACATAAATATTCTTTCTCTACTTTTTTTGGCGCAAAAAAAGTAGCAAAAAAACATGAATTTTATGATGTCCTCTTTCGCTTCGCTCAAACGGACCATAAAATTCGGTCAAAGGAACATTAGTATTTATTCTTCCGAAACTATTTAATTTTAATTATTAGTTAATTAAGTAGGGGCGATTCGGATAAAAATCCTCAAAAATCTGAAGGAATGCACCTTAAGCTAAAAAAACATAAATATTCTTTCTCTACTTTTTTTGGCGCAAAAAAGTAGCAAAAAAGCATGAATTTTATGATGTCCTCTTTCGCTTCGCTCAAACGGACCATAAAATTCGGTCAAAGGAACATTAGTATTTATTCTTCCGAAACTATTTAATTTTAATTATTAGTTAATTAAGTAGGGGCGATTCGGATAAAAATCTACAAAAATCTGAAGCAATGCACCTTAAGCAAAAAAAACATAAATATTCTTTCTCTACTTTTTTGGCGGAAGGGTCCGTCCTTACGGAAAGTAACCAAAAAAACATGAATATTCTTTCTCTACTTTTTTGGCGCAAAAAAGTAGCAAAAAAGCATGAATTTTATGATGTCCTCTTTCGCTTCGCTCAAACGGACCATAAAATTCGGTCAAAGGAACATTAGTATTTATTCTTGCGAAACTATTAATTATTAGTTAATCGAGAGGCGTCTATCAGGATAAAACTGGATTTTAATTAAAAGAAGCAACCCTTAAGTTAAAGGATATGAATTTTCTTTCTCTACTTTTTTTGGTGCAAAGGGTCCGGCCGTTCGGAAAGTAGCAAAAAAACATGAATATTCTTCTTGTTACTTTTTTGGCGCAAGGGTCCGTCCTTACGGAAAGTAACCAAAAAACATGAATTTTATGATGTCCTCTTTCGCTTCGCTCAAACGGACCATAAAATTCGGTCAATGGAACATTAGTATTTATTCTTGCGAAACTATTAATTATTAGTTAATCGAGAGGCGTCTATCAGGATAAAACTGGATTTTAATTAAAAGAAGCAACCCTTAAGTTAAAGGATATGAATTTTCTTTCTCTACTTTTTTTGGTGCAAAGGGTCCGACCGTTCGGAAAGTAGCAAAAAAACATGAATATTCTTTCTCTACTTTTTTTGATGCAAAGGGTCCGACCGTTCGGAAAGTAACAAAAAAACATGAATTTTCTTTCTCTACTTTTTTTGATGCAAAGGGTCCGACCGTTCGGAAAGTAGCAAAAAAACATGAATTTTATGATGTCCTCTTTCGCTTCGCTCAAACGGACCATAAAATTCGGTCAAAGGAACATTAGTATTTATTCTTCCGAAACTATTAAATATTAATTAACAAAAGCTCTCAGCATATGTTAATGTCTCGCTTTCCAAGCATTTTCCTCCGTTCCTAATTCTTGGGTGAGTTTTCGAGATAGGACAAATAGATAGTCGGATAGTCTGTTGAGATAGATGATGATCAAAGGTTCTACCTCTTCCTGCTCTGCGAGTCGGATGACTTGACGTTCCGCTCTACGGGCAACAGTTCTAGCTACATGCGCATAAGAAACCGAGAGATGGCCACCAGGTAAAACAAAAGCCCTTAGAGGGGGGATTTGTTCGGTATATTCATCCATGGCCTTCTCCAACAATTCTACATCTGCTGGATAGAGTGAAGGAATTTTCTTTCGAGTTTGTTCCGGTTCAGATGCTAAATCCGCCCCAATCGTGAATAAACGATCTTGGATCTCTTTGAGCAGGTCTTTCCTGCTTTCATTTTCGGGTAGATCTCTTAGAACACCTATCCATGCATTCAGCTCATCTACGGTTCCGTAAGATTCAATTTTGATATGTCCCTTGGATATTCTGGAGCCACCTACTAATGAGGTTTGACCCTTATCTCCCGTTTTCGTGTAAATTTTTGGCATTTATTCTGAATTAATTCCTGAAGTCCGACAAAAGCGGGCTAACTTTGCAAGAGGCAATGAACATTTAAAGTTATATATAGGCCAGATAATGACAAATATTTTTTTTAAGTTTTGGAGAATAGGTTCTTTGATCTTATTGACCATCGTGCTCCTTTTTTGTTATACTACCCTTCCTGATAGCATAGCCATAAATTTTGAAGATTCAGGAAATCCCATAGGTTATATCTCTAAGCAACAGTTCTTTTACTGGTCGGCAGGGGTGATCCTGGGAGTTAACTTTTTGTTGGGACTTCTAGAAAATGCTTTATCCAAGATCAATCTGAGCGGAGTTCTTCAGAATTCTTGGGGTAAAAGACCAGGTAGTGTTCAAACCTTTTTTAAAGGATGGGTTTCTGCTTTCTTAGCATTTATCAATACTTATCTGGTTTTTGTGCTGTTGGGCCTCTATAATATCAATTCCACAGATGATCAAATGTTGGATTTCAACTACAACTATCTGTTGATCCTAGGCTTATTGATTCTATTGATTTTGTTGGTTTTCCCATTCTACAGACTGTTAGCCACTGAGGCGCCGAATGAAGATTGATATTAAGGAATATACCTATCCTCTTATTGAGGAACAGATTGCCAGATTCCCCCATTCTCCCAGAGATGAGTCTAAGCTTCTGGTCTACAAAGATGGGCAAATATCGCATCAGATATTTAAACAAATAGGCGATTTTCTTCCTGATGGAGCTCATTTGGTACTTAATGATACCAAAGTGATTCCCGCTCGTTTGTACTTTACCCGACAAACCGGAGCTTTGATTGAAATCTTCCTACTAAACCCTTTACAGCCTAGTACCGTACTACCTATCGTCATGGACGAAACCAGGGAAGTGGTTTGGCATTGTGTCATAGGTAACAAAAAGAAGTGGAAAGCAGATGAAGTCCTAGAAGGTAAGTTTACCTTAGAAGGAAGGTCATATAAGTTATGGGCAAAGCAGGGGGAAGATAATGCAGTTGCTCTGACTTGGGAAGGGGACTGGGCGTTCTCCAAAGTAGTGGAAGCTTATGGAAATATCCCTTTGCCTCCTTATTTAAAAAGAGAATCTCAGGAGTCTGATTTGACGGATTATCAGACCGTCTATTCTGAACATGAAGGGGCTGTGGCTGCACCTACCGCAGGGCTTCATTTTACAGACGCAGTTTTCCAGGATTTAGAAGGAAGAGGGGTAAAAAAGAGTTTTGTAACGTTACATGTGGGAGCGGGAACATTTATGCCTGTGAAAGAGGAAAATGCCCTCAATCACCCCATGCATTCGGAACAAATCATTGTAAGCAGGCAATTCTTGAACGAGATTCTAGCTCAAGAGGATTTCATCATTCCTGTGGGTACCACCTCTATGCGAAGCTTAGAAAGTATGTATTGGTGGGGAGTCAAGCTCATCAAAGGAGAAGATCAGCCGTTTTCTATTGAAAAGCTCTATCCCTATCAAGATCATCCGCCTATTACCGCAAGAGAATCATTTGAGGCCTTGCTGAAGGAAATGGGAGATGAGGGACAGTTGGTAGGGAATACAGAAATCATGATCTTTCCTTCCTACACTTTTAGGGTTTGTAAGGGTTTGATCACGAATTTTCACCAACCTACATCTACTTTACTTTTATTGGTAGCAGCTTTGGTAGGAGAAGAAACTTGGAGAAAGATCTATGCGGAAGCTGGTCAACAAGGGTATAGATTTCTTAGTTTTGGTGATTCTAGTTTATTACTACCATGAGATACCTAATTTACTTAAGTTTATTTTCTGTCTTGGCTTGTGGGCGCATAAAGCAAGAGGACACTTCTGAAATAAGGGCCGAAATTGAACGCTCGATGATCAAGAGAGTGACAGAAAAGGACCTTATGCAAGAGGTTAGCGTTTGGGGAGAACAAGCCAAAAAGAAATGGGATGCAGATTATAGGGTAGAGTGCCAACAAACATACGTTTTTGATGATTATACATTGGAGGTCTATAATAAAGACCTTCCAGTAGAAGGTCAGGGCGTTAAAAGTCAACTGATTGAAGCTTACTCTTACGGTTTACAACAAGGTCAACCTGTAGGTACCAATATTCAAAAACTGAACGATACCTTATTTATATACAGTTTTCCTTTGAGTGATAAATCGTATCTCAAGCAAGTATGTAAGCAGGATTTTGCCTTTGTGCTCCTGTCGTCCAAGAAAATCATTTCTCAGATCAAATGAGCCTGGTAATCATAGGTGGAGGCTGGTTAGGTTCTCGTGTAGCTTCAGCATGGTCTGAAAAAGTGCTCATTTCACACCGGTCAGGTGAGTTTCCTCTAGATGTTTGTACTTCTGGCTATTCTGATTTGCTACATCGAGCAAGCACGATTTTGATTACTGCACCCTTACATAGATTAGAAGGATATCAAAATTTGTCCAGAATCTTAGGAGATTTTGACGGTCAGGTGATCTATTGCAGTACTACAGGCATTTATCCGGATGAACCTGGTGAATACGCAGAGGATGATGCAGAAGAAGGGATGTTTAAAGAAGTAGAGGAATATCTATTGTCTTCGTTTTCCAATACCCTGATCCTTCGTTTGGGAGGACTGATGGGTGAAGACCGCTTCCTGGCTAAGTTCTACAAGGATAAGCCTTTGCCACAGCCGGGTGCTACTGTGAATTACATCCATTACAAAGATATCATTGGGGTAATTCAATGTCTTTTAGACAAGAGCATAAAGAAAGGTATTTATAATGTAGTTGCTCCTTTACATCCCACAAAAGCAGAAGTGTTTTATGCTCAGACAGGAATTAAACTAGAGGGAGAAAGGCGGGAAAGAATAGTGCTGGTAGACAGACTTATAAGAGAAACGGGATATTGTTTCCAATACCCCGATCCCATATCTTTTCCTAGAAACTTCTAAAGTTAGGTCTATAATTCATAGGAGAGAATTCAGACGGTGCAGCTAATAAAATGAGCACTAATGCTACCGTAAACCAGATAGCTATGGTTTTGTATTTTGCAGTGTCACTGGCTTGTCTTTTAGATTTTGCCGAGCCAATAGTGATGGCTATCACAGCAAAAACCATCATGATAAAGTGCTCCATACCGAAGAAGCGTAAATCCTTTTCTTTCATGCCCGCGCCAACATTTTCTAAGAATCCGGCTACCAAGGGACTGACAAAGTATAGGATCAGACCTACAATCAGTTGCAAGTGAACTAAACTTACAGTAATGGTTTTAATGGTGTTGGCCTGCTTAGTATAGGACTTGTTTCCAAACCAACCGGAATAGGACTGGACAAGAGATACCAATAAGAAGGCTAAGAATACCCAACGCAAAGCGTTATGGGTGGCTAATAAATGAGGATACATAGGTTGTTCAACTTAGTTTAAAAACAAATATCGGTTCAAAATCTTGATTTTGGATGGTTTGTCCATAAAATGTTTCCGTTCTAAATTATTTGACTTCCCTGCATGCTTGAATAATTTGTAACTTTGAGGTTAATCATTCTAAAAAATAATGAAGAAGATTATTATATCCATTCTATTTATGACACAAACTCTTTGGGCGCAAGACAATCCCTTTTTGAAGCCCTATTTAACACCTTATGAGGTTCCTCCATTTGATCAAATCAAGGTGGAGCATTATAAACCTGCTTTCCTGGAAGGAATGAAGATTCAGAAAGCTGAAATGGAGGCTATCGCAAATTCTACGGCTAAACCTACCTTTGAGAATACCATTTTGGCTATGGAAAATTCGGGTGAATTACTTACAAAAGTTTCGACCGTATTCTCCAATTTGACCTCAGCCAATACCAACAAAGAGATGCAGGCCTTGTCTCAAGAATTAGCTCCTCTTCTGGCCAAGCATTCAGACGATATTAACTTGAATGAGAAATTATTCAAACGTGTAGAACAGGTCTGGAATCAGAAAGAAAATTTGAATGCTGAGCAAAAAAGGCTTTTGGAACTCAAATATAAAGCTTTTGTGCGTTCTGGAGCACGCCTTAGTGCAGCAGATAAAGAGAAGCTTCGTGAGCTGAATGGAAGGCTTTCCATGTTGGGAGTTAAGTTTGGTAACAATATTCTTACAGAAACCAATGCATTTGAACTAGTCCTAGAAAAACCGGAAGAACTAGCAGGTTTACCCGATGCCCTCATTGAAAGTGCTGCAACTTTAGCGAAGGCGAAAGGGAAAGAAGGGAAGTATATTTTCACTCTGCAGAATGCCAGTGTAATGCCATTTCTACAATACTCCTCCAGAAGGGATTTGAGATTTAAGATTTGGAATGCTTACCAACTCAGAGCAAATAATGACAATGAAGCTGATAATAAGGAAAATGCACTTCAATTGGCCAATTTAAGGAATGAAAAAGCCCGTCTGCTTGGGTACGCAAACCACGCTGCCTATAGTTTGGAGCAGACCATGGCTAAAACTCCTGAAAAGGTGTACGAGTTGTTGCAGCAATTATGGGCTCCGGCATTAAGTAACGCTAAAATTGAAGAGGCAGATATCCTAAAAATGATGGAATCTGAAGGAGTGGCAGGACCGGTGCAGCCGTACGACTGGAGGTATTACACAGAAAAGATCCGTAAGCAAAGATTTGATTTAGATGAGCAGGAAATTAAACCCTACTTCTCTTTGGAAAATGTGCGTTCCGGAATTTTTGCTGTAACCGAAAAGCTGTACGGTTTAAAATTTGAAGCTTTAAATAATGTGCCAAAATACCATGAAGATGTTACCGTTTGGAAGGTGACAGAAAAGGATGGTACAGAAGTGGGCCTATTGTACATGGATATGCATCCACGGGCTAGCAAGAGGGGAGGGGCCTGGATGACATCTTATCGTCCACAAACTATGAAAGGGGGTAAAAGAATATCACCGGTGATATCTATAGTATGTAACTTTACCCCGCCTACAGCAGATGCTCCTGCCTTGTTGACCTTCGACGAAGTTACAACCTTCTTCCATGAGTTTGGACATGCTTTACATGGTTTATTATCTAATGTAAATTATAAGAGCATGGCCGGTACTTCGGTTTCAAGGGACTTTGTAGAACTACCTTCACAGATCATGGAAAACTGGGCAGCTGAACCTGCAGTTTTGAAGATGTATGCACGTCACTACAAAACAGGGGAATTGATTCCTGATGAATTGATCAAGAAGTTAGAACAAAGTGCTACGTTTGACCAAGGTTTTGCCACTGTGGAATATTTGGCTGCTTCGTTACTTGACATGGATTATCATACTCAAGCAGGGGACATTGCTATTGATGTAAATGCATTTGAAAAGCAATCCATGCAGAAGATAGGGCTTATTTCATCCATTATACCTAGATATAGGACTACCTATTTTCAACATATCTTCTCTGGAGGTTATTCTGCCGGATACTATAGTTATATCTGGTCAGGAGTATTGGATACAGATGCTTTTTCGGTGTTCAAAAGCACAGATCTTTTCCATCCTGAGAAGGCAAAATCCTTCCGCAAGAATATATTGGAGAAAGGAAATACAGAAGATCCTATGGAATTGTATAAGCGTTTTAGAGGTAGTGAGCCTAAAATTGATGCCTTATTGAAAAAGAGAGGTTTGATGCCTAGATCTTAATGAAAGGAATATCCTGTGAGTTAGGTGTATAAGTCTCTAATGGATTTATTCATTTAACTTGCAGGAATCTTAATTGACGGGTTAGATTAGATAAATTTATAGGATATGAATGTATTCTTGAGGAAATCCATCACATACTTGCTACTTTGTATATTAAGCTTGATAGCTATTGTAAGAGATGATTTTAGGTCTTTTTCCTGGCTAGAAATCGCTATTTCGGCTTTATTACTTTTAGTCCTTTTATTTGAATCTGCAAGGCAATTGAAAAAATACTTTAAGCTAAGAAGAAGATTAGATTTGTCAAAGATCAGGTGATCCGTGTATAAGCCTTTTGTGTTATGCTTGTGGGGGCTACGGGAGAAACAACTTTTGTGTCTCTATAAATTTATAATGTGACGGCTGTTGAGGAGGTTAAAAAAAATGGCTGTAAGATACCCTTCCAGCCATTTTTCATAATATGTTTCTCCTGATTTACAGGTTTTGTTCACTTTCCAGATAATCAGAAACCTCTTTGAGGAAAAGGCCTCCCAGAGATCCGTCTACCACACGGTGGTCATAGGAATGTGAGATAATCATCTTCTGTCTTATTCCAATAAAGTCTCCTTCCTCCGTCTCAATTACCGCTGGCATCTTACGAATAACTCCGAACGCCATGATGGCTACCTGAGGTTGAAGGATGATAGGGGTACCTGCCAGGTTTCCAAATCCGCCGATATTAGACATGGTGTAAGTTCCACCTACTAATTCCTCCGGTTTCAGTTGATTGTTTCTGGCACGAGTAGCCAAATCATTGACTTTGGAAGATAATTGGATTAAACTGTATTGGTCGGCGTGGTGAATAACCGGCACAATCAGGTTTCCGTTAGGTAAGGCAACTGCCATTCCTATGTTGATATCCTTTTTATAGATGATCTTGTCACCGTCAACCTGCGCATTTATCGCAGGGTATTTCTTGATAGCTGCGACAATAGCACGAATTAGAAGGGGTGTAAATGTTAAGTTTTCGTTGTACTTAATTTTGAACTCATCTTTAACTTTATTCCTCCAAGAAGATAGCTGAGTAACGTCAGTTTCTATAAATGAGGTGACATGAGGGGAAATGCGCTTAGAATCTACCATTCTTTGGGCAATCATCTTGCGCATTCTGTCCATCTCCACGATTTGATCTTCCGATGAAGAGGTGAATTGAGGAGTGGTTATCTTTCTCGTCTTCACATAGGCGAGAATGTCATCTTTGGTTACTCTTTGATTTTGTCCGGTTCCCTGGATTTTTTCCAGTTCATCCATACTGATATTTTCTTCTTTAGCAATGCTAAGTACCAAAGGGGAATAGAATCTATTATCAGTAGATGGAGCTACTGCAGCTACGGTCTGTTGGATCTGAGTTTCTAATTCTAAAGCAGCAGCTTTATATGGTTCAGGTTTAGAAGCCCCTTCAACTTCTATTTCGCAAATGGGACTGCCTATTTTTGCAATATCTCCTTCCTGCACCAAGAATTTTGTGATCACTCCGGTATGTGAGGAGCCAATTTCTGTGTCAATTTTATCCGTGGCTACCTCAATGATCATGTCGTCAGTTTCTACCCTGTCGCCTTCTTTCACTAACCACTTAAGTACGGTGCATTCAAAGATACTTTCGCCCATGTTAGGCATTAAAATCTCTATTTTTGCCATATTCCCCTTAATTGAAGTCGTAATAAATTCAAAGCTGCCTTTGTGGTGTATTCAATGTTTCCTAATCGGTCTCTGTTCAGGTTCAGCTTTTTTGTAATGGTCTCATTGCCGTTAGTTACGGCCATCCAAATGGTGCCTACCGGTTTCCCGGGTGTGCCTCCTCCGGGACCAGCAATTCCGGAAGTAGCTATGGCATAAGTGGATCCGGTCAAGCGCTGTACACCCAGTGCCATTTCTGTAACCGTTTCTTCACTGACCGCCCCAAAATTACTTAAAGTTTCTGACTTAACCTTTAAAATATCCAATTTAACTGAGTTAGCATAGCTTACTACAGATCCTAAAAAATAAGAAGAACTACCTGCCACTTTAGTGATTTGGTGGGCTATATTACCTCCCGTGCAACTTTCAGCTGTAGATAAGGTGGCATTCTGATTTAATAAAAGTTCTCCAATGCTTTTTTCTATTGTAACATCTTCTTTTGCGTATACAAAGTCATCTATAATTGGAATAATCTCCTCAAACTTCTTCTGCAATTCTTCTACTGTATGCCCGCCAAAGGAACTTAATCTCAATTTGACTTCTGCAAGGTCAGGAAGGTAGGCCAGTTTCATCTCTTCTGGGAGTGATTCCTCCCAATGTGCAATTTTTTCTGCGAGGAAAGATTCTCCAATTCCTGCCGTTTTTAAGTAGGCATGTGCCAGCATAGGAGGTTTGAGTCTTTCTTTTACTTTAGGTATTACCTCTTCTGACATGAGGTACTTCATCTCCACTGGTACGCCCGGAAGGGATACAATTATACGGTTTTCATGATTAAACCACATGCCTGGAGCAGTGCCGGCTGCGTTGTGCAGATATTCACATTTGCTAGGTATGGCTGCTTGTAGTCTATTGATCTCGGTAAATGGTAAGCCTCTTGATTCAAACAGTTCTCTCACATGCGCTTCCGCAACGGGATGAATTTTTAGCTCATCTTCTGTGAATTCACAAAGAGTAGTCTTGGTCACATCGTCTTTCGTGGGCCCTAAGCCGCCAGTGATCAACTGAATATCGGAGTCGGAATGTTGTACAGCTTCTAATATGGCTTCTCGCGTATCAGATATAGAAATGATTTTAGTAACCTTTATACCAAGTTCGGATAGTCTTGCAGCCATCCATTGGGAATTCGTATCCAGGATATGACCATACAAAATTTCATCACCTATAGTAATAATCTCCGCTCTTATAATTCGCATTTCAGTGAAATAATGATAAAGGTAGAATTTTTTCAGTAAACCTCCTATGGTAAGAAGTGGGACTTATCAGCATATTATAAAACTCCGTTTTTATGTGATTGAATTTCAATTGCTTTTACTATTTTAATAACTTTCGGATAAGATTTTCGTTACAAAAAAACCTACTTTTGCGTCTAAAACTAGAAACAGTAAATCATAATCATGTTAAAAAAACTTATAGTTGTGCCTTTTTTGGCTTTGGCATTAGTATCCTGCGGACAAAACGTTAATCTGGGAAGTGTATTAGGAACGGTATTGAATAATGCACCGCTTACAGAAGGAGAAGTAGCCAATGGACTAAAAGAAGCCTTAGTTCAAGGCATCACTAATGGAGCGAAGCAAGCTTCGGCAGTAGATGGATATTTAGGCAATTCTTTGATCAGAATTCCTTTCCCACCAGAGGTTCAAAAGGTAGAATCTACCCTTAGAAACTTAGGCTTAGGAGGTGAAGTGGATAAGTTTGTTACTGCCTTAAACAGAGGTGCTGAAACTGCGGCAAAAGAAGCTGCTCCTATTTTTGTTTCTGCTATCAAGCAACTTACCATCACTGATGCTTTTAATATCTTAAGGGGAGAAAAAGATGCAGCTACGCAGTTTCTGAAAAGAGTAACTACTGCTCAATTGACTCAAGCTTTTGCTCCTCATGTACAAAAGGCTTTGGATGCAACTCAGGCCACTAGATACTATTCTGATATTGCGAATACGTATAACAAAGTGCCATTTGTGACAAAAATTAATCCGGATTTGCAAGCTTATGCAACTCAAAAGGCCATAGATGGGTTATTTATATTAGTTGCTCAGGAGGAAGAGAAAATTCGTGAAAATCCAATGGCCAGAACCACTGATCTCCTGAAGAGGGTATTTGGCAGTGTTAATAATTAAGCATGAAATCAGAAATTAATTTTCAAATCCAATTAGACAAAGACAGAATTCCGGAGAAGATCTTTTGGGACGCTACTGAAAACCCAAATGAAGGCATTAACGAAACAAAAGCCATCTCCATTAACGTTTGGGATCATTACCACAAAGGTTTGTTAGGAATTAATCTTTGGACAAAAGATATGCCGGTAGATGAGATGAATCACTTTTTAGTGGACATCATCGGGAATATGGCTCAAATGGTAAAGGATTCTACTCAGGATCCAAAGATTGTAGCTATTCTGGAAGAAGCCGGAAGAGAAATTACGAAACACGTTAATGAACTGGCAAAGCAGCAGGAGCAGCCTCAAGCTGGTACAACTGACAGTTTAGATGCTTTGTTAGAGCAAACTCGTGCAAAAATCAAGAAATGAAACTCCTAAGGGGTTTCATTTCTTTTTAACCATTTGGCTGTAAACCATTTGCCTTCATATTGGAATCTAAGCAAATGTAATCCTTCGTTTAGCTCCTTAAACGATTTGCCTCCCGGGGTATCCTTCCTAATCTGTCTGCCATTTTCGTCCAGAATCCATATTTCTGTATTGTTCGGGAGTAAACTTTCTCCAACTCTGATATTGAAATCTCCGCCATTAGGTTGAGGGAAGATAGTAACCTTATCGGTCATGGCTTCGTTTCCTAATGCTGACCAATTACCGTAAATGTAACGTACCGCTCTAGTATAGCTAGGTATTCCATAGCCGTATTGAGGGGTAGGATTTGGGAATCTGTCTGCAGAGTGTATCAAAGCCTCTCTCAGTTGTAAGGCGGTGAGATGGGGGAATTGTTGTTTAAGGCTCGCTAAGAAACCGGTGATCAAAGGTGCGGCGTACGAGGTGCCATTGCCTGCCCTCAGTTGAGTGCCGCTGTTGCTATAAACAGTACCCACACCCATGGCACAGACATCCGGCTTAACCCTTCCGTCTGGACTGGGTCCAATAGAACTAAATGAAGCGAGGGTTCTTTGAGCATTTACTGCTCCTACGGCTATGGCATATTCTGCGTCTGCAGGGGAACTTATATATTTCCAGGAGCTATTTCCTTCATTTCCGGCTGCAACTACCACCAGTATGCCCACTTTACTGGCATAATCTGCGGCTCTGGCAATGATGCTGGTTTGCCCGTCCATATCTTGATAAGTGTAATCCTGATTAGGATCTGTAAACTGTGAATAACCCAGTGAAGTATTAAAGATATCTGCCCCTAAGGAGTCTGCATGTTCTGCGGCAAGTAACCAATAGACCTCTTCTATCTTAGATTCGTTTACAGCTATGACATCTTCCGTGGTATATAAAGCTAAATCCACTGCTGGAGCGGGCCCAGAGAAAACTTGGCCTAACTTTCCTGCTATGATGCTGAGTACATTAGTGCCATGGGTATCATCCCTATCCACCTCAGAGGTTTTGTGAACGTAATTATAAGTATGGATGATGTCTAGATGCTCGAAGACTTTAGCGGATTTCAACCCTATAAAACCTCCATCCATCACGGCAACAAGTACTCCTTTTCCGTTAAAACCGGCATTTAGCATGGTGTCAGCCCCCAACATTTTCAGTTGGTCAAGTTCAGGAATCACATCTAACTCTTGCCTAAATTTAGATCGAATCCTAGCATATTTTCCCAAGGATGTATCACCTCTGATATCTCCTTTGCCTTCCATTCCTTTAACAAATGAGAAGTTTAAGGCTTGTTTTAATTGGTCAGGATTGCAATGGATCAGGGCGGCGTTAAGCCACTTAGAAACTCCTTCAATTTGAATACCAAGATTTTTCAGGGCATTGAGATAATCAATGTTTACCGGATAATCTTTATCAGTGATAGAAATTCCCTGTTTTGACCTTCTTTCTAAAGCACGGTCGGATAGATAGACCTTTTGATCTTGCTTATCCTTGAAATAAATAAAATACTTGCCCTGCGCCAGAAGTTGCAGAGGGAGAATGAGATAGAATAGTAAAAGTTTACGCATGGAGGTATAGTAGTATTATACCAAAAATACGTAAAAAATCCAACTTAGAAATTGAATTTAAAGATTCCAAGTAAGATTAGAGCGAAAAGAATCAAGAAATTAAGGATCTTGAACCAGTTATACTCCCACAGTGGAGTGGTGGTCTTAGCCTTGTGATAGTTTAATTGCACGTTTTTCATTTTAGGAAATGGTATATCCCCGGTTGAGAGGGTACTGTTATTTTATAAAGAACTAGCAGGAAAAAGCACTTTGCTGTTAATTCGGGAATAATATTAAAGAATCTGGTAATCAATTACAAGAGTAAAGCGTAATTTTGTGGGAATTTTGGCTCATACATGAAAAATTATCTAAAAATTGCCGTCCAAAAGTCTGGAAGGCTAAGTGAAGATTCACTTAACTTGTTTAAAGAGTGTGGGATAAAAGTGGAAATGGGGAAAGGGCGGCTACGTACGGTTTCTTCAAATTTTCCGGCTGAATTTCTTTTCTTAAGAGATGATGATATCCCTGGTTATGTGGAAGATGGTGTAGCAGATTTAGGAATTGTAGGAGAAAACGTATTAGTGGAGTCAGCAAAGCAAGTAGAGGTAGTTAAGACTCTGGGGTTTTCTAAATGTAGATTATCTATTGCTGTGCCAAAGGAGACCAGTTTTTCTCTACCTGAAGACCTACACGGTAAGAGAATCGCTACTTCTTATCCTCGGATTCTTTCAGAATACCTGCAGAAAAATCACATACATGCACATATCCATGAGATCAGCGGCTCTGTTGAGATTGCACCATCCATAGGATTGGCAGATGCTATCTGTGATATAGTAAGTTCGGGAAGTACCTTACTGAGCAATGGTTTAAAAGAGCTGGATAGTATTTTTAGATCAGAAGCAGTGATGGTGGCACACTCCGGACTTGCAGAGGAGAAGAAAGCCATTTTGGAGCGCTTACTTTTCCGTATCTCATCTGTTCAAACAGCTAAAGATCATAAGTATGTTCTTTTAAATGCCCCAAATGAGAAATTGGACGAAATCACAGGGATTTTATCCGGAATGAAAAGTCCAACGGTTATGCCTTTGGCCATACCGGGCTGGAGTTCAGTTCACTCCGTATTAAAGGAAAATGATTTTTGGGAGAAGATTGAATCATTAAAAGAAGCCGGAGCTCAAGGTATCTTAGTGATTCCAATAGAAAAAATGGTGGTATAATGGAGATTTTTAAATATCCGAACGAAGAAGAGATCCAAAGAATCATTCGTAGGCCGGTATTAGACACTGCAGAGATTGAAAAGAAAGTAGAGCCTATACTGCTAGCCGTCCAAAAGGAAGGAGATTATGCTTTAAGGAGGTTTGCTCTGGAGTTCGATAATGTGATGATGGATGATTTCTCCGTAAGTAAAGAGACGGTTGAAGAGGCCATTCAAAACTTGGATCCCGCACTTAAAAACGCTATCGATTATGCCTATGAGAATATCAAGAAATTCCATGAGGTACAATTGAAGGTGGAAGATCCGGTGGAAACTCGCCCGGGTGTGAAGTGTTGGAGGAAGTCAGTAGGCATAGAGAAAGTGGGAATCTATATTCCCGGTGGTACCGCCCCTCTCTTTTCCACTGTTTTAATGTTGGGTATTCCAGCTCAATTAGCCGGATGTAAAGAGGTAGTTTTATGTTCTCCTGCATCACATCCAGCCATTTATTATTGTGCGCAAAAATGTGGGGTGACAAAGATCTTCAAGGTAGGAGGGGCACAGGCCATTGCAGCCATGGCTTTTGGAACGGAAAGTATACCTCAGGTTTCTAAGATTTTTGGCCCAGGTAACCAATTCGTTACTGCAGCCAAACAAGCCGTTACTCGCTACGGAATAGCTATAGATATGCCTGCTGGGCCATCTGAAGTAGCTGTGCTGGCTGATGAAACCGCTAATCCAAGTTTTATAGCTGCAGACCTTTTGTCGCAAGCAGAGCACGGTGTAGATTCTCAGGTAGTGCTGGTTACTACTTCGGAAGCTATTCTGGCTCAAGTAAAGGCGGAGGTGGAACTACAAGTATCTTTACTCCCTCGTAAAGACATGGCAGATGGTGCTTTAAGCCACTCCCGACTAGTAGTAGTGAAGGACAAAGAAGAGGCTATGAGTCTCTCGAATAGATACGCTCCTGAACATTTGATCCTGGCAATAAGTGATCCATTAGAATGGGCAGATAAGGTGCTTAATGCGGGTTCAGTGTTTCTAGGTCATTATACTCCGGAATCTTGCGGAGATTATGCTTCAGGCACCAATCATACCTTGCCAACTAACGGTTTCGCCAAAGCCTATAGTGGGGTCTCTGTAGACAGTTTTGTAAAAAAGATTACTTTCCAGGAGATTAGCAGGGAAGGTTTAGAAAATATAGGACCGCACGTCATGCAAATGGCTAAAGCGGAGGCTCTGGAGGCCCATAGTTTTGCCGTGCAGGTTAGATTAGAAGCATAATTTACTTCTCTTGAAATTTCTTGCGAAATGCAGAGGTAGTAAAACCAGTCATTTGGGTGAAGATTCGGCTGAAATATGCCGGATCATCATACCCCAGATAGTATCCTATTTCCTTTGCACTCAGTGGAGTGTGGGCTAATAGCCTTTTGGCTTCCAAGATTCTTCTTTCCGTTATGACTTCAGATGGTGAGGGAAGTTTTAGTCTCTTAAATTTGTGTGCCAAAGTTTTAGGAGCTACATGCATCAGTTCAGCATAAGCACTCACCTGATGCTTTTCCTTATAATGGTTTTCTACCAAAACTGTAAATCTCCGAAAGAATTCTAACTCTTGTTTGTCTTCCAAAATTTCAGCATTCAAGTGCTGTTTCTTCCATATTCGTACGGATTTGATCAGGATTTGTTTCAAATAAGTACGTATCATCTCTTCTTGAGAAGAATCTTTTAAACGAAACTCCTCTTGAATAGATGCGAATAATTGAAAGATGCTATCATCCTGCAGGCTTATTTGAGGCATGTTTTGGACATTATTAAACAACAGGCCGTCACAAGCCACTTCTTCATCGTGGATTTGGATACAGTAAAAATCCCTATTGTAATAGATCAAATAGGCCGCCTCTGTACTCATATTGGTGATCTTGAAATGCTGGTGGGGATTGATGAAGAATAGGGTAGCTGTATCCAATTCAAATCTTTGTAGATCTATCTGCAGATGGTAACCTTTTGGTGCCAACAGGATCTTAATGTAGGAATGGTATTCCATAGCCTCAAAAGGTGCATATGGAAGGATTTCGCGCAGTCCCAAAGTCTTTAGTTGGTTGTGAAATTCTGGCATAGCATTTCGATTCAAGTAAGTCGGAAGAAAATCATCTCCCGACTCCCTTTTTATTTGAACAATACGTGTATTCTCTGTGAAACTGAGATAGTTTCTATAGCAAATTAAGAACTTAATTTTACTAGTAAGGCATCATTTGGCCTAGAGTTATTCATCTCTTAAGAAAATTGCTGCTAGGTTTCTTAGGCTCAAGAAAAAGATACCTTCTGAATGATTAGATATTGATTCCATTGAAGGATTGGATATTCAAGGTGATCTCTAGATTTAAAACTTTGGATACGGGGCAGTTCGCTTTCGCCTCTAGCGCAAAATTTTGAAAATCTTCGAGAGTTAAACCGGGAACATTCGCATTCAGGCTCAGTGCCGATTGTGAAATGATACCTTGGATTAGAGTTACCTCAGCCGTGGTTTCGATTTGAGTGGGAAGATATCCTGCTGCGCTTAAGTCGGCATTTAACTTCATGGTAAAACATCCTGCGTGAGCAGCCGCAATCAGCTCCTCAGGATTTGTACCTTTTCCTTCATCAAATCGGGAGACAAAAGTGTAGGGAGTTTGAGAAAGTGCCTGACTTTGAGTGCTTAATTGTCCTTTACCTTCTTTTAAGTTGCCATTCCAAATGGCTTTTGCTGATCTTTTCATTTTTTGTTAAATTTTATGATGCAAAGTTCAGGAAGAAGCTAGAGGTGGGAAATGGAGAAAAGTGTAACTATGTGGTAGAATTTTCCCTAGTAGGTTAAAATATGTACTAAATAGTGGAAATTATACAGGTGCACTTACCGATTTGTGGCATAATTTAGTTTTAAAGCGCATAAAGCCCAAGATTCTTTTCTAGCTGAAAGGAAGTAGGGAAGTGATTACTTGGAATGTTTAATTGCCGGTGTTAATTTGAAAGGATGCTGTATTTTAGTAAATTCTAATAAGAACTTTTTATCAAAGAACTATATACCAAATCACTGTCTATTTTATTTTTTAAGTGCCGAATTTTCGCTTAAAATAGTAGTTATAGAAAAATGTAGTGTCTTATAAAGGATGCTGATTGAATCTCTTGATTTTTGACTTTGAAAAGGCAGAGTGTGGAAAAAATGCGAGGAAAATATAAGTAGAGGGACAAATAAGAGGCTAGAGCTTACAACTTTACTTGAGAATTAATATAAAACTTTTCAAAAGTTCTGTTTTTTAAGAAGTGAACAAAAAAATCATGTAAACTATTGAAAGTCAGAGTAAAAGTTTTTAAATTCGGTGCAGATCCACTAATTGGTAATTAAGTAAACTCTATATTCGTTATAACTTTGGATTCCGTTAAGAGGCTGTTAAATGAGCATATTGCTATTATTTTCGCCGACTATGGGCTTGTAATTACATGTTTATTTATTGGTTTTACTGTTGGTTGGTTGTTTAAAACCTTTATTGTTGACAGAAAATCAGATAAGCTGATAAATGATCGAATTCGAGACAAAGACCTGCAAATTAATGATCTGAAGCAGATAGTTTATGAAAAATTAAATGTAGAAATCCATCAGATCGATCCAGGGCTTTTCAAAAGGCTAAAGAAATTCTTTAAAAAATCTGTAAAGGGTCTCAAAATAAAAAACTCATAATCATGAATGCTTTACTAACTATTTTATCGCTGATAGGGTTTTTGATATTCTTCGTATACGCTTACCTTGATATTTCGAGAAAAAGAGCGATTTTTCAGATGCAACGGTTGGTGGATAATTTTGAGTTTTACTTAATAAATCAGCGAGGAATCAATAAAGATGAAATTTTTCAGTTGCTGACTACCATGAAAAGAATTTCTGCAAATCCCGAATCCCTTGATATTCAAATTTTAATAATGTCAAAGAAGGTAGCAGAAGTTGAAGGAAACCTGTCAAGGGATTTGATTTTGGTTGACAAGGCAATTAATGGCCTAAACGATGACCTTCTTAAAATATATAACGATTTTAATACAGAAGCGGATAGGATAATTGGAATGAGTTTATTAAAACCAGATTTTATTTTCTTTATACTGCCTCTCTTATTTAGTGCCTTCTTTAAGTATGGAACTGAAACAGTAGCAAAAGCAATTAAAGAATATAAATTTCTATTATCCAATGACGAAGCTGTAATATATTCAGGTCTTCGGTCTGTTTGTTAAAAGATCATTTACATCTAGAAACATGTTTAATACAGCAATTTTGGTAATGACCTAAATCACCCCCACCTCAATTATTCATCAAATCAGACTTTGCCCAACTTTACGGTTAAAACTACAGATAGTGTAAAAAGTAGGAAACCTAACAAAATGGATAGATTATAGGTCATTCGTTTTCTTAGTACATGAGTTGCTCTACCGTCAATTTCAATGTGAGCCACTTTATTTAGGCGCAATTTTGATATAAGATAGAGGAAGAAGATCAGAATGAGTACTTTCCTTAAAAATAGATTATTCCCTAATAAAATTTGTGCGTCAAAATTTGAAAACTTCCTCAAAAAATAAATGATTAAACCGAATAAGTTGGAGTATTATAGTCCACTTCGTACATAAAATTTTTGTAAGAAATTACCGTCGTTTTGAGGAATAGTAGTTCCTAATTGTCTTTGTGTTCAAATAAATGCGAATTCTCTAATATCAGCTATAATTTTGTCCCTACTATTTTAATTTATATAAACTAGGAGGTTAGTCCTCATTAAGAATTTCAGAAGTGAGATTAATGGTGATACCTATAGAAATTCCTCTAGCAAGGATCAGCCATTCGGGGACAATAAAGTAACACTATTTACTTCTCCTACAGCATTAATTATCGAAATTACTATCCCATCCCTTAATCCTACCATTTCGGAAACTGAATCGAGGAAAGTTCATTCCTTTTTTCAGCCTTCTCTACAGAATGGTCCATAATTTCAGTAACATATCAGCCTGGACTAATTATAAAAATAGGGAAAACCCGTGTGGTTTCACGGGTTTAAATTCTTTCTAGAATCATAGCACTTGCTCCGCCGCCACCATTACAGATAGCAGCCATTCCATATTGCGCATTTTCAACTTGCAATACATTGAGTAAAGTGACTAAGATACGCGCACCAGAAGCCCCTAGGGGATGTCCAAGGGCTACCGCTCCACCTCTCGAGTTGACTTTTTCACTAGGTAAATCAAAATGCTTACTGAAGGCCATGGGGACTGCGGCGAAGGCCTCATTAACTTCAAAGAAATCAATATCATTCATTTGTAAGTTGGCAGCTTTTAGTGCTTTCTGAGCAGCTAAAACGGGAGCTGTAGTAAACCAAGCCGGATCCTGAGCTGCGTCAGCAAATGAAACTATTTTCGCTAAAGGAGTTAGGTTGTATTTCTTTAAAGCTTCCTCATCTACAAGTATGAGTGCTGCAGCACCATCATTAATAGTGGAGGCATTTGCTGCGGTTACGGTGCCATCCGGTGTGAATACCGGTTTTAACTGTGGGATCTTGTCGAAGTTGACTCTTTTGTACTCCTCGTCCTCGTTGATAACTGTGACTTGCCCCTTTTTGTCTTTTATTTCTACCGGTGTAATCTCTTTGGAAAAGAAACCGTTACTGGTATTTTCCGCTGCGAGTTGGTAGGAACGGATAGCATACTCGTCCTGTGCTTGTCGGCTCAGTTCATATTTAAGAGCTGTGGCGTCTGCGAAACAGCCCATAGCTTTTTGAGAATATACATCGGTTAATCCATCTTTGGCTAATCCGTCAATCAGAGTGCCATTCCCATACCCGTATCCATATCTGGCTTTATCTAAGTAGAAAGGGATTTGCGACATGTTTTCCATACCCCCGCTGACTATAACTGATTGCTGTCCAGAGGCTATGGCGGTAGCTCCTAGCATGGTGGCTTTCATTCCGGAGGCGCAGACCTTATTGATAAGGGTAGCGGGCGTTTTGTCCGACAATCCTGCGCCCAGAACTACCTGTGTGGCCGGAGCTTGACCAAGATTGGATTGAACTACAGAACCAAAATAAAGTTCTTCAACGGCTTCTGTAGGAAGGTTAATGGATGATAAAGCACCTTTAACAGCAATGGAGCCTAAGGCAGGTGCACTGAGAGAAGACAATACTCCTCCAAAGCTGCCAATAGGTGTTCTTTTAGCAGCTACAATATAGACGTTTTTCATATTTAAGGTTACCAGTTGGTTCTCGACATAGCCTGTTCGGCCAGTTGTAAGAGCTGTTCCACAGATTTAAAACCTATGGCATGGTTTACTACTTTTTCACTTCTAGGATCAATAAACAGGAGGGTAGGGTAAACTTGAATGGTGTATTTCCGACTAAGGGTAATGCCCTCGCCGCGCTCCATATCATATTTTACGTTGATGAAGTTCCTGTTATAGTATTCGCCTAGAGTCTTATCCGGAAATACCTGGTTCTGCAGTTTATGACACGGACTACACCATGTAGTATAAGCATCAAAGAAGATCAATTTGTTCTCCTCCTTTGCGCGCTTGACTACCTCCTTCCACTTTGTCGATTCAAAGTCAATGCCACTATTTTGTGCAAACGCCAAATTAGAGCCTAGTAAGAAAATAATAAAACCAATTCTTCTCATTCTAACGATCTAAGGGTTAAGCCCTATTATATTTGTTAAACGAATTATTATTCGTTAATCGTATTCCTCATCGTCATCATTTCGTCTACTTCCTCCGATCTGCATAGTGTCCAAGTCCGTATAGCCACCAGTAGACTCTTCCTCATCCTGTTCTGCTACGTCTAAATCTACCACACTTTTCTTACTTTTCAAAGTAGGCATGCGTAAAAGGTAATACTTATCCTCTGTCTCGTAAGGCAAAGCCTGTGCATATTTGCCGTCACGATCAGTAAATAGAATCAAGCTATCCTCATAACCATTCGGATACATTTCTAATATCTTCTCTTGTAGATCTTCATCTAATTTAGTGAAATCTTTAATGACTTTTGGCTTACTCATTTTTATAAGAGATTGTACTTTGTGTAGTGAAAACTATAATGTTTAAAGCTTAGCGATTATATATCGTGCTAACAGTAAAATTATTTTTTTAGTTTTACTTTTTATTTATTTTCTTTCATAAAGTTTATTTAAAAAATCGTAGTAAAAATCGCGAATGAAACCAGTATATAAAGCACATCCTTGGCACGGGATATTGATTGGAAAAGAGGCTCCTGAAATAGTGACCACATTTATTGAAATTGTACCATCTGATACCATCAAATACGAAATAGATAAAGATTCAGGATATTTAAAAATTGATCGTCCACAAAAATATTCCAATATAATACCCGCCTTATATGGATTTATTCCTCAGACCTATTGTGGAAATAGAGTAGCAGACCTAGCTAAGGAAAATGGAGCTGCAGTTACAGAGGGTGACGGAGATCCATTAGATATCTGTGTACTTTCAAGTCATAACATTACTAGTGGGAACATCATCCTTCAATCTCGTCCTATAGGTGGATTTTGCTTATTAGATAAAGGCGAAGCAGATGATAAGATTATTTCCGTTTTAGTTGGAGACCAAATCTACGGTCAGTACAATGACATCACTGAATTACCTAGGGCGGTAGTAGAGAGAATCAAGCATTACTTCTTGACTTATAAGAATCTTCCTGATGAACCTCAAACTTGTTCTATAGCCTTTGAATACGGCAAAGAACATGCTCATAAAGTTATTCGAAATTCTATGGAAGATTACAGAGACATTATCTTCAAACCGTTTTAAATGGAAAAAGCGAACCTTAGGTTCGCTTTTTTGTTATATAAAACTCTTTTTTCTCTGAATTCTGATGGCATTCAAGATTGCCAAAAATGCCACACCTACATCTGCAAATACGGCCTCCCACATGGTGGCCACTCCACCCGCCCCTAGAATGAGTACTATGGCCTTTACCCCAAATGCCAGTCCGATATTTTGCCAAACAATACCCTTGGTCATTTTACCTATCTTAATGGCAATGGGAAGCTTTAGGGGATTATCATCTTGAATGACTACGTCTGCCGTCTCTATAGTAGCATCACTTCCTAACCCACCCATGGCTATGCCTATATCACTCAAAGCCACTACCGGAGCATCATTGATACCGTCTCCAACAAATGCAACTATACCTGATTTGCTCTTGATCTCTTGAACATGATTCACCTTGTCTTCCGGAAGTAGGCCTCCGTATGCTTTATCTATCTGTAACTCTTTAGCTACCTCCTGGACTACATTTTCTTTGTCGCCACTTAACATGGTAACAACTACGCCTTCTTTTTGTAGCAGTTTAACCGCCTTGGCGGAGCTTTTCTTTATAGTATCAGCTATTTGTATATATCCTAGGTATTTGCCATCATAGGCTGACGCAATCAAAGTTCCGGGAATTTGGCTTGGATCATCATCATAGGAGATACCTTCTTTGTTAAGCAACTTGAAATTACCTACGATAATGGATTTGCCTTCATAGACACCTTTTAGCCCGTGTCCAGGAATTTCCTCCACTTTGTCCAGTATTATGCTAGGGTCTACCTTTCCCACATGATTTTGTATTGCAGAAGCTACGGGATGAGTACTGTAACTTTCCAGGGCATTGATTAGTGGGAGGAGTTCTGGATTTTTCAGGCGCACCGACTGTACCCTAAAATTCCCTTCTGTAAGGGTGCCGGTTTTATCTGTGACCACTTGATCTACTTTAGCTAAAAGGTCCAAATAATTTCCCCCTTTAATCAAAATCCCATTCTTACTCGCTGCACCTATACCTCCAAAATACCCAAGAGGAATGGATATAACCAATGCACAGGGACAAGAGATAACCAAAAAGATTAAAGACCTATAGAGCCATTCTTTGAATTCATAGTTTTCTACCCAAAAGTAGGGAAGTAAACAGATTAGTATTGCTAAACCTACCACTACCGGTGTATAGATTTTGGCAAATTTCCGGATAAAAAGTTCAGTAGGAGCTTTTTTAGATGAGGCATTTTGGACTAATTCTAGGATCTTACTCAATTTACTGTCTGCGTACAGTGCTTTGACTTCCATTTCTGCAGTTTGCTGTAAATTAATCATGCCTGCTAATACTGCTTCCCCCTTCCTTTTTGAGTCCGGAATACTTTCCCCAGTTAAAGCGGAAGTATTAAAGCTTGCAGATTCTGAAATTAAAACTCCGTCCAGGGCGACCTTCTCACCGGGTTTTAAGCGTATGATCTCTCCTGGATTTACATCTTTAGCTTTTTTGATTTGAGTTTGACCATTAACTAGTATGTGGACCTGATCTGGCCTTTGATCCAATAAAGACTTGATATTTCCTTTGGCTTTTTTTACAGCCATTTCCTGAAAAGCTTCACCTACTGCATAGAATAGCATTACTGCCACTGCTTCCGGATATTCTGCAATGGCTATGGCACCCAGTGTGGCTATTCCCATCAGAAAGAATTCAGAAAAGAAATCTCCATGTTGAATGCTCTTCACCGCATTCTTCAAAACGGGAAATCCTACTGGTAAATAAGCTAATAAATACAGGGCCATCCTTGAGTAACCTTGAAAAAAAGTGGGTTTCCAAATATGGTCTAAAGCTAATCCCAAACCTAGTAGGACCGCAGATAGAATGGCGGGTATGAATAGTTGAATCGCTCCTTCTTCGTGTTTATGCTCGTGTGTAGAGCAGCATGCCGTTTCCATAATTATAATTGATCTATAATTCAAAGGTACGGGCTTAGGGAATGCAATGCTATTGCAAAGTTTGAAGGCAGTTCTCGCAGATACCTTTCCCTATCATTTGGACTTCTTCTAATAGTAGTCCTAAAGTAGGTATGTTTATAGGTATATCCTCTCTGCAAGTGGTTTGTTTGCAAATTCTACAATAGAAATGCATATGCCAGTCACTATGCATCTCATCCGAACACTCATCGTCACATAGTTTGTACCTGGTAGTATTGTTTTCTTGGATACTATGCACAATGCCCTTTTCTTCAAAAGTTTTTAATGTCCTATAAATGGTAATTCTATCTGCGTGCTCAAAGTTTTGCTCGATTTCCGATAAGGACAATGCGGCTTTTTGAGCACTTAGAAAGTTGTACACCAAAATCCTCATACTGGTGGGTTTGGTGTTTTTATTGAGTAGTTTCGTTTCTGTATTCATATCAATGAATAAAATACGAGGCTATTCCTGTCAGTACTAAAGTGACTCCGGTAATGATTCCGGCATTATGCTCCATTTTATGAGAATCAAATTTTCTCATCCCTTTATACGCGATCTGTACTAAGATAACCATGCCCACTAAAGTAATGATTGTGTATACCATACCTACTAGCAAAAGTAGGAAAATGGATTGTATTCCCGCCATTAAAAATAAGGCTTCTATCTCCATGCAAGGGGATAGAAACATGGCCGTGGAAAGGGAAATAATCACTGCCTTCTTACTATCGTTCTTTATAGGCCCCCCATGTAAGTGGAAATGTCTATGCTTATAATGACGATAAATGTATATTAATCCCATTACGATCAGGATAAGTGGAGCTATCCCATGCGTGATTTCTTCCACATATTCCGTGAGATGATTTCCTGCCCATCCTAAGCCTAAGCCTATAAGTAAGGTGCTGCTTATATGTGCCAATGCCGTAAAAAAGGTCACTTCTCTCACCTCGCCAATACTCCATTTGTTCTTTTTTCCTATAGCTAGTATAGGTAGCCAATGGTTTGGAATTAAGGCGTGTAGCAGACTTATGATGATGGCAGCAGTGAGAATTTCCATATACTGATTTGAAATAGCCTCGCAAAATTAGTTTATTTCTGCAACATTATTGCAAAAAGAATTAAATTAATGGGTATGACCTTCTGATTTAACCATAGCCGCGTGTACAAAG
Source organism: Leadbetterella byssophila DSM 17132 (assembly GCF_000166395.1). Lineage (GTDB taxonomy): Bacteria > Bacteroidota > Bacteroidia > Cytophagales > Spirosomataceae > Leadbetterella > Leadbetterella byssophila. The sequence goes on from NC_014655.1 coordinate 4,041,989, forward strand.
TATGCCCCTTTGGTTACAATTCTGGTTTTTTCTGCAAGGTCTTTGACCGGCATTACAGCTGTATAACCCAGATCTGTCACTCCTTTTATCACTTCCACTCTTTCAAAAACTCCTTTTTCTTCTTCGATGATTATAAAGGTTTTTCCTTCTGCTTCCACGATGGCATCATTAAGTACTGCTTTTTGGTTATCTGTACTGGTTTCCACTCGGGCTGACACGTTCATTCCATCAATCAAGCCTTTAACAGGACCGGTAACCTTGCAGTGTACTGCTATGGTTTTGCTATCATTCTCGAAACTTGAACCTATGGAAAAAACTTCCGCATCATAGGCTTCTGTGGGCAAATTTGTCAAAGTGAACCTCACCTTTTGTCCGATTTTCATTTTATGGAGATCTTTTTCGAAAACTTGTAGGTCTAAGTGAAGTGCATTGTTATCTACCACATCAGCTAAGGGAGCTGCTACATTTAAGAACTCCCCCATTTTAGCATAAATGGTGCTTATGGTTCCATGGATGGGGCTTCTTACTGGTAGGGAGGCATACATCTTTCCCTCTTTTACACCACTAAGCCCCAAAAGGTTTATTTGTGCTTCCAAAGATTGGAATTTAGCTTTAGCGGCGAGGTATTCACTCTTGGATGCTTGCAGTGTTTTTACCGCACCAGCCTGTCCTTCCACTAATTGCAATTGGCGTTTGAATTCTTCCTCTGTTTGTTCTAGTCTGGCAGAGGACATCAAGTATTCCTCCTGAAGCTTAATTAAATCGGGATGTTCTATGTAGGCTATAATTTGGCCTTTTTTAACAGGATCCCCCATTTCGATGAGCAGTGTCTTGACTACCCCTCCATATAAGGCTGAGATACTACCCTTGTGGGTATTAGGTACACGTAATACCCCATTTAAGCGTAGACTGGAAGTGAGGTTTTTTTCTTCAATCTTACCATATTCTACCTTAGCAGTGGCTAATTGGGTATCTGTCAGTCTGGCTTCAAATGCTTCGTGTACCTCTTCTGTTTCTTTCACTTCCGGCTTCTGGCATGCGGAAAGAAGTAATAGGATCACTAATCTTTTCATTTTATAAATAATATTGATAGCGAATCACCGCTAGGTTATACAGATGTAAGTTTTCCAGGTAATTGAGTCTTATAGAGGTTGCCTGAGCCAAGTATTGGGTTAAGGTGGCGTAACTGATATCTCCGGCTTTGTACTGATTTAGAGCCGTTCTTTCTAAGAATTCAGCTTCTTCTAGTCCTATGTTTCTAAGATTTTGAACCACTAAAAATGCCTTTTCCATCTCAGTTTTTGCTTGCTGCATTTCTCCTATGAACCTTCGCTCTTTGAGTTGGTAATTCTGTTGCTGAATGGCAATCTCCATTTTCTCTGCCTCTATCCTCTTCTTAGAACCTTTCCCTATAGGTATTTGTGTACTTATGGAAAAGCCGGAGAAGGGGTCTTTAGCGCCCCAAAGGGTCTGGGAGAAGATCCTACCGGAGAATTCGGGTTTTCGTGCTTCTACTTCCTGCTGCACAAAGGCCTCAGTGATCTTGATCTCTTGAGCAGATATTTCTAATTCGGGATGGGCATCGCTAAAGGAAATATACATAGGGATACTGTCCAATGGAAGATCAGGTGGGAGGATTATGCTTTGAATGTAAACTTTCAGCTGTTCCTGAGCCTCTTTCATCTGAAGTATTAGCTGATCTTTAAAGGTACTGATCTCTCGGGCCCTTGCCTGAGCAGAAATGCTTTCTAGTCGGCCGGATTCACCTTGTCTCTCCCTGAGTTCCGTTGCTTTTGAGGTATTTTGGTATAAGCTATCTAATCTTTGGTATAGCTTATATTTATCTTGCAAATACCATAGTGTATAGTATACGGTCCGAACCTCTGTGCCGAGTTCTCTTTTCCATAGTTGAAACTTGAGATCCTCCGTCTTTTCCAGGGTTTCGAGATAGGATTTTCTAGCTTTGTAATAGCTTGGCCAGGCTATATTTTGAGAAATACCTATTTTCCAAATTCCAAGGCGGTCAGAAGGGCGAAGGTCTTCATTTTCCACAAAGAACCCGGTTTTGTTCCATTCTTTTCCAGAGGCGCTTAGGAGAGAAGCTTTTTCTTTCTTTAAGAGATATACTTGCGCGTTCCTTTCTATGGCCAAGTCTAGGACTTCCTTTTCAGTCTTTCTTTCCTGGGCAAAGAGTGAAGCAGGAAGAAGCAGACTTAGAACTATTGTAAGTCTTGGCTTTGCTTTTATTCGGAGGAGGTACAGGCAGGGTAGGAGAAGGAGACTTAGAGCTGTGGCACTCACTAGTCCACCTATGACCACAGTAGCCAGTGGCTTTTGTACTTCAGCTCCGGCTCCCGTACTCAGTGCCATGGGCAAGAATCCTAGGGAGGCCACTGTAGCCGTCATCAAGATAGGTCGAAGTCTTTCTAGGGAGCCTTTGATCACTCTTTCATATGGATTTGTTATTCCCTCTTTTTCCAATTGTTGATACGTACTCAGGAGTACTATTCCATTCAGTACGGCTACCCCGAATAAAGCTATGAAGCCTATACCTGCGCTTATACTAAAAGGCATTCCTCTTAAGGCAAGAGCTGCCACACCGCCCATGGCGCTGAGAGGTATAGCTGAAAAAATGATAATACTCAATGCCCAGGATCTAAACGTAAAGAATAGAAGAAGGAGGATGATGCCCAAAGCCAGAGGCACCACTAAGCCTAGTCTAGCGCTTGCCCGTTCAAGATTCTCAAACTGTCCGCCATAAGTGAAATAGTAGCCGGGAGGGAGAACCATCTTTTCATTCAATACCTCTTGTATTTCATTTACTACCGACTTTACGTCTCTACCATCTACATTAAAACCTATTACAATCCTACGTTTTCCCATTTCCCTACTGACCTGAGCCGGGCCAGATTTGTATGCTACTTCCGCCACCTGATTCAGAGGGATTTGGCCTCCGGAAGGAATAGGAATCAGGAGGTTCTGCACGTCTTCCAGATCTTTTCTATGTGCACTGTCCAATCGAACTACCAGATCAAATCTTCTTTCATTTTCAAACACAACTCCTGCTGTCTTTCCTGCAAATGCCGTGCTGACCATTTGATTAACCTCTTTGATGGATATGCCGTAGGCAGCCATCCTGGCTCTATCGTACAGAATCTGGATCTGTGGCAATCCCTCTGTTCTTTCTAATTGAGGATTTTTACTTCCAGGAATGGTCGAAATCAGTGCCTTTGCTTGTTCCCCTAAATTCCGTAAGGTGTCCAGATTCTCTCCAAAGATCTTGACGGCCACGTCTTGACGTATGCCGGTCATCAATTCATTAAATCTCATCTGTATGGGTTGGTTTTTTTCGAAATAGACTCCGGGAATCTGTTCTAACCTTTCTTGCATCTCATTCCCTACCTGTTCATAGGACTTTTCCAGATTAGGATGAAGGATCACCATAAGATCAGTGGCTTCAGGAGGCATAGGATCAGTAGGTACCTCCGCAGATCCCGTTTTTCCTATGACCATTTTCACTTCCTTCATCTCTTTAAGGAGGCGAGATGCCTGCATGGATGTTTCTATACTTTGTTCCAAAGAACTTCCAGGAGGGAGAATACAGTGAAAGGCGTAGTCTCCTTCGCGTAATTGAGGGATAAATTCTCCTCCTAGTCTCTGGAAAAGAAGAATGGATCCGATAAAGAGTAATACGGCAATACTTATTACTCCCTTTCTCCAGGTCAGAGTTCTATGTAATAGAGGTTCGTAAAGATTCCTTAGCTTCGTCATCATACGATCACTGATGGATTGCTGTGCTTTGGGATTTTTCGGTAAAAACCAGGCGCACATCATGGGGATATACGTCATGGACAGTATCAAGGCTCCCAGTATGGCAAATGCTACTGTCTTAGCCATGGGTGCAAACATCTTCCCTTCAATTCCCGTTAAGGTCAGAATGGGCAGATAGACTAGCAAAATGATGACCTCTCCAAAGGCTGCCGACTTTCGAATTTTGGACGATGCTTTATACACTTCTTCATCCATTTCTTTTTGGGTTAACTGGCGTACACCCAAGTGGTGCAGGGTGGCTTCCACCACTATCACTGCCCCGTCTACGATTAGTCCAAAGTCAATAGCTCCTAAACTCATTAGATTAGCACTTATTCCAAATATCCGCATCATGCCTAAGGCAAAAAGCAGGGATAAGGGGATGGCGGAGGCTACTATAAGTCCTGCTCTTAGATTTCCCAAAAACAGAACCAGCACAAATATCACTATCAGTGCGCCTTCTATGAGGTTCTTTTCTACGGTCTGTATGGCTCTCCCAACTAGGTCTGTTCTATCCAGGTAGGCTTCAATGATGACGTCATCAGGCAAGGATTTCTGAATTTGAGGCAATTTGGCTTTTATCCTTTGTACCACTTCGTGGCTGTTTTGTCCTTTCAGCATCATGACAACTCCTCCTACGGCATCTACCTCACCATTATAGGTTAATGCTCCGTATCGAATGGCCGCGCCGTATCTAACTTCAGCAACATCCTTGATTAATAGAGGTAGGCCATTCACGGTCTTAACGGGAATTTGCATGATGTCCTCAATAGATTTAACGATACCTACGCTTCGAATGAAGTAGGCATTAGGACGTTTATCTATGTATGCTCCTCCTGTATTTTCATTATTGGATTCTAATGCCTGGAAAATATCCGGTATGCTTACGCCCATGGCTCGGATGCGATCAGGATTTATGGCCACCTCGTATTGTTTAAGTTCGCCTCCAAAGCTGTTGACTTCAGCAATGCCGGGAGTACCGGCCAGTTGGCGAGCAACTACCCAGTCCTGTAGGGTTCTGAGTTCTTTGGCATCGTATTTTCCTTCGCTTCCGGGTTTTGGATGTAGAAGGTATTGAAAGACCTCTCCCAGGCCTGTGCTAACAGGCGCTAATTCAGGCCGGCCGATTTCTGAAGGTATATCATCTTTGGCTTCTTGTAAGCGCTCTAGTAGGAGCTGTCTGGCAAAGTAGATATCTACTTCATCCTTGAATACCACAGTGATAACGGAGAGTCCAAATCGAGAGATACTTCTCACTTCAAGGATATCCGGAACGTTAGCAATGCTCTGTTCTATGGGAAAGGTGACCATCTGCTCCACTTCTTGGGTAGCCAATGTGGGGCAGTGGGTATATATTTGAACTTGATTATTCGTAATATCAGGAACGGCATCTATAGGGAGCTTTGTAGCGCTCCATATGCCCCAAATGATCCACAATAGGGTCATGAAGGCTATAAATACCTTGTTCTGAATACTAAATTTTATGATAGTATTTAACACAGTATTAAGATTTTAAGGTGATACAAAAAGAAGTATGACCTTAAATCTTGGGAGGTTGCCAGATGGAATGATGGAAGCCCGGAGTATAAGTAGAATTATACTGAGGCAATGAAAGAGAAATATAGGTGATTATAGGTGAATGGGAATAAGTAAAGGGATATTGGGGTACTTGGGATTGTGCACCGCAACAAACACAAGTGCAGAATGGGGTACACTGATCATCATGCTGCTCATGGGTATGCGTCTTTTCAGTATCACAAGGAGTGTCACTGCATGGTACTAAGGTAAGTGCCATGACCAAAAGGCTTAGTATGAGTGTGATGAATTTCATTAGCGGGGTAAATATAGGTGTTTTATTTTTACCCCGCCAAATATTATTCTTGATCAGCAGTGTTTTTTAATCCCATAAGTAATTGGTAAGCACCTTTATTGACTATGGTGTAACTTTGTAGCCTTGAGGCATTTTTGATTTCAGTATAGGTAGCGTCTTGTTGGCCAATTTCCACTTCAACCATCTCATAAGTGCCTTTTTGATGTTCAATGAACACATACCATTTGTTTTCGAAATTTTGAATGGCTGTGGTAGGAAGAACCTCTACTTCTCTGTTTTCTGTATGCACAAGGGTTTGAACAAACGCGCCTAAGGCCAAATCAGTTTTTTGGAAAGGTTGGGCAAAAATAGGTATGGTTCCGTCTTCATTCACCATGCTCCCTATGCTAATGATTCTTGCCTTGTCGCTGGATGCCTTTTGCGTCAGAGTATGATATTCTATGGTTTGGCCTACTTTTACATAGGGAAGGTCTCTTTCGAAGGCTTTGATCTCCAATAAGAATCCTTGAGGGTTGATAACCTCAAATATCGGCTCAGAGGGACTGAGAAATTTACCTGTATTGCTCAAAACTTTGTTGATTATTCCTGTGAACGGCGCTCGAATCTCTACGGTCCTCGTGATCTTTTCCGAAGTGAAAGTTTCCGGATTTAATCCAATGAACCTCATCTTTTCAGACAGGCTTCTATGTAGTACTAGGCTGGATTGGTATTCACTTTCAGCTGCTTGCAGGACTTTCTCTGAAGTAGATTTCTGCGCATAAAGTTCTTTTTGTCTATCATAAGTTAATTGATTCGTTTTCAATTGTACCTTATTCTTAAGGAAATCCTCTTGAATCTGTATATAGGAAACATCTTCCAGGATAACTAGGATTTGCCCCTTTTGGAACCTTTGGCCTGGTAAGAAATTGATTTTCTTCACAAATCCCCCCGCAGGAGCAGAAATGGAAACATAATCTGCAGCATTTGCTACTACTTTTCCGGATAGGCTTTGACTGACATCTATTTTTTGAAGACTTAAGCTAGTAGTGCTTAGGGTAAGATGTTGTAACTGATCCTCGGTTAAGATAATAGTATCTTTCGAGGAAGTTTCTACTTGCATTTCCTTTTCTTCTTTCTGTTTACAGCTAAGAAAGAATACTATGAATATAAATAAGTAATTTCTCATGAATTAGTGTTTAAGAAAATAAGTTGGCTAGCACTTTGATTCCTTTGAATCAAAGTCTGAAAATAGTTTCGTCTAAGATCCAGGATTTGTCTATGCATAATGACATATTCCTGAAAGGAGATTTCACCCCATTTGAGCTTATTAAATATCATTTTCTCCAAATCTTCTGCCTTAGGGAGGTAGATGTTTTCTATCTCTAATAAGGTCTTGTCCAGAGAGTGGCACCTTTGGCTTTCAAGTGCTATTTCCTTTTGAATCTGCGTAGTTCTGATTTGCTTCTGGTATTCTATCATTTGGGTTTGTATCCCCGCAGCTTCAATTCTTTTTTTCTGAGATTGGCGAAAGATGGGTATTTCTATGGTAGCTTGAATGGAAGAAAATGTGCCGGAACCTAAATCTTTTAGGGTTTGATTAGCGTATCCCAGGCTAAATTCCGGTAGAAGTGCATTTTTCTCCATTTGGATAGAACTTTTGGATATGGCTATCTCCTGATCTAATGCAGCAAGTTCAAGATGAGAACCTTCATACATCAATGCCGGCAAAGGCAGCTTAAGATCACCTTCAGGTTTTATCGTTCCCAGTGTAGGTACAAGCCATTGCAGTTCTAATTGAGCTTGATTTTTTTCACTTTCAATTTCATGCAGCAATTGCCTGATTTCTTGTCGGAGGAGCAAGAATGAATTTCCCTCAGCAGGATCCATCTCTCCCTGCATTAATTGTTCTTGAAGAAATCGCTCTAAGTTTTCGTATAAGCTATCTGACTTTTGAAATAATTTTTGCTGCGCTTCCAAAACCAGGTGGTTTTGGAAAACCAAGTTTATTTCCTTTACTATTTGAGCTTGGGTTAGTTCAGCTTTCCTTTGCGACAGAATTACGCCACTTTCCAGCAGTTGCTTCCTCGTTTGATGTACTACAGGTAGTTTAAATCTTTGTGAAACTCCAAGATTTCTGTCGTTCTTCAAACCGTTATACTTGCCATACTCCGCAGTGAACTGAGTGGCATAAGGTTCATTGTAGGCTTCGGCTAATTTACTTTTATGCTGGATGTCTAAAGCAGAGGATTGCAGATAAGGATTTGATATCAGGGCTTCTTTTATCACTTCTTCCCTGCTGATTTGTGCTTGTACATTTGGTACAAAGAATAGGAATAGTAAGGTTGTTACAGGACTCAACTTCTTCCAATGTTCAATTTTGACATACAATATAGGCAAGACGAATAAGGTCAGGAAGGTGGCAAAGAGTAATCCACCAATGACTACTGTGGCCAATGGTTTTTGAACTTCGGCTCCTGAACCCTTACTTAGAGCCATAGGTAAGAAACCTAATGAGGCTACTAACGCAGTCATTAGGACCGGTCGCAGACGGACGCGCGTGCCGTCTAATACCGTTTCTTCAGCTGTCTTAGGTTTTCTTATTCTATTATATTCAGCTACGAGTACAATCCCGTTCAAAACCGCTACACCAAATAGGGCAATAAATCCTATACCAGCACTTATACTGAATGGCATTCCTCTTAGGGCCAGGAAATAAACTCCTCCTGTAGCGGACAGGGGAATAGCAGTATAGATTAATAGACTGTATCTAAAGGATTTAAAGGATAGATACAAAAGGAAGAAGATTAATACTAAGGATACAGGTACGGCAAGACCCAATCTAGTGCGCGCTTCATTCAGGTTTTCGAATGTACCTCCATATGTGATTTTATATCCGGTTCCTAAATGGAGATTCTTACTCACTTTATCTTGAAGTTCATTAACTACACTTTGCACGTCTCTTCCTCTGACGTTGAAGCCAACAATGATTCTTCTACGGGTGTTTTCCCTTTGAATCTGATTAGGACTGCTTTTGTATGCTATATTGGCGAGTTGATGAAGAGGTACCTGCATGCCCAATGCTGTGGGTACAAGGAGGTTTTTAATATCTTGTACTTCTTTTCTCTCTTCGCTGGCTAGTCTAACTACTATATCGAATCTTCTTTCGCCTTCATAGAATACTCCGGCATGTTGTCCCGCAAAAGCGCTATTGACTACTTTATTGACTTCTGATACACTTAATTTGTATCTACTTAAGGCTTGTCGGTCATAGGAGATAACCAATTGAGGAGCACCTATGAGCGGTTCTATATAGAGATCTTCCGCTCCTTTCACTTTTTGGATTTCTTTGGACAAAAGGTTTGCGTATCGGTTTAACTCATCCAGATTTTCCCCGAAGATCTTACATACCACATCTTGTCTGGCTCCCGTCATTAATTCATTAAAGCGCATTTGTACAGGGAATTGGAATCCGGTACTAAGGCCCGGAATAGCGCTTAGGGCCTTACTCATTTTTTCAGATAGTTCAGGAAAGCTACTAGCACTGGTCCATTCCTTTTTAGGTTTAAGGGAGACGATCATATCACCGGCATCCATAGGCATGGGTTCCGTAGGAATTTCTGCACTACCTATTTTGGTCACTACTTTTTCTACCTCAGGGAATTGTTCCTTAAGTATTTTTGCAGCTTTGTTCGTCTCATTAATGGTGGTTTGAATATTACTTCCCGGTAGTATGCGCATTTCTACTGCAAAATCACCTTCTTCTAGTGTAGGTATAAATTCTCCACCTAGTCGACTTAGTGCAAATACGGCTCCTGCAAAGAGGAGAAATACAACTAACAGGATAGAATTTCCGTGTTTTAAGGCCTTTTGTAGGGCATTATGATGGACAGCCTCTATTTTGTGCATCATACGATCCGATAGACTTCCAGTAGGTGTAGGTTTAAGCACTAGGGCACTCATGGCAGGGATGTAGGTAAGGGAGAGAATAAAAGCGCCTATTAGTGCAAATGCCACAGTTTGTGCCATGGGTATAAACATTTTCCCTTCTATACCCTTCAGGGTGAAGATGGGAAGATATACTACTAAAATGATGATCTGCCCGAAAACGGCACTATTTACCATCTTACTAGCAGAGTTGAAGACTTGTTTGTCTTTTTCTTCATCCCCACGTTTATTCATTTGATGGAGTACGGCTTCTACAATTATCACCGCACCATCCACTATCAATCCGAAGTCCAAAGCTCCTAGGCTCATTAGATTCCCACCTATCCCAAACAGATTCATTAGAATGATGGCGAAAAGCATGGATAGGGGGATTACGGATGCTACGAGTAGTCCTGCGCGATAATTTCCTAGAAAGAGGACCAAAATAAAGACTACAATCAAGGCTCCTTCTGCAAGATTGGTTTCAATAGTGCTTATGGTATTGTTGACCAGTTTCGCTCTATCTAAGAAAGGTTCTATGACTACACCTTCCGGAATGTCCTTCTCAATTTCCTTTATCCTGGCCTTGATGTTCTTGATGACCGCATTTGCATTCTCTCCTTTTAGCATCATCACAATTGCCCCGGAAACTTCGCCTTCATCGTTGTAGGTCATGGCTCCGTATCTGGTGGCATGACCTATTTTGATTTCCGCAATGTCTTTTAAGAGTATGGGACTTCCTGCGCCAGAGTATTTAACGGGAAGGTTCTCCAAATCCTTTATGTGGGATACCATCCCTTCAGAACGAATAAAAAGGACGGTCTCTGCTTTTTCTATATAAGCTCCTCCGGTGTTCTGGTTATTATTTTCCAATGCTTGGAAGATGTCCTGTATGCTGAGCTGGAAAGCTTGAAGTCGGCTAGGAGAAATAGCAATCTCGTACTGTTTTAATTTACCTCCGAAGCTGCTGACTTCAGCCACGCCGGGAGTGCCGAGGAGTTGTCTCCTGATGACCCAGTCCTGTATGGTACGCAGTTCAGTGGGACCGTACCTGTGTTCGTATCCTTTTTTGGCACGTACTACATATTGAAAGATCTCTCCGAGGCCGGAGGAGATGGGTCCAAGTTCCGGTTTACCTAATCCTTCCGGGATTTGGTCTTCGATTCTTGAGAGTCTTTCGGTGACCTGGGTTCTTGCCCAGTAAATATCTGTATCGTCTGTGAAGACCAGGGTTACTAGAGAAAGGCCAAAGCGGTTAAAACTCCTGATCTCTTCTAAACCAGGTATGTTACTGTTGGCCTGTTCAATAGGGATGGTCACCCATCTTTCAATATCTGCAGCACTGAAAGAGGGGGCTACGGTTATAACTTGTACCTGATTATTCGTGATGTCAGGTTGGGCATCTATAGGTAATTTGTACGTCTCGTAAATACCTAATACTAATAGGCAAAGGGTTCCTATGCCTATAAGGAATTTGTTCCGCAGGGAAAAGCGGATAATAGAATTTAACATGCTTAATAGAGACTGAAAGTGAGAACATGGGTCCAGTAGGCCCTTTAAATCATCAGTTTCTTAAGCTATGCGAGGGGGTTGAAGGATTTGTGCGCAATAGGAAGGTATAAAGCTGATGGTTTTGCTTCTTCCTAAGGATTGGTTAAGAATAATTTCTTGTGGAGTGGGGAGCTGGATTTGGAATTTTGGGATGTAATAAGCCACTGAGAGATCAGACGCTAATTTCATAAATGGAAGTTGCATGTCAGTGTCCCAGTCACCATCCATTTCGTGGCCACCGTAATGGTGTATCAGGAAATCTATCAGGTCACCTTCTCCCATTTGTACATATTCCTGGTAATGTTCCACTAACAGGGGCATTTTCAAAAGTTGGCAAAATTCCACATTTGAAAACAAATAAATCCCCAGAAGAAGTAAAGACATTACCTTTCTCATATTGCAAATGTACCATTTTGTTTGGGAATGATGGTCAAGTACTTTGATAAAATTTCTTTTGGTAATCTCAGTTTTTTTTCTTAACTTTCATTATACAACCTAATGCTATGAATGACCCCAAAGTAAAACAGGAGCTGCTTGAGCTTTATAATGATTATGCGCATAATCGTTTATCCCGTTCAGATTTCATGCAAAAATTATCTGCTTATGCGGTAGGAGGAACTACAGTGGCGGCATTGATGAGTTTTTTGAGTCCCAATTATAAGACGGCTATACAAGTTAAGGAGGATGATCCAAGAATTACACAGGAGTGGGTGGAGTATCCTTCTCCAAAGGGGGGAGGCAAGATCAAAGCTTTGTTGTGTAAACCAAAGGAAGCGAAAGGAAAGCTAGGTGGAGTGGTAGTGGTGCATGAGAACAGAGGTTTAAATCCTCATATAGCTGATGTAGGCAGAAGAGCGGCTTTAGCTGGATTTATTAGCTTATCCCCAGATGCTTTGAGTCCTTTAGGAGGATATCCGGGCAATGATGACGAGGGAAGAGAGATGCAAGCAAAAAGAAAGAGGGAGGAGATGTTAGAGGATTTTATTGCTGCGGCAGAGTACCTGAAACCCTTGAGTAATGGTAAAGTGGGGGTGGTAGGATTCTGTTTCGGAGGCTGGATCTCAAATATGATGGCTGCCAGAGTGCCCTTCTTGAATGCAGCGGTTCCTTTTTACGGTGGTCAAGCCCCTGTGGAAGAAGTACCGAATATCAAAGCTCCTTTATTATTGCATTTTGCTGAATTAGATACAAATGTGAACAAAGGTTGGGAAGCCTATGAGAAAGCTTTGAAAGAGAATAAAAAGGAATTTACGGCATACTTCTATCCAAATACTAATCACGGTTTCCATAATGACACTACTCCGAGGTTTGATAAGGCGGCTGCTGCACTAGCGTGGGACCGTACGGTAACATTTTTTAGGAAATATTTAAGTTGACTGTAACATTTTCTGTGTTCCTAGCTCTAAAGGAAAAAAACACAGAAAATGAATAAAATTTTAGTATTTCTCCTACTTGGTTTCGGGGTAAAAGCTCAATCCATATACCACAAAGCCTTTGGTGATCCCAAGGCTGAGCCCATACTTTTTCTACACGGTGGTCCGGGTGGGAGTGCTATAGACTTTGAAGTGAGTACCGCGAAGGCACTTTCTGAAAAAGGATACTATGTAGTACTTTATGACAGACGCGGTGAGGGAAGGTCAGATACGGATGATGCTAAGTATACCTTGGAGCAAACCTTTAGTGACATTGATTCCTTGTGCGGAGCTTACGGTATTAAAAGTGTAAATCTAATAGGGCACAGCTTTGGTGGGATGCTGGCTATAAAATATGCCGTGGCACGTCCAGAGAAAGTCAAGCGCATCGTCTTGGCGGCAGCCCCCATAGATCTGCAAGCCAGCCTTAGGGCAGTGCATCAGCGGGTAGCTGTAAAGGGCGACTCTGCAGCTAAAGCTCAGCTGGCTTTTGTTCTGAAGCAGGATTCCGCCTCCATCTATTACAGTTCCGGGACCTTTATGTTAGCCATGCAGAACGGAGTCTATACTTCACCCACCCTGTCAGAAGAAGGAAAAGCACGTCACGCCGCTTTTTACAGTGACCCCAGTGTAAAATCATATATGGAAAAACAAGCTGCTACAAAATACAAGACCATGTACCAACCCTCCATGGGCTTTGTAAGCAATGAAAAATATACTTTAATGAAGTTGTACCAAGATTTCCCTAAACTTCAGAAGATTCCCGTGTTTGGAATTTATGGAAAGGATGACGGCCTATTTGATGAGGCACAATTGTCAAAAATAGCCACCTACAGTTCCGGAGGTTTCGTGCTGTTAAATAATTGTTCCCACACCCTTTACCTGGATGCGCAGGAGGAATTTATAGAACTACTTACAGCATGGCTTCGATAGATTGTTTTGAAGAGATATATAGTCTTTACTGGCAGAAGGTATACCGCTTATGTAGGGGGTATGCCGGAGAGGACGGTAAGGACTTAGCGCAAGAAACCTTTTTAGCCGTGTATGAAAACTTACCACGGTTTCGGGGAGAGGCTTCTATAGGAACATGGATTTTTAGGATAGCTGCAAACCTCTGTTTGAAGCATGTTAAAAAACCAGTTTATGCTTCCCTAGTGGGAGATTATCAAGAGGAAGTTAGGTCCGAGGACGAGAAAGTGGTCCTGCTTCACCGCTTTATTCAGGAGTTGAAGGAAGTAGACAGGCTGATCATAAGTATGGAATTAGAGGCCTTACCGCAGGCAGAAATAGCCAGAATAACCGGCTTGTCAGAAGGCAATGTGCGCGTTCGTGTTCACCGAATTAAAGATATTTTAAATCAAAAATTTAGACAGCATGGATTTGAATAAACTATGGCAAGCACAGCAAGTGCCGGCATTCGATATCGAAGAATTTCGGAAGCTTGCCAATAAGTATAAAAAAGGTAGAAAATGGAAATTCATTTGGACTAATTTGCTTTTGGGTTTGACCTTCGTATTTATCGTCTGTATCGCTTATTTTATTAAGCCTGAATCTAAGAGTACTTACGTGGGTTTGGGATTAATTTTGAGTTCCATTTTTCTCTTTCTTTTAGTACACAGTGGCATACTTAAACTATATCTATCCTTGGATCATGACAGCAAGAGTTATGTAGAAAAATTAAGAGAAGTGCAGAAAAGAGAGGAATTCTTAAGCACCCAAGTTCTTGAAGCCTATACCGTATTATTAGGCCTGGGTATAGCGCTGTATATGTGGGAATACGCTGTAAAGTTGGGGCTTTTGGGAGGGGGTATTGCCTATGGGATAACCATCATCTGGATTATAATAAACTGGGTGTGGTTAAGGCCAATGCAGCTGAAGAAAGAAAGGGAGAAGCGCGCTGAAGTGCTTGAAAAAGCTGAAAAATTGCAGGAGCAATGGAAATGAGGAGAAGGGTGTGTTGAATCAAATTTTACTTTCTGCTCATAATAATGCCCCCAATTAGTGTCTAACTATTTGGGGGCACTCTATTAGCCCTTTTTTTTTTTGTATAAAATGAAGGTATTGGACGGTGGAGAAAATGGCGGCATTAGCTAGAGGGTATAAAAAGAAAAAACCTTCGAAAGATCGAAGGCATTTCTCAACTTTATAGCCATGAAAACTAATGCATAATTTACGAAGCCATCGCTCTCTTCAACTCATTGAGCTTGTTTTTAACTGAGGTGTCAATCTGAGTGTCACCTATGGTTAATACATACCCTCCGATTAGGCTTTCGTCAATCTTCTCTGAAAGATCAACGGTTTTGTTAAGCGACTCTGCAACAACTTTGCTGAATTCAGCTTTTTGATCTTCTGTCAGAGCTACCGGAGTAGAGATTTCAACTTTCTGAATTCCTTTCTGCTCATCGTACAATTTGTGAAACTCTTGAGCAATAGGATACAGTAGTTGTTCGCGATTCTTTTTAGTTAAGACGCTAAAAATCGAGAAAGTCACATCCGTCACACGATTTTCGAAAATTTTTTTCAAAATACCGTATTTTTTTTCGTGACGAACGATTGGGTTTGCCATGATTTTACGGAATTCGTCATTTTCAGAGCAAACAGTCTCGAAGAATTTCATGTCATTATACACTTCTTCTAACTTCCCTTGCTCATTAGCCAGGGAGATCAAAGCTTTTGCATAACGATTTCCTATAAGCGAAAGGTTCATATCTTTTAATTAAGTTTTGCGTCAGCTACTAATGCACTAACATAAGATTGCTGAGCAGCCTTATCTGACAATTCTTTACGAAGTATTTTTTCAGCGATTTCAATAGATAGATTTGCTACGTCTTGTTTCACGCTAGCGATCATTACTTCTTTTTCATGAGCGATAGTGGCACGAGCATCTTCTAAGATTTTAGCACTCTGAGTTTGGGCGTCAGCTTTAGCTTCAGCGATAAGACGGTTAGCGGCTTCTTTAGCTTCTTTAACGATCTCATCTCTTTCTCTACGTGCTTCAGCTACTAACTTATCGTTATCAGCTTTCAACTTAGCCATTTCAGCACGTGTTTCTTCCGCCATTTTAAGGGCACCTTCAATCTCTCCCTCTCTTTCTTTTAGACCGTTAATGATGGGCGTCCACGCAAACTTTCTAAGGATAAATACAAGGATACCAAAAACGATCAATTGCCAGATCACTAGACCGGGATTGGGATTTAATAATGCGCTATTTAAAAGTACCATTTTATATTGTATTAATAATTTTCAATGAAAAGTTTCCCAACATTAACGCCTAATGCGAATAATGTTGGGAAGGGGTCCTCTTAGATGTTGAAAGAGATAAGAAGACAGATTACAGCTGCAAATAGAGCCACGGCTTCGATTAGGGCAGCGATGATGATCATCATAGTTTGGATTTTGCCGGAAGCTTCTGGCTGACGAGCCACACCTTCCATAGCGCTACCACCGATTTTACCGATACCAAGACCAGCACCGATAGCCGCTAAACCAGCTCCTAAACCTGCACCTAAAGCAATAAGACCTGAACCAGACTCTGCTACTGCTTGTAAAATAATGCTTAATAAAGACATAATTTTAGTTATTTTTTCCTTCCCCCTCAGAAAGAATGGTGTTTAATAGCCTCTTTATAGGGATTAAAGAGGAATATCTTAGTGGTGTTCTTCAACTGCAGATCCTATATACATGGAAGTAAGTAGGGTGAAGATCAATGCTTGTACGAAAGCTACCAATAATTCGATAAAGCTCATGAACAAGGCAAATCCTCCAACTGCACCACCTATTAGGTAGCTTTTGAATATGAAGATTAGACCATATAAACTCAACATAATGATGTGACCAGCAGTAATGTTCGCAAAAAGACGAATCATCAATGACATAGGTTTCATCAATACTCCCACTAATTCTACAGGAATCATAATAATGTACATCCAAACCGGAGTATCAGGTAGGAATACGTGCTTCCAGTAGTATTTGTTAGCGGATATGTTAACAATAAGGAAGGTAATTACTGCAAGAACCATAGTTACGGCAATGTTACCGGTAAGGTTTGGGCCTGCAGGGAATAGACCTAAAATATTGTTAATCAATATAAAGAAGAACAAAGTTAATAAATATGGGAAGTATTTACCGTAGTTATGTCCAATAGCCGGCTTGATTATATCATCTCTTAAGAATACGATGATCGGCTCTAGAAGAGATTGTATGCCTTTTGGAGCTTTTCCTTTGTTTACTGCATATCCTTTAGCAACACTAGTAAAGATTAGGATCAATAAGAATGAGCTCAATAACATGGTAGCCACATTCTTAGTGATAGAAATGTCAAAAGGATGTACGTTTTCGTTCACAGAACCGTCAGCGTTTACTTTAACGATGTGTCCATGCTCACTTTTGTACCCATTATAAACTTGTCCATCTTCTAAGCGGCTAGACGAGAATATTTGTAAACCGTCTTCTTTAGAATATAGGATTACAGGAAGAGGAATCTTTAATCCGTGAGTGATTTCATAACCGTGCTCGTCCCCTATATGGTGCATGATCATTCCTGCAATGTCAAAGCTTTCTTCCTCACCATGAGAGGCTTCATTGTCTGAAGCAAAAGCCGCAGTGGCACAAAAAATGAATACCGAAAATACTAAGCTGGATAGATACCTAAGCATATTGAAGTGTTTAATAATCAAAGTTTTGCCACAAGGCCGTTTTAAAAACGGCGCAATTTACGAAGCAAAAATGAAATTTCAAAGGTTGTGAAAAATAAATAAAATACAACTGTAGTAAGGAGAATGGCTTTTCTGTTTTCAGGGTACATGTAGAGGAATACACCCACGAAAATGAGGATCAGGACCATACGTATAACCACGGATGCCAGGTAAAAATTTATAAAATTCTCCTGTTCAAAACCCATCTTAGTTAGTTTTTGGACCAAAATGTCCAAAGCCACAAAGAACAAAAAGATATACCATACTCTTTCCGGAAGGTATTCTGCCCATGATGTACGTTGAACTAAAAAAAGTACAACAAACAATAGGATAGATGGAACATAGTTCTGAAGGGCTTTCACGGATAAGAAATAAGATTAGTCAATTTTACTTCAAAGATAAGCCCTCAAGTACTCAATTTTAATTTGGAGGATCAACTTTTTTTTCTAAATTGAGTGCTCAAA